>NZ_MAUE01000006.1 GCF_001702265.1 Pseudomonas aylmerensis
TGTCGGTGAGCAGCAGTTGCGCGCGGCTGTCCTGCATCATGTACAGCAGGCGGTCGCGGGGGTATTCGATATCCAGCGGCACATACACCCCGCCCGCTTTCATTACCGCAAGGAACGCCACCATGATCTCGGCACTGCGCGGCATGGCGATGGCCACGCGCACTTCCGGGCCGACACCGCGGGCGATCAGCGCATGGGCCAGGCGGTTGGCCTGGCGATCCAGCTCGCCGTAGGTCAGGGTTTGCGCATCAAACTTGACCGCCACCGCAGCAGGATTTTCCCGCGCACGATCCGCTACCAACTCGTGCACCAGGCGCTGGGCCGAGAAACCGGAACCCGTGCGGTCCCACAGTTGCAGGATCTGTTGGCGCTCATCCGGGTCAAGCAGGTTCAACTGGCCGATACTCTGCTGTTGATCCTCGACCATGCCTTGCAACAGGTTCTGCCAGTGGCGCGCCATGCGCTCGATGGTCGAGGCATTGAACAGGTCGGTGGCGTAACCCAGGGTCGCCCAAAGACTGTCGGTGCCCTCGTGCACATCCAGGTCGAGGTCGAAATGGGCCGTGTGACTTTCCCACTCCAGCCCTTCGACGCGCAGCGCCGATAATTGATGTTCGCTGCCGCCCAGGCGTGCTTCGGTCTGGTGGTTGAACATCACCTGGAACAGCGGGTTGAGGCTCAGGCTGCGTTCGGGCTGCAACGCCTCCACCAACTGTTCGAACGGCAGGTCCTGGTGATCCTGGGCCTCCAGCGCCCGCTGGCGCGCCTGCTGCAACAGTTGCGTGACCGTAGTCTGCTCATCGATATCGGCCTTGAGCACCTGGGTGTTGACGAAGAAGCCGATCAGCCGCTCGGTTTCGACCCGGTTGCGGTTGGCAATCGGCACACCGACGCGCACGTCTTCCTGGCCGCTGTAGCGGTGCATCAACGCCTGGAACGAGGCCAGCAACAGCATGAACACGGTCACGCCTTCGCGTTGCGCCAGGCCCTTGAGGTCCGCGACCAGTGCGCACGGCAATTGCACAAACAGACGCGCACCGCGATGGCTTTGCTCGGCTGGGCGCTGATGGTCGAACGGCAGTTCCAATACCGGTTGCTCGCCGCCCAGCAAACCTTGCCAGTAGGCCAACTGCCGGGCTTTTTCACCCGCGTCCATCCACTCGCGCTGCCACCGGGCGTAATCCGCGTACTGGATCGGCAAGGCCGGCAGTTGCAGTGACTGGCCCTGGCTGTAGGCGCTGTACAACTGCACCAGCTCATCGACCATGATCTGCATCGACCAACCGTCGGAGACGATATGGTGCTGCACCAGCACCAACACATGCTCGTTCTCACTCAGGCGCAGCAAGCGGGTCCTGAGCAACGGGCCGGCGAGCAAGTCGAACGGGCGGGCTATTTCAGCTTCCACCTGGGCCTTGAGACTGGCCTCATCGGTTTGCACCACGGTGATCTCAACCCTGGCCTGTGGCGCAATCACCTGCAGCGTTTGCGCGTCGTCCTGCTGCAAATGCGTGCGCAGGCTGGCATGGCGTGCCACCAGGCTATCGAAGCTGCGTTGCAGCGCGTCGAGGTCCAATTGGCCCTTGAGGCGCAAGGCACTGGGCACATGGTAAGCGGCGCTGTCGGGGTCCAGCAGCCACAGGAACCACTGGCGCTCCTGGGCGTAGGACAACACCAGCGGCAGCTCTCGGGACGCCGGCACCAGCGCTGGCGCGGTCGATCCGCCCCGCTTGCCCTCGGTATGCAGGGCTGCGACAAAGCCGTCCAGGCGCGGTTGCTCGAACAGCACGCGCAGCGGCAACTCGATCCCCAGGTTATGCCGCAGGCGCGACGCCACTTGCATGGCCAGCAACGAATGGCCGCCTCGTTCGAAGAAGTGGTCGGTAAGGCCAATGCGCTCGGCACCGAGGATATCCGCCCAGATTGCCGCGACCTGCTGCTCCAGCACGGTGACCGGCGCCACCCAATGCGGCGTCGCGTGGCTTGCCTCCGGACGCGGCAAGGCCTGGCGGTCGAGCTTGCCGTTGGGGCTCAGTGGCAGGGCCTGCAGGAACATGAAATGCGCCGGCACCATGTAGTCCGGCAGTTCATCGCGCAATGCGCTGCGAATCTGCTCACGCAGCGCATCCTGCTCGGACGCCACCTGCGACGTGACCACGTAGGCGATGAGTTGCTGGTCGGCCGCAATCACCAAGGCTTCGCGCACGCCCTCCTGTGCCAGCAGGCGGGACTCGATCTCGCCGAGTTCGATACGGAAGCCACGCACCTTGACCTGGTGGTCGATGCGCCCGATGTACTCGATCACACCATCGGCACGATAACGCGCCAGGTCACCGGTGCGGTACAGGCGGCCGCCACCTGCGGGGTCGAAAGGGTCGGGAATAAAGCGCTCGGCGCTCAAGGCGGCGCGATTGAAATACCCGCGCGCCAGCAGCGGTCCGCCAATCACCAGCTCACCGGCCACGCCCACGGGCACCGGGTTGAGGCTGGCATCCAGCAGATAGATCGCGCGCCCCTCAAGCACACGACCAATCGGCATCATTTGCGTCACGGCTTCGCTGCCATCCACATAGCCTGCGCAATCCAGGGCCGTGACCGTGACGGTCGCCTCGGTAGGACCGTAGGTGTTGAGCAGGCGGACATGGCCCAGCCCGGCCTCGCGCCACGACGCCAGCCCTTCCGGCGGCATGGCCTCGCCCCCCGCATGCACCTGGCGCAGACGTGCGTAATCACGTACGCCACGCTCGGCAAAGTCACGGGCGATCAGGTGCCAATACGCGGTGGTCAGGTCGACCACCGAGATCTCATGTTCGATCAGTTGCGTGTAGAAGGTGTCGCTGTCCCACAGCTCGCCGCCCCGCACCACCACGCCAGCGCCGCAGCACAGCGCCGGATAGAGTTGCTCGACGAAACCGTCGAAGTTGAACGTACCGAACTGCAGTACACGGTCGGCGGCAGTCAGGTCGAATACATCGATAAACACCTCGACGTGCCGCGCCAGGGAGGCCTGGTCAATCCCGACGCCCTTGGGCCGCCCGGTCGAACCGGAGGTGAACATCAGGTAGGCCAGGTTGGAGGCGAACGCACGCGCCGGTGGATTGCTCGACGGGTACTCGGCCAGCCATTCCGGGTCGGACTCCAGGCAGATCAACGTGAGGTCCGCGGTGATCGGCAAGCGCTCGAGCAAGGGCTGCTGGGTCAGCAACAGCTGCAAGCCGCTGTCTTCGATCATGCATTGCAGACGATCGCGTGGGTATTGCGGGTCCAGCGGCACATAGGCGCCACCGGCCTTGAGCACGGCCAGCAGCGCGACGATCATTTCCAGCGAGCGGTCCACGGCCACGCCGACCAGGCTGTCGGCGCCCACGCCCTGCTCGATCAGCCGGTGCGCCAGGCGGTTGGCGCGCCGGTTGAGGTCGGCGTAATCCATGCGCCGCTGATCCATGATCAACGCGACCGCCTCGGGCCGGCTGGCCACCTGCTGCTCGAATTTGCTCAATACGCTGCCGTGGGCGGCCCGCGCCGGTTGCGGCGGGTTCCACTCATAAAGCATCTGCGCCTGCTCGCTGCTGCCCAGGATCGGCAGGTCGGCGACACACTGTCGGGCAGCGCCAGCCACGCTCTTGAGCAGGTTCTGCCAGTGCCCGGCGAAGCGCTGCAAGGTGCTCGCGTCGAACAACGCGGTGGCGTAGGTCAGCGAGGCCAACAGGCCATCGGCGGACTCCTCGGTGTCCAGGCTCAGGTCGAAATGGGCGGTGTGGCTGTCCCATTCCAGCCCCTGCACCTGCAGGCCCGGCACGTGTTGCCCGGCGCGATTGGCCTGGGCATCCGACTGGTGGTTGAACATCACCTGGAACAGCGGGTTGTGGCTCAGGCTGCGCTCGGGTTGCAGGGCCTCGACCAATTGCTCGAACGGCAGGTCCTGGTGGTCTTGCGCGCCCAGCGCCTGTTCCTTGACCTGTTGCAACAGCTGGGCAAAGGTCATGTGCCCGTCGATCTCGGCCCTGAGCACCTGGGTGTTGACGAAGAAGCCGATCAGTTGCTCGGTTTCCAGGCGGTTGCGGTTGGCGATAGGCACACCGACACGGATATCCGCCTGGCCGGTGTAGCGGTACAACAAGGCCTGGAAAGACGCGAGCAGCACCATGAACATCGTCACGCCTTCGCGCTGTGCCAGGGCGCGCAGGCCCTCGACCACGCCGGGCTCGACACGCAGGTCCAGGCGCGCACCGTCATAGCGCTGCAAGGCCGGGCGCGGACGATCCAGCGGCAACTCCAGCACCGGCTGCACATCGCCCAGGCGGGCACGCCAGTAGGCCAGCTGGCGTTGTTTCTCGCCCGCCTCCATCCAGCTGCGCTGCCACTGCGCGTAGTCGGCGTATTGAATCGGCAGTGCCGGCAGCTGCGGGTCGAGGCCCTGGCTGTAACCGGCGTAGAGACTCACCAGCTCATCGACCATGACCTGCATCGACCAGGCATCCGACACAATGTGATGCTGCACCAGCACCAGCACATGTTCGCGCTCGCTCAGTTGCAGCAGGGTGATACGCAGCAACGGGCCGGCCTGCAGGTCGAAGGGCCGGGCGATTTCTGTCTCTACCAGCCTTTGCAATTCAGCGGCGGTGGCCGAACCCAGGCGCCGGTGCTCGATAACCGGGCGGGCTTGTTCGAGCACACGTTGAACGGTCTGCTGCACATCGGCTAAAAACACTGTGCGCAGCGTTTCATGGCGCTGCACCAGTGTATCGAAAGCCCGTTGCAAGGCCCCGTGGTCGAGTGTGCCCAGCAGGCGCAGCGCGGCGGGAATGTGATAGGCCGCGCTGTCGGGTTCCAACTGCCAGAGGAACCACTGGCGCTCCTGGGCATACGACAACGGCAACGGCCGTTCACGATCGGCCCGCGGGATCTGCGCCACCTCGGCGCCCGCCTCCCCCAGCCCACGCACGAAGGCGCCCAGCACCGGTTGTTCGAACAGGCTTTTGAGCGCCACCTCGATCCCCAGCGCCTGGCGGACACGCGACACCACGCGGGTCGCCAGCAGCGAGTGCCCACCGAGTTCGAAGAAGTGGTCTTCCAGGCCCACCTGCGGCGTGCCCAATACGTCCGCCCAGATGGCCGCGACCTGGCTCTCGCGCTCGCTGACCGGCGCCACATAGCGTTTTTGCAGCAGGCTGGCGTCCGGTTTCGGCAGCGCCTTGCGGTCCAGCTTGCCATTGGGTGTCAGCGGCAGGCGCAACAGGAATTGCATGTGTGCCGGCACCATGTAGTCCGGCAGTACCTCACGCAACGCGACCTTGCACCGCTCGCGCAACGCGCCTTGATCGGCCTCAGGCGTCGGGGTGTCGGTCACCAGGTAGGCCAGCAACTGGTCGTTCTCGGCTACCACAACCGCTTCGCGAATGCGGCTCTGCTCGCGCAGGCACGCCTCAATCTCGCCCAGCTCGATCCGGAAACCGCGCACCTTGACCTGATGATCGACGCGGCCGATGTACTCGACCACGCCATCCGCGCGATAGCGCGCCAGGTCACCGGTGCGATACAGGCGTTCGCCGTTGCCGGCAAAGGGGTTGGGCACGAAGCGCTCGGCAGTCATCGCCGCCCGGCCGAGGTAACCACGGGCCAGGCCGACCCCGCCGATCAACAGTTCGCCGGCAGCGCCGACCGGGCACGGGGTGAGGTCGGCGTTGAGAATGAACAAGGCGGTATTGGCGATTGGCCGACCGACAAACGGCAGCGGCTCGACCAGCTTATGGGCGGCCGACCAGATGGTGGTTTCGGTCGGGCCGTACAGGTTCCACACCGTACCCTGCTGGGCCAGCATGCGCTCGGCCAGGTCGGCCGGCAGCGCCTCGCCGCCGCACAGGCACTTGACCCCGTGCAGCAAGGTGCGGCGCTCGCTGTCCAGGAGCATGCGCCAGGTTGATGGCGTGGCCTGCACCACGTTGATTGCCTCGCGCTGCACCCGGTCGAGGATCGCCTCGGGGTCCAGCGACACGTCCTTGTCGGCCAGCACCACGGTCGCGCCTACTGCCAGCGGCACGTAGAGTTCCAGGGCAAAGATGTCGAACGAGAACGTGGTCAACGACAACAGGCGCGCGTCGGCGCCGATGGCCAGGGTCTCCGCCATGCCGTGGGTGAAACTGCTCAGCGCGCCATGGCGCACCATCACGCCCTTGGGCTTGCCGGTGGAGCCGGAGGTGTAAATCACATACGCCAGGTGCTCGCCGGTCAGCTCGACGTCAGGGTTGGCGTGGCTGTAGCGCGCGTCTTCCTGCGCGTCCATGAACAGCACGTGCTGGTCGGCGGCCAGCGGCAGCCGCGTGTGCAGTTCGCCAGCGGTCAGCAACACGCGGGCACGGCTGTCTTCGAGCATGAAGGCCAGGCGGTCGGCCGGGAACTGTGGATCGAGCGGTACGTAGGCGCCGCCGGCCTTGAGCGTGGCGAGCAATGCCAGCACCATCTCGACCGAACGGTCCAGTGCCACCGCCACCAGCACGTCAGGGCCCACACCCGCTGCGCGCAGGCGATGGGCCAGGCCGTTGGCGCGCCGGTTCAACTCGCCGTAGCTGAGCGCCTGGCCGTTGCACACCAGTGCCGTGGAATCAGGCCGCGCCTGGGCCTGGGCTTCCAGCAGGCGGTGCACGCCCACGTCGTGGGCGAAGGTTTTGTGCGTGTGGTTCCAGCCGTGTACCAGTTGCTGCCACTGGTCATCGTCCAGCAACGGCAGCTCGCCGACACGGCCACCGCAATCCTTGGCCACCGCTTGCAGCAACCGGTGCCAATGGGCGAGGAAACGCTCAAGGCTCGGCGCGTCGAACAGGTCGGTGGCGTAGGTCAGCGAGGCCTGGATGCCGTCGGCCGATTCCTGGGTGTCGAGGTTGAGGTCAAATTGCGCGGTCTTGCTGTCCCACTCCAACCCTTGCACCTGCAGGCCCGTGACGCTGCCAGCACCGCGCTGGGTGTCGGTCTGGTGATTGAACATCACCTGGAACAACGGGTTGTAGCTCAGGCTGCGTTCCGGCTGCAGGGCTTCCACCAACTGCTCGAACGGCAAGTCCTGATGGGCCTGGGCGTCGACGGCGCGCTGCCGGGTTTGCTGCAGCAGGTCGCGAAAGGTCATCTGGCCGTCGATATCGGCCTTGAGGATTTGCGTGTTGACGAAAAAGCCGATCAGGCGCTCGGTTTCCACCCGATTGCGGTTGGCCACCGGCACGCCGATGCGGATGTCGTTCTGGCCGGTATAGCGATGCAGCACTGCCTGGAACGATGCCAGCAACAGCATGAACAGGGTCACCCCTTCGCGCTGTGCCAGGGTCTTGAGACCCGCGACCAGCGAGGCTTCCAGTGTCAGGTCGAGGCGCGCGCCCCGGTAGCTCTGCACCGCCGGCCGTGGGCGGTCCATGGGCATTTCCAGCACCGGCTGTTCACCGTCGAGCAGGCCTTGCCAATAGCCCAATTGACGCTCGCGCTCGCCGGCTTCCATCCAGCTGCGTTGCCACAGCGCGTAGTCGGCATACTGGATCGGCAAGGCCGGCAGTTGCGGGTCGTGGCCCTGCACGTGGGCGGCGTACAACTGCACCAGTTCGTCGACCATCACCTGCATCGACCAGCCATCGGAGACGATGTGATGCTGCACCAGCACCAGCACATGTTCCTGCGGCGCCAAGCGCAGCAGCTTGACCCGCAACAGCGGGCCTTGCTGCAAATCGAACGGCTGGTCGATCTCGGCCTCGACCAGCGCCTTGAGTTCTGACTCCTGGGCATCGACCCGCGCAATGTCGACCCGCACCTGGTCGGCGATGACCTGCAAGGCGCTGTCGCCGTCCTCCTGCAAATGCGTGCGCAGGCTCTCATGGCGCTTGACCAGCGCGTCAAAGCTGCGCTGCAACGCGGCCACGTCGAGGTGGCCGGTCAGGCGCAACGCCCGGGGTACGTGATAGGCGGTGCTCTGCGGCTCCAGCTGCCACAGAAACCACTGCCGCTCCTGCGCATAAGAGAGTCGAAGCGGCTCGCCTTCCTGGCGCTTGAAAACCGGGGCAATCTCAAACAGGTTGATGCCTTGCTGCTTGAGCATTACCGCCAACGCTTTCTTCTGTTGCGCAGAAAGTGAACCTACCGACTCGATTAATGCTTGCACGCCACGCCCCTCAGGAAATCAATTTATCCAAATCTTCTGCTGATAGACGTTTGAGGGCCTCCAAGGATTTAGCCAATGCGTCCTGCACCGGCGAATTATTTGTCTGCTGCGCCGCCACGTAGGCGCTGAGATCGGCCAGGGTCGGGGTGGTGAAGATCGATTTCACATCGAACTCGGCGTGCAATTGCTCGCGCAGGCGCACCACCACCTGCGTCGCCAGCAGTGAATGCCCGCCCAGTTCGAAGAAGTTGTCGTTCAGGCCCACCCGCTCCACGTCGAGTACCTCGGCCCAGATGGCGGCGATCTGCTGCTCCAACTCGCTGGACGGCGCCACGTAGGCGCGTGCCTGCAGGTTGGCATCGGCCTTGGGCAGCGCCTTGCGGTCGAGCTTGCCGTTGGGGCTCAGCGGCATCTGCTCCAGTAGCATCCACTGCGCAGGCACCATGTAGTCCGGCAGGTGCTGGGCCAGGTGTGCGCTGAGCACATCGCGCCAATCGTCGGCGGCGTCGTGCAGCACCAGGTAGCCGACCAGGTATTTGCCGTCGACAGCCAGTACGGCGGTCTCGCGGACCCAGTCGTGCTCCAGCAGGCGCGCTTCGATTTCGCCCAGCTCGATGCGCAGGCCGCGCAACTTGACTTGATGGTCGATCCGCCCGGCGTACTCGATCACGCCGTCTTCGCGGTAGCGTGCCAGGTCGCCGGTGCGGTACAGGCGCTCGCCGTCGACAAACGGATGCGCGATAAAGCGCTCGGCAGTCAGCGCGGGACGGCGATGGTAACCCCGCGCCAGGCCCACGCCACCCAGGTACAGCTCGCCGAGCACACCCACCGGCGCCGGCTCGAAGTTGTCGTCGAGGATGTAGCAACCGAGGTTGGCAATCGGACGCCCAATCGGCACCGCATCGCGGCCTTCATCGATGCAGGTCCAGTGGGTCACGTCGATGGCCGCCTCGGTCGGGCCGTACAGATTGTAGAGCCCGGCCTGCGGCAGTTTGGCGAACACCTGCTGCTGCGCATCCACCGGCAACGCCTCGCCGCTGCACACGATACGGTGCAAGGTGTGGCAGGTCGCAACCGCCGGATCCTGCAGGAATGCCTGCAGCATCGACGGCACAAAGTGCAGCGTGGTGACCTGCTCGGCATTGATCAGGTTGACCAGTTTGGCCGGATCGCGGTGATCCCCCGGCGCCGCGACCACCAGGCGCGCGCCGGTCATCAATGGCCAGAAGAACTCCCACACCGACACGTCGAAGCTGAACGGGGTCTTTTGCAGGACCGTGTCGCTGACATCCAGGCCATAGGCTTCCTGCATCCAGTGCAGACGGTTGGCCAGGGCCGAGTGACGGTTGCCGGCGCCTTTGGGCTGGCCAGTGGAGCCGGAGGTGTAGATCACATACGCGAGGTTTTCGCCGTCCAGCACGATGCCTGGGTTGCTGTCGCTGTAGTCTTCAAAGGCAGACTCGCCCAGTACCAAGGTTTCCAGGCTGGTGGGAATCGGCAGTTGCTCGCGCAAGTGCGCCTGGGTCAGCAGCAGCTTCACGCCACTGTCGTCGAGCATGTAGGCCAGGCGCTCGCGTGGGTACTCCGGGTCCAGCGGCACATAGGCGCCACCGGCCTTGAGCACCGCGAGCAGGCCGACCACCATCTCGACGCAACGCTCCACGGCCAGGCCGACCAGCACATCCGGGCCCACACCCGCCTCGATCAAGCGATGGGCCAGGCGATTGGCGCGACGGTTCAATTCGGCGTAGCTCAAGCGCTGCTCGGCGAATACCAGGGCCGGCGCGTCCGGCGTTCGCGTTACCTGCTGTTCAATCCGTTGATGCACACAGTCCTGCAGGGGATAGTCCCGCGCCGTGGCATTCCAGTCCCGCACGACTTGCTGGCGCTCGGCCGGGTCGAGCATGGCCAGCTCGCCAAGGTGTTGTTGCCCGCCCTGGAGCATGGCCTGCAGCAGGTTGACCAGGTGGCGCGCATAGCTGTGCACCATGGCCGCACTGAAGTGCGCGCGGGCAAAGCCGAACTGCACTGACAGCGTGTCGCCGACGTCCACCAGCACGGTCAGCGGGAAGCTGGTCTGCTCGTGGGAATGCGGCGTGCCGAAGCGAATGCCGCTGCCGCCGCTCTGTTCCAGGGCCTTGGATACCGGGTAGTTTTCGAACACCAGAATGTTGTCGAACAAGGCCTCGCCGCCCTGCCCGGCCCAGCGCTGGATGTCGTACAAGCCGGTGTGTTCATGCTCGCGCAGGGCCAGGTTCTGCGCCTGCACCGCTTGCAGCCAGTCGGCTACCGATTGCTGGCCCTCCACCGCGCTGATCACCGGCAAGGTGTTGATGAACAGGCCGACCTGTTGCTCCACCCCGGCCAATTCGGCCGGGCGCCCGGCCACGGTGGCGCCGAAGCACACCACCGCCTGCCCGCTGTGGCGTTGCAACAGGATCAGCCACGCCGCCTGAATCAAGGTATTGAGCGTGACCTTGTGGCTGCGCGCGAAAGATTCCAGGCGCGCGGTCAAGGCACGGTCCAGCTGCAGTTGATGCTCGCCATGCCCCTGCGCGGCCAGCGGCTGACTGCTGCCCAGGCGGGTCGGGGTGTGCAGCACGGCCAGTTGTTCACGCCAGAAGGTTTCGGTTGCCTGTGCGTCACGCTGTTGCAGCCAGCCGATGTAGTCGCGGTAACGCCCGCCGGCCTGCGGCACGGCGACGCCGGCATAACGTTGCAGCACTTCACCGAACAGCCGCGAATTGCTCCAGCCGTCCATCAGGATGTGGTGATTGGTGTAGATCAGCTCATGGCGTTGCTCATCGGTGCGCACCAGCACCAGGCGCACCAGCGGCGCCTTGGTCAGGTCAAACCCCTGGCGGCGCTGGGCCTCCTGCAGGTTCTGCAGCTCCAGCTCACGCTCAGGCATCGCTCGCCAATCAAGCACGTCGATCGGCAACCGCGCCTCGCGGTACACCACTTGGCATGGCCACTCCAGCTGCCCTTCCCAGAAGAAACCACTGCGCAGTACGTCATGAGCCTGCACGGTGGCATCCCAGGCATGCTGGAAGCGCGCCACGTCCAGGTTGTCGACGGTCACGCGGATCTGGTTGATGTAGTCGCCCGCGGCCTGTTCATACAAGGTGTGGAACAACATGCCCTGCTGCATCGGCGACAAGCTGTAGATGTCTTCGATGGCGTCTGCGGCCAGCGGCAAGGACTCCAACTGCGCCTGGTTGAGGCGCGACAACGGGAAGTCGCACGCCGTAAAGCCGCGGTTGCCAGGCGTGCAGCAATGCTCCACCAGGGCATTCAATTCCTCGGTATAGGCCACGCTCAGCGCCTGGATCGCGGCGGGGTCGAACATCAGCGGGCTGAAGGTCCAGCCCAGTTGCAGTTCACCGCCATACACCTGGCCGTTGAGCGTCAACCAGTTGCCCAATGGCGCCTCGGGGCTTTGTTCGGCGCCGGCGCTTTCTGCCGACGGGATGAACAGGCCGTCCGGCTGGTCGAAACTGGCGTCGATCTGGCCCAGGTAGTTGAAGGTGATGCGCGGCACCGGCAAGCCACTGAAGGCCTCGCGCGTGGCGTCATCGCCCAGGTAGCGCAGCGCGCCGAAGCCCAGGCCTTTGTCCGGGACAGCGCGCAGCTGTTGCTTGATCTGCTTGATCGACGTGGCAAGCGACTCGGCCGGGGTCAGGCGCACCGGGAACAGGCTGGTGAACCAGCCCAGGGTGCGGGTCAGGTCGATCTCGTCAAACAGGTCTTCACGGCCGTGCCCTTCCAGCTGGATCAGGCTCGAAGCGTGCCCGGTCCAGCGGCAGATCACGCGTGCCAGCGCGGTCAGCAGCAGGTCGTTGATCTGCGTGCGATAGGCCGTCGGCGCCTGCTGCAGCAGCTGCCGGGTGCGTTCGGCATCCAGTTGACTGATCACGGTCTGGGCCAGGCGGACGGGGCGCGCACCCTGTGGATCACGGCAAGGCAAGTCGGTCGGCAGGCCTTGCAGCTGTTGCAGCCAGAAGTCTTTCTCGGCACGGATCGATTCGCTGCGGGCATGAGCCTGCAGACGCTCGGCCCAGGCCTTGAACGACGAGGTCTTGGCCGGCAGCGATTGGTGGCGATACAGGCTCTGCAGGTCTTCGAGGAACACCCGCCAGGACACGCCGTCCACCACCAGGTGGTGCATGACCAAGAGCAGGCGCTGGGAACCGTCGGCCAGTTCGGCGAGAACCGCGCGCAACAACGGCCCCTGCTGCAGGTCGAGGCTGCGCTGGGCGTTTTCGCACAGGGCGGCCAGTTCATCGGCATCCTGCACACGGGCTTGCCACAGCACCGGCGTAACGGCTGCGGCATGCTCGGCCTGCCACCCCGCGGCGTGCGGGCTGAAGCGCAGGCGCAAGCCATCATGGTGCGCGATCAGCCCTTGCAAGGCCGTTTCCAGGCGGTCGCCCTCCATCACCTCGCGCGGGGTCAGCAGCAGTGACTGGTTCCAGTGGTGTTGCTCGGGCAATTGCATTCCGAAGAACAGTTGCTGGAACGGCAGCAACGGCGTCGTGCCCTGCACCGGCCCCTGGTCGATGACCTGGGCCACCTGCAACTGCGCCACCCGCGCCAGGCTGCGTACGGTCTGGTGCTGGAACAGCGCTTTGGCGGTGAAATGAATGCCGGCCGCCCGGGCGCGGCTGACCACTTGGATCGAAATGATCGAGTCGCCGCCGCGCTCGAAGAAGTTGTCGTTCAAGCCCACGTGCTCGATGCCCAGCACCTCGGCCCAGATCGCGGCAATCTGCTGCTCCAGGGCAGTGTGCGGCGCTTCGTATTGCTGCGTGGCCTCGGGCTTGGGCAGGGCCTTGCGGTCGAGCTTGCCGTTCGGGCTCAAGGGCATCTGGTCGAGTACCACCCACTGCGCCGGCACCATGTAGTCGGGCAGGTGCTGGGCCAGATGAGCACCGAGTACTTCGCGCCAATCATCGCCGGCGCTGTGCAACACCAGGTAGCCGACCAGGTATTTGCCGTCGACGGCCAGCACGGCGGCCTCGCGGACCCACTCGTGTTCGAGCAGGCGCGCTTCGATTTCACCCAGTTCGATACGCAAGCCGCGCAACTTGACCTGATGGTCGATACGCCCGGCGTACTCGATCACGCCGTCTGCGCGGTAGCGCGCGAGGTCGCCGGTGCGGTACAGGCGCTCGCTCTTGATGAACGGGTGGGCGATAAAGCGCTCGGCGGTAAGTGCCGGACGGCGGTGATACCCACGGGCCAGGCCAATGCCGCCCAGGTACAGCTCACCCAGCACGCCAACCGGTACAGGTTCGAAGTTGCTGTCGAGGATGTAGCACCCAAGGTTGGCAATCGGACGGCCTATCGGCACCGCATCGCGCTCTTCATCGATGCAGGTCCAGTGGGTCACGTCGATAGCTGCTTCGGTCGGGCCATACAGGTTGTAGAGCCCGGCCTGGGGCAGTTTGGCGAAGACTTGCTGCTGCGCATCCACCGGTAACGCTTCGCCGCTGCACACAATGCGCTGCAGGCTTTGGCAACTCGACACCGCCGGTTCCTGCAGGAATGCCTGCAGCATCGACGGCACAAAGTGCAGCGTGGTAATGCGCTCGGCATTGATCAGGCTGACCAGCCGGGCCGGATCGCGATGATCCCCCGGCGCGGCAACCACCAGACGCGAGCCGGTCATCAGCGGCCAGAAGAACTCCCACACCGAAACGTCGAAGCTGAACGGGGTCTTTTGCAGCACGCTGTCGCTGGCCTCCAGGCCATAGGCCTCCTGCATCCATTGCAGGCGGTTGAGCAATGCCGAATGACGGTTGCCGGCACCTTTGGGCTGGCCGGTGGAACCCGAGGTGTAGATCACGTAGGCGAGGTTTTCGCCGTCCAGCGCGATGCCTGGGTTGGTGTCGCTGTAGTCCTCAAAGTCGGACTCGCCCAGCACCAGCGTTTCCAGACCTTGGGGAATCGGCAACTGCTCACGCAGATGCGCCTGGGTCAGCAGCAGTTTCACCCCGCTGTCATCGAGCATGTAGGCCAGGCGCTCACGCGGATACTCCGGGTCCAGCGGCACATAGGCCCCACCGGCCTTGAGCACCGCGAGCAGGCCAACCACCATTTCAATGGAGCGCTCCACCGCCAGGCCGACCAGCACGTCAGGGCCGACACCGGCTTCGATCAGGCGATGGGCCAGGCGGTTGGCACGACGATTCAGTTCGGCATAGCTCAGGGACAGGTGGTTGAAGCGCACTGCCGGTGCGTCCGGCTGCGCCAGCACCTGCGCCTCGATCAGCTGATGCACCCACTGCCCTTGCGGATAATCGCGCGCGGTGGCGTTCCACTGGTCAAGCATCTGCTCGCGCTCGTTGGCGCTGAGGGTCGCCAGGTCCTGCACGGGCAACGCGCTGTTCGCCACGGCGGCACGCAGCAGGCTCAGCCAGTGCTCGGCCATGCGTGCCACGGTGGCGGCGCCGAACAGGTCGGTGGCGTAAGTCAGGGAGGCCCAGATCGCGTCGCCGCTCTCCTGGGTGTCCAGGCTCAGGTCGAACTGGGCGCTGTGGCTGTCCCATTCCAGGTGGGCCACGCGCAGGCCAGGAAATTGCTGTTCTGCTGTGTGTGAGTGGGCCTGGTGGTTGAACATCACCTGGAACAGCGGGTTGTGGCTCAGGCTGCGTTCCGGTTGCAGCGCCTCCACCAATTGCTCGAAGGGCAAGTCCTGATGAGCCTGGGCCTCCAGCGCGCGGCGCTTGGTGTGCTGCAGCAGTGCGGTAAAGGGCATGGCGCCGTCGACGTCGGCCTTGAGCACCTGGGTGTTGACGAAAAAGCCGATCAGCGACTCGGTCTCGACACGGTTGCGGTTGGCAATCGGCACGCCGACACGGATGTCCGATTGCCCGCTGTAGCGGTACAGGAAGGCCTGGAACGACGCCAGCAGCAACATGAACATCGTCACGCCTTCACGTTGGGCCAGGGCTTTCAAGCCTGCAACCAGGGCCGGTTCGAGCACGATGTCCTGGCGCGCGCCGCGAAAGCTCTGTTGCGCCGGGCGCGGCTGGTCGAACGGTAGCTCCAGCACCGGCTGCGCGCCGCTGAGCAGTTCGCGCCAGTAGTCCAATTGACGGGCCTTCTCCCCGGCCTCCATCCAGCGGCGCTGCCACAGCGCGTAGTCGGCATACTGGATCGGCAGCGGCGCCAGCACACAGTCCTGGCCCTGGCTGTAGGCGGCGTAGAGCTGCATCAACTCCTGCACCATCACGCCCATCGACCAGCCATCGGAGACGATATGGTGCTGCACCAGCACCAGCACGTGCTCGTCTTCGCTCACGGCGAGCAAGCTGACCCGCAACAATGGACCTTGCTGTAAATCGAAAGGCCGGGCGATTTCCGCTTCGACGCGGGACGTGAGCTGGGTCTCGTCGACTGCGCTTTCAGCGATCTCGATCACGGCGTGGGCCAGCACCTCCTGGGCACGCTCCTCGGCGTCCAGGTGCAGGCGCGTGCGCAGGCTTTCATGGCGCGCCACCAGCGTGTCGAAGCTGCGTTGCAGAGCGGCCTTGTCCAACTGGCCACTCAGGCGCAGGGCGCCGGGCACGTGATAGGCGGCGCTGTCCGGGTCCAGTTGCCAGAGAAACCACTGGCGCTCCTGGGCGTAGGACAATGGCAGCTTCTGGCCGTCCTCGCGGATCGAGGCAATCGGCAGTTGGGCGAAACTCATGCCACGGCTTTGCAGGCGCTGGTAAAACTGCTGGCGCTGTTCCAGAGGCAGGCGAAGAAAGCGCGAAACCAGATCGATATTAGGGTTGGAAAGCATGGGTCAAATCGCCTCTAGTTCGCTCAAAAAGTCACGAAGGTCATCAAAATCTTCCGCACTGCCGGCGCGGAAGGTGGCGGCGGCCTGTACGTAGGCACGCAGCGTTTCGGTCTGGAACACTTCCACCAGTGGCACTTCCAGGCCCAGTTCGGCCTGCACCCGCGAGGTGATCTGGATCGCCAGCAAGGAATGACCGCCGACTTCAAAGAAGTTGTCGTTCAGGCCCACTTGCGGCAGGCGCAGCACCTCGGCCCAGATCGCGGCGATCTGTTGTTCCAGCTCGCTTTCGGGGGCCACATAGGCCTGTTGCAGCAGGCTTGCATCCGGCTCGGGCAACCCCTTGCGGTCGAGCTTGCCGTTGGGGGTCAGCGGCATCTGCGCGAGGAACATGAAGTGCGTCGGCACCATGTAGTCCGGCAGGCGGGTTTTCAGGGCGCGGCGCAGGCTGTCGCGGAACTCGGCCTGATCGGCCAGGTTGGCGTCGGCCGGCACCACATAGGCCACCAGCTGTTTGCCGGTCGGGCCTTCCTGGGCCACCACCACGGTTTCGCCGACGTTGTCCTGCTCACGCAGGCGCGCTTCGATCTCGCCCAGTTCGATGCGGAAGCCACGGATTTTCACCTGATGGTCGACGCGACCGAGGTAGTCCACCACGCCATCCGGGCGCCCACGGGTCAGGTCACCGCTGCGGTACACGCGGCTACCCGGTTTGCCGAAGGGGTCCGGCACGAAGCGCTCGGCGGTAAGTGCCGGACGCTCCAGGTAACCGCGCGCCACGCCCTCGCCGCCCAGGTACAGCTCGCCGGCGACACCGACCGGCTGCAGGTTGAGCTGCGCGTCGAGCACATAGCCGCTGCGATTGCCCAACAGCGTGCCAATCGGTGCATAGACCGCGCCGCACGGGTCACCCTTGCGTGCTTTCCACAGCAGTGGCGTAACCACCGTTTCCGTCGGGCCGTAGCCGTTGAACAGGTAGGTCGGCTTGAGTGCGCGCCAGGCTAGGTCATAGCTCGCCTGCGCCACGGCGTCACCGCCGAAGCAGTACACACGGACTTTCGGAGGATTACCGTCGCGCTCGGCATGTTCGGCCAGCTGTTGCAGGTACACCGGCGGGAACACGGCCATGGTCACGTTGTGACGGTGCATCTGTTCGTAGGTGTACTCGGGCAGCCACAGGCTGTCATCGCGGATCAGCACGCTCGCGCCGTTGATCAACGGGTGCATCCAGCCTTCGTGGGAGCCGTCGAAGGCGAACGACATGAAGTGCAATTCGCAATCGGCCGGCGAGGTTTCATAACGCTCGCCGGTGGCGATGATGTGCGCCACCAACGGGCCGTGGGACACCGCCACGCCCTTGGGCATGCCGGTGGAGCCGGAGGTGTAGATCACGTAGGCGAGGTTGTCGCCGTCCAGCTTCACATCGGGTGCCGTGTCGCTGAACCCCGCCCACTCCTCAGTGCGATCAATCGCCAGGCTGGTCAATCCTGCCGGGATCGGCAGTTGCTGCAACGCTCGGCTGTCGGTGAGCAGCAGTTGCGCGCGGCTGTCCTGCATCATGTACAGCAGGCGGTCGCGGGGGTATTCGATATCCAGCGGCACATACAC
>NZ_MAUE01000007.1 GCF_001702265.1 Pseudomonas aylmerensis
ATTGGTTCCGCTCTTACAGCGGGTCACTTTTGGAAAAGAGCCCCAAAAGTAACCAAAAGGGCTCTTGCCCCAACACTCGGCACCTCGCTCACGCTCGGTGTGCCCGTAATCCGACATTGATTTGGGGGGCCGCCGCCACGCGCCATCCATGGCGCGGGGCGGCTAAACCGGCATCCCTGCCGGTTTACCCCCCAAATCAATATCGAATTCCGGCCAGCGTGTTTGATGGGGCGCCTAGATCAAGATCAAAAGCAAAAGCAAAAGCAAAAGCACGGCGGCCTTAAAGCCGACCTGAGTGGTTAGATCAAAAGCGGATACGTGTGGGAGCTGGCTTGCCTGCGATGGTCGTTAACGATGACGCGGAAACATCAGAATGTACGCGGCGCACACGCGTTTTTCGCCGGCAAGCTGAACTGGCCTAATGATTTTGGACACCTCAATCGGGCGCTATGATGGCGTCCAAATCTGAGGTGTTTGGATATGCGTAAATCTTATTCATGTGAGTTCAAACTCAAGGCTGCCAGCATGGTGCTGGACGAGGGGCAGTCGGTTCCCGAGGTCTGTGCCAGCTTGGATATTGGCCCTACGGCCTTGCGCCGCTGGGTCGATCAAGTTCGCAAGGAACGCTTGGGCTCGACTCCGGTGGGAGCCAAGGCGATTACCGCGGATCAGCGAGAGATCCAGGAACTTAAAGCCTTGCTCAGGCAAAGAGACCGGGATATCGAAATCCTAAAAAAGGCCAGTGCTCTCCTGCTTTTGGACGCCAAAGATCACTCTCGTTGATCTGTGAGCTGGGCGAGCAGTACGGCGTTAACGATTGCTGTCGTGTGTTCGGAATAAACCGCAGTAGCTTTTACGCATGGCGTCAGCGCCAAGGCAAGGTGAGCCCTAAGCGAGAGAAACTCAAGGCTATGCTGGTCAAGCACCACAGGGCGTCGAGAGAGTCTGCGGGCGCTCGTACCTTGGCTAAACAGCTGCAAGCCGGCGGGCATGATGTCGGGCGGTTCATGGCTCGCAGCTTGATGCGAGAAGCAGGCATTGTCAGCCGTCAACGCCGGCGCCATAAGTACAAGTCACCTGGCGTGGAGGCTTTGGTGGCACCGCATGTGCTCAAACGCAAGTTTGATGTTGCGACGGTCAATCAGGTGTGGTGTGGGGACGTGACGTACATCAAAGTCGGCAAGCGTTGGCTGTATTTTGCGGCGGTTCTGGACTTGTTCGCTCGCCGGATTGTGGGCTGGTCGTTTTCGATGATCTCTGATGCCACGCTGACCTGCGAAGCCCTGCGCATGGCGATTGAACTGCGCGGTCGCCCAAAAGACGTACTGTTTCACTCCGACCAAGGTTGCCAGTACACCAGCCATAAATTCAGAAATGAACTGCTGGAACATGGACTCCGACAAAGCATGAGCCGTAAAGGCGAATGCTGGGATAACGCTCCGATGGAGCGTTTCTTTGGAAGTTTGAAATCAGAGTGGGTGCCAGAAGCAGGCTACGGGTCGGAACATGAGGCCCGAGCGGATGTGCAGCGCTATGTATCGCGCTACAACATCACCAGGCCGCATAGCTACAACGACTATCGGTCACCAGTCGCCAGGGAGAAGCTGGTGGCGTGAAACCTTAATCGGTGTCCAAGATTACTTGACCAGTTCA
>NZ_MAUE01000008.1 GCF_001702265.1 Pseudomonas aylmerensis
CCCAAATCAATGTCGGATTACGGGCACACCGAGCCTAGGCGAGGTGCCGAGTGTTGGGGCAAGAGCCCTTTTGGTTACTTTTGGGGCTTTTCCAAAAGTGACCCGCCGTAAGGGCGGAACCATAACTCGCCATTACCGCAGCAATGGATATGTACGCCACCCTCCCCCCAACCGTCAGCCATAAACAGCCCAGGCATCAACAACCCTCCCCCCCCGAACCGCCAGCAAATCCCCAAACTGCAACAACACAAACTCACTCTGGGTCGGCCGCAAAAACACCTGGTCCTCCACCCTCAAGCCCACCGCAGGCGAGCCATTGACCATCTCCTGGTTAGAGCTACGCCCAAACACCTCGTTGCTCTGCAACCCCTGGGGCGATTCAAACTCCGCCATCCAATTCCCGCCATAAATAAACAACGTCTCCCGCTGGTTCGGGTCCCACCACGAAAACAACCGCGACGCCCCCTCCAGCGCCGGAATCTCCACCGGGCCCGTGCTTTTCAACACCGGCGTGGCAATAAACGCCGCCGGCACATGCTCACTCAGCGATGGCAAATCGTAATGCGTAGGCTTGAGCAACGCCGTGCCCACCGACACCTCGGTACTCAAGCGCTCCTGCTCATGAATGCGATAACTCGGACTGCCCGCCGTGTTCAGCGTCAACCCGTCGCGCCATAACCCGGGGAACTGCTGGCGAGTAAAATCCACCGCCCCGTTGTAGCGTTGCATCACCTGCTCGAACAACGCCTGGGGCGAGCCGAGGATACCCGGCACCCCCATGCCCACGAACGGGTCATAACCCATGAAACCCGCAAACACCAAGTGCTGCGGGTGCGCGCCGATCAGCGTGAGCATCTGCCCCAGCACCGCGTTGTCACGGATACCGCCGCGGTGCAGTCCCACATCCAGTTCGATATTCACCCGCAGACGCGTGCCCAGGCCCTGGGCCAGCGTCAGGTACTGCTGCAATCGCTCAGGCGTATCCAGCAGCCACTGCAACTGCCGCGAGGGGTCGAACGGCCCTTTATGCGTTTGATAAAACAGCTCGGCCGAGCGCACCGGCAACGGCTTGCCCATCAGAATATCGGCGTCGGGAAATACCTGCGCATCGTGATTCAGAAACGGCTGGTGAAACGACATCAACCGCTGAGTGCCAGTACGCTTGGCGATATACGCCAGCAGCCCCGGCGACGGCAGTGACTTCTCCACCAGCCGCAGCTGCTTGCCGCCGCGCTGCACCGATTGCATGACCACGTCGATATTGTGATCCAGGCGGTCGAGGTCGATCAGCATCACCGGCCGCATCGGGCCATGGGCCTTCAACTCATTATTGAGGTTGCGAAAGTATTCGCTGTACGGCGCGCCGCGATCACTCGGACGCAGCAGCCAGGCACCCGCCGCGACTAAAGACGCGGTGCCCAGCACAAAATGTCGGCGGTTCATCGGGGCACTCCCAGGATCGATTGCAGGTGCGCATTGAGGAATTTGCCGCTCGGGTCCAGCTCGCGGCGCACGCGGGTGAATTCATCCCAGCGCGGGTAAAGCGGCTGCAGCGTGCGGGCATTGAGGGTGTGCAACTTGCCCCAGTGCGGGCGCCCGGCGTATTTCCAGAAGATCGGCTCCACGGCGGCGAAAAAGTTGTGGTGGTCCATGGCGTAATGTTGGTGCACGGAGATCGAGCAACTGTCGCGGCCCTCGAACATGCTCAAGGGAATGTCATCCGCCTTGACGTAGCGGTACTCGATGGGAAACCAGGTGCGCAGGTCCTTGTCGTTGATCAGCTTGAGGATCTCGCGCAGGCACGCCGGGCCGTGTTCGGCGGGCACCGAATATTCCATCTCGTTGAAACGCACGTTGCGCACATTGGCGTAGACCTCGAACGACTCGGCCACCCGGTCCTCGAAACTGGCGAAAAAACGCAGGCTGTTGAGCAAGGTGCGACGCGTGTCCGGAAAGTCGCTGGCGTACTTGTCGAGCTTTTCGATGATCAACACGAATTCGTTGCCGCCCGCCTCGGCCGGGTCGATAGGCGGCGTCGGCGCATCACCGGTTTCGTTGAGGGCGATGGACAGCGCGTAGTCGGAATGGGTCACCACGAGCATTTCCCAGTGCTGGTTCTCGCGGGTGTTCTTCTCGACGTCTTCCAGCAGCTCTTCGGTCCTGGCGATCCATTGGCGTTCGCGCAGGCGGTAAGGCGCGCGGTTCTGCGAGCGGATCCGGGTGGCCACGCCCAATGTACCAAGGGAGACCCGGGCGGCGTTGAACACCTCGGCATGGCGCTGGGCGTCGCAGTCCAGGACCTCGCCCTGGGCGGTCACCAGTTGCAGCCCGGTGACGCAGCCGGAATACGAGGTAAAGCCGACGCCGGTGCCATGGGTCGAGGTGGAAATCGCGCCGGCCAGGGTCTGGTAGTCGATGTCCGCCATGTTCGGCAGCGCCTGGCCCACGGCCTTGAGCGCCGGGCCCATGCGCGACATCGGCGTGCCGGCGGCAAAGGTGGCCTGCAACGTGGACGGGTCGTGGTCCAGCAGCCCGTTGAAATAACTCAACGACAGCAACGTGCCGTCGGTGGGCACCAGCGCACTGAAGGAATGCGCCGAGCCCACCGGGCGGATCTGCCCCGGGGCCTGGCGAATCACCTGCACCAGTTCGTCCAGGTCCTTGGGGGCCAGCCGCGCCAGGGGCAGGCAGGTCTGCGCCCCCGACCAGTTGCGCCACGGAATCAGGCGCGGCGCCCGCGCCAACTGGGCGAGTGTCGGGTTACTCGCCAGTGCCAGGAACGCCCCGGCCAGCGCCGAGCCTTGCAAGAGTTGCCGCCGTGAAAGCGTCATCCACCACCCCTTTTATTCTTGTTGGAGTTGAACACCGGCCATAAAGCTGATCAGCGCCACAAACTGCTGTTCAGAACACTGCATGCACAGGCCCATCGGCGGCATGCCGTTGTAGCCGTTGATGCTGTGGTCCAGCAGTGTGTCCACGCCCTGGGCCACACGTGGGCTCCATGCGGCCTTGTCGCCGCTCAGCGGCGCGCCGGACGCCGGGTTGGCGTGGCACAGCTTGCAACTGCTGTCGTAGACCTGGGCCAGTGCCGGGTCGACGGGCATGGCAATCGCTGCCGTGGCACGTGCGGGGGGATGTCTGGGGGTGTCGTCACAGGCGGCAAGCAGGCCGGAGACGGCCAATAACAAGGCGATGCAACGCATGGCCAGCCTCTCTTCTTATACGGTGGAAAGCGAGTCCACACTAAGGCAGCGGCGGCGCGGCGTTGAGGGTTTTGCGGGACACAAAGGGGGGCATTACCGGACAGCCAGATGCGGGGCGTTGGCCTCCCCGCATCCGACCGTGGGGCTTAGAACGCGATACCGACCTTGAAGCCGTATTCATCACGCTTGAGCTTGGTGTTGTCGGCCACTGCCGAGTCTTCGTCGAGCTTGTACTCGGTGCGGGTGTAGTACAGGCCAGCCATCACTGGCAGGTCGCCCTTCTGGTTCATCAGCAGGCTGACCTCGGCGTAGGGGTTGGTGCGGTCCTTGAGGTCGACGGTGTCGCTGCCGACGTCATCCACCTTGAGCTTGGCGCGCCCGTCGAGGGTGCGGCGCGCACCGGCTTCGACACGCAGGGTCATGTCATCGAACTGGTGGTTGTAACCCAGCGCGGCCTTGGCGAACGGCGATTTGTTGGTGAGCTTGACGTCGTAGTCGTTGGTGTCCGGCTCGTAGCGGGTCCAGCTGTAGCCACCGCCCACGATCACGTCGACGAAGTTGCGCGCATCCAGCGCGGCACGCCAGCCGAGGTCCAGGTCGGCCTGGCCTTCCTTGAGTTTGTTGTCACTCTTTTCGCCGTATTTGGCCTCGATACCGGCCTGGTAGATAAACCCGGACTCACCGGTCAGCTTGTTGCCGAAGGTGTAGAACAGGCCCGCTTCGGGCATGTGGTCCTTGTCGCTTTCGCTGCCGCCTTCGAGTTTGAAGTCGTTGTAGCTGCCCTGGATCCCGAAGGTCGAAATCGGGTCGGTGGACGGGGCCGCAAACACCACGGCAGGCGCGGCAACCAGTGCCAGTACCGAGGTGTTCTTGAGGAATTTTCCGAATAGCTTGGACATCGTTTTACATCTCCTTGTCTGGTGAGCAAATTATTCAGGAACCGGTTCGAACCCCCGCTTGCGCCAAAGGTTCGAATTAATTTGCCCGGTTTTGGAGGTAAAACGGTTCAGCGCAGGCTCTAGATCAATACTCTTACGCAGCTGCCACTATTAAGCCATCAAGCGCCGGACGCAACACAGCCTCCTGCGGCAGACGAATACCAAAGGTCTCGCTGAGCAACGTCGACAGCTCATCCGCGCTCTCAAGCGTGCGCTTGTCACTTGGACGATCCAGGTAATGCACCGCGTAGTGGGCGTTGTTCAGGGTATGGCGTTTGCCCGCAGCGAGGCGCGCGACTTTCAGTTGGCCCACAAACGGCGATTGCGGGTGCGTGGAGACGTACCAGTTGCCGATTTCGTAGTCGATGGCCGCCTGCACTTGCAGGTCGAACACATACAACCCACGCCACTCCCCGCCCACCTGCGCCCACAAGGTGTAACTGCCCTGCCCGTCGCAGCTCAGCCGATAGGGTTCGTGGGCGGTGGCCTGCACCGCCTCGCTGTCCAGTTGCAACGGGCTGCTGGGCACCATGCCGCCGAAACCGACATCGGTGATGTAGCGCACGCCGTCCAGGGTCACCAGGCTCAGGCGGTGGGTGCGCGCGGTGTGCGCATCCGGCGGCCCGCCCATGACCACGCGGCCGGTGATGCCGCGCGCATCGAAACCCAGCTCCTGCAACAACGCGAGGAACATCTGGTTGAGTTCATAGCAATAGCCGCCCCGCCCATCGAACAGCACTTTTTGCTCGACGCTGGGCAGGTCGATCGGCACCGGCAGGCGCAGCAGGGTCGACAGGCTTTCAAAAGCGAAGGTGCAGACGTGGCGCAGCTGCAACTCCTGCAGTGTCTGCAAGGTCGGCGGTGGCACGGTGTCGTAGCCCAGGCGTTGCAGGTATAGCTGGCTATGAATCAGTCGGGGCATGGCACGGTCCTTGGGCACGGGGCGGGTGCGTCACTATGCCGTGCCGACGTGCGGATTGTCATTTTGAATGAACCTTTTTGAACACTCCCATATCCATCTATAACAAGACAGGGAGGCAACATGAGTACCGCAAAAATCTACACCATCCACTATCAGCTGCACGGTCAACCGAAGTCCTTTGTAGTGCGCGCCGAAGTGATGAACAACGCCGAGGCCTGGCACTGGGCGGCCGTTGATGCCGACATTGCGCACGTCAGCCGAATCGGCCGCGTGGGTCACGAGCAGGTGAAGAAAACCACGCGTCCCTGGGCAGAAAAATACGGGATTACCGAAGTGACCTGGACACCACCCAAGTAAACAAAAGCCCCGCTCAATGGCGGGGCTCGTTTACTTCTTCAAGTCGCCCAACGGATCGTAGGGCGGCTTTTTTTTTGCCTCATCCTTATCCTTCTGATCCAACGGCGCGATTGCCGCACCGATGGGGTCGACCTGCGGGTCGGACACGTCCGGCGAGTCCGGGTCGAAGCCCAACTCATCCTTGTCACGCGCCTGTTCGTTGGAAGCCGGGCCATCTGGGCGTTTGTTCATTACCGTCTCCTGTTACAGCGGGCGAGCCTGGTCGTGGAGGTTTTCGAGGTCTTCCTCGACGCGCTCGACATCATCGTGTTCGTCACGCTCTTTCGGGTCGTTGGGGCGCAACGCATCGTTGTCGCGCTCTTCTTCACCGGGTGTGCGATCGGGGTCGGGGGTACCGGGTGGCGGCTGCTTGTAGTCGGGCATGATGGTTCACCTCACGGGGGTTGTGGTGTACCCAGGTTTAGAGAAAGCCCTGGGAACCATCGTTCAACTTGATTGCGCAAAGCATGCGAAGATGCCAGCCCTAAGTGGAGAAATGACCCGGATGTTCGAACTCAAACCCTGCGACCCCGTCACCTACCGCCAACAGACCCGCCGCAGCACGCTGATCGTGGCGGTGCTGTTCCTGGCCTTGGCGATGCTGCTGTCGAGCCTGGCGGTGATGCTGTTCGGCGAGCCCGGCGGTGACAACGTGCGTTTCAATGTCGGCGGCGTCTTTGCCGGGGTGCTGGTTACCGTCGCCCTGGTGCGCGGGCTGTTCTGGAACCAGCCGTGGCTGGCGGCGGCGGTGTATGGCTGGCAGCTCAAGCGCAGCCTGATGAGCGTGACCAATGTGATGCACACCGTCACCGCGCGCGTGCAGGCCGATGACCCGACGGCGATCAAGCTGCTGCGCTTCTACCACCTGGGGCTGACGCAGATGCACGCGTTGGACGCCAACTCCAGCGCACAGGCGCAACTGGCCGGGGAGATCCAGGCGCACGCTACGAAAATGCAGGCTCTGGGGATCGACCCCGAGCAAACCCGCCTCGATCCCGCCTGGCTGGAACGTCTTAAAAGCGCTTAAGCCAATACGCCGATACGTTGCCGATCCGGCCAGAACAGCGCCGCCTGGCCGCAGGGCCGGTCCGCCGCATCGAGCAAGGTCCACACCACCCCGGCATAAATCATGAAGGGCTGGTTATGCGCGTCCACCCGCCAACTGCTGTAGCCCTCGGCGATGCCATGGGCGCTGACCTGTTCCAGCAGCGCCTGGCGCGCGGCGCGGTCCAGTTCCGAGGCACTGAACCGCGACGGCATGCCGATGAAGCGCTCGCGCGGGTATTTGAAGCACTGCAAGGCGCATTCATTCACGTAGGTAAAACACGGGTCCGCTGCGCCATCATGGGCCAACAGACTGTAGGGCGCCTGGGTGTGCAGCCAGTCCAGGCGTTGTTGCGGATCCAGGTGAGCGGGCGCCGGCAGTCCCTGGCCGGTCCAGTGGCGATAGGCAGCGTCCAGCACCTGTATCAAGGGTTCTTGTCGGGACACACACAACCTCAGCTTGTCAGTTGGAAATCCTCGCGCGCCAGCAGAACACCGCGCTCACGGCAATCGCCGCGCCGGCCACGCCGAACACCCACGGTGCCGAGGCGATCGGCAGCAGCAGGCCCGCCAGCAACGGCCCCAGGCCCGCGCCGATATCACGCCACACCGCATTGGAGGCCAGGGCCGACACGCGCATCGAACCGGGGTTGCGCTCGGCCACCAGGGTGGTCACCAACGGCAGTTGCAGCGCACGCAGCACCAGCACCGCCGCTGCGCCGACAATCACCCAATAGCTGCCGAACGCGGTGAGGGCCAGGGCACTCAGGAACGAAAACAGCAACAGCATCGACGTCGCACCAAAGCGCTGGGCCGCATGGCCGCCGAGGGGGCTCAGGAGCATTTCGGAGACATAACGCAGCGCCATCAAGCCACCGGCGATCAACACCGCATCGCCGCCGAGCAGCTTCTGCGCCTGGATCGACAGGCCAAAGATAAACAGCCCGTCGAGTGCCACCCCTTCGATAAACGACCACAGCGCCACACTGTCGGGCCACTTGAAACGCCGCCCCGGGGTGCTGTGCAAATTATGTCCGACAGTAGGCAGGCCGCGCGCCATCCACAAGCCCACCAGGCAGCACCCGGCCAGAATCAGAAAAATCGGACGCGGCCCGGCCCACAATGTCAGCCAGCCCCCCAATGGCAACGCCAGCATCGGTCCAAGGGCGATCAACGCCCGCGACCGCCCTGCCCGGCGCGCGGCACCGGCCGGTTCCGCGGTCGCCAACACTTGGGTCGAGAGGTTCAACGCGGCAAAACACAAGCCCCAGACCAACCGCAGCCCGAGCAGCGCCGCAAAGCCCGACAATACCGAATTGCCCAGCGCGCACAGCGTGGCGGCCCCGGCAGCGATCATGCAGGTCAGCCGGTCGCCGTTGCGCGCGTAGAAATTCAACACATGGCGGTAACCGAAAATCCGCACCAGGCGGTTGGCTGCCAGCAGCACCCCGGCCTGCGCCAGGGTGATGCCGAAGGCCTGGGACTCCATGGGCAGCAACAGGTAGAGCAGCACGTCACTGGGCAGGCATAAGGCGAGGGTCAGCGCGGCGCGGCGGGACTGGGTATCAGCGGTACGGAGGGCCAGGCTGGACATAAATCTGAAACATCCCGAAATATTCAGGTCGCCACGGTAGCCTTCCCACCGCGGCTTTTACAACGGCTTTTTCCCGTAGGGCAGCAAACGCAAGCCACTGGCCACGGCGCCCACCAGCGCGAATACACAACCCAGCCACAACGCATACTGCGGGCCGCTACCGATAAACAGGTGGAAACACAAGGCCACCAACGACGCCCCCAGCGTCTGCCCGAGCAAGCGTGAAATCGCCACGATACCGCTGGCACCGCCGCTGCGAGCCAATGGCGCGCTGGTCATCAACGCCTTGAGGTTGGGCGACTGGAAGAAACCGAAACCGGCACCGCACAACGCCATGCGCCAACCGATATCGAACGCCGAGGCGCCGCTGCCCAGGCTCGCCAGTGCGGCCATGCCCACACTCAGCATCAGCAGGCCGATGCCGCACAACGCGCCCAGCGACACGCGGTCCGCCAGGCGTCCGGCCACCAGCGCCATCACCGCAACCACCGCCGGCCACGGCGTCATCAGGAAACCGGTTTCTACCTGGCTATGCCCCAGCACCGCCTGCAACAGGAACGGCAGTGACAC
The DNA here is from genome assembly GCF_001702265.1 of Pseudomonas aylmerensis. Taxonomy (GTDB): domain Bacteria; phylum Pseudomonadota; class Gammaproteobacteria; order Pseudomonadales; family Pseudomonadaceae; genus Aquipseudomonas; species Aquipseudomonas aylmerensis. Next base: position 8,668 of record NZ_MAUE01000008.1, read on the forward strand.
AAACGCCAGGCCCTGGGCACTGAAGGCACAGATTGCCGTCAGGGACGACAAGGCAAACACCGGCCGCTTGAACAGGTCCAGGGCCAGCATCGGCGCCGGGTGCCCGGCCTGGCGACGCAGCAGCAACGCACCGCACACCAGCGCCACGGCGATCAGGCCCAGGGTCAGCGCGCCCTGGGCGCCATGCACCGCCGTGCCCAGGCCCAGCACCAACAGGGCAAACAGCCCGGCACACAGCACCGCCGCCCACCGGTCGAAGGCGTGCCCGGTCATCGGCAGGGTCGGCAATGAGCGCAATCCCAACGCCAAGGCCAGCAGCCCCAAAGGCACGTTGATCAGGTACAGCCAGTGCCAGGTCGCCACCGAGAGGATGGCCGACGCTGCGGTCGGCCCCAGGGTAAACGCCAGCCCGACGACCAGCGAGTTATAGCCGAGGCCACGCCCGAGCATTTTCGACGGGTAGATATGCCGCAGCAGCGCGGTATTCACGCTCATGATCGCCGCCGCCCCCAACCCTTGCACCACTCGCGCAGCGGTCAGCGTGACCAGCGAACCGGCCAGCCCGCAAAACAGCGACGAGAGGATAAACACCAGCAACCCGCCGAGGTACACGCGGCGATGCCCCAGCACATCACTCAGGGACGCGAACGGCAGCACCGTGGCGATAATCGCCAGTTGATAGGCGTTGACCACCCAGATCACCGAGGCGGAATCGGTGCCGATCCCTTCGGCCAGGGTCGGCAGTGCGGTGTTGACGATGGCCGTGTCCAGGGTGGCCATGCCGATCCCCAGGGAGATCGCGATCACGGCCGGCAGGCGTTTGTTGAGGGGCAGCCCATCGGCAACAGAAGACATGAACAATCCGCACAGGTGGCAAAGGTGTCTAGATTACGGGCAGATCGGGATTTTTTCAGTGAGTGATTGCCTGGCTGTCGAAATTTTCATGTTCGCCAGTGCGCGGTGTTCGCCATCAATGCCACCGCTTCGGCGAAGCCGGCCTGTGCCGAGGTGTTGAGCGTGACCATCCCCACACACCGACTCGGCTTCAGGCTGGCCGTCCGGGCCGCCACCCGCGCGCCCAGTTCCACGCCGGCCAGCAGCGCCTCGGGGATGTGCAGGGCGTTCATCAGTTCCAGCACGTCCTGGCCCAGCACCGCCTCGTCGGCGCTGCGCAGGGACGGCACGATCACGCGAAAGCCCTGGGCCGCCAACGGCGCTGTCATTTCGGCGAACGCGCCGACATCCGCCGCCAACAACAGGATCGCGTGGCCCTCCTCCGGCCCTGCGGCTTCATAACGCAGCTCGAATTCATCGGTGCTGACCTGTTGCAGCGCCAACGTCGGCATCGACACGGTCACGCCGGCCAACAGTAAAAAACCACGCCGATCAACCATCACTCACCTCCACGATCAATTCACTGCCCAGCCATCCGGCCAGGTATTCACCGGCCCGCGCCACGCCGGCTTCTTCGCCCAGCCGCGCCACCAGCCATTCGCACAACCCGGCAAAACTGCCGTCGCCCTGAAGCTGCGCCAGCGCTTGAAACTCCAACGCATCCACCTGGCGCAAACGCGAGGTGAACTGGCGCCGCCACACCAGCACGCCGCCCGCGGCCTCCAGCATCTGCGCCGGCGGTGCGGGCTGCGCCTGCCACAGCGCCGACCAGATGGCATCGGCATTGGTGGTCAGGGCGTGGCAACGCAGGGACGGCGCGAGGCGCAGTACCGCCGTGTCCCACTCCAGCGTGGCCAGCGCCTCCAGTGCCAAAGGCTGGGCATCGGCGGCGACAAAGGCCTGGTTGAGGGCCGATTCGATCCAGGCCAGCTCATGCACGTCCGGGTTGTGGGGGAACACCTCCAGCAACGTCGGGTAAAACCCCTCGGGATAGGCATCCAGGGTCCAGGCGTGCGGCGGATTTCGGTCGATATGGGTAATGCTGGCGGCCAGGAAGGTCTCGTCACCGAGCCAACGGCGCAGGTGGGGAAACGCCTGCTCCAGGCACGCGACCAATTGCGCGCGATAGTTGTTCTGGTACACCGCCAGCCCCGCGCGGTGACTGCCCAGCGCGCACGCAGCGTCATCCGCCGCACTGACCAGCCAGTGGCGAAAGGTCTGCTGGAATTCGGCCAGGTTCATCGCCGCGCCCCCACCGCACGCGCCATCGACAACTCATGCAGCAGCTCGGCGAGAGGCGGGAGGTGATCGTCGCGCTCGACCATGGTCGCCACCGGCCCGACCCGTGCGATGGCCTCCGCGTACAGGTCCCAGACCCCGCTGCACACCGGGCTGTCATGGCTGTCGATCAATAACTCGGCGCCCTGGCTGTGGCCGGCCAGGTGAATCTGGCGCACGCGCTCGGCGGGGATCCCGTCGAGAAAATCCCGTGCATCAAAGCCATGGTTGCTGGCACTGACATACACATTGTTGACGTCCAGCAGCAGCTCACAACCGGTGCGCTGGGCCATGGCGGTGATAAAAGCCCACTCACTCATGGATGCGCCCTCGAAGGCCAGGTAGCTGGAGGGGTTTTCAAACAACAGGGTGCGGCCCAGCGCCTCCTGGGCCTGGTGGATATTCGCGCACACGCGGTCGAGTGCTTCGTCGGTGTAGGGCACGGGCAACAAGTCGTGGGCGTTGAAGGCGCCGCTGCGCGACCAGCTCAGGTGGTCGGAGACGAACAGCGGGTCAATCTCGTCCACCAGCGCCTTGAGGCGCCGCAGGTAGTCCGGGTCGAGCCCTTCGGCACTGCCAATCGACATCGATACACCGTGCAGCGCCACCGGGTGCCGCTCGCGGACCTGGCGCAGGATATGCCGTGGCTGGCCGCCCGCGACCATAAAATTTTCGGAGATCACTTCGACGAAATCCACCGGCACCGAGGTTTCCAGGAAGTCGCAGTAGTGCTCCTTGCGCAGCCCCAGGCCGTAGCCTGCAAAGTGCGCGGTCGAATTCGACATGATCGCTTCTCCATCAAAAACGGTGGCGAGGGAGCTGACTCGCCACCCAGGGGCGTTACTTCGGCTCAGTCAGGGTGCCGCCGGCCTTGAGGCATTCGGAAGGGGTCTTGACGATCACGCCTTCGCCCTTGCAACTGTTGAGGCCCTTGCAGTCGTTCTTGGCGGTGGCGCACAGGCTGGTGCCCTTGCAGGTGTTGACGCCGTAGCAGCGGCCGGGTTTTTCCTGCTGGTCGGCGGCGCTGGCGGCCGTGGCGAATGAAGCAGACGCCATGGCGATCAGGGCGGCGGCGGCAGCAAGGCTCAAGCGGGATTTGAGTGCAGTGTTCATGGTGTTTTCCTTTTGGGGGTGTGGGTTATTTGATGACCGCAGCCGCGTCTTCGATGACCTTCGCCACGGCTTCGGGCTGGGAGATGTACACCGAATGGCTGGCCTTGATTTCCGTGACCTTGGAGCCGGCACGCTGGTACATCCAGCGCTGCAGGTCCGGGCTCAGGGCGCGGTCTTCGGTGGAGACCACCGCGTAGCTCGGCTTCTTGTGCCAGGCCGCGGCCCACACGGTGCCGCCGAACAACGCCGTGGTCGCCGGAACCTGCGAGGCGGCCATGAAATCGGTGCGGTTGGTGGTCAGGTCGGCGGCAAAGTCGGCATTGAACCGGGCGCGATCAAAGAACAGGTGACCGTCGCGGCTCGGCTTGATGTCATCGCTCGGCGCCGGCATCGAGCCGATCAACTGGGCCATGTTTTCGCCGACTTCCGGCTGCAGGGCCGCGACGTACACCAGCGACTTGACCTTGTCGCGGTCGCCGGCAATCGAGATCACCGCGCCACCGGAACTGTGGCCCACCAGCACCACCGGGCCGACCTGCTGCTCCAGCACTTCACGGGCTTCGGCCACATCGGCGGCGAGGTTTTCGTGGCCCTGGTGCACCACGGTGACCTTGTAGCCCTTGTGAATCAGGATGTCGTGGACCACGCGCCAGCCAGAGCCGTCGACGAACGAGCCGGGCACGATCACCACGCTCTTGCCGGTGCCGGGTTGAGGTGCGTCGGCCGCCTGGGCCAACAGCGGAACAGTCATGGCCATGGCAATGGCCAGGGAAGAAAGCATACGCATCAGGATGTCTCCATTAAGGGTTGCAACGTTTAGCCCGGATCACGCGGTCCAACGACCAGGCCCCACCGCCATACGCCAGCAGCGGCAGCAACAGGCCCGCCCAGGTCAGGTGCACCGGCCAGGCGTCGGGGTACACGAAGACCTCGATCACCAGGGTCATGCCCAGCAGCGCGGCGGCGGCCGGACGGGTCAGCAGGCCCAGTACCAGCAGCAGCGGGAACAGGTGCTCGGCGTAGGTCGCCAGGTGGGCGGCCCACTCCGGCGGGATCAACGGCAAGGCGTATTCCGAGCGAAACAGCGTGTAGGTCGAAGGCTTGAGTTCAAGAAAGCCTGTGACCTTGGTGCGTCCCGACAGGAAGAACACCGCCGCGATCCCCAGCCGCGCGACCAGCAACAGCAGTGCCGGTGGCAGCAGGCGCTGGATCACGGCTGCTCCGTCAGGCTGCCGTAGCCTTTGGGCGTCTTGATCTGGGTGCAGGTGCCTTTGTCCACCAGTACCCAGGCGTTGCCCTGGTAGTCGGCGGTGGCGGTGCCGGCGCACGAGGTGCCTTTGCCGGCGGCGCAGTCGTTGGCCCCGGCCAGGGACACGCCGAAGCATTTTTCCTGGGGCTTGGGTTCATCGGCGTGGGCCNCCGCCGCAAAGGCGCTGAGGGACAGCGCAAGGGTGGCCGCGAGGGCTGCGTAGGAACGCTTCATCGGTGTATCTCCTGGCTTGACTGAGTGTGACCAGGGCGCGAGTGGCGGTACGTGACCGCCGGCGCCGGCTGGTGGACAGAGTTAAAGCCAGGCGTGTATCCGCTCTGTGTCGCGAACACGCCAGAACGTCATGCCGGTGTATCAGCAAGGTCCAGGGATACAGTGGGATACACGGCAGCAGTCATTGCCGTGGTGCGGGGCTGAGCCCGGCGTTTGCGCAGAGGGGGAATTTGCTGGACGGACGGCCTGCAGAGGCAAGGCCCGGCACACTCAAGGTGTGAACGGGCCTGGCGAGTGCGCAGGGTCAAACCCGCCGGCAGCGCCTTTTCAGAGCGGCGCGGTAACCGCCATCGCACTCAGGTCCAGGTGCCCGTCCTTGACCGGCGGGCACCAGTAATAGCCGCCGGTCAACGGCGTGCTGATGCGATACAACCCGTCGACAATGCCATCCTCCAACCCGCTCATGCGGCGCAGTTGCGCTTCAAACGCATCGAAGGAATGGCCGAACGCGAGGAACATCAACCCCGCCTGGCCGTTCTCGGCCCATGGCATCGAGCGGCGCACCACGAATGCTTCCGGGGTGAAGCTCTCCTGGGCAGTGCGCTTGGTGTGGGCGGATTCGGGGGCGTCCTCCAACTCTTCGTTGTCGCCATGGCGACGGCCGATGATGTGGTCGCGCTCCTGGGCGGGCAACGCGGCAAACCCATCAAGATCGTGCTGCCATTGCTGGATCGCGGCAAAGCTGGCGCCGCTGTCGGTCAGGGCGGCGTCAACGGCGGCGTCGTCGTGTGGGTTTTCGGTACCGTCCTCGTAGTCGGTGAGGTCAAAACCGGTCTTGAAGCGGAACCCCTCCGTCGATTGCTCCAGGCGAAACGCCGGCGCCAGGGCCTTCTCCAGCGCACGGCTACGCAACAGCAACTCACCGCGATCCACGCCGTGCAACCACACCCACAACGCCTGCTGGGTCGACGGGTTGTGCGCCCCCGGACCACTGACCGCCGGGAATGCACGCAAGCCGTCAATGCGCGCGCCCAGCGCGTTTACCAGCGGTTCACCCAACCCGACCACTGCCGCCGAATCGGCCAGTTGCACCAGCGCGTCAAGCGCAGCGGGCACGGCTGCCAGGGTATCCACGGCAAAAAACAGGTGGCGCGCCTGCAAAGGCACCGGTGCGGCAAGAATGCCCGGCTGGTACTGACTCATGTGAACTCCTTCTGAAAAGCCGCGCAGTTTACCCCAACGCGCGCGGCCAGCGCGGGCTTGTGCTCGAGGTTTTCCAGGCAGCGCGGATCGAGGCCCAACTGCGCCTTCAACTGTGCCCACCCCTTGGGCGTGACCTGCACTGCACGGGATGCTTTCGCCCGGCGCAGCCAGCCGGCGGGCTGTTGTAACGCGTCTGGCCCTTGCCATACGGACCTTGGATGGGTGACTCTCTAGTCATGTTTTGCAACTATTCCAGGGGTAGTGACATGACCACCAGCAACCTGCTCGCCCAGCTGTTTCCCGCCTCCGCCGCGGACATTCCCGAACAGTTTCGCCTGGCGGCGCCCATTGAACAGCGTGATTACCTGGTAGATGGCCAGTTGCAGGTATGGAACGGCCCATTGGCCCAGGTGCTCAGCCCGGTACAGCTGGGGGACGAGCGGGTGCATATCGGCAGCACGCCGCTGCTCGACGCCGACACCGCCCTCCTCGCCCTCGACGCCGCCGTGCGCGCCTACGACCGGGGCCAGGGTGAATGGCCGACGATGCGCGTGGCCGACCGTATCCAGCACGTCGAAGCGTTTTTGCGGCGCATGCGCGAACAGCGGGATGCGGTGGTCAAGCTGCTGATGTGGGAGATCGGCAAGAACCTCAAGGACTCGCAGAAAGAGTTCGACCGCACCTGCGACTACATCACCGACACCATCAATGCGCTCAAGGAACTCGACCGGCGCAGCAGCCGCTTCGAGCTGGAACAGGACACGCTCGGGCAGATCCGCCGCGTGCCGCTGGGCGTGGCGCTGTGCATGGGGCCTTACAACTACCCGTTGAACGAGACGTTCACCACGCTGATCCCGGCGCTGATCATGGGCAACACCGTGGTGTTCAAGCCGGCCAAGCTCGGCGTGCTGCTGATCCGGCCGCTGCTGGAAGCGTTCCGCGACAGCTTCCCGGCCGGGGTGATCAACGTGATCTACGGCAGCGGCCGTGAAACCGTGAGTGCGCTGATGGCCAGCGGCAAGATCGATATCTTTGCGTTCATCGGCACCAACAAGGCCGCCAGCGACTTGAAGAAGCTGCACCCCAAGCCGCACCGCTTGCGTGCCGCACTGGGCCTGGATGCGAAAAACCCCGGCATCGTGCTGCCCGAAGTGGACCTCGACAATGCGGTCAGCGAAGCGGTCACCGGCTCGCTGTCGTTCAACGGCCAACGCTGCACCGCGCTGAAGATCCTGTTTGTGCACGAGGACGTGGTCGAGCGTTTTATCGAGAAATTCAACGCCAAGCTGGCCACCCTGAAACCGGGCATGCCGTGGGAAGACGGCGTCGCCCTGACACCGCTGCCGGAAGCCGGCAAGGTCGACTACCTCAACGCGCTGGTGGCGGATGCGACCCAGCACGGGGGCCAGGTGGTGAATACCAATGGCGGCACCTCGCGCGGCACATTCTTCTACCCGGCCGTGCTGTACCCGGTGAACCCGCAGATGCGCGTGTACCACGAGGAACAGTTCGGCCCGGTGGTGCCGATCGTGCCTTACCGCGACCTGGACAGCGTGATCGAGTACGTCCTCGACTCGGACTTCGGCCAGCAACTGAGCCTCTTCGGCACCAATGCCGTGGAAGTCGGGCGCCTGGTCGACGCGTTCGCCAACCAGGTCGGCCGTATCAATATCAACGCCCAATGCCAGCGCGGGCCGGACACCTTCCCGTTCAATGGGCGCAAGAACTCGGCCGAGGGCACGCTGTCGGTACATGACGCGCTGCGCGTGTTCTCGATCCGCACCCTGGTGGCCACCAAATTCCAGGAAAGCAACAAGGCGCTGGTCAGCGACATCCTGCGCAACCGTGACTCAAGCTTCCTGACCACCGACTACATTTTCTGACAGCAGACTTCTGTAGGCGCTTGGCCTGCGATGCAAACACCTCGGTGCTGCAGACACACCGGGTGGATGCTATCGCAGGCAAGCCAGCGCCCACATTGGCTCGAGTTAACCCTGACTTTTTGAGGCCCCTTCAATACCGATGAACCTGCCCCTGTTTGCCCGGCGCCTGCTGCGCCCCCTGCTCGACCCCTACCGCCGCTATCGGCATGCCAAGCTGATCCACGCCGTGCGCGTGTCCATCGGCCTGCTGGCAACGATCCTGCTCACCACCGGCATCAACCTGCCCCACGGTGAGTGGGCCTCGGTGACCATGTTGATCGTGATCGGCGGCCTGCAGCACCACGGCAATATCGGCAAGAAAGCCGTGGAGCGCGCCTACGGCACCTTGATCGGCGCCAGTGTCGGCTTGCTGCTGGTGGTGCAACAGGCCTACTTCGGCCTGCCGTTGCTCACCTACCTGTTGATGTCAGTGGTGTGCGGGTTCTTTTCCTACCACGCCATCGGCAAGGGCGGGTACATCGCGCTGCTGTCGGCGATCACTGTGTTTATCGTCGCGGGGCATGGCGACAACCCGATCTCGGACGGTTTGTGGCGCACGGTCGATATCCTGATCGGTATCATGCTGGCCCTGGCCTTCTCGTTCGCCCTGCCGCTGTATGCCGTGTACTCATGGCGCTACAACCTGGCCAGCGCCCTGCGCGACTGCGCCGCGATCTATAGCCGCATCATCAATGGCCAGTCGGTGACTGACGATGAACACCTGAAACTGCTCAACCGCCTCAACGCGGCGATGCTGCAGTTGCGCTCGCTGATGCCGTCGGTGTCCAAGGAAGTGCGCATCTCCATGACCGAGCTGGACGCGATCCAGCGCCACCTGCGCATGTGCATCAGCACCCTGGAGATCCTCGGCAACACTCGGCCCGACCCACGCGATGAACAGGCGATGGCGCGCATGCAGGTCATGTTGAAAGCCGAGCACCGGCAGATCCGGGTGCAACTGGTGGGAATGGCGCGGGCGTTGAAGTCGGGGGTGACGGAACGGCTGGAACGGCCGAGCCACATCACCGGCAACGAACCTGCGCTGGATGCGCCGGTGTACAGTGCGCTGGATGGGTATCGGTTGTTGACGGTGCAGTTGGCGGCGAACGTGGATGCGATGCGGGGGCGGCTGGCGAAAAGCGCGAAGCGGTGGGGGATTTAAGGCGATTAAAAAAGGCCGACTCAGGTATGAGTCGGCCATGATACCGAGCGTCAACAATAGCTATTTCACGAACAGTCTGCAGGCTTGATTATCTATCTTTCTCTTATCCAAATATTATCAACTGCAAAATCATTGCCTCGCTCATCATCCACATGATTATAGATACCGAGAATTACTGTACCCGTGGTTGTTGCAGTAAAGAATCCGCTGCCTGTTCTCCAGACTATCTGATTCTGGGTATCTACGGCGGCGCCAATAGCAGAACCATTCAATGTTAGTTGCAGTATGGTCCCAACGATGCCGGTATTGCTAATAGCAGTCACTGAAAAACCCAGATCATAAGAGCGATTTGCCTCAACTTGAATAGCGCGCGTCATCACCGGACCTGCGTAACCTATCCAACGATCTGTGTACGAGGACACGTAACCAGAACCCACACTGAGGTTCCCGTTGGCATAACTGCCCTGCGGTACCCAGCCTTGGAAGGTGTTGTCATTAAAATCCCAAGTAATCGACAACTTGGTTCGTTGTACCAAGGTATAAGTCGTCGTCGGAAAGGTGACAGCATCTCCAGGCAGCTGACTGCCATTGAGCGTTACTTGACACTTCACCTGGATCTGCTGGTTATTGGGTACGGACTCCAACCACGTGCGCAGCACAGCCTTGCCAGTCAACCCGTTCGCCGCTTCGGTTGCCGATATGGCAACGCCGTTGAGCACATACAAGTCGGCCACCCCAGCACTGCTACAAATAATCCACACCCGTTGCCCCGTTGCACTGAAATGCCATTTCGCCACCGCCGCCAGCGCGTTGCCGGTAAATGTGTTCAGATCCAATCTTCCACCCGTAGCGATGTTATTAATGATTGCGCGTGGCAAGTTCGCCGCAGAAATCGGTGTGACCGTCACGACTACGGTATTAGATGGTTTGGTCGCGCCGCTACGCGTTACCTCGTACCTGAGGGTGAACGTCCGGTTACTGCTGCCGATATTGGCCGCGATGGCGCCGGAGGGAATCGTGAAGTCAACGGAGCCACTTGTGCTGCCGTCCTTGGCTGCAATGTCGGGAGAGCCCGCAGCACCGTTACCCACCATGAAGACTTTGATACGGTCGGTCCCCTGCATGTCGGGGTAGGACACCCGCACCGTACCGCCATTCAAGGCGCTCAACGGAGCCAGGGTCACCGAGGCGCCACTGCCGGCCGCTTGAATCAGTACGGGCAGGGGCAAGTCCCCAAGCCCTGCACGCACTGTGTAGATGGACTGCTGGAACAGTTGGGCGTTGGCCTCGACAGCGCTGCCGTCAAAGGTCACTCTGCAGGAGACGGTGATCTGTTGATTGTTCGGCAATGCCGCGAGCCAACTGCGCAGGACTGCCTTGTTCGCCAGCCCGTTCTGCGCTTCCGGTGCCGTAATCGCGACGCCATTGAGCACGAGCAAATCAGCTGAACCAGCACTGCTGCACCTCAACCAGACGCGCTGGCCGGCCACACTCAAGCGCCACTTGGCGACAGATGCGGTGGGGTTGCCGGTAAAGGTGCTGAGATCAAGTATGCCGCCACTGTTAATGTTGTTGATCAGCGGTCGTGTAAGGTCCGACGCGTTAAGCCCCTGCACGGTCAGTGTCTGAACAAAGGAGTCCACCGCTTCGCCATTGATGGTGGCGATATAACGCAACTCGATGATCTTGCCCACACTGTCGGCGAGGATCTTCTGGCTGATGGCAAAGTCAACGCGACCGCCGTCCAGGCCGTCCTTCGCGGCGATGCTGGCCATGGTGCCGTCAGGGTAGATCCAGTGGGGTTGAATTCGGTGCGAGCCATTCATCCCCCCATAGGCGACCGTCACCGAGGCGGTATTTTCGTAGTCCAGCGGATAAATGCTCAGGTTAGCGCCGATACGGTTGGCGAAGGCCGGCGCCGGCAATGTCGAAGGAATCGCCTGCACAATATGCTCGCGTACTCCAAACAATACCGCCTGGTCCTTGCTCAAACTTTCGGACAAGGTCACCCAGAAGCGGACGGTCAGTCGCGAGCCATCCTTGAGCCGGCGCAGTTTGTCTACCGGCGCAGGCGGGGAAATACCATTCGTCTCACCAATGGTGGTGACCAGATTGGCCGTGTAGGTGTTCTCGATAAACGGCGTGTCATCAGCATAAGTGCCCTCGTAGGTCATCCACATACGCTGGTTGGCCGCGATGAAGTTCCACACGGAAACACGCGTGCGGGCGGCATCGTTGATTTGCGACAGTTGCAACACCATGCTGTCGCCCACTCCGTCGATGGTCGGCGTAGGCAGCCCGGTCAGCGGCAGCAGTTCCAGATCCAGTACATCCGACTCGTAAAGAAAGGTCCCCCTGAAGAAGTGGTACTGCACGCTGATGTGATTGCCGTCCTGGCGAATACCTTTGGCGATAAACTCGCTTGGAATCGGAACGCTCACCTCGTTGGTGGCGGGGTTGCCCTGCACTTCTGTGGCGTAGCTGCCGTTGCCATCGGGGCTGAGCCAGTCGATAAAAATCCGATCGGTCGCGTGCATCTGCCGAAATTTCACGATTACGTGGGCGCCCGACAAAGCTGCCAACGGGTCGAGACGATCCGGGAAGCGCTGGGCTTCGGCGACTTCCGGACGGTCCAACTCCACACCCACGCCAACGGTGAGGTTCAGCACTTCCGAGCGCAATACCTGCCGGGGTGGTCCGACGCGTTCCAGGCTGTAGCTGATGCGCAGGCTGCCGTTGAGGTTGAAGTCGAGGATGGTGCGGCTGACCGGGAATGTCAGTGGCCGGCCCTGGGTCGCCGCATTGACATGAATGGTGCCATTGGCCGAGCCGCCCAGGGCTGAACCGACGCAAATCCAGTGGTACACGTCGCCGTCTCGGGCATCGAGGTAGGGCAAGGTCAGCAGCACGGTCGGGCCGGGAATGCGATCGGGGTTGATATTGTTGCCTTCGGTGCCCTGAAGCTGCGGCTGCGGCATGTCGACAACACGTTCGCCCACTTGGGCACCCACCTCTGCCGATTTGCGCGTGGTGACACCGTCGGTCACCACGTAGTAGAAATAAATCAGGCCCAGGCCGTTGAACTGTTGCAGGTCCTCCTTGCTGACATAACGGCTGCCACCCTGGGTGCCCGCCAGTTGGGAATCTAAATAGGGGGTACCACCGCCGCCGGGTATGCGGTGCTCGATGTACAGGGTTTCCAGCCAGTCGGGGTCATGCGGTTCGTAGAAAGGCACGGTGACGGTGATGTCATCCTCAGGGTCAATCAAGCCCAGTTCGATTGGGTTGATCGTCACTCCCGGCATTGACACTGGTGTGCCGATCACGGTGACGGTGATGCTGCCAGACTGGCCCAGGGATTCGCCACTGGCGGTTTGCCAGAGGAACGACACGCGGAACGAGCCGCCGACCAATTGTTCGATAATTTCGCGCCCTACGAACACCGTGGTAAAGCCCAGGTTGTTGTCCGTCACCGCCGGCAGCGGGAAGACATCCGTTGAGCCATCGGCAAAGGTGGCGAACAGGCTGACGAAAACCTGATGCCGTGGGTTCGGCGTCGGAAATTGTCGGGTTGTGAGCACCACCACTTCAAAGGTCGAGTCGCTTTGGGTATCGAAGTCGATCTGGCTGGACTCCTCGCCATCGACCAGGAAAATCGGCGAGCCAAGCAGGCTGGGGTCCAGTTCGCTCATCAGGATGTAACGCTTGGAATATGCGTATTTTTCCCCGGACATGTTCTCCACCACGTCCTGCACCCGAAAGCGCAAGGTCAGGGGCCCCAGTTGGCCGCCCTGGAGGATGATGTCTTTGCTGACGAACACCCGGATCGGTCCGCTGCCAGCCGCCTCTGCAGGGCTGACAATGTGTATGACGAAGATGCCGTCCCAGGACAGTTCGATACGGTCGTTCTGGCGGATATGTTCATACGGTTCGATCAGGCACCAGACGCCGCCCTCGGCAATCAACCGGTCAATCGTCGACCCTTCCGGCAAGCCCTCGACGGTCATCACCAGGCCGGTATGCCACTCACTGCCCGGGTCAGTATCAGTGCCGCCGGGGCGAGTGGTCTTGATCAGGATGGTTTGCAACGGCGAGGTGCTCTCCTGAAAGGTGCCGGCGCGCAATACCCGGCCGTACATCGGTATCTCGCCTTCAGGAACATGCTCTCTGGGCACGAACAGGCCGTACCTCGGCTCGTCCTCAAGAGTAATATCGGCCGCTACTGCGTTAAGCAGATCATCCAGGTAAAGGCCGTAAAAGTCGGAAAGGCTCCACCCGGTCCACTTTTCAAACACGAAGTAGGCATACGGGGTGACATGGCGGATGGCCAGGCCGTACACGGCGTTTTCCGGGTAAAGGGTGGCGTGCAGTGGGATATGGGGGTAGGCGGAAAAAGGCGGGTCGAGGTCTTCGATCCGCCGGGGGCTGTTGGCCGTTGGGTTGGGGGTGTTGTAGACCACCATGTCCTGTGACAGCAGCAGCGGTGGGGCTTCATCACCGCGGGAATCGGCGGCGGGATCAACGGGTAGATTGGACATGGAACGGACTCCTTGCTGGAGGGGATGCGCGCGGAAATAGGCGCGCATGAGGCAAGGAAAATCAGACACCCGCAGGGAGTGAGCGTCTACCTGTCAGAATTGACAGTAGCGACGGACGGCAAATCGCTCATGGAAAAATCAGAAAAGCCTCACTGGACAAAACTTCAAACCTTCACACTTTTTCTTACATATTTTTCACGTTTTATTCACATCCCAAGACGTAGGGTAAAGCCTCATCCGTTACAAACGTTGCACATCAAGCCCGCCGCCCCAGCGGGCTTTTTTTTGCGCGTTTTTTGCCAGGATCGACTCCCCGGCGAAAAACCCAGGCGCCGCGTTCAGTTTGAAATTGAACGTTATCGCTTTGAGTTTTTCGCCGGCAAACCGGCATCTACAGGACTATCAGCGCGTAGCCTTGGCGGCCGGGGCTGCCGCTTGCTCGCGAATGGCACGCTGGGTATCCAGCACCTTGGCCAAGGCGTTTTCGGCTTCCGGACTTTGCTGGGGCACGCGAATCGCCGCGGACACCAGGGTGATCAGCTTGGCCATGACTTCGGCGTCAGTGGCCGGGCGTCCCAGGCTCATGGAGTTCATCAGCAGGCGCAATTCGGTGCCGGCCATGACCCCGGAAATGGCCTTGAGCGCAAATTGCAGGCGCACGCCCAGCTCATTGCGCGGCAGGTCCGGCAGCGCCAGGGCAAAGGCTTCGAAAAAGCGCTGGAATACCGGCTGGTAATGGACCTTGAGATATTCCTGGATAAACGGCGACGTGTCGCTGTAGACCCGCCCCAGGAACCGGATGAACGAGCGCCCTTCCCCGCTGGCACTCGCCGGGTCACTGCGCTCCAGGCCCATGGCCGGCGCAAACAGCACCCCGAGCAACGTGTCGCAGTCCAGCGGCCCGTCGGATTCGGCTTCGCAGCGCGCCAGCAGTTCCAGGCGCTGCTCGTTGAGCGGCTCGAGGCGCTGCATCAGCAGGGTTTTCATCAGGGAATCCTTGTCCCCGAAGTGATAATTCACCGCGGCCAGGTTCACCTGGGCACGCTCGGTGATCTGCCGCAGCAGCACGGCGTCGTAGCCGTATTTGATGAAGAGAGCCTCTGTCGCATCCAGCAGTCGAGTCTTGGTTACATTTGGAGCGCTGAGTTTCTTCGCGACCATACAAGTTCCACGTGGGAAATATTGTTTTAAAAAATAATTTGATTTTTTATACCGGGGCCGCTGATCGAAAGCAAGTAGTGACACTGCGCCATATGATTGAAAGCCTTTGCCGGCGGGCTCGTTGAGGGTAGTTGAAGGGTTTTTGCCGAGCCTGCTCGCCTGTCGGGGAAATCATTTCAAAGGGTAAAACCGCTCTATATCCATGGCTGGCGAAGCGCGTAGAACACGGTTAGTATTCAAACAATATTTTAAAAACAAGAAATAAAACCAGTCCGTGATGCGTTCCAGGCAGCTCCCGAACTTGTTACAAGGATTTACCGGGGGCAGTGCGGCCGCGTCGAGACTGAAGGCGTAGTCATGATGACAGATACCCCCGCGCACCCAGGCTTGATTTCCCTGCAAGGCATCGGCAAAAGCTATCAGCTGGCCGGTCAACACCTGTCCATTCTCAATGATGTGTGCCTGACGATCGCCAGCGGCGACAGTTGCGGCATTCTCGGCGCTTCCGGGTCCGGTAAAAGTACCCTGCTGAATATCCTTGGCCTGCTCGACCTGCCCAATTGCGGCAAATACCACTTTGCCGGTCACGATATTTTCAGCGCCAGCCCCGATCAGTTGGCGGCGATCCGCAACCAGCAGATCGGTTTTGTGTTCCAGAGCTTCAACCTGCTGCCCCGCCTGAGTGCCCTCGACAATGTCGCCCTGCCCCTGAGCTACCGCGGTGTGTCGCGTCACGAATCGGTGGAGCAGGCCCTGCGCATGCTTGAACAGGTCGGCCTGGCCGAACGCGCCCATCACCGCCCTGCCGACCTCTCCGGCGGCCAGCGCCAACGCGTGGCGATTGCCCGCGCGCTGGTGGGCAACCCTTCGGTGATCCTCGCCGACGAGCCCACCGGCAACCTCGACAGCACCACCGCACAGGACATCATGGACCTGCTCCTGGAGTTGAACCGCGAGCAGCAGGTGACGCTGATCATCGTCACCCACGACCCTCACATCGCCGAGCGCCTGGAACGCAAGATCCTGGTACGCAATGGCGTGGTGCAAGAGGCCGGTCGCCTATGAGGGGGCAGGCACAGAGCAGCCTGCGGGTCGAGCAGAGTCTCGGCCAACTGCTGCATGAAGCCTTGGTGAGCCTGCGCACCCTGGGTAAACGCTCGATCCTGGCCCTGCTCGGCATCGTGATCGGCAGCTCTTCGGTGGTGGCGTTGATCAATATCGGCCACAACGCGGCGGTGGATGCCGCGATGATTTTCAAGGACATGGGCACCGACACGCTGGTCGCCCAGTTTGCCACCAAGGGCAGCAATACTGCGCCGATGCGCGCCCGCCTGGATCTGGAGGCAGTGCGCCAGGCGGCACCAGGGATCGAACATATCGGCGCATTGACGCTGTTCAGCGGCCCCCTGCTGTTCCATGGACGTACCGTCAATGCCAACTTCGTCGGTAGCACCGACGATATCAAGGACGCGATGCGACTGGTGGTGCGCGAGGGACGGTTCCTGACGAGCTTCGACGCCAATGAGACCTACGCCGTGATCGGTGACCAGCTGTTCCAGGCGTTGAGTACACCGGGCGATCCGCTGAAATTGGGTGATCGCGTGCGCATCAACGACTACCTGTTTCTGCTGGTCGGCATCCTGCAATCCCAGCCCCGCGCAATGCTGATGCCGGTACAGGCCAACGAATCACTGTTTCTCCCCGCCGAGGGCATGCGCCGCATCTACGCAACCCCGCAAATTGGCAATGTGATCATCCGCGCCGCCCCCGAACAGAACATGGACCTTATTGCTAAGCAGGCGGCCGCGGCCTTGCAAACGCAAACGCCCAATCATGAAGTCGCAATCACGGTGCCCCAGCAAATGATCGATGGCATGACCCGCCAAAGCCGTACGTTCGCCTACCTGCTGCTGGCACTGGGGGCGATCTCCCTGGTGGGCGGCGGCGTGGGGGTGATGAACGTGATGCTGATGAACGTCTCGGAACGCCGCCGCGAAATCGGCATTCGCATGGCCCTGGGTGCACGCCAGCGCGATATCCGCAACCTGTTCCTGCTCGAGGCCGTGACACTCACGGCAGTGGGGGCCTTGTGCGGCGCGGTGTTGGGCATGACCTGCGCCTGGCTGTACGCGTGGATGTCGGGCTGGACATTTGCGCTGGCCACCGCCGCGCTGCCCTTGGGCGTGGGGAGCACGTTGCTGGTGGGCTTGTTCTTCGGTATCTATCCGGCGGTCTCGGCCTCGCGGCTGCAGCCGGTGGAGGCCTTGCGCGATGAGTAAATGGCTGTGGTTGCTCGCCTTGATCAGCCTGCACGGCATGGCCGCCGACATTGTCATCAAGCCGTCCGCACCCAGCACCACCCGCAGCGGCTACGACCGGGGCGTGTCGTTGAAGGCCCAGGCAACCGACATGACCCTCGGTGACGCCGTGTACCTGGGCCTGCGCAACAACCCGGCTATCCGCAGTGCGTATCTGCAACGGGTGGCGCAGAAGTTCGATCTGCGCGTGGCCGAGGATGTGTTCAACCCCAAGCTCACCCTCAACAGTTATTACCGCAGCAACCGTGGCTCGGCCGACAACGCGCGCAATGCCAACGTCGCCCCGGCCACCAGCCTGCTCGGCGAGTACGGCACCCGCCTGAGCATGGCCTGGACCCAGCAACTGAACAACGCCGACCGCGCCGGCCGCTACCGCAGCGACGGCCTCGACCTGGCGATCATCCAGCCATTGATGCGCGGCGCCGGCTGGGACGCCACCACCGCGCCGCTGCGCCTGTCTCGCCTGTCGGAACAGGCCAACCGCCTGAACCTCAAGGCCACCGTGGCCCAGACCATCAGCCAGATCATCGCCACCTACCGCGAATTGCTGCGTGCCCAGGAGCAACTGAGCATCGTGCAGGACGCCCTCAAGCGGTCCGGCACGTTGCTGGAGGTGAACAAGGCGTTGATCAGCGCCGGACGCATGGCCGAGTTCGAAATCGTGCAGACCGAAGCCGATATCGCCACCCAGCAACTCGGTGTCGAGGAAGCCCAGAACCAGCTCGACACCAGCCGCCTGGCCCTGCTGCGCTTGCTGGCGCTGGACCTGTCCACGCCGATTCGCGCCACCGAAGCCCTGGAGGCCAGCCCCCTGCAGATCGACAAGCGCCAGGCCTTCAACCTGGCGCAGAACCAGCAACCGGAATACCTCGCCGCCCTGCTCGGCAGCCAGCAGGCCGACCTCAACCTGGTGATCGCCAAGGACTCCGGGCGCTGGCAGGTGGACCTGGTGGCCGGCGCCAATCAGGTCCGCGACGCCTACGACAACGATGCCGGCCGCTCCAACAACCGCACTTGGGACAGCTACGCTGGAGTGCAGGTGCAGATCCCCATCGGCGACATCAGCACGCGCCAGGCCGAAGTGCGTGCGCGGGTGAATGTGGAGGATCAGGAGATCCGCATCACCGATGCGCGCCAGGAACTGGAACGCAACGTCAACGACGTGGTACGTGACCTCGGCACCCGCTGGCGGCAATACCAGATATCCCAGCGCGCGGTGGAATTGTCGCGGCGCAAGATCGAGATCGAGCGCGAAAAACTCAGCGCCGGACGCTCCACCAACTTCCAGGTGCTGAGCTTCGAGACTGACCTGCGCAACGCCGAGAACGCGCAACTCAATGCGCTGATCGCTTATTTGAACGCCCAGACCCAGCTTGACTTGACCCTGGGCATGACGCTGGAAAGTTGGGAAATCGCCCTCAATGACTACTAAACACAAAGGCCTGTTGGTTGTATTGATCGTGCTGCTGGCCGGCGCGGGGCTGGCCCTGCGCAACCCGACTGGAGGCCCCGCCACCGTCGGCGAGCAATGGTTGGCGGTGAAGCCCGACCCGCTGGTGCACCAGATCGGTCTGGTAGGCAAGATCGAACCCGACACCACCCTGACCCTCACTGCGCCCTTCGATGGCACTGTGCAGGCCAACCTGGTGGAGCAAGGCCAGCAGGTCGAAGCCGGGCAGGTGCTGCTGCGCATGGACCCGGCGATCCTCGAAGTGCAATTGCGCGAAGCCCTCTCCGCGCAGCTCAAGGCACGGCGCACCGTGCAAGAGATGCAGGACTGGGACAGCGGCCCCACCGTCAGCCGCGCCCGGCGCAGCCTGCGCACGGCCGAAATGAGCGCCGGCAACACCCAGCGCAAGCTGACCGAAAGCGAAAACCTGTTCCAGCGCGGCATCATTCCGCGCAACGAACTGGACGACCTCAGGCAGCAGACCCAGCAGCAACAGCTTGACCTCGCTTCAGCGCGCAGTGAGCTGCAACAGGCACTGGACCAGGGCAAAGGCGAATACCGGCAGATCGCGGACATGGAGCTGACCAACGCGACGGTGAAATACGATGCCCTGCACACACTGCTCGAAGGCAAGGAGCTCAAGGCACCGTTTTCCGGGATCGTAGTGCCGCCGCCCGGCAACAACGCCACTCAGGGCGGCGGCGGCAACAACGCACCGGTGCAGGCCGGCAGCAGGGTCAACCAGGGGCAGGTACTGTTTGGCCTGGCCAATATCGAACGGCTGAAAATCGTCGCCAAAGTCTCGGAGCTGGACATCAACCAGCTCCATCAGGGCCAGGCGGTGGAAGTGATGGGCGACGGCTTTGATGGGGAGCGGCTGAGCGGCTCGGTGAGCGTGGTCAGCGGCCTGGCGATTTCCAGCGACGGCCAGGGCAGCGCGCAGTTTCCGGTGACCCTGTCGATCCCCAAGCTGACACCGCAGCAGTTGCAGCGAGTGCGGCTGGGGATGAGTGCGCGCTTGACCATCGTCACGTACAACAATGAACAGGCGATGGTGATTCCAAGCCAGGCGCTCCAGGCGGACATGACCGTGGAGTATCGAGCGGCAATGGATAAACCGGTGGAGCGCGTCAAGGTCACCACCGGGCAATCGACCCCACAGGGGGTGGAGGTGTTTGGCCTGAAACCTGGGTATGTGAAGATCCCGGGATAAATGAACATTCAAATATGAGGGGCTGGCTTGCGGTTATCTGCTGATACAGGGGTGACTGAGCCGCCGCTATCGCAGGCAAGCCAGCTCCCACAGTGGAGCTGCGCCAGGCACAGGAATCAGGCCTGCCATAAACCAGTGTGGGAACTGAGCCAGACACAGGAATCAGTCCCGCCACAAATCAGTGTGGGAGCTGGCTTGCCTGCGAAGGCGGTGGATCAGCTGCATCATGGTTGACTGACACTGCGCCTTCGCGAGCAAGCCCGCTCCCACAGTGGAGCTGCGCCAGGCACAAGAATCAGACCTGCCACAAACCAGTGTGGGAACTGAGCCAGACACAGGAATCAGGCAAGCCACAAACCAGTGTGGGAGCTGAGCCAGGCACAGGATTCAGCCCCGCCACAAATCAGTGTGGGAGCTGGCTTGCCTGCGAAGGCGGCGGCTCAGCTGCATCATGGTTGGCTGACACTGCGCCTTCGCGAGCAAGCCCGCTCCCACAGTGGAACTGTGCCCAGACACAGGAATCAGGCCTGCCACAAATCAGTGTGGGAGCTGAACCAGGCACAGGATTCAGTCCCGCCACAAATCAGTGTGGGAGCTGGCTTGCCTGCGAAGGCGGTGGGTCAGCTGCATCATGGTTGACTGACCCACCGCTATCGCAGGCAAGCCAGCTCCCACAGTGGAACTGTGTCAGGTACAGGAATCAAGCCAGCCACAAACCAGTGTGGGAACTGAGCCAGACACAGGATTCAGTCCCGCCACAAATCAGTGTGGGAGCTGGCTTGCCTGCGAATGCGGTGGATCAGCTGCATCATGGTTGACTGACACTGCTCCTTCGCGAGCAAGCCCGCTCCCACAGTGGAGCTGCGCCAGGCACAGGATTCAGTCCAGCCCCGCCAAAAACTGTGGGAACTGAGACAGACACAGGAATCAGGCAAGCCACAAACCAGTGTGGGAGCTGTGCCAGACACAGGATTCAGTCCCGCCACAAATAAGTGTGGGAGCTGGCTTGCCTGCGAAGGCGGTGGATCAGTTGCATCATGGTTGACTGACACTACGCCTTCGCGGGCAAGCCCGCTCCCACATTTAAGCTGCGCCAGGCACAGGAATCAAGCAAGTCACCAACCAGTGTGGGAACTGAACTAGGCACAGGAATCAGGCAAGCCAGCTTCCACATCAGAACTGTGTGAGCTTGGCAGCCAGCGCCTTGGCCTGGATCGCCACGTCGGTCACTGCCGTGCTCTCCCACCACATCCCGCGCAACGGCGGGCCCATGGCGAACAGGCGCTGGCTGACATTGCCCTCGGCATCCAGCACCGCCCCCGACGCATCCGCCGCAATCCCCAGCGCCAAGGGTCCGGGCTGGATCAACCCGCGTTCGAGCAGCTGCCGCGGCAACGGCCGGGCCACGCGGCGCCAGTCGTATTCGATGCCGCTGGAGTTGATCAGCGCCGCCCCCGACACCTGGCGGATCACCTGCTCGCCACGCGCGCGCAGGCGGATCGTCACGCCCTCGCCGCCAGGCTCCAGCCCTTTGAACGATGCCGCCCGAATGCGCAACCGCCCTTCCTCCCGCAATCGCGCTACCAACTGCGCGCTCAACGGCGGTGAGCGGTGGTGATGGCTCTCCCACCATGGCCGCACATGCCGCACGAACTGGCGCTTCTCGCGCTCACTGGCCTGGCTCCACAACCGCCCGATATGCGCACGCACCGTGTCCAGCGGCGCCTGCCAATCGATACCCTGCGCCAGCGCGAGACGGCATTGACGACGGACCTCGCGCAGCAATTGCAGAGGGCTGCGCAGGCTGTGGTCGGCGGCGAGAAAATCCTCCCAGCTCGGCGGCTGGCGACGCGCATGGGGCAACAGTCCGTGGCGGGAAAAAATCTCGATCGGCCCGCGATGCCCGGCCTGCTCCAACGACACCACGGCATCGACCATGGTCAACCCGGAGCCGATGATCAGCACGGGTGCCTGCGCGTCGATCTGGGTCATCGCCTGCACATCCCACGGGTCGACCGCAGCGGCATTCAAGCCGCTGGACTCGGTCTGCGGCGTACGCGCCGCCGGGAACATGCCGGTGGCCAGCACCGCGCGGGCGCCGCGCAGTTGCTGGCCGTTATCGAGGGTCAGCAGGGTTGAATCGGCGCTCACTTGCAGGTCGACCACTTCCCCGCGCACATGCTCGACAGTCGACGCAGACAAGGCCTTGGCCTCGGCCAGGCGTTGCTGTGCGTACACGCCAAAAAGCCCGCGCGGCGGGAACAGTTCACTGACGGGCACCGGCTGCTCGGCCGACTCCGGCCATCCGCCGGCGCCGATGTAATCGGTGAGCCACTCGGTCAGGTCGTCGGCATTGTCGGGGTCGACGCTCATGCGCGCCGCATTGCCGTTCAGGGTGTGGCCCAGCTCGACTGCGCTGTAGGCCTCGCCACGCCCGAGTTCGGCGCGCGGCTCGATCACCAGGATCCGGCGCTGGCCCGGCAGGCGCAGCAGTTGCACGGCGAGCATCGTGCCGCTCAGGCCGCCGCCGATGATCAGGACATCGGCGTTGCGGATGGTTTCAGTCATGCAGGTTGGCCCTTACTGTTTACCCAGATAAATGTCATGCAAATCGCCCCGCGCCAGCAGTTCAGCGGCGCTGCCACTCAAGGCCACGCGCCCAGTATCCAGCACATAGCCATGGGACGCATAGGTGAGCGCGACGTTGATGTTCTGCTCGGCGATCAGGAAGCTCACCTGCTGTTCGCGATTGAGCTGCGCGATGATCTCGAAGATTTCCTGCACGATCATAGGCGCCAAACCCATGGACGGCTCGTCGAGCAGTACCAAAGTAGGACGGGTCATCAACGCCCGGCCGATGGCGACCATCTGTTGCTCGCCGCCGGAGGTGAGGCCGGCGCGGGTGTTGCGTTTGGTCTTGAGCCGAGGGAACCAGGCGTAGATGCGCTCCAGGTCGCGCTCCAGGTCCTTGCGGCTCGGGCGCCGCACGAAACCGCCGCTGCGCAGGTTGTCCTCGACGCTGAGCTGGCCGAACACATGGCGGCCCTCCAGCACATGCACCATGCCATCGCGCACGCGCTGGCCGGGCTCGACACCGGCCAGGTCGGCGCCGGCGTACTCGATCGTGCCCCGGCTGACTTCGGCCCGTTCGGCGCGCACCAGCCCGGAGATCGCCTTGAGCGTGGTGCTCTTGCCGGCGCCGTTCGCGCCGAGCAAGGCGACGATGCCGCCCTTGGGCACCTCCAGCGACACCCCGGCCACCGCGAGGATCGCACCGTCGTAGATCACTTCAATGTCGTTGACCGTCAGCAGTGACGGGCGCGCGGCGTCGGCGGCGGGCTGGCTCATGGTTTATTCATCCCCGGTGCAGGTACGCGGCGTCAGGCCTTTTTCCTTGGCGAACGCGGCCGACTTCTCATCGATCAGCGGACGCAACAGCGCGCGGTCGGCGGCGATCCACTCGCTGACCAGCGTCCAGTTGGCGCCGTCCCACTGCTGCACCCGCGCCGAACCGCCGCCTTCGTGGTCGCGGCATGACAGCTTGAGGTTCTGCATCAGGCCCAGGTAGCCCATGTCCTTGAGGCGCGCATCATCGATATTCAGGTGTTCCAGGCCCCAGCGGCCCTCTTCGCCATTGAGTGGGCGCTTGCCGAACTTGGCCTGGCCGGTACGGATCGCTTCCACGGCTACGGCGGCGTTCACCAGGCCGGAGTTGTAGTAGACGCTGCCGAAGTTTTTCAGGTCCTTGAGGTCGCTGTGGCCTTTATCGAGGATGTATTGCTTGAGGCGTTTGTGGATCTCGAAATCCGCGCCGGCCGGGTACGGCGTGAGCGCCAGGTAGCCTTTGGCGGAGGCACCGGCCGGCAGCACGTCTTCGCTGGAGCTGGCCCAGATATCGCCAATGATGTGGTCGACCGGGAAGCCGAAACGCGCGGCGGTCTTCACCGCCACCGGGGTGGACACGCCCCAGGTGCGCAGGAATACCCAGTCCGGGTTGGCCTGGCGCACCTGGCGCCATTGCGCCGACTGCTCGTTGCCAGGATCGGCGACCGGAATCTGGATATTTTCGAAGCCGTATTTCTCTGCGAGCAACTTCAGCGGGCCGAGCGTTTCGCGACCGTAGGCCGAGTCGTGGTAGACCGTGGCGATCTTCTTGCCCTTGAGTTTGTCGAAACCACCTTCGCGCTGGGCGATGTAATTCACCAGGGTCGAGGCTTCGCTGTAGAAGGTCAGCATCACCGGGAAGTTATAAGGGAACACCGTGCCGTCAGTGGCTTCGGTGCGACCGTAACCGAGGGTGATCAGCGGGATCTTGTCGACCTCGGCGCGCTCGCTCAAGGCATAGGCCGCCGGAGCGCCGTTGGGCTGGTACACCGCGACCGGCGCGCCATCCAGGCCATTCTTGAAGCGCTCGTAGCACTCGATGCCCTTCTCCGCCGTCCACTCGGTCTCGCATTCCTGCCACACCAGCTTCACACCGTTGATGCCGCCTTCGACCTCGTTGATATAGCGCAGGTAGTCGATCATCCCGGCCCACACCTGCA
This sequence comes from Pseudomonas aylmerensis, assembly GCF_001702265.1. Classification (GTDB taxonomy): domain Bacteria; phylum Pseudomonadota; class Gammaproteobacteria; order Pseudomonadales; family Pseudomonadaceae; genus Aquipseudomonas; species Aquipseudomonas aylmerensis. The sequence continues at coordinate 32,947 of NZ_MAUE01000008.1, forward strand.
CGCCGCTGGACGCATAGGCGCCCACGCGGTAGGTCGCCAGGGGAATGAATTGCTGGTCGGGCGAAGCCATCGCCGGGGGCACAGCGCCGGCCAGGGCAGCCAGCGCGAAGGCGGCGCCGGCCAGGGAACGTTTCAAGGATGCACGCATGGGAATTCTCTTGAGGGAATGTTAGAAACGCAGCGGCCACTGCCGCACACGGTCACGCAGGTTGTGCAACAGGCGAATCAGCCCCTCGGGTTCCTTGATCAGGAACACGATGATCAACACGCCAAAGATGATTTTCTGCAGGTTCTGCAACTGCCCTGCATCCACCGACCCACCGAACAATGCTTGCCCGGCATGACTGAGGAAGATCGGCAGCAAACTGATGAAGGCCGCGCCGACGAAGTTGCCGGCGATGCTGCCCATGCCGCCGATAATGATGATGAACAGGATCTGGAACGAGCGGTTGATATCGAAGCTGCTGGCACTCGCCGTGCCCAGGTAGGCAAAGGCCCACAGCGCGCCGGCGATCCCCAGGTAGAACGAGCTGACCGCAAACGCCAGGCGCTTGTAGCGCACCACCGGGATGCCGACCACGGCGGCGGCGGTGTCCATGTCGCGGATCGCCATCCAGTTGCGCCCCACCTGGCTGCGCACCAGGTTGATCGCGGTCCAGGTCAGCAGCAGCACCGTCACCAGGGTCAGCAGGTAACGGCCCAGCGGCGTATTGAGGTCGTACCCGAACAACGCCAGCTTCGGCGCCGAGATCGTGCCGGACGAGCCGTAGTTGTAGAACCAGGGGAATTTGACGAACAGCCACTCCAGGAAAAACTGTGCGGCCAGGGTGGTGACCATCAGGTAGAAGCCCTTGATCCGCGAACTCGGCAGGCCGAACAGCAGCCCGACCAACGCGCTGATAATCCCGCCGCCGAGCAGCGCCACCGGCAAGCCCAGCTCCGGCAGGCGCAGCAGGAAGCCATAGGTGGCGAAGGCGCCGACTGCCATGAAGCCGGCCGCGCCCACGGAGGTCTGCCCGGTATAGCCGGTAAGCAGGTTCAGGCCCAACCCGGCGAGGGACAGCACCAGGAACGGGATCAGGATCGCGTTGAGCCAATAGTCATTGCCCCACAGCGGCACGCCGATAAAGGCCACTGCCAACAGGCCGAGCAGGCCCCAGGGCACGCGCCGGTGGACCAGCAAGAGCGGCGCGGTGAGTTGAGCAACAGGGGTCGACATGGTTTCAGACTCGCTCGATGGCGCGCTCGCCGAACAGGCCGGCGGGACGGATATACAGGAAGGCCAGGGCCAAGACATAAGCGAACCACGGCGTGATGCCGCCGCCGATCAACGGGCCGATATACACCTCGGCGAGGTTCTCCGCCGCGCCGACAATCAGCCCGCCGACGATCGCCCCGCCAATCGAGGTAAAGCCGCCGATAATCAACACCGGCAAGGCCTTGAGCACCACCAGTGACAGCGAGAACTGCACGCCCTGGCGCGCGCCCCACAGCAACCCCGCCACCAGCCCGACCACGCCGGCCACGGCCCAGACGATCTGCCAGATACGGTTGAGGTTGATGCCGATCGACAGCGCCGCCGTGGTGTCATCTGCCACCGCGCGCAACGACACGCCGATGCGGGTCTTGTTGAACAGCAGCGCGAGCACCGTGACCAGCACCACGGCCACCGTCGCGGCGATCAGGTCGAACTGGCTGAGCATCAGCGGCCCGACAAACAGCGGCACGTCGTCGATGCCCAGGTCCAGCGCGCGCACTTGCGAGCCCATCAAACCCTGGGCCAGGCCTTCGATAATGAACGACAGGCCGAGCGTGGCCATGAACAGGGTGATCTGCGAACGGTTGACCAGCGGGCGCAGCACCAGGCGCTCGATGAGCAACGCGCCGACGATCATCACGATCACCGTCAGCAGCAATGCCAGGGCAAAGGGCACGCCCTGATCGTGCAGGCTGACGAAGGTCAGAGCAGCAAACAGCAGCATCGAGCCCTGGGCGAAATTGAACACGCCGCTGGCCTTGTAGATCAGCACGAAGCCGATGGCGACCAGCGAGTACATGGTGCCGGCGAGCAGGCCGCCGAGCAGGGTTTCGAAGAAGAAGGTCATCAGTGTGCGACTCCCAGGTAGGCCGCGATCACCTCGGGGTTGGCTTGCACGTCCGCCGGCGTGCCGTCGCCGACCTTGCGCCCGTAGTCGAGCACTACCACATGATCGGACAGGCCCATGACCACGCCCATGTCGTGCTCGATCAACACCACGGTGGTGCCAAGGTCGCGGTTTACGTCGGCGACGAAACGCGCCATTTCCTGTTTTTCCTCGGCGTTCATCCCGGCCATCGGCTCGTCGAGCAGCAACAGGCTGGGCCCGGCGATCAGCGCGCGCCCCAGCTCCACACGTTTTTGCAGGCCGTAGGACAGGTTGCCCACCAGCACATCGCGGTGGGCCTGCAGCTCCAGGAACTCGAGGATGCCCTGCGCCCGCTGACGGAACGCCTCGGCTTCACGGCGGGCGCGGGGCAAGCCCAGCGCCTGCTCGATCAAGCTGCTGCGCATGTGCCGCGACAGGCCGGTGAGGACGTTGTCGAGCACACTCATTTTCTTGAACAGCGCATTGTTCTGGAAGGTCCGGCCAATACCTCGGCGCGCCGCGCCCAGCGGATCGATGCGGTGCAAGTGCTGGTCCTCGAAGACGATCTCGCCGGCATCGAAGCGATACACGCCGTTGAGCACATTGAGCAACGAGCTTTTGCCGGCGCCGTTGGGGCCGATCAACGCGCAGATCTCACCGCGCCGCACCTCGAAGGACAACGCATTGATCGCCTTCACGCCTTTGAAAGACAGCGAGATATCCCGCACCTGGAGAATGGCCTGGGTCATGCGCTTTCCCGTTTGAATTCGGCAAGCCATGTCGGCTCTGTCGTGGAAGTGAGGGGCTGCCAGATGTAGGTGAGGCGCTGGAAGCCGAGCAGTTTGCGCACGCGATTTTTCAGCAGGCGGCGCAGGCCGCTGTGCGGATGGGCGATGGCCCAGTCGCACAGGCGCCGGCGCCAGGTGCCGTGGGGTGCCAGGCGGCTTTCGATATCCTCGGCCAAAGATTGCAGGCGCGCGGGCGACAGCAGCAGGCCGGTGGGAGCGACTTCACTGCGATCGCGCCGCGCCGAGGCCGGGCTTTCCGGGAACGCCAGGCCGTGCCCGCTGTTCAGCCATTGCTCGAGCACCACCGCCAGGCCGCCCTGCCACTGGGTGCCCTCCTCGCTCCACAACGCGGTTTCGCCGCTGGGTTGCCACCAGCGCTGCACCTGCTGGGCAGGGTCGGTGGGGCCCAGCAGCTGGGCAAAATCGAGTCGATTGGCGGCTGGCCAATGCCGTGCCTGTTGGCGGTCCTGCACATAACAATGGGTGGGACGAATGCGCCATAGCTGCTGGTGCAAGGCTTCGGTGTCGAGGTGATCGGCGAGGGTCAGCACCGGCCCGCCCACGGACTGCGCCGCCAGGGCCAGCAGCAACAGGTTGGGCTCGAATGCACCGCTGAGGGCCAGCCGCGACGACTCGCCGAAACCCTGCTGGCGCAAGCCATCGGCCAGGCGCTCGACATCGCGCAGCGCGTCGATCCAGCGCCAGGCATACCACTGGCCCTGGCGCTTGTGGCGCAGCGCGGTGTGCAGCGGTGTGATCTGCGCCCAATGCTGCAGTTGCTCCAGGGCCTTGGGCAAATTGCCGAGCAGTTCGGCAGGCCATTCCAGGACCAGCGGACGCTTGAGTTCGTGCACGCTCATAGGGGTGATGCTCCTATTCAAGGGGTGTGCGTGCGGTGGTCCGCTGGCTGAATTATTTGACTCGACACCGCTCACCTGTGGGCGCTGGCTTGCCGGCGCCCACGGGGATCGGCTTGAGTCAGTTAGATTGCGCTGGCTTTAAGGTCGCGATAACCGGCCCCCGGATGGTTCGGCGCCAGCCGTGCACCGTCGCCGAAGAGCTTCTCGCGCAAGGTGCCCTGGGCGTATTCGGTCTTGTACACGCCGCGTTTCTGCAGTTCCGGCACCAGCAGGTCGACGGCGTCGATAAAGGTTTCGTGGGTCAGCGCGTAGGCCAGGTTGAAGCCGTCGACGTCGGTCTCTTCCACCCATTCCTGCAACAGGTCCGCCACGGTTTCCGGGCCGCCGACAAACAGCGGGCCAAAGCCGCCGATGCCAACCCAATCGGCCAATTCATTCGGGGTCCAGACCTTGTTCGGGTCCGCCGTGGAGAAGGCTTCCACCGCCGACTGAATGGCGTTGGTGTGCACGTGCTTGAGTGGCTCATCGGGTTTGAACTGGCTGAAGTCGATGCCGGTCCAGCCGGAAATCAGCGCCATCGCGCCTTCATAGCTGACATAGGATTTGTACTCCTCGAACTTGGCCTTGGCCTTGGCGTCGGTCTCGCCGACGATCACCGTCTGCAGGTTGAAGATGAGGATTTTCTTCGGATCGCGCCCCGCCTCGGCTGCACGCCGGCGGATGTCGGCGACGGTCTTTTTCAGCAGCACTTTGGACGGCGCGGCGACGAACACGCACTCGGCCTGCTCGGCGGCGAACTGCTTGCCACGACTCGACGCGCCGGCCTGGTACAGCACCGGCGTGCGCTGCGGCGACGGTTCACACAGGTGAATGCCGGGCACCTGGAAGTGCTTTCCGACGTGGCGGATCTCGTGGATTTTGCTCGGGTCGCTGAAGATCCGGCGCTCGCGATCACGCAGCACCGCGCCCTCCTCCCAGCTGCCTTCCCAGAGTTTGTAGCAAACCTCCAGGTATTCCTCGGCGTAGTCGTAGCGCGCATCGTGTTCGGTCTGGGCTTTCTGGCCCAGGTTCTTCGCGCCACTTTCGAGGTAGGAGGTGACGATGTTCCAGCCGACGCGGCCCTTGGTCAGGTGATCGAGGGTCGAAAGCCGGCGCGCGAACGGGTACGGGTGTTCGAACGACAACGACGCCGTCAGGCCGAAACCCAGGTGTTCGGTAACCAGTGCCATGGGTGCGATCAGCGACAGCGGATCGTTGACCGGCACTTGTGCCGCCTGGCGAATCGCCGCGTCGCCGTTGCCGTTGTACACGTCGTAGATGCCCAGCACATCGGCGATGAACAAGCCGTCGAACTTGCCGCGCTCGAGGATTTTAGCGAGGTCGGTCCAGTACTCCAGGTCCTTGTACTGCCACGAACGGTCACGCGGGTGCGCCCACAGGCCAGGGGATTGGTGGCCGACACAGTTCATGTCGAAGGCGTTCAAGCGGATTTCACGGGACATCAAAGCACTCCGTTGAGGTGGTAGTTGCCGACAACCTGGTATTTGTGGCGCAGCGGGTCATCGAGGCTCGGCGGCAATGCGGTGCGTTGGCCGGTCAGTTCGAATTCGGTGGCGCTGGCAAAAAGCAGGGCTTCGGCGGCAGCGATCTGTGCTTCGGTGATGGCCACCGGGCTCGGGTGGGTCTCGGCGCGTTCGAGCAAAGCGGCGGCCACGTCCACGCGGATCTGCAGGTCGCCGAAGCGGCTGATCACGTAGGGATCGTCACTTTTCGCGACGGCGCGGCGGGTGCTGTCCAGCAGTTGGCGCGCTTGATTCAGTGCAGTCATGGTTCAGGCTCCTCAGTTCCAGGCGTGGCGTGCGGGCTTCACGCCGTTGAGCACGAAGTTGCCGATCAGGTGGTATTTCCAGCGGGCCGGGTCGTGCAGGGTGTGGGTGCGCGCGTTGCGCCAGAAGCGGTCGAGGTTGTGTTTGCCGGTGACCGAGCGAGTGCCAGCCAGTTCGAAGAGTTTGCTGCTGGCGAGCAAGGCGGTTTCCGCCGACAGCACCTTGGCCTGGGCGACGACCAGTGAAGCGTTGGCGACGCTGTCTTCATTCGGCTCGACCAGCGCCTGGTCCACTGCTTTGCCGGCCTTGGCGAGGATCGCTTCGGTGCCGTGCACGCGCCATTCCAGGTCGCCGATGGCGGCGATGGTGAACGGGTCTTGCCAGCCGTGATCCTGTTGGCTGTCGATCCATGGCCGCGCCTGGCGTGCGTAAATCTTCGCCTGCTCCAGGGCACCGAGGGCGATGCCGGTGTCGACGGCAGCCTGGATGATCTGCGAGATCGGGCCGTTGGCGGTGGGTTGGTCGAAAGCCTGGTGGGCGGGGATCACCGCGCTGAGAGGGACGGTGACGCCGTCGAGGGTCACGCCGCCGCTGGCGGTGGTGCGCTGGCCAAAGCCGTCCCAGCTGTCGATCACACTCAAGCCCGGCGCGTCACGCTCGACAAAGGCGATAAACGCCTGGCCGTGTTCGTTGTTGCCGACGGTGGGCACGATATGCGCGAACAGCGCGCCGGTGCAGTAGAACTTCTCGCCGTTGATTTGGGCGGTGTCGCCGTGCACGCGGATCTGCGTGTCGAAGGTGCCGGCGTTTTTGCTCTTGGCTTCGGAGAAGGCGTTGCCGAAACGGTAGCCGGCCAGCACCTTGCCGAAGTAATGGCGTTTTTGTTCCTCGGTCGCGGTTTGCAGCAGGATGTCCACCACGCCCAAGTGGTTCTGCGGGATTTGTCCCAGGGACGGGTCGGCGGCGGAGATCAACTTGATCACCTCGGCCACGGTCACGTAGGACACTTCGGCGCCGCCGTAGGCCTTGGGAATGGTGATGCCCCACAGGCCGCTGGCGGAGAATTCGTCGAGTTCGGCCACCGGCAGGCGGCGCTCGCGGTCACGCACGCTGGCGTCGACGGCGAAGCGTTCGGCCAGGCGCTTGGCGACCTCGATGGCTTCGGCATCCGAGCGGATGATATGTGCAGGGTGTTGAGGATGGGCTGACATGGGCCGACTCCAGGCTCCGATGGGATGCTGGAGTGATTGCAGGAGTCGTGCCTGAATTTAATCGCCAACAAAATCAGCGAGTTGCTGGTAAATCAGGGCGCCAGGGCGGGTTTCAAACCAGCAAAGTGTCCATCCACTGTTGCCTGGCAGACAGTTAGATCACCACGTTGCGCACAAAGCGCACGGCCACATCACCCTGATTGCAATAGGCGTGGACCTGGCGGCTGGCGAACATATAGAACTCGCCGGCCGCGACGTGCCGTTCTTCCTCGTCCAATAGCAGCGTCAGACTTCCCTCGAACACGAACAGCTGCACACTCCAGCCTTCCGGATCCGGCTCGGGGCTGTAGCGATCTCCCGGCTCCAGGCGCATTTCCCACAGCTCGACTTCGCGACGGGCGTGGGCCCTGGCCAGCAAGACCGCCTTGCTGCCGGGGATATCGCCGGCCCAGGCCAGCTCGTTGATGCGGCTGTGGTCGGGCGCATCCGGGGCCTGGATCAGGTCGCTGAACGCCACGTCCAACGCTTCGGCCACGCGGTCGAGGGTCGACAGGCTGACGTTCTTCTCGCCCGCCTCAATGGCCACCAGCATGCGCCGGCTCACCCCGGACTTTTCCGAGAGCGCAGTCTGGCTCAGGTCGGCGGCATGGCGCAGGCGCCTGACGTTCTGGCTGACGTGCTGCAGGACCGAGGCCCGTTGCGGATTTTCTTTGTGCACTATATTGCTCATAAGGTGGGTGTGCGCAGTATACTGCCCAGCAGTGCGGCGCATTGTGCGGTCCGTGCCTTTCCCTTGCAAGACCGAGCCGCCATGACCGCCGCGAATACCGCCCCACGTTTCAACCGTTTCAGCAAAGCCGAATGCCTCCTGGTGTTTATCACCATGATCTGGGGCGGCACCTTCTTGCTCGTGCAGCATGCCATGACGGTCAGCGGGCCGATGTTTTTCGTGGGCCTGCGCTTCGCCGCAGCGGCCATCGTGGTGGGCTTCTTCTCCCTGCGCACCCTGCGCGGCCTGACCCTGTTCGAGTTGAAGGCGGGCGCCTTCATCGGCACCTCGATCATGTTCGGCTACGGCATGCAGACCATCGGCCTGCAAACCATTCCAAGCAGCCAATCGGCCTTCATCACGGCGCTGTATGTACCGTGCGTGCCGCTGTTGCAGTGGTTGGTGCTGGGGCGCCGTCCGGGGCTGATGCCCAGTATCGGCATTATGCTGGCATTTACCGGATTGATGCTGCTGACCGGCCCGACCGGAGCCTCGCTCAACTTCAGCCCCGGCGAGATCGCCACACTGATCTGCGCGATCGCGGTGGCGGCCGAAATCATCCTTATCGGCGCCTATGCCGGGCAGGTGGACGTGCGCCGGGTGACCGTGGTGCAACTGGCCACGGCGTCGCTGCTGTCATTTTTGATGGTGGTGCCGATGGGCGAAGCGCTGCCGGGGTTTTCATGGTTGCTGGTATTCAGCGCCGTGGGCCTGGGCTTGACCAGCGCGGTGATCCAGGTGGCGATGAACTGGGCGCAGCAAAGCGTCTCGCCCACCCGTGCCACGTTGATTTATGCCGGCGAGCCGGTGTGGGCCGGGGTTATCGGGCGAATCGCCGGGGAACGCTTCCCGCCACTGGCGATGCTGGGCGCGGCGTTGATTGTGGTGGCGGTGATTGTCAGTGAGTTGAAGACGCGCGGTTCGAAAGTTGTCGATGCCAAGGCCGAAGTCGAACCGGAAAGCCAGGGTTGATGATCTAAGCGGCAAACGGCAAGAAATATACCCTCGGCTATCCTCTTGTAGCTTGCCGCTTATAGCTGCCGTCTCCGACCTCTGTAGGATCCTGCCACATCTTGCCGTTTGGTGATCGAGAAAGCGGCACGTATGATGCATCCCAAACTCCCGCAGATTAGAAGCCTATGTCCCTGATAGTTCTACTGCTTCTGCCTTTTATTGGCAGCTGTCTGGCGGCCTTGCTGCCGCACAATGCACGTAACACCGAATCCCTGCTGGCGGGCCTTGTGGCCTTGGTCGGCACGATTCAAGTCGCCCTGCTCTACCCCCAGATCGCCCACGGTGGCGTGATCCGCGAAGAATTCATGTGGTTGCCCAGCCTCGGGCTGAACTTCGTGCTGCGCATGGATGGGTTCGCCTGGCTGTTCTCGATGCTGGTGCTGGGCATCGGCACGCTGGTGTCGCTGTACGCCCGCTACTACATGTCACCGGAAGACCCGGTGCCGCGTTTCTTCGCGTTTTTCCTGGCCTTCATGGGGGCCATGCTGGGCCTGGTGATTTCCGGCAACCTGATTCAGATCGTGTTCTTCTGGGAACTGACCAGCCTGTTCTCGTTCCTGCTGATCGGCTACTGGCACCACCGCGCCGATGCACGCCGGGGTGCCTATATGGCGCTGATGGTCACCGGTGCGGGCGGTCTGTGCCTGCTGGCCGGGGTGATGCTGCTGGGGCATATCGTCGGCAGCTATGACCTGGACCAGGTGCTGGCGGCGGGCGAGCAGATTCGCGCGCATTCGCTGTACCCGGTCATGCTGGCGCTGGTGCTGATCGGCGCCCTGAGCAAGAGCGCACAGTTCCCGTTCCACTTCTGGCTGCCCCACGCGATGGCGGCGCCGACCCCGGTTTCCGCCTACCTGCACTCGGCGACGATGGTGAAGGCCGGCGTGTTCCTGCTGGCCCGCCTGTGGCCGTCGCTGTCCGGCAGCGAAGAATGGTTCTGGATCGTCGGCGGTGCCGGCGCCCTCACCCTCCTCCTCGGCGCTTACTGCGCCATGTTCCAAAACGATCTCAAGGGCCTGCTGGCCTACTCCACGATCAGCCACCTCGGGCTGATCACCCTCCTGCTGGGCCTCAACAGCCCGCTGGCCGCCGTCGCCGCCGTGTTTCACATTCTCAACCACGCGACCTTCAAGGCCTCGCTGTTCATGGCCGCCGGCATCATCGACCACGAAAGCGGCACCCGCGATATCCGCAAGCTCAGCGGCCTGGTGCGGTTGATCCCGTTTACCGCGACCCTGGCGATGGTCGCGAGTGCCTCCATGGCCGGCGTACCGTTGCTCAACGGGTTCCTGTCCAAAGAGATGTTCTTCGCCGAAACCGTGTTCATCACCTCGACCGCCTGGGTGGAGTTCGCCCTGCCATTGATCGCGACTATTGCCGGTACGTTCAGCGTGGCCTACGCCCTGCGCTTCACTGTCGACGTGTTCTTCGGCCCGACCGCCACCAACCTGCCGCATACCCCACACGAACCGCCGCGCTGGATGCGCGCGCCGGTCGAGCTGCTGGTGTTCACCTGCCTGCTGGTGGGGATCTTCCCGGCCCAGGTGGTCGGTTCGATCCTCGCCGCCGCCGCCCTGCCGGTCGTAGGCGGAGTGCTGCCCGAGTACAGCCTGGCGATCTGGCACGGCTGGAATGCGCCGATGATCATGAGCCTGGTGGCGATGACCGGTGGCGTGGTGCTGTACCTGCTGCTGCGCAAGCAGCTCAAGCGCGGGCGCTTCAAGTACCCGCCGATCATCAGCTACTTCAACGGCAAGCGCGGCTTCGAGCGCAGCCTGGTAGTGATGATGCGCGGCGTGCGCAAGATCGAAAAACGCATCAGCACCAAACGCCTGCAGACCCAGCTGTTCCTGCTGGTGCTGGCGGCAGTGATCGCCGGCCTGATCCCGATGCTGCACAGCGGCATCAGCTGGGGCGACCGCCCGAAAATCCCGGGGTCCATCGTGTTCGTGACCTTGTGGCTGCTGGCGATTGCCTGTGCCCTCGGCGCTGCCTGGCAGGCCAAGTATCACCGGCTGGCGGCCCTGACCATGGTCAGCGTGTGCGGCCTGATGACCTGCATCACCTTTGTGTGGTTCTCGGCGCCGGACCTGGCGCTGACGCAGCTGGTAGTCGAGGTGGTGACCACCGTGCTGATCCTGCTGGGCCTGCGCTGGCTGCCACGGCGGATCGAAGAAGTCTCGCCACTGCCCAGCTCGCTGCGCAAGGCACGTGTCCGTCGCCTGCGTGACTTCCTGCTCTCCACCGTGGTGGGCGGCGGCATGGCGCTGCTGTCCTACGCGATGCTGACGCGCCAGACGCCCAACGACATTTCCTCGTTCTACTTGAGTCGCGCCCTGCCCGAAGGCGGCGGCAGCAATGTGGTGAACGTAATGCTGGTGGACTTCCGGGGCTTCGACACCTTGGGCGAAATCACCGTGCTCGGCGCCGTGGCGCTGACGGTGTACGCCCTGCTGCGCCGTTTCCGCCCGTCCAAGGAAAGCATGCAACTGCCGGCGCAACAGCGCCAGCTCGCGCCGGACGTGGCCACCGACCTGGTCAACCCGCGCCAGGCCAGCGACACCGCCCTGGGCTTCATGATGGTACCGGCGGTGCTGGTGCGCCTGCTGCTGCCGATTGCGCTGGTGGTGTCGTTCTACCTGTTCATGCGCGGCCACAACCAACCGGGCGGCGGCTTCGTCGCCGGGCTGGTGATGTCGGTGGCGTTTATCCTGCAATACATGGTCGCCGGCACCCAGTGGGTCGAGGCGCAGATGAGCCTGCGGCCGATGCGCTGGATGGGCTTCGGGCTGTTCTCGGCGACCCTCACCGGGCTCGGTGCGCTGTTTGCCGGGTACCCCTTCCTGACCACGCACACCTGGTATTTCAGCCTGCCGCTGCTGGGCGACATTCATATCGCCAGCGCGTTGTTCTTCGACGTTGGCGTGTACGCCATGGTCGTCGGCTCGACGCTGCTGATGCTCACCGCCCTCGGTCACCAATCCGTACGAGCGCATAAACCGAGCAACCAGGCCAAAGTGGTTGCCGCAACGGAAGGAGCCGCCTGATGGAAGAAGTCATCGCAATCGCCATTGGGGTCCTGGCGGCCTCCGGCGTCTGGTTGATCCTGCGCCCACGGACGTTCCAGGTGGTGATGGGCCTGTGCCTGCTGTCGTATGGGGTCAACCTGTTCATCTTCAGCATGGGCAGCCTGTTTATCGGCAAGGAGCCGATCATCAAGGACGGCGTGCCGCAAGACCTGCTCAACTACACCGATCCGCTGCCCCAGGCGCTGGTGCTCACGGCCATCGTGATCAGCTTCGCCATGACCGCCTTGTTCCTGGTGGTGCTGCTGGCCTCCCGGGGCCTGACCGGCACGGACCATGTGGACGGCCGGGAGCCCAAGGAATGACGTGGATGAATCAACTGATTGTCGCGCCGATCCTGCTGCCGTTGCTGACCGCCGCGTTGATGCTGATGCTCGGCGAGAAACACCGCCCGCTCAAGGCGCGCATCAACCTGTTCTCCAGCATGATCGGCCTGGGTATCGCGATTCTGCTGCTGTACTGGACGCAAAAAGGCGGACCCGGCTCGATTGGCGTGTACCTGCCGGGCAACTGGCAGGTGCCGTTCGGCATTGTGCTGGTGATCGACCAACTGTCGGCACTGATGCTGGTGCTGACGGGGATCATCGGTGTGAGCGCGCTGCTGTTCGCCATGGCCCGCTGGGACCGTGCCGGCACCAGTTTCCATGCGTTGTTCCAGATCCAGATGATGGGCCTGTACGGCGCGTTCCTGACCGCCGACCTGTTCAACCTGTTCGTGTTCTTCGAGGTGCTGCTGGCGGCGTCCTACGGCTTGATGCTGCACGGCTCGGGGCGGGCGCGGGTGTCGTCGGGGCTGCATTACATTGCGATCAACCTGCTGGCGTCGTCGTTGTTCCTGATTGGTGCGGCGATGATCTACGGCGTCACCGGCACGCTGAACTTCGCTGACCTGGCACTGAAAATCCCGCTGGTGCCCGAGGCTGATCGCGGCTTGCTGCACGCCGGTGCGGCAATCCTCGCCACGGCGTTCCTGGCCAAGGCCGGCATGTGGCCGCTGAACTTCTGGCTGGCGCCCGCCTATTCCTCGGCCAGCGCACCGGTGGCGGCGATGTTCGCGATCATGACCAAGGTCGGCGTGTACACCGTGCTGCGGTTGTGGACCCTGCTGTTCTCCGGCCAGGCCGGGGCCTCGGCGCTGTTTGGCGGCGACTGGCTGGTGTACGGCGGCATGGCCACGATCATCTGCGCGGCGCTGGCGATGATCGCTGCGCAGCGGCTGGAGCGCATGGCAAGCCTGAGCATCCTAGTTTCGGCCGGGATCCTGTTGTCAGCGGTGGGCTTTGCCCAGCCCAGCCTGACTGCCGGCACGTTGTTCTATCTGGTCAGCTCCACGCTGGCGCTGAGCGCGCTGTTCCTGCTGGCCGAATTGATCGAACGCTCGCGCTCGGCCAATGACCTGCCGCTGGACGAGGAAATCGACGCGCTGCCCAAGGCCATGGAGTCCTTGCACCCGCGTCCGGGCGTCAACCTGGATGACGAGCAAAAGGCCGTGATCGGCCAGGTCATCCCCTGGACCATGGCCTTCCTCGGCTTGAGCTTCGTGGCGTGCGCCTTGCTGATCATCGGCATGCCGCCGCTGTCGGGGTTTATCGGTAAGCTCAGCTTGTTGAGTGCGCTGGTCAATCCGCTGGGCCTGGGCGTCAGTGTCGATGAGCCGATTCGTCCTGCGGCCTGGGGCCTGGTGGCGCTGCTGATCCTGTCCGGCCTGGCCTCGCTGATCGCTTTCGCCCGCCTGGGCATCCAGCGCTTCTGGACCCCGGAGGAGCGCCCCTCGCCGCTGCTGCGCCGCTATGAATGCGTGCCGATCTTCTTCCTGCTGGGCTTGAGCATCCTGCTGACCTTCAAGGCCGAACCGTTGATGCGCTACACCCAGGCCACCGCCGAGAGCCTCAACAACCCGGAACACTACGTGATGGCCGTCATGGCAACGCGCCCAATTCCGAGCCCTGAAGCCAAGTCCGCCGCGCTGGAGGTGCAGCCATGAAGCGTCTGTTCCCTGCCCCGTGGCTGTCCCTGGCGTTGTGGGTATTGTGGCTGGTGTTGAACCTGTCGGTGAGCCCCGGCAACCTGCTGCTGGGTGCGTTGCTGGGCGTTCTTGCGCCCTTGCTGATGGCGCCGTTGCGGCCGTTGCCAATCCGTATCCGTCGCCCGGGGGTGATCACTCGCCTGTTCTTGCGCGTGGGCCGGGATGTGATCATCTCCAACCTGCAAGTGGCCTGGGGCGTGCTGACGTGTGGGTCACGCCCGCCGCGCTCGCGTTTTATCAAGATCCCCCTGGACCTGCGCGACGCCAACGGCCTGGCCGTGCTGTCGATGATCACCAGCGTCACGCCCGGCACCGTCTGGTCTGAACTGGCGCTGGACCGCAGCATCCTGCTGCTGCACGTGTTCGACCTGGATGACGAAGCGCACTTTATCCAGCACTTCAAGGATGCCTATGAACGGCCCCTCATGGAGATCTTCGAATGAGCGCCCTGCTTTCCAATGCGATCCTGTTCAGCCTGTTCCTGTTCTCGCTGGCCATGGTGCTGACCCTGATCCGCCTGTTCAAGGGCCCGTCGGCCCAGGACCGGGTACTCGCGCTGGACTACCTGTACATCCTGGCGATGCTGATGATGCTGGTGCTGGGCATTCGGTATGCGAGTGACACCTACTTTGAAGCGGCGCTGCTGATTGCACTGTTCGGCTTCGTGGGCTCGTTTGCCCTGGCGAAATTCCTGCTGCGTGGGGAGGTGATTGAATGATGCCGTTGTGGATGGAAATCGTTGTCGCAGTGCTACTGGTGCTCAGCAGCGTGTTTGCGTTGATTGGCGCGCTTGGCTTGCTGCGGATGAAGGACTTCTTCCAGCGCATGCACCCGCCTGCCCTGGCTTCGACGCTGGGCGCCTGGTGCGTGGCGTTGGCGTCGATTATCTATTTTTCGGTGCTCAAGTCCGGGCCGGTGTTGCACGGCTGGCTGATCCCGATCTTGCTCTCGATCACCGTGCCGGTAACCACGTTGCTATTGGCGCGCACCGCGCTGTTTCGCAAGCGCATGGCCGGCGATGATGTACCTGCCGAAGTCAGCAGCCGCCGCTGATTCATCAAGCGAACACAGTAAAAAATGTGGGAGCGGGCTTGCTCGCGAAGGCGGTTTTTCAGTCAGCACATCAGCGACTGACCTACAGCATTCGCGAGCAAGCCCGCTCCCACATTTGGTTTTGCATCAGACAAATGATCTGATGTGCGCCGCCAACTCCGCTAGCTCGGCATCATCCGCCCGCACAAAATCGTGGGACGAGATATAGCCCTCATAGGCTTCGAAGAACTTCTCCACCTTGGAGCTGATGGGCTTGAAGGTACTGTCCCCGCCCGTCCCATGCATGGGAAACAGCTTCGCATGCAGATGATCCACTCCATACCCTTCCAGCATCATCCCCGTACGGGCCACATCGGGAAACGCGCGGTCAATCTGTTGCGCAGTCTTCTTCGCGGCGATAGCAAGCCCGGCCAACACCTCATCCGACTGCGCAAACGCATAGCTGCCGTAGTGCTGCTTGGGGATTACCACGCTGAAACCGGGGGTGTTAGGGAAGATCGAAAGAAACGCCATATGCTGGTCGTCTTCCCACAAGATGTGCGCCGGGGAAGTCTTTTGAACGATGCTGCAGAAAATACACGTCATTTGAATCTCCATCAGTGGCTCTTGTTGCCCTTCAGATAGCACAGATTCCGTTACAAGATCGACGCGCCAAACCTGCGAAACCGTGGCATCCAATCATCGAGAATCTGCGCCGACGCCAGCACGTGATGCGCCCGCCCGATCAATAGCCGACGTGGCACAAAGCCGATGTATCGCGAGTCATCGCTGTTATCGCGGTTATCACCCAGCATGAAATAGCTGTCGGCCGGCACCACCACTGGCGCGAAATTGCGCATCGCCCGCACCGTCGGCATGAACTGCACAGTACGCTGGCGGTTGGCGGCCAATTCGTTCAGCTTGATCCCAGGTACCGTATGACCTGGGACAATTGGCTCGCTGATGTCCTGCGCATCACTGTAGGTGGCTGGCGTACCGTTGACCCACAGCACTTCATCGCGCATTTCCAGGGTGTCGCCGGGAACGCCGACAATCCGCTTGATCAGGCGCATGCCATCCTTGGGTGACGAAAATGTCACCACATCGCCGCGCTGGGGGTTATCGAGGTGGGCCAGGGAAATGTCCGTGAGCGGGACCTTGAGGTCATACGCTACGCGATTGACCAGCACCACATCGCCTTCCAGCAAGGTCGGGCGCATGGAGCCGGAGGGAATCGGATTCCAGTCTGCCAGGGAGGTACGGAAAACGCCGAAGCATATCCAGAAAATGATTGCGTAACGGTAACGGATCAACCAACTTCGCATACATCCTCGCACGACAGAAAAGGGCATCAGGATTGTTTCTCAGACGCCCGGTTGTGGCACGCGAGGATTAAATGAGTATTAGCGTCAAAGCGCACTAAAAGGAGTTTTCGCCATGGATATCCGCTGTTCCGTTTTTATCGCAACCAGCATCGACGGTTTTATTGCCCGTCCAGACGGTGATATCGAATGGTTGCACCGACCGGAATACGAAACCGCCGAGCTGAACGGCGTGACCTATGAACGCTTCATCGCCACGGTCGATGCACTGGTAATGGGTCGCAAAACCCTGGAGAAAGTCTCGTCCTTCCCGGATTGGCCCTACGAGGGCACCCCCGTCATTGCGCTCTCCCATCAGCCTCTGCAGATCCCTGCGCATCTGGAGGGCAAGGTCGAGTTGATGGCGGGAGACGTCACCTCACTCGTGGCAACGTTAGCCGAACGCGGTATGAAGCACCTCTATATCGACGGTGGCCAGACGATCCAGGCGTTTCTTGAAGCGGGCTTGGTCAATGAGCTGATCATTACGCGTATCCCCGTTTTGCTGGGGCAAGGCATTCCACTGTTCAGCCAGGTTGGCAGTGAGCAGGAGCTGCAGCATGTTGGCACCTACATGTCGGACAATGGTTTTGTGCAAAGTCGGTATCAAGTAATGTCAGGCGCTCACGCCGCGCAATAGTGGATTTCCCTGAAGGAACAGACCATGAACCCACCCCTCGCATTGGTCGCAGGCATAGGCAGCCGTAATCGCTCCATCGGCAAAGCCAGCGGACTGTTGCGAATGGTGCCGGATGATCTGCGCAGATTCGCTGCCAAGACGATTGGCAAGCCGGTCATCATGGGCCGAAAAACCTTCGAGTCGGTCATTGCCCTCAGCGGTAGGCCATTGGCCGATCGGCCCAACATCGTGCTGTCCAGAAACCCCGACTATGTGCACGAGCACGCTATCGCCTGCCAATCCCTGGCAGCGGCACTAGAACGCGCAGCCCTCTACACCCCCGAGGAAATTCATATCGGTGGCGGGCCAGAGCTTTATGACCAAGCGATACACCTTGTGGACAGGCTGTACCTGACCCTGTTCGACGATGATCACGAGGGTGAAGCCAGGTTTCCGCGTCTTGAGGATGAGTTCGTTGAGGTCTGCCGCCATGGCGTCCGACAACACGAGGGCCTTGAGTACGAATGGGTGGACTACGTCAGGCGTAGATAACGACGCAATGAAGCGGCCACGCTGAAAACTGTAGGAGCTGGCAAGCCAGCTCCTACATTTGGATTGGGGACATCTGCGGATCGGCCGCGTGTCTGCCAACAATCCATTGACTAAATCCTTCTGAAAAACCATAGCCGTCCGTGGAAGGCTATGACGTGTTTATCGTACCCAGACGCTGCCGGTCAACGCTACGGAGGACCTGGCGTCAGCTCAAGCGCTGGCAAGCATTTGGCTTTTCACAGATAAATCTGAAACCGAAGAATTCGCCAAGTGGACACGGTAAAAAATGTGGGAGCGGGCTTGCTCGCGAAGGCGGTGTGTCAGCCACTGCAGCTGTGACTGACACGCCACCTTCGCGAGCAAGCCCGCTCCCACAATGGATCGAGTAAGCCGTTGAACCTGCGTGCAAAAAAACGCCCCGAACCAGTCGGGGCGTTTTTTGTTCAGCGTTTACCAATCAAGCCTGATCAGCCAACCGCCACGTCGTCCCGCCCTTGCCGTCTTCCAACACCACACCCATCGCGGTCAGTTGGTCACGGATACGGTCGGATTCCGCCCAGTCCTTATTGGTACGGGCGGTCAAGCGCGCCTGGATCAACGCATCGACTTCAGCCGCATCCACACGCCCTTCGGCGCCGGCTTGCAGGAAGTCATCGGCTTCCATCTGCAACACGCCGAGCACGCTGGCCAGCTCTTTCAAGCGCGCCGCCAGGCCCGCCGCTGCGTCGAGATCGCTCTCGCGCAGGCGGTTGATCTCACGCACCATCTCGAACAGTACCGCGCAGGCTTCCGGGGTGCCGAAGTCGTCGTTCATGACTTCGGTGAAGCGCGCCACGAAACCTTCGCCGCCGGCCGGGGCCACGGCGGGCAGGCCTTTCAACGCGTGGTAGAAACGCTCCAGGGCGCCTTTGGCGTCCTTGAGGTTGTCTTCCGAGTAGTTGATGGCGCTGCGGTAGTGGCTCGACACCAGCAGGTAACGCACGACTTCCGGGTGGTACTTTGCCAGCACGTCGCGAATGGTGAAGAAGTTGTTCAAGGACTTTGACATCTTCTCGCCATTGATGCGGATCATGCCGCAGTGCATCCAGGCGTTGGCGTAGGTCTTGCCGGTGGCGGCTTCGCTCTGGGCGATTTCGTTTTCATGGTGCGGGAACTCGAGGTCGCTGCCGCCGCCGTGAATGTCGAAGGTCTCGCCCAGGCAGCAGGTGGACATCACCGAGCATTCGATGTGCCAGCCCGGACGCCCGGCGCCCCAGGGCGACTCCCAGCTCGGCTCGCCGGGCTTGGTGGCTTTCCACAGCACGAAGTCGAGCGGATCCTGCTTGGCTTCGTCGACTTCGATGCGTGCGCCGATGCGCAGGTCTTCGATTTTCTTGCGCGACAGCTTGCCGTAGCCCATGAACTTGGCGACGCGGTAATACACGTCACCATTGCCCGGGGCGTAGGCGTAACCCTTGTCGATCAGGGTCTGGATCATCGCGTGCATGCCAGGGATGTGGTCCGTGGCACGCGGTTCCATGTCCGGCTTGAGGATGTTGAGGCGGGCCTCGTCCTCGTGCATCGCGGCGATCATGCGCTCGGTCAGCGCGTCGAACGACTCGCCGTTTTCGTTGGCGCGATTGATGATCTTGTCGTCGATGTCGGTGATGTTGCGCACGTAGGTCAGGTCATAACCACTGAAGCGCAACCAGCGCGTCACCAGGTCGAAGGCAACCATGCTGCGGCCGTGGCCGATGTGGCAGTAGTCGTACACGGTCATGCCGCACACGTACATGCGCACCTTGTTGCCATCCAGCGGCTTGAAGACTTCTTTGGTCTTGCTGAGTGTGTTGTAGATCGTTAGCACGACAATTCCCTTAAATCACTGGCCCCACGAATCACGCAAGGTCACGGTACGGTTGAATACCGGAGCGCCTGGTTTCGAGTCCTTGATATCCGCGCAGAAGTAACCTTCGCGCTCGAACTGGAAACGGTCTTCCGGCTGTGCGTCGCCAAGCGATGGCTCGGCACGACAACCAGTGAGTACTTGCAGGGAGTCAGGGTTGATGTTGTCCAGGAAGCTGGCGCTGTCCTCGGCCTTTTCAGGGTTCGGCGAGCGGAACAGACGATCGTACAGGCGCACTTCGCACTCGATGCTGGCAGCGGCCGGCACCCAGTGGATCACGCCCTTGACCTTGCGGCCTTCAGGGTTCTTGCCCAGGGTGTCCGGGTCGTACGAGCAACGCAGTTCGACGATGTTGCCCTCGGCGTCCTTGATCGCTTCGTCAGCGCGGATCACGTAGCTGCCGCGCAGGCGCACTTCGCCGTTCGGCTCCAGGCGCTTGTAGCCTTTTGGCGGCTCTTCCATGAAGTCATCGCGGTCGATGTAGATTTCACGCGCGAACGGCAGCTTGCGCACACCGAGTTCTTCTTTCTGCGGGTGACGCGGCAGTTCGAGGTGGTCGACCTTGTCTTCCGGGTAGTTGGTGATCACGACTTTCAACGGACGCAGCACGCACATGGCGCGTGGGGCGTTGGCGTCGAGGTCCTGACGGATGCTGAACTCGAGCATGCCGTAGTCGACCACACCGTCGGAGCGGTTGGTGCCGACCATCTCGCAGAAATTGCGGATCGATGCCGGGGTGTAGCCGCGACGGCGGAAACCCGACAGCGTCGACATGCGTGGGTCGTCCCAGCCGTGCACGTGCTTCTCATCCACCAACTGCTTGAGCTTGCGCTTGCTGGTGATGGTGTAGTTCAGGTTCAGGCGGCTGAACTCGTACTGGCGCGGGTGCGCCGGCACCGGCAGGCTGTCGAGGAACCACTCGTACAGCGGGCGATGGCTTTCGAACTCGAGGGTGCAGATCGAGTGGGTGATGCCTTCGATGGCGTCCGACTGACCGTGGGTGAAGTCGTAGTTCGGGTAGATGCACCACTTGTCACCGGTCTGGTGGTGATGAGCGTGGCGAATGCGGTACATGATCGGGTCGCGCAGGTTCATGTTCGGCGAGGCCATGTCGATCTTGGCGCGCAGTACGCGGGCGCCGTCCGGGAACTCACCGGCGCGCATGCGGGCGAACCAGTCGAGGTTCTCTTCCACCGAACGGTCGCGGAACGGGCTGTTCTTGCCCGGCTCGGTCAGCGTGCCACGGTATTCCTTGGCTTGCTCCGGGGTCAGGTCGTCGACGTAAGCCTTGCCGGCCTTGATCAGCTCGACGGCCCAGTCGAACAACTGGTCGAAATACTTCGAAGCGTAGCGCACTTCACCGGACCATTCGAAGCCCAGCCACTTGATGTCGCTTTCGATGGCGTCGATGTATTCCTGGTCTTCCTTGGCCGGGTTGGTGTCGTCGAAACGCAGGTGCGTGACGCCACCGAACTCCTGGGCCAGGCCGAAGTTCACACAGATCGACTTGGCGTGACCGATGTGCAGGTAGCCGTTGGGCTCTGGCGGGAAGCGGGTGACGATCTGCGTGTGCTTGCCCGAATCCAGGTCCGCCTGGATGATCGGGCGCAGGAAATTGACCGGGACGGCAGGTCCGGCCTTGGAATTCGAGGTAGGGTCGACAGTGGGCTTGCTCATAGGATCCTTGAACAGACAGGTTCGTGGCCGGTTGGGGCCAAGTAAAACAAAGGGCTTATCATAGCCGAAGCGGTCAAGCCGCTGACAGAGCGTGGCCAAAAACTGCTGCATTTAATGCATGGGCGGTAAAAAACCACCTCGAAATTCCTGCCGGGCACGCTAAACTGCGCGCCTTGGCCGCGATTTCGCCAACCTGGTAAGGCGCGCAGGCGTCCAAACCCACGAATTCCCTGAAAAGAGTAGTGAACATGACTCAAGTCAAACTGACCACCAACCACGGTGACATCGTCATCGAGCTGAACGCCGAGAAAGCGCCGATCACCGTCGCCAACTTCATCGAATACGTTAAGGCCGGCCACTACGAAAACACTGTTTTCCACCGTGTCATCGGCAACTTCATGGTCCAGGGCGGCGGTTTCGAGCCTGGCATGAAGGAAAAGAAAGACAAGCGTCCAAGCATCCAGAACGAAGCGGACAACGGCCTTTCCAACGACAAGTACACCGTCGCCATGGCCCGTACCATGGAGCCGCATTCGGCCTCCGCGCAGTTCTTCATCAACGTCGCCGACAACACGTTCCTGAACCACAGTGGCAAGAACGTGCAGGGCTGGGGCTACGCAGTGTTCGGTAAAGTCACCGAAGGCCAGGACGTCGTCGACAAGATCAAAGGCGTGCAGACCACCGGTAAAGCCGGTCACCAGGACGTTCCGGTAGAAGACGTGATCGTCGAGAAAGCCGAGATCGTTGAGTGATATTGCTGATTTCAGATTTGCATCTGGAAGAGGAGCGCCCGGACATCACCCGGGCGTTTCTGGATCTGCTCCACAACCGCGCCCGTGGCGCCCAGGCGTTGTACATTCTGGGGGACTTCTTCGAAGCCTGGATTGGCGACGATGGGATGACGCCCTTCCAGCGCTCGATTTGCGCAGCCCTGCGCGAGCTGAGCGACAGCGGCACCCCGATTTTCATCATGCATGGCAACCGCGATTTCCTCATCGGCAAGGGGTTCTGCAAAGCTGCAGGCGCCACCTTGCTCAAGGACCCGAGTGTCGTGCAGCTCCATGGCGAGCCTGTGCTGTTGATGCACGGCGACAGCCTCTGTACCCGCGACCTTGGCTATATGAAGCTGCGGCGCATCCTGCGTAACCCGATCGTGCTGTTTATCCTGCGCCACCTGCCGCTGCGCACCCGCCACAAGCTGGCGCGCAAGCTGCGCAGTGAAAGCCGCGCGCAAACGCGCATGAAGACCAACGACATCGTTGACGTCACCCCCGAGGAAGTGCCCAGGGTGATGCAGCAGTTCGGCGTGCGCATCCTGGTCCACGGCCACACGCACCGCCCGGCCATCCATAAGTTGCAGATTGGAGACCAGGCGGCCAAGCGCATCGTGCTGGGGGACTGGGACAAGCAAGGCTGGGCCTTGCAGGTGGATGAGCAAGGGTTTCAGCTGGCGGCGTTTGACTTTGTGAACCCGCAACTGGCGTTACCCGGTGCCTGATCCTCAAACACCGCGCATCCCTTGTGAACAGAGATCCAAATGTGGGAGCTGGCTTGCCTGCGAAGGCGGTGTGTCAGTCGATTCATTTATCGACTGAACCGGCGCCTTCGCGAGCAAGCCCGCTCCCACCTTGTTGACCGCGTGCTGTCTCAGGTTGAGGTTGTGAACCCGCAGTGGGTATGGCCTGGCGCCTGATTTTCAAACACTACGCATCCCTTGTGAACAGAGATCCAAATGTGGGAGCTGGCTTGCCTGCGAAGGCGGTCTGTCAGGCAATTCATTTATCGACTGATCCGGCGCCTTCGCGAGCAAGCCCGCTCCCACCTTGTTGATCGCGTGCTGTCTCAGCTTGAGGTTGTGAACCCGCAGTGGGCATTGCCTGGTGCCTGCCTCTCAAACACCGCGCATCCCTTGTGAACAGAGATCCAAATGTGGGAGCTGGCTTGCCGGCGATGGCGGTGTGTCAGTCGATTCATTTATCGACTGATCCGGCACCTTCGCGAGCAAGCCCGCTCCCACCTTGTTGATCGCGCGCTGTCTCAGCTTGAGGTTGTGAACCCGCAATTGGTGTTGCCTGGCGTCTGATTCCCAAACACCGCGCATCCCTTGTGAACAGAGATCCAAATGTGGGAGCTGGCTTGCCTGCGAAGGCGGTGTGTCAGTCGATTCATTTATCGACTGATCCGGCGCCTTCGCGAGCAAGCCCGCTCCCACCTTGTTGATCGCGCGCTGTCTCAGCTTGAGGTTGTGAAGCCGCAATTGGCGCTGCCTGGTGCCTTATTCCCAAACACCGCCATCCCTTGTGAACAGAGATCCAAATGTGGGAGCTGGCTTGCCTGCGAAGGCGGTCTGTCAGTCAATAGATTTATCGACTGAACCACCGCCATCGCCAGCAAGCCGGGTCCTACAAGGCTCGGGATGATCCGGGTATCAGTGCCCGGAGGCTTCCGGTCCGGCCTTCGCGCCGAACGGCGGCTTGGCCAGCCATACCAGCAACATCAAGCCCATGAACATCCACCCCAGCAACGTGAAGTAGTCCACGGTGGACATCATGTACGCCTGGCTGGTGAGGATCTGGTCCAGCTGCGCGTACGCCTTGTGCCCTGCCCCACCGAGCGCTTGCAGCGCGTCGCGGGTGGCCGAGTCGTAGGTGGTCATGTTTTCGCTCATGTACGCATGGTGCTGGTCCGCGCGGCGAATCCAGATCCAGGTGGTCAGCGAGGCCGCGAAGCTGCCGCCCAGGGTCCGCAGGAAGGTCGCCAGGCCGGCGCCGTCGGCAATTTGCTGGGGCGGCAGATCGGACATCAGGATGCTCAGGGTCGGCATGAAGAACAGCGCCACGCCAATGCCCATGAACAGCTGCACCAGGGCGATGTGGGTGAAGTCCACTTCGTTGGTGAAGCCGGCACGCATGAAGCAACTCAGGCCAATCGCCAGGAACGCCAGGCCTGCCAGCAGGCGCAGGTCGAATTTGTGCGCGTACTTACCGACAAACGGCGACATCAGCACCGGCAGGATGCCGATCGGCGCCACCGCCAGGCCGGCCCAGGTCGCGGTGTAGCCCATCTGCGTTTGCAGCCACTGCGGCAGGATCAGGTTGATGCCGAAGAAGCCCGCATACCCCAGGATCAACACGATGGTGCCGATGCGGAAGTTCCGGTAGGCGAACAGCCGCAGGTTGACCACCGGGTGCTTGTCGGTGAGTTCCCAGATGATGAACACCGCCAGGGCAATCACCGAAATCGCCGCACCGATGATGATGAAGTTGGACTCGAACCAGTCCAGGTCGTTGCCCTTGTCGAGGATGATCTGCAAGGCGCCGACCCCGACGATCAGGCTCAACAGCCCCACATAGTCCATCGGCTGGTAACTGGTGACCACCGGGCGTTTCTTTAGCTGCGAACGCACCACCATCACCGCGAAGATCCCGATGGGCACGTTGATGAAGAAGATCCACGGCCAGCTGTAGCTGTCGGTGATCCAGCCGCCGAGGATCGGCCCGGCAATCGGCGCCACCACCGTGACCATCGCCAGCAACGCCAGGGCCATGCCGCGCCTCGCCGGCGGGTAGACCGCGATCAGCAGCGTCTGGGTCATCGGGTACAACGGCCCGGCAACCAGGCCTTGCACGACCCGAAAGGCGATCAGCTCGGGCATCGAGGTGGAAATACCGCACAGGAACGACGCCAGCACAAACAGCAGGGTCGCCCACAGGAACAACTTCACCTCGCCAAAGCGCCGGCTCAACCAGCCGGTCAGCGGCAAGGCAATCGCGTTGCTCACCGCAAACGAGGTGATCACCCAGGTGCCCTGCTCCGAACTCACGCCGAGGTTGCCGGAAATGGTCGGCAACGCCACGTTGGCGATGGTGGTGTCGAGCACCTGCATAAAGGTCGCCAGCGACAGGCCAATAGTGGCCATCAACAGGCTGGGTGGCGTGAAGGAGGCGTTATTGCTCATCAGCGTTGCGCAGCCTTGGGTGCGGCGCTGCTGTTGTCATGGATCAACTGCGTGATCATGGCGTCAGCCTCGGCCAGTTGGCGGTCATACACGTTGGTGGTGAACGAAGCCTTTTGCGGCGCCTGCTGCGCCAGGACCGGGCCGCTCTGGTCGTGCAGGTCGACATTGACCACGGTGCTCAAGCCCACTCGCAGCGGGTGCTTGGCCAGCTCATCGGCGTTGATGTGGATACGCACGGGTACACGCTGCACGATCTTGATCCAGTTACCGGTGGCGTTCTGCGCCGGCAGCAGGGCAAACGCGCTGCCGGTACCGGCGCCCAGGCTGTCCACGGTGCCGCTGAATTTCACGTCACTGCCGTAGATGTCCGACTCGATATCCACCGGCTGGCCAATGCGCATGTCGCGCAGTTGGGTTTCCTTGAAGTTGGCGTCGATCCACAGCTGGTCCAGCGGAATCACCGCCATCAGCGCAGTGCCCGGCTGGACGCGCTGGCCCAGTTGCACGGTGCGCTTGGCCACGTAGCCGGTGACCGGCGCGATCAAGGTGCTGCGCGCATTGGTCAGGTAGGCCTGGCGCAGTTGCGCGGCGGCGGCCTGGACGTCCGGGTGCGACGAAATCACGGTGTCGTCCACCAGCGCGCTGGTGGTCTTGAATTGCTGCTGCACGTTGGCCAGGGCGTTTTGCGCCGAGGTCAGGTCGTCACGGGCGTGGGAGAGTTCTTCCTGGGAGATCGCACCGCCCGCGGCGAGGTTCTTACGACGGTTGTAGTTGTCCTGGGCCTTCTGCACATTGGCTTGCTGCGCCAGCACCTGGGCTTTCATCCCGTCGACATTGCTGTACAAACCCCGCACCTGGCGCACGGTGCGGGCCAGGTTGGCCTGGGCACTTTGCAGGCCGACGGCGGCATCATTCGGGTCGAAGTTGACCAGCACCTGGCCTTCGTGGACCAGGTCGCCGTCGTCGGCGCCGATGCTGACCACGGTGCCGGTGACCAACGGGGTGATCTCGACCACGTTGCCGTTCACATAGGCGTCGTCGGTGCTTTCATTGAAGCGGCCGTAGAGCTCATACCAGCCCCACACGCCCAGCACGCCGAGGATGACGATCAGCGCGAGGCCGATCAGCATGATCTTGCGTTTACGCGGGTTGTTGTCCGTTTTGGGTTGTTCGGTGGCTTTGGGTTGTTCGCTTGCGTTGGTGTTTTCGGCAGTGGCCATGACAAATACCTCAAATTATTCCGTGCGTGTGGCTGGGGTGGTCGCTGCCACGTTGTTGGCGCTGTAGCCGCCACCCAGGGCCTGCATCAATTGAATCGACAGATCGATCTGCGCTGCATTCAGCGTCGCCAGCTGGCGCTGGGCCTGCAGCAACTGCTGCTCGATGCTCAGCACATCCAGGTAGTTGCCGATGCCGGAGCTGTAGCGCTGCACCCCGGTGTCGTAGGACTGCTGGGCAATGTCCGCGGCGTGTTGCTGGGCCTGGATCTGCCGACCGGTGTCACGCAGTTGCGACAGGGTGTTGCCGATATCGCCCAGGGCTTGCACCAGGGTCTTGTTGTACTGGGCCACCGCCAGGTCGTAGTCGGCGTCGCGGGCGTCGAGGTCGGCGCGCAGGCGGCCACCGTCGAAGATCGGCAGCGAGATCGTCGGCGCGATGCTGAAGAAGCGGCTGGCCGACCCGAACATCGCGTCACCCAGCAACGACTCGGCCCCGGCGCTCGCGCTCAGGTTGAGGTTGGGGTAGAAGTTGGCCTTGCCGGCGGCGATATTCTTGCTCGCCGCCTCCACGCGCCAACGCGCGGCGATCAGGTCCGGACGACGGCCGAGCAATTCGGCCGGCAATACCGACGGCACCGCCACGGCGCTGGGTTTCAGCACGTTGGGACGGGTCAACTCACCGCCACGGTCCGGGCCTTTGCCGAGCAGCACGGCGAGGGCGATCTTGGCGCTCTGCAGTTGCTTTTCCGCATCGATCAGTTGCGACTGGGAGCTGGCTTCCAGGCTTTCGGTCTGCTGGTACTGGTACTGGCTGTCGATGCCGGAGTTGAGCCGACGCTTGCCCAGGTCGAGCATTTGCCGGGTGCGCTTGAGGTCATCATTGGCCAGGTCACGCACGATATGCGCCTGGCCCAAATCGCTGTAGGCCTTGGCCACGTTGGCGGCGAGTGTCAGGCGTGCGGCCTGCTGGTCGACTTCGGCAGCACGTGCCTGGCCCAGCGCGGCTTCCCACGCGGCGCGCTGGCCACCCCAGAGGTCGAAGTTGTAATTGAAGCTGGCGCCGATATTACGCACGGTGGCGTAGGCATCGCCCTGCCCCAGCGGGTCCTGATCCTTGGCCAGGCGTGAGCGGCTCACACCGGCACTGGCATCGAGGGTCGGCATGCGAGCGGCATTCGCCGCATAGGCAGCGGCTTCGGCCTGATGGGCACGGGCGCTGGCCACTTGCATGTCGGGGTTGTTCTGCAGGGCTTCCTGGATCAGGCCGTCGAGCTGGGGGTCGCCCAGGCTTTTCCACCAGTCGGCGGTGGGCCAGGCAGCACTCGACAGCGTCACGCCGCTCAAGGACTTACCGGCCTGCAAGGTATTGGCGTCGAGGCGCTGGCCCTGGGTGTCGAGGCCGCTGAAGTTGGCGCAACCGGCCATGCTCATGGCCACCAGCACCAGGCTAAGGGCACGTGTGTTCATTCTTTACCTACCCGCTGCAGGGTGATGGGATCACCGGCAGCTATCAGAATTTTCTTAAGGATCTTTTCCAGGGTTTGCAGCTCACCGGGCTCCAGGGCGCCGGCCAACTGATTCAGCGCATCGGCGCCGATGTGCGGCAGCATGTCCGCCAGGCGCTGGCCTTCGGTGGTCAGCACCAACTGCACCTGGCGGCGGTCCAGCTCGGAACGCTTGCGACCCAGCAGGCCCTTTTGCTCCAGGCGGTCGAGCATGCGTGTCATCGAGCCGCTGTCCAGCGACAGGTTGCGGCACAGCTCCGCCGGGGTGTCGACGCCGTACTGGGCCATGATGATCAGCACCTTGAACTGCGCGGCGGTGATGCCATGGGGTTCCATATGGGTGTCGATGATGCGGTCTTTGAGCAGTGCGGCGCGGCCCAGCAACAGGCCGAGATGGCAGTTGTGGAAGTTGTCAGGGGTGAAGTGTTTCATCGGAAGTCACCTTATTACTGCCTAGGCAGTGAATGTATGACGAGATATTACTGCTTAGGCAGCGAATGTCAAATGGAATAATTAGCTTGCTTGCTAATTAGCTGACAGGCGGCATAAAACCGCAACTGCAGGCGCAGGCTTGCCGGCGATGGCGGTGTATCAGTCAATGAAAAGATCGACTGATACACCGCTATCGCCGGCAACAGGGGAAGGTCAGAAATCGCGCTTGTAGAAGATATCCAGGGAGCTGGCCACGCCGCTCGCCACTTCCAGGTACACCTTCTTGCTCAGCAGATAACGCAAGGCAATGGTGCTGGCCGGTTCGAACACCCCGACCCCGTAGCGCAGGCTGAGTTTCTCGGTGATCTTGCCGCTGGCTACCACCGCCGTGGTGGTGCCACTGCCTTGGGTGTCGAGGTCAAAATCCTGGATACCGAGTTTGTTGGCGATGTCCGAGGTCACCCCGGCGCTGCCCATCAGCCCCAGGCCCAAGGCGGCTTGGGCAAGCATGTTGTTGTCTTCACCCGTGCTGCTCAGCGGGCGCCCCAGTACCAGGTAGGACAGCGCCTGCTCCTGGCTCATCGCCGGCTCCGAGAAGATCTGCGTGGTCGGCTGCTCGGCACTGCCGCTGAGGCGGATACCGGCGACCACGTCGTCGGTCTTGCGGACCGCTTCGATGTCCAGGTAGGGCTGGTCGATCGGCCCGGCGAACAGCAGGCGTGCGCGACGCACATCGAGTCGCTGCCCGTAGGCGCGGTAGCGGCCGTCGTTGAGCCACAGCTCGCCACGGGTGTCCATGTTGTCGCCGATGTGCACATGGCCCTGCACCTTGGCGGTCAGGCCGAAGCCGGCGAAGTTGAGCTTGTCCTCGCCCACCGCGACGTCGATATCCATGGCCATCGCCATTGGCGGCTTACCCTCCTCGGTCTGGCTGCCGACGATCACCGTGTCGTCCGAGACCTTGACCGTCGACGGCGGCAGCTCACGCACGGTGATGTCGCCGCGCGGGATCTGCACCTTGCCGGCAATCGCCAGTTTGTCGTTCTTCAGGCTGATCTTCAGGTCGGGCGCCACTTCCAGCACCGCATAAGGCTCTACCGTGACCGGCAGTTGCGAGCCTTGCAGGCTGAGGTCCACCACCAGCGCCTGGCCCCAGTCGATCTGGCCCTTGAGGCTGCCCTGCCCGGCCTTGCCACTGCGCCATGCGCCATTCAATTGCACACTCTCGCCGGCAATCAGCGCCTGCACGTTCAGGCCTTCAAGGCTGACCGGCAGTTGCGGCCCGGACACTTCACCGCCCACCAGGTTGACGTTGCCGTTGACCTGCGGTGCCAGCAATCCGCCGGAAATCCGCCCGCTGCCGTTGAGCTTGCCGGTGAGTTTTTCCACCATCGGCACAAACGGCCGCGCCACGGCGAGGTCGAGGCCAGTGAGGCTGAAGTTGCCGGTGATCGGCTTGTTTTTCGGCAGTGGATTGATCTGCGCCTGCAGCAACAGCTCGCCGAGCTGGCCGCCACGGAAGTTCAGCTGGGTGTCGATGCGCTTGGGGTTGAGGGTGGTTTCCAGCTTGAGGGTGTCATAGGGGAAATCCAGCCACTGGTCCTTGTCCCTGACGCGCATGGTGCCGCCGCTGGCATCCACCGAGATCACGCCTTTGGGCCCGCTGTCGGGCAGGTCGAGTTGCACGTCGGCATTCAGCTTGCCCTGCCACGCGAAGTCCTTGGGCAAAAACGCCGCCAGGCTGTCGATGGGGAACTGCTTGAGGTGGTAGCGCAGCTTCGGCTCGGGCATCAGGCGCTGGTCTTCACCGCACAGGCTGGCCGCGCCGGACACCCAGCAGTGCGCGGCAAATGTCAGCTTGCCGTCGGCCAGGCGTTCGATTTTTGCCGGGGCCTGCAGCTTCCAGTCCTGGCCCCCGGCTTGCACATCGCCACTGGCCAGGCGCCCGCGCCAGTTGCCTTTATCGAGGTTGCCATCCAGGGCCAGGGCCAGTTTGACCAACGGACCGGCCAGGTCCAATTGGACCTTCTGGCTCTTGATATCGCCTTGGGCACTGGCCGTGAGGGTGCCGACCTGGGTGTCGCCGGCCTGGATGCCGCTGCCCTTGAGGTCGATCCTGGCGCGCTGGGCGCTGTCCAGGTTGGCGTCCAGGCTCAGGCTTTGCAGGCGATTATCGGCGAATGCCAGTTGCTGGCCCTTGAGGTCGAGCTTGCCTTGCGGCGCCTGGAGGCTGCCGGCCACGTCGAGCCGGCCATTGACCTGCCCGCGCAGCTGCGGCCACAGCTGGGCCAGGCGCGCCAGCTTGATATCGATCTGCCCGGCCAGGCGTTGCTGCAGGCTGCCGCTGCCGTTGATGCGGTTGTCGCCCAGGCGAATATCCAGGTTGGCCAGGGTCCATTGCTCGCCCGCGCCTTCGGCCTTGGCGGCCAGCACGGCGGTTTGCCCGCGCAGGCGGCCCTTGAGGTCGAGGTCGGCGTTGAGCTTGAGCTGTTCGTTCTTGAATTCACCTTGGCTGCGCAGCGGTCCGGCCAGGGTGCCGGGCAACTCGGCGACCCAGTACGCCGGGTTCAGCGCCGACAGGTCCAGCGCGGTGTCCCAGGCGATGCCGTCGGCAAACTGCAGGTTGAGGTGGCCTTCGGCCTTGCCTTGGCCGGCGCTGAGTTTCAGCTCGGGCAGGAACACTTGCTTGAGGTCGCCGCTGAAGGGCGTGATCACCGTGAACTTGCCAGCCGGGCCGTCGAGGTCGGCCTTGAGATTGCCGAGGTAGTTGCCGTCCTTGTAGGAGACTTCACCGTTGAAGGTGCGCAATACGACCTGCGGCTCGTCGATCAGCGGGTACAGGCGATGCCACGGGAAGTCCAGCCAATCGATCCTGGCCTCGGCGCTGAAGCCTTGTTGCCAGTCCAGCTGCGCCGTGAGCTTCAGGCTCTGGCGGTCACCGGCATTCAGGTCGAGGCCGGCGATCTGCGCGCCCTTGGCGTCGACCTTGCCTTGCAACAGCAGGTCCACCGGGCCTTTTTCCGCCGGCAGCACGGCCTTGCCCAGCAGTTGGTAGCCGCTGCTCAAGTCGCCCTTGGCGCTGAGGTCGAGTTGATTGAGTTGCAGGGTGTCGGGCAAATCCGCGCTCGGCTTGAAGCCGTCCGCGGTGATGTGCAACTGCGCGGGCAGGTTTTCCGCCAGGGGTTGCAGCTCGCCGCGCAGTTTGGCCGGCAGGTAACCGCTGCTGTCGGCGTCGAGCTTGAGGGTCTTGAGCAAATCGCCCTCGACCTTGAGCGCCACTTTCCACGGCGCACCGCCGGGGGCGTAAGGCAGGCTCAGGTCACCGCTGGCGGTCAACGGCCAGTCGCCGCTGGGTTGCAGCAGGCCGGCAAGGTCCAGCACCAGGTCGTCGCGTTGCAGGTGCACCGAGTCGATCTGCATCCCGGCGGCGGTCCAGTGCGCTGCCAGCTGCAGGCCCTTGAGTTCCTCGCTGCCATTGAACAGCAGGCTGCCGACGCGAACGTCGCCCAATTGAATGGAAACGGGCATCTTCAGATCCGGCAATTGAATCGGCCCGCTGCTCTCTTCGGTGCTCGGCGCAAACTGCAGGCTGACTTGATCCACGTCCAGGCGATTGATGCACACGGTCATGCGCAACAGGCACGCCGGTGACCAATCCAAGGTCGGCGCCTTCAGCTCGACACGACTGCCGTCTTGCGCCCATAGCAGATGGTCGGCGCTCCACTGGCCGCCCAAATGGCCTTGGAAATTCTCCACGCTCAACCCCGGCACACGCCCCAGGGCCCAGCGACTGCCGGCCTGGGTGCCGAGGATTGCCCACAGTGCCAGCAACAGCACGGCGAGGATTGCCAGTACGGCCAGCCCCGCTATTTTCACACCACGCATCACAGCTCAGGCCCCATGGAAAAGTGCAAACGAACGCCGCCCGGGTCTTCCAGGGCATGGGCCAGGTCCAGGCGGATCGGCCCCACCGGCGAGACCCAGCGAATGCCGACACCAACACCGGTCTTGAGGCTGGGCAGCTCCAGGGAATTGAACGAGTTGCCCTGGTCGATAAAGGTTGCGATCCGCCATTTCTCGGCGATGGAGTATTGGTACTCGGCGCTCAGGGCCACCATGTAGCGGCCGCCGATACGGTCACCGCGGTCGTTCTCAGGGGAGAGCGTCTGGTACTCGTAACCACGCACGCTCTGGTCGCCACCGGCGAAGAAGCGCAGCGACGGCGGCACCGACTTGTAGCCATTGGTCGCGCTGCCGCCGACCTGGGCCCGGGCCAGGAACCGGTGGTTGTCCCACAGGGTGGTCAAACCCTTGACCATGGCCGTGCCGTAAAGCAGGTTGGTATCGGAGCCCAGGCCCTCCTTCGCGACCTTGGTGTCGAACTGCAGGCGGTAGCCGTTGTGCGGGTCGATGCGGTTATCGCTGCGCAGGTAGGAATAGCTGATGCCGGGCATGACCAGGTTGCTGAGTCCGGAGTCATTGCCCAGGCGATATTCTTCGCGCTGGTATTTGAGCGAGATCACGCGGGTCCAGCCGCTGGGCAACTTGCTGTGCCATTCAGGGCCGAGGGTGAGCAATTTACTCAAGGTGTCGGTATTGGCGATCTCTTCATTCTGGTAACCGCCGGCGAAGCGCAATTTATCAGTGAGCGGCGGGTCCAGCGGAATGTCGTACCACAGGCCGACGTTCTGGCGTGGCGCCGACAGTTCGGCCTCCCAACCATAGCTGTGGCCCTGGGGGTTGACCCAGTGACGGGTCCAGTTGGCCTTGCCGCGCGGGCCGACGTCGGTGGAGAAACCCAAGCCCAGGCCCATGGTGCGCGGCTTGCGGGTTTGCAGGTTGACGGCCACCGGGATCACGTCTTTGCTCGAGGCCGCCGGGGCGGCATCCACGCGCACGCCTTCGAAAAAGCCGCTGGCCTGCAGGTTCTGGTTGAGTTCGGCGATCAGTTCGGAATCGTAGGGGTCACCGCTTTTGAACGGCACCATGCGTTGCAGCAGGTCTTCGTCAAACGGCGTATCGCCGGCAAAGCTGACCTTGCCCAGGGTGTAGCGCGGGCCACTGTCATAGATGAGTTCGATATCGGCGACGCCGGCCTGCGGGTCAACCGAGAGTGTCTGGCGAGTAAAGCGCCCGCTGAAAAAGCCGTAGCGCGACGCCTGGTTCTGGATCAGGCGCTTGGCGTCTTCGTAATGGCCGTGGTTGAGCACGGCGCCGGACTTGAGGTCGTCACTGGCGGGCACGCGAAACGTCTTGAGGTTCGCGGCAGGACCGTCGACCCGAATGGTCACGTTGCGCAAATGCACCGGCTCGCCGGGGTCGATGGTGAGGATCAGGCGCGGGTTCTTGCCGCCCTTCACATCACTCTCGATCAGTGGCTGATAGAAACCCAGTGCCTGCGCGGCTTTGCGCGCCTGCTCCTCGGCGCCACGGCTGAACCGCAGCAAGGCCTCTTCATCACGATCGCCCACCCCGCCGATATAGCCTTCGATGTTGGCTTTCAACGCGTCGTTTGATGGCTTGATCCGCACGTCCAATTCGCTTTGCGCGAATGCGCCGCAGCTGGTGAACAGCAGAACCAAGCCGCTGGTAAATCTTCCTGGAAACTTCATAGGCGCGGATGCTACACGAGCAAGGGAGACTCTTTGAACTCAGAATTGTCTGAATAATTCTGTCTTAAGCCGTTGCAGCATGTAACACCTGCGGATTGGGGTGGAAAAAAACGTGCTCAAGGACAGGTCCTATAGCGACTTCGCCGATTTCCTCGTAGCCCTGACGCTTGTAGAACTCCAGATAGCGAGAATTCCCCGTATCCAGCACCACACCGGACGAATGCGGGTCTTCGGCGCACCAATTGTGTACGGCTTCCAGCAGTTGCTCGCCGTAATGCTTGCCCTGGAATTGCGGATGAATGCCCAGCAGCGGCAGCACATGCACCGATTCGCTGGGCAGGCAGGCCAACACCGCCTGATGGTATTCGAGGTAGCGACGGGTGCCGCGCACACCGGTGCTCAACCACATGCGCAGCTGCCAGGCCCAGCTTTCGGTGATCCCCAGGCGCCGTTGCGGGGGGGCGATCAACGCGATGCCGATCAGGCGGTCGTTGATGAACAGGCCAATCGCCGGCAGTTTCTGGAAAAAGTGCTGCTTGACCAGCTCGCGCACGGTGGCACGGACCCGTTGTTCATAGCCTGGGCGCTCGGCCTCAAAGATGTAGGCGAACGTCGGCTCATGCCGATAGGCCTGGTACAGCAGGGAGCGGGCCTCGCGGGAATAGCCGCTGTTGAGCAGGCGAATATCGGCAATGGCAGTCGAGGTTTCAGGCATACAGTCAATCTCCCTGGGCACCACTCAAAAGGTGGCGTTCTTATGGGTACGAACCTACGCAGCATCAGTCGTTCCCAGACATTAGCAGTGCATCTGTCCTACCGCCACGCTGGCCCCCGTCCGACTTGTCCGCTAGCATCGCCCTTTTGCCAGGACTGGACTGCCGACCATGAAAATCGTCTCCTTCAATATCAACGGGCTGCGCGCCCGCCCTCATCAGCTGGCGGCGCTGATTGAAAAACACCAGCCCGACGTGATCGGCCTGCAGGAAACCAAGGTCCACGACGACCAGTTCCCCCTCGCCGAAGTGCAGGCCTTGGGCTATCACGTGTACTACCACGGGCAAAAAGGTCACTACGGCGTGGCGCTGCTGTCGCGCAAAGAAGCCTTGAGCGTGCACAAAGGCTTTGCCAGCGATGAAGAAGACGCCCAGCGCCGCTTTATCTGGGGCACCTTCGCCGACGAGAACGGCCAGCCGGTCACCATCATGAACGGCTATTTTCCCCAGGGCGAAAGCCGTGACCACCCCACCAAGTTCCCGGCCAAGCAGCGCTTCTACGCAGACTTGCAGCAACTGCTGGAAAGCCAGTTCAGCAATGACCAGGCACTGGTGGTGATGGGTGATGTGAATATTTCCCCGGAAGATTGCGACATCGGCATCGGCGCCGACAACGCCAAACGCTGGCTGAAAACCGGCAAGTGCAGCTTCCTGCCGGAAGAGCGCGAGTGGATGGCACGCCTGAAGAACTGGGGCCTGGTGGACAGCTTCCGCCACCTCAACCCGGACGTGGCCGACCGTTTCAGCTGGTTCGACTACCGCAGCCGCGGGTTTGAAGACGAGCCCAAGCGCGGGCTGCGCATCGACGTGATCCTCGCATCCAATGGCCTGGTGCCACGGGTCAAGGATGCCGGGGTGGATTACGAATTGCGCGGGCTGGAAAAACCGTCGGACCATGCGCCGATCTGGCTTGAACTGAGCTGACCACACGCTCCACTGTAGGAGCCGGCTTGCCGGCTCCTACAGGTGCTCGTCACATGAATGCAATCTTGCTGACTTAATCTCGCCGCACCCCCTTTGGCTTGAGAAGGTGCCGGCATGATGCTGCGCGTTCTGTTAGTGCTGACCCTTTTTCCTTTCTTCGCTGTCGCTGCTTCCCTCCCCGTTCCCGAGCAAGGCCCCGCCTTGCGCATCCAGGGCTCCAACACCATCGGTGCGGCGCTCGGCCCCGCGCTGGTCAAGGGCTTGATGGAACATCAAGGCTTACAGGGCGTGCACAGTGAGCCTGGCGATGGCGCCAATGAACAGCGGGTCATCGGCAAGACGCGCCAGGGCAAGACCGTGACCATCGAAGTCGCGGCCCACGGTTCCAGCACCGGATTTGCCGCACTGAAAAAAGCCGGCGCCGACCTTGCAGCGTCGTCGCGTCCGATCAAGGACAGCGAGCTGGTGGACCTCGAACCCCTGGGCGACCTGAAAGGCCCCGGCGCCGAGCAGGTGATCGCCATCGACGGCCTGGCCATCATCCTCAATCCGCAAAACCCACTGAACACGTTGAATACCGAACAACTGGCGCAGATCTTCAACGGCGAAGCCAGCACTTGGGAGGCTCTCGGTGGCATCGGCGGGCCCATTCACGTGTACGCGCGCGATGATCAATCCGGCACTTACGACACGTTCAAGGAACTGGTGCTGAATCGGCGCAGCAAGCCTCTCGTCGCATCAGCCAAGCGTTTCGAGTCCAGCGAAGCGCTGTCCGATGCGGTCAGCCAGGATCCCCAGGGCATCGGTTTCATCGGCCTGCCCTACGTGCGCCAGGCCAAGGCGGTGGCGATTGTCGACGGCGATTCGCAACCGATGCTGGCGCTCAATAGCCTGATCGCTACCGAGGATTACCCGCTGTCGCGCCGCTTGTTCTTTTACCTGCCACCGTCCGGGCGCAACCCCTGGGCCAAGGCGCTCGTGGACTTCACCCAGACCAGCAAGGGCCAGGCGATCGTCGCGGCCAACGGGTTTATCGCACAGCAGGTGCAGGCGATCGCGGTGCAGCCACGTCCATCGATGCCCGAGGATTATCAGGCCATCGCCCGTGAGGCCCAGCGGCTGACAGTGAATTTTCGTTTCGAGGAAGGCAGCGCAAGCCTCGACAACAAGGCGCGCCAGGATCTGCAGCGCGTGGTGACGTACCTGAAAAGCCATGAAAAGCTGGATAAACAAGTGACGCTGGTGGGTTTCGGCGACGCCAAGAACGACCCGCAGCGCGCCGCGCTGCTGTCGAAGTTGCGCGCGATGGCGGTGCGCCGTGAGCTGGTCAAGAGCGGCGTGGTACTACGCGATATCCGTGGGTTCGGCGCGCAGATGCCGGTGGCGGCGAATACGGCGGACGAGGGACGGATCAAGAATCGGCGGGTGGAGGTGTGGGTGTACTGAAAAGCGCCAAGCAAGCGCCCAGTAACCACCCTGTGGTGAGCGGGCTTGCCCCGCGTTGGGCTGCGCAGCAGGCCCGATCAAGAACGCCGCGGTCCTTCAGGTAAATAGGGTACTCAGGTTTCAGGGGGGCTTCGCCCCCCCAACGCGGGGCAAGCCCGCTCACCACAATGGAGCGCGTTTCGAGCGGCCTTTTTACTGCCCGCTGCGCATCAACTCTTTAGGCACATATTTGCCGATCTCGAACTTGCCGATCGCTGCACGGTGCACTTCGTCCGGGCCGTCGGCCAGGCGCAGGGTGCGTTGCATGGCGTACATGTAGGCCAGCGGGAAGTCGTTGGACACACCAGCGCCGCCGTGGATCTGGATCGCCCGGTCGATCACCTTCAAGGCGACGTTCGGGGCCACCACCTTGATCTGGGCGATTTCGCTTTTCGCCACTTTATTGCCCACGGTGTCCATCATGTAGGCGGCCTTCAAGGTCAGCAGGCGCGCCATGTCGATTTCCATGCGCGAGTCGGCGATCTTGTCGATATTGCCACCCAGGCGCGCCAACGGCTTGCCGAACGCGGTGCGGCTGACGGAGCGTTTGCACATCAGTTCCAGCGCGCGCTCGGCCATGCCGATTGAGCGCATGCAGTGGTGGATACGGCCCGGGCCAAGGCGCCCCTGGGCGATCTCGAAGCCACGGCCTTCACCGAGCAGCACGTTTTCATACGGCACACGCACGTTGTCAAACAGCACTTCGGCATGGCCGTGGGGGGCGTCGTCGTAACCGAACACCGGAAGTGGCCGGACGATTTTCACGCCGGGGGCGTCCACCGGCACCAGGATCATCGAGTGTTGCTGGTGGCGCGGCGCATCCGGGTTGCTCAGGCCCATGAAGATCAGAATCTTGCAGCGCGGGTCGCAGGCGCCGGAGGTCCACCACTTTTTACCGTTGATCACCCACTCGTCGCCCTGGCGCTCGGCGCGGGCGGCCATGTTGGTGGCGTCCGAAGAGGCCACATCCGGCTCGGTCATGGCGAATGCCGAGCGAATCTCGCCGCGCAGCAGCGGTTCGAGCCAGCGTTGCTTCTGTTCTTCATTGGCGTAGCGCACCAGCACTTCCATGTTGCCGGTGTCGGGGGCGGAGCAGTTGAACGGCTCCGGGCCCAGCAGCGAGCGGCCCATGATTTCGGCCAGCGGCGCGTATTCAAGGTTGGTCAGGCCGGCGCCCAGTTCGGATTCGGGCAGGAACAGGTTCCACAGGCCTTCGGCCTTAGCCTTGGCTTTCAGCTCTTCCATGATGGCGGTGGGCTGCCAGCGATCACCTTCGCTGACCTGGCGTTCGAACACCGGCTCGGCCGGGTAAACGTAAGCATCCATGAACGCAGTGACGCGTTCACGCAGTTCCTGAACCTTGGGCGAATAGGCGAAATCCATGAGCAGCTCCCTTCTCTGAGAGGTTGTTTAGGTCATGCAATCGATGCTAGAACAGCGCTGATAATTTACCTAGCCTATTCTCGGCGTGTATTAACATTCATCACCGATATATGATCGGCGTATGGACACCTAACAATAAGAGCGCAACGAAATGAATCTGAGCAAGGTCGACCTCAACCTGTTTATCGTCTTTGACGCGATCTACACCGAAGCCAACCTGACCCGCGCCGGGCAGATTGTCGGCATTACCCAGCCGGCGGTGTCCAACGCCCTGGCGCGTCTTCGGGAAACCTTCAACGACCCACTGTTCGTGCGCACCGCACAAGGCATGGTGCCTACGCCGATGGCGCAGAACATCATCGGCCCGGTGCGCAATGCGCTGTCGTTGCTGCGGGTGTCGGTGCAGGAGAGCCGCATCTTCAACCCGCAGCAGGCGGCCAAGACCTATCGCATCAGCATGACCGACCTCACCGAGGCGGTGATTCTGCCCCTGCTGTTCCAGCGCCTGCGCCGCCTGGCGCCGACCGTGGTGATCGAGAGCTTCCTGTCCAAACGCCGCGAGACCACCAAGGAACTGGCGGCCGGGCGCCTGGATTTTGCCGTGGATGCGCCGCTCAATACCGACCCGCAAGTGCGCCACGTCAAGCTGATGGAGGACCGCTACGTGTGTGCCATGCGCAAGGGCCACCCGATGGCGGGCAAGGACAAATTCACCCTGGATGACTACCTGTCGCTGACCCACATTCATATTTCCAGCCGCCGCAACGGCCTGGGCCACGTCGACCTGGCCCTGGGCAAGATGGGCATCCAGCGCAAGATTGCCCTGCGCTCCCAGCATTACCTGATGGCCTCGCAGGTGCTGCAGCAGACCGACATGGTCATGACCGTGCCGGAGCGTTTCGCCCGTCGCCATGAACTGCACTGGTTCAACCTGCCGGTCAACGATGTGCCGCCGGTGGAAACCCACCTGTACTGGCACGAAAGCACCGACCAGGACCCGGCCAATCGCTGGATGCGCGAGCAGATGATCGAGCTTTGCCAGCAGGTGACCGCGCATGAGAAGAAGCTCGATGGCAAGCAGGCTTGAGCCCGGGTGAGCGGACTTGCTGTGGCGAGCAGGCTTGCCCTGCGTCGGGCGGCGAAGCAGCCCCCTGAGCAATCCGCCTTGACGTAAACGTCAACCTGACATTAGCTTAGCGCCAAGACCTTCTTGAGCGCCCCCATGAGCATCACCTACAGCATCTCCGACCTCGCCCGCGAGCTCGACATCACGACCCGCGCCATTCGCTTCTATGAAGAACAAGGCCTGCTGGCCCCGGAACGCCGGGGCCAGGAGCGCATCTACTCGGCGCGTGACAAGGTCAGCCTGAAGCTGATCCTGCGCGGCAAGCGCATTGGCTTTTCCCTGGCCGAGTGTCGCGAGCTGATCGAACTCTACGACCCCACCAGCGGCAACCATATCCAGCTCAACAGCATGCTCGCGAAGATCGCCGAGCGCCGTGAGCAACTGGAGCAACAGTTGCTGGATATCGAACAGATGAAACTGGAACTGGACACCGCCGAAGAGCGCTGCACCCAGGCCCTCGCCCAGACCATGAACCAGGCCGGTCATTAACCAGAAGGTAGCTGCCATGCCCCTCCCCTCACACGTACGCCTGGTGGAAGTCGGCCCGCGCGACGGTTTGCAGAACGAAGCCCAGCCCATCAGCGTGTCCGACAAGGTTCACCTGGTGGATGCCCTCAGCGCGGCGGGCTTGAGCTATATCGAAGTCGGCAGCTTTGTCTCGCCCAAGTGGGTGCCGCAGATGGCCGGCTCTGCCGAGGTGTTCGCGCAGATCCAGCGCAAGCCCGGCGTGACCTACGGCGCACTGGCGCCGAACCTGCGCGGCTTTGAAGATGCGCTGGCGGCCGGGGTGAAGGAAGTCGCAGTGTTTGCCGCGGCGTCCGAGGCGTTTTCCCAGCGCAACATCAACTGTTCCATCAGTGAAAGCCTGGAGCGCTTTGCGCCGCTGATGGCCCAGGCCAGACAGCACGGCATCAGTGTGCGTGGCTATGTGTCCTGTGTGCTGGGCTGCCCGTACGAGGGCGAGATCGCGCCGGAGCAAGTGGCGGCGGTCGCGCGCGAACTGTATGCGATGGGCTGCTATGAAGTGTCCCTGGGCGACACCATCGGCACCGGCACGGCAGGCGCCACTCGCAGATTGTTCGACGTGGTGGGCGCGCAGGTACCACGCGACAAGTTGGCCGGCCACTTCCATGACACCTATGGCCAGGCCATCGCCAATATCTACGCCAGCCTGCT
This sequence comes from Pseudomonas aylmerensis, assembly GCF_001702265.1. GTDB lineage: Bacteria > Pseudomonadota > Gammaproteobacteria > Pseudomonadales > Pseudomonadaceae > Aquipseudomonas > Aquipseudomonas aylmerensis. The sequence continues at coordinate 73,373 of NZ_MAUE01000008.1, forward strand.
CGAAGGTATCTATGTGTTCGACAGCTCTATCGCGGGCCTCGGCGGCTGCCCCTACGCCAAGGGCGCCAGCGGTAACGTCGCCACCGAAGACGTGCTCTACCTGCTCAATGGCCTGGGCATCCACACCGGTATCGATCTGGACGCATTGATGCGCGCGGGCCAGCACATCAGCCAAGTGTTGGGCCGACCTACCGGCTCGCGGGTGTCCAAGGCACGTAACGCCAGTTGAGTAGCGCGGGCGTGACAATGTGTTACCGCACAGCTACACATCGAGTAACACGGGAACATATTTTGTCGCATTTGCCGTAGGCCGTTGCCCACACAAAATTTAAATCATTGATTTTAAAGGGCTTTGTAAAGTTGGCACGGCTTCTGCTATCTCTATGGCATAACAAGAATAAAAAGCGCCAAACCTAATAAAAATAAGACGAAACGACTCTGACATAACAAAAACAACACGGCAGAGACGCAGCTAACAGATTTTTTTGGAGAAGATGTGCTTCGCAGGGTACGGCGTGCCGCAACCCGCAACCGGTTAGAGAAAAATAAAACTACCTCAGGTAGCTACCCACTGGTTGGATCGATAACGAAGAAGCAGATCAGCGCTCAAAAAAATACGTTTGCTCTTGACCCCGAATGGGGGTCGCCAAAAACAGCGGTAAAGGGTAACGGTTGCCAAAAACAACAATAGACCGCCCCTCAATAATAAAAAAAGAGCACGCAACGACAAATTAAAGGGGACCCTCGGGTCCCCTTTGTGCTTTCTGCACGACCATCACTCAGGGCAATGTCCCCTCCTCGTCTGCGGCGTTATCAAGCACCTTGCGTGTCAAGATTTGCCGGGCACGTTGTTCCAGCGCCTGACGTGCGGCACTCACCTGCTTGAGCTCTCTCACGTAAAAAGCACTTTGCATCGAGCCCGATACCAGAATTTCATCCCGGCGTTTGCCCAACAGACCCGCCAGCCGGTCGGCCGCCGCGTCATAGCTTGCCTGCCACACGTCTTGCGTCGCCTGATCTGCTGCACTGTCTTGCTCGCGTTGCAGATCCGACAGTTCATCCAACGCAGTGCTTTTCTTCTCGAGCAGCGCCAGTTCTGGCGCTATCAATGCGTTGAACGCTTGCGAGTAATGGGTTTGAAGGTGCCTTTCCCAAAACGGGCAACCCACAAAAAACACCTCCTGCTTAGTGGCATCCCGCTCCTCCCTGAGCACGGTTGCATAAGCTTCATCAATCGCCGCGGCGCTGACATTGGCCTGGTGGGGGAACAACATCTCACGGGACTTGACCGGCAACCCCAGCCTGTCTGCAAGACCGATACGATAAGCCAGGATCACTTCGACCTGCTCAGTGAAGCCCGGCCCCCTGGCCACGACATCCCGCTGCGCAATGGCGTCCACCAGGTGTAGACGGAACAGTTTGCGGGCAGTGGATATCAGCGCGCCCTCCGCATTCTGCGTTTGCACCAACTCCAGCGCCCTGGCCGCCATCAGCTCGCTTTCCAGGTTCATGAATTCAACCGAACTGCCGTCGCCACAGGTGATGCGACCGTCGGCGATCGAGAATAACGACTGCCGGATACTCTCGGTTTCACTCGCAGCCTCAAGCATGTCCCAGACCCTCTGGGTAATTTCGGGTCGGGCAGTTTGACTGGCGTACTCGGCACTGCGGGTGGTGTCGGCCAAGACGGTAAAAAAATCTGTCGAACCAGTGCAGCCCGACAGCTCATCCCAGATCGCGCCGTACCGCGCCAACTCGGCGGGCGGGACTTCCTCCAACCAACGGTCGCGCGCTTCCTGCGAGGTGATGTGATCGCCCCATTCTTCGCCCATTTCAAGGCGCGCAAGGGTGGCCGCCGACAAGGGATTTTCGTGCACATTGATGCGCTCGCGGTGCTCATATGCGTATTCAGGCAACGTGGTGATCTGGTTCGAATGCAGATCGATCAAGGTCAGGGCAGGCAAACGCTCGGCGCCGACGGGGAACCGGGTGGTGCCGGTATACGGCAGGCGCAGCTCGTTCAACTGGCGCAAGCGGCTCAGATTGGCAGACCAACCCAAATGTCGATTGTATCCAAGGTTCAAACTCTTCAACTGCTGCAGGCTCTCCAGGCGCAATCGGCTCGGCCCGTTCAGCCGGATATCATTGCTGCGCAAGTTGAGTGCGGTCAGCCCTGCCCCGCCGTCTCTAAACACCGGCAGTTGGGTTAAATTATTTTCGCTCATGTCCAGCCAGCGCAAGCCACCAAACGCCTGCAAAAAAGGCAACGATTCGTCTGAAAGCCCCATTCCACATAACTTCAAATTGCCCACATGATCCATATTGGCGGTAATCGCAGGCAGTTCACCCACCGCTTCAGTGGACAAATCGAGGCCGGGGCCGATGAGTACTCCATCTACCAGCCATTGCTGGAACGCAATCCGCTGCCAGGCATATTTGATCGTCGTCGACACTCTGCGCCTGGCACTCGCATAGCCGGAGTCCTCCTCCTGCCAGTTGACCAGCACTTTATTCAGGTCGGAAAACTCGGTTTCCAGGTGCACCAGCCTCGCCAACAGCACGGCATCCGAGGCCCCTTGAAGCCCGAGCAGGCTCTCGACCTCCTCCAGGGGCTTGGAGTACAGCAACATGGCTTTCATCGTGCAATCAAACGGACGCTGTGCAACGCCGCCCACCGGACTCAACGGATAACCGATGCGCCCATCCGCCAGACGCATCGGGGATTTGAAGCCGGGCCTGATCGGTTGCAGGCCCAGCGCACGCCGGCTTGCCTGCTCGTCCAGCGGCAAGTGCGCCAGTTGCGCTTTCAAGGCCTTGGTGGACGATTGCAACGCTGGCCAGCGGGTGAACCGACCGCCGCTGGCAAGCCACAGCGCGCTGAAAAAGGCGTCCTTGTCATAGCGCCAATAGAGTCTTTGTTGCGGCACGCTGTATAACATCCACTCCTTCATGTCGCTGCGGATCAGACGAAGCTGCCTGGGGGCGGTCGTATCGCCGACCCGGTCCAGCACAGCCCCTTCATACGTATCGGCACGCAGCTCAATACACACCCCATCCAGCTTCCCCGGGATGGCGGCCAGCTTGTGCAGCGCCAGGTGTACGCCGTCCATTGTGAGCGCGTTGTCGAACAGAAGATCCGCCTGTGCGCGCATGACGCGCGCCTGCTGAGCGTAACGGCGTGCCTCTTCGGCCAACCGCAACGGCAAGCGTGATGTGGGTTCGATGCAGCGTGCCAATTCCTCGGGCCTGGCGTGGGCGACTATCTCTTCGGCAGCCAATTTAGGCAGGCTGGGAAAGCTGCGCTGGAGCCACTGGACATGGACATCACTGGAGATATCACCGGCTGACATTTCCAGATTGAACAGCTCAGCCCGGGTGTTTTTAGCCGCTGTCAGCAACCGATCCCGGTACCGTGCCGCCCTGACCGCAGGTGCGCGTTCTGCGCGCATCAGTTGCGCCATGCGTTCTTCGGTGAATGTCGGTTTACCGTCAACCGAACGCTCACCGGGCGTAATGATGCCCAGCATCACCTGCTCCGCGAGTATCTCGCGCTCGACCTCGTCCTCGTCCAACAACTCGCGTATTTCAGTTTCAGTCATTTGTTCGAGCATGGCGGGAAACAAGGCCCCACTGTCGAGATGTTTAGGCTGCAACTTGACCACCTCCCTTGGGTTTCTGACTTTGGCTGAAAGCCACGTCAGTTCGCCCTCGGAATCAAAGGCCAGCAGCACCCGCGATTTAGGCCACATGCCATTATCGATCAACAATTTCACTTGCATGTACCAGTTGACGCGGCTGAACACGTTGGGGTCGGAGCTGCTCAACCGGTCGATAAACGCCTGATGCCTGGCGTCGCACTCAAATCGCCGCAGCATGTCCCTGAAGAGCGGCGGCGGCGCCCGGTGCTCGACGAACACCTGGCGCAACTCGTCATCCGACACCCCGCTGAATAGCCGCGCCTGCTCGAGCTGGCTATCGCTCAGGTGATCGACCGTATGGCCAATGCGCCGCAGCAAGGTCTTGCGGTCCCACGTCAGGGGTTGTTCGAACTCATGGACCCAGGCGCCCGTGCCGTTATGGTGGATGCGCGGTGCATAACGTGAATCGCCATCGGGATGCAGAAGCCTGGATTGCCCCTCCGAGCCGGTGACGACCTGGTAGTGGCCACCGTCAGTTGCCGGCAGATAGAGGCTTCCCTCATGGGCATATAGCCCCTGCGCGTTTGGCCGCAGCCCTTTGGGCAAGGCGATCCGGTGCAGGTATTGGCTCGGATTGACACTGTGCAAACGCGTGCGCCCGCCGAGTTCCACCCGCACCAGGCGCTTGATAAATGCCGTGTCTTTGGCTGCCATCAGCACATGGGGCACCGCCAGCCCGGCCAGATCCAGACCCACCGCCGAAAAGTGCGCCCAGGCCGTGCGGGTGTCGCCGTCGGACCACGCTTCAACGCCTTCGCCTATCTCATAGACCATCTGCACGGCCGCGACGACCAGCATGGCCTCCCCCAGGAAGGGCACCACGAAGGACGCCAGATTGAGAATATCCAGCGCCGTGCTGCCCCACGACCAGAGCCAGGCGTTATACGCCCGATCGGTCACCGATTGGGTGGAGGCCACGGCGGCACTGGCGTTGTCCATGATCAGCCGGATACGCTGCATCGCGCAGTCCATCCAGACATCCCGCCATGAGGCGGCATACGTCCCCTGGTCGGTGATGCGACTTTTATTGGCGGCGGAAAAATCTTCATCCACGGCATGCGCCGCGCCGGGGTCGAGCAAGGCCTTGAGCCGGGTAAAAAAACCGTCCTGATGGGCGAGCGGCACAAACTGGCTGAAGAATTTGCGGTATTCAGCCCCGCACAGACGTGTCGTCAAATGGTCGGTAAAGGCTGCTATGTGGTCATAGCGCTTGAGTGGATGAAGCGGATCGCCAGGGATATACACCATGCAGGGCAGCGGCAGGAGTTGGGCATTCCTTGTGTTTTCCCGCCACTCCACCGGCCCGATGACCAGGATGTTCTCGATATAAAGATTGCACAGCCGCAACGGCGAAAACTTGACCGTCTTTTCTGACCATTTACCGGTGGACTGATTAACGAGCAGGCTGCAGATCAACTGGTGTTGCGCAGGCTGGATATCGCCCTTCATCACCGCGATTTCTGCCGCCAGTTCCAATTGGTTTCGATGACTGATGATCAGGCTGCTATATAACTTGCCCGCCGGCTGATTCTGGGTTGCCGGCGCACTATGGCGGTTGATGGTGGCTCGCAGGTATTCGTAGTAGGAACGCCCCAGATCCAAGTCCCTGCACAGTTGGGCGAACGCGTGGGCCTTGATGTCGAGCTTGAGCGACTTGACATTGGCTGAGGTGTGCACCAGCGCGCTTGAATACCGGTGAAAATCGTACCCGGTGATCAAGTGACAGTCCGCGCACACCGGCTCATTCGCCTGGTCCGGGGCAAAGTTGTTCAGCGCCGCTTCCAACAGGCTGACACCTTTATAAGAATAAAACTGCGGGCCCAATTCGCTGACGCGTGTGGTCGAGACCTCAGTGAGCTGTGCGTCGCAGCTGGTTTGCTCCAGTTTGCGCGCATAGAACACCTTCCTGGGGTCCAGCCGTTTCCCGAACTTTTGTTCGATCGCGGCCGCCAAAAGGGGCTCGGCATACTCTGCCGGTGGCTTCAGCTCACCGAGCAGCTGATCCAGTTGGTTCAACGACGCCCGGCTGCGCTTGTGCACCTTGCCCAGGCGGTCCCTGTCAGCCTGCGGGGCCTTTTTGTACCAGTCGGGAATACGCAGGTCCAATGACGCCAGTTCAGTTTTGCGGCTGCCCTGCGCCTCGGTGTACCAGTCGGGAGTATTGTCCTTGATGACACTCAGGTGCGGACTTTGCAGGTCCGACACCCTGTCGGCGGGTGGGTCAGTGATGCTGCCTGTCATGCGTGTAGCCTTCGAGTGGCGAAATATTGCGCCACTCTAGGCAACACGCGCGCGCGGGACGCGGTAGGCATGCACCCCGCATCAGCGGCGGATGTTCAGCTCCTCGATGCTGATCTCGCGCATGCGAAATTTCTGGATCTTGCCGGTCACCGTCATCGGAAACTCATCCACGAACTTGAAGTGCCGGGGCGTCTTGAAGTGTGCGATGCGCCCTTTGCACCAGGTCTGCAGTTCCAGCGCATTGGCCACATGCCCCGGATGGAACTTGACCCAGGCGACGATCTCCTCGCCGTAACGCGCATCCGGAATACCGATGATCTGCACATCGGCCACCGCCGGATGGGTGAAGAAGAACTCCTCCAGCTCGCGCGGATAGACGTTTTCCCCTCCGCGAATGATCATGTCCTTGTTGCGCCCGGCAATGCTCACATAGCCGTGTTCGTCCATGCTCGCCAGGTCGCCGGTGTGCATCCAGCCGGCCTCGTCGATAGCCTCGCGGGTGGCGTCGGGGTTGTTCCAATAACCGAGCATCACGCTGTAGCCCCGGGTGCACAACTCGCCGATCTCCCCGCGTGCAACCGTATTGCCATCGGTATCGATGATCTTGCTTTCCAGCTGCGGCTGGGTGCGGCCGACGGTGGTCACGCGGCGCTCCAGGTCATCCTCCGCGCCAGTCTGCAGCGACACCGGGCTGGTTTCGGTCATGCCGTAGGCAATCTGCACCTCGCCCATGTGCAGCTCGCTGATGACCCGGCGCATCACCTCGATGGGGCACGTGGCGCCGGCCATGATGCCGGTGCGCAAGGTCGCCAGGTCGAACTCGCCGCGGCGTGGGTCATCGAGCATCGCGATGAACATCGTCGGTACGCCATATAGACCGGTGGCGCGCTCTTCAGCGACGGCGCTCAAGGTCAGCAACGGGTCGAAGCCGTCATTGGGGTAGATCATGGTGGTGCCGTGGGTGATGCAACCGAGGTTGCCCATGACCATGCCGAAGCAGTGATACAGCGGCACCGGGATGACCAGGCGATCTTGCGCGGTCAGGCCCAGGCTTTCGCCGACCATGTAGCCGTTATTGAGAATGTTGTGGTGACTGAGGGTGGCCCCCTTGGGGAAGCCCGTGGTGCCGGAGGTGTACTGGATGTTGACGGCTTGATCGAAGTGCAGGCTGGCCTGGCGAGTACGCAAGTGTTCGGGCGGGATGCCGGCGCCGAGTGCCGCCAACTGCGCCCAGGGCAGGAATCCCGGCGGCGGGCTGGGGTCGAGGCTGATAAGCCCGCGCAGGTCGGGCTTCAATTCCTGCAACATGGCATGGTAATCGGAGGTCTTGAACGACCCGGCACACACCAGCCACTGGCAGCCGGACTGCTTGAGCACGTACTCCAGCTCACTGCTGCGATAGGCCGGGTTGATATTCACCAGGATCACCCCGAGCTTGGCGCTGGCGATCTGGCTGATGCACCACTCGGCGCAGTTGGGGGCCCAGATGCCCAGGCGATCACCGGTCTGCATGCCCAGGGCGAGGAACGCACGCGCATGCAGATCCACCGCCTCGGCCAGTTGCCGCCAGGTGTAGCGGCACTGCTGGTGGCGGACAATCAACGCTTCGCCATCGGGGTATTGCGCGACGGTGTGATCGAAGGCCTGGCCAATGGTCATGGCCAGCAAGGCCTTGTCCTGCGTGCCACGGCTGTAGCTCTGGTTCGGTTGATCCATAACGACCCCTGTTGTCTTTTTTGTAGGTTGACGTAAACGTAAACTACGATTGACAGCGCCTTAACGCAAGCTTACGTTAACGTAAAGGTGAGCGCCCTTCCCTGGTGCGCCATCCACACAACAACAAAGCTCACATTAAGGTGCCTGTCCATGAGTTACCCGTCCCTGAACTTCGCCCTCGGTGAAACCATCGACATGCTGCGCGACCAGGTGCAGTCCTTCGTGGCCAAGGAAATCGCCCCGCGCGCGGCACAGATCGACATCGACAACCTGTTCCCCGCCGACCTGTGGCGCAAGTTCGGTGACATGGGCCTGCTCGGCATCACCGTGCCGGAAGAATACGGCGGCGCCGGCCTGGGTTACCTGGCCCACGTGGTCGCCATGGAGGAGATCAGCCGCGGCTCGGCGTCGGTGGCGTTGTCCTACGGCGCTCACTCCAACCTGTGTGTGAACCAGATCAACCGCAACGGCAATCACGCGCAGAAGCTCAAGTACCTGCCAAAGCTGATCAGTGGCGAACACGTCGGTGCGCTGGCCATGAGCGAACCGAACGCCGGCTCCGACGTGGTCTCGATGAAACTGCGCGCCGACAAACGCGGCGACCGCTACGTGCTCAACGGCAGCAAGACCTGGATCACCAACGGCCCCGATGCCAGCACGTATGTGATCTACGCCAAGACCGACCTGGAAAAAGGCCCCCACGGCATCACCGCATTTATCGTCGAGCGCGACTGGAAAGGTTTCAGCCGCAGCACCAAGTTCGACAAGCTGGGCATGCGCGGCTCCAACACCTGCGAGCTGTTTTTCGATGACGTGGAAGTGCCCGAGGAGAACATTCTCGGCGTGCTCAATGGCGGCGTGAAAGTGCTGATGAGCGGCCTCGACTACGAACGCGTGGTGCTTTCCGGCGGCCCCACCGGGATCATGCAGGCGTGCATGGACCTGATCGTGCCGTACATCCACGACCGCAAGCAGTTCGGCCAGAGCATCGGCGAATTCCAGCTGATCCAGGGCAAGGTCGCCGACATGTACACCCAACTCAACGCCAGCCGCGCCTACCTCTACGCGGTGGCCCAGGCTTGCGAGCGCGGCGAAACCACGCGCAAGGACGCCGCCGGGGTGATCCTCTACAGCGCCGAACGCGCCACGCAAATGGCCCTCGACGCGATCCAGATCCTGGGCGGCAACGGCTATATCAACGAATTCCCCGCCGGGCGCCTGCTGCGTGACGCCAAGCTGTATGAAATCGGCGCCGGCACCAGCGAGATTCGGCGGATGCTGATCGGTCGCGAACTCTTCAACGAAACCCGCTGAAGGAGCGCACTCATGGCCACCCTGCACACCCAGCTCAACCCGCGCTCGGCGGAATTCGTCGCCAACAGCGCGGCAATGCGCCAACAGGTCGACGCCCTGCACACCCTGCTCGCCCATGTGCAGCAAGGTGGCGGCGCCAAGGCCCAGGAACGCCACACCTCGCGCGGCAAGCTGCTGCCGCGCGAGCGTATCAATCGCCTGCTCGACCCGGGCTCGCCGTTCCTTGAGCTCAGCCAACTGGCCGCCCATCAGGTGTACGGCGAGGACGTGCCTGCCGCCGGGGTGATCGCCGGGATCGGCCGCGTCGAAGGTGTCGAGTGCATGATCGTCGCCAACGACGCGACGGTGAAAGGGGGTTCCTACTACCCGCTCACGGTGAAAAAACACCTGCGCGCCCAGACTATCGCCGAGCAGAACCGCCTGCCGTGCATCTACCTGGTCGACTCCGGCGGCGCCAACCTGCCGCGCCAGGACGAGGTATTCCCGGACCGCGAGCACTTCGGACGGATCTTCTTCAACCAGGCCAACATGAGCGCCCAGGGCATCCCGCAGATCGCCGTGGTAATGGGCTCGTGCACCGCCGGCGGCGCCTATGTGCCAGCGATGGCCGACGAAGCGATCATGGTGCGCAACCAGGCGACCATCTTCCTCGCCGGGCCGCCACTGGTGAAGGCCGCAACCGGTGAAGTAGTCAGCGCCGAAGACCTCGGCGGTGCCGACGTGCATTGCAAGGTTTCCGGCGTGGCCGACCACTATGCCGACAACGACGAACACGCGCTGGCCCTGGCCCGGCGCAGCGTGGCCAACCTCAACTGGCGCAAGCAGGGTCAGGTAAGCCAACGCCCGCCCGTGGCGCCGCTGTACAGCAGCGAAGAGCTCTACGGGGTGATCCCGGCCGATGCCAAGCAGCCATTCGATGTGCGCGAAGTGATCGCGCGGCTGGTCGACGGTTCGGTGTTCGATGAATTCAAGGCGCTGTTTGGCACCACGCTGGTGTGCGGCTTCGCGCACTTGCACGGCTACCCGATTGCGATCCTCGCCAACAACGGGATTCTCTTCGCCGAAGCCGCACAAAAAGGCGCGCACTTCATCGAACTGGCCTGCCAGCGCGGGATTCCGTTGCTGTTCCTGCAGAACATCACCGGCTTCATGGTCGGGCAAAAATACGAGGCCGGCGGCATCGCCAAGCATGGCGCCAAGCTGGTCACCGCGGTGGCCTGCGCCAAGGTGCCGAAGTTCACCGTGATCATCGGTGGCAGTTTCGGTGCCGGCAACTACGGCATGTGCGGCCGCGCCTATGACCCGCGTTTCCTGTGGATGTGGCCCAACGCGCGCATCGGTGTGATGGGCGCCGAACAGGCGGCAGGCGTGCTGGTGCAGGTCAAGCGCGAGCAGGCCGAGCGGGCCGGCCATGGGTTCAGCGCCGAAGAAGAGGCCGCGATCAAGCAGCCGATCCTCGATCAGTATGAAACCCAGGGCCATCCCTACTATTCCAGTGCGCGCCTGTGGGACGACGGGGTCATCGACCCGCTGCAGACCCGCGACGTGCTGGCCCTGGCCCTGTCCGCCGCACTGAACGCCCCGATCGAGCCGAGCCGCTTCGGCGTGTTCCGCATGTAAATGGAGCTATACCCCATGAGCGACTTCAACACCCTCGAACTGATCACCGACAGCCGTGGATTTGCCACGCTGTGGCTCAGTCGTGAAGCCAAGAACAACGCGTTCAATGCCGAGATGATCCGCGAGTTGATCATCGCCCTCGACCAGGTCCAGGCAGATGCATCCCTGCGTTTCCTGGTCCTGCGCGGGCGCGGCAAGCACTTCAGCGCCGGCGCCGACCTGGCCTGGATGCAGCAGTCGGCCGAGCTGGATTACCACACCAACCTGGACGACGCCCGCGAGCTGGCGGAATTGATGTACAACCTGGCGAAGCTGAAAATCCCCACCCTGGCAGTCGTGCAAGGCGCGGCCTATGGCGGCGCGCTGGGCTTGATCAGTTGCTGCGACATGGCCATCGGCGCCGACGACGCGCAGTTCTGCCTGTCCGAAGTGCGCATCGGCCTGGCCCCGGCAGTGATCAGCCCGTTTGTGGTCCAGGCCATTGGCGAGCGTGCTGCGCGCCGCTATGCCCTGACTGCCGAACGTTTTGGCGGCCAGCGTGCGCGGGAAATCGGCCTGTTGGCGGAAAGCTATCCCCTCGGCGAACTCGACGGGCAAGTGGAACAGTGGATCGCCAACCTGCTGCAGAACAGCCCGGCGGCGATGCGCGCCAGCAAGGACCTGCTGCGCGAGGTCGGCAACGGTGCACTGACCCCGGCCCTGCGCCGCTATTGCGAAAATGCCATTGCGCGTATCCGTGTCAGCGCCGAAGGCCAGGAAGGCTTGCGTGCCTTCCTGCAAAAACGTCAGCCAGGCTGGCAGGCACAGGAGCCGCGTTCATGAGCACATTGACCACCGTGCTGGTGGCCAACCGTGGCGAAATTGCCTGCCGGGTGATGCGCACCGCCAAGGCCATGGGCCTGACCACAGTCGCCGTGCACAGCGCCATCGACCGCGATGCGCGGCACAGCCGCGAAGCCGATATACGTGTCGACCTGGGTGGCAGCAAGGCCACCGAGAGCTACCTGCAGATCGACAAACTGATCGCCGCCGCCCAGGCCAGCGGCGCCCAGGCGATCCATCCGGGCTACGGCTTCCTGTCGGAAAATGCCGGCTTTGCCCGTGCGATCGAAGCCGCTGGCCTGATCTTCCTCGGCCCGCCCGCCTCGGCCATCGACGCCATGGGCAGCAAGTCGGCGGCCAAGGCCCTGATGGAAACAGCCGGTGTGCCGTTGGTGCCCGGTTATCACGGCGAAGCCCAGGACCTCGACACCTTTCGCGCCGCCTGCGAACGCATTGGCTATCCCGTGCTGCTCAAGGCCACCGCCGGCGGTGGCGGCAAGGGCATGAAGGTGGTCGAGGACGTCAGCCAATTGGCCGAAGCCCTGGCGTCTGCCCAGCGTGAGGCGCTGTCGTCGTTCGGCAACGCGCAGATGCTGGTAGAGAAATACCTGCTCAAGCCGCGCCATGTGGAAATCCAGGTGTTTGCCGACCAGCATGGGCATTGCCTGTACCTCAATGAACGCGATTGCTCGATCCAGCGGCGCCACCAGAAAGTCGTCGAAGAAGCGCCGGCACCCGGCCTGAGCATTGAACAACGCCGGGCGATGGGTGAGGCGGCGGTGCGCGCGGCCCAGGCCATCGGCTATGTCGGCGCGGGCACCGTGGAGTTCTTGCTGGATGCGCGTGGCGACTTCTTCTTCATGGAGATGAACACGCGACTGCAGGTGGAGCATCCAGTCACGGAAGCGATTACCGGCCTGGACCTGGTGGCCTGGCAGATTCGTGTGGCCCAGGGCGAGGCGCTGCCGATCACGCAGGAACAAGTGCCGCTGATCGGCCATGCGATTGAAGTGCGCCTGTATGCCGAGGATCCGGTGAATGATTTCCTGCCCGCCACCGGGCACCTGGCGCTGTACCGCGAATCGGCCCCTGGCCCGGGCCGCCGAGTGGACAGCGGCGTCGAACAGGGCGACAACGTCTCGCCGTTCTATGACCCGATGCTCGGCAAGTTGATTGCCTGGGGGGAGAACCGTGAACAGGCGCGGCTGCGCCTGTCGAGCATGCTCGATGAGTTTGCCGTCGGCGGGCTGAAGACCAACCTGAGCTTCCTGCGGCGCATTATCGGCCATCCGGCATTTGCCGCCGCCGAGCTGGATACCGGGTTCATTGCGCGCTATCAGGAGGAGTTGCTGCCGGTGCCCGGCGCCTTGAGCGACGCGTTCTGGCAGGCTGCAGGTGCGGCTTTCATGCACAGCCTGCCGGCGGCTGACGGGCCTTGGGCGGACAACCGTGGCCTGCGCCTCGGCTTGCCGGCCGAGGTGTCGCTGCACTTGAGCTGCAATGGGCAGGATCGGCTGGTCGCGCTGGCGGCAGATGCCGCGCAGTTGCACGGCGAGCAGTTGCTGACCGAGCACCAGGGCGTGCGTCGCGCGCATCTCGCAGTTCGCAGCGGAGACACTGTGTTCCTGCGCTGGGACGGTGAGGTGCACGGCGTGAGCCTGTTCGATCCGATCGCTGCGGTCGACGCCAACCAGTCGCATCAGGGCGGCCTGACGGCGCCGATGAATGGCAGCATCGTGCGCGTGCTGGTGGATGTTGGCCAAACGGTGGAGGCCGGCACGCAGTTGGTGGTGCTGGAAGCCATGAAGATGGAGCACAGCATCCGTGCGCCCCAGGCCGGGGTGGTCAAGGCACTGTTCTGCCAGGAAGGCGAAATGGTTGCCGAGGGCGCGGCGTTGGTGGAACTCGACGCGGCGGGCTAGAACTTCGCCGTGGCCTGCACGACGACGCCCAGGATGCGACACGCGTCGGTGAGCAACTGTTTCGGGTAGGTGGGGTTGAGCGGCACCAGGTAACGCTGGCCGCTCTCCTCGAGCATCTGGCGGAAGGTCGCCTGGGGATGGCCGGCCCATTGGGCAACCACCAGTTTGCCCGGTTCGGCCGCCAACGCCGGGTCGACCAGGATCATTGACCCGGCGCCGATGCTGAGACCGCTGGGCGCGGTCATGGCGTCGCCGCTGACCGGCAGCCAGAAGGCCTCGCCACGGGCGTGGTAATCGGTCAGCTCGAAGCGGGCGGCGCCATAGGCCGGGCGCTCTTCGCGCAGTTCGCACAGGCCTTTCCAGTCGCTGACCGGGTAGCGGAAATACGGGTTGTAGCGGGTCGGTGCTGCCCGGTCCCCGGAGGTCTTTTCGCGGATCTGCAGCACCACTTCCAGATACTCCAGCCCAAGCTCTTCGAGCACCCGGTTCATGTCCGCCAGGCTCGGTACCCGGCGCTTGTTGAGCCAATGCCCGATCCCGCCCTGGGACATGCCCAAGCGCTCGGCGAGTTCGACCTGCGTGACCTTGCGGTCTTCCATGTTGGCCTTGACCAACGCTATCCAGTTATCCATGGCGCCAGACGATACGTCACGGATTTTCCAGGGCAATAAACAGTTTGTAGTAATCCATAAAACGACATGAATACGATACGTACTATCATCGAACTCAAGGTTTTAGACACTCACCCCAGAGCACCGCCCTTATGACGACGAGCCCGTATCTCCTGCCTGACCCTTGCGAAAATGCCGACTTGCACGACCTGCGCAGCAGCGGCGCAGCACAGCGCGCATTGGACTTTTACTTGAAAGAAAATATGTCGACGCCAACTCCGGACGGGACGTTCTTCGCCATCAAGCCGGGCATCAGCCAGGAGGAAGCCCTGGTGCACGCCTCGGACCTGTTGCGCAGTGCCGCGGCCACCGCCTACGAATCAGCGAGCAGCCATCAGGGCAACCAACGCGACCTGGCCTTTTCAGTGGTGTATTTGATTGATATGGCGAAGGCGATGGTGGAGCGATCACTGCAAGCGCCTGACGCTCAGGCGAGCGCGTAAGCGGCGCGAAGGAAAAATATTTCTATCACACGGATAAAAACATTTGACTTGCAAATGATAATGATTATTATTGGACCCAGCTGATCGCGAGATCAGTCGATAGACCAAGGGACCTTAGGTCGGACTCTTGGAATATCTCCTCATCAGGCTAATCACGGTTTTTGACCCGGCTCTTTGGCCGGGTCTTTTTTTTGCCAGTTTTCCTGGCATGGCTTCAGGCTAATGAAGACTGTGTGTTGCTCGATGGCGCGCATGGTAGCAAAAGACCATCGTCAAAAGAAAGCCGTGCGAGCGCTCTAGCCCAGTTCTCTGCGAAATAGCGCTTGAGAATCAATCTCATAGATTCTAAGCTGCGGCGGCGTCAGGGACGACGCCCCCCCTCCCTCCGCAACAATTTTGCGTCCAGTCTTTACCAGACTCGTGTGTAAGATAGCCGCCACAACACTCATACTCAGGCAACCAGACTATGACCGTGGCCTTGACCTCCATCAAGATCAGCACCGACTTCGACAGTGGCAATATCCAGGTGCTCGACGCCAGCGATGCCTACCAGTTGCTGTTGGCGATCAACCCGGATACGCGCAGCCAACATTTCCAGTGGTTCCACTTCAAGGCCGAAGGCATGCACGTGGGCCACACCCACACGTTCCGCCTGAGCAACGCCGGCAAGTCGTCCTACCGCCATGCGTGGAGCGGCTACAACGCGGTGGCCTCCTACGACCATATCAACTGGTTCCGTGTGCCCACACGCTTTGACGGCGAGATCCTGCACATCAGCCTCGAGACGCGCGAGAAGCACGCCTGGATTGCCTACTTCGAGCCCTACAGCCGTGAACGCCATGACGGGCTGATCGCCCAGGCCCTGAGCCGTGCGGGCACCCAATTGCTGGCCACCGGCAAAAGTGTCGAAGGCCGTGATATCCCCTTGCTGCGTCGGGGCAAGGGCGGCGAAGGCCGACGCAAGGTCTGGATCATTGCCCAGCAGCACCCTGGTGAGCACATGGCCGAATGGTTTATGGAAGGCATCATCGAACGCCTGCAGCAGGACGGTGACGCCGAGCTGAAAAAACTGCTGGCGGTGGCCGACCTGTACCTGGTGCCCAACATGAACCCGGACGGCGCCTTCCACGGCCACCTGCGCACCAACGCCATGGGCCAGGACCTCAATCGGGCCTGGCAGAGCGCCAGCCAGGAACTCAGCCCGGAAGTGCTGTTCGTGCAGCAGCAGATGGAAAAATACGGCGTCGACCTGTTCCTGGATATCCACGGCGACGAAGAAATCCCCTATGTGTTTACCGCCGGTTGCGAAGGCAACCCCGGCTACACCCCGCGCATCGAAGCCCTGGAAAAACACTTCCGCAGCCACTTGAGCGCCCTGACCCGCGACTTCCAGACCATTCACGGCTACACCCGCGACCTGCCCGGCGAGGCCAACATGACCCTGGCCTGCAACGCGGTCGGCGAGAAATACGACTGCCTGTCACTGACCCTGGAAATGCCCTTCAAGGACAACGACGACGCCCCCAACCCGCACACCGGCTGGTCGGGCAAACGTTCGATACAGTTGGGCAAGGATGTGTTGAGCACCGTGGCCGATATCGTCGGCACCCTGCGCTAACCCACGCAGCAGCCAGGCTTGCCGGCGGTCGCGTGGTTCAGCACGCATCGCCGGCAAGCCACGGCATCAGTCCCGGGTGCCGGTCATGCTTTGCAGCACACCGTCACGCCGAATCAGCCCATGGAACAACGCTGCCGCCAGGTGCAACAGCACCGTCAGGAACAGCAGATAAGCCAGAAAACCGTGGGCCTTGCGCAACAGCGCAAACAGCGGCGCGTTCGCGCCGACCAGTGCCGGCAATTGCACCGCGCTGCCGAGCATCACCGGATCGCCCGCCGCCGAAATCATCGCCCAGCCCAGCAGCGGCAACACCAGCATCAACGCATACAACACCACGTGAGAGGCTTTGGCCGCCAGCACCTGCCACAGCGGCAAGTCGGCGGGCAATGGCGGTTGACGCGTGGAAAAGCGCACCGCCAGCCGCACGATCACCAGTGCCAGGATCGCGATACCCAGCGGCTTGTGCAGGTGAATCAGCCACTCATGCCGCTCTGAAACCGAGGCCACCATCCCCGCGCCGATAAACAGCATGGCGATCACCATCAGCGCCATCAGCCAGTGCAGCAGGCGCGCCAGGGGCGCGAAAAACCGTGGTTGGGCATTCATGGCTTCGACTCCTGAGGGGCACTGTGCAGCGGGCTGACTTCACCGGCGCGGCGCAGGTACGAGCTGGCGTACGCCGCTGACCGGGCGGCCAGTAATGGGTCGTTGGAGGCTTCGATACCGCTGGGCAATACCAACGGATCAAAGTTGATGTCACGGCAATCGCCGTCCGCCTGCGGCTGGCTGCTCTGCAACACCAGGGTGCCGGCATTCAGCACGGTATGTTCGCCAGTCCAGGTTTTGCTGGCATCGTCCAGCGGGTCGCCGGGGTTGGCCAGCGTCATGTTCAACTGCCAGCGCAACGGCCCGGCAGCCAGGCGTTGCACCAGGTCTTTCTCGAGGAAATCGTTACCTGCCGGCGCGCTATCCCCCGGCGCATCCTGGCTCTGCGGCACCACGCCCCAACGCACCGCCTGGCGCTTGCCCTGCGCGTTTACCAGGTAAAACGCATTGATGCCGTTGTAGGTTTCGGTGGCATAGCTGGCCGAAGGCTTGGCCGTCTTGACCCACGCCAGGAACGCTGCCGTCTCCGGATGCGCGGCGAAAAACGCCGGCATGCTCGCCGGGTTCGGCTTGCCGGTGGCCGGGTCGGGCGCGCCCGCCTTGAGCATCTGGTAGAACGCCTCGGGCGTGCCCACCGGGAACACCGGCATGCTGTTCATCCCGGTGCGCCATTGCTGGCCGTTGGCCTGACTGAACTGCACGGCGAAACTGCGGATCGGCACGCTGCTGTCCGGCGCATACGGGTTGCCGCTGGGCAAGGCGAAGCGGCCGACCACCGGGGTCTTGTCCGCGTTGAACACCTGGGCGCTGGAATAGGCACGGGCCTCGGCGCTGCTTTCGAAGTAGCCCGCCACGCAGATGCCCTTGGCGTGGTTACGCCGGAATCCGGGGTGCACGCCGTTGTTGGTTTCGAGGGCATTGACCAGGGTTTTCGGCCGCAGGCGCTGTGGGTCGAGGGTGCCATTGACGTAGGCAAATGCCCCGGCCATAACCGCCACCACGCCACCAATACACGCCAGCCTGAGAACCAGGCTGGCGCGGCTGAGTGGCGGTTTCGGCGGTGATGAGTGATCTACCATGAAAAGCTCCAGGGCACATGGCCGCAGGGGAAAAGTGCTATGAGACGAATCCCATGTAGGTTTATTCCCTGTTCACTGTAGTTTTTTTCAAAGCAGATGCACTGCCGGGGTACCGCGCGGGGAGTCAGGAATCCCAGATCGCGCCATAGGCTGGGATGCCCCTGGCTTCCAGCGCCTGCACCACGCGACGGGTCAGGTGCTGGTTGGCGATGCAAATCACCGCCTCCACGTCATAGGTGTGCACCGCGGCGCAGGCCAGTTGCACAAGGTCCGGTTGACCGCGTGCATCGGTGTCCCAAATCAACGCGTCGGGCTCGGCCCGCAGGATTTCGTCGACCAGTGCATCACCGTAGGTCTGTCGCGGGCTGCGTGCCGACCAGAGCAACCGCACAGGCACGTTGCCCGCCAGCAAATGCGGGAGCACCGGGCCGATGCCGCTGCCGGTGGCGACGTACAGCACCGATTTGAACAGCGTCTCGACATTCGCCACGCCGGCCGTGGTGATTCCCTTGACCCACACATGCGACGGCAAGTGCTCGATGAACCGGCCCGTCCAATCCCCTGCCCGTGAAATGATCAGCCGAAACCCGAGCTCGCCCGGCGCAGGAATATTAGCGAACGAATGCCATTCCAACAGCGGGTTCAGGCTGATGCTGGTGGAGGAGCCGGTAAACGGCGTGGTGTGGGTGAAGCGCACGATGGCCACATGCCGGGATGGCCGCAGACTGTCGACCGGTACTCTGCGCAGGCGCAGCCATGGCAGGGCAATGCTCAGGCTCAGTAGCCCCAGCATCCAGAACGTGCCACTGGCCTGCTGTTCGGTGGAGGCCTGCCACGCCAGTCCCCAGAACAGCAGCAATGCACTCCAGCCGGCAAAGCGGTGCACACGTTCGAAGCCATTGTGGAAGCGCCCTCGCACCCACGGTAGCGCCATGGCAACCATCACTAGCAGCAAGGTCATCAGCACAGCGCTCAGCCACAACCAGACGGCCGACACGCTGCCCGGCTCGCGCAACTGCTGCAAGACCTGCACCCCGAACAAGGCAGCGAACCAGCCCGTCGCCGCCACCGCGGCGCCACTGTGCAGCCCACCCACGTGGTAAACCTTCGCCACACGCCGACGCAGCCACAGCGGCCAGCGGGTCGGCACCCGCGTCACCCACCAGAACAGCGCATTGATCACGTACTGCTGACGGATCAGCGTAGCCAGCGAGAGGTTGATCAAGACCATGCTCGACAGCGTGTCCACGCCCATGGCCTGCACGCCAGGCCCTAGCCAGACAACAAGGGCATTGGTGAGCATCACCAGGGCAAACAGGCGGTGGTAATAGGAAAACAATGGCTGCGCGGCGAGCCTTCGCCATAACCGCGCCTTGGGCGTCACAACGACCTGGGTCAGGGCATCAAGCATCACCGGTCTCCTTCACGGCCTGGCGTTGACGCGCCCATTGCAGCAGCAGCGCCTTATCCACCTTGCCGCGGCTCGTCAGCGGCAACTGATCCAGCGCGTAGATCCGCGACGGCACGCAGTAATAGGCCAGGCGCTGCTCGCAGTGCCGGCGGCAGGCATCGATATCGACGCCGGCCGGTGACACGAATGCCACCAGATGGCGGTCATCGAGTTTCAGCGTGACCGCCCGCGTGCAGTCTGTGCGGGCTTCCAGCGTGGCGGACACCGCGTCCAGCTCCACGCGAAACCCACGCACCTTGACCTGGTCATCCACCCGCCCGAGGTGTTCGAGCTGTCCGTCGCGGGTCCAGCGGCCAAGGTCGCGGGTGCGGAACATCAGCGCGCCGGCACCGATAAAAGGGTCCGGCCGATAGCGCTGCGCGGTCAGCTCGGGATTGCCCAGGTAGCCTGCTGTCACACCGGCACCGCCGGCCCACATTTCACCGATCTCGCCCAGTGCACAGGCCTGCCCCTGAGCGTCAAGGACATACACCGTGTTATTGGGCGTGGGCTGGCCAATGGTCAGCAACGTGCCGGGCACATGCCGGTGCAGCGTATTGACGATGGTGGTTTCGGTGGGTCCACAGCCGTTGTAGAAGTCGCAGTGGCCCGCCCAGTGGTCGGCCAGGCCTTGCGGGCAAGGCTCGCCCGCCACCGCAACCACCTTCAGGAGAGGGCACTGCCGAGATTCGAGGGTGGCCAATATCGACGGCGTTGCGATCAGCACGTCACACTGCGCCGCCATTGGCGCGATGTGCTTGCCGCGAATCATCAGCGTCGCGCCATGGGCCAGGCAGCCGAGGATTTCCCAGGCAGCCATGTCAAAGCCGATATTGAGGATCTGCCCCACCGTGCGCCCCGGCGCCATGCCCATCCGCCCGGGCTCGGTGAGCAAAATGTTGCACAGATTGCGATGGCTGACACGGACGCCGTTGGGACGCCCGGTGGTGCCCGAGGTAAACAGCACAAAACACAGGTCGTCAGGGTCGACGGCAGCGCACACCGGCTGATTGTCCTGGGCGATCCAGGGGACTTCGGCCAGGAACTCATCGAGGCACAGGCACTGCGACGCGTGCGTCTCGGGCAGGCGCTCCAGCAGTGGCGACAGGGTCAGGATCAGCCGGCTGGACAACGCCTCAAGGACCATCGCCAATTGCATCGGCGGCACGATCCTGGCGTCTTGCGGCACATACGCCGCGCCGACCTTCATCACCGCCAGCAACCCTACCAGCATCGGGATCGAGCGCTCGACGAACAGCGCCACCGTGTCACCGCGTTTCACCCCCTGCTCGATCAAACGCATGGCCAACCGATTGGCCTGCCGGTCAAGTTGCGCGTAGCTGATGCGCTGCCCCTGGCACACGGCGGCCGTGGCGTCGGGCGCCAGCGCCGCCTGCCTTTCGATAGCGTGGTGCACACAGCCATGTCCCGGTGGGGCCGACGGGCCGCGCGCCCAGCGTTCGAACAGGTCCTGCTGTGCGACGGGCCAGTGCGCAAGCGCCTGTCGGCAAAATTGCGATTTATCCTGTGGTGAAAACGTCATGGACACACCCTCTGCGGTTAACTGCCGACTGAGTGCCGACAGATACAAGGGTGGAGAGAGGGCAGTGCCCGCGATTACAGGCCTACGAACAATACCGAAACGTATAAACCACATAGCGCAAGATTCTTTCGCACGCGGATGGAATAACCTACAGCGGCCGGCGTCTACCTCAGCACAACTGGCTAGACTCCCATTCCCATGCATGCACTCGACGAACAGTTACGTGAACTCATCCCCAGGTTGCGGCGTTTTGCCGTGTCCCTGACCCGTAACGCCAGCAGCGCCGACGACCTGGTGCAGTCGACCCTGGAACGGGCGATCACCCGCTGGGCCGACAAGCGCCTCGAAGGCGACGTGCGCGCGTGGCTGTTTTCGATCCTCTATCGGCAGTTTCTCGATGCGCATCGACGCACCCGGCGTTACGCCCGCATGCTGGAGTTCTTTACCGGTCGGGATGATGCGCAGCCGTCGGTGGAGCGCACGGTCATTGCCCAGTCGACCCTGCAAGCCTTCGATCAACTCAACACCGAACAGCGCGCCCTGCTGTTATGGGTGTCGGTGGAGGGCTTGAGCTACAAGGAGGTCGCCGAGATTCTCGAGGTGCCGGTCGGCACGGTGATGTCGCGCCTGTCCCGCGCGCGCCAGGCCCTGCGCCAACTCAGCGATGGTGAAATAGCCAGCCCTTCCCTGCGGAGACTCAAATGATCAGCCTGCCCCCCAGCGAACGCGATTTGCACGCCTACGTCGATCACCAGCTCCTGGAGAGCGATCGCCGTGTCCTTGAAACCTGGCTGGCGGCACACCCCGACGTCGCGGCCCAGGTCCACGCCTGGCAACAGGATGCGCAATTGCTGCGCGCGTCCCTCGGCGGGGCCCTGCAACAGCCGGCCAACCCTGACCTGGACCCCGCGCTGATCCGCCAGCGCATCCAGCAGCGCTCGCGCCGCCATTGGGCCACGGCGGCAGTGCTGCTGGTGGCCGTCAGCCTCGGCGGGGTCGGCGGCTGGCAGGCGCGCGAAGCCACCCAGCCGCCGTTGCTGCCGATGGCCGATGCGATGCAGGCGTTCCGTCTGTTTGCCCAGGACGGCATCATGCCCGCCGACTATAACGTCCAGGACGGCGGCAACATGCAGGCCTGGCTGGACCGCTACTTCAACCAGGCCCACCGCCTGCCCGACTTGAGCGCCGCAGGCTTCACCCCCGTCAGCGGGCGCCTGCTGACTACCGAGCAAGGCGCGGCGGCCATGGTGCTGTACCAGGACGCGCAAGGCCGGCGTATCAGTTTCTATATCCGCCCACCGGGTCCGGAAAACGGCTTCTTGCCGCGTGGCAGTCGCAGCGCGGATGGGCTGCAGGCGCAGTACTGGTCCGGCGCCGGCTACAACTACGCAGTGGTCAGCCCGGCGGACCAGCCCGCGCCGCCGCTGCTGAAGTTCTAGAAGCCGACGTCGAGGATCACGTTATCCGTATAGGTGCCGGCCGGGGGTGTGGTCTGGTCGGTGTAGATCCTGGCGTTGTAGTTGAACACCTGGGCACCGTTGCTGCCCATGCCCTTGCCGGGGTTGACCTCGGCGCTGGTACTCGCGCGGCGCGCGGCGCCGACACTGCCCCACACGGTGGTGCCGGCACTCTGGAAGATGTCGTAGGACAGATAATTGGCCCCTGAAACCATCCGCCGCCGTCCGGCATTGGCGTTCTGGCCAGGGTCGAGCCCCACCGTGTAGGCGCTGCCCTTGGTGCAGGAAATGTTGATGGTCTGGTTGACCGTGCCGAAGGCACTCACCACCGGCGCGCCACCGAAGCTGATATTCGGCGCGGTGATCGTGCAGTCGTTGGTGACGGTCATGTTCACCGTCAAGGTGGTCGTCCCCGAATTGGTATCGCGCCCGAGGCAGATGCCCAGCGCGCCAATGCCAGAGCAGTAGCTCCAATCCCAGAAGATGCTCAGGGTTTCGGTATAGATCCCCGCCGCAACGTTACTGCCGGTAATCGTCCCCAGGTACAGCGGCACCGTCTTGGGCGTAGAGCCCCCCAACAAGCCGAGCAGGTCAATGATGCCGTTGCGCGCGAAGTCATACTGGACACCACGGGTGATTAGATACGCAGCACCGGTATTGTTGGTCGCGTACAGGTTGTAGCCGATCACATCGCCGGTGGGGCCGACCATGCCGGCCGTTGAGGACGTGATGGTGGCGTAGAAGTGGTCATTGGTGGTGAGCAGCGACAACAGCGAACCGGTACAGCGCAACCCGCCGTTGGTGGTCGAAGTAGATTGCGTGGTGGTGCGCACCAGGATCGAACTCACCGGGCCGAACCCGGCCGCATTGGTCGCCACCACCGAACACAACGCCTGAACCTGGGACGCCAACCCGCTCAACACCAACCCCGCTACCACACCCCGCACTTTCACCCGACACCTCCTGTGCCTATCGACAAACCAATGGCCCGATCATCGGCACCTGCTCGCTGGATTCCGGCAGGGCAAACTGCACCTGGCAACTGGCGCCGCCGCCCAGGGTCACGCGCAAGGTGTTCTGCGCCGCCAACCGGTCGAGGTACACCAAGCCATCCCAGCCCACCACCGCCGCCACGCCGCTCTGCTCATGCAACACAGTCGCGCCCAGCGGCAACGGCGTATTGTGTTCATCCACCAGTTCAATGCTGGCGGCGTTGATCCGGGTCAGCGGAAACTCCAGCAGATAGCCGCTGCCGCGACGCACCGCCACCCGTTGCTCCACCGATGGGCTCAACACGTTGGCCGGCAAGTTCAGCGGATCGATTTCATATTTGCCGCGGTAATAACCGCTGCTCCACGGCACCAGCAGGCGGCCGCTCTGGTCGGTTTCGCCGACCAGTTGGTTTTCATAACGCACCGGGACCTTGGCGTAGCCGTCGGTACTCACCACCACAAAGGCATCGTTGATCCGGTTGGCCGCAAACACATGCTTGTCCATCCACACCAGCGAGCCGCTGGCGTCGGCCCAGCGAGTTTCGGCGTCGCTGCTGCCGTAGACGCCGGCCTGCAATTGCACCGACTGCAGGCGCCAGGTCAGATCGGCCTGGCGGTAATCCGGGCCCTGGCCATGTGCGTAGCCGAGGTTGTAGCCCACGCCGCCGGGGCCCGGCACCGCACGACTGAAATTGACCCGCTGGCGATTCTCGCCGGAGGTGCTGCGCTCCATGCTCATGCTCAGGCTGCCATCGAGGTCGAACGGGATCACGACTTGGGCCTGCACCGCCCAGTTGCTGTCGCCGATCTCGCGGTTGGCCGACAAGTAAAAGCTGCTGTTGCCCCACAGCGGGCGGTTCCAGGTCAGGTTGAGCAAGCGCGTGCGCGAATCATCGGCGGCGCGGATATCAAAATAACCGGCGCCCAGGCTGCCCCAGCTGTCGAGGTTGAGGCTGGCAGTGACCTGCTCGCTGCGCTTGCTCAAACTGATGTAGGGCGAGTCGATCACGGTGAGGTCGGCATACTGCGCATGCCGTTCCAGCCGTTGGTACGAGAGGCTGTAGCGCTGGCTGCTGTATTGATAGCCGAGGCTGACTTGCTGGCCCTCGCGCCCGTCGAAACGGCTCTGGCTGACCGCACTGTTGAGCACGCCAAACGAGCCGAGCCGTACGTTGCCGCCAACGCCGCCCAGGGTCAGGTCATTGGAAGCTTCGGCGTGGCTTTCCAGGGTGAACACATCGCTGACGCCATACCGCAGGCTGCCGGAGGTGACACCCTGGCCATAGCGAAAATCCTGCTGCGCGTAGTCGCGGCGCAAGGTACCGGCAGCCACCGAGAAGTCCGACAGGCCCTTTTGCAGCAGGCTGCTGGTGACATAGAACGGCACCGTGGTGGACACCTGCCGGCCAAGGGCGTCGGTGGTCACCACCACCGCCTCGCCCGCACCGTTGATGAACGGGATATTGGTCAGGGTGTAGGGCCCCGGCTGCACGTTGTCGCTGGACGACTTGAAGCCATTGATAAACAGGTCCACCGAAGACGGCACCGCCGCCTCGCCGGCGAACTGCGGCAAGGGGTAGGTCACCAGGTCCGGGCGCACGCCGAAATCGCGCGACAGCTGCACACCGCCCAGGCGCACCGAATTGCTCCACGGCAAGGCGCCGCTGACCAGGTCGCCGGCCTCGTAGGTCAATAGGCTTTCATCGTCCGAATAGCGCCAGGTGGTGTCATAGCGCAGGTAGCCGTTGTCCAGCCCATTGCCGGCGTTCGCGCCGAAACTGCGGCGGTATTGCCCGGTGTTGGAGACGGTGCCCCAGGTGTCGAACACTCGCACTTCGTTCCAGGCAGCGAGGTAGGTGCCGGCCTCATCGGTGTCGTTCAGGTACAGGTCATAGTTGAGCATCGCGCCGAAGCTGGTCATCGCCTCGGTGCGCGGGTACGCCTTGCGGTTGCCGAGGAACTGCGCCGGCAGCCAGTCCGGCGGCACGCTCAAGAGCAGGCGCTGGCCCTGGCTGTCGTATTCGCTGTGCAGCCCCGGCAACTGGTCCAGGGCCACTTCGGCGGACACCGAGGCGGGCAGTTTCATGCCGATCGCCTGCAGGTCAGCGGCGGGCATGTACAGCTGCCCCGCCCGCTGTTCGACCACGATGACCTTGCCGGTGTCCATCTGGTTGACCAGCAATTGCAGGTACAGCTGGGCATCGGGCATGGCCTCCAGGCTGGTGGGCGGTGGCGGCAGCTCACCGGCATCGACCCGCGGGATAAACACCAGACAGCAACACCCCATGGCGATCCATCGCACTGTTTGGATACAACGAGCCGACACTCAGCTCACTCCCTGTCTTTTACGGGCCGGGCTTGACGCTCTGTACCGTCGGCGCACCGTTGACTTTAAGCAGTAACTCCTGGCCACTGGCCAAGGGTTCCGGCACTGGCCAGCGCATGGTTGCGCCCGGCAACACGTAGCCCATCAGGCCCTCGGTCACCGGTCGGTTCTGGCCACCTTGCTTCACGGCCACATCCGTCAGCCGTGCATGCACCGCGCCCTGGTTGCGAATCTCGATATAGGAGCGTCCGCCCTCGGCCACTTTGCGCCAGGTCAGGTCCGGCACGCCGGCGCCCTTGGGGTCGCGCTGGCGCGTCAGGTCTTCCTTGCTCCACAGCCCCGCGCCGTAGGCGAACAGCGGCACCGAGTAACGCATCTGGAACTGGATCGACGCGGCCGTCTTGCCATCCTCGGCGCCCGGCTGCCGGGGCGCGGGGATCTCATCGATGATGATGCGATACGCCAACTCCTGGCCCGGTGGCACGTCCTTGGTACGGGTCAGGCGCACCAGTTGTTTCTGTCCCGGTTCGATACGGGCCACCGGCGGGCTGCCGATCACATCACGCTGGTTCTGGTACTGATCATCGAAACCGTTCTGGCGCCAGGCAAACACGCGGACCTGCAGGTTGGCGGTTTCAGTACCACGGTTTTCCAACCACAGTGCACTGGCCTGTTGATCAGCCTCCAGCACCGGGTCGATGGGCCAGATCAGCACCGAGCTGGCGGCCTGCACCTGGCTTGCGCCCAGCAGGGCCATGGCCAGCAGCCCTTGACGCAGGGACGGGGGTAAACACATAGGCAAGCTCTGCTCCTTAGATTGAAAACCACTTCAATTCACATGTCCCTAGAAGGTCAGCTGGACCTGCACCACATCGCTGTAGGTCCCCGCCGGCTGATTCCCCGGCAGCACCACCCGGCCGTAGATCGGCAGCGTGATGTTGTTCGCATTGCTGTAGGCCACATTCACGCTCTGGCTGATCCCCAGCGCCTGGCTGAACCCCGCATCGCGGTAGAGCTGATAGGCCACCTGCGCCGTGCCGCTGTTGAGCTTGAGGTGCCGGCCGCTGCTGTTGTTCTGCCCACCGTCCACGCTCATGGCCAGGGTCACGCCGGGCGTGCATTGCAACTGCACACTGCTGGCCAGCGCAGTCGACACCGTGCTGGTGGACAACGCCGAATAGCTGCCGTACGTGAGGTTGCCGTAATTGCTGCCACCGCCGACCACCAGGCAGCCGGCAATGATGCTGGCGCTGACCTGGAAACTCGTACCGGTGACCGCCGCCAGTGGCAGCGGCACGCTGCACGCACAGGCCAGCAGCACAGCGACGCATCCATGCCCGGCCATCGCACTCAGAAGCTCAATTGCACGGCAATGGTGTCGGTGTAGGTGCCCGCCGGCAGCCCGGCTTTACCCACCGCCTTGCCCCACAGGTTGATGGTCTGCGCTGCGCCCGTGCTGGCCGCCAGGTTGATCACGCCATTGGCCGCCAGGAGATTGTTGAAGCCCGAGTCGGTGTAGAGATCGTAGGGCACGAAGTTGGCCACGCCGTCATACAGCGCGCGGGTGCCGCCGGTGGACTGGCCGTCGTGCAGGCCGCCCTGGATGGTCACCGTGGGCGTGGTGCCGGACGAACATTGGATCGACACCGCGCCGCCGCCGGCTGCCACCAGTTGTGTGCCGGTCTGCGTGAACAGGCTGGTGGTGGTGCCGAAGTTCAGGCTACCGAAGTTCAGGTTGGTGGTACCCGCACCGCCGTTGACCAGGCAACTGCTGGTCAGGATCAGGCTGGAGCTGATCTGCCCGGTCACGGTGGTGGCGGCCTGCGCACCGGCGGCCAGGGCCAGGCCCAGAACAGGTACAGCGAGACGCAAAGCGAGTGATTGCATGGTGCTTTTCCTCTGTTGAGTTACCAATCCAGCGTGACCGTCAGGGTGTCGCGGTAGGTGCCCGCGGGAAGTGCGCTGGTATTCGCCACCACCGCGCCATAGACCGGGATCGGTCCCAGGCTGCCGGCGCTGACGGCGAAATTGCGTTGCTGGCCAATGCGATAGATGTCCGTCCCGGCGGCATCGGCCGTGAGTCGATAGGGAATAGTCTGGCGGCCATTGCTCAGGCGCCGGGTGGTGCCGTCACCGTTGACGCCACCGTCGATGGTCACGGTAAAGCCGCGCACCGAGGCATTGCAGGTGACTTGCAGCGCCCCGCCATTGCCCTCGACATTGGCGTTGAGCGGGCGGGTCCAGGTCGGGCCCTGATTGCCGAAATCGAGTTGGCCCAGGTTGGCAGGCAGGTCCTGGGCACCGGCGCTCACCTGGCAGGCCGGCAGGATCACCAGCCGCGCCTGGATGCTGCCGGTGACGACCGCCTCGGCATCCCCCGCAACCAACAACAGGGGGCTGAGCAACAGCGCGGTACAGGTGAAGTGCTTCATATCGATCCCACTTCCATCAGGATAAAACCAGTTGGCCGCCCAACCTTGGGCGACATTCCTTTACCTGCCGAGTCCACCCGGCAGTCACTGCACAAAAATGCTTACCAGGTCACCGTGACCTTCACCACGTCGCTGTAGCGACTCACTGCGGGGATTTGAGCCAGGGGTTCGATGCGCGCATACAGCGGCAACTCCACCGAGCCACTGTCGGGCACCGTGCCGCTCACTGTCTCATTGACTGGCAATGCCACGCGTCGGGCGGCATCGCGGTAAAGACGATAGGGAATCGGCGAGGCATGCCGCTCGCCGGCCAGGTAGCGCACCTCGCCGATGCCGCCATGCAGGCCGCCGTCGATACGCACTTGATAAGGGGTGTCGGGGTTGCATTCCAGGCGTGGCTGGCGCGTGCTGGTCAGCGCAGCGCTCAAGGGGCCGGCGGGGTTGTCGAGACGGGCGGTGCTGCCGAAATCGAGCACACCGAGTTGCTCGATCCCCGCGTCACGCGTCAGACCGACCAACTGGCAGCCACGCATCACATTGACGCGCACCTCCACCTGCAATTGTGTGGCCAACGCTTGTGCGCTGCACAGCGTGCCTACGATGGCCAAAACCATAGATCCATTCACGGCCTCAATCCTTTTGAGGAATGGCGTACCAGGATCAGGTTAGCAGTGGAGGGCAAAGCTGCCAGTCGCGTCAGAAATACGACTGTCAAAAATGTTGTACGTTTGTTACCAGTTCAGCGTCACCAAGGTGCGCGGGCTGCCATCTTCCTGGGGGGCCTGCTCGGTGCTGACGGTAAATTCGGTGGAGCTGTCGGAGGCAGTGCTGCAGCGCACGAGCGGGCGGCTCGCAGCGCTGCCCGGGCTGACTTCACAGCCGGCAGTGATCACCAACTGCGCGCTGATTTGCCCGCTGCTGACCACCGCCTGCGCAGGGTTGACCCACAGGCAGCAGGCGCCCACGACCAGCAAGAGGCGATGGATGACGAACATGAATGACCTTGAGGAAACCGCGAGGCAGGAAACGCCGCCAAGGATATCCGAGATGGCTATGTGCCTGCATCGATTTCGGCGCTCAGCCGACGCGCGGTGACCGGTCTCTTTTTGAGATCGCTGGCCGCCACATTTTGTATTGGTTAAATTAGCGCGAGCGCTGCACCCTAACGCCATTCACCCCACGGAACCCTCACCCTTGGCTGTCCTTCCCCCCGCCCTGCGCCGACTGTTCGGCAAGCCTGCCGCCGCTACCGCCACGTCCGATGACGTGTCCACGTACTTCCAGCGCAAGGCCCGGCGCCAGGGCTACACCCTGAGCCCGAGCCAGCAGCAGGTCATCGAGCGCATGGCGCAGATAGCCGCTGCCCTGCAACAGCAGCACACGCCGCGCAGCCTGTACTTGCACGGCGCCGTGGGGCGCGGCAAAAGCTGGTTGCTCGACGGGTTCTTCCAGGCGCTGCCCCTGGCGCAGAAGCAGCGGGTGCACTTCCACGACTTTTTCGCCCGCCTGCATCAAGGCATGTTCCGCCATCGCCAGCAGCCCGACGCCCTTGCGGTCACCCTGGATGAATTGCTAGAAGGCTGCCGCGTGCTGTGTTTCGACGAGTTCCATGTCCACGATATCGGCGACGCGATGCTCATCACCCGCCTGTTCAAGGCCTTGTTCGAGCGCGGCGTGGTGGTGCTGGTAACCTCCAATTACCCGCCCGAAGGGCTGTTGCCCAACCCGCTGTATCACCAGCGCTTCAAGCCGGTGATCGAGCTGATCGGCGCGCGCATGGACGTCATGGAGGTCAACGCGCCCCAGGATTACCGGGGCCTGCCACACAATCACGGCCAGCAGCGCTTCACCCAGGGGCCGTTCATCTGGCCCGGCAGCCCGGCGCAGCGTGCGGCGTTCGGGGTGCCGGCGGCGGATTGCCCGGCGCTCACGCTGGCGGTCGGCACCCGGCAATTACGGGTGCGCTGGCACCAGGGGCGCACCGTCGCCTTCACCTTCAACGACCTGTGCGAGCAGCCCACGGCAGTGATGGACTACCTGCTGCTGTGCAAAGACTTCGACGACTGGATCATCGACGGCCTGCCCCTACTGGGCGATTGCCCGATTGCCGTGCAGCAGCGCTTCATCAACCTGGTGGACGTGCTCTACGACCAGGACAAGCACCTGACCCTGATCGGTGAACGGCCGCTGGCCGAGTGCCTGGCAGGCCAGGCCATCGACCTTGCGCGCACTGCCAGCCGCCTGAACCAATTGCAGCAGGCCAACCCGCAAGCCCTGCCCGACCCGGTATCATGAGCGCCTTCCACGTCCCTTTGCCGAGTGACTGCGCCGTTCATGCATACCCTCGCCCAACTCAAGGCTGGCCAATTGGCCGGTATTACACGCCTGGACCTGTCCTGCGGGCTGACTGAATTCCCGCCGGAAATCTTCACGCTGGCCGACTCCCTGGAAATCCTCAACCTCAGCGGCAACGCCCTGAGCAGCTTGCCCGACGACCTGCACCGCCTGCCGCACCTGCGCGTGCTGTTCTGCTCGGACAACGCCTTTACCGACCTGCCGGAATGCCTTGGCCTGTGCGCGAAGCTGAGCATGATCGGCTTCAAGGCCAACCGCATTAGCCGCGTGCCCGCCGCCGCGTTGCCACCGTTGTTGCGCTGGTTGATCCTCACCGACAACTGCATCGACCAATTGCCCGATGAGCTGGGCGCGCGGCCGCTGCTGCAAAAACTGATGCTGGCCGGTAACCGGTTGAGCGCCCTGCCGCCAAGCCTGGCCAACTGCCACAACCTCGAACTGCTGCGCATCGCGTCCAACCGCTTCACGCGCCTGCCCGAATGGTTGCTGACGCTGCCGAGCCTGACCTGGCTGGCCTATGCCGGCAACCCAGTGGAAATGGCCGTGGAGATAGCCGCGGATGACACCACGCCGACCATTCCCTGGACCGAACTGGAACTGGCCGAAGTGCTCGGCGAAGGTGCCTCCGGGGTGATTCGCAAGGCGCTGTGGAAACCGCAGGCGCTGCCCGTCGCCGTCAAGCTGTACAAAGGCACGATCACCAGCGATGGCTCGCCGCTGCACGAAATGCAGGCCTGCATCGCCGCCGGGCTGCACCCCAACCTGATCAAGGTGCAGGGCCGCGTGAGTGGCCATCCAGAGGACCAGGCCGCGCTGGTGATGGACCTGATCGACCCGAGCTATGGCAACCTCGCCGCCCTGCCGAGCCTGGCCTCGTGCACCCGCGACATCTACGCACCCGACACCCGTTTCAGTCTCGAGGTAGCGCTGCGCATGGCGCGCGGCATTGCCTCGGTAGCCGCGCACTTGCACCGGCACGGCATCACCCATGGCGACCTGTACGGCCACAATATCCTGTGGAATACGGCGGGCGATTGCCTGCTCGGGGATTTTGGCGCGGCGTCGTTCCATGCCACGGCGGACACCCTGGAGACTCGCGCGTTGCAGCGCATTGAAGTGCGCGCGTTTGGTGTGTTGCTGGGGGAGTTGCTTGAGCGGGTTGACGAAGGGTTGAGCGAGACGACACGCCTGGTGCTGGAAGGCTTGCGGGGGCAGTGCTGCCAACCCGACGTACTCGCCCGGCCAGGTTTCGAGGCGATACAAGCCACGCTGCAAACCTTGTAGGAGCCCGGCTTGCCGGCGATGGCCATCTCAAACAGGCCATTGCCGGCAAGCCGGACTCCTACAGGGAGGGGTTCAACACGCTGTATCAGCCCGCCAGGCCGACGAACATATCCTGCACGTCGTCATGGTTGTCCAGGCCTTCGAGGAAGGCTTCGACTTCAGCCATCTGCTCATCGCTCAAACCCGTCACCGGGTTCTTGGAGATATAGCCCAGCTTGGCCGACAACACGGTGAAGCCCTGCTCCGGCAGCGCTTTCTGCACGGCGTCGAGGTCGGTGGTCTCGGTGATGAACAGGGTGGTGCCCTCTTCCTCGCCGTCTTCGAAATCCTGTGCGCCGGCTTCAATCGCGGCCATTTCCGGGTCAGCGTCAGGGCTGTCCGGCGAAGCTTCGATCAGGCCGACGTGGTTGAAGTCCCAGGCCACGGAGCCGGAAGCCCCCAGTTGCCCCTTGCGGAAGGCCACGCGGATTTCCGCCACGGTACGGTTGATGTTGTCGGTCACGCACTCGACGATCAACGGCACCTGGTGCGGGGCAAACCCTTCGTAGGTCACGCGGTGGTACTGCACGGTTTCGCCGAGCAGACCGGCGCCCTTCTTGATGGCGCGGTCCAGGGTTTCCTTGGGCATCGAGGCTTTTTTGGCCTGCTCCACCACCAGACGCAGGTGGGCGTTGGTCGCGGTGTCGGCGCCGTTGCGGGCGGCGATGGTGATTTCTTTCACCAGCTTGCCGAAGATTTTGCCCTTGGCATTGGCTGCCGCTTCTTTATGTTTGACTTTCCACTGTGCGCCCATGACTCACTCTCTTTTCGTCCATCGCGCCGAAACGTCTACTGGCCGGCGCTTTGGGGGCAGAGTTTATAGGGCAAAAACACTCTAATCCACCAAAAAACCGGCCAGCCTGTCAGGTGCGCAAGGGTTTGATCGCGACGTTGCGGTCCGGCACAAAATCGCCGACCTCGGCCAGCACCGCCGGCCTGGCGTTCCAATAGGGCATCAACACCAGCGAAGAAAACAGCGCCGCGCCGGCAAACACGATGAACACCGTGACCGTGTCGAAGTAACCCGGCAGCAAGCCGCCGAGCACCGCGCCCACCGAGCCGCAACCGTTGACAAAGCCTGCCGCCGTGGCGCCGGCCTTGGCGGTGCCGAAGTCGATGGCGGCAGTGCTGCTGATCATCGAGTCTGGCCCGTACAGGGTCAGGCCCATGACAAACAGCAAGGCCATCACCAGCATCACACTGCCGGTGTGCAGCGCGCCCATGAACAACGCGAGGGCCACGGTCAGCGCCAGCAGGCTGAGCACACAGGCGGGCATGCGCCGCGCGCCGAAGAGCTTGTCGGACGCCAGCCCGATCAGAATCGGTCCAAGCAACCCGGCCAGTTCAAACGCGGTCGGCACAATCGCCGCACCGACCTTGCCCACCGAGGGCATCTGTTCGTAGACGATCACCGGGCCCCACAACAGGATCGCGTAACGCGCCGGTTTCAGCAGAAAATACGCCAGGCCCAAGGTCAGCACCGTGCGGTTGCGCAGAATCGCGCGCAGTGGCTCCAACACGCTGATGCGTTTTGCGGCCGCCCTTTCCTCGGCGGTCATCACCGGCTCGGGTTCGACTGCCGGCAAGCCGACATCCTCGGGCGTGTTGCGCTGGAAGATGAAGAACAACAGCGCCACCACCCCCACCACCGCCGCACTCGAGATAAACGCCGCGTGCCACGTGCCGATCAACGTGTAGGCCCACCACCCGGCAAAGGGCGAGGCCACCAGGCCGCCGAACGCGTAGCACGAACTCCACAGCCCGAGCACCCGCCCACGCTGCTGCGCCGGGAAGAAACTGCCAAGGTTCTTGCACAGCCCCGACCAGCCGGTGGACTGCGCCAGCCCCTGGACCAGCATGCAGGTGACAAAGATCGGCAAGGTCGCAAAGGTGCCCATCACCAGCGCGGCGGCAGCGGAAATCAGCAAGCCGCCGAGCACTACCACCCGCGGTCCGAAGCGGTCGGCCAACATGCCCCAGGTGAACTGCCCGACCGCATAGGCCGCCAGGTAAATGCCATCCAGGTTGGCCATCATCATTTTATCGAGGGGGAAACTCGGGTCATCGACGATCCCCAGCTTGGCCACGGAAAACGCTTTGCGAGTGAAATAGAACGCCGCGTACGCCAGCCAGGTGATGGCGAAAATCTGCACGCGCCAACGCTTGATGCTACCCATTGGGATATTCATGGTGGTTCTGACCTCAGGTGAGTGTGCCGGCAGAATCGAGAAGCAAATGCCTGTTCTTTTTATGGTTGAGCACTGCAATGCCGGGCCGTGGACACGGCGGCATTGGTCAGATGAGGCCTGTGTCCCAGGTCCCATGGCCGCCGTGGTTGTAGGACTCAACCTACGGCGGTTGAGGCGTATCAAAGCAATGGCTGACTAATAGGTAAAATCGATTTATCGTATTTCAAATATAAGCCCAGCTTGTAAGAGGATCGGCGATGTCGGTGTCCCACGCCCAGCTCAAGGCCTTCCATGCGGTGGCCGTACACGGCAGTTTCACCCAGGCCGCCGAACGCCTGTTTCTGACCCAGCCGGCGATTTCCGACCAGGTGCGCAAACTCGAAGAACGCTTCGGCGTGCTGTTGTTTCACCGCAACAAGCGCTCGGTGCGCCTGACCGATCTGGGCGAGCGCCTGCTGGCCATCACCCAGCGCCTGTTTGTGATCGAGGCCGAAGCCGAGGAGTTGCTGCAGGACTCACGCGCGCTGCTCACCGGCACTCTCACCCTCGCCGTGGATGCCCCGGTGCACGTGCTGCCGCAGATCGCACGGTTTTGCCAGCTGTACCCGGGCATCAGCGTCAAGATCGAAACCGGCAACACCGACGAATCGCTGTTTCGCCTGTACAACTACCAGGCCGACCTGGCCTTGCTTGGCCGCGATGTCGACGATGAGCGCCTGCTGTCACTGCCGTTGCCCGACGACCAGCTGCTCGCCTTCGTCGCGCGCAATCATCCCTGGGCCGGGCGTGAGTCGATCTGCCTGGCCGACCTGGATGAAACGCCGCTGGTGCTGCGCGAAATCGGTTCGGTCACCCGGCAGACGCTGGAGCAGGAAATGAGCCAGGCCGGCCTGCGCATTCGTCCGGCGATCCAGGTCGAAGGCCGTGAGGCTGCGCGTGAGGCGGTGGTGGTGGGGATTGGCGTGGGGGTGGTCTCGGCGGCGGAGTTCGGCGCCGACTCGCGGGTGTACGCCATGCCTATCCGCGACTGCAGCCAGCGCATGAAGGAAACCCTGGTGTGCCTCAAGGAGCAAAGTTCGCGGCGGGTGGTAGCGACGTTCCTGCAGATCGTGCGCGACAGCCTTCAGCCGGGTGCCAACTCGAAAAACGCCTGAATCAAGCGCAATGCGCGGCGCCGCTCCATGCAGCCGAGCATGTGCCGGTTGCGCAGCCCCTCGCCCTGGATTGCCACGGCCTGCACCCGCGGGTCCGGGCTGACTTCCATCGATGAGACCACGCCGACGCCCAGCTCGGCAGCGACGGCTTCGGTCACCGCCTCACGGCTGTCGAGTTCCAGCAGCACCTTGGGCTGCACCCCCGACGCCGCGCACGCCGCGTCGAAGGTGCGGCGGGTGATGGAACTGGGCTCGCGCAACACCATGATCACCTCGTCGAGTTGCTCCAGGCGAATCCCCCTGGACTGCTGCGCCCACGGGTGGCTGGCCGGCACCAGGGCGCAGATCCGCGACTCGCTCAAGGGTTGCAGGTGCAGGCCGCTGCGCGGCTCGACCTCGGTGAGTACCGCCACATCCGCATGCTCGGACAACAGTGCCGCCAGGGTTTCCTGGGCGTTGCCCAGGCGCAGGTTGACGGTTATCCCGGGGTAGCGCGCACGCAGGCTGGCGATCATCGGCATGACCAGGTGCGGGCCGTCCGCTGCCACCTCCAGGCGCCCGGTGAGCAACTGCCGGTTGGCCTCCAGCATCGTCTGCGCTTCGTCGACCAGGCCGAAGATCGCACGGGTGATCGCGGCCAGGCGCGCGCCCTCCTCGGTCAGCTCCACGCGGCGTGCGGTGCGGCGCAGCAGCGGGATCTGGTAATGCTCTTCCAGGGCCTTGATATGCCCGGTCACCGCCGGTTGGCTGATGAACAGCCGCGCCGCCGCACGGGTAAAACTGCCCTCGCGGGCCACGGCATCGAATGCGCGCAGTTGGAACAGGTTCATAGCTATCGGCCTCACTGATAGCTCGCATAACAACAAACAATTTGATTGATGACAAGCCAAACTGCAATTTAGGCCCCGTAGATTCAACCCCGATGCCTTGCGAGGACTTGAGATGACCACTGCCGAGCCGATCCTGCTGACCCCTGGCCCCTTGACCACATCGAACCGCACGCGTCAGGCGATGATGGTGGATTGGG
The DNA here is from genome assembly GCF_001702265.1 of Pseudomonas aylmerensis. Classification (GTDB taxonomy): domain Bacteria; phylum Pseudomonadota; class Gammaproteobacteria; order Pseudomonadales; family Pseudomonadaceae; genus Aquipseudomonas; species Aquipseudomonas aylmerensis. Next base: position 109,371 of record NZ_MAUE01000008.1, read on the forward strand.
GGTCCTGGGATGACCGTTTCAATGCCCTCACTGCCAGCGTCTGCTCGCAACTGCTGGCGATCCTTCACGGCACCGACAGCCACCATTGCGTGCCCCTGCAAGGCAGCGGCACCTTCGCCGTCGAAGCCGCCATCGGCACCCTGGTGCCGCGTAACGGCAAGGTCCTGGTGCTGATCAACGGCGCCTACGGCAAGCGCCTGGCAAAAATCTGCGAAGTACTCGGCCGCGACTTCAGCACCTTTGAAACCGCCGAAGACCAGCCCACCACCGCCGCCGACGTCGACCGCCTGCTGCGCGCCGACACGGCCATCACCCATGTAGCGTTGATCCACTGCGAAACCAGCACCGGCATTCTCAACCCGTTGCCGGAGATCGCCCAAGTGGTCAAGGACCACGGCAAGCGCCTGATCATCGACGCCATGAGTTCCTTCGGCGCGCTGCCGATCGATGCCCGTGAAGTGCCGTTCGATGCGCTGATCGCCGCCTCGGGCAAATGCCTGGAAGGCGTGCCGGGCATGGGGTTCGTCTTCGCCGAAAAACAGGCCCTCGCCGCCGCCCAGGGCAACTGCCACTCCCTGGCGATGGACCTGTTCGACCAGCACAGCTACATGGTCAAGACCGGCCAATGGCGCTTTACCCCGCCGACGCACGTGGTCGCGGCGCTGCATGAAGCGCTGCTGCAATACGCCGAAGAAGGCGGCCTGCCCGCGCGCCATCAACGCTACGCCGACAACTGCCAGGCGCTGCTCGACGGCATGGCCGCACTCGGCCTGCGCAGCTTCCTGCCGGCCGAGATCCAGGCGCCGATCATCGTCACCTTCCACGCCCCGCAAGATGCGCGCTACCAGTTCAAGGACTTCTACGAGCGGGTCAAGGCCAAGGGTTTCATTCTGTACCCGGGCAAATTGACCCAGGTCGAAACCTTCCGCGTGGGCTGCATCGGCCACGTCGATGCGACAGGCATGCAGGCAGCGGTCACGGCGATCGCGCAAACACTGCAAGACATGCATGTGCTCGAACCTGCAGGAGCCGGCTTGTCGGCGATCACCGGCGACGCAGTTCTTCTGTAACCCCTCATTTTCGTTCATCGCTGGCAAGCCAGCTTCTACAGGATTTGTGTATGAACTATCAGAACCCCAACACCCTGCAGGCCGTGATCCTCGATTGGGCCGGCACCGTGGTCGATTTCGGCTCCTTCGCGCCCACGCAGATTTTCGTCGAGGCCTTTGCCGAGTTCGATGTGCAAGTCTCCATCGAAGAAGCCCGTGGCCCGATGGGCATGGGCAAGTGGGACCACATCCGCACCCTCTGCGACCAGCCGCAAGTTGCCGAACGCTACCGCAAGGCCTTCGGCCGCACGCCCACCGATGACGACGTGACCGCCATCTACCAGCGCTTCATGCCGCTGCAGATCGAGAAGATCGCCGAACACTCGGCGCTGATCCCCGGTGCCCTCGACACGATCGCACGGCTGCGTGTGCAAGGTATCAAGATCGGTTCCTGCTCCGGTTACCCCAAGCAAGTGATGGACAAGGTCGTCGCCCTCGCCGCCACCAACGGCTACATCGCCGACCACGTGGTGGCCACCGACGAAGTGCCCAACGGCCGCCCATGGCCGGCCCAGGCCCTGGCCAACGTGATCGCCCTGGGCATTGATGATGTCGCCGCCTGCGTGAAGGTCGACGACACCGTGCCCGGCATCCTCGAAGGCCGTCGCGCCGGCATGTGGACGGTGGCCCTGACCTGCTCCGGCAACGCGCTGGGCCTGACCTACGAGCAGTTCCGCGCACTCGACGCCGCCACGCTGGCCAGCGAACGCAAGCGCATCGAGGCAATGTTCAAAGGCTCGCGCCCGCACTACCTGATCGACACGATCAACGAGCTGCCGGCAGTGATCACCGACATCAACCAGCGCCTGGCCCGCGGTGAAATGCCGCAAAGCCACTGATCGAGGTCAAGACAACGGCAATCGCGCCAGGCAAAGCGCTCAAAACCGGCATACAGTTAAGTCACTGCGTCACCCAAGAACGCAATGTTGTCCAGTGATGAAACTGTACCGGTGGCGAGGGAGTTTGCTCCCTCGCCACCGGTTTGCCCTGATGAGTGAGGAACACAGCGATGCCGTGGAAAAATTCCGATACGCGTTACAGCACCATGTCGATCGCGTTGCACTGGTTGATGGTGGTGCTGCTGGCGGTGGTCTACGCCTGCATTGAGCTGCGCGGCCAGTTTCCCAAAGGCAGCGGCGCGCGGACGCTGATCGTCGAGATGCACTTCATGTTCGGCCTCACCGTGTTTGTGCTGGTGTGGCTACGCCTGTTTGCGCGCAGCCTGGGGGTGGCGCCGAAAATCGTGCCGGCGCCGCCGCAATGGCAAACCCTGCTTGCCACCCTGATGCATATGGCGCTGTATGCCTTGATGATCGGTATGCCGATTGCCGGTTGGTTGATCGTCAGTGCCGAAGGCCATTCGGTGATGTTCTACGGCATCGAGTTGCCGCCGCTGATTGCCGAAAACAAAGGGTTGGCCAAGGAGATTGAAAGCTGGCACGTGCTGTTCGGCAAGATCGGCTACTGGCTGATCGGGCTGCATGCGCTGGCGGGGATCGCTCATCATTACATCCTGCGTGACAACACGGCGTTGCGCATGATGCCCGGCAAGCGAGGGAGCATTCAGTAACGCCATCGACTGCTGGATCACACTCGCGGATGCCCTGAGCTCAACGATGGGAAACCCCGGCGGCCTTGCAAGCCGCCGGTGTGGACAAAGATCAGGCGCGTACCGCAGACGAAGCGGCGGGCTTCAATCTGCTGCTTCAGCGCCAGCAACGCCTTGCCGGTGTAGAGCGGCTCCAGCGGCAGGCCACAGGCGTGCTCGGTGGCGTCGATAAAGGCCAGCAACTCCGGATCAACCTTGGCAAAGCCGCCCCGGCTGGCCTGCAGCAATTGATAACCGTGCTGCACCAGCGCCTGTACCTGCTGCGCCACCCCGTGGTCATCGGGCACCGCCAGCGCGCCATACACCGGATGCGCGCCCGCCTCCGCCAGCACCAGTCCCGCCAGCGTGGTACCAGTGCCCGCTGCCAGCCACCAGCCGTCATAATCCGCCCAGCCGATGTCGCTCAATTGCGCGCGCACCTGCTCCACCAGTACCGCACAGCCCAACGCCCCCGCCAAGCCACCGCCACCTTCGGGCACCGGGTGCAGGTGTGGATACTGCTCGCGCCACGGCCCCCAGAAATCCGGCGCATGCCGCGCGCGATAGCCGCCATAGCCCAGCCAGTGCAACTGCATGCCGAAGGCGTTGAGGTCGAGGACGGAGGGGGTGTCTTGCGCATGGCCACGCAGCAGGCCGACGGTGGCAAAGCCAAAGCGCTTGCCCGCCGCCGCCAGCGCATGCAGATGGTTGGAATGCGCGCCACCCAGGCTGATGATCCCACTGGCGCCAGCAGCCCGACCTTGCGCGAGGTGCTCGGTGAGCTTGAACCACTTGTTGCCGCTGATCAGCGGGTCGATGCGGTCCAGGCGCAGCACGGCCAGCTCGACGCCGTCCAGCCAATCGAGCTGCACAGGTTCAAGCGGAGCGTAGGGAAGCCAATCGAAGGGGCCCATCGTGGAGGGTCTGCATGCAAAAAGGGGCGGTAGTCTACCACCGCCCCTTTCGTCGTCTTACAGCTCGGCGGCGAGGCGCGAGCCCTGGTTGATGGCGCGCTTGGCATCCAGCTCGGCCGCCACGTCGGCGCCACCGATCAGGTGCACGTTCTGGCCGGCCGCAACCAGGCCGTCCTGCAGTTCACGCAGCGGGTCTTGCCCGGCGCAGATGACGATATTGTCCACCGCCAGCACCTGCGGCTCGCCCTCGGCACCGATGCGGATATGCAGGCCCTGGTCATCGATCTTCAGGTACTCGACGCTGTTGAGCATCTGCACCTGCTTGTTCTTCAGGCCAGTACGGTGGATCCAGCCGGTGGTCTTGCCGAGGCCATCGCCGACTTTGGAGGTCTTGCGCTGCAGCAGGAACACTTCACGTGCCGGGGCATGCGGTTGCGGCTTGATACCGGCCACACCGCCACGCGCCTGCAACTGGGTGTCGATGCCCCACTCCTTCCAGAATGCTTCGCGGTCCAGGCTGGTGGACACGCCCTGGTGCACGAGGAATTCCGACACATCGAAACCGATACCGCCGGCGCCGATCACCGCCACGCGCTTGCCGACCGGCTTGCGCTCGAGGATCACGTCCAGGTAGCTCAACACCTTGGCATTGTCGATGCCGGGGATCGCCGGCGTGCGCGGCGCGATGCCAGTAGCGAGGATGATCTCGTCATAACCGCCCGCCGCCAGTTGCGCGACATCCACGCGGGTGTTGAGGCACAGCTCGACGTGGGTGGTCTGCAATTTGCGCTTGAAGTAGCGCAGGGTTTCGAAGAACTCTTCCTTGCCGGGCACGCGCTTGGCGATATTGAACTGGCCGCCGATCTCGCTGGCCGAGTCGAACAATGTCACCTGATGGCCGCGCTCGGCCGCCACGGTGGCTGCCGCCAGGCCTGCAGGACCGGCGCCGACCACGGCGATCTTCTTGATCTGCTTGACCGGCAGGTAGTTCAGCTCGGTTTCGTAGCAGGCGCGCGGGTTGACCAGGCAGGTGGTCAGCTTGCCGCCAAAGGTGTGGTCCAGGCAGGCCTGGTTGCAGCCGATGCAGGTGTTGATTTCGTCCGCGCGCCCGGCGGCGGCCTTGTTGACGAACTCCGGATCGGCCAGGAACGGCCGCGCCATCGAGACCATGTCGGCATCGCCCTCAGCAAGGATCTGCTCGGCAATCTCCGGCGTGTTGATACGGTTGGTGGTGATCAGCGGAATCTGCACCACGCCACGCAGCTTGGCGGTGACTTTGCTGAACGCGCCACGCGGCACCTTGGTGGCGATAGTCGGGATACGCGCTTCGTGCCAGCCGATACCGGTGTTGATAATGCTCGCACCGGCCTGTTCGATGGCCTTGGCCAACTGCACGATTTCTTCCCAGGTGCTGCCGCCTTCAACCAGGTCGAGCATCGACAGGCGGAAGATAATAATGAAGTTCGGGCCGACGGCTTCCCGCACGCGGCGCACAATCTCCACCGCCAGGCGCATGCGGTTTTCGTAGCTGCCGCCCCAACGGTCGGTACGCTGGTTGGTGTGCGCGGCGAGGAACTGGTTGATGAAGTAGCCTTCGGACCCCATGATTTCCACGCCGTCGTACTCGGCAACCTGGGCCAGCAGCGAGCAGGTGACAAAATCCTGGATCTGCTTCTCGATGCCCTCCTCGTCCAGCTCCTTGGGCTTGAACGGGTTGATCGGCGCCTGGATCGCGCTCGGCGCCACCTGCTTGGGACTGTAGGCATAACGGCCGGCGTGGAGGATCTGCATGCAGATCTTGCCACCCGCCTCGTGCACGGCCTTCGTCACGATCTTGTGCTTCTGCGCCTCTTCGTCGGTGGTCAGCTTGGCCGCGCCGGCATACACCCCACCTTCATCGTTCGGGCCAATGCCGCCGGTGACCATCAGGCCCACGCCTCCACGCGCACGCTCGGCAAAATAAGCGGCCATGCGTTCGAAGCCGCCGGGCTTTTCTTCCAGGCCGGTGTGCATCGACCCCATCAGGGTGCGGTTGCGCAAGGTGGTAAAACCCAGGTCCAACGGGGCCAGCAGGTGCGGGTAGGCAGCAGCGGTCATGGTACAGCTCCACAACGGATCATCACGGGACGTGGCGCACTCGAACGGTGTGCCATCGGTTTATGTCCCACAGACTAAGAGCCCGCCCGCCGGTGCTCAATGACTGAAACTGACAAGTTATTGATCCAAATGCACAGTGCCCCTTGGCAAGCGGGTGCATGGGCCCTACCCTAGTCGGCGAACCCCGCACTCGGTCTGTTGTCTGTTGCCCCATGCGTAAACTTCTAGCTTTTACCGTCACCATGGCCCTGGTTGCCGCCATCGCCGCGTATCTGGTCTGGACCCAGGAGCGCCCCGTGGCGCATTACCTATCGGACCTGCGCATCACGCTCGCCGTCAATGAAGGCCTGCCTGCCGACCGCGGCAACTTGCTGGGCATCCAGCCTGAGCTGTTTCCCGCCGACTACCAGAGCCTGGAACGCCTGCACCTGAAGCTCGCGGCCTACCTGCAAAAAGCCCGTGACCAGGGGCTGATCAACGACAAGACCATTGTGGTGCTGCCGGAACACATCGGCACGTGGCTGATGCTCACCGGCGAAAAGAACGAGGTGTACCAGGCCCTGCACGTGAAGGATGCGATGAACTGGCTGTCCGTCAGCAACCCCGTGCTGTTCCTGCGCGCCTGGATCAGCGCCACCGGCGACAGCCGCACCGACGACGCCTACCTGCGCATGAAGGCCAAGGGCATGGCACGCGACTATCAGTTGCTGTTCGGCGGCCTGGCCAAGGAATTTGGCGTGACCCTGGTGGCCGGCTCCATCACCCTGCCCAACCCCAGTGTCAGCCAGGGACAACTGCAAATCGGCTCGGGGGCGCTCTATAACGCCAGCGTGGTCTTCAATGCTGACGGCTTGCCGCTTGGCGATCCGCAGCGCCAGCTCTACCCGATCTACGATGAACGCGGTTTTATCCAACCGGGTGACGAAAACGTCGTCAGCGTGGTCGACACCCCGGCCGGCCGCCTCGGGGTGCTGGTCGGCAGTGACAGCTGGTACCCGGACAACTACCGCAAGCTCAACGAGCAAGGCGCGCAACTGATCGCGGTGCCCGCCTTTGTGCTCGGCCGCGATACCTGGGATCGCCCATGGCGCGGCTTCAAAAGCGTGTCGACGCCGACCGAAATCAGCCTCAAGCCCGAAGAGCTCAGCGAAGGTGAGGCGTGGCGTCGCCTCACGCTGATCAGCCAGTCGCCCGTCAGCCACGCCACGGCCGGCATGAGCGTATTCCTGCGCGGGCAGTTCTGGGACCTGGGCACCGCCGGCCACAGCTTTCTCAGCAACAACGGGCAGATCAACGCCGACGGCGAGGCCCGTGGCGCACGCCTGTTGAATATCTGGCTGTGAAACCGGTCCGGCTGGGGGATCTGTCGGTGGGCTTCGTGCACACCCTGGCAGACGCCATCCACAGTCACGGCCTCGACCCCCAGCCGCTGCTGCTGCAATACGGCCTGGACCCGGCGCGTCTCGCCGAGGCCGGCGCACGCTTGTCGATTCCACGCTACATGCGCCTGGGCCACGCGGCCATCCAGCTCACCGGCGACCCCGCCCTGGGCCTGCGCATGGGCCAGCTCAGCCGCCTGAGCCAGGCCGGGCTGGCCGGAGTCACCGCCGCCCAGGCGCCCAACGTGCGCGAGGCCGCCCGCACGCTGACACGCTTCGAGGCGTTGTACGGCTCCAACTATCGCGGGCAATCGAGCTTTCACGAAGACGCCGAGGGCGCCTGGCTGCGCTTCTATTCCATCAGCCCGTACAACGCCTATAACCGCTTTGTGGTGGACTCGATCATCGCCGGCTGGCTGCACCAATTGTCGGGCCTGGCCCAGCAACCGGTGCAGGCGCAAAAGGTCGAGATCGAATTCGAAGCGCCCGACTACAGCGAGCAATACAGCATGCTGGGCGACAGTCCGATCCAGTTTGGGGCCGAGGTCAATCAACTGCGCTTGAGCCAACCGACCCTGGCGCTGCGCAATCCACAGCACTGCCCGAGTACCTGGCAACTGTTGCTGCAATTGTGTGAACGCGAACTGGAGCAGTTGACCCGCACCCGCAGCCTGCGCGAGCGCATTACCCGTTTGCTCGGGCCGATGCTCAATGGCGGCCGGGAACCCGACCTGGAAGAAGTGGCGGCACGCTTGAAGCTGCCAACCTGGACGCTGCGCCGCAAACTGGCCGAAGAAGGCACTCAGTTTCGCGCGATTCTCAACGATACCCGTCGCGATTTGGCCATGACCTACATTCGCGATACGGAACTGGCATTCGGCGAAATCGCCTACTTGCTCGGCTTTGCCTCGGCCCAGGCGTTTCAACGCGCCTTCAGGCGGTGGAACAACCAGACCCCAGGGGAATTTCGCCGCAGTCAGCGGCATTCCGCCTGAAGTCGGTCTTACAGCTCTGTTGCATCGTCTGCGGGTTCCAGCGGGTCCAACTCAATCGCGTGGTACTCGAGCAGTTCTTCCTGGTAATCGTCCATCGTGGACTCCTTGTTTGATTGAAAAGCGGCTGCAGATAAATGACCTGCACTGCCAGCCTAAAGTGCCGTGATGACGAAAAAAAGTCGATGCGATGACGTTCCTGCACGTGCAGATTAAACGTAGCAGCGTCGGGCTGATTTAGCACCTCGCTGTTGAGGTGCGATTGCAATCATTGCAAATGCAATCATATTTCCAGTAGGGTACGAGCCTCTGTTGCCAGGAGCCTTGCCCCCATGCCCGCCTCTACCGCAAACGCCGCGCAGCTGTGCATCAACGCGCTGACCACGACCGAACATGCGCGCAGCTCACCGCTGTATGCCGTGATGACCATGGCCAACACCCTGGAATTGAGTCGCCAGGCCTGGGTGATCCGTGGCCAGTCGCGCTCCCGACGCGTCAGTAATTGGCCGAGTTGGTTCGCGCGCAACACCGGGGAAAAGCCGCTGTTGTACCTGCACAGCGCCATGTCATCGGCGCAGCTGAGTGCGCTGTCGGACGAGACCGCGCAGCGCGGTATCTTGTGCAACGACATCGAGAACCAGCCCTCGCCCTGGCCCCGGGGCGCGCAACCTTCGCTGCCGTTGTGGCTGGCCACCAACCCGCGCTGCACCCCATATGACCCGGCCTCGGGCGACGAAGCGCGGGCGATTGTGCTGGCGGGTTTGCGCGCGTTGTACGTCGACGGCCAGCCGGGGTTCTATTACCTGGCCCTGCACGACCATGAAAGCGCGGTGCCGATGGCGGAGCAGGCGCGTGAGGATGCGCTCAAGGGCATGTACCCGATCCGGCGTGAAGGCGCGGATGTGCGTCTGCTCGGTGCGGGCCATGCATTGGAAGCGGTGGTGCAGGCGGCGCGCCTGCTGGAGCAGGACTGGAACATCAGCGCACAGCTCTGGAGTTGCCCCAGCTACACACGCCTGGCCCGCGAGGCAGCGGCCGCTGAACGCTGGAATCGTCTGCATCCGGGCGCGCCCAAACGCAGCTGTCACTTGCGTGACTGCCTGGCGGGAAGTCGCGCGCCGGTGGTTGCCGTCACCGGCTATCCGCAAGCGATTGTCGATCAGTTAAGGGCGCATGTGGATGCACGCTTCGTGGCGTTGGGCGCGGGGTCGGTGCAGGCGGAGGCGCCGAGTCAGTATTGGATCGTGGTATCGGCGCTCAGGGCGTTGGCGGATGAAGGGCGGATCGACGCGCTGCACGTACAGGCCGCGATGAATCGCTATGCATTGAAATGCGCTTGACGGCAGGCCGGCACCTACACGGTTTCTTCGTGGGGCGTCAGGTTTTGCGGCGACTGCGGGTCTGGACGCCCGCGTCCATCGCCAGCCCGGCAGTGCGTTCCAGTGCGTCGGCGAAGGCCTGGCGCTGTTCCGGCTCGATCTGCGACAGGAATAACTCGTCCACCGTGCTTTCGTAGATCGTCCACATTTTTTTGCGCAGCACCCGGCCGGCGTCGGTGATCGAGGCAAACGCCGCGCGGCCATCACCGTCGGAGCGCGAACGCAGCACCAGGCCGTCCTTTTCCAGGCGGTCCACCAGGCGAGTGAGGTTGTAGCGCTCGATGGCCAGCACGTCGGCCAATTCGTGCATGCGGCGGGTACCGTCGGGGCCGCTTTCCAGGCCCCACAGCGCGTCGTACCAGGCATAGGGCGGCAAGTCGGCCGCGGCCAGGCGGCGCTCGATTTCACGGATGACCGTCCTGTGGGCCCTGACAAAACGGAACCAGACATCAGGCTCTTTCGACGACATGCAACACCATCCGAGGAATTTCAAGAAGGTTGCAATAGTAGCTCATCCCGCGCTAGATTCGGTCATGTAGTTGCAATTGCAATTACTTTTGACGGCACTCCCACAAGGAGACCGACACTTGAAATCCGCCTACCCTGGAGCCTCCCATGACCCCGAACAACGCAGTCCGCCGCGATGACGATCCACAGGAAACCCGCGAGTGGCTGGAGTCCATCGAATCGGTGCTGTCCACCGAAGGCCGCCCGCGCGCCCACTACCTGATCGATCAATTGCTGGATTTCGACGTGGCGCGGCATGGCGACTTCTACGGGCGCGTCACCACGCCCTACGTCAACACCATCCCGGTGGACCGCCAGTTGCCCTACCCCGGCAACCTCGCCATTGAGCGACGCACCAACGCGTTTATCCGCTGGAACGCTATGGCCATGGTGTTGCGTGCAGGCAAACACTCAGGTGTGGGTGGGCATATAGCAACCTATGCGTCAGCCGCCGTGCTGTACGACGTAGGCTTTGACCACTTCTTCCGTGGCCGTACCGACACCTTCGACGGCGACCTCGTGTATATCCAGGGCCATTCCTCACCGGGCATCTACGGGCGCGCTTACCTCGAAGGCCGTATCAGCGAAGCCCAGCTGGACAATTTCCGCCGCGAGGCCGGTGGCGACGGTATTTCGTCCTACCCTCACCCGCGGCTGATGCCGGACTTCTGGCAATTCCCCACCGTGTCCATGGGCCTTGGGCCGATCACTTCGGCCTACCAGGCGCGCTTCATGCGCTACCTGGAACTGCGCGGCCTCAAGCAGCACCAGGGCCGCAAGGTGTGGGCATTCCTCGGTGATGGCGAAATGGACCAACCGGAATCCCTGGCCGCCATCTCCCTGGCCGGTCGCGAGAAACTCGACAACCTGATCTTCGTGGTCAATTGCAACCTGCAGCGCCTCGACGGCCCCGTGCGTGGCAATGCCAAGGTGATCCAGGAGTTCGAAAGCCTGTACCGCGCCGCCGGCTGGAACGTGATCAAGGTGATCTGGGGCGGCGGCTGGGACGCGCTGCTGGAAAAAGACCAGAGCGGCCTGCTGCGCCAACGCATGATGGAATGCGTGGACGGCGACTATCAGAACTACAAGTCGCAGAACGGTGCCTACGTGCGCGAACACTTCTTCGGCAAATACCCGGAGTTGCTCGCACTGGTTGCGGATATGTCCGACGACGAAATCTGGAAACTCTCACGCGGCGGCCATGACCCGGACAAGGTCTACAACGCTTATGCGGCAGCCGTTCGCCACACGGGACGCCCGACGGTGATCCTGGCGAAAACCGTCAAGGGCTTCGGCATGGGCGAAGCCGGCGAAGGCCAGAACATCAACCACCAGCTGAAAAAAATGGGCGCCGACGCCGTCAAGGCTTTCCGCGACCGTTTCGACCTGGAAGTGGCTGACGATCAACTCGACGCAATCCCCTACCTCAAGCCGGCCGCCGACAGCGAGGAAGCACGCTACTTCGCGGCACGGCGCCAGGCGTTGGGCGGCTACGTGCCAGCGCGGCACGCTGCGGTCCAAGCGTTGCAGATCCCCGAACTGAGCGCCTTCGCCACCCAGCTCAAGGACACCGGTGACCGCGCGATCTCGACCACCATGGCCTTCGTGCGCATCCTCGGCACCCTGCTCAAGGACCCGCACCTGGGCAAGCTGGTCGTGCCCATCGTGCCGGACGAGTCACGCACCTTTGGCATGGAAAGCCTGTTCCGCCAGATCGGCATCCACTCGGCCGTCGGCCAGCTCTACACCCCACAGGACGCCGGGCAACTGAGCTACTACAAGGAGAGCAAGGACGGACAGATCATGCAGGAAGGCCTGAATGAATCCGGCGCCATTTCCTCATGGATCGCGGCGAGTACGTCCTACAGCAACCACGGCCTGATGACCGTGCCGTTCTATATTTTCTATTCGATGTTCGGCTTCCAGCGCGTCGGTGACCTGGCGTGGGCTGCCGGCGATGCACGGGCACGCGGCTTCCTGCTTGGCGCCACGGCCGGGCGCACCACGCTGATGGGTGAAGGCTTGCAGCATGACGATGGCCACAGCCACATCCTGTCCTCGGTGATTCCGTGCTGCGTGTCCTACGACCCGACCTTTGCCTACGAGCTGGCGGTGATTATTCGCGAAGGCATGCGGCGCATGTACGTCGAACAGGAGGACATTTACTACTACATCACCCTGCTCAACGAAAACTACCCGCACCCGGCGATGCCGGACGGAGTGGAAGACGGCATTCTAAAAGGCATGTACCGCCTCAGCGGTGGCCCCAAAGCCCAGGTGCAACTGATGGGCAGTGGTTCGATCCTGCGCGAGGTCATCGCCGCCGCCGCCCTGCTCGCCGAGGATTTCGGCGTGCAGAGCGCGGTGTGGAGCGTGACCAGCCTCACCGAATTGCGCCGTGACGGGCACGCGGTTGAACGCTGGAACCTGCTGCATCCGGACAGTGAGCCGCGCGTGAGTTACGTCGAGCAATGCCTGCAAGCGCACACGGGCCCCGTGGTGGTCGCAACGGACTACATGAAGCTGTTCGCCGATCAGATCCGCCCGTTCGTTCCCGCTCGACGCTTTGTCGCGCTGGGCACCGATGGCTTCGGACAATCGGACACCCGGGAAACGTTGCGCGCATTCTTCGAGGTGGACCGGCACTTCATCGCGCTGGCGGCCCTCAAGGCGCTGGCGGATGACGGCGTGATCGGTCGGGACAAGGTCAGTGAAGCGATCAAACGCTACGGGATCAACGTCGACAAGGTCGATCCCGTAGCTATCTGAGTTACTGCGCGGGCGTCGGCAGAGGAGGAATCGCCTCTGTCGGCGGCGGCAGGTCGGGGGTAGTCGCTGCGGGTGCAGGTTCGGCCTGCGGCGCAATCGGTGCAGCCTCGGGAGCCGGCACCACCGGCTCAGAGGCCGCTGGCACAGCCGGTTCTTCCTTCGGCGCCTCGACCTTTTCGGCGGCTGGCGGTGTCTTGGGTTCCGGCACACCGAGGTCAGCCTTGGGCTTCTCGGGAATATGCTCGGCCTTCTTCACTTCCTGCGGCAGGAACACGTCCACCAGCGCAAAGTAACGGTCGTAGAACTTCGGCGCAGAGACTGTCTCGCTCGCGACCTTGACCATCGAGTCATCGGTGGAGCCGATTGGCATCGACACCGACCCCAACACTCCCACACCCAGGCTCGCGGAGTTGTTGACCTTCTTCAGCGCATAGCGATCCTGCAAGGCATTGGCGAACATCGTCGAGTGGTTGTTGCCTTTGCCATCATCGGCGCACACCACGTTGAAGCTGATCTGCAGATGGGTCTCGCCGGTCTGCTGGAAGCTCTTGTTACCGACCACCAGTTTCGGATCGTTGCTGGTGATGATGTAGCCCTGGCTCAGCAAGGCCCGGCGTGCGGCTTCGCAAGCCGCGACATCGGTGACCGGATAATCCCGGGAAAACGTACCGGAGTCGTCGAAATTCTCATGTTCATAAATAGCGGTCTTGGGTGACGAGCAGCCCGCGGCGCCCGCCAACACCAGCGCCAACCCGAGGCTACGCAAGTGAAATGATGTCGACATTGAAAATCCTGAGGAAAACAGTCCGGGCGGTATTGTGCAACAGAACGCGTGCTTGGCGCGCGCATTCCTGTCGGTAAAACGTCACAGGCCTACACGACAGCTGCCGTGGGAAAAAGCCCGGCGCACATATGATCAATAAACACGCGTAATTTTGCCGAGGCATGGCGACTTGATGGCCATAGCATCCAGAAACTGCCCCGGTGTTCGAGGTAGTCATCCAGCACCCGTTGCAGGCGTCCCTGCGCCACGGCCTGGTTGACCATGTAGTCCGGCAGGCAGGCTATGCCCAGGCCCTCGTGCACCACATGGTTGAGCGACTCGATGGTGGTGCTGACCAACGGTGTACGCAAGGTCGGCTCCGCAGTGCCCGGCGCAAGGCGCAGCGGCCAGTGCTCGAGTTTACCGGTGGCGCAGAACTTGTGGCGCAGGCAGGCATGTTCGCTCAGGTGGTGGGGCTGCAGCGGCGTGCCATGCTGCTGGAAGTAAGCCGGGGTGCCCACCAGCACCAATTGGTAATACCCCAGGTGACGCGCCATCAAGCGCGAATCTTCCGGCTTGCCGGTGCGAATCACCGCATCGAACCCTTCCTCGATCACGTCCACCATGCGGTCGGAAAAATCCACATCCAGCTCGATGTCCGGATAGGCGCGCATGAAGTCGCTGAGCACCGGCATCAACAGGCCCCGCACTTGCGGCACGCTGATGCGCAGCTTGCCGCGCGGCGTTGCGCTGGCCTCGGTCAGCTCGCGCTCGGCGGCCTCCACCTCGGCAAGAATGCGCCGTGATCGCTCCAGAAACAGCGAGCCTTCGCTGGTCAAGGTGATACTGCGGGTGCTGCGATGAAACAGCCGCACGCCGAGGCGTTCCTCCATGCGTGCAATGCTTTTGCCCACTGCTGAAGAGGACACCCCCAGCACGCGACCGGCGGCGGTGAAACTGCGCGTTTCCGCCACCTGCACGAAAACCGAGAGGCTGCCCAAGCTGTCCATGATCATGCCCTTTTTGATTGCGGACGCCTGAGTCCGATAAGTTCGGAACCTTAGCCTGTTTTTCCGACGTGCACAGCCCCCTACTCTGCTGCCTTGCCCTTTTGCATGGATAGAGTTTGATGACCGCACTCACCGATTCCCCACCCGTTACCCAGCGTGACGCACTGCCGCTCGGCGGTTTGCTCGCATTGGCCTCGGCCGGTTTTATCACCATCCTCACCGAAGCCATGCCCGCCGGGCTCCTGCCGCAGATGGGCGAAGGCCTCGGCGTGTCGCCCGCGCTGGTCGGCCAATTGGTCACGCTCTACGCCTTGGGCTCGTTGCTGGCGGCCATCCCGCTCACGCTGCTGACCCGCGGCTGGCGGCGACGGCCATTGCTGCTGATTGCCATCGGTGGCTTTGCCCTGGTCAACAGCGTGACCGCGCTGTCCAGCCATTACGGACTGACGCTGGTAGCGCGTTTTTTTGCCGGGGTCTTCGCAGGGCTGCTCTGGGCACTGCTGGCCGGTTATGCCAGCCGGATGGTTGCCCCGCACCTGCAAGGCCGGGCCATCGCGATCGCGATGCTGGGCGCACCATTGGCCCTGTCCCTGGGCGTACCGGCCGGTACCCTGCTCGGCACGCTAGTCGGCTGGCGCCTGAGTTTTGCGATCATGACCGGGCTGACGCTGGTGTTGCTGGTGTGGGCGCGCTGGCAGCTTCCGGACTTTGCCGGCCAACCCGCACAGCAGCGCCTGGGCCTGCGCCAGGTACTCAGGTTACCCGGCATTCGTCCGGTGCTGTGGGTGACCTTTACCTACGTACTGGCCCACAACATTCTCTACACCTACATCGCCCCACTGTTGGTGCCGGCCGGGATTACCGCCGACGTCGACCGCGTGCTGCTGGTGTTTGGTTTGGCGGCATTGCTGAGCATCTGGCTGGCTGGAGTGCTGATTGACCAGTGGTTGCGCACACTGCTGCTGATCAGTTGTGCGCTGTTTGGCCTGATCGCCGTGGCCCTGGCGTTCTGGATCAACGTCCCCGCCGTCATCTATATCGCAGTGGCCTTATGGGGCCTGGCGTTCGGCGGACTGCCGGCCTTGCTGCAGACCGCACTCGCCAAGTCAGCGGGAGCGTCGGCGGACGCTGCGCAATCGATGCTGGTGACCGTGTGGAACCTCGGCATAGCCGGCGGCGGCCTGGCCGGCGGCGTATTGCTGCAGGGCTGGGGCGTCTCGGCCTTTGCCTGGGCGGTGGTACTGCTGATGCTGCTGGCCCTGGCCGGCGCCTTACAGGCGGCGCCCCAGCAACTGGCCCGGCCAACCCTCCAGGTTGAAGGTTGAGATTCGCGTATAGCCGCACGACTCATAAAAACCCACCAGGTCGCCTGTGCCGCCGGCGTAGCAGTCCACCCGCAGGCGCGTGATACCGGCTGCGCGCGCCTGGTCATCGGCGAATGCCAACAGGCGCCGCCCCAGGCCGCGTACACGGGGGTCGCGCGCGGCGATCAACAATCGCACATACACCTCCGGCTCGGTCGCCGCTGGCACATAAGGCATCGGCTCGCCCAGCACCAGTGCAGCCAGGATCTGCCCCGTCGGGGCCTCTACCACCCAGGCACCCGGCAGTGCGCAGGCTTGCGACACTTGCGCGACTCGACGGGGCGAGGCCGACCAGGGCTCAGTGCCCCATTGATGGTTATTGCCCAGGCGTGCGAACCACTCAATCACCTCGTCAAACACCTGCAGCACCGCAGGAACATCCGCCTCAGTGGCGCGACGGATCACCCAGCCCTCCTGTTCCTGAATCAACACGCGTGAACCTCCTTGCTCGACGATTGCGACCCCCCAGTCTAGCGCACAAAAAAAAGCCCCCGGTCATCGCTGGCCGGGGGCTTTCTTATTCAAACCGCCATCAGTACTTCTTGATGTCGGCCTTGGTTTCCAACTGCTTGCGGTACGCCGCGAAGTCCTGCTGGCCGACACGGGAAGCGAGGAAGCGGCGGTATTGCGCTTTTTCTTCTTCCGATGGGGCTGCGGCTTCATTGACGCCGTTCAAGCGCACGATCACCAGGCTACCGTCAGCCAGGGTCACGGTGGTAAAGGTCGGCTTGTCCTTGGCCGCAGGCTTGGGCATGCGGAACAGGGCTTGCAGCACGGCCGGGTCAATCGCTTCCTGGCTACGGGTAGCCGCTTCAGTGACTTTCCAGGCCTGACCATCGATCGGTTGGTTCAGCGGGGTCTTGCCATCACGCAGGCTGGCGATCAACTCGTCGGCATGCGTCTTGGCAGCGGCGCTGGCGCGCTCCTTGATCATCTGTGCACGGATCGGCGCAGCAACGCTTTCCAGCGGCAGTTGCGCAGGTTTGCGGTGCTCCTTGGCACGCAGCACGATGATGGTTTCCGGGTCGAGTTCGATGGCGCTGCTGTTGGCACCTTCATCCAGGACTTCCGGGCTGAACGCAGCGGTGACCACGGCACGGTTGGCCGCAACGCCTTCGCCACCTTCACGGCCAAACGGCGCGGAGGTGTGCACAGTCAGCTTCAGGTCGGACGCTGGCTGGGCCAGGTCAGAGGCTTCGAATGCCGCATCTTCCAACTGCTTGGTCGCTTCGACAAAACGCTGCTCGACCTGCTGGGTCTTGAGCTCGCGGGTCAGCTTGTCCTTCAGGCTGGCGAACGTCGGCACTTGCGGTGCTTCAACGCCCAACAACTTGATCAAGTGCCAACCGAAGGTGCTGCGCACCGGCGCCGAGACCTGGTCCTTGTTCAACGCGTACAAGGCGGTTTCGAAGTCCGGGTCGTAGACGCCAGGGCCGGCAAAGCCGAGGTCGCCGCCATTGTTGGCCGAACCTGGATCCTGGGAGTACTCCTTGGCCAGGGCTTCGAACGACTCGCCCTTGGCCAGGCGCGCCTGGATTTCCTCGATCTTGGCCTTGGCTTGCGCGTCGGTGACCTTGTCGTTGACTTCAATCAGGATGTGCGCCGCACGACGCTGTTCAGCGAGGTTGGCGGTTTCTTTCTGATAGGCCGCCTGCAACTCCTCGTCCTTGACCGCAACCTGGTCGAAGAAGGACGACTTCTTCAACTCCAGATAGTCGATGACCACCTGGTCCGGGGTCATGAACTCCTTGGCGTGCTGGTCGTAGTAAGCCTTGACCTCGTCGTCGGTGAGTTTCACCGCGCCAGGGTTGGCCTTGATGTTGACGGTGGCGAAATCGCGGGTCTGCTTCTCCAGACGGGCAAAAGCGTTCACCTCGGCGTCGGTCACGAAACCGCTGCCGGCGATGCCTGCACGAACCTGGCCGATGAGCATTTCCTGGGTCAGCATCTGACGGAACTGCAGTCGGCTGTAGCCCAGTTGACGGATCACCTGGTCAAAGCGTTCGGCACTGAACTTGCCGTCCACCTGGAATTCCGGTGTCTGCAGGATGACCTGGTCCAGTGCTGCTTCAGAGAAGCCGAACTTGGAATCAGCCGCGCCTTGCAGCAGCAGCTTGCGATCGATCAGGCCCTTGAGGGCGGCGTCGCGCAGCAGTTTTTCGTCGAGCAGCGAAGCATCGAAATCCTTGCCCAGCTGTTGCATCAGCTGGCGACGTTGCATGTCGACAGCCTGGCTCAGTTCGGTCTGGGTGATTTCTTCACCGTTGACCTTGGCCACGTCCTGCTTGGTGTTGGTCGAAGCCTGAAAAATAGCCTCGATACCGGTGAACGCCATCAAAGCGACGATGATCCCGATAATGGTCTTGGCAATCCAGCCTTGTGAATTGTCCCTGATATTTTGCAGCATGCGTCCCCCAGAAACGGTTGAACTTCAAAAATTGGCAACCGTGGAGCGTGGGTAGAGTCCGGATAGAAGAAAGGCGCATCCGAGGATGCGCCTTCTCGTAACTGGCGGAGCGGACGGGGGTTTGAACCCACACCCCCGGCGTGGCGACCCGATGGATACGTGGGTCAGCTGCCGCTCCGCTGCCAGGCCAGACCTGCGTCCGACCCGGGTAGGCAAAGGCTTGATCGAAGCTTAGTTAACGGCTTCTTTCAGGGCTTTACCGGCTTTGAAACCTGGTTTCTTGGCAGCAGCGATTTGCAGTGCTTTGCCAGTCTGTGGGTTACGGCCAGTGCGAGCTGGGCGGTCAGTCACAGAGAAAGTACCGAAGCCTACCAGTACTACGGAGTCGCCGGCCTTCAGAGCGCCAGTGACGGATTCGATTACTGCATCCAGCGCACGGCCAGCAGCAGCTTTCGGGATATCAGCGGATGCAGCGATAGCATCAATCAGTTCCGACTTGTTCACTCTAAGTCCCCTTATATATCTATTGAGTATGATTCTAAGTTTTTTGGTGAAAGCAAAAACCAGTGCTGAATGGCCTACAGACACTTAAGAGCCGCTTTATAACAAGGGCTCTAAAAAGCTGTCAAGGAAGCCCCCAGGCTTCAACACATTAATGCGTGCTAATTCTTTCCTTGGAATCAGACTCGCGCTTTTCGTCCTTAGCGACTATCTCCGGAGCCACATCCGGCAAGGGCTCCGGCGCGTATTGCAGCGCAATTTGCAGGACCTCGTCAATCCATTTAACCGGTTTAATCTGAAGATCCTGCTTGATGTTGTCAGGAATTTCCTTCAGATCGCGAACATTCTCTTCAGGAATGATCACGGTCTTGATTCCACCCCGGTGCGCAGCGAGTAATTTCTCTTTCAAACCACCGATAGCCAATACCTGGCCACGCAGGGTAATTTCCCCGGTCATGGCGACATCGGCGCGCACCGGAATACCGGTCAATGCCGACACCAGGGCCGTGCACATGCCTACGCCTGCGCTAGGGCCGTCTTTGGGCGTAGCCCCTTCCGGCATGTGGATGTGGGTGTCGTGCTTCTCGTGGAAGTCCAGGGGGATCCCCAGGCTCCTTGCGCGGCTGCGCACCACGGTCTGCGCGGCGGTAATCGATTCGACCATCACATCGCCCAGCGAACCGGTCTTGATCAACTGGCCCTTGCCCGGGATCACTGCTGCTTCAATGGTCAGCAATTCGCCGCCCACCTGGGTCCACGCCAGGCCAGTCACCTGCCCTACCTGGTCCTGCTGCTCGGCCAGGCCGTAGCGGAATTTACGCACACCCAGGAAGTGCTCCAGGGAGTCGGCCGTGACCTTCACCGAGAAGCGTTTTTCCAGCGCATGTTCCTTGACTGCCTTGCGGCAGATCTTCGCGATCTGGCGCTCAAGGCCGCGCACACCTGCCTCGCGGGTGTAGTAACGAACGATGTCGCGGATCGTCTCGACCTCGAATTCGATCTCGCCCTTCTTCAGGCCGTTGGCCGAAATCTGCTTGGGCGCGAGGTATTTGACGGCGATGTTGATCTTCTCGTCTTCGGTGTAACCCGGCAGACGAATCACCTCCATCCGGTCCAGCAGCGCTGGCGGGATATTCATCGAGTTGGAGGTGCACAGGAACATCACGTCGGAAAGGTCGTAGTCGACTTCCAGGTAATGGTCGTTGAAATTGTGGTTCTGCTCGGGGTCGAGCACTTCGAGCAATGCCGAGGCCGGATCGCCGCGCATGTCGCTGCCCATCTTGTCGATTTCATCGAGCAGGAACAGCGGGTTGCGCACGCCCACTTTCGTCATCTTTTGAATCAATCTTCCTGGCATCGAACCGATGTAGGTACGGCGATGACCACGGATTTCCGCTTCGTCACGCACGCCACCGAGGGCCATGCGCACGAATTTACGGTTGGTGGCATTGGCAATGGACTCGGCCAGGGAGGTTTTACCCACACCAGGCGGCCCTACCAGGCACAGTACCGGGCCACGAATCTTCTTCACGCGCTTTTGCACGGCGAGGTATTCGAGGATGCGCTCTTTGACTTCTTCGAGGCCGTAGTGGTCGGCATCCAGGATGTCCTCGGCGCGCGCCAGGTCCAGGCGTACCTTGGTCTGGGCCTTCCACGGCACTTGCACCAGCCAGTCGATGTAGGAGCGAACCACAGTGGCTTCAGCGGACATCGGCGACATTTGCTTGAGCTTGTTCAGCTCGGCATTGGCCTTGGTCAGCGCGTCTTTCGGCAGGCCGGCGGCATCGATGCGCTTTTTCAGCTCTTCGATTTCGTTGTGGCCTTCCTCGCTGTCGCCGAGCTCCTTCTGAATGGCCTTCATCTGCTCATTCAGGTAGTACTCGCGCTGGCTGCGCTCCATTTGTTTCTTCACACGACCACGGATGCGCTTCTCAACCTGCAGCAGGTCGATTTCGGCATCCAGCAGCGCCAGCACGTGTTCGACACGGGCCGGCAGGTCGATGATTTCGAGAATGTCCTGCTTCTGCTCGATCTTCAGTGCCATGTGCGCAGCCATGGTGTCGACCAGGCGGCTTGGCTCATCGATGCTGTTAAGCGAAGACAGCACTTCAGCCGGGACTTTCTTGCCCAGCTGCACATACTGCTCGAACTGCGAGAGCAGGCTGCGGACAAAGACTTCGGATTCGCGCTCAGGGGCTTCGACTTCGTCGATCAGCGCCACTTCGGCGCGCAGGTGGCCGTCCACCTCCATGAAGCGCTCGACCGCACCGCGTTGCTCGCCTTCGACCAACACCTTGACGGTGCCATCGGGTAGTTTGAGCAGTTGCAGTACGGTGGCAATGGTACCGACGCGATACAGGGCATCTTCGCCAGGATCATCATCGGCAGGATTTCTCTGGGCCAACAGCAGGATCTGCTTGTCGCCCGTCATCGCGGCCTCGAGGGCTTCGATAGACTTCTCGCGCCCCACGAACAGCGGGATAACCATGTGCGGATAGACGACGACATCACGCAACGGCAGGAGAGGCAATTCGATGGTTGTCTTCATGATTTCGCCTCTATGACAGTTGAAAAGTAAGCTTGAAACCAAGATGGGGGCTGCGTGTAAAAAAAACAAGCTCAATGCTGGCAGTTACACGCAGTAAAAAATCTTCATGAAAAACAAAGGGGCCCCTAAAGGCCCCTTGTTTGTACCGAAACTGCGAAACGCTTACGCGTCTGGCGCAGCCTTGGCAGCCGGCTCACTGTTTTCGTAGATATACAGTGGCTTGGACTTGCCTTCTATAACGCTTTCATCGATCACCACTTTACTCACCTCGGACTGCGAGGGGATTTCGTACATGGTGTCGAGCAACACGCCTTCGAGAATCGAGCGCAGGCCACGTGCACCGGTCTTGCGCTCCAGTGCCCGCTTGGCCACCGATTTGAGCGCGTCGGTACGGAACTCGAGGTCTACACCTTCCATTTCGAACAGCTTCGCGTATTGCTTGGTCAGGGCGTTCTTCGGCTCGGTGAGGATCTGAATCAGAGCAGCCTCATCCAGCTCGTCCAACGTGGCCAGGACTGGCAGACGGCCGACGAATTCCGGGATCAGACCGAACTTGACCAAATCGTCAGGCTCGACTTCACGCAGGGACTCGCCCACTTTCTTGCCTTCTTCCTTGCTGCGCACTTCTGCACTGAAACCGATACCGCCACGGGTGGAACGCTGCTGGATAACCTTCTCCAGACCCGAGAACGCACCGCCACAGATGAACAGGATGTTGCGCGTATCAACCTGGAGGAATTCCTGCTGCGGGTGCTTGCGGCCACCTTGTGGCGGTACGGAAGCGACCGTGCCTTCAATCAGTTTCAACAGGGCCTGCTGCACGCCTTCACCGGAAACATCCCGGGTGATCGACGGGTTGTCGGACTTGCGCGAGATCTTGTCGATTTCGTCGATGTAGACGATACCCATCTGGGCTTTCTCTACGTCGTAGTCACATTTCTGCAGCAGTTTCTGAATGATGTTCTCGACGTCCTCACCCACGTAGCCAGCCTCGGTGAGGGTGGTTGCGTCGGCGATGGTGAACGGAACGTTCAGCAGGCGAGCGAGGGTTTCTGCAAGCAGGGTCTTACCCGAGCCTGTAGGACCGATCAGCAAGATGTTGCTCTTGCCGAGTTCGACTTCGTCGCCTTTCTTGTCACGCTGGTTCAAGCGCTTGTAGTGGTTGTACACCGCTACGGCCAAAACCTTCTTTGCACGCTCTTGACCGATGACATACTGGTCAAGGATGCCGCTGATTTCTTTAGGCGAAGGCAATTTATGCGCGCTGCTTTCGGCCTGTGCTTCCTGCACCTCCTCACGGATGATGTCATTGCACAGGTCGACGCACTCGTCGCAGATAAAGACCGAGGGGCCGGCAATCAATTTGCGTACTTCATGCTGGCTTTTGCCACAGAAGGAGCAATAGAGCAGCTTGCCGTTGTCCTCGCCGTTGCGGGTGTCAGTCATTCGTTCGATCCAAATCCGATAGGCTTGCAACACAAGATGAAGGCTTATGCGGGCTTTTTCAAGCCCGCCGATGATCGGACATGCCGACCAGCCCTATTTTGAGCGGCTTATATTAAGCGGGGCGCTTTTCGATCACTGCGTCGATCAACCCGTAATCACGCGCGACTTCGGCGCTCATGAAGTTGTCGCGGTTGGTGTCGCGCTCGATTTCTTCCAGGGTGCGCCCGCTGTGCTTGGCCATCAGCGTGTTGAGACGCTCGCGGATGAAGAGGATTTCCTTGGCGTGGATTTCGATGTCCGACGCCTGGCCCTGGAAACCGCCCAGTGGCTGGTGAATCATCACGCGCGAGTTCGGCAGGCAGAAACGCTTGCCGTGGGCGCCTGCGGTGAGCAGGAACGCACCCATGCTGCAGGCCTGGCCGATGCAAGTGGTCGATACATTCGGCTTGATGAACTGCATGGTGTCGTAGATCGACATGCCCGCCGTCACCGAACCGCCAGGTGAGTTGATGTAGAGATGGATGTCCTTGTCCGGATTTTCCGCTTCAAGGAACAGCAGTTGCGCACAGATCAGGTTGGCCATGTAGTCCTCTACCGGGCCCACCAGAAAGATCACTCGCTCCTTGAGCAGGCGCGAGTAGATGTCGTAGGCGCGTTCGCCACGAGCGGACTGCTCGACAACCATCGGGACCAGGCCGCCTGCGGCCTGGATATCAGAGTTCTGCTGAATATAGGAATTACGGAACATGCTCTGCAGTTACTCCCAAATAGTCATGTCTTGAAAACGCATAAGCCAGCGCGAGGCTGGCTTATGGTTGAATTTCCAACGAGTTGGACAATCAGTCGGCTTGTGCTGCTTCCGCCGGTTTGACTGCTTCTTCGTAAGAGACCGCTTTGTCGGTCACCTTAGCCTTCTGCAGAACAGTATCCACAACTTGTTCTTCCAGCACAACCGAACGTACTTCGTTCAGCTGCTGGTCGTTCTTGTAGTACCAAGCCACGACCTGCTCAGGCTCCTGGTAGGCCGAAGCCATTTCCTGGATCATTTCACGAACGCGATCTTCGTCAGGCTTGAGGTCGAACTGCTTGACCACTTCAGCCACGATCAGGCCCAGCACGACGCGGCGCTTGGCTTGTTCTTCGAACAGCTCGGCCGGCAGTTGGTCAGGCTTGATGTTGCCACCGAACTGCTGCACAGCTTGCACGCGCAGGCGGTCCACTTCGTTGGACAGCAGGGCCTTAGGCACTTCGATCGGGTTGGCGGCCAGCAGACCGTCCATGACCTGGTTCTTGACCTTGGACTTGATGGCCTGGCGCAGTTCGCGCTCCATGTTCTTGCGAACTTCGGTGCGGAAGCCTTCGATGCCGGTTTCCTTGATACCGAATTGAGCGAAGAATTCTTCGTTCAGTTCTGGCAGCTTAGGCTCGGAAACGCTGTTGACGGTCACGGTGAACTCGGCGGCTTTGCCAGCCAGGTCCAGGTTCTGGTAGTCAGCCGGGAAAGTCAGGTTCAGAACGCGCTCTTCGCCCGCCTTCGCGCCAACCAGGCCGTCTTCGAAGCCAGGGATCATGCGGTTGGAACCCAGCACCAGCTGAGTACCCTTGGCGGAGCCGCCAGCGAACACTTCGCCGTCAACCTTGCCAACGAAATCGATGTTCAACTGGTCTTCGTTCTGGGCAGCACGGTCGACCACTTCGAAACGGGTGTTCTGCTTGCGCAGGATTTCCAGCATGTTGTCCAGGTCGGAATCAGCTACTTCAGCGCTCAGGCGCTCGATAGCGATACCTTCGAAACCTGCCACTTCAAACTCTGGGAACACTTCGAATACGGCAACGTATTCCAGGTCCTTGCCCGCTTCCAGGGACTTCGGCTCGATCGAAGGCGAGCCAGCCGGGTTCAGCTTTTGCTCGACAACCGCTTCATAGAAGGAAGCCTGGATCACGTCGCCTACCGCTTCCTGACGCGCATCAGCACCAAAACGGCGTTTGATTTCGCTCATTGGCACTTTGCCTGGACGGAAACCAGCGATCTTGGCCTTTTGGGCAGTCTGCTGCAGACGCTTGTTGACCGCAGTCTCGATACGCTCTGCCGGCACGGTGATGCTCAGGCGGCGCTCGAGAGCAGTAGTATTTTCAACAGAAACTTGCATGGATATTCCTCGTTGCACAGACGTTAGCCGGCCATTTCCGACCCCAATCAAGGGCATGCATTCTAGTGGGTCAAACTCAAGAAGTCACCCTACTGAGAATACGCCCGAAAACAGCCGGCAATTTATCGGTACGAAGGCACTGATGCACCTCGCCCCGGTGACAAATACAGCCCATCACGCCAGGGCTCTGCGCCGCCTCTTCTATATATAGAAGAAGTCGTCATCCATCTCCCTGACGGCCAACCCTCAAACAGGGCCAGCAGGCAGCGCGGCATCATCGAGACACATAAATACGACGAAACGCCTGCCCTTGCGACCCACTACCTGCAGCCGCCGAATATTCGAACCGCTAAAACCAAAAAAGGCGCCAGACTGTTAAATCTGGCGCCTTTCGAATATGGGGTGGACGAAGGGGATCGAACCCTCGACAACGGGAGTCACAATCCCGTGCTCTACCAACTGAGCTACGCCCACCATATTGCGTTAACAAAGAAACCAAACCACTTCTTTGTCGAGCCTTACCCACCTGACGGAGGGACAAAGCTTTTATTGGTGCGGATGAAGAGACTCGAACTCTTACGCCTCGCGGCGCTGGAACCTAAATCCAGTGTGTCTACCAATTCCACCACATCCGCGCTTGAAGCTCTTAAAGCAAAGGCGCCAGATGATTAATCTGGCGCCTTTCAAAATATGGGGTGGACGAAGGGGATCGAACCCTCGACAACGGGAGTCACAATCCCGTGCTCTACCAACTGAGCTACGCCCACCATATAGCGCTACTTGTGCCAAAGCTGCCTAATGGCGCACCCGGCAGGACTCGAACCTGCGACCATCCGCTTAGAAGGCGGATGCTCTATCCAGCTGAGCTACGGGCGCCTGATTAATCTGTACTCTATAAGGACTACAAACTAAGTGCTTCCAGCCTTGCAGAACAACAATCCTGCTCGACCTTCTTAACCAGTGCTAGGCTGTGCCCGACAAGTGCGACGAATAGTATAGAGGGTCCTTAAACCCGTCAAATCTTTTTTGAAAAAAATTCATTTTATTTAAGGGGTTAGGCCAATTTGCAGACCAAGCGCCTTTGCCCTCACGGCTTGGCATGCGAGAATGCGCGCACTTTTCTTCCCCCTCTCGATGGTTAATCACGCGTAATGACTGCACAACTTATCGACGGCAAATCAATCGCCGCCAGCCTGCGCCAGCAGATCGCCAAACGAGTCACCGAGCGTAGCCAGCAAGGCCTGCGCACGCCTGGCCTCGCGGTGATCCTGGTCGGCAGCGATCCTGCCTCTCAGGTTTATGTCTCGCACAAGCGTAAAGACTGTGAAGAGGTCGGCTTTATCTCCAAGGCCTACGACCTGCCTGCCGACACCTCCCAGCAGGCGCTTACCGACCTGATCGACGGTCTCAACGATGACCCGAGCATCGACGGCATCCTGCTGCAACTGCCGCTGCCTGAGCATCTGGACGCCTCCAAATTGCTCGAGCGCATTCGCCCGGACAAGGACGTCGACGGTTTCCACCCGTATAACGTCGGCCGCCTGGCCCAGCGCATCCCGTTGCTGCGCCCGTGCACACCCAAAGGCATCATGACACTGCTGGAAAGCACCGGTGTCGACCTCTATGGTCTCGACGCCGTCATCGTCGGCGCCTCCAACATCGTTGGCCGCCCAATGGCGATGGAGCTGCTGCTGGCCGGCTGCACCGTCACCGTCACCCACCGCTTCACCAAGGACCTTGCCGGCCACGTCGGCCGCGCGGACCTGGTCGTGGTCGCTGCCGGCAAGCCGGGCCTGGTCAAGGGCGAGTGGATCAAGGAAGGCGCGATCGTCATCGACGTCGGCATCAACCGCCAGGAAGACGGCAAGCTGGTCGGCGACGTAGTCTACGAGACCGCCCTGCCCCGCGCCGGCTGGATTACGCCGGTCCCCGGCGGCGTTGGCCCGATGACCCGAGCCTGCCTGCTGGAAAACACCCTGTACGCGGCAGAGTCGCTGCACGACTAATAACCAGCCGTGCTGAAAAAGCCCTGCCTTATCGCAGGGCTTTTTATTGCCCGCAATAAAACCTGTTTTTTCTTTGTTTTTAAGTACTTTCGTCTGGTTTTAGAAGAACATTCGACAGTCTCTCGTCCATACTCCTAAAATGTAACGGCATTTGTCATATAACCCGTTCCAGAACGGTATTTCCTTACTTTTTTAGCGAGTTCATCCGCGTGAAAATTCGTCTTTCTATCGTCAGCCTATTGTTTGCGTTCACAGGCACCTTCGCGCACGCCGCCGAAACCACCCAGGCCCCGCGTGATACGTCCAAACTGCAAATTGCTTCCGGCAGCGCCATGCTGGTGGATCTGCAGACCAACAAGGTCATCTATTCCAGCAACCCCGACGTGGTGGTGCCCATCGCCTCGGTGAGCAAGCTGATGACCGGCCTGATCGTGCTTGAAGCCAAGCAGAACATGGATGAATACATCGACATCAACATCACCGACACTCCGGAGATGAAAGGTGTCTTCTCGCGCGTGAAGATCGGCAGCCAGATGCCGCGCAAGGAGATGCTGCTGATTGCCCTGATGTCCTCTGAAAACCGCGCGGCCGCGAGCCTGGCGCATCACTATCCGGGCGGCTACGCGGCCTTTATTGCCGCCATGAACGCCAAGGCCAAGGCCCTGGGCATGACCAGCACCCACTACGTCGAGCCGACGGGCCTGTCGATTCATAACGTGTCGACCGCCCGCGACCTCAGCAAGCTGTTGGCGTATGCGCGCAAATTCCCGATGCTCAGCCAGCTGAGCACCACCAAGGAAAAGACCGTAGCGTTCCGCAAGCCCAACTACACCCTCGGTTTCTCCAACACCGACCACTTGATCAACCGCGCCAACTGGGACATCAAGCTGACCAAGACCGGCTTCACCAACCAGGCCGGCCACTGCCTGGTGCTGGTGACCAGCATGGGTAACCGCCCGGTATCGCTGGTGATCCTGGATGCCTTCGGCAAATTCACCCACTTCGCCGATGCCAGCCGTATCCGCAATTGGGTCGAGACCGGCAAGAGCGGCTCGGTGCCGGACGTGGCACTGCGCTACAAGGCGGACAAAAACCTCAAGAACCGTCCGAACGCGGCAGAAGCCAGTCGTTGACCGCACCTTGATGTGAGCGCTGGCTTGTGTGGGCTGGCTTGTGTGGGAGCTGGCTTGCCTGCGATAGCATCACCGCAGTGTCACTGCTCCCCCTCAGTGCCCGCATCGCGGGCACGCCCGACTCCCACGCAAGCCGGTTCTCACTGAATGTCTGTGGTTACTTTTTTTCCGCCAACACCTTGAGCGCCTGCGCCGCGGCCTGCTCCTGCCCGGCCTGGGCCGTGGCGTTGGCAGCATCTCGCCAGCGCTGAGCGTCGACATTCGCCGGTAACTGGCTTGGGCGCTGGGTGAGGATTGCCCACTGCCCGGCGCTGCTCCACTTCGATTCAAAATCGCTGAAGCTCATCAACAGCCGCCGGTCCATGCCTGAGCGCAGCAGTATCGTGCTCTTCTGCTGGTTGAACCCGACCACGACCACGTAGTGCGCGTCAGACCACAGCCCGCCGCCAATGCGCGCCATCACCGGGTAACCCGCCGCCACCTGCGCCAGCACCGCCGTCAGCTTGGCATCCAACGGGTACACCATCAGCCCGTACTCACGCGCCAGTACCTGCATGTTGCGTTCAAGGTCGGCTTCACCGCCCGGCAAGTGCAGCGGCTTATCCAGCAAGCCCGGTGTCATGACAATGCCTTGTTGCGACAGCATGCTGGCTAAAGCCGTAGGACCGCTCTGATAAGCCTCGCTGCGAAATGTCGGCACGCCATTGAGTTCGACACGCTCGGGCAGGCCCGGCAATTTCGATGGGTGGCTGGAACAGGCCGCAAGCCCTATGGCAACAGCCAGCAACAAAGAGGTTTTAACGTTCGAGCGTAACCGCAATTTTTTACTCTCTTGATCAATGGCCGTTGAAGGCCCTGATCATAGGACGCTCTGCCACACGGGTATAGCCCACAGGCGCAGTAAAGGGTCAGTGATAGAGCAAAGAAGTTGGTTGGACACGACCATTGGTCAATAGCAGGCAACCGCCAGATAGCTAGACTGTCCATTGAGAAGACTGTGTGTGCCCCCTGAGGGGCGAAAGGAGGCCCGAATGAGCCTTGCAACGACGATTTTCCTGTTGATCTGCGGTTGGCTGGCGGTAGCCGGCGCCATGTTGTGGGGGGTGTTGCGCATCACCCGTCGGCACCATCACCCCCACGTCAAGCCCGCGGCGCCCGCCAAGCCTCACAAGGCCGCGGTACGCCACGCCTAGCCAGGCATGCAATTGAAGTCCTGAGTGGCGGCAACTTCCTTGCCGTGACCATCCTTGAGCGAGGCGCGCACGGTAGTGCCCAGGCTCGACTCGACCAGGGTGTAATGCTCCCCCGCCTTGAAGTTTTTATATTCGACACGCCCCTGGCAATCCTGCTGATTGTCGTCGCCTGGCTCCTCCTCGAATAACGTCACATCCAGCCGATGATCCCCCGGGGTCACCTCGAAGAAGCGTCCGTCATCCACACGCTTGCCGTCCACACGCTCGGCCATCAGGTCGTTCGGCGCTTCCTCCTTCAAACCAATCCACGCTTCGCTCGGGTCAGCCTTGGGGATCGGGCCGGCACACGCCGACAACAACAGTACGGCACCAAGGGCAGGAATCAATAACAGCGGTTTAAGTGACATGGCAGGGCTCCAAAGGACATCAGTAAAAATACGCGGCGAAAGGTGTCGCCTCCGATGGGCTACAAGCTTGGGCAGCCATCCTTTGTAGAACAAATGAATACATATGAAACGATCTTCAGCCCTTAACTAAATGTTCCTTCACCTGGCTGAAAGGTGCGTGTTAGGTGGGTCGGGCAAGACTGCCGGGGTTTGCAATCCTGCTCCTCTGGAGGTTCACGCATGCTCGGGCTGGTAAAGACCGCACTGCAAAAGCCGTACACGTTTATCGTGTTGGCCATATTCATCTGCATCATCGGGCCGATGGCGGCCCTGCGTACCCCCACTGATGTTTTCCCCGATATCGGCATCCCCGTGGTCGCCGTGGTGTGGCAGTACAACGGCCTGTCACCGGACGCCATGGCGGGCCGGGTGATCTACACCTACGAACGCTCCCTGAGCACCACCGTCAACGACATCGAACACATCGAATCGCAATCGCTGCCCGGCATGGGCATCGTCAAGATTTTCTTCCAACCGGGCGTCGACATCCGCACGGCCAACGCGCAAGTGACGGCGGTTTCACAAACCGTGCTGAAGCAGATGCCACCGGGCATCACGCCGCCGCTGATCCTCAACTACAGCGCCTCCACGGTGCCGATCCTGCAAATGGCGTTCTCCAGCCCCAGCCTCTCGGAAGCCAAGATCCGCGACCTGGTGCAGAACAACATCCGCCTGCCCTTGAGCGCCCTGCCCGGCCTCGCCATGCCCACGCCAATGGGCGGCAAGCAACGCCAGATCACCCTCGACCTCGACCCCCAGGCGCTGGCTGCCAAAGGCTTGTCGGCACAGGACGTGGGCAATGCCCTGGCGCTGCAGAACCAGATCATCCCGGTGGGCACCGCCAAGCTCGGTCCCAACGAATACACGATCCTGCTCAACAACAGTCCCAAGGCGATCGACGAGCTCAACGACCTGCCGATCAAGACTGTCGACGGCGCGCTGATTACCATCGGCCAAGTGGCCCACGTGCGTGACGGTTCGCCGCCGCAGACCAACGTCGTGCGCGTCGACGGCCACCGTGCGGTGCTGATGCCGGCGTTGAAAAACGGCAGCATCTCGACGCTGTCGATCATCGACGGCATCCGCCAGATGCTGCCGCGCATCAACGAAACCCTGCCGCCGTCGCTGAAGACTTCGCTGCTCGGTGACGCCTCGGTATTCGTCAAGCAATCGGTAGGCAGCGTGGCCCAGGAAGG
This sequence comes from Pseudomonas aylmerensis, assembly GCF_001702265.1. GTDB lineage: Bacteria > Pseudomonadota > Gammaproteobacteria > Pseudomonadales > Pseudomonadaceae > Aquipseudomonas > Aquipseudomonas aylmerensis. The sequence goes on from NZ_MAUE01000008.1 coordinate 140,268, forward strand.
CATCATCGCCGCGCTGCTGACCAGTGCGATGATCCTGCTGTTTCTCGGCAGCTGGCGTTCGACGCTGATCATCGCCGCGTCGATTCCGCTGGCGGTGCTGTCGGCCATCGCGCTGCTGGCAGTCAGCGGGCAGACCCTCAACGTGATGACCCTCGGCGGGCTGGCGTTGGCCGTGGGGATCCTGGTGGACGATGCCACGGTGACCATCGAAAACATCAACTGGCACCTGGAGCAAGGCAAGGCGGTGAAGACCGCGATTCTCGACGGCGCTGCGCAGATCGTCGGCCCGGCGTTTGTCTCGCTGCTGTGCATCTGCATCGTGTTCGTGCCGATGTTCCTGCTGCAAGGCATCGCCGGCTACCTGTTCCGGCCAATGGCGCTGGCGGTGATCTTCGCCATGGCCAGTTCGTTCATCCTCTCGCGTACCCTGGTGCCGACCCTGGCGATGTTCCTGCTCAAGCCGCACGTGCCGGAGCAAGGCGCAGGGCATCATCCGGAAGACCAATTCATCAACCACCACGAAGGTGAGCAGCACCGCAAGCCACGCAATCGCGCGCTGCAAGCGGTGTTGAATTTCCAGCAGGGATTCGAGCGTCACTTCTCGAATATCCGCGACACCTACCACGGCCTGCTGTTGTTGGCGCTGGGCAATCGCAAGCGCTTTATCGTCGGCTTCCTGGCCTGTGTGCTCGCCTCGTTCCTGTTGCTGCCAAGCCTGGGCCAGGACTTCTTCCCGGCCACCGACGCCGGCGCCCTGGCGCTGCATGTGCGCTTGCCACTGGGCACGCGCATCGAAGAAAGCGCGGCGGCCTTCGACCGGATTGAAGCGCGGATTCGTGAAGTAATCCCCGCTGAGCAACTGGACACCATCGTCGACAACATCGGCATCCCGCTGAGCGGCATCGACATGGCCTACAGCAGCAGCGGCACCATCGGCCCGCAGGATGGTGATATCCAGGTCACCTTGAAAAAGGATCACGCGCCGACCGCCGACTTCGTGAAGAAACTGCGCGAAGCCTTGCCGCAAAGTTTCCCCGGCAGCCACTTCGCTTTCCTGCCGGCGGATATCAGCAGCCAGATTCTCAACTTCGGTGCGCCGGCGCCGCTGGACGTGAAGATCTCCGGTCGCAGCGATGAAGAAAACCGCGCCTACGCCGTGGAGCTTGAGCGTCGCCTGCAACACGTACCGGGCATCGCTGACCTGCGCATCCAGCAGTCCACCGGTTACCCGTCGCTGCAGGTGAATGTTGATCGCATGCGGGCCAATGGCCTGGGCATCACCGAGCGCGACGTCACCAACAGCATGGTCGCCTCCCTCGCCGGCAGCTCGCAGACCGCGCCGACCTTCTGGCTGAACCCGGCCAATGGCGTGTCGTATTCGATCGTCGCCGCGACCCCGCAGTACCGTCTCGACAGCCTGCCGTCGCTGGAAGCCTTGCCGGTGACCGGTGCCGATGGGCAGTCGCAGATCCTCGGCGGCGTGGCGAGCATATCGCGCGTGCAAAGCCCGGCAGTGGTGACTCACTACAACATCGAACCGACCCTGGATTTGTACGCCAACGTCCAGGGCCGCGACCTCGGCGGCGTCGCCCGCGACGTGCAGAAAGTGCTGGATGACACCGCGTCCATGCGCCCCAAGGGTGCAGTGATCAGCCTGCATGGGCAGATCGACGCGCTGCATGAAGCCTTCAGCGGCCTGAGCTTCGGCCTGCTCGGCGCGGTGGTGCTGATCTACCTGCTGATCGTGGTCAACTTCCAGTCCTGGGCCGACCCGTTCGTGATCATCACCGCGTTGCCGGCGGCGCTGGCAGGGATCGTATGGATGCTGTTCCTCAGTGGCACCTCGCTGTCGGTGCCGGCCCTCACCGGCGCCATCCTGTGCATGGGCGTGGCCACCGCCAACTCGATCCTGGTGGTGAGTTTCTGCCGCGAACGCCTGGCCGAACATGGCGACGCCCTGAAGGCGGCCATGGAGGCCGGCTACACGCGCTTCAGGCCGGTGTGCATGACCGCCCTGGCGATGATCATCGGCATGTTGCCGCTGGCCATTTCCGAGGAGCAGAACGCCCCGCTCGGCCGGGCCGTGATCGGTGGCTTGATCTTCGCCACCATTGCCACTTTGTTGTTTGTTCCCGTGGTCTTCAGCCTGGTCCACGGTCGTCACCCTACTCGCGCAGCTGCTGGAGAAACCCCACATGTCGTCTGATCACAAACCCTCGCGCAAGCGTCTGATGCTCATGGGTGTCGGCGGCCTGACACTGGCCGCCCTGTTGGTCGCCAACGGCCTGCATGCCCGCACGATGCACGAACAATCGGTGACCGCGTGGACCGAAACCGCCGCCATCCCGCAAGTGATGGTGTTCCAGCCGCAGCAGAACGCGGCCGGTGACACCCTGCGCCTGCCCGCCCACCTCGACGCCTGGAGCAAGGCGCCGATCCATGCCCGGGTCAGCGGTTATTTGAAGGACTGGAAAGTCGACATCGGCAGCCAGGTCAAGGCCGGGCAAGTCCTCGCCGAAATCGACAGCCCCGACCTCGACCAGCAATTGGCCCAGACCCACGCCCGCCTGATCCAGGAACAAGCCAACGCACGCCTGGCAGAAACCACCGCCACGCGCTGGCAAAACCTGTTGGCGAGCCACTCGGTGTCGCGCCAGGAGGCCGATGAAAAATCCTCCAACGCCGCGGCGGCCAAAGCCAACGCCGAGGCGGCTGCGGCCGATTTCGCTCGGCTGTCGGCCCTGGAAAGCTACAAGACCATCCGCGCGCCGTTTGCCGGCACCATCACCGCCCGCAATACCGATATCGGCCAATTGATCAAGGCCGATACCGACAGCGATCCGGAGCTGTTCAACATCGCCGACACCCACCAATTGCGCCTCTACGTGCCGGTGCCGCAGAACTACGCGGCGGTCATCCACCCCGGACTCGAAGCCGAACTGACGGTGCCCGAGCACCCTGGCGAGCACTTCAAGGCGCGCCTGATCGGTGACTCCACCGCCATCGACCGTCGCTCCGGCACGCTGCTCGCGCAGTTCGTCGCCGACAACCCCAACGGCGAATTGCTGCCCGGTGACTACGCCGAAGCCACCTTGCCGATTCCAGCGGATACCCATGGTGTGAGCATCCCGGCCAGCGCGCTGATCTTCCGCGCCCAAGGCACCCAGGTGGCGGTGCTGGACGCACAGAACCACGTGCACTTGCAGGACATCCACATCGGCCTCGACCTCGGCGAACGGCTGGTGATCGATCAAGGCCTGAAACCCGCCGACCGCATCGTCGACAACCCGCCCGACGCCCTGCGCGAAGGCGACCCGGTGCAACTCGCCGATGCCTCCGGAGGTGCGCATGCGCCCAAGGCTTAAGCCCCTCGCGGCCCTGATGCTGCTGGCGTTGCAAGGTTGCTCGATGGCGCCCACCTACACAGTGCCCACGGTGGACCTGCCGGCCGGCTACCGCGAACAGACCAGCGAGGGCCCGTGGCACAGCGCGCAACCGTCCGATCAATTGGCTCCCGAATGGTGGAAACTCTACAACGATGCACGCCTGGATGGCCTGCAACAGCAACTGCTCAAGGCCAACCCGGACCTGGCGGCAGCGCTGGCGCACTTCGATGCGTCCCAGGCGTATGCCAGCCAACTGCATGCGGGGCTGTTGCCGCAGATCACCGCGAGTGCGCAGCCGTTGCGCCAGCGTCAATCCGACTCGCGACCACTGCGCGGCGACACGCAGCCTTCGGTGTACAACAGCAACACGGCAGGATTTTCCCTGAGCTACGACCTCGACCTATGGGGCAAGATCCGCAACCAGGTCGCGGCTGGTGATGCCCAGGCGCAAGCCTCCGGCGATGACCTCGCGGTGGCGCGGCTGAGCCTGCAACATCAACTCGCGAGCCTGTATGTGCAGCTCAATGGGCTGGATGCACAGAGCCGGATTCTCAACAGCTCGCTGGAGGATTTCAGCCAGGCCCTGCAACTGACGCGCAGTCGTTATGAGGGGCAGATCGCCTCCGAGCTCGACCTGACCCGCGCGCAGAATCAACTGGCTGAAGCCAAGGCGCAGCTGGATGAAGTGCGCGGGCAACGCAACCTCACCGAGCATGCCATCGGGGAGTTGGTGGGGGTGGCGGCCAGCAACTTCACGTTGCCGCCCAGCCAGCAGTTGATTGCCCTGCCGGGGATCCCGTCGCAGCTGCCGAGCCACCTGCTGCAACGGCGTCCGGACATCGCGGCGGCAGAACGCCGGGTGTTCGCCGCCAACGCGAATATCGGCGTGGCCAAGGCAGCGTGGTACCCGGATTTCAGTTTGACCGGGCTGATCGGCGGCCAGACGCAAGGGGTTGGCAACCTGCTGTCCGCTGGCAATAGGTATTGGGCGCTGGGGCCGCTGGTGAATCTGCCGATCTTTGATGGCGGACGCCTGAGCGCCAATGAACGCCAGGCCAAGGCCGAGTTTGAAGAGGCCTCGGCGCAGTACCGCAGCCATGTATTGAAAGCCGTGCGCGAGGTGGAGGACAACCTCGCGCAACTGCGGGATTTGCAGCAGGAAGCACAGGATGAGCAAGCGGCGGCAGATGCGGCGCAGCATACCCAGGCCCTGGCAATGAACAGCTATCAGGCGGGGGCGGTGAGCTACCTGGATGTGGTGACCGCGCAGACGGCGGCGTTGCAGGCACAGCGGACATTGCAAGCGGTGCAGACGCGGCAGTTGCAGGCGAGCGTGGGATTGGTGACCGCGTTAGGCGGTGGCTGGCAACCCGGCGCCTGAGCCGTGATCGCTTCCCTGTGGTGAGCAGAACTGCCCTGTGTTGCCTGTGGTGAGCAGGCTTGCCCTGCATTGCCTGTGGTGAGCAGGCTTGCCCTGCGTTGGGCTGCGAAGCGGCCCCCAATCCGGACATGAGTTCTTTCAGCAAGAACCTCAGCGTCTTTACTGGGGCTGCTTCGCAGCCCAACGCAGGGCAAGCCTGCTCACCACAACAGCCGACTTCGAGTTCGGAGACGAAGATTGTGTCGTGCCCTGCTCCGCTGTTGCAGGTGAGCGTGGGGCTGGTGACGCGTCAGGCGGGGCCTGAGCGCTCCCCTGTGGTGAGCAGGCTTGCCCTGCGTTGGGCTGCGAAGCGGCCCCCAATCCAGACATGAGTTCTTTCAGCAAGAACCTCAGCGTCTTTACTGGGGCTGCTTCGCAGCCCAACGCAGGGCAAGCCTGCTCACCACAACAGCCGACTTTATAAAGAGGGCCTTTCAGGCAGCGAGTTTGCCGCTGGCAATCGCCGCCGAGGCCGCCACCATCGCCCGCAACAACACCGCACAGCCCGCCGCCAGGTCATCCGGCGCGGCGTTCTCGATTTCGTTGTGGCTGATCCCGCCTTCGCACGGTACGAAGATCATCCCCGCCGGGCCGAGTTCGGCGACGAAGATTGCGTCGTGCCCTGCCCCGCTGACGATGTCCATGTTCGACAGGCCCAGGCCATTCGCGGCGTCGCGCACAGCGTCCACGCAGCCCTTGTCGAAGTACAGCGGTGGGAAGTCGGCGGTGGGTTCCATCTCGAAACTCAGGCCGTGCTTGGCACAGGTCTCATCGATCACTTTACGCACCTGGGCAATCATCGAATCCAGGCGCGCCGGTTCCAGGTGACGAAAGTCCAGGGTCATGCGCACTTCGCCGGGGATGACATTGCGTGAGCCCGGATAGGCCTGCAGGCAACCGACGGTCCCGCAGGCATGCGGCTGATGCCCCAGCGCCGCCGCATTCACCGCCGCCACCACTGCCGCCGCGCCGACCAGGGCATCCTTGCGCAGGTGCATCGGCGTTGGCCCCGCATGCGCTTCGACACCGCGCAGTTTCAGGTCAAACCACTTTTGCCCGAGGGCGCCGAGCACCACGCCGATGGTCTTTTTCTCATCCTCGAGAATCGGCCCTTGTTCGATGTGCGCTTCGAAATACGCCCCGACCTTGTGGCCGCTGACCTCCCGCGTGCCGGCATAGCCAATCGCGTTCAGCGCATCGCCAACGCTGACACCGTCCACGTCGACCTTGGCCAGGGTGTCCGCCAGGCTGAATTTCTCGGCGAACACCCCGGAGCCCATCATGCACGGCGGGAAGCGCGAGCCTTCCTCGTTGGTCCACACCACCACTTCCAGCGGCGCCTCGGTTTCCACCTTGAGATCATTGAGGGTACGCAGCACTTCCACACCCGCCAGCACGCCGAAGCAACCATCGAACTTGCCGCCGGTGGGTTGGGTATCGATATGGCTGCCGGTCATCACCGGTGGCAGGTTGGGATTGCGCCCGGGGCGGCGGGCGAAGATATTGCCGATGCCGTCGATGGTTACCGTGCAGCCGGCTTCTTCGCACCACTGCACGAACAGGTCGCGGGCCTTGCGGTCAAGGTCGGTGAGGGCCAGGCGGCACACGCCGCCCTTGGGGGTGGCGCCGAGCTTGGCCAGGTCCATCAGCGACTGCCACAAGCGATCGCGGTTGATGTGCTGATGGGTCGATTGCAGAACGTCGAGGGCAGCGTTCATGGGGATCTCCTCAGGCTGTATTTGTTATGAATAGACTCGATTCCAACCATGGAATGGGGTCAAACATGTGGAAGCGGGCCTCTCGCGAAGAGGCCGTGACAGTCGCCGCAGATATCGTCTGCAAGACCGCATTCGCGAGCACGCCCGCTGCCACATTTGGATTGCATTTCAACGTCTCTACAGCGGGGATTTGGCGGTAACCGGGCTGATGCCACGCTTGGCATTCAGGCCGTAATACAGCAGACCGCCCAACGCCGAGCCGGTGAACCAGCCGTAGCTGTAGAACCAGCTGAATGCATCGCTGCCCAGCGACAGCAAGGTCAGAACCACCGGCACGCCGAAGGCGATAAAGCCACTCCAGTTCCACGCCGGGTACACGTCGTCGCGGTACAGGCCGGCCAGGTCCAGCTGCTGCCGCCGGGTGATGAAGTAGTCCACCACCATGATCCCGGCGATGGGGCCCAGCAGGCTCGAGTAGCCCAGCAGCCAGTTGGAATACACGGTTTCCAGGCTGACGTCGGAGACAATCAGGCCGAGCTTTTTCAGCAGTTCATGGCCCATCAGTGCCAGCCCAACCAGCCCGGTGAGGATCACCGCCGTGGTGCGGTTGATCAGCTTGGGGGCGATGTTCTGGAAGTCGTTGGTGGGCGAGACGATGTTCGCCGCCGTGTTGGTGGATAGCGTGGCGATAATGATCAACGCCATGGCGATGGCCACCCACACCGGGCTCTGGATATGGCCGATCAGGGTCACCGGGTCGGACACGCTGACGCCCACCAGTTTCACCGAGGCGGCGGTCATGATCACGCCGAGGGCGGCGAACAGGAACATGGTCAGCGGCAGGCCGAAAATCTGCCCGAGGATCTGGTCCTTCTGGCTCTTGGCGTAGCGGCTGAAGTCGGGAATATTCAACGACAACGTGGCCCAGAAACCCACCATCGCGGTGAGGCCGGCCATGAAGTAACCGGTGAGGCTCGCCCCTTCAGGCCGCTTGGGTGGAATCGCCATCAGCTCGCTGATCGACACGTTCGGCATCGCCCACACCAGCAGGCCGATCCCCACCGCCACCAGCAACGGCGCCGACAGGGTTTCCAGGCGCTTGATCGACTCGGCGCCGCGCAGCACCACCCACAGGTTGAGGGTCCAGAAGATCATGAAGCCGATCACTTCACCGGTGCCGCCGAGGGACTTCCAACCCTCGAAAATCGAGCCGAGAAACAGGTGGATTGCCAGCCCGCCAAACATCGTCTGGATACCGAACCAACCGCAGGCCACCAGCGCGCGAATCAAACACGGCACATTGGAGCCGAGGATGCCGAAGGACGACCGCAGCAGCACCGGGAACGGAATACCGTACTTGGTACCAGGGAACGCATTGAGGGTCAGCGGGACCAGCACCACGATATTGGCCAGCAGGATCGCCATCAGCGCCTCGCCCACCGACAAGCCGAAATACGCGGTGAGCACGCCGCCCAGGGTGTAGGTCGGCACGCAGATCGACATGCCCACCCACAACGCGGTGATGTGCCACTTGTTCCAGGTGCGCTCATGCACCTTGGTCGGTGCCATGTCGTGGTTGTAGCGGGGGCTGTCGAGGACGTCGGGGCCGGCGTCGAGTTCGTACAGGCCGTTGCGTTCAATGACTTGCGATCTGTTCTGTTGCATGGCCGCTCCACGGTTTTTTCGAATTATTGTTGCTCGCCTGCACTTCAATGCAGGCGGCCGGAGTACCTCGTGAACAACATGACATCAGGGGTCCGGCCAGCCGCCACTGCACTCAATAAGCGTGCCGACAACCGTAACCGAACCCACACCGCTTATATAACGTGCTGATGTTAATCAGCTTTCCGATTGCGCCTTCGGTACTTGCCGCGTTACTCAGGCTAAATAACGTGGAAGTTGCCCGAACGATCAGGACTCAATCTGGTGCACCACAATTATTTTTATTTCCCACCGCCGTCAAGCGGCATATCTCAAGCGTCTGATTTGCAATAAGAAATGTTGCTCAATTTACGAACCTGTCAAGTGCGTCAAAATGGTGAGACGCCGCTACATTTTGGTGAATTTGATATTTTATCCTTACAAATCAGTTACTTATTTAAGTTATAAGCTTAAGAAAAATCTTCTTGCTCAATCGAAAAACTCGAGCTAGTTTCTATTCCTGTCACCGATGACAGGAATTAACCGACCATCGGCAAGCAGCATTACAACACTTAGAACTGGCACAAGCCGGTCAAGCCTGTGAGGAACTCGACATGTCGCTGTTGATCCGTGGCGCCACCGTAATTACCCATGATGAAAGTTATAGAGCCGACGTGTTATGCGCAGGCGGTCTAATCCGCGCTATCGGCACTGATCTGGATATTCCCGCCGGCACCGAGATACTCGATGGCAGCGGCCAATACTTGATGCCCGGCGGCATCGATCCCCACACCCATATGCAACTGCCCTTCATGGGCACCGTGGCCAGTGAAGACTTTTTCAGTGGCACGGCGGCGGGTCTGGCGGGGGGCACCACGTCGATCATCGACTTTGTGATTCCCAACCCGCAGCAGTCCTTGCTGGAAGCCTTTCACCAGTGGCGCGGCTGGGCAGAAAAGTCGGCCGCCGACTACGGCTTTCACGTGGCGATCACCTGGTGGAGCGAGCAGGTGCGCGAGGAAATGGCCGAGTTGGTCAGCCACCACGGCATCAACAGCTTCAAGCACTTCATGGCCTACAAGAACGCGATCATGGCGGCCGATGACACCCTGGTCGCCAGCTTCGAACGCTGCCTGGAACTCGGCGCGGTGCCCACCGTGCATGCGGAAAACGGCGAGCTGGTGTACCACTTGCAGCGCAAGCTGATGGCCCAGGGCATCACCGGCCCGGAAGCGCATCCGCTGTCGCGGCCGTCCCAGGTGGAAGGCGAGGCAGCGAGCCGCGCCATCCGCATCGCCGAGACCATCGGCACGCCGCTGTACCTGGTGCATGTGTCCACCCAGGAAGCGCTGGATGAAATCACCTACGCCCGTGGCAAGGGCCAGGCGGTGTACGGCGAAGTGCTCGCCGGCCACCTGCTGCTGGACGACAGCGTCTACCAGCATCCCGACTGGCAGACCGCGGCCGGCTACGTGATGAGCCCGCCCTTCCGCCCGCGCGGGCATCAGGAAGCCCTGTGGCGCGGCCTGCAGTCGGGCAACCTGCACACCACCGCCACCGACCACTGCTGCTTCTGCGCCGAGCAGAAAGCGGCTGGCCGTGACGACTTCAGCAAGATCCCCAACGGCACCGCCGGTATCGAAGACCGCATGGCGCTACTGTGGGACGAAGGGGTCAACACCGGGCGCCTGTCGATGCAGGATTTCGTCGCGCTGACCTCTACCAACACCGCGAAGATCTTCAACCTCTACCCGCGCAAAGGCGCGATCCGTGTAGGCGCCGATGCTGACCTGGTGCTGTGGGACCCCGAGGGCACCCGGACCATTTCGGCAAAGACCCATCACCAGCAGGTCGACTTCAACATCTTCGAAGGCAAGACCGTGCGCGGTGTGCCGAGCCACACCATCAGCCAGGGCAAGCTGGTCTGGGCCGATGGCGACCTGCGCGCCGAGCGCGGTGCCGGGCGCTACGTCGAGCGGCCGGCGTATCCGGCGGTGTTCGAGCAACTGAGCAAGCGGGCCGAGCGTTCCAGGCCCACTGCTGTGAAACGCTGAAAGCGGCCTTCGGCCGATCGCGGGCAAGCCCGGCTCCCACATCTCCTGAAGTGTGAACACATTCAAATGTGGGAGCTGGCTTGCCTGCGAAGAGGCCGGCACAGGCAATAAAAAAACGATTGCCCATCAGAGGCAGCACCTCAATAACCGTGAGGCCACTACCGTGATCCAGACCCTGACCCACCTCCCCCATCCCCATGAAGATGGGCCGACACTCGCCAGCCACTTCACCGACCTGGCGCCGCCGCTCAACGCCCGCCAGGCCCAGCTGGAAGCTTCGCGCTGCCTGTATTGCTACGACGCGCCGTGCGTGAATGCGTGTCCCAGCGAGATCGATATCCCGTCGTTCATCCGCAATATCCACACCGAAAACGTGCAAGGCGCGGCCCAGAAGATTCTCTCGGCGAATATCCTCGGCGGCAGCTGTGCGCGGGTCTGCCCCACGGAGATCCTGTGCCAGCAGGCCTGCGTGCGTAACAACGCCGAAGAGTGCGCCCCGGTGCTGATCGGCCTGCTGCAACGCTACGCCATCGACAATGCGCACTTCAGTGAACACCCATTCCAGCGCGCCGCACCGACCGGCAAGCGCATCGCCGTGGTGGGCGCAGGGCCTGCCGGTCTGGCCTGCGCCCATCGCGCCGCGCTGCACGGCCATGACGTGGTGATTTTCGAAGCCCGCGAAAAAGCCGGCGGCTTGAATGAATACGGCATCGCCAAATACAAACTGGTGGATGACTTCGCCCAGCAGGAACTGGATTTCCTCCTGCAGATCGGCGGTATCGAAATTCGTCACGGCCAACGCCTGGGCGACAACCTGACCTTGAGCGAACTGCACCAGCAATTCGACTCGGTGTTCCTCGGCCTCGGCCTGGCGGCAAGCAAACAGCTGGGCCTGCCCCATGAGGACGCCCCCGGCCTGCTCGCCGCCACCGACTACATCCGCGAACTGCGCCAGGCCGATGACCTCACTCAACTGCCACTGGCCGACCGCTGCATCGTGCTTGGCGCCGGCAATACCGCGATCGACATGGCCGTGCAAATGGCTCGCCTCGGTGCCCGCGATGTCAACCTGGTGTACCGCCGTGGCCTCACTGACATGGGCGCCACTCACCATGAGCAAGACATCGCCAAGGCCAATCAGGTACGCCTGCTGACCTGGGCGCAGCCCGAAGCCGTCTTGCTGGACGATCAGGGCCAGGTACGCGGCATGCGTTTTTTGCGCACACGCATGGAAAACGGTCGACTGCAGCCTACCGGCGAAACCTTCGAGCTGGCCGCCGATGCCATCTTCAAGGCCATCGGCCAGGGCTTCGACAACGGTGCGCTGCAGGATCCCCTGGCCCAGCAACTGCATCGCGTGGGCGAGCGGATCTTTGTCGATGAACAGCTGCAAACCAGCATTCCCGGGGTCTACGCCGGCGGCGACTGCGTCAGCCTCGGCCAGGACCTCACCGTGCAGGCGGTGCAACACGGCAAGCTGGCCGCTGAAGCCATGCACGCCCAACTCATGCTGAATGTGGAGGCTGCGTAATGGCCGATCTCTCGATTGTGTTCGCCGGTATCAAGGCCCCCAACCCATTCTGGCTGGCCTCCGCGCCGCCCACCGACAAGGCCTACAACGTGGTCCGCGCCTTCGAAGCGGGCTGGGGCGGCGTGGTGTGGAAGACCCTGGGTGAAGACCCGGCGGCGGTCAATGTGTCGTCACGCTACTCGGCGCACTTCGGCGCCAACCGCGAAGTGCTGGGTATCAACAATATCGAACTGATCACCGACCGCTCGCTGGAGATCAACCTGCGGGAAATCACCCAGGTGAAAAAGGACTGGCCCGACCGCGCGCTGATCGTGTCGCTGATGGTGCCGTGTGTCGAAGAATCCTGGAAAAACATCCTGCCGCTGGTGGAAGCCACCGGATGCGACGGCATCGAGCTGAACTTCGGCTGCCCCCACGGCATGCCCGAACGCGGCATGGGCGCGGCGGTGGGCCAGGTGCCGGAGTATGTGGAACAGGTGACCCGCTGGTGCAAGACCTATTGCTCGCTGCCGGTGATCGTCAAGCTCACGCCGAACATCACTGACATCCGGGTGGCGGCGCGTGCGGCGTATCGCGGGGGTGCGGACGCGGTGTCGCTGATCAACACCATCAATTCCATCACCAGCGTCGACCTGGAGCGCATGGTCGCGCTGCCGGTGGTCGGCACCCAGAGCACCCACGGCGGCTACTGCGGTTCAGCCGTGAAGCCGATTGCACTGAACATGGTCGCCGAAATCGCCCGCGACCCGCAGACCCAGGGCCTGCCGATCTGCGGCATTGGCGGCATCGGCAACTGGCGCGATGCAGCAGAGTTCGTCGCCCTTGGCTGCGGCGCGGTGCAGGTGTGCACGGCGGCGATGCTGCACGGGTTCCGCATTGTTGAAGAGATGAAGGATGGGCTGTCGCGGTGGATGGACAGTCAGGGTTACCAGAGCCTGCAGGAATTTTCCGGGCGAGCGGTGGGCAACACCACGGACTGGAAGTACCTGGACATCAACTATCAGGTCATCGCCAAGATCGACCAGGCCGCCTGTATCGGCTGCGGGCGTTGCCATATTGCCTGTGAGGACACTTCGCACCAGGCCATCGCGAGCTTGAAGTTGGCCGATGGCACGCACCAATACGAGGTGATCGACGATGAGTGCGTGGGCTGCAACCTGTGCCAGATCACCTGCCCGGTGGCGGACTGCATCGAGATGGTGCCGATCGAGACGGGCAAGCCGTTCCTGAATTGGACGCAGGATCCGCGCAACCCCTACCGGGAGGCGGTGTAGCCCTTTATATGAGCGTTCCCACGCTCCGCGTGGGAATGCCTGACTGGACGCTCTGCGTCCGCGCTTGGAACGCGCAGCGTAGGAGCGATCATCACGGCTCCAACCCGATCCCACGCAAAATCACACTGGTCACCGTCTGAATCGCCTTCTCGAACTGCATGTCCGACAGCGGCTGGTGATCATTCAGAATCTTCACCTGATGATCGAAGTCGGCGTAGTGCTGGGTCGACGCCCAGATCATGTACAGCAGGCTCGACGGTTCCACCGGCAGGATGCGTTTGTCCTCCACCCATTGGCGAATTTTCGCTTCCTTCATCTTGGCCCAGTCGTACAGGCTTTCATCCAGCGCCTCACCCAGTGTCGGCGCGCCGTGGATGATTTCGTTGGCCCAGACTTTCGAGCCATACGGCCGCGTGCGCGAGCGTTGCATCTTGGCGCGGATGTAGCTGCTGAGCACGACGCGCGGATCATCGAAGGTCTCGAAGCTCAGTGCATCCTGCTTCCACACTTCCAACAGGTCGAACAGCACAGCGCTGTACAGCTCGCTTTTGGTGGTGAAGTAGTAATGCAGGTTGGAGCGCGGCAGTTGCACTTCTTCGGCGATGTCGGCCATGGCGGTGCTGCCATAGCCCTTTTCGGCGAAGATTTTCTCCGCCGCCAACAGGATTTTTTCGACGTTGACCCGACGAATTCCACTCTTGTGATTGCCCATAAGGGCTCCCTGACAACAACTTGGCTTAAAGACTACCATCGGCTCTAGATCGCGGCGACAGGCCACAATGAAACTTCTTACGCGAAGCTTTCGCGCATAAATAGGATTGGTTAGGATCGCGATCCCTATGAAGGATCATTGCCATGAGTATTCGACCTCGCCTGGCCACCGACGACCCCGTGCTGGGCGCACTGTGGGAGCGTTCGGTGCGGGCCACCCATGACTTCCTCCCCGAGGATGACATCCAGCGTTTGCTGCCGCTGGTGCGCGACACTTACCTGCCGATGCCGGCACTCGACACGTGGGTGTTCGAGGATGACGCCGGCATCGCCGGCTTCATCGCCACCGGCGGACACAATGTGGAGATGTTGTTTATCGACCCCGACCGCCGTGGCCAGGGCATCGGCCGCCAGTTGCTGGACCACGCCCGCGCCCGTCACGATACCCTCACGGTGGACGTGAACGAACAGAATCCGCAGGCCGTGGGCTTCTACCTGCACTATGGTTTCATCCAGGTCGCGCGCTCGCCGCTGGATGGCGAAGGCAAGCCCTTTCCCTTGCTGCACATGGCTCTACCGACTCCTCAACCCTGAAGGTACTGAACAATGCTGATCAAGAACACGTTGACCGCCGTCGCCCTGCTCGCCTCGCTGCTGGGCGCCTCGGCGGCGTTCGCGCATGCGCACCTCAAGACTTCGACGCCAGCGGCTGACAGCACCGTCGCCGCGCCTGCCGACCTGCGCCTGAGCTTCAGCGAAGGTGTCGAAGCCACGTTTACCAAAGTCTCCCTGAGCAAGGACGGCACCGAAGTCGCGATCAAGGGCCTGGAAACTCCCGACGCCGACAAGAAGACCCTGGTAGTCACCCCTGCCGCCCCGCTGGCAGCCGGCAATTACAAAGTGGTGTGGAATGCCGTGTCGGTCGACACCCATAAGAGCAACGGTGAATACAGCTTCAAGGTCGGCCAATAACCCATGGCAACGCTGCTGGTGCTGTGCCGTTTTTTGCATTTCATCGTCGTGCTGCTGATGTTCGGGGCCTGTGCATTCAGGCCCTGGCTATTAGGCGCTGGAGCGCAACCGACACTGGACCGGCAGCTATTGCGCATCACGCGCGCCCTCGCCTGGCTGGGCCTGGGCTCCGGCGTGGCGTGGTTGCTGTTGATCACCGCGAGCATGGCCGGCAGTTGGCAGGCAGCCCTGCAACCGGCCACCGTGCAATTGGTGCTGGGCAAGACCTTCTTTGGCCAAGTGTGGGTCTGGCACCTGTTGCTGAACCTGTTGCTGGTGATTGCGCTGTTCAAACCCTGGCCCGCCCTGCGCCTGCCGTTGACCGCCCTGCTGCTGGCGACCCTCGCCCCGGTCGGCCATGGCGCCATGCTCGATGGGCTCAGCGGCCAATTGCTGATCCTCAACCAGGTGGTGCATCTGATCTGCGTGGGCGCCTGGCTCGGTGGATTGTTGCTGCTGGTGTTGATCCTCAGGCAACCACAACGGCCCAGCCTGGAACCGATCCTCAGGCGTTTCAGCGGCGTCGGATATGGATTGGTGGCCGGTTTGCTGGTGACGGGCTTGATCAACGTGCGCGTGCTCACCGGGCAACTGTGGCCCACGCCGTTGTTCAATGGCTTCGCGCTGATCCTGCTGATCAAGGTAATGCTGGTCCTGGGCATGTTGGCGCTGGCCTTGCTGAACCGATTGCGCCTTGATCGCGGCGAACAGCACCTGGGCAGTTTGAAAGCCAGCGTGACGCTGGAATGGTTACTAGGTGTTTCAGCAGTAGCCGCCGTTTCCCTGCTGGGCACCCTTCCGCCGATGGTCATGGCCAACTGAATCCAGGGCGAGCTCGCGTCGTACTCGATCAAATGTGGGGCGTGCCCGGGATATTGCCGGGCCTTGCGCGGCCGGCATGGACGCCGCATTCCCCAAGGTGGGAGCGGGCTTGCTCGCGAAAGCGCTGGTTCAGTCGATATCTCCGGTAACTGATACACCGCCTTCGCGAGCAAGCCCGCTCCCACATTTTTGAACGGTGTGAAGCCTGGGGTGTGGTTCCGCGGTTGAAATCGCCAGGCGTTGCGCCGCAAGCATGGACGACCCATTCCCCACTGTGGGAGCGGGCTTGCCCGCGAAAGCGCTGGTTCAGTCGATATTTCCGGTGACTGATACACCGCCTTCGCGAGCAAGCCCGCTCCCACATTTTTGAGCGGTGTGAAGCCTGGGGCGTGGTTGCGCGGTTGAAATCGCCAAGCCTTGCGCTGCATCCCCCCTGTGGGAGCGGGCTTGCCCGCGAAAGCGCTGGTTCAGTCGATATCTCCGATAACTGACACACCGCCTTCGCGGGCAAGCCCGCTCCCACATTTTTGAGCGGTGTGAAGCCTGGGGTGTGGTTGCGCGGTTGAAATCGCCAGGCGTTGCGCCGTAAGCATGGACGACCCATTCCCCACTGTGGGAGCGGGCTTGCTCGCGAAAGCGCTGCTTCAGTCGCTATTTCCGGTGACTGACACACCGCCTTCGCGGGCAAGCCCGCTCCCACATTTTTGAGCGGTGTGAAGCCTGGGGTGTGGTTGCGCGGTTGAAATCGCCAGGCGTTGCGCCGCAAGCATGGACGACCCATTCCCCCCTGTGGGAGCGGGCTTGAACTGGTCAAGTAATCTTGGACACCGATTAAGGTTTCACGCCACCAGCTTCTCCCTGGCGACTGGTGACCGATAGTCGTTGTAGCTATGCGGCCTGGTGATGTTGTAGCGCGATACATAGCGCTGCACATCCGCTCGGGCCTCATGTTCCGACCCGTAGCCTGCTTCTGGCACCCACTCTGATTTCAAACTTCCAAAGAAACGCTCCATCGGAGCGTTATCCCAGCATTCGCCTTTACGGCTCATGCTTTGTCGGAGTCCATGTTCCAGCAGTTCATTTCTGAATTTATGGCTGGTGTACTGGCAACCTTGGTCGGAGTGAAACAGTACGTCTTTTGGGCGACCGCGCAGTTCAATCGCCATGCGCAGGGCTTCGCAGGTCAGCGTGGCATCAGAGATCATCGAAAACGACCAGCCCACAATCCGGCGAGCGAACAAGTCCAGAACCGCCGCAAAATACAGCCAACGCTTGCCGACTTTGATGTACGTCACGTCCCCACACCACACCTGATTGACCGTCGCAACATCAAACTTGCGTTTGAGCACATGCGGTGCCACCAAAGCCTCCACGCCAGGTGACTTGTACTTATGGCGCCGGCGTTGACGGCTGACAATGCCTGCTTCTCGCATCAAGCTGCGAGCCATGAACCGCCCGACATCATGCCCGCCGGCTTGCAGCTGTTTAGCCAAGGTACGAGCGCCCGCAGACTCTCTCGACGCCCTGTGGTGCTTGACCAGCATAGCCTTGAGTTTCTCTCGCTTAGGGCTCACCTTGCCTTGGCGCTGACGCCATGCGTAAAAGCTACTGCGGTTTATTCCGAACACACGACAGCAATCGTTAACGCCGTACTGCTCGCCCAGCTCACAGATCAACGAGAGTGATCTTTGGCGTCCAAAAGCAGGAGAGCACTGGCCTTTTTTAGGATTTCGATATCCCGGTCTCTTTGCCTGAGCAAGGCTTTAAGTTCCTGGATCTCTCGCTGATCCGCGGTAATCGCCTTGGCTCCCACCGGAGTCGAGCCCAAGCGTTCCTTGCGAACTTGATCGACCCAGCGGCGCAAGGCCGTAGGGCCAATATCCAAGCTGGCACAGACCTCGGGAACCGACTGCCCCTCGTCCAGCACCATGCTGGCAGCCTTGAGTTTGAACTCACATGAATAAGATTTACGCATATCCAAACACCTCAGATTTGGACGCCATCATAGCGCCCGATTGAGGTGTCCAAAATCATTAGGCCAGTTCA
>NZ_MAUE01000009.1 GCF_001702265.1 Pseudomonas aylmerensis
ACGCAGGCTTGAATCCGTGGGTAACCCGGCAGGACGCCGGGTTAGCCGCACTGGGCCAAGGATGGCCCATTGCGGCGGCCCACGGATTCAAGCCGGAGTGAGGGCACACCGAGCCTAGGCGAGGTGCCGAGTGTTGGGGCAAGAGCCCTTTTGGTTACTTTTGGGGCTCTTTTCCAAAAGTGACCCGCCGTAAGGGCGGAACCAATTCCAGCCATCCCCCCAATAACGGATATACCCCCACCCCTACAAAAGCACCACCTCCGACTCCCCCACCCGAGCACCAAGCAAATAACTCCGATACAACCCTGCATACGCCCCCTCCTGAGCAATAAGCCCCGCATGCGGCCCCAGCTCCACCACCTGCCCATGCCGGATTACCGCGATCCGGTCCGCATCGCGAATCGTCGCCAATCGATGCGCGATGATGATCGCCGTCCGCCCCTCGCACAGGCGCCGCAACGCCCGCTGAATCCGCCGCTCCGTATGAATATCCACCGCCGAAGTCGCCTCATCCAGCACCAGCACCGCCGGGTCTGCCAGGTACGCACGCACCAGGCACACCAACTGCCGCTGGCCATGACTGAGGTGCGCGCCCAGCGGCCCGACTTCGGTGTGGTACTGGTGGGGCAGGCGCTCCAGCACTTCATCGGCACCGAGCTCGCGGGCGGCGGCGATCAGCGTGGCGTCGTCAGCCTGGGGCGCGGCCAGGCGCAGGTTGTCGAGGATGCTGCCGCTGAACAGCACGTTGTCCTGCAGCACCACGCCGACGTGACGGCGCAGGGTGTGTTGCGCCAGGTCGCGCACGTCAATACCGTCGAGACGCACCGCGCCCGATTGCACGTCGTAGAAACGCGTCAGCAACTGCACCAGAGTGCTTTTGCCGTGCCCGGACGGACCGACGATCGCCAACACTTCACCGGCCGGAATGTGCAGGTCCAGGCCATTGATCACGGGCGCCTGGCCGTAACTGAAACCGACCTGGTCGAAGTGCACTTCGCCGCGAGCCCGTTCCAGCGTATGCGGCGTGGCACGACCGATGATCTGCGGCGTGGTGTCGAGCAGCAGGAAAATCCGCTGCGCCGAGGCCGAGCCGGTGGCGTAGCGCTCAAACAGGTCGGACAGCTCCTGCAGCGGCCCGAGGAACAAAAACACGTAGAACAGGCTTTCGGCGACCTGGCCCACACTCACTTCGCCCGCCGCCAGCCCGTAGGCGCCCACCAGCAGCAACAGTGCGATGCCTGCCGAGCTGAGCAGCGCGGTAAACGGCGCAAACCACGACGAGCGCAGGCTGCCGCGAATCAGCGCCTGGTTGAAGTCATCCAGCAGCCCGCGATAGCGCCGCAGGTTGGGGGCTTCTTGCGCGCATTGTTGCAACAGCCGCGCGCCGCTGACGCTTTCCACCAGGTGTGCGGTGAAGCGGCTGCGGTTCTCCGCGACCTTGGCCCAGTTGCGCTGCGAGATGCGCTTGAAACTCCACGTGGCCAGCACCAGCAGCGGCACCGTCGCCACCAGGCTGAGGAAAAACCGGGGGTCGATACGCCACAGCATCACCGACGCCAGGCCGCAGCGCAGCAGGGCGCCGAGCAGTTCCGGCGGACCCTGGATCACCAGCGGCTCCAGCGCGTCGACATCGCGGTCGACCCGCGAAATGATACGCCCGGCGCGCGTCTGGTCGAAGTAACTCACGCTCAGGCCCTGCACGTGTGCGAACACCTGCACGCGCAATGCGTTCAGCACCCGGATCGCCGCGCCGCCGGCGACGAACTGCGAGACCCCGGCCAACAGGAAGCGCGCCAGCCAACTGGCTGCCAGGCCAAGGCCGAGCCACAGCACCAGGCGCTCATCCAGCAGCCAATGGTCAGCCTGCTGGATCAGCCCGCGGTCGAGCAGTTCGCGCACAAACCAGGGGCGCAGGAACACCGTGATCACCAGCACAATTTCAATGCCGATCACCGCGGCGATCTGGCGTCGGATCGGCCGCAGCAGTGGCAGCAGCCGCTTGAACATGCTGCGATCGAGGGCCTTCTTCGCGAGCATTTCTTCGATTTCGATATCGCTCAAGGCTTTGCCTGGCAGCGGGTTAGCCATGGTCGATCCCCAGCAGGTCGCGGTAGTGCGCGTTGGTTGATTGCAGGTCGGCGTGGCGGCCCATGGCAGTGATTCTGCCGTCGGCCAGCATCAACACGCGGTCGGCCAGCAAAATGGTCGAGAGCTTGCTGGAG
The DNA here is from genome assembly GCF_001702265.1 of Pseudomonas aylmerensis. Classification (GTDB taxonomy): domain Bacteria; phylum Pseudomonadota; class Gammaproteobacteria; order Pseudomonadales; family Pseudomonadaceae; genus Aquipseudomonas; species Aquipseudomonas aylmerensis. Next base: position 2,223 of record NZ_MAUE01000009.1, read on the forward strand.
ATCACCAGCACCGTGGTGCCACGCAGTTGCCGCAGGTTCTGCAACACCTGGCGCTCGCTGATGGCGTCGAGCGCGCTGGTGGCGTCGTCCAGGCACAGAATGTCGGGGGTGCCCAACAGCGCGCGGGCCAGGCACAGGCGTTGGCGCTGGCCACCGGACAAGGTCACGCCCCGGTCGCCCAGGGGTGTATCCAGGCCTTGGGGCAGACGCTGCACGATGTCGTCGGCGGCGGCTCTGTGCAGCGCATCGCGCAGCTGGGCGTCGGTGGCGCTGGGCGCGGTCAGGCGCAGGTTGGCGGCGAGGGTGCCGGCGAACAGGAAACTTTCCTGCGGCACCACATGCACGCGCTGGCGCAGCGGGCCGAGTTGCAGCTCGCGAATGTCCTGCCAGCCGCTGGCGTCCGATCCGAGCAATACGCGCCCGGCAGTCACGTCGCTCAGGCGCGGCAACAAGCTGGCGAGCAGGCTTTTGCCGGTACCGGTGGCGCCGACCAATGCGACGATTTCACCCGGCTGGATGCTCAGCGAACACGCCTGCAAAATGTCCCGACCGCCGCCCGGTGCCGTCACGCTGACGTGCTCCAACTGGAGCCCCAGCGGCGTGGCGGGCAGGGTGGCAGTACCACTGCGGATAGCGGCGGGTGCGTCGAGCAATTGCCAGATGCGCTCGGCACTGGCGCGGGCATCGGCGAAGGTCTGCATCACCCGGCCGATCCCTTCGATGCGAAACACCAGGGTGGTGGCGATCAACAGTGAGGTCACCAGTTCGCCAATGCTCAGTTGCCCGGCGGCGACCAGGTGCGCGCCGTACACCAGGATCCACACATGCCCCAACGCAACCACGGCCTGGGGCAGTGGAATGCGCGAGCTGGAATACGCCAACGCCTGGCGCGCGAGGCCGGCGAACACCGCCACCTGGTCGGCGAAGCCCTGGATACGTCGCTGCTCCAGCGCAAATGACTTGATCACGCGCACACCGCCAATGCCTTCGCTCAGGTCCTGGTTGACGCGGTCGTAGGCGCTGCCGACCGCCCGATCCAGGCCCACCAGGCGCTCGGTCTGGCGCACGAAAATCCACAGCCCGGTGACCGTCAGCAACAACGGCACCAGCCCCAGCAGCGGGTTGTACCAGCTGAGCAGGCCGACCGTGGCGAGTACCACCAGCGGCGTTTCCACCAGTTGGCGCCAGAAGGTGATCAGCGCGTCGCGGACCTTGTCGGCGTCGCGGGTCGTGCGCGTGATCATCTCGCCCATGCCGTGCTGCCAGTGGTAGCCCAGGTGCAGGCTTTGCACCTGGGCGAGGATGCGTTCGCGCAGGCGCGTCAGCAGTTCCTGGCTGATTACCAGCGAGAGCACACTGGCGATGTACTGCAGCACGCCACGGCCGAGGGCCACGGCGAGCATCAGCCCCAGCCAGTACCAGCCGAGGCCGGCCTCCAGGCTGCCATCCGCAAGGCGCACCACAGCGCGGCCGGCACTGACATCATTGACGGCATGCCCGATCAGCCATTGCTGCCAGACCAGCCCCAGGTTGATCGCCACGTACAGCGCCGCGACCAGGCTGAATCGCCAGGGCATTTCCCGGTAGATCGCCAGGCTGCGTAAAAGAGGGTGTTGTTCAATCATGAAAAGCTCATAGACATAAACGGGGGATACCGGACTTTGCAGGAGCCCGGCTTGCCGGCGATGGCGCCCTTAAAGACGCCATCGCCGGCAGGGTTTTATTTACGGGTGGCGCCCTGGGTTTCCTTGGCATTCAGGATCGCGGTGTATTCGCCTGGGTCCACGTCGTTGAGGTAGTAGTTGCCCACGTGGTGCAGGCGCCAGCGGATCGGGTCGTGGGTGGTGTGCACGCGGGCGTTGCGCCAGAAGCGGTCCAGGTTCCACTTGCTCAGCGAGGCGCTGGCGCCCAGCAGCGAGAAGATATCGCTGGAGATCTTCAGCGAGGCGCTGTCGGAGTGCGCGCGGGCGGTGGCGACCGACAGGATCAATTCGTCCTGCAGTTCCTTGTTGTCCGGGTCTTGCTCATGGGCATCGAACACGCGTGCGGCGTCGCGCAGCAGCGATTCGGCAGCCCGCAGCGCGACGGCGTATTCACCGATCTGCTTGATGATGTGTGGCTCTTCATTGGCGTGGTCGACGCCACTTTCCACCCATGGCCGCGCGTGGTGCTTGAGGTAGTCGACGGCAGCAGACAAGGCGCCGGCGGCGATGCCGGTGTCGATGGCCGCGTGGAGGATCTGCGGGAAGGTCAGCCCGGTGCGTTTCATCGGGCCTTTGCGGCGCGAGACGTAATCTTCGTCCAGCACGATATTGTCGAAATTCACCGTGCCGCTGACCGAGTTTTTCTGGCCAAAGGCGGCCCAGTCATCCACCAGCGTGAGGCCCGCTGCGTTGCGGTTGAGCAGGACACCGGCGCCGCCATCGTCCGAGGCGGCGGTGAGCGAGATCCATTCGGCGAGGTAGGAGCCGGTGGAGTAGAACTTGCTGCCATTGAGTACCAGGACGCCGTCCTCACGGCGTTCGACGCGGGTCTTCAGGGCGAATTTGTTCTTGCCGCCGACCTCGGCCAGGGCATTGCCGAAGCGTTTGCCAGCCAACACATCGCTGACCAGCCGATCCCGCACTGCATCCGGGTAACCGTTGAAAATCCCGCGCAGCATCACGTTGTGGATCTGCAGCAGTTGGCCGACGCCGCCATCGGCCACCGAGATAATCCGCACGGTCTCGACGATGGTCTGCACACAAGCCCCCAGCCCGCCAAAAGCCTTCGGCACGCCGATGGCAGTGATGCCGCTTTCGGATAACAGCTGTGCCTGGCGCCACGGCAGCTGGCCGTTCTGCTCGGGGTCGGCGGCGATGGCGGCGATCTCCACCGCGATGTCCTTGGCCGCGGCGATGGCCTCGGCTTCACTGTGCAGTTGGCGTACAGGCGCCTGTTCAAACGTAGTCATGCATTCATCCTTCTGTTTGGGTTCGCTTCCCCAGGGGTTGCGGTGTTGGCAGGGACTTGAGCAAGTTCCAAGCCAATGTGAAAAGCCCCTCCGTGTGGGGGCTGCGCGGGTGGGGCTGCTGCTGGGGCAGCAATGCTCGCAAGCGACTGCTGGCGCAGCAGCAGTGCTGTTGGCAGGTCAGCAGTCGCGTGGCCGGGTTCGCCGCGACAGCCCTGTAAACCCTGGCCCGCGTCGATTGGCACGGCCTCTGCAATACCTCCTCCACTGACTTGCCCAATTCAATGGAGCTGCCCATGACCCTTTCCGCTGTCCTGCCCACGCCTGAGCTTGAGCAGATCTGGTTTACCCGCTGCCCGGTGCCGACCGCCTCCGGCATCGCCTACAAGCTGGGGTGGTTGACCGAAGAGTTCGCGCCGGATGGTTTGCCGGTGTCGACGTTGCAGGAGGCTCGCCAACTGGGCCGTCACCATTACGATCACGACCTGCCTGGGCTGTTTCGCGAAGGCGGTAACGTGCCGGCCCTGGCGGCTCGCGCAGCCGGCGCACCGAGCCGCCTGATCGGCCTGACCTGGATCGAGGAATGGCAGACCATCCTGGTTCGCCCGGACTCCGGCATCAGCCGCCCCGAGCATCTCAAAGGCAAGCGCCTGGCCCTGCCGGCCTGGGGCGACAGCCGCCCTGGCAGCATTGCACGCGCCATGAGCCTGCACGGCTACAAGGGCGCATTGAGCCTGGCCGGCCTCGGCTTTGACGATGTCGAACTGGTGGAAGTGGCCTTGCAGGACCAGGAGCAGGCGCCGGATCCACAACAAGGCTTGCAACGCTTGTGGTCGGGCCTGGATTACCTGGTGCGTGGCGAGGTGGATGCGGTGTACGTCAAGGGCGCCTCGGCGGCCGACGCCGCACGGCGCCTGGGGCTGGTGGTGGGGATCGACCTGGACCTGATCGCCGAGCCGCGCTATCGCATCAACAACGGCACGCCACGGCCAATCACCGTGCACCAGAGCCTGCTCGACAACCACTTTGACCTGGTGGTGCGCTTCCTGGCGCAGACCCTCAGTGCGGCGGATTGGGCGGCGAACAACCGCGATGGCCTGAACGCGATTCTCGAAGAAGAAACCCGCGCCGGCAGTGCCGGTGTGGCCGAGGCTTATCGCGGTGATTTCCATACCACCCTGGCCCCGGATTTGTCGGTCCAGCGCCTGGATTTCCTCGGTGTCCAAAAAGATTTCCTGTACCTGCACGGCTTCCTGGAGCGCGATTTCTCGATCGCCGACTGGGTCGATCCGCGCCCCCTGCAAGCTGCCCATGAACTGTTGGCCAAGCGCCGCGCCTGAACCTGGAGAATGCCCCATGACTGCCATTGCTCACGCTCAACCCCTCGATCAAGCACTGCAGGCCTTTGTCGACAAGGTGCTGCTGGAGGCCGAAGAGGCTTTCACCGTATTCCGTGAAACCAACACCATCACCGCCAACGGCACCGTCGGTTTCATCGAGCGCGTACCCGGCCAGGAGCTGCTGGTGTCGGTGAACTACGGCGGCCCGTGGAACTACCGCAAGCCGCTGCAAGCCACGGTCACCGACTTTGCCGGCAACGTGATTCTCGGCAAAGGCAAAGGTGGCCTGGGCCGATACACCAAGCTGTTCCAGCAGCACCCGGACGTGACCACCGTGTCCCACGTGCATTCGCCGTACCTCGGCGCCTGGGCACAGACCCACCGCACCTTGCCATTCCACTACGTGCCGGTGCAGCGCTACCAGCTGGCGCGGGAGCTGCCGGTGTACATCGACCGTCGCCAGCAGGAAGTCGACTTCATCCTCGACAAGATCGCTGAAAACCCGTTCAACCTGGCCATCCTCGAGGCCAACGGCGGCTCCACCGTGTGGGGCAAGCAAGGGCTGCGGGCTACCGCCGAATTCATCCTGTTGCTGGAGGAGGGCGCCCAGCTGCAATTGCTCGCCGACGCCCTGGGTGGATCGCGTCCCTACGGGCCGGGCGTGTTGACCCAGCAGTGGAAAATGAGCGGCCTGTTCGAACACGCCACCGCACTGGGCCTGGTCCCGGCCATCGACCGCAAAAACTGAACACACCCTCATCACGGTGATTGAAACCACCACGACCCCTGCAGGCGCCGCAAGCCGGCGCCTGCAAGGGGCGGTTCCATTCAAGGATGTCTGTCATGGCTGTAAAGATTCTCTGGTACCTCACCACGCCCGATGGGCCTTATCCGTGGGAGCCTGAAGGGCGCTGGAAAACCGACTTCCAACACCTCAAGCAATTGGCTGTCGCCAGTGATCGCCTCGGCTATTACGGCTCGCTGCTGGGCTCCAGCCCGAATGAAAGCCTGGCAGTGGCCGCGTCGTTGATCGACGCCACCGAGCGCCTGCGTTTCCTCGTGGCGCAACACCCGGGCGAGCTGTCGCCGGCGGTGTTGGCCAAATGGGCATTGACCTTCGACCAGTTCTCCAATGGCCGCCTGCTGTTCAACGTGGTCAACGGCAATGACGCCGGCCTGGCCACGTTGGGCGTGCATTACGCGCATGACGAGCGTTACGCCTTCAGCCTTGAATACTGGCGTGCGTTCCAGGGCTTCTACGCCGGTGATACGCGTGGCTATGACGGTGACTACGTCAAGCTCGCCCCGCGTGCGCCGGGCGCCGCCAGCCATCCACTGGGCGGTTGGCACCCGCCGTACCAGAAGCCGGGTATCCCGTTGTGGGGCGCCGGCACGTCGGGACCGGGGGTCGAGCATTCGGTGCAACTGCTCGATGTGTACCTGAGCTTCGCCAACACCCCGCCGAAACTCGGCGACAAGTTCCGCAAGGTCGCCGCCGAGGCGGCGAAGATCGGCCGCGAACTGACCTTTGGCACGCGCCTGCAAATCATCGTGCGCGAGACCGAGGAAGAAGCCTGGGCCCACGCGGAAAAACTGCTGCAGCGCACCTCGCTGCAAACCGCACGCAATGCGCTTGAGCGCCAGTTGCCGCCGGGGGTGAGCCTGGAGGATTTTCACAGCGACGACCCGCAAACCCAGCGCAATGTCGAGACGGTGCGTGCCGGGCGCCTGCCCACTGCGCGTGAGCTGGAAATCTACCCCAACGTGTGGCTCGGCCCCAGCCTGTTCGGCTTCAACATCCTCGGCCCGGCTGCCGGCACATATCTGGTGGGCAGTGCCGAGCAGGTCGCCGAGCGCATCCGCGAATACGAGGCGCAAGGCACCTCGGCATTCATCCTCTCGGGCTTCCCGTTGATCGACGAAGCCCATCGGGTCGCCGATTTGCTGTTCCCGTTGCTGGACCTGGACCACGGCTTTGAAGTGCCGCGCCTGGGCGTCACCCACAAGGCTGTACAGCGCGAAGAGGCTTGAGTGATGAGTGACGGATTTTCCCGCCGGGTGTTTCTCGGCAACAGCCTGGTGGTCGGCGGCGGCCTGCTGCTGGGGGGCTGTGACAGCGGTGCGGCGAGCCAGGGCGCGGCGGTCCTGACGGGTAAGCCGGTGAGTGGCGGACGCCTGCGCATCGGCATTATCGACGGCGACCAGTCGGGCAACCTGGATGCGCATAAACCGGTGGGCGGCGGGATCCTCCGTGGCTGGGCGCTGTACAGCAAGTTCTGGGAATGGAACACCGATGTCAGCACGCGCCTGGCCCTGGCCGAGTTCGCCGAGCCGAATGCCGATGCCAGCGCCTGGACCATCCGTATCAAGCCCGGCCTGGAGTTTCACCATGGCAAGACCATTGGTGCCGACGACATGCTGTTTTCGCTGTTGCGCCTGACCGACCCCAAACTGGCTTCACCGTTTGCCGGGTTGGTCGGGGCGATCGATCGCAACGCGCTGCGCAAGCTGGATGAGCGCACCATCGAAATTCGTTTCAAGCAGGGCCAGAGCTTCTTCCCACTCGATGAAACCCTGATCAGCTTTGGCGGCATCGTGCCGACCGACTATGACCCGATCACCAACCCGGTGGGCGCCGGCCCTTACAAGCTCAAGCGCTTCGTGCCCGGCCAGCGCTCGCTGTACACGCGGTTCGAGAACTACTACAAACCCGGCCAGCCGTATGCCGACGAGCTGGAAATCATCGAGTTCAAGGACCAGGTCTCGCGCGTGGCCGCATTGCGCGCCGGGCAGATCGACGTGGCCAGCGGCGTGCAGGCCGAGCACAGCGCGTTGCTCAAGGCCGATTCGCGCCTGTCGCTGTGCGTCTCACCGACGACTTCATTCACCGGTTTCAACCTGAACCTGGCCAAGCCGCCGTTCGACGATGTGCGCGTGCGCCAGGCGTTTCGTCTGCTCGCCGACCGCCAGGAGTTGGTGGACCGTGGTCTCAATGGCTTCGGGCGCATCGCCAACGACCTGTATTCGCCCCATGATCCCACCTACAACCATGCAATTGCCCAGCGCCCGTATGACCTGGAGCAGGCGCGCTCGCTGTTGCGCCAAGCCGGGCAGACTGACCTGCGCGTCGAGCTGACCACCACGCCAGGCCCTGGAGTGAATGCTGCGCTGGTATTCGCCCAGCAAGCGAAAAAGGCCGGTGTGGAGGTGCGTGTCACCCAGGTTGACGGCGCGGTGTTCAATGGCCCGCAGCGCGAGCAATGGCAGGTATCGCCGGGCTCGACCCCGGCGCGCGGTTTTCTGGCCTCGGCCCTGCACAACGACGCGCCGCTGGCGATCTACAACCGCAGCAATTTCCATGACCCACAGTTCGACAGCTTGTACCGCCAGGCCCTGGCCCAGCCCGATCTGGCATTGCGTACCGGCCTGGTGCACGAAGCCCAGCAGATCCAGCACGAACGTGGCGGCCTGCTGATCTGGGGCTTCAGTGATGTGCTCGACGCGGCGTCCGTGAAGGTCGGCGGCCTGAACCCCGAGCAGACCACCTTTGCCTCCTGGCGTTTTGACGAGTTGTGGTTGAACCATGTCTGAGTCGCACTGCAAAACCCCGCGTACGCCGGCCTGGCTGTCGTGGTTCGTCGGGCGCCTGGGCTACGGTTTGCTGACCGCCTGGGTGATCAGCCTGGTGGTGTTTATCGCCACCCAGGCGCTGCCATCGGACCCGGCGCGGGTGATCCTCGGCCCGGATGCGCCGCTGGAAAGTATCCTCACCCTGCAGCACCAACTGGGCCTCGACCAGCCGATCCTGTGGCAATACCTGCGCTGGCTGGGCGCGGCCTTGAGTGGTGATCTTGGCGTGTCGCTGGATTCCAACGCGCCGGTCAGCCACCTCCTGTGGGGCCGTTTCGGCTATACCCTGGCGCTGCTGGCCGGGGTGATCGCACTGGTGGTGCCGGCGGCGCTCGCGTTGGGCGTGGCGCTGGCGTTGCGCCGCGACAGCCGCCTGGATCGCTGGAGCCTGTCGTTGCTGATCTTTCTCAAGGCCACGCCGGGTTTCCTCTTGGCGATTGGCTTGGTGCTGCTGTTTTCCATGCCGCACATGGACTTTCTGCCGGCGGTGTCGATTCTCGACCCGGACCAGTCGCTGCTGCGCCAGCTCAAGTTCCTGATCCTGCCCGTCGTGGCCCTGAGCCTGACGGCGTTGCCCTATCTCACGCGCATGGTGCGTGCGGCGATGATCGAGGCGCTGGAGTCCGACTACGTGATCGCAGCGCGGCTGCGCGGCATTCCCTACCGACGCATCGTGTGGTGCCACACGTTGCCCAACGCGCTGGTGCCGGCGATCCAGGGCGTGGCGCTGGGCGGTGCTGGCCGAAGTGATCTTCAGTTACCCCGGCATCGGCACCGCACTCAACGCGGCCATCCAGATGCGCGACCTGCCGATGATCCAGGCGATTGTGCTGGTGATCACCCTGGCAGTGGTGCTGATCAACCTGCTGGCCGACCTGCTGACCGTATTGCTCACGCCCAAGCTGCGCACAGCGCGGCGCGTGAGGATGATTCAACGCAACCGCCGGGGCATCACCCCGTGGTGGCGCCGCTCCCGAGGTGAGGCATGAACGAGCCGCAAATTCGCAAAGGTGCACTGATCACCGCGCTGGTGATCGCGATTGCCGTGCTGGGCCCGTGGCTGGCGCCCCATGGCACCACCGACATGGTCGGCCCGGTGTACGGCGCGCCGATGGGCAGCGCATGGCTGGGCTATGACTTCCTCGGGCACGACGTGCTGTCGCGCCTGCTCAGCGGCGGTCTGTCGGTGCTGTGGATGTCGGTGGCGGCGGCCAGTATCGCGCTGGCGGTGGGCAGTACGCTGGGGTTGTTGGCCGGGCTCTCGCGGCGACGTTTGGACCAGCTGATCACGTGGTCGGCGGATGTATCCCTGGCGTTTCCCGACCTGATCCTGGTGCTGCTGATCGTGTCGATGCTGGGTCGCGCGCCGTGGCTGATTGTCTTGACTGTGTCCATCGCGTTCATCCCCGGCGTCATCCGCCTGGCGCGGGCCAGTGCGGTGGCGGTGGCGGGGCAGGAGTTTGTCGAGGCGGCGCAGATGATGGGGTATTCGCGGCGGCGCATTCTGTTCAAGGAGATCCTGCCGAACATCCTCACGCCGCTGCTGGTGCACTTCGGCAACATGCTGACCTGGGGCGTGGGCATGCTCTCGGGCTTGAGTTTTCTAGGCTACGGGGTCGCGCCGCCCACGGCGGACTGGGGCCTGATGATCAACGAAAACCAGGCAGGCCTGCTGGTACAGCCCTGGGCGGTGTTGGCCCCGGCGGTACTGATCGGGGTGTTTGCCTACGGTACCAATATCCTCGCCGAAGGCATCGGCCGGCGCAGCGCACGGATGGGAGAGAAACAGGCATGAATGCGATCACTGAAATCGACACGGCGGTGTTGCAGGTGCACGACCTGCGGGTGGAATTGTCGGCGCAGGTGGATGTGGTGTCGGGCATTTCGTTCAGCCTGCACGCGGGCGAAATCCTCGGGCTGGTGGGGGAGTCGGGCTCGGGCAAGACCACCCTGGCCACCGCTTTGCTCGCCCACGCCCGACGCGGTGCGCGCATCGTCGCGGGCCAGGTGCAGGTCGACGGCCAGGCGTTGTTGAGCCTGGAGGGCGAGGCCTTGCGCCGGGCGCGTGGCAGCCTGATCGGTTACGTCGCCCAAGACCCTGCCACGGCGCTGAACCCGGCCCTGCGCATTGGCAACCTGTTGCGCGAGACGTTGGCGGTGCATCCGCTGCAACTGGACCGCGCTGCCCAGCAGCAACGCATCAGCGAGACCTTGCGCGATGTCGGCCTGCCGGACGATCCCGAGTTTCTGCGACGCTTTCCTCATCAATTGTCCGGTGGCCAGCAGCAGCGCGTGATGCTGGCGCTGGCCTTTGTGCTGCGCCCGCGCCTGATCGTGCTGGATGAGCCGACCACCGCGCTGGATGTCAGCACCCAGGCGCATATCCTCGCGACCTTGCGCCGCTTGTGCAAAAGCCAGGGGGTGGCGGCAGTGTATGTGTCCCATGACTTGGCGGTGATCAAGGACCTGGTGGACCGGGTGATGGTGATGTACGCCGGGCGCATCGTCGAGACGGCCACGCGCGAGGTGCTGTTTCGCCGGCCATCGCACCCGTATACCCGCGGCTTGCTGGCGGCGATCCCGGATGTGGCCGGTAGGCGCGAACTGCAAGCCATCGCCGGGCAGGCCCCGGCGCCGGGGCAACGGCCGCAGGGGTGCAGCTTCGGGCCACGTTGTGACCGGTTTACTTCAGCCTGCGCGGTGGCCGAGCCGCCGCTCCAGGCGCTGCCCGCCGGGCACGCGGTGGCGTGCCTGAATGCGCATGACCAGCCGTTGCAGGTACGTGGGTTGACCCCGATTGCGGCGCTCACGACGCAGACGCAGGCGCCGTTGTTGTCGATCAGCGGCTTGAACGTCGCCTATGACCGGCAGGTGTTGTTCGACATCACGTTGCAGGTGCAGCCGGGTGAATGCCTGGCGCTGGTGGGGGAGTCCGGTTCGGGCAAGACCAGCCTGGCGCGGGCCGTCGCCGGGCTTGGCGAGAATGCCGAAGGGCAGTTGAGCTACGCCGGCCGGCCTTTGCCGCTGCAGGCGCGCCAGCGGGACGCGGGCTTGCGCCACCAGATCCAATACATTTTCCAGAACCCGTACCGCGCGCTGAACCCACGGCAAACCGTGTACCAGACCTTGAGCGCGCCGCTGGAGCACTTCTTCGCGATCAAAGGCGCGGCGGCGCGCCAGCGGGTCGAGGCGGTGCTCCAGCGCGTGTCACTGTCGGCGTCGGTGGCCGACCTGTACCCCCACAGCCTGTCGGGCGGCGAACGCCAGCGCGTGGCCATCGCCCGAGCCCTGTTGTGCGAACCGCGGCTGCTGATCTGCGACGAAATCACCTCGGCGCTGGACGTGTCGGTGCAAGCCTCGATCCTCGACCTGCTGCGCCAGTTGCAGCGCGAAGGCTTGACGTTGCTGTTCGTGACCCACGACCTGGGCGTAGTCCGCGCAATCGCCGACCGGGTGCTGGTCTTGAAAGTCGGCAGAGTGGTGGAGCAGGGCGCAGTCGACAGCGTCCTGGACCAGCCGCAGGCGGCATATACCCGCTCGTTACTGGAGCATTCGCCGACGTTGGGGTGACCCGACTTCGATCCATGCATGGGCGCTGGATCAGTGCTGAATCCCCCCCCCACAGCACACCTCCCTGTGGGAGCCGTCGAGCCCCAGCGAGGCCGCGAGGGCGGTGTGTCAGTTGATGCATCAGGTGCCTGACACACCGCTTTCGCAGGCCGCTCCCACAGTTGGGCGGTGTCGTGGCTGAAATCCCAACCCCATAGCGAAACCCGGTGCTTGCTCAAATCCCAGCCACATAGCGAAACCCGTGGTGGCTCCAATCCCAGCCACATAGCGAATCCCGTGGTGGCTCCAATTCCAGCCACACAGCACACCCCCCTGTGGGAGCCGTCGAGCTTTAGCGAGGCCGCGAAAGCGGTGTGTCAGTAGATGCATCAGGTGCCTGACACACCGCTTTCGCAGGCAAGCCAGCTCCCACAGTTGGGCGGTGTCGTGGCTGAAATTCCAACCCCATAGCGAAACCCGGCACTTGCTCAAATCCCAGCCACAGAGCGAAACCCGTGGTGGCTCCAATCCCGGCCACATAGCGGATCCTGTGGTGGCTCCAATCCCAGCCACTCAGCACACCTCCCTGTGGGAGCCGTCGAGCTTTAGCGAGGCCGCGAAGGCGGTGTGTCAGTTGATGCATCAGATGCCTGACACACCGCTTTCGCAGGCAAGCCAGCTCCCACAGTTGGGCGGTGTCGTGGCTGAAATTCCAACCCCATAGCGAAACCCGGCACTTGCTCCAATCCCAGCCACAGAGCGAAACCCGTGGTGGCTCCAATCCCAGCCACACAGCCCCCCTCCCTGTGGGAGCCGTCGAGCCCCAGCGAGGCCGCGAAGGCGGTATGTCAGTTGATGCATCAGGTGCCTGACACACCGCTTTCGCAGGCAAGCCAGCTCCTACAGTTGGGCGGTGTCGTGGCTGAAATTTCAACCACATACAGCTCCCCCAAGGGTCCTAGTTCAATCCTTTCCTGCGCTGTGCCTCCTCCCGCACCGCCGGAATGATCCACCGCCCGTAATCCACGGTGTCATACAGCGGGTCGTAGCCTCGGTTGAGGAAGGTCGTCACGCCCAAGTCGACGTAATCCAGCAACGCCTGGGCCACGGTTTCCGGGGTGCCGACCAGTGCGGTGGTGTCGCCGTAGGCGCCGACGGCCGTGGCGGTGGGCATCCACAGCGCACGGTCGTGGCGGTCGCCCAGGGCGGCGGCGGCCAGCAGGCGTTCCGAGCCGGTGCCCTTGATGCGTTTCTGCCACGGGCTGCCGGCCGCAAACTGCGGGTTGGCCTTGATCTGCTGCAGGATCTGCTCGGCGCGTTGCCAGGCCAGTTCCTCCGTGGCTCCAAGGATCAAGCGCACCGACAGACTCACCCGCGGCGCGGCAACCCCGGCCGCCGATGCAGCGGCCTTGAGCTTGGCAATCTGCTCTGCCACGCCACTCAACGGCTCGCCCCACAGCGCATACAAATCCGCATGCTTGACCGCGATCTGATAGGCGATGTCCGAAGACCCGCCGAACGAAATCGGGATGTGTGGCTGCTGCAGCGGCTTGACCGGTGAAAACGCGCCCTTGATGTTGAAGTATTGGCCCTCGAAATCGAACGGCTCCTCGGCGGTCCAGGTGCGCCGCACGATCTCCAGGTATTCATCGGTGCGTTTGTAGCGCTCGGTCTTGTCCAGCAGGAAGTCGCCTTCCTGCGGCTCGGCGGTGATGCCGGTAATCGCGTGCAGGCGGATGCGTCCGCCGCCGGTGGTGTGGTCCAGCGTGGCAAAGGCGCGTGCGGCGACCGTCGGCGCGGTGAGGCCTGGGCGGTGGGCGATCATGAAACCCAGGCGCTCGGTGTGGGCCGCCGCATAGGCGGCGATCTGCAGGCTGTCGGCGCTGCCGGGACCGCTGGCGATCAGCACGCGGTCAAAGCCCGCGTGCTCGTGGGCGCGGGCATGGTGGCGGATGAAGTCGAGGTCGAAATCCGGGCTGCGAACGCCACGGGTTTCGGACCATTGGCGCGGGAAAATCATGCCGACAAATTCAATGGACATGGAAGGCTCCGGTGGTGGATCAGAATTGATAGTCGACCTGGGCCAGCAAGGTGCGGCCAGGCATGGGTTGTAAAAAGGTGTTGGTGGAACCGGCCAGGCCGCTGACGAAGTTCAGCTCGTTGGTCAGGTTCAATACGCGCAACGTGGTGCTCCACTGCGGCTGGCGGTAGTACACGGCGAGGTCGAGGTTGTATTCGTCGGGGATCTTTACCGTCTTGCTCAGGTTCAGGTACCAGCTGCTGGTCCACCAGCCGGAGAGTTCGGCACCGAAGCCCGAATCGAAGCGATAGTCCACATAGCCACTGGCGGTGTACTCGGGAATCTGCACCGCGTCGTAGCGCCCGGATGGCCGCTGGTTGAGGCTGTTGTTATCGCCAAACACCGTGCCGTTGTCGGCAATGAACCCGGCGGAGGCGAAGCCGGCCTGAGAGGTGAACTCGTTGTAGGCACTCAGCTTGGACAGGTTCAGGCCGCTGCGCAGATGGTCATCGGGTTGATAGCGCACGGTGGCTTCCACGCCCTTGATCTGCAGGCGCGCGATGTTGTTATTGCTGTCGGGGGACTGGTCACGGGCCTGCTTGAACGCGGCCAGGGTCATGAACAGCTGGTTGGGCAGCGCCTCGACCTTCACCCCGACTTCATGCAGCACGCTCAGGCTCTGGAACGCCAGTGGGTTGAGCTGGTTGGCACCGGTGCCGCTGCCCCATCCCAGGCCGTTGGAAAAGAACCCGGTGTTGACCGCCAGCGAGCGATCGAAGGTGTAGTACAGCGTGGTGTTCTCGGTCGGTTTCACATACGGGCTGACCTGGAAGGCGAAGAGCCGATAGTTGTCGCTGTCCTTGCGCTTGTTACCGCCTGCGAGCACGAACGGGTTGTCGATCTCGGCGTCGATCCAGCTGCGGCTGGCGCCGATATTCAGGCCCAAATAATCGCCGAACTTGAGGTTGTGCTGGCTGAACAGGGTCTGGGTGGACCAGGTGCTTTCAGCGGTGTAGGGCGCCACGGATTCCGCATACAGCCCGTGCCCGGCCGGGTACATCGCCGCCAGGTTGAGCCAGCCGTAATAGTTGGAGTACTGCGGCACGCCGGGCTGGCCGATCCACGCGCCGTTGCCGCCGGCCGGGTTGCTGGCGTCGAGGCCGAGCAGGTCGCCGGGGTTCTTGCCCGAGGGATTTTGCGTCAAGTCATAGGCATTGATGGTCGAGCCGAAGCTGTTGTTGGCGGCAATCGACTGGTTGAATTCGCGGCGGTAGATCAGGCCGGTATTGCTCTCGTCGCGCAGGGTCCAGCCACCGAGTTGGGCTTCGTTGCGCGAGCGGAATTCGAAACGGTTGTCGAAAATATTGTCTTTGGACTGCACCTGGAACGCGCCGACGGCATCGGTGATGTCCCTGGAACGCTGGTAGAACGTGCTGTTGGCCACAGTGATGGTCGGCGACAGGTCAGCCTCGATACGCAATTGCGTGGTAAAGCGCCGCGAGCTGCTTTCGTCTTCCTTGCGTTGCCCGACCTGGGACGACAGCGACTGCTCGCCATTGCCGGCCAGCGTCGGGTCATACACCCAGCCGCGCAGGCTGCCGGGGCTGGCCTGGGTGTTGGGCGAGGCGGTCTGGAAGCTGCCGTCGACCACGCTGTATTGGCCCTGGGCATTGCGCTGGCGCTGCACCCAGCCAACGGTCGGTGCGTCGGCGGCGCCGGAGGCCAGCACGGGTGACCACAGGGTGTTGCCGTTCTGGAAAATCGGCGTGGCCCGGCCGGCGTAGTACTTGCCGTGATCCACCAGGTCCTGGGTCGCGCGGTTCCAGCCGTGGGTGATGTTGTAGTCGTAGTAGTTGTCGTAGCTGGCGTTCCAGTCCACGCGCACGTTGTCGTTGCGCCAGGCCAGCGCGCCGTAGAATGCGTCGAAGTTGTTGTCGACGTTGTCGTAGAAATCCTGCTGGCGCTGCTTGGTGATGCTCACGCGGTACGCCAGGTTGTCACTCAGCGGGCCGGTGTTGTCGATGCTGAACTTGTTGGAGCTGCGCGAGGTGCCATCCGGAACCCACGAACCCAGCTCGCCGCTGAGCTTGGTCTTGAACTCGGTGAAATTGGGTTTCTTGCTCAGGTAGTTGACATAGCCGCCGCTGCCGGACACCGACCCGTAGGTGACCGAAGACGGGCCGGCGACGATATCCGCGCTTTCATAGGCGTTGAAGTTTGCCGGGTGACGCACGCCATAGGCGCGCTGGCCATCCTGGAAGATTTCCGAGCCCTGGGCCCGGAACTGCGGGGCGATCCCGGCGTTCTGGCCGCCGCCGCGGGTAATCCCGGGCGCGTATTTGACCAGGTCGTCGGCACTGTGTATCGAGCCGTTGGCCAATTGCTCGGCATTCACCTGCACCACCGAGCGCGGGGTGTCGAGCACACTGGCTTCAATACTGCCGTACACCGAGGTCGGTGGGCGAGTGGGCAGGGCGTCGTCATCCGACTCGCTGCTACTGGCCTGCACCGTGACGGTCTGCAGTTGAGTATCAGCGGCAAAGACCTGCAGCGGCAGGCTTGCGGCCAGCAGCAGGGGTAAACGCAAGGCGATAGCGTACATGGCAGAAATGCCTCCTGTCGAAAATTGGATCAATGCGGTGTGCCCTTGCAGGCGCCCGGCTTGCCGGCGATGAGGGCTTCCCGCCTGGCCTCGGCCTGACGGACGTCATCGCCGGCAAGCCGGCTCCTGCAGGGATAGGCGGTGTCAGTGATTCAGGCGGTGTCTTTGAGCCAGAGCTTCTCGAAGCGCCAGGTACTGAACAGTGACTCTTCCGATTGCGCACCACCAACGCGGGTGGACACGCTGTCGAGCAGGTCGGCGTAGCCCCAGATCAACATGCCGCCGCGCTCGTACTGGATTTGCTGCACCTGATGCACCAGGGCCTTGCGTTTTTCCAGGTCGGGTTGGGCCATGGCGGCGAGGAACAGTTCGCTGAACTGCGGGTCGTTGAAGTGGGTCTTGTTCGACACCGCGAACGGCGCATCCGTGTGAATCGCACTGGCCAGGAACGGCGCGCCGATGCTGCCGCCGGTGCTCAGGGTCCAGTCGTTTTTCAGCGGGCCCTGGAACGTCGCCAGGTCCACCTGCTTGACCTTGAGCGTCACGCCGATGCGCTTGGCTTGTTCGGCGAGCACCAGCGCCGAACTCAAGCCAGGGCCCGGGGTGGTGATCAGCTCCACCTCGAGGTTTTCCTGGCCGGCGTCCTTGAGCAATTGCGCCGCGCGTTGCGGGTCGTGGGCGCGGGGGCCGAGGTCGTGGTTGAAGGTCGGGTCGCTGGGCGCATACAAATCGTTGGCCACGCGGCCCTGGCCGTTGAGCGCACGGCGCACCAGTTCCTCACGATCGGCCATCAGGCGAAACGCCTCGCGTACGCGCGGGTCGTTGAACGGCGGTTTGTCCAGGTTCATGTCGAAGGACAGCCAGTTGCCGGTCACCGACTTGATCACCTGCAGGCGCGGGTCCTTTTGCAGGATCGGCAGTTGCTCGGTGGGCATCACGTTGGCCATGTCGATCTGCCCGGCGCGCAGGGCTGCGAGGCGTGAGACCTGGTCCTTGAAGTCGATGATTTCCAGCTCGTCGGCGTAGGGCTTGCCGTCCTTGTAGTAGTTGTCGAAACGGGTGAACAGCGAGCGCTGGCCGGGGGTAAAGCTTTTCAGTTTGTAGGGGCCGGCGCCCACCGGGTTGGTCACCGGGTGATAGTCCACGGGCACGATGCCGCCAAAGTTGACCCAGGTTTCCGCCAGCGGCATGTAGCTGCGTCCGTCACGAAAGCCCAGGCGCACGGTGCGGTTGTCGAGCTTGACCAGGTTGTCGCGGTCCACCCAGTGCAACAGCGCTGCATACGGCGAGGCGAGTTGCGGATCGGTCAGGCGCCGGATCGAGAAGATCAGGTCATCGGCATCGATGGTCTTGCCGTTGTGGAACTCCAGGCCCGGACGCAGGCGCAGGGTCCAGGCGCTGGCGTCGGCATTCGGCTCGGCGAATTCGGCCAGCGCCAGGCGCGGCTGCATCTGCTCGTCCCATTCCCATAGCTTGCTGTACAGCGCGAAGCCGCGGACGATGCCGCTGCCAATCGGCTTGTGCGCGTCGAGGTTGCCACTCTGGTTGCCGTCGAGAATCCCCAGGCGCAGGCGTCCGCCGTAGCGTGGCTGGTCGTTACCGGCGACCGCGCCGGGTGTGTCGCTGGGGCCGCAGCCCGCCAGCAGCAGGCCGCCGCCGACGGTTGCGCTGTAGCCGAGAAAGTCCCGGCGGCTGAGCAGTAAGGTCATGGCGTCAGGCCCCGCCATTGGCCGAGTGCAGTTCGCGCACCGGCTCCTGTGTGCGGCTCAGTTCGACCCGCTCGCTGCGAAAGTGCGGGAGGATATGCTCGCCGAGGCGATAGGCTTCTTCCAGGTGCGGGTAGCCGGCGAGGAAGAACAGGTCGATGCCGATGCTGTTGTACTCGCGAATCCGCGCCACCACGTTCTCGTAGCTGCCCACCAGCGCGCAGCCCGGCGGAATGCCGATATAGCCGAAGCCGGTCCACACATTGGGGTGAATGAAGAAGTCGTCGAAGCCCTGGGCTTCGTTCTTCTCGGCAAAGCCATGCTCATAGCTCAGTTTGCGCGCGGTGCGCAGCCCGGCATGCGCGGCCACGGCCTTGACCGCGCCACGGGCGATGCCTTCGTCGAAGAAACGCTTGGCCTCGGTGCGGGCCAGGTCTTCGGTCTCGCGCGTGATCACGTCGATCGACAGGCCGAAGCGAATGTCGGTGCGTCCCCACTTGAGGGCGCGCTGGCGCAGGTCGGCGATCAGCGCGGCGATTTCATCCGGGTGCTCGGCGCGCATCAGGTAGAAGTCGGCGTGCTTGGCAGCGAACTCGCGGGCCGCAATCGACGAGCCGGCGGTGCAGATCAGCGGCAACTGGGCTTTCTTCAGCGGCCCGCGCAGGCCACCGCCATCGGCTTTGTAGAATTTGCCGTCGTAGTGGAAGGTCTCGTTGTGCCAATAGCCCTTGACCACGTCCATGAACTCGGTGGCGCGCGCGTAGCGTTCATCGTGGTCGCTGTAGTCGCCGACCTGGCGCTGGATCGCGTCCGAGCCGCCGTTGATGATGTTCCAGACCAGCCGGTTGCCGGTGGCGCGCTGGTAGGTGGCCGCCTGCTGCACGGCCACCCACGGGGTGTAGTGGTAGGGCTGGAACGCCGTGACGAACTGCAAGGTGCGGGTCTCGCGGGCGAGCAGCGAGCAGACCGTCCAGGGTTCTTCACCGGTCGGCGCGTTGACCATCAACGCGCCGCCGAACTGGTTGATCTCGGCCGCCTTGGCGATCTGCCCCAGGTAGTCGATATAGGTGAAGTGGTCGCCCACGCTGAACCCGGACACTGCGCCAGTGCTGTTGGCGCCGCCGCGATGCCAGTCGCCACGGTTGCGTGGATCTCCGGGCAGGAACTGGGTTTCGCCGTGCAGCGGCAGGCGGGTGAAGAATTCGATGCTCATGCAAGCCTCCTGCTTATTGCGCGCTCGGGGCGCACACCGGGGTAATCGGCTGGTCGTTGATGACCTTGTGGGCAAACGGGATCGAGTCCTTGAGCGACGCATTGACCGTGGCGCTGTGGCCCAGGCCCTTGTACAGGTGGCCTTCGACGATGGAGCCGGCGTTGCAGGCGTCCTGCATCAGCTTGACCTGGGTGGCGGCAGCGGGGGTGGTGTCTTCGGCGCCGGTGCCGATGAAGATCGGCTTGGAGGTCTTCAGGGTCGGGTAGGCAATTTGCGCGAGCCACGGCGCGAGTTGCTTGCCCTTGTAGTCTTTCTTGGTGTTGGCAATGCTCAGGCCGAGGCCTTCGACGTCGCCTTCCAGGGCAAACAGGCAACTGGTGCGCGCCTGTTCGAACAGCGGCAGGGCCTTGTCGGTGTAGAAGTCGGCCGGGTTGATACTCGGGTCGTATTGCTGGGCCGCCAGCAGGGTGTAGAAACCGTAGGCCAGGGTCGGGTCGACTTTGTTGCGCACTTCTTCACTGGGGTTCTTCGCGTAGTCGAGGGTGTAGATCACGCCGGTGCCCACGCTGCCCTTGACGCCCAGGTTCGGCGCATAGGTGGCGGCATAGGCTGCGGCCGCAAAGGCCCCGGCACCGCCCTGGGACTGGCCGACGATCAAGACTTTATCCGCCAGCCCCGGCACATCGGCGACCACCGCCTTGGCGGCGTCGAGAATGCCGTAGGCGGCCATGCGGCTGTTGAGCAATGGATGGCCGCCGGGCACGCCGAGGCCTTGATAGTCGGTGGCGACCACGGCAAACCCTTCTTCCAGCCAGCGGTTGAGGTAGGTCACATCGCGGTAGGAGCGACCTTGCCAGGACGGCGCGCACACGTCCGCCACACCCACGGTGCCGTGGCCCCAACTGACCACGGGCCAGCCGCCGGCCGGTGCCTTGCCCTTGGGCAGGAACAGCGCACCGGAGACCACGATCGGCGTCTTGTTATCGATGCCATCGGTGGAGGTGTACAGAATGCGTTGGGCACTGGCGGCGTTTGCCAGGCTCAGGGTCTTGTCCAGCGGTTCGCTGCGCAGCAGTTTGCCGGGGGTGGCCGGAATGACTTTTTCCCAGGTGTAGAACGCCGAGACGCGGCCATCGCCTTGCAGCGGGTCGGGCTTGGGGGCGTGCACGTCGGCGGCGAAGGCGCTCATGGACAAGGCCAGTACGCTGAGACCGAAGGCGAAGGAGTGCGGCAGTTTCATCAGTCATTTCCCTATCAAGGATTAGTGCTGACCTGGCCACGCAGGGCCGGCCAGTAGTCGGTGAGTTTCAGGTCGATCAGGGCCTGGTTGGTGAAGCCGGTGGCCAGTGACGGGCCGATGTCGTAGGTGTCGCTAATCAGGTGGTTGGCCAGCGCGTAGGCGGTCAGCGCCTGGTAGTGGGCCTTGAGTTGCGCGTCGCTTTTCGGTGCCCAGCGATCTTTCCAGGCCACCGGGTCGTTCTGGTCGTCGCGGCGCAGCACGCTCTCGGCGGTGCCGGCGCGCGAAGACAACTGGTAATAGGCGTCCTGGTTCTGCGGCTGGGAAATCCACCACGCCGCCTTGACCCACGCGGTGGCGAGCAGTTGGGTGATGTCCGGGTTCTGCTGCACAAACGCGTCGGTGCCCCACAGGTCCGAGACCAGGCGCCAGTCGTTGCTGCCTTGCTTGGTCGACCAGATGATCTTGCCCACGCCTTTGTCTTCCAGGGCGTAGGCTTCGCTGAGCAGTACGGCCGCATCGACCTTGCCGGCCGAGACCGCTGCGGCGCCGACCTGCGGGTTGAGGTTGGCGATCTTGACGTCGTCGAGTTTCAGGCCCTTGCTGGCCAGGAAGTTGCTGAAGGCGAACTCCCAGGGACGGCCACGGTGCAGCGCCAGGCGCTTGCCCTTGAGGTCTTCGATGGTCTTGGCGCTGGAGCCTTCGGGCACCACCAGGTAGATGTTGTTGCCGCTGCCCCCGGGCACGATCAGCTTGCCCGGCACACCGCCGGCACCGGCGATGACGGAAGGCAGGTCGCCGCGCACGGCGAAATCCAGGCTGTTGTTGCTGAAGCCCTCGTTGATCTGTGGGCCGGCGCCGGCGTGGGGCAGGGCGATCCATTCCAGCTTGACCCCGCGCTCGCGCAGTTGCGCTTCAAGCCAGCCCTCCTCGATCACGCGCCCGGCGATGCCACCAAACACCGGTTTACCGCCTTGGGTGTAGGCGACGATGGCGATTTTCACCGAGGTCGGAGCGGCGTGGACGGTGCTGATTGCAAGTACCCCGAACAGCGCCGCGATGGTCTTGCGCCAGAGGTTTTTCATGGGCGTTCTCCCTACCTGAATTGACAACCCCGGTAGGAGCCGGCTGGCCGGCGATGAGGCTCTTGAGCCTTGCAGCGCCTGAAAAGACGCTATCGCCAGCACGTCGGCTCCTGCACGGAGATCGTGTTGGGAGGGAGAGAGCAGATTGCATGCCAGCCAGCGAAAAAAGCGCTCTAGCCCGCGTGCTGCAAGGCCTGCAGGGTTTCGTCCAAAGGTGGCTCGAAAGGCTGGTTGCTGATGGGCGAACACGCAAGTGCTGGCCGGTTGCTGCTCCAGCAGCAGTGCCAGGTGTCGCTGTTGGTATATTCGATCAGGGAATATATAAATATTAATTAATAATTAAATGGTCTAGAAAACTTCATGCACTATTGAGCACGCGCTTTTACTGCCAGGAATGCACCATGTCGCTGATCACCCATCCCAACGCCCGTGAATTGACCAAGTCGGTGCGTGCCACCGTGCTGGTCTTCAAGGACCCGCGCTCGCAGGAACTGCTGGCGCGTATCGAGCGCCTCGCGCCCAGCGAGGCCAACACCTTGATCATTGGCGAGACGGGCACCGGCAAGGAATTGGTCGCGCGGCATATTCACAATTTGAGTCGACGCGGACGCGAGCCCTTTGTCGCGGTGAACTGCGGTGCCTTCGCCGAAACCCTGGTGGAGAGCGAACTGTTCGGCCATGAAAAGGGCGCGTTCACCGGCGCTACCACGCACAAGGCTGGCTGGTTTGAAGCGGCGAACGGCGGCACATTGTTCCTCGATGAAATCGGCGACCTGCCACTGAACATGCAGGTGAAATTGCTGCGCGTGCTGCAAGAGCGCGAGGTGGTGCGCCTGGGGTCGCGAACGCCCATCCCGATCAACGTGCGGCTGGTGGCGGCGACCAACGTCAACCTCGCGGACGCGGTAGTGGCGGGGCATTTTCGTGAGGATTTATTCTACCGTCTGCACGTCGCGACGATCCGCCTGCCACCGCTGCGCGAACGCCCCGGTGACATCCTGCCGCTGGCCGAATTCTTTCTTGAAGAGCACTGCCAGCGCCTGGGCTACAACCGCGCCAGCCTGAGCCTGGAGGCCGAGCGCAAAATGCTCGAACACAGCTGGCCGGGGAATATCCGCGAGCTGGAAAACGCCATTCACCACGCCTTGCTGGTGTGCCGCAACCAGCGTGTGCAACCGGCCGATCTGCACTTGGTGGACATGCGTTCGTCGGGCATTCGCCAGGACGAAGCCAACCATGCGCCGCCGGCCATCAGCGGCCCGGTCGACCTGGAGAGCGCACTCAACGCGCTGTTCGAGCAAAACATTCCAGACCTCTACGAACACATCGAAGAGACGATCTTTCGCGCGGCGTACCGCTACTGCCACGGCAACCAGTTGCAGACCGGGCGGCTGCTCAATATCAGCCGCAATATCGTGCGCGCGCGGCTGGAGAAGATCGGCGAACTGGGCAAGCCTGCGCTGCTCGACGGCCAGTAAACCGGGTGTTAGCGTTTCGAGCTTCTCTGATCTGTAGAGGGCTCGACATTGATCCGACTGACCGATTACATCGCCGATATTTCCCGCTCCGCACTGGCACCCTGGGCCGACCTGTCGCCCTGGGCGCTGGTGACCCAGGCACCTGCGGTGGTTCGCCAGCTGCTGGCCGACCTGCCGGCTGACGACTACAGCGTGCAAGGCGAAATTGCTATCCACCGCAGTGCCATTGTCGAACCGGGCGCCTTGCTCAAGCCGCCGCTGATCATTGGCGCCGATTGCTTTATCGCCAGCGGCGCGCTCCTGCGCGGTGGGTGCTGGCTGGATGCGCACTGCATCATCGGCCCGGGCGCCGAGTTGAAAACTTCCTTCGTGTTCAGCGGCAGCAAGCTGGCGCACTTCAACTTTGTCGGCGATTCGGTGCTCGGCCACGGTATCAACCTGGAAGCGGGCAGTATCGTCGCCAACTACCGCAACGAGCGCGACGACAAGGAAGTGCAGGTGCGCGTCGCAGGCCTGTTGCAGCGCACCGGGTGCGATAAGTTCGGCGCGTTGCTCGGTGACCAGTGCCGCATCGGTGCCAATGCAGTGCTGGCCCCGGGGGCGGTGTTGGCGCCTGCCAGCGTGATTGGGCGCGGGCAGGTGTTCGACGCCGAGGTACCGGTATAAACGCGAGGTTGAAAAGATCGTGGTGTCGCGGCGGGATATTAATTAGAATGAATCTCATTTGAGACATAATCGCGCCCGTGCAGGTTGCTCGCCATGAATGATGCTGTTGTCCCTACGCACGCCCCCGAACTGACTTTGTCGTGCCTGTACCGCGAGCATCGCAGTTGGCTGGAAAGCTGGCTGCGGCGGCGCCTGGGCAATGCCTGGGATGCGGCCGACCTGAGCCAGGACACGTTCCTGCGGGTGCTTGCGAGTGCCCAGCCGATCGCGCAGATGCAGGAACCGCGGGCTTACCTGGTGACCGTCGGCAAGCGCCTGCTGGTGAATTTTCATCAGCGCCGCAGCCTCGAACAGGCCTACCTGAATGCCCTGGCCACCTTGCCCGAAGCCTGTGTACCGTCGCCCGAACAACGCTGGCTGGTGCTGGAAACCCTGCAGGCCCTGGATGAATTGCTCGATGGCTTGCCGGCCGTGGTCCGCCGCGCGTTCTTGTGGAGCCAGCTCGAAGGCCTGGGATATCGCGAGATTGCCAAGCGCCTGGCAGTGTCCGAGCGCACCGTGAAGCGCTACATGGCCCAGGCCTATGAACATTGCCTGCTGGTGGAGCTGTGAACCGTGACGTCGCGCGTGCGGCCGCCCAGTGGCTGGCACTGCTGGAATCCGGCGCCGCCACCGAGCGTGATCACGCGGCCCTGCAGCACTGGCGCGACAGTCATCCCCAGCACGAACAGACCTGGCAGCGCGCGCAAAGCCTGCGCCAGCGCTTCAGTGACTTGCCCCAGGCACTGGCCATGGCCAGCCTCGACCGCCCGCAACCGGGGCGTCGCGCCGTTCTCAAGCGCGCTTTGGGTGTGGCGGCGCTGGTGCCGGCGGCCTGGCTGATCAGCCGCCAGTTGCCCCTCGACGCCTGGCGTGCCGACCTGCGCACCGCCACCGGCGAGCGCAAGCGCCTGCCACTGGCGGACGGCGCCAGCCTGCAGCTCAACACCGCGACGGCAGTGGACGTGGCGCAACGCCGCGTGACCCTGGTCGACGGCGAACTGGCGCTGACGGTGCCGGGTACGGCAGCGCTGACCGTGGACACCCGCTATGGCCAATTGCGCGTCAGCCAGGCCGAGGTGTGTGTGCGGCAACTGGCTTCCGGCTGCCGGGTCTCGGTGCTCAAGGGGGCGGTGCAGGTACGCGACCTGAAAGGGCAATTGGCGACGCTGCAAGGCGGTCAACAAGCGTCTCTGCAAGTCAGCGGGCTGGGTGCCTGGGCGCCGTTCGATGTGCTGCAACTGGGCTGGCGCGACGGCGTGCTGACGGCACAGAACCAGGCGCTGGGGGATTTCCTGCGTGAACTGGAGCGCTATCGCCCGGGTGTATTGCGTTGGGATCCGAGCCTGGAATCGCTGCGGGTCACCGGCAGTTTCCGCCTCGACGACACCGACCGCATCCTCAGCCTGCTGGCTTCGACGCTGGGGCTGGAGCTGCACTCACGCACCCGCTATTGGGTGACCCTGGCAACGCGGGACACGACTGTTTGAGGGTTGTGGTGGTTGCCTGGCCGACTTTATGTGCCTGGTGGGGTTGTTGAGGCAGCTGAACTTTATATGGCTGCTGGGTTTTCAATTGTGGTGAGCGGGCTTGCCCCGCGTTGGGCTGCGCAGCAGCCCCAATCCAGCAGAATGCAGTGTGTCAGGCAATCCTCGGTGTCAGGTTCTGGGGCCGCTTCGCAGCCCAACGCGGGGCAAGCCCGCTCGCCACAATGAGTTCATCAGCCCCAGAAATTCCAGTGGTCACGATGAGTTCATCAGCCCCAGAAAACCCAGGGTCACAATGAGTTCATCAGCCCCAGAAAACCCAGGGTCACAATGAGTTCATCAGCCCCAGAAATTCCAGAGATCACAATGAGGTCATCAGCCCCAGAAATTCCAGTGGTCACAATGAGTTCATCAGCCCAGAAATTCCAGGGGGCACAATGAGGTCATCAGCCGCAGAAATCCCAGGGGGCACAATGAGGTC
>NZ_MAUE01000010.1 GCF_001702265.1 Pseudomonas aylmerensis
TATCGTCTTCTTCAATGAATCAAGCAATTCGTGTGGGAACTTATGGAGCAGCTGATGTCGTCGATTAAGGAGGTGATCCAGCCGCAGGTTCCCCTACGGCTACCTTGTTACGACTTCACCCCAGTCATGAATCACACCGTGGTAACCGTCCTCCCGAAGGTTAGACTAGCTACTTCTGGTGCAACCCACTCCCATGGTGTGACGGGCGGTGTGTACAAGGCCCGGGAACGTATTCACCGCGACATTCTGATTCGCGATTACTAGCGATTCCGACTTCACGCAGTCGAGTTGCAGACTGCGATCCGGACTACGATCGGTTTTATGGGATTAGCTCCACCTCGCGGCTTGGCAACCCTCTGTACCGACCATTGTAGCACGTGTGTAGCCCAGGCCGTAAGGGCCATGATGACTTGACGTCATCCCCACCTTCCTCCGGTTTGTCACCGGCAGTCTCCTTAGAGTGCCCACCATTACGTGCTGGTAACTAAGGACAAGGGTTGCGCTCGTTACGGGACTTAACCCAACATCTCACGACACGAGCTGACGACAGCCATGCAGCACCTGTCTCAATGTTCCCGAAGGCACCAATCTATCTCTAGAAAGTTCATTGGATGTCAAGGCCTGGTAAGGTTCTTCGCGTTGCTTCGAATTAAACCACATGCTCCACCGCTTGTGCGGGCCCCCGTCAATTCATTTGAGTTTTAACCTTGCGGCCGTACTCCCCAGGCGGTCAACTTAATGCGTTAGCTGCGCCACTAAGAGCTCAAGGCTCCCAACGGCTAGTTGACATCGTTTACGGCGTGGACTACCAGGGTATCTAATCCTGTTTGCTCCCCACGCTTTCGCACCTCAGTGTCAGTATCAGTCCAGGTGGTCGCCTTCGCCACTGGTGTTCCTTCCTATATCTACGCATTTCACCGCTACACAGGAAATTCCACCACCCTCTACCATACTCTAGTCAGTCAGTTTTGAATGCAGTTCCCAGGTTGAGCCCGGGGATTTCACATCCAACTTAACAAACCACCTACGCGCGCTTTACGCCCAGTAATTCCGATTAACGCTTGCACCCTCTGTATTACCGCGGCTGCTGGCACAGAGTTAGCCGGTGCTTATTCTGTCGGTAACGTCAAAACAGTTACGTATTAGGCAACTGCCCTTCCTCCCAACTTAAAGTGCTTTACAATCCGAAGACCTTCTTCACACACGCGGCATGGCTGGATCAGGCTTTCGCCCATTGTCCAATATTCCCCACTGCTGCCTCCCGTAGGAGTCTGGACCGTGTCTCAGTTCCAGTGTGACTGATCATCCTCTCAGACCAGTTACGGATCGTCGCCTTGGTGAGCCATTACCCCACCAACTAGCTAATCCGACCTAGGCTCATCTGATAGCGCAAGGCCCGAAGGTCCCCTGCTTTCTCCCGTAGGACGTATGCGGTATTAGCGTCCGTTTCCGAACGTTATCCCCCACTACCAGGCAGATTCCTAGGCATTACTCACCCGTCCGCCGCTCTCAAGAGAAGCAAGCTTCTCTCTACCGCTCGACTTGCATGTGTTAGGCCTGCCGCCAGCGTTCAATCTGAGCCATGATCAAACTCTTCAGTTCAAACATCTTTGGGTTTTTAAGAAACCCTAAACTTGGCTCAGCAATCGTTGGTTACATCTTTGATTTCTCGCGGAGTAACTTGTGATGCTGATAATCTTGTTGACTATCAGTCTGACTCCACAAGCACCCACACGAATTGCTTGATTCAGTTGTTAAAGAGCGGTTGGTTAAGATCTTTCGTCTCAACCGAGGCGCGCATTCTACAGCAGCCTCATTTGCTGTCAAGTGATTATTTTCAGAAGTTTTCGAAGATTTCTTCAACAACTTCAACCACTTCAACCACTTGCGCTTCCGATCTCTCGTTAGCGGGAGGCGAATTCTACAGCGTTACACGCTGCTGTCAACACCTCTTTTTCTCCGCTTTCGACCGAGAAGATCGAAACGTTAATAGAGCCAAACAACACTGCTCTACCAACTCCTTCTGGGCTTCGATGAACTGAAGCAAGTCGCTGTCGAATCTCGCGTAACTCTTTGTTTACCAAGGAGTTTTCCGTTTCGACTGCGCCGGAAGTGGGGCGAATTATAGACTTCCAGAATCTGCCGTCAACCCTTAATTTGAATTTTCTATCAACAAGCCGGGAAACCTCCGGTTTGAGGCTATATAGAGGTCCTCAGCGGAATAATTGAGCAATATATTGCTCAACCCTCAACACTTAAGCATCATAGCTGCTTGCGCTTCTCTTAATACGACCTCGGACGAACATCCCCAATGACCACCTCTCCCCGCAGCCTGGCCTCGGCATTGTTTCCTGTCGGCCTGCTGTTGATCGCCATGGCTTCCATCCAGTCCGGCGCCTCGCTGGCCAAGAGCATGTTTCCAATTGTTGGCGCCCAGGGCACGACCACCCTGCGCCTGATTTTCGCCAGCGTGATCATGCTGCTTCTCTTACGCCCGTGGCGCGCCAAGCTGACCGCCAAGTCCCTGCGCACGGTGATCGTCTACGGGATGGCCCTGGGTGGCATGAACTTCCTCTTCTATATGTCATTGCGCAGCGTACCCCTGGGGATTGCCGTTGCCCTGGAATTCACCGGACCGCTGGCAGTAGCGATTTACGCATCGCGCAGAGCGGTGGATTTCCTCTGGATTGCCCTCGCGGTCATCGGCCTGCTCTTGTTGATTCCCGTGGGGGACGCCAGCAGCGGCATCGACTTGCTCGGCGCAGCCTACGCTCTGGGGGCGGGTGTCTGCTGGGCCCTCTATATTCTGTTCGGCCAGAAGGCAGGCAATGACAATGGCGTACAGACCGCCGCCCTCGGCGTGATGATCGCCGCCTTGTTTGTGGCACCTATCGGCATTGTGCACGCGGGTGCTGCATTGCTGACCCCGGCCCTGATCCCTGTCGCCATCGGCGTCGCCATTCTGTCCACCGCCCTGCCTTACACCCTGGAGATGGTCGCGCTCACCCGCCTCCCCGCCCGCACCTTCGGCACGCTCATGAGCATCGAACCCGCATTCGGCGCGCTTTCCGGCCTGCTCTTCCTGCACGAGCACCTGACCTTGGCGCAATGGCTGGCCATCACCTGCATCATCCTGGCCTCCGTGGGTGCCACCGTGACGATGCGCAAGGAGTCAAAGCCGCTGGTTCCAGCGGATTGACGCTTCTTTGAATGTAGCTCTGGCATTTACCGCTCATTTAAGCCATGTTTAAGCCGTAAACGAATGTCATTCATGGAGAACGTCGACAGGGACAGCACGAACGCTAGACTCGAGAGCGAGTAGAGCCGGCTTCAAGCATTGCGGAAGCGGCTATTAAGGATAGGAATGAAGCGAATTTTGATACTGTTAATGGTCGTGGCCATCGGTGGCTGTGCCGCGACCACCAAGACAGAAGTGAAGCGGGGCAAAAAAGGGCTGCATATCAACTGTTCCGGACTGTCTTCCTCCTGGGACCAGTGCTACACCAGCGCAACCAACTCGTGCGGAGCCAAGGGCTACCGGGTGATCGCCAAGTCCGGTGACAATTCAGAGGAACCTGGGGATTACCCCTTCGGCCTCAACCCTGCGGGCTACACCAGCCGGAGCATGATCGTCATTTGCAAGTGATTGACCGAGCAGTCTCCCTCCGACTGCTCATATCAAACACCCACTACCCACCCGACCTTTTGCGACACTGCGGCTAGACTCCTGTTCGACATTCGAGCCAACGGAGTTCCCATGACGCATAACAAGAAAATCGTATTGGTAGTCGGCGCCGGAGACGCAACCGGTGGTGCCATTGCCAAGCGCTTTGCCCGCGAAGGCTACGTCGCCTGTGTCACCCGCCGCACCGCCGACAAATTGCAGCCTCTGGTCGATAGCATCCAGGCAGCCGGTGGCGAAGCGCATGGCTTTGCGTGCGATGCACGAAAAGAAGAAGACGTGATCGCGCTGATCGAACAGATTGAAACGCAACTGGGCCCGATTGAGGCCTTCGTTTTCAACATCGGCGCCAATGTGCCCTGCAGCATCCTTGAAGAAACCGCGCGCAAGTATTTCAAGATCTGGGAAATGGCCTGTTTCTCCGGGTTCCTCAATGCACGTGAGGTGGCCAAGCGCATGGTCACCCGCCATCGCGGCACCATCCTGTTCACCGGCGCGACTGCCGGCCTGCGCGGGGCCGCCGGCTTTGCCGCATTTGCAGGAGCAAAGCACGGGATCCGCGCACTTGCGCAAAGCATGGCGCGGGAGCTGGGGCCGATGAATATCCATGTCGCTCATATCGTGGTTGATGGCGCCATCGACACAGACTTCATTCGCGACAATTTCCCGCAGAAATACGCGCTCAAGGATCAGGACGGCATTCTCAACCCCGAGCACATCGCCGACAACTATTGGTTCCTGCACAGCCAACCGCGCGACGCCTGGACGTTCGAGCTGGACCTGCGCCCCTGGAATGAACCCTGGTAAGCACGCCCCCACAACAATAATCAGCGAGCAGCGACCATGAGTAAAACCCTGGAGTTCTTCTTTGATCTCGGCAGCCCTGCCACCTACCTAGCCTACACCCAGCTCCCGGCCCTGTGCGCAGCAACCGGCGCAGAGTTGGTGTATCAACCGATGTTATTGGGCGGCGTGTTCAAGGCCACCGGTAACGCCTCGCCGATCACCGTCCCCGCCAAGGGACGCTATATGTTCGACGACCTGGCTCGTTACGCCCAACGCTACAACGTCACGCTCAAGTTCAACCCGCACTTTCCCATCAATACCCTGGTGCTGATGCGCGCTGTCACCGGCGTGCAACTGCACCAGCCCGAACGCTTCGACGATTTGGTGGGTTGCCTGTTTCGCGCGCTGTGGGCAGAGGGTCGCCACTTGGGAGATCCCGCCGTCGTGGTGACGGTGCTCAGCGAACACGGCTTTGAGCCGCAGGAGATACTGGCCTTGGCCAATGACGAAAGCGTGAAAGCCGCCCTCAAGGCCAAAACCGAGCAAGCCGTTCAACGCGGCGTGTTCGGTGCGCCCAGCCTGTTTGTAGGCAACCAGCTATTTTTCGGCCAGGACCGTCTGGAGTTTGTGCGCGAAGCCTTGAGTTGAATCTCGATCGCCAAGCGCCCCCGCCCAATCGGCGCCATTCGCCCGGATCAAGGCGTTAGTCGACTACATAGCCGACGCCTTGGCCGGGCGCCTGGACTGCAACCGATCAAATAGCCGCGGTATGCACCTGTAACCACTCGAGTGCCGCGCCATTGAGCAACGGGCTCAGGCGCTCGCGCACCTCGCTGTGGTAGCCGTTGAACCACTCACGCTCATCCGCCGTCAGCAGCGACGGCTCCAGGCAACGAGTATCGATCGGGCACAAGGTCAGGGTTTCGAACTTGAGGAACTCACCGAACTCGGTCTTGCCCGCTTCACGGTTCAACACCAGGTTCTCGATCCGCACGCCCCAACGTCCCGGACGATAAGTACCCGGCTCAATCGAGGTGATCATGCCCGGTTGCATCGCGGTTTGCGGCGCCGTGGCCGCCTGGTAGGCGATCACTTGCGGACCTTCGTGCACGTTGAGGAAATAACCCACGCCGTGCCCGGTACCGTGGCCGTAGTCCACGCCTTCAGCCCAGATCGGCGCACGCGCAATCGAATCCAGCAGCGGCGACAGAATGCCCTTGGGAAAATGCGCACGGGACAGGGCAATCACCCCTTTCAACACGCGGGTGCAATCGCGCTTTTGTTCTTCGCTGGGTGTACCGATAGGCACCATCCGCGTGATATCGGTGGTGCCACCCAGGTACTGGCCACCCGAATCGATCAACAGCAAACCATCGCCTTCGATCAGCGCGTGCTCTTCTTCAGTCGCGTGGTAATGCGGCATCGCACCATTGGCGTTATACGCGGCGATAGTATTGAAACTCAGCGACACATAACCCGGGCGACGGCTACGCGCGGCGGTCAGGTGTTCGTCAATGGTCAGTTCAGTGATGCGTTCGCGCCCCAGCGCGCTGTCCAGCCAGGCGAAAAACTCGCACAGCGCTGCGCCGTCCTGCTCCATGGCCTGGCGGATGTGTTCCGCGTCGGCCAGGCTCTTGCGCGACTTGGCCAGCGTGGTCGGGTTGAGCCCTTCGACCAGCTTGACGCCAGCGTCCAGGTTTTCCAGCAAGCCTGCGGTTACACGCGCGGGATCGACCTGCACACTGGCACCCGACGGCACGGCGCGCAGTGCATCAGCCACTTCGCTGTAGTCACGCAGGGTCACGCCGTCCTGCTCCAGCACCGCTCGCAGTTCGGCATCGACCTTGCTCAGCGCCACGAACAAGGTGGCCTGTTGTTGATTGATCAACGCAAAGGATACAAACACCGGGTTGAACGAAACGTCACCGCCGCGCAAGTTGAACAGCCAGGCAATATCATCCAGGGTGGCGATGAAGTGCCAGTCGGCGCCCTTCTCCTTCAAGCTGGCACGCAGCGCGGCGAGTTTCTCACCGCGGCTCACCGTGGCCTGCGGCGGCAGGTGTTGATAGATCGGCTGGTTCGGCAGCGCCGGGCGATCTTGCCAGACTTCATCGAGCAGGTCGATGTCGGTACGCAGCGTTGCGCCGCGCTCGGCCAGCTTGCCGCCCAGGGTCCGTGCTGACGCCACCGCCATCACCGCGCCGTCCACCGCCACCACACCACCTTCCGGGGTTTGCTCCGCCAGCCACTCCAATGGACCAGGCTGGCCCGGTTGCAGCTTCACCAATTCGATGCCGCTGCCCTTGAGTTCCTTGGTGGCCTGTTCCCAATAGCGGCTGTCCGCCCAGACGCCGGCAAAGTCCGCGGTCACAATCAGCGTTCCCACCGAGCCATGGAACCCCGACAACCATTGGCGTCCCTGCCAGTAACCCGGCAAGTATTCAGACAGATGCGGATCCGCCGACGGCACCAGCAGGGCGTGAATGCCCTCGCGGCTCATCAGTTCACGGGTATGCGCCAGGCGCTGGGGAACCGTTCCATGGGTCAAAGGCTGCGTGCTCATTGTGTCTCCTGCTAACCACGAATAATTGTTATGTGTTGCGAATGGATAAATTCAGACCGCCCAGAACGCCGGTGCGCTGGCGAGTGCGGCCTTGATCAACTGCACGGCCTGATCGATGTCCTGCTCGGTGGTAAACCGGCCCAGGCTCAAGCGAATCGTTCGGCCGGCGCTGCGCGCGTCATGGCCCAGCGCCAGCAGCACATGGGAGGGCGCGTTGCTCGCCGAGTTACAGGCCGAGGTGGCAGAAAACGCGATGCCCGCGCTCAGCGCCGCCGCATTGAATTCACCTTCGCCAAACGTGAGGCTGAGGGTGTGCGGAATACGTTGGGTCGGACTGCCGTTGAGGCGCACGCCGGCGATTGACGCCAGCTGATCCAGCAGCCGCTGGCGCAACGCCACAATCAGCGCCTGTTCTTCGGTAAACGATGCCGCCGCCAGGGCGAACGCCGTGCCCATGCCTGCGATCTGGTGCGTGGCCAGCGTGCCGGAACGCAATCCGCCTTCGTGACCACCGCCGTGGATCTGCGCCAGCACCTTCTGCTGCGCGCGCGGCCCCACATACAGCGCGCCGATACCCTTGGGGCCATACAGCTTGTGTGCGGAAAACGACATCAAATCCACCGGCCACTCGGCCAGGTCGATCGCTACCTTGCCTGCGCCCTGCGCTGCGTCCACGTGCAACAACGCCCCATGTTCACGCACGCGGGCGCCGATGGCCGGGATGTCGTTGACGGTGCCCAGTTCGTTGTTGACCAGCATCAGCGACACCAGGAAGGTGTCCTCGCGCAGCGCCTGGCTCACTGCATCGGCACTGATCAGGCCCTGCGCGTCCGGCACCAGGTAGGTCACGGCCACGCCGGCTTCCTGCAATTGCCGGGCGGTGTCCAGGGTGGCCTTGTGTTCGATCTGGCTGGTGATGATATGCCCGCCTGCCACGCCCCGCGCCTGGGCCACGCCCTTGATGGCGAGGTTGTTGGATTCGGTGGCGCCGGAGGTCCAGACGATTTGCTCAGGTTGGGCACCGACCAGTTCCGCCACCTGGCGGCGCGCCTGCTCGACCGTTTGCCGGGCCGCCTGGCCGAACGCGTGGGAGCTGGACGCGGGGTTACCGAAATTGGCGTTGAAGCCCAGACACTCGACCATCACCTGGATGACCCGCTCATCCACCGGGGTGGTGGCGGCATAGTCGAAATACAGCGGACGTTTATTCATGACAATTAAGACTCGCAAAACAGGTTCCCGAGAACAGCGTCTCAGGGGCATCAGCCGGAACAGAGGTCGTCAGGTTTACCGGATCAAATGCCATTGAAGAAGGGCCACTTTATTTAAATGTGCGTAGGAACGCTCCTGAAATTCAGCTTAACAGGCTGAAGTCCCCGCATGGCAAACAAAAAGCCCGAGGTTCCTTAAGGGAATCCTCGGGCTTTTTGCTGCTAAGCGCGGGCTCAACTGGGACGACCATGCAATGTCACGCTGCGTTCGGCATTCATTTCGCCCTGGTGATCGAAGCCAAAGGATTTCTGTGGCTGGCCGGTCAGTGCGGCGCGCTGCTGTTGGTATTCATCAAACGACAAGCCACGACGACTCAGCGCCTCCAGGGCCAACTGTTTGGTTTCTTCTGCGGTGTAAGGCCGTAATTCGGGCGAAGCATGGGTCGCACATCCGGCGAGGACTGAGGCAACGACGAGTAAGCAAACAGCGAGGAATCGGTTCATGGCGGCGGCCCTGCAAAGGTAGTTTCGAGTCAATGAACACAGGCTACTCCCGCCCTTTGCCGGTGAAAAATCATCGTCCGTGATAGTCGCTATCAACCGCCAAGGCACTTGCGATAGCGGCCCCCTCATATTCCACAAAAATCTATAAATATGGAAATACGTTCATTTACGGAATAAATGTAACCCTCTATAAATGGCTCTCAGCTGCCCGACACTGTTCGCCACGCAACTGTTGCCCCGGCAACAGTCATTCAACAAATCACCAATCAGACAACAGCAGCCGTTTTCACCCGCAAGGCCGCAGCCCGCGCCAATCAAGGCTTGCACCCGTTGGTACAGCTCTTGCTCAACACGTTGCACACACCTGCTATGAACCACTGTTGATAAAGGAACTGTTCATGACCCGTCCCCTGAATGTCGTTGCCGTCTCCGGCGGAACCTGGCGCCCGTCCCGTACCCTCGTGTTGACCCAGGCGGTACTGGCCGAACTGGCCACCTTGCTGCCGATCCAGACCCACCTGATCGAACTGGGCGACATTGCCCGGCCACTCGGCGGTGCACTGTCGCGCGATGAGTTGCCGGCCGAGGTCGAAACGCAACTGTTGGCGATTGAACAGGCAGATCTGCTGATCGTCGCGGCGCCGGTCTATCGCGGCTCCTACCCTGGCCTGCTCAAGCACCTGTTCGACCTGGTCGACCTCAACGCGCTGATCAACACCCCGGTGTTGCTCGCCGCCACCGGCGGCAGCGAACGCCATGCGCTGGTGCTCGATCATCAGTTGCGCCCGCTGTTCAGCTTCTTCCAGGCATTGACCCTGCCAATCGGCGTGTACGCCACCGAAGCTGACTTCACCGACTACCAAATAACCAGTGAGCTCCTGAAAGCCCGTATTCAACTGGCGGCAGAACGAGCAGCGCCATTGTTCGCGGCGCATTCCCCTTCTCTGCTGAAAATCGCGTAAGGATTTGTCATGGATGTTTTCTGGTTTCTGCCCACTCACGGCGATGGCCATTACCTGGGCACCACCCAAGGTGCACGGCCAGTCACCCTCAATTACCTCAAGCAGGTCGCCCAGGCCGCTGACAGCCTGGGTTACCACGGCGTGCTGATTCCTACCGGCCGCTCGTGCGAAGACTCCTGGGTGATCGCCTCGGCGCTGGTGCCGCTGACCGAACGCCTGCGGTATCTGGTGGCCATTCGTCCGGGCATCATCTCGCCCACGGTCTCCGCGCGCATGGCTGCCACCCTGGATCGCCTTTCCAATGGTCGCTTGCTGATCAACGTGGTGACCGGCGGCGACCCCGACGAAAACCGCGGCGACGGCAGCTTCCTCGACCATAGCGAACGCTACGAAGTCTCTGACGAGTTCCTACAGATCTGGCGACGCGTGTTGCAGGGCGAATCGGTAGATTTCGAAGGCAAGCACTTGCGTGTGCAGAATGCCAAGGCACTTTACCCACCGGTGCAGAAGCCTTATCCGCCGCTTTACTTCGGCGGTTCTTCGGACGCGGCCCACGACCTCGCTGCCGAACAGGTGGACGTGTACCTGACCTGGGGCGAACCGCCCGCCGCCGTCGCCGAAAAACTCGCGGATGTACGCGAACGCGCCGCCCGTCACGGGCGTACCGTGAAGTTCGGCATCCGCCTGCACGTGATCGTGCGCGAGACCGAAGAAGACGCCTGGAAAGCCGCCGACAAACTGATCGAGCACATCAGCGACGACACCATCGCCGCCGCGCAAAAATCCTTCTCGCGCTTTGATTCCGAAGGCCAGCGCCGCATGGCCGCCTTGCATGACGGGCGCCGCGACAACCTGGAAATCGCCCCCAACCTGTGGGCGGGCGTCGGCCTGGTGCGTGGCGGCGCCGGCACCGCGCTGGTTGGCAACCCGCAGCAAGTGGCCGAACGCATCAAGGAATACGCGGACCTGGGCATCGAGAGCTTCATCTTCTCTGGCTACCCGCACCTGGAAGAAGCCTACCGGTTTGCCGAGCTGGTGTTCCCGCTGCTGCCGGAGCCCTACGCCAGCCTTGCCGGACGTGGCGTCACCAACCTCACTGGCCCGTTCGGCGAAATGATTGCCAACGATGTACTGCCCACCACCAAGGCCTGAGTGCAGTGAGATCGGCTTTATGTAGGAACGGAGCTTATGTGGCGAGGGAGTTTGCTCCCGCCGGGGTGCGAAGCGCCACCAAAAGCTGGCGACTGCTAGGCAGTCGAACGGGAACCCGTTCCCTCGCCACAGCAAGCCCGCTCCCACATTTAGCCTTCATTGCGAAATAGACATTGAGGAACCCCGCGTGACAGCCAAACCCCACAGCGTCCTGCCATCACCGCTGCAGACCGCCAGACTGCTGGCCGCCGAATTCGCCCTCACCGCCGTCGAGCGCGACGAACGCGGCGGTACGCCCAAGGCCGAACGCGACGCCCTGCGCCACAGCGGCCTGCTGGCCCTGAGCATTCCCACGCAGTACGGCGGCCTCGGCGCTCGCTGGAGCGACACCCTGGGCATCGTGCGCGAATTCGCCAAGGTCGACAGCTCCATCGCCCATGTCTTCGGCTTCCACCACCTGATGCTCGCCACCGTGCGCCTGTTTTCGCGACCGGACCAATGGCAGCCGTGGTTCGAACAGACCGCGCGCAAGAACTGGTTCTGGGGCAACGCCCTCAACCCGCTGGACACCCGCACCGTGGTCAAGGATTTCGGCGGCTGGCGCGAGTTCTCCGGCAAAAAGAGTTTCTGCTCCGGCGCCAGCGACTCGGAAATGCTGATCGCCTCGGCTGTGGATGAAAGCGCCGGCGGCAAACTGCTGATCGCCGCAATTCCCAGCGGCCGCAGTGGTATCACCCTGCACAACGACTGGAACAATATCGGCCAGCGCCAGACCGACAGCGGCAGCGCCAGCTTCGAACGCGTACGCGTCGAGGAATCGGAGTTGCTGCTCGACCCGGGCCCGTTGAGCACGCCCTTCGCCTGCCTGCGCCCGTTGATCGCGCAGCTGACTTTCACGCATATGTTTCTCGGGATTGCCGAAGGCGCCTTCGAAGAAGCGCGTAACTACACACTGACCGAGACCCGCTCCTGGCACAAATCCTCAGCCGAGGACGTGCGCCAGGACCCTTACGTGCTGCATCACTACGGTGAGTTCTGGGTCGCCCTGGAGGGGGTGCGCCTGCTGGTGGAGCGTGCCGCCGAGTTGCTCGACCAGGCCTGGGCCAAAGGCCCCAACCTGACGGAAAACGAACGTGGCCAACTGGCCATTGCCATCGCCACCGCCAAAGTCGCCGCCACCCGCCAGGGCCTGGACCTGTGCAGCCGCCTGTTTGAAGTCACCGGGGCGCGCTCCACCCACGCGTCGCTGCGCCTGGACCGCCATTGGCGCAACCTGCGCACGCAGACCCTGCACGATCCGGTGGACTACAAACTCCACGAACTGGGGGACTGGGCGTTGAACCAGTCCCTGCCGATTCCCACGTTCTATTCCTAAGAGAGGTGCCCATGCAGCTTTTAACCCTACCGCCCTCGCCCGCCCTCGCGACCTCGATCCGCGCCACGGCCCAGGTTTTCGAAGACCCGAAATCCCAGGCGCTGCTCGACCATATCCAGCAAGTGGCGCCCAGCGAAGCCAGTGTGCTGATCATCGGCGAGACCGGGACCGGTAAAGAGCTGGTGGCGCGGCATATCCATAACCTCAGCGCGCGGCGTAACCGGCCGTTTGTGGCGGTGAACTGCGGCGCCTTCTCTGAATCGTTGGTGGAAGCCGAGTTGTTCGGGCATGAAAAAGGCGCCTTCACCGGTGCCCTCAGTGCCAAGGCCGGCTGGTTCGAAGAGGCGGATGGCGGCACCTTGTTCCTGGACGAAATCGGCGACTTGCCGATGGCCATCCAGGTCAAATTGCTGCGGGTGCTGCAGGAGCGCGAAGTGGTGCGCCTGGGCTCGCGCAAGAGCATTCCGATTGATGTACGCGTATTGGCGGCCACCAACGTGCAGCTGGAAAAAGCCATCAACGCCGGGCATTTCCGCGAAGACCTCTACTACCGTCTCGACGTGGTCAGCCTCGAACTCAGCCCATTGCGCGAAAGGCCGGGCGACATCCTGCCGCTGACCCGGCATTTTATCGAAGCCTACAGCCAGCGCCTGGGCTACGGCCCGATCACCATCAGCCGCGAGGCCGAACACAAACTCAAGAGTTATAGCTGGCCAGGCAATATCCGCGAGCTGGAAAACGTGATTCACCACACCCTGCTGATCTGCCGCAACGGCGTGATCGAGCGCGACGACCTGCGCCTGTCGAACATGCGCATCGAACGCCAGGACGACAGCCAGCACAGCACCGACAACAGCGCCGAAGCCCTGCTGGAGCGGGCGTTTCAAAAGCTCTTTGAAGAACAGGCCGGTGCTCTGCATGAAAAGGTCGAAGACGCGCTGTTACGCGCCGCCTACCGCTTCAGCCATTACAACCAGGTGCACACCGCCAACCTGCTGGGCCTGAGCCGCAACGTCACCCGCACCCGCCTGATCAAGATCGGCGAACTGGCGGTGAACAAGCGCCGCCCCGGGGAGAACGTCCAGGGCGAGCGAATGCTGCACCTATCCATTTAGGCGGCAGTGCAAGGCATTGTCATGGCTGCGCTCGAAACTGCGCAGCACCTGGAACGAACCGAAGGTCACGGCCGTGGCCTGGTGGGCGCGGATCAGCGTCCAGAAATCTTCCTCGCCGTGCTCAAAGCATTTGAACGCCGCCTCGCCGTCTTCGCGCGAACGCCATTGCAGATAGCTGAGCACCCGCCGGCCATCGTCGCTGACCTGCACACTCGCATTGATAAAGCCGCCATGGCCTTGGGCCAGGCGCTCGCTTTGGGTAGACAAGGCGGCCACCAGGGCAACTTGCTGCCGGGGCTCGATGTGAAACTCGATCATTTGAGTGAAGCTGCGATTTTTCTCTGATACCTGCATGAACACTCCCCTTTCTCTGTAGGCAGAATCTTGCGATTCGATGCCACGCAGGGTAAAACCTCTAGTTAAGTCAAGGTCAAGCGTTGTCTCGGAGTTTTTCATGCTCAACAAACAACTCACCGTCGGTCAACTGGCGGCGCGCAGTGGCGTGGCGGTGACGGCCCTGCACTTCTACGAGGCCAAGGGGCTGATCAAAAGCAATCGCAATGCCGGCAACCAGCGGCGCTACCCTCGCGATGTATTGCGCCGCGTGGTGGTGATCAAAATCGCCCAGCGCCTGGGGATTCCGCTGGCGACCATTGGCGAAGCCTTGCAGACCTTGCCGGATGGACGCACGCCCAACGCACAGGATTGGGAGCGTTTGTCGGCGCTGTGGCGCCAAGACCTGGACGAGCGCATCAACAAGCTGATGCTGCTGCGCGACAAACTCAGTGGTTGTATTGGTTGCGGGTGTCTGTCGCTGGAGGCGTGCCCGCTGCGCAATCAGGATGATCAGCTCGGTGAGCACGGGCCGGGGGCGCAACTGTTGGAACCCAGCCCTGCATCCTGACCTGCACACCCATACCCTGCAGGAGCACGGCTTGCCGGCGATGCAGGCACCTCGGTAAACCAGTCACACCGCGGTGATGCTATCGCACAGGCCAGCCCCCACATTTGATCGGTGTTGATCCTTAGAAGCCCGGGGCGATCTGGCCTTTGTAGCGCGTCAGGATGAACTGGCGCACTTCATCGGAATTCAACGCCTTGGCGAGCTTCTGGATGCGCGGATCGTTGATGTTGTCCGGCCGCGCCACCAGGTACTCGACGTACAAAGATTTACCCTTCTCGACGATCAACGCACTGTTGGTATCAATCCCCGCTTCCAGCGCGTAGTTGGCGAACACGAAGGCCAGGTCCACCTGGCTGACCGAGCGGGCCAGCAAGGCGCCTTCCAGCTCACGAATCTTCAGGTGCTTGGGGTTCTCGGCGATATCACGCGGGGTGCTCAGGGTGTTGCTCGGGTCCTTGAGCTTGATCAGCCCGGCCTCATCCAGCAGCACCAGGGCGCGGCCGGTGTTGACCGGGTCGTTGGGGATCGACACGGTGGCGCCGTCCTTCAGTTCCGAGATGTTCTTGATGCGCGTCGAGTACGCGCCAAACGGCTCGATATGCACACCGACCACCGGCACCAGGTCGGTGTGGCGGGTCTTGTTGTAGTCATCGAGAAACGGTCGGTACTGATAGTAGTTGGCGTCGATGTTCTTCAGCGCCAGCTGCTGGTTGGGCTGGATGAAGTCGGTAAAGACTTTGATCTGCAAGTCCACGCCCTCCTTGGCCAGCACCGGTTTGACGAACTCGAGGATCTCCGCGTGAGGCACGGGTGTGGCGCCCACGATCAACTTTTCATTGGCAAAGGCATTCATCGACAGGACAGCGGCCAAGATGGCCAGGGACTTTTTCATGGGTGCTCCAAAGGCAGTTTGTAAGAGGCATTAACGGCGGCTGTATCGCGCCACCAAACGATCACCGGTCATCTGCAGTGCCTGGACCAGCACCAGCAACAGCACCACGGTGACCACCATCACGTCGGTCTGGAACCGCTGGTAGCCATAGCGAATCGCCAGGTCACCCAGGCCTCCGCCACCGATCACCCCGGCCATGGCGGTGTAGTCCACCAGCACAATCGCGGTGACGGTCACCGCCGCCAGCAGCCCACCGCGGGCTTCCGGCAACAGCGTGTGGCGAATCACCTGCCAGGTACTGGCGCCCATCGATTGGGTAGCCTCCACCACGCCGCGATCGACTTCGCGCAGCGCGGTTTCCACCAGCCGTGCAAAGAACGGCGTGCAACCCACCACCAGCGGCGGGATGGTGCCCGGTACGCCGAGGGAGGTACCGACCAGCAAGGTGGTCAGCGGGATCAGCACAATCAGCAAAATGATGAACGGCAGCGAACGCAGCACGTTGACCACCACCGACAGCAGCCGGTACACGACCAGTGCTTCATGCAACTGGCGCTTGCCGGTGAGAAACAGCAGCACGCCCAGTGGCAAGCCCAGCAGCACGGTAAAACCCAGCGCCGCAGTGAGCATGCTGAGGGTTTCCAGGCAGGCCTGGCCGATATCGGCCCAGTAGATGTTCTTGAATAATTCAGCCATGCATCACGACCAATCGTGGCGGGGTGGCTTGGCGCCGTTGAGCAGCCAGTTGCCCACCACGTGGTATTTCCAGCGCACCGGGTCATGCAGCGTGTGGACCCGCGCGTTGCGCCAGTGACGGTCGAAGTTGTGCTTTTTCAGGGTGGAGCGCGTGCCACCGAGCTCGAACAGTTTGTTACTGGCTTCGATGGCGATTTCGGTGGTCAGGACCTTGGCGCGGGCCACGGCCAGGGAGGCGTGGGCGACAGAGTCTTCATCCGGTGCCGGGCGAGCGGCATCAAGGGCCCGACCGGCACGTTCGAGCAGCGCCTCAGCGGCTTCCAGGCGAATATCCAGCGCGCCGACCTGGATGATGGTCAACGGGTCTTCGCTGGCTTTTTCCACCCCGGCGTCGATCCACGGCCGCGCGAATTGCTGCACGAACGCGACCGTGTCACGCAGCGCGGCGCGGGCAATACCGGCGTCGATGGCGGCAGTGGTCAGCTGTGCGAACGGGCCGGCCAAAGTCGGTGAATCGTAGGACTTGTGAGTAGGAAACAGATTGAACGCCGGCACCCGCAGGTCCTGCGCCAGCACCGTGCCGCTGGAAGTGGTGCGCTGGCCCATGCTGTCCCAGTCATCCACCACAACCAGCCCCTCGGTCCCCCGCGGCACAAAGGCCAACTGGGCATTTTGCTGCTCGTCGAGCGCCAGCACCGCCAGCCAATGGGCATACAGCGAACCGGTGCAATAACCCTTGCGCCCGTTGATCACATAGCCGTCGCCTTCGCGGCGGATCGTCGCCTGGATGTCCTGCACATTCTTGCCGCCGGTTTCCGACAGCGCATTGGCAAACCGATGGCCTTGCAGTGCCAGGCCGAAGAAATGCGCCTGCTGCTCGGGCGTGCCCTGCAAGCGGATATCTTCGAGCAGGCAGTAATGGTTCTGCGGGATCTGCCCCAGGGACGGGTCGGCCGCCGAAATAATCGCGATCACCTGGGCCAGCACCGCGTAGGACACCTGCGCCCCACCGAACTCGCGCGGCACGCTGATGCCCCAGAGGCCGCTGTTGGAATACAGGTCGACGACCTCGGCGGGCACCTGCCGCGTGCGGTCGCGTTCGGCGTCCTGCTCCAGCAACACCGCGGCGACACGGTGGGCGACGGCAATGGCCTGGGCTTCGTCGCGAATCAACTCGGCGTGGGGGCTGTGGATCGGGTAATCGGCAGATACAGGCAGTACAGACATACAACGCTCTCGGGCGAATGGTTTGCCTGAGGCATTGCAGCTTCTGTGCCGTGCCCGCAAACACACGGCCTGGCCCTGTAAAAGCGTCGCGACGGCGCTTATGGCGCAGCAATCTGCCCGTTCACTGTTGCCTGGCGAACACCTCGTCGGCTGCCCGCAGGCCCCGCGATACGTGGCCTATAGTGAAGAGGCCGTGCCTCCATAACCACCACCTGAGGAGAACGATATGAGCGTTAAACCCATTCCCGAGGGCTATCACAGCGTCACGCCTTATATGGGCATCGACAACGCCGCGCAAGCCATCGAGTTCTACAAGAAAGCCTTCGGCGCCACGCAGGTCATGCGCCTGGACATGCCCGACGGCAAAGTCGGGCATGCCGAGCTGCGTATCGGTGATTCGGCGATCATGCTCGGCACACCCTGCGCGGAGATGGCCCTGCGCAATCCCGACGCACACACCAGTGTCGGCTTGCACCTGTATGTGAACGACGTCGACGCGCAATTCAAACAAGCCGTGGCCGCCGGCGCCACGGTGGTGTCGGAGCCGAAGGACCAGTTCTACGGCGACCGCTCCGCGAGCGTGAAGGATCCGTTCGGCCACCTGTGGTTCCTCGCGACGCGCAAGGAGAACCTGACCGAGGAGCAGATCCGCCAGCGTGCCATGGAGATGTTCAAGCAAGGCTGAAATACCTGAGGCCATGGCGATCAAATGTGGGCGCTTGCCTGCGATGCAGACCACTCGTTCTATCCGGCATACCGAGTCGATTTCATTGCGGGCAAGCCAGCTCCTACACACTTCATGAACAACCCCTCCACGCTTTCCCCCTTGCCGCGAACGCCGCGTGATTCCAGGATGCAGGCAATCATCACAAGGAGTCATTCCATGTTCGCCGGATTCCAGAAAGACCAGTGCCACGTCAACGGCGTGGACATCAGCTACCGCAAAGGCGGTACGGGTCCCGGCCTGCTCCTGCTGCACGGGCATCCGCAGACCCATGTCATCTGGCATAAAGTCGCCGAGCAGCTGGCCGAGCACTTCACCGTGGTCGCCGCCGACCTGCGCGGTTATGGCGACAGCAGCAGGCCGCCGGCCAATGACCATCAC
Organism: Pseudomonas aylmerensis; assembly: GCF_001702265.1. Lineage (GTDB taxonomy): Bacteria > Pseudomonadota > Gammaproteobacteria > Pseudomonadales > Pseudomonadaceae > Aquipseudomonas > Aquipseudomonas aylmerensis. The sequence goes on from NZ_MAUE01000010.1 coordinate 18,175, forward strand.
ACTAATTATTCAAAACGCGAAATGGCCCGCGACGGCGTCGAGCTGATGCAGGCCCTGGGCTTTGCGCAGTTTTCGCTGCTGGCCCACGACCGTGGCGCCCGTGTGGCCCATCGCCTGGCCCTGGATCATCCCGAGGCCGTGCAGCGCATGGTGTTGCTGGATATCGCGCCAACCCTGTCGATGTATGCACAAACCGACGAGGCTTTCGCCCGCGCTTACTGGCACTGGTTCTTCCTGATTCGCCCGGCGCCCTTGCCGGAAGCCTTGATCGAGAGCAACCCCGAGCTGTACCTGCGCAGCGTGATGGGCAGTCGCAGTGCCGGGCTCAAGCCGTTCACCGATGAAGCCTTCGCCGACTACCTGCGTTGCTTGAAGTTGCCGGGCAGCGCCACCGGCATTTGCGAGGACTACCGTGCTGCCGCCGGTATCGACCTTGAGCACGACCAGGCGGATATCGACGCCGGCAACCACCTGAACCTGCCCCTGCTGGTCATGTGGGGCGCCGAAGGCACCGTCGGCCGCTGCTTCGAGCCGCTCAAGGAGTGGCAGAAAGTCGCCACCGATGTTCGCGGCAAGGCCCTGCCGGCCGGCCATTACATCGCTGAAGAAGCCCCCGAGTTGTTGCTTGGCGAAGTCCTGGCCTTCCTTCGCTGAGCCACATCACCCCGTGACCTGAAACACCCGCCTCGCAGGCTGCCAACGGCCTGCGACGGGTTCGCTTTGCCCAAAACAACGTCTCGAGATAATAACAATGACAATCAGAAAACTGCTGGGAACCCTGTATATCCAGGTGCTCATCGCGATCGCGCTGGGCGTGTTGATCGGCCACCAATGGCCACAGATCGGCATTGACCTCAAACCCCTGGGCGATGGCTTTATCAAGCTGATCAAAATGATCATCGGCCCGATCATCTTCTGCACGGTGGTCTCCGGTATCACCAGCATGCACGACGTGAAGCAGGTGGGCCGGGTCGGCGGCAAGGCGCTGCTGTACTTCGAAGTGGTGTCCACCATCGCCCTGCTGATCGGCATTCTCGCCGCGCACCTGCTGCACCCGGGCGTCGGTTTCAACATCGATGTGAAGACCCTCGACAGTTCGGCGATTGCCGGCTTTGTCGGCCAGGCCGAGCATGGCGAAGGCATCACCGGGTTCCTGCTGCACGTGATTCCCACGACGTTTTTCGATGCGTTTTCCAAGGGCGAGATCCTGCCGGTGCTGTTCGTCTCCGTGCTGTTTGGCGTCGGACTGGTGATGGTCGGTGAAAAAGGTCGGCCGCTGGTGGGCGTGATCAACCAGGCCAGCGAGGTGTTCTTCCGCATTGTCGGCATCATCAGCCGCGTCGCGCCGATCGGTGCGTTTGGTGCGATTGCCTTCACCATCGGCAAATACGGCGTGGGCTCGTTGCTGCCGCTGCTGAAACTGGTGGGTACCTTTTATATCACCGCGTTCTTCTTTATCGCCGTGGTGCTGGGCAGCATCGCGCGCTATGCCGGCTTCAGCATTTTCAAGTTGATGGGCTACATCAAGTCGGAACTGCTGATCGTGCTCGGCACCAGCTCGTCGGAGTCGGCGCTGCCGCAACTGATCCAGAAACTTGAAAGCCTCGGCGCATCCAAGGGCGTGGTGGGCATCGTGGTGCCGACCGGCTACACGTTCAACCTGGACGGCACCAACATCTATATGACGCTGGCGGTGCTGTTTCTGGCCCAGGCCACCAATATCCACCTGCCCCTTGAGCAACAACTGACCCTGCTGGCGGTGGCCATGCTCACCTCCAAAGGCGCCGGTGCGGTGGTCGGTGCCGGGTTTGTGGCATTGGCGGCGAGCCTGGCGGTGGTGCCGACTGTGCCGGTGGCGGCGATGGTGCTGATTCTCGGCGTCGACCGGTTCATGGCCGAATGCCGCTCGCTGACCAATATCATCGGCAACGCCGTGGCCGCCCTGGTGGTGGCCGCCTGGGAGGGCGAACTGGATCGCGAGAAGATGGCGCCGATCGCCCTCAAGCGCGGCCGCCATGCGCGCGCTGCCCAGGCGGCACAGGCGAAAATCGCTGCCGAGTAAATCCTGACGGTGGCGAGGGAGCTTGCGCCCGCCGGGCTGCGCGGCGGCCCCGAAAAAGATCGGAGCGCTGCACATTCCAGCGGCAGCACGCTGCCTCGTCACACCGGTGCTATTCTGGCGGCTCATGCCGCCACGCTTGTTTCTGATGACTCATAAGAAAGATACCGTGCCCCTACCCGAAGACCTGCGGGTGTTCCTGACCGTGATCCGCAAGGCCGGCTTCGCTGCCGCCGCCGATGAGCTGGGGTTGTCGCCGGCGTATGTCAGCAAGCGTATCCAGATTCTGGAAACCACCCTGGCCACCCGCCTGCTGCACCGCACCAGCCGCCGTATCGCCCTCACCGAAGACGGTGAACGGGTGCAGCGCTGGGCCGTGCGTATTCTCGAAGACTTCCAGCAACTGTCCGATGAACTCAGCGATGCCCATGACAGCCCGCGTGGCCGCCTGCACCTGTGCAGCAGCTTCGGCTTTGGCCGCAATCATGTGGCACCGGCCCTGTCGTTGTTGGCAGAGCAGTACCCGGACCTGGAAATCCGCCTGGACCTGTTCGACCGCGTGGTGGACATCGTCAGCGAAGGCTTCGACCTGGAGATCCGCGTAGGCGACGACATCCCCGGCCAGCACATCGGCCGGCGCCTGGTGAGCAATCGCCGGGTGCTGTGCGCCGCGCCCGCGTACCTGCAACGCCGGGGCACGCCGCAACACTTGAGCGACCTGGAGCAGCACGATTGCCTGGTGCTCAAGGAGCGCGACAACGCCTTCGGCATCTGGAACCTCGAGCACGACGGCGCCCAGGAGAGCGTGCGCGTGCACGGGCCGTTGTCCTCGAACAATGGCGAGATCGTACTGCAATGGGCGCTGGATGGGCGCGGCGTACTGCTGCGCTCGATGTGGGATGTGAAGCCACTGCTGGAACAGGGCAAGCTGGTGCAGGTGCTGCACGCCTACACCCAGAGTGCCAACGTGTGGGCGGTGTACCCGACGCGGCTAGCGTATTCCGGGAAGTTGCGCGCGTGTGTGGAGTTCTTGCAGGAGCACTTCAAAGGGCTGTCGATCTAAAGCCATATTGCCGAGCAACGCCAGCCCGGCTCCTACAGTTTTGGGGTGGGCCAAGCAAGGGGTAATTGCCTGGGGATGGCCGCTCTCCCGCCGTGCAAACCCGCTCACCCGTAGGAGCTGGCTTGCCGGCGATTGCGGTTCGAGTAGGTCAGTTGAGCCAGGGATTGGCGGCGAGGTGGCGGCGTTCGAAGGCTTTGATTTCTTCGCTGCGCTGCAGGGTGCTGCCGATTGCATCCAGGCCGAGCAGGAGCGCGGTCTTGCGCAGGGTGTCGATCTGGAATGCAATGACCTGGCCGTCCGCCAGGCGAATCTGCTGTTCTTGCAGGTCAACACTGATCTGCGCCTGGTCGGGCTGGCTGACGGTCTGGCCAAGGCGCTGCAGGACCGCCTCTTCCAGGGTGATCAGCAGCACGCCGTTACGCTGGCAGTTGTCGTAGAAAATCCCGGCAAAGCTGCTGCCGATCAGTGCGCGGATGCCCATCTGCTTCAGGCCCCATACCGCGTGCTCACGGCTGGAACCACAGCCGAAGTTCGGCCCCACTACCATAAAACTCGCGCCCTGCCAGGCGGGCTGGTTCAGCACGAACTCGGGGTTGGGCGCGCCATTGGGCAAAAAGCGCAGATCAAAGAACAGCCCCCGGTCCAGGCCGCTGCGGTCGATGCCCTTGAGAAACTGCTTGGGCATGATCACGTCGGTGTCGATATTCGCCGCCAGCATCGGCGCGGCCTTGCCGGTGACCAGGGTAAAGGGTTGCAGGCTCATGGGCGGTCTCCAAAGTGGCGGATATCGGTGAGGCGGCCGGTGATCGCGGCCGCGGCGACCATTGCCGGGCTCATCAGGTGGGTACGCGCGCCGGCGCCCTGGCGGCCTTCGAAGTTGCGGTTGGTGCTAGACGCGCAGCGGTCGCCGGGGGCCAGCACATCATCGTTCATCGCCAGGCACATCGAGCAGCCCGACTGGCGCCATTCGAAACCGGCGTCGATAAAGATCGCCGCCAGCCCTTCGGCTTCGGCCTGGTCGCGCACTTCGGTGGAACCGGGCACGATCATCGCCCGCACGTGCTCGGCCACCTGCTTGCCGCGCACCACACTGGCGGCGTCACGCAGGTCTTCGATCCGCGCGTTGGTGCAGGAACCGATAAAGGCATGGCTGATGACGATCTCGCTCAGCGGCATGCCGGCCTCCAGGCCCATATAGTTGAGGGCGCGGCGCATGTCCTGGCGCAGGATCAGGTCGCTGACATCCTGCGGATCCGGCACCCGGGCGCCGATCGGCGCGGCCTGGTCGGGGCTGGTGCCCCAAGTGACCATGGGTTCCAGGGTGCTCGCGTCGAGGTGCACTTCCTGGTCGAACACCGCGTCGGCGTCGGAATTCAGTTGGCGCCAGCCCACCAGCGCCTGCTCCCACAACTCGCCTGTGGGCGCGCGCGGCTTGCCCTTGAGGTAAGCGAAGACTTTGTCGTCCGGCGCCATGAATGCACCACGAGCACCCGCCTCCACCGCCATATTGCAGATGGTCATGCGCGCCTCGACGCTCAAGGCGTCGATGGTCGAACCTCGAAACTCGATCGCATAGCCGGTCGCACCGGACGCGCCGATCTTGCCAATCAGCGCCATGATCACGTCCTTGGAGGTCAAGCCCTTGGCCAACGCCCCCTCGACGGTGACGCGCAGGCTTTTCAGCCGCTTGTAGACCAAGGTCTGGGAGGCCAGCAGGTGTTCGATTTCCGAAGTGCCGATGCCGAAGCCAAAGGCGCCCAGGGCGCCGTATGTGGTGGTGTGGCTGTCACCGGCGGCGATCACCATGCCCGGCAGGATAAACCCCTGTTCCGGCGCGATCACATGTTCGATGCCCTGGCGCTTGTCGAGGATATCCAGCAGCTCGATGCCGAAATCCCGGCAATTCTCCGCCAGGTAAGACACTTGCCGTGCCCCGCCCGCATCGGGCATCGCCGCGATGCGCTGGGGCGTGGTGGGGTTCACATGGTCGACCACGGCCAGCGCCGTACCCGGACGCCACACGCCACGCCCGGCCTCACGCAGGCCACTGAAAGCCTGGGGGCTGGTGTATTCGTTGATCACCTGGCGGTCGATATACAGCAGCACGTGGCCCTGGTCATCGAGGGCGCACACCGTGTGGGAATCGATGTGTTTGTCGTAGAGAGTTCTGGCAGTCATTGTTCTAAAGGCTCGCTCAACGGTATGGCTCCATCCTACGCAGCCCCCTGCCCTCATCAATGCCACCTCGGTGATGGCTTGGAACATGTTTCGTGTTCGATCGCGTCGTTAATCCGTGTGAATTTGAATCTGAAACATTTACTTGCATGTTCGGATTAGGGTTTTCCCATTCTCATCCGTCTTAACTTAGATACAGCCCGTCGCGTCAGCAAAAGCTACGACTGGCCTTTTTCGGGCCTCCATCGCCCCCCTCCGATCAAGACCCTCATTCACATGTCGAAGAAGTCACGCTCCAAACTCTGGTTTCTCGTTCATAGCTGGCTGGCATTGCCCATCTGGTTCTTCGTACTGATCGTCTGCGTCACCGGCACCCTGGCGGTGGTGAGCCAGGAGATCGTGTGGCTGGCCAACCCGGACATCCGCGCGAGCAAACCGTCGGACGATGCCGAGCCGCTGAGCTATGACCAGGTGATCAGCGCCATCAAGCGCGCCGAACCCCAGGTGATCGTGCAGTCGCTCAGCCGTCCGGACGAATCGCACTTTGCCCTGAGTGTCGACCTCAGCTACCCCGACGGCCGTTCGGTAGAGGTCTACGTCAACCCGTACACCGGGGCGATCCAGGGCGTCAGCCCGTCGTTCGACTTCCGCCAGTTCACCCGCGCCTTGCACGGCTGGTGGCTGGTGCCGTTCACCAATGGCTACAGCTGGGGCTGGTACCTGGTGTCGCTGCTCGGCTTGCCGCTGCTGGCCTCGCTGGTGACCGGGCTGGTGGTGTACAAGCGCTTCTGGAAGGGTTTTCTCAAGCCGACCCTGCGAATCCGCCACGGCGCGCGGATTTTCTGGGGGGATTTCCACCGCCTGAGCGGTATCTGGTCGATCTGGTTCATCGCGGTGATCTCCATCACCGGCACCTGGTTCCTGATCCAGGCGATCCTGGGGGATAACCAGATTTCGATTTCCAGCGAGCCCATCGTCCCGGTGATCGCACGCGAGAAAGTCCCGACTTCGGAACCTGGCGTGCCGGCACCGATGATTCCCGTGGATGCAGCCATCGAAATCGCCACCCAGCGCATCCCGGGGCTGGAAGCGAGTTTCGTCAGCCTGCCGCTCAACGCCTACAGCCACTTGCAGATCGGTGGCCGGGGCTGGTACCCGCTGATGTACCAGACCGCGCAAATCAACCCGTATGACGGTGAAATCGCCTCGTCGCACCTGCTCTCCGACCGCACCAAACTGGAGTTCGTCACCGAGTCCATGCGTCCGTTGCACACCGGCGACTTCGGCGGTATCTGGATCAAGCTGATCTGGGCGTTCTTCGGCCTGGTGCTGAGCATGATGGTGTTGAGCGGCCTGTTGATCTGGACCAAGCGCACCGCCCTCGCGACCCTCAATGCGCTCAAGCGCGAGGCCAAGGCGCAACGTGCGCCCGCGCCCATCCCGGCCCTGCAGGCTGAAACTTCGGAGGCCAACCCATGAGCAAGGTCGCTACCGCTACACCGCCTTCGCCGCTGCGGGCCTTCTGGCTTAAATGGCGTTTCCATATCAATGTCCTGCTGTTGCTGGTGCCGCTGGGCTTCATGCCCAAGTACTTCGCCGACGCCGCGCTGTTTCGGGGTGACACCGGCATCGGCGAACGCCTGGCCGGTGATGTGCAGGTCGGGCCCTGGAGCCTGAAACTCGCCGAGTTTCGCAACGAAGGCCCGCGCCCGGACCCGGCCGGCCCGATGAAATTCTTCAACGCCGCCTTGTGCGACACCTGCGCCGACCAGGTCAAGGCCACCTACCTGCGCATCGGCAAGCCGCGCAGCCTGCGCGCCGCCGGAGTGATCTTCTTCGGCACCCCGTACCGCATGGGCGCCGCCCTGCCGGTGCCAGAGCGCACGCCGGTCGACGCCGAACTGTGGGTCACCATGGAAGGCTGGGACGGCACGATGCACCAGGGTTCCATCCCGCTGAGCCAGGCCTCGCCTGCCACCATTGCCTGGCTGAACAAGCAAGGAGTTAAACCATGACTTTGAAGCGCCTGACCCGCGCCTGCGCCGTGCTAGTGCTCGGTGCCGGTTTCAGTACCGTAGCCCTGGCCCACAACCCGATGTGCGAATGCAAGGAAATCCCTGGCGAGCAGATCGAGTGCAAAGGCGGCTTCTCCGACGGCAGCGGCGCCCCCGGAGTGACGCTGGATGTGATCGGCTACGACGAAACGATCCTGGTGCCCGGCAAGCTGGGCCAGGACTCGACCTTGACCTTCAAGAAACCCTCGGCCGAGTTCTATGTGCTGTTTGATGCGGGTCCCGGTCACGTCGTGGAAATCGACCAAGCGGACATCCAGCCGCAATGAGCACGACACAGGTTGTGCGCCCCGCCGGTGCCGGGCACGAGACCCTCTACGTCCTGCTGCTGTGCCTGATCATCCTCGCGGTGGCCGGCACGGTGGTGGCCTTGCACGGCGAATCCCAGGAGGTCGTCGCGGTGCCCAGCCACCAGTTGGACGCGCGCCGTGACCTCAGTGCTGCCGAACAGGGCATCTATGCCGACTTGCGCGTGACCCTGGATGAAATCCAGCTGCTGGCACAAGAGCAAAGCGCCCTGCCCACGCCCGAGCAACTGGCCGAAGAAGGCTTTGCGCCGTTCGCCCAGGACGCCAGCTCGGTCAGCCGTGGCGATCATCGCTGGCAGCTGCTGGCGCCTTCGTCCTACCTGGGGCTGAGCCAGGCACCTGCCACCAGTGGCTCGCTGCTGATGCGCGTGCACGGTGCCGAGCCGGATATCTGGCTCAATCGCAGCACCGACCTGGCCGCCCCCTCCGACCTCTCTGACCAGGCGCTGATCGCAGCCGGCTGGCAGCAAGTGGTCGCGCAATTCGATGCCGGCGTCACCCGCCAGCACCGTCACTGAACGAGAAGACCGATTGCCCATGTCTATTTCATCTCCCCTGTTGCGCGTATTACTGGTTGGCCTGTTCAGCCTGATGCTGGCCCCGCTGGCCAATGCCGAGGCGGCCAAGCGCCTGCGGATCGGTATCACCCTGCACCCTTATTACAGCTACGTGGCGAACATCGTCGGCGACAAGGCCGAGGTCGTGCCGCTGATTCCTGCCGGTTTCAACCCTCACGCCTACGAACCGCGCGCCGAAGACATCAAGCGCATCGGCACCCTCGATGTCATCGTGCTCAACGGCGTCGGCCATGACGACTTCGCCGACCGCATGATCGCCACCAGCGAGCGCCCGGACATCCCGGTGATCGAAGCCAACGCCAACGTGCCATTGCTGGCCGCCACCGGCAATGCCGCGCGCGGTGCAGGCAAGGTGGTCAACCCGCACACCTTCCTGTCGATCAGCGCGTCGATTGCCCAGGTCAACAACATCGCCCGCGAGCTGGGCAAGCTCGACCCTGACAACGCCAAGACCTACACCCAGAACGCTCGCGCCTATGGCAAGCGCCTGCGCCAGATGCGCGCCGATGCCCTGGCCAAGTTGACCAGCGCACCCAACCCCGACCTGCGCGTCGCCACCGTGCACGCGGCCTACGACTACTTGCTGCGCGAGTTTGGCCTGGAAGTCACCGCCGTGGTCGAACCGGCCCACGGTATCGAGCCAAGCCCCAGCCAACTGAAGAAAACCATCGATGAGCTGCGAGCCCTGGACGTGAAGGTGATCTTCTCGGAGATGGATTTCCCGTCCACTTACGTCGAGACCATCCAGCGTGAATCCGGGGTCAAGCTGTATCCGCTGTCGCATATTTCCTACGGCGCCTACAGCGCGGAGAAATACGAAGTGGAAATGACCGGCAACCTCAACACCGTGGTCCGGGCGATCCAGGAGTCGGGGGCATGACCGCAGCGCAACGACTGGAGGTGGCCAGCATTGGCCCGACCCTCGACTTCGACAACATCTCATTGACCCTCGGTCGCACCACGATCCTCGACGGCGTGACCTTCCAGGTCCAACCGGGCAGCATCCATGCGCTGGTCGGCCCCAACGGCGGCGGCAAAAGCTCGCTGATCAAGACCTTGCTGGGCCAGACGCCGCATCAGGGGCAGTTGAGCCTGCAGTGGCCAAGCACGCCCGGCACCATCGGCTATGTGCCCCAGGCGCTGGAATTCGACCGTGGCTTACCGATGACCGTCGATGACTTCATGGCTGCCATGTGCCAACGGCGCCCGGCGTTTCTCGGGCTGTCCAGGCATTACGCCGGTGCAATCGGCGAGGCACTGGAACGGGTCGGCATGCAGGACAAACGCAAGCGGCGCATGGGCGCATTGTCGGGTGGCGAGCGCCAGCGCGTGCTGTTGGCCCAGGGGTTGATCCCGGCGCCGCAATTGCTGGTGTTGGATGAACCGATGTCGGCACTCGATGAGGCCGGTATCCAGGTGTTCGAACGCTTGCTGAATGACTGGCGCCTCGCCGGGATCACCGTGTTGTGGATCGAGCATGACCTGGAAGCCGTGGGCCGCCTGGCCGACCGCGTCACCGGGTTGAACCGCCGCGTGCTGTTCGACGCCACGCCGAAAGAGGCGCTGACCCCGGACCGCCTGCTGACCCTGTTCTCTACCCACCCTCGGAGCCCGGCGCAATGAGTTATGAAGCGTTTCGCTTGATGGTCCAGGTCTGGGCGTCTTCCGGCTATCTGCCGGAGGCACTGGCCTATGGTTTTGTGGTCAACGCGCTGCTCGCCGGCTTGCTGATCGGCCCGGTGCTGGGCGGGTTGGGCACGCTGGTGGTGGTCAAGCGCTTTGCGTTTTTCTCCGAAGCGGTCGGCCATGCCGCGCTGACCGGCGTGGCCGTGGGCATTCTGCTCGGCGAACCCTACACCGGGCCGTATGGCAGCCTGTTCGGCTACTGCCTGTTGTTCGGCATCCTGCTCAATTACCTGCGCAACCGCACCGGCCTGGCGCCAGACACCTTGATCGGCGTGTTCCTGTCGGTATCGCTGGCCTTGGGCGCGAGCCTGCTGCTGATCCTGGCAGGCAAGATCAACGTGCATATCCTTGAAAACGTGCTGTTCGGCTCGGTGCTGACCGTCAACGGCAATGACCTGCTGGTGCTGGCGATTGTCGGCGCACTGGTGATGGCCCTGGCGTTGCCGCTGTACAACCGCATCATGCTCGCCAGCTTCAACCCGCAACTGGCGGCGGTGCGCGGCGTGGCCGTGAAGACCCTGGATTACCTGTTCGTGATCCTGGTTACGCTGATCACCGTGGCGGCCGTCAAGGTCATCGGCGCGATCCTGGTCGGCGCGCTGCTGGTGATCCCGGCGGCGGCGGCACGTCTGCTCAGCCAGTCGCTCAAGGGGTTTTTCTGGGTCTCGGTGGTAATCGCCACCGTCAGCACCCTGTGCGGCATCCTGCTGCCGATCATCTTCGACCTGCCTGTTCCGTCCGGCGCCGCGATCATTCTGGTGGCCGGTATCGCCTTCGCCATTGCCGCCATTGCGCGTGGCACGGTGCCCAGCCTCAAAGGGAATCTTGGATAATGCGCCCTGTCTTTCGCCCACTGGCCCTGGCCATCGCTTGCTTGCTCAGCACCTCGGCGCTGGCCGCCGTTGACGGGTTCCAAACCCGGGACTTCGTCGCCAACAATGGCCTCGGCCATGCTGCACTGAGCAAGGCAAAATCGGTCAAGACCGTCAAAGTGCTCGCCTCGTTACCCATCACCTACGGGCTGGCCGAAGTGCTGCTCAAGGGCACCGATGTGCAGTTGGAGCGCGCAGCTCCCGCCAACCTGCCCGGGTCGCGCCAGGTGTCCTATTTCACCGGCCGTGGCGCGCCGGCGCTGGGCAAGCTGGCGGTGGACGCCGATGCAGCCATCGGCCTGCGCTCGCTGTGGGCGGATGACCCGCTCTACCCAGTGGCACGCCGCAGCAACATCCGCATCGTCGAAATCGACGCGGCACGCCCGGTGGATGGCGGCTTGCCGGGGATCGCCGTGCAGCCGGGCAGTGCCGACGGGCTGAACAGCCAGCCGTGGCAATCGAGCAACAACATGGGGCGCATGGCCGATGTAATGGCCGCCGACCTGAGCCGCCTGGCGCCTCACGCCAAGCCGACCATCGACGCCAACCTCGCCGCCCTCAAGCAGCGCCTGCTCAAACTCAGCGCAGACAGCGAAGCGCGGCTGGCCAAGGCGGACAACCTCAGCGTGGTCAGCTTGAGCGATCACTTCGCTTATCTGATCAGCAGCCTGAACCTGGAAGTGGTCAGCACCGACGCCCGCCCCGACGCCGACTGGACACCCGAGGCCTTGCAAACATTCAGCGCCGCGCTGAAGGACAACGACGTGGCCGTGGTGCTGCACCATCGTCAGCCAAGCGAAGCGGTAAAAGCCGCCGTGACGGCGGGCGGTGCGCAACTGTTGGTGCTGAACGTCGACGGCGCAGAGCCGGTGACCGAACTGGAGACCAATGTGGATCAGGTGATCAAGACACTCGCGCCCTGACATCTGAAGGTCAGCCTTCTGTGGTGGGCAGGCCTCTGTAGTGAGCAGGCTTATGGGTGAACAGGCTTAGGTGGTGAACGAAACTCTGTGGCGAGCAGGCTTGCCCTGCGTTGGGCTGCGCAGCAGCCCCTATCAAAGCCCCCCTAACCTGCCAGAAAAATCCTCATACAGGTTTTGGGTCTGCTGCGCAGCCCAACGCAGGGCAAGCCTGCTCACCACAACAAGCGTGCCTGCATTCCATAACAAGACTGCTTGCCGGTGGCGGCAGATGCTGAACATCGACGGTGCAGAGCTGGAAACCAATGTGGATCAGGTGATCAAGACACTCGCGCGCTGACATCTGAAGATCAGCCTTCGGTGGTGGGCAGGCCTCTGTGCTGAACAGAACTCTGTGGCGAGCAGGCTTGCCCTGAGTTGGGCTGCGCAGCAGCCCCCTACTAAGGCCACCCTACCCTGCCAGAAAAAACCCCATACAGGCTTTGGGTCTGCTGCGCAGCCCAACGCAGGGCAAGCCTGCTCACCACAACAAGCGTGCCTGTAATCCATAACAAGCGTGCCTGCATTCCATAACAAGACTGCTTGCCGGTGGCGGCAGATGCTGAACATCGACGGTGCAGAACCGGAAACCAATGTGGATCAGGTGATCAAGACACTCACGCCCTGACATCTGAAGATCAACCTTCCGTAGTGAGCAGGCCACTGTGGTGAATAGGCTTATGGGTGAACAGGCTTATGTGGTGAACAGAACTCTGTGGCGAGCAGGCTTGCCCTGCGTTGGGCTGCGCAGCAGCCCCCTACTAAGGCCACCCTAACCTGCCAGAAAAATCCCCATACAGGTTTCGGGTCTGCTGCGCAGCCCAACGCAGGGCAAGCCTGCTCACCACAACAAGCGTGCCTGTATTCCACAACAAGCGTGCCTGCATTCCACAACAAGCCTGCCCGCATTTCACAACAAGCCTGCTTGCCACACGGGTTAAACCACATCCACTCCGACATGAATTGCATCATGCCGCCAAAATTCCAGGTCGCAGTCGATCAGTCGCTGGTGCTGGTCATAATTGACCCGGGCAATCCGCAGGCCCGGGCTGCCCACCGACACGCGCAACGCGGCGGCGGCTTCCACCGGCAGTGAGGTCGGGACGATTTCGAAACGCACCCGCCCGTAGTGCAAGTCGTATTTGCGCGCATACAACTCAGTCATTGACTGATTCAGGTCGCACTCAAGAATCCCCGGGAAATACTGCGGGTTCAGGTAGTGCTCCACGTACAACACCAGCCGCCCGTCAATCCGCCGGCCCCGGCAGATCTGGATCACGCTGGACAACGCCGGCAACTGCAACCACGCACACACCGCCGCCGAGGCCGGTTGCAGCCGCGCAGAGATCACTTCGGTAGACGCCACCCGCCCCTGGTCGTTGACCATCGCGTGAAAGTGGCTGCGCTGCATCAGGTTGTAGGCCAGCCGTGGTGGCGAGACAAACCAGCCCCGGCGCTCCTCACGATAGATCTGGCCCTGGGCCTCCAGTTGTAACAAGGCTTCCCGCACGGTAATTCGAGTGGTACCAAACAACTCGCTGAGCTTGCGCTCGGCGGGCAGTTTGCTTGCAGGCGGCAACAGGCCGTGGTCGATCTGCTCTTGCAGCGCCAGGCCGATGGATGTCACCGCCTTGATTGCCTCATCACGCATCAACGTTACCTATCTGGACTAGACCAGCACCGTTCAGGTGCACAAAACGCGCTGTATTCGGGCTCCTGCCATTGCGTGCCAGCCTAGGCATTACAGATGACCGACAGATGACAGTCCATGTCGGGTCCCTCCTGCACACCCTGCAATACATCGGCCAAGTCCAGGCTCTGCGGGCACTTGAGCATGGTCTACGCTAAGTCTGTGCTGAGCGACACAAGCGATTTAAAAACGACATCGACATGAAACTGTCATCCATCCAGCCTAGATTGGCTCAGGTATTGCTGACCTAGACCAACACCACCGCAAACGTCGACAAAAACGCAGCGTTGAAAACGCCCAAAGGAGCTTCGGATGAAACAGCTTTTCCTGGCATCACTGTTAGGCTCGACCATTGCCATGTGCACCGCCGCCATGGCTGCTGATACCGATCTAAAAACCCTTGAAGCTGCCGCCAAGACAGAAGGCGCCATCAACAGCGTCGGCATGCCCGATGACTGGGCCAACTGGAAAGGCACCTGGGAAGACCTGGCCAAGACCTACGGCCTCAAGCACATCGACACCGACATGAGCTCGGCCCAGGAAATCGCCAAGTTCAAGGCTGAAAAAGACAACGCCAGCGCCGACATCGGCGACGTGGGCGCGGCCTTCGGTCCGATCGCGGTGAAGCAGGAAGTCACCCAGCCGTACAAACCGTCGACCTGGGCCCAGGTCCCGGATTGGGCGAAAGACAAGGACGGTCACTGGGCCCTGGCCTACACCGGCACCATCGCCTTCATCGTCAACAAGAAGCTGCTGCACGGTTCCGAAGTACCAACCAGCTGGGCTGACCTGCAGAAAGGCAAATACAAAGTCTCCATCGGTGACGTGAGCACCGCGGCCCAAGCGGCCAACGGCGTACTGGCGGCAGCCATCGCCAATAAAGGCGACGAGAAAAACATCGCGCCGGGCCTGCAGTTTTTCACCAAGATCGCCCAGCAAGGTCGTCTCTCGCTGTCCAACCCGACCATCGCCACCATGGAAAAAGGCGAAGTCGAAGTGGGCATCGTCTGGGACTTCAACGGCCTGAGCTACAAGGCCAAGATGGCCAACCCGGATGACTACGTGGTGCTGATTCCTTCTGACGGCTCGGTAAAATCCGGCTACACCACCATCATCAACAAATACGCCAAGCACCCGAACGCCGCCAAGCTGACCCGCGAATACATCTTCAGCGATGCCGGCCAACTCAACCTGGCGCGTGGCAATGCGCGTCCGATCCGTGCTGAAACCGACCTGAAACTGCCGGCTGATATCGCCAAGAACCTGATCCCGGGCGAGCAGTACACCAAGGCCAATCCGCAACCGATCAAGGATGCCGATGCCTGGGAAGCGACCTCCAAGAAGTTGCCACAACAGTGGAACGAGCAAGTCATCGTAGAAATGAAGTAAGCGACGCAAAACCTGTAGGAGCCGGCTTGCCGGCGATGACGGTCGAACATTCGACACTGATGTCGGCTGATACATCGCCATCGCAGGCAAGCCAGCGCCCACAATTGATCCGGTTCCAACCGAACAAAAGATCCACATCCCCTGTTGCGGAGCCCCAGCCCCCATGAAGCACAATGTCATCCTTGTCGTGCTCGACGGCCTGAACTTCGAGGTTGCCCGACACGCCATGGGGCACTTGCAGGCCTATGTCGGCGCAGGACGCGCAGCCCTCTACAAACTGGAATGTGAACTGCCCGCCCTGTCCCGCCCGTTGTATGAGTGCATCCTCACCGGCGTGCCACCGATCCAGAGCGGCATCGTCCACAACCAGGTCTCGCGCCTGTCAAACCAACGCAGCATTTTCCATTACGCCACCGACGCCGGCCTGACCACTGCGGCGGCGGCTTACCATTGGGTCAGCGAGTTGTATAACCGCACACCCTTTATTGCCGCGCGTGATCGTCATACCGACGACAAGGCGCTGGCGATCCAGCACGGGCATTTCTACTGGAATGACCATTACCCGGATTCACACCTGTTTGCCGACGCCGAAAGCCTGCGCGTCAAACACGCGCCAAACTTCCTGGTCGTGCACCCGATGAACATCGACGACGCCGGCCACAAGCACGGTCTCGACACCGCGCAATACCGCAACAGCGCCCGCTCGGCCGACATCATCCTGGCTGACTACCTGCAAGGCTGGCTCGATGCCGGCTACCAGGTACTGGTCACCGCCGACCACGGCATGAACAACGATCGCTCCCACAACGGCCTGTTGCCGGAAGAGCGCGAAGTGCCGTTGTTTGTACTCGGCGAGGCCTTCAGCCTCGACATCCACGCCGCGCCGAACCAGACCGACCTGTGCGGCACCGTCTGCGAGCTGTTGGGCGTACCACACGACAAACCTGTCTGCCGGGAGCTGTTGAAGTGAATTCCATGACTCGCGGCAAATGGCTGGCGCTGCTGTGCCTGGTGCCTTTCACGCTGTTCTTTATCGTGTTCGAAATCGCCCCGCTCGTCTGGGTGTTGATCAACAGCCTGCAAACGGAAGAAACCGGCTGGGGCCTGGACAACTTCACGCGGATCTTCAGCTCGAAGTTCTACCTGCAAGCCATCCAGTTCAGCCTGGAGATCAGCTTCTACTCGAGCATCTTCGGCATCATTATCGCCACCCTGGGCAGTTACTCCCTGCGCCGGGTCGATTCGCCGCTGCGCAATTTCGTCACCGCTTTCGCCAACATGACCAGCAACTTTGCCGGCGTCCCCCTGGCGTTCGCCTTCATCATCCTGCTGGGTTTCAACGGCAGCATCACCATCATGCTCAAGCAGGCCGGGATCATTCAGGACTTCAACCTGTACTCCAAGACCGGCTTGATCATTCTCTACACCTACTTCCAGATTCCCCTCGGCGTGCTGCTGCTCTACCCGGCGTTCGACGCGCTGCGCGAAGACTGGCGCGAGTCGGCGGCGTTGCTGGGTGCCAATGGCTGGCAGTTCTGGCGGCATATCGGCTTGCCGGTGCTCACGCCGGCGTTGCTGGGCACGTTCGTGATCCTGCTGGCCAACGCGCTGGGCGCCTATGCCACGGTCTACGCGCTGACCACCGGCAACTTCAACGTGCTGCCGATTCGCATCGCCGGCCTGGTGTCGGGGGATGTCTCGCTGGATCCGAACATGGCCAGCGCCCTGGCCGTGGTGCTGGTGGCGCTGATGACCGTGGTCACCGTGGTCCATCAACTGTTGCTCAAGAGGAGCTACCATGTCTCGCGCTGAAGCCGGCCCGGCCTCCCTCTACCACCGCGTGGTGGTGTACCTGTTGTTTGCGATCCTGGTGCTGCCGCTGATCGGCACCTTCGTCTATTCGATTGCCAGCAGTTGGTCGGCAACCATCCTGCCCGCTGGCTTTACCGTGAAATGGTACGTCCAGCTGTGGAGCGACCCGCGCTTCCTGATGGCCTTCGGGCAGTCGTTGCTGGTGTGCGTGGGCGCACTGCTGCTGTCGGTGGTGTTGATCCTGCCGCTGCTGTTCGTGGTGCATTACCACTTCCCAAGGCTCGACGCACTGATGAACATCCTGATCCTGCTGCCCTTCGCGGTGCCGCCGGTGGTGTCGTCGGTGGGCCTGCTGCAACTCTACGGTTCCGGGCCGCTGGCGATGGTGGGCACACCGTGGATCCTGATCGGTTGCTACTTCACCGTGGCGCTGCCGTTCATGTACCGCGCGATCACCAATAACCTGCAGGCGATCAACCTGCGAGACCTGATGGATGCCTCGCAACTGCTCGGCGCCAGCACCTGGCAGGCGGCGATCCTGGTGGTGCTGCCGAACCTGCGCAAAGGCCTGATGGTCGCGCTGCTGCTGTCGTTCTCGTTCCTGTTCGGTGAATTCGTGTTCGCCAACATCCTCGTCGGTACCCGCTACGAAACCCTGCAGGTGTACCTGAACAACATGCGCAACAGCAGCGGCCACTTCACCAGTGCCGTCGTGATTTCCTATTTCTTCTTTGTGCTGGTGCTGACCTGGGCCGCCAATATCTTGAACAAGGACAAAAGCCAATGAGCTTCGTCAGCGTCCAACACCTGCAAAAAGGCTACGCCGGCACCCCGGTGTTCAGTGATATCAACTGCGAAATCGCCAAGGGCGAATTCGTCACCCTGCTCGGCCCGTCAGGGTGCGGCAAGTCCACCCTGCTGCGCTGCATCGCCGGCCTGACCTCGGTGGACAGTGGGAAAATCCTGCTGGATGGCCAGGACATCGTCCCGCTGAGCCCGCAAAAACGTCACATCGGCATGGTGTTCCAGAGCTATGCACTGTTCCCCAACATGACCGTGGAACAGAACGTCGCCTTCGGCCTGCGTATGCAAAAGGTCAATGCCGATGACAGCCACAAGCGGGTACAGGAAGTGCTGCAACTGGTCGAACTCAAGGACCTCGCCGGCCGCTACCCGCACCAGATGTCGGGCGGCCAGTGCCAGCGCGTGGCGCTCGCCCGCTCGCTGGTCACCCGCCCGCGCCTGTTGCTGCTCGATGAGCCGCTGTCGGCGCTGGATGCACGGATTCGCAAACACCTGCGCGAACAGATCCGCCAGATCCAGCGCGAACTGGGCCTGACCACGATCTTCGTGACCCATGACCAGGAAGAAGCCCTGACCATGTCGGACCGGATCTTCCTGATGAACCAGGGCAAGATCGTGCAAAGCGGCGACGCCGAAACCCTCTACACCGCGCCGGTGGATGTCTTTGCCGCCGGATTTATCGGCAACTACAACCTGCTGGACGCCGACAAGGCCAGCCAGTTGCTGCAGCGGCCGATCAGCGGGCGCATCGCGATTCGCCCCGAGGCCATCGAGCTCAGCCGCAGCGGCGAACTCGATGCCCTGGTGCGCAGCCACAGTCTGCTGGGCAACGTGATCCGCTACCGCATCGAAGCCCGTGGCGTCGAATTGGTGGTGGACGTACTGAACCGCTCGGCGGACGATCTGCACCCCGACGGCCAGCGCCTGGCACTTTCCATCGACCCCAGTGCACTGTGTGAAGTAGCCTGAGCAGCACGACTGATTGAGAGAGCGTAACGGATGGCATTGGTAATTTTTGATTTGGACGACACCCTGATCCACGGCGACTGCGCCACCCTGTGGAGCGAGCAGATGGGCCGCCTGGGCTGGGTCGACCCCGAGTCGTTCATGCGCAGGAACAACGAGCTGATGGACGCCTACAGCCAGGGCAAGCTGGCCATGGAAGACTTCATGGACTTCAGCCTCGAGCCGATGATCGGCCGCACCCCGGAGGAAATCGACCACCTGGTGGAGCCCTGGGTCGAGGACGTGATCGAACCACTGATCTACAGTGACGCCACCAAGACCATCGCCCGCCACCGCGCCAATGGCGACCGCATCCTGGTGATTTCCGCCTCGGGCACCCACCTGGTCACGCCGATTGCGGCGCGGATCGGCATCGATGAAGTGCTGGGGATTGATCTGGAAGTGAGCCATGGCGTGTACAGCGGCCGTACCGTCGGTGTACTGACCTACCGCGAAGGCAAGATCACACGCTTGCTGGAATGGCTGGAGCAGGAAGGCGAGACGCTGGAAGGGGCGTATTTCTACTCGGATTCGCGCAATGACCTGCCGTTGCTGCTGAAGGTGGATCACCCAAACGTGGTGAACCCGGACCCGGTGCTACGCGAGCACGCGGAAAAGGCCGGCTGGCCGATCCATCACTGGGTGTGACACTGCGCTCCTTGAATTGAAATCCAATCCACTGTGGGAGCGGGCTTGCTCGCGAAAGCGGTTTGTCAGTGAAGAATTTTTCATCTGACACTCCGCTTTCGCCAGCAAGCCCGCTCCCACCGTTTGATCTCATTTCAGCCGGAGACCGGTGTCAGACCAATGTCTCGTCAATCACCAACACTAATTTCCCGGAGATCTGGTTGCTCGCCAAGGCTTCAAACGCCGCCTCGGCATCCTTGATCGGGAACGTCTTGGCCAATTGCGGGCTCAAGCGACCTTCAGTGAACAGTGGCCACACGTGCTGGCTCAAATCACTGAACAGGTCCGCCTTGAACTGATCACTGCGGCTGCGCAGGGTCGAGCCCAACAACTGCACACGCTTGCCCAGCACCTGGGCCAGGTCCAGTTGCGCCTCGCGGCCACCCATCAGGCCGATCAGCACCCAGCGACCGTCCAGGGCCAGCAGCTTGAGGTCCAGCGCGGCGTAGCTGCCGCCGACCGGATCGAGGATGACATCGAACGGCCCGAAGTCCCGCAGCCCTTCGATGCCGTCGGTACGTACCACGCCGCCCTGGGCGCCCAATTCTTCGCAATACGCCAGGCGTTCCGCCGAACCGACACTGACCCAGCACGGGCTGCCAAACGCCTTGCACAGCTGGATCGCCGCCGAGCCCACGCCACTGGCACCGGCATGCAGCAAGACTTTTTCACCCGGCTTGAGGCCCGCCAGTTGGAACAGATTGAGCCACGCCGTGCTGTACACCTCAGGCAATGCGGCCGCTTCGACCAGCGACAGCCCTTCCGGCGCCGGCAGCACATGCCGTGCGTCCACCACCACTTCTTCGGCCATGCCGCCACCGGCCAGCAATGCGCAGACGCGATCGCCCACTTGCCAGGACGAGCCCGCACCGACTTCGCTGATCACGCCGGAACACTCCAGGCCCAGCACATGGCTGGCGCCGGGGGGTGGTGGATAAAGCCCGGCACGCTGTAATAAATCTGCGCGATTGAGGCCCGCAGCCGCCACGCGAATGCGAACTTGGCCTACATCGCAGGTAGGACTTGGTTCTTCCAACCACTCCACATGACCTTCAACGCCTTGCAATGCTTTCACAGTGCCTCCATAGTGAACCTGGACTGAGCCCGTAGCAGTAGCGCCGGGCTTTTTGCATTATGCGACCGGACCATATGGAACCGGCGACTTCAAAGACGGCCTAATATGCGTTATCAATTGCCCCCGCGTCGAATCAGCATGAAGCATTTGTTCCCCAGCACCGCCCTCGCTTTTTTCATTGGTCTCGGCTTCGCGTCGATGTCGACCAATACGTTCGCAGCCAACAGCTGGGACAACCTTCAGCCTGATCGCGATGAGGTGATTGCCAGCCTCAACGTCGTCGAGTTGCTCAAGCGTCATCACTACAGCAAGCCGCCGCTTGACGATGCGCGCTCGGTGATCATCTACGACAGCTACCTCAAGCTGCTGGATCCGTCGCGCAGCTACTTCCTGGCCAGCGATATCGCTGAGTTCGACAAGTGGAAGACCCAGTTCGACGACTTCCTCAAGAGCGGCGACCTGCAGCCCGGCTTCACCATCTACAAGCGTTACCTGGACCGCGTCAAAGCGCGTCTGGACTTCGCCCTGGGTGAGTTGGACAAAGGTGTCGACAAGCTCGACTTCACCCAGAAGGAAACCCTTCTGGTGGATCGCAAGGACGCGCCTTGGCTGACCAGCACCGCCGCGCTCGACGACCTGTGGCGCAAACGCGTCAAGGACGAAGTGCTGCGCCTGAAGATCGCCGGCAAAGAGCCCAAGGCGATCCAGGAGCTGTTGACCAAGCGCTACAAGAATCAGCTGGCACGTCTGGACCAGACCCGTGCCGAAGATATCTTCCAGGCCTACATCAACACCTTCGCGATGTCCTACGATCCGCACACCAATTATCTGTCGCCAGATAACGCGGAAAATTTCGATATCAATATGAGTCTGTCGCTGGAAGGCATCGGTGCCGTCCTGCAAAGCGACAATGACCAGGTCAAGATCGTGCGCCTGGTGCCGGCAGGTCCGGCGGACAAGACCAAGCAAGTGGCCCCGGCCGACAAGATCATCGGTGTGGCCCAGGCCGACAAAGAGATGGTCGATGTGGTCGGCTGGCGCCTGGACGAAGTGGTCAAGCTGATCCGTGGGCCGAAAGGCAGCGTGGTGCGCCTGGAAGTGATTCCGCACACCAATGCACCGAACGACCAGACCAGCAAGATCGTGTCCATCACCCGTGAAGCGGTGAAGCTCGAAGACCAAGCCGTGCAGAAGAAAATCCTCAACCTCAAGCAGGATGGCAAGGATTACAAGCTGGGCGTGATTGAAATCCCGGCCTTCTACCTGGACTTCAAGGCCTTCCGTGCTGGCGATCCGGACTACAAGTCCACCACGCGCGACGTGAAGAAAATCCTCACGGAACTGCAGAAAGACAAAGTCGACGGCGTGGTCATCGACCTGCGCAACAACGGTGGCGGTTCCCTGCAGGAAGCCACCGAGCTGACCAGCCTGTTTATCGACAAGGGTCCGACCGTGTTGGTACGCAACGCTGACGGCCGTGTCGACGTGCTCGAAGATGAAAACCCGGGGGCCTTCTACAAAGGGCCGATGGCGCTGCTGGTCAACCGTCTCTCGGCCTCGGCCTCGGAGATTTTCGCCGGCGCCATGCAGGACTACCACCGTGCACTGATCATCGGCGGCCAGACCTTCGGCAAAGGCACCGTGCAGACCATTCAGCCGCTGAACCACGGCGAACTGAAACTGACCCTGGCCAAGTTCTACCGGGTTTCCGGGCAGAGCACCCAGCATCAGGGCGTGCTGCCGGACATTGATTTCCCGTCGATCATCGACACCAAGGAAATCGGCGAAAGCGCCCTGCCGGAAGCCATGCCGTGGGACACCATCCGTCCTGCGATCAAGCCGGCGTCCGATCCGTTCAAGCCGTTCCTGGCACAGCTCAAGGCTGACCACGACACCCGCTCCGCCAAGGATGCCGAGTTCGTGTTCATCCGCGACAAGCTGGCCCTGGCCAAGAAGCTGATGGAAGAAAAAACCGTCAGCCTCAACGAAGTGGATCGTCGCAAGCAGCACACCGACATCGAAAACCAGCAACTGGTACTGGAAAACATCCGCCGCAAGGCCAAGGGTGAAGATCCACTCAAGGAGCTGAAAAAAGAAGATGAAGATGCGCTGCCGGCCGAAGCCGAGAAAACCAAGCCGGAAGACGACGCTTACCTGGCCGAGACAGGCCGGATCCTGCTGGACTACCTGAAGATCACCAAGCAGGTAGCCAAGCAGTAAATGATGGCGATTTAATGTGATCGCTCCTTGGAGTGTCATCATATAGACATCATTCTGTCGTGAAATGAAGGACCGCAGGCGTCATGCCTGCGGTCCTTTTTTTTCGATCGAGATCGCCATGACCATGACCGAACAGCTGAATGCATTGGGCTCTATCCTGGCTCAAGGCAGTTTGCACAGCCTGTTCCAACCGATCATCTGCCTGTCTGAACGGCGCATTCTCGGCTACGAAGCCCTCAGTCGTGGCCCCTCGAACAGCCCCCTGCACTCCCCTGTCGCCCTGTTTTCGGTGGCCAGCCACGCGGGACGCCTCAGTGAACTGGAAATCGCATGCCGCGAAAGCGCGTGCCGACGCTTCAGTGAACA
Source organism: Pseudomonas aylmerensis (assembly GCF_001702265.1). GTDB lineage: Bacteria > Pseudomonadota > Gammaproteobacteria > Pseudomonadales > Pseudomonadaceae > Aquipseudomonas > Aquipseudomonas aylmerensis. The sequence goes on from NZ_MAUE01000010.1 coordinate 40,995, forward strand.
GAAGCTGCCGGGCAAGCTGTTTCTCAATATCTCGCCGGAATCCCTGATGGAAACCGCGCACCAACCAGGGCGCACCCTGCAACTGCTGCGCGACTTTGGCATCCCGCCGAGCCAGGTGGTGATCGAACTCACCGAGCAGACGCCCACCGACGACTTCGACCTGCTGCAGACCGCCCTGCACCATTACCGCAACATGGGTTTCGCCATCGCACTGGATGATTTGGGCGCCGGCTATTCCAGCCTGCGGCTGTGGTCGGAGCTGCGCCCGGACTACGTAAAGATCGACCGGCACTTTATCGACGGCATTCACCAGGATGCGCTCAAGCGCGAGTTTGTCGGCTCCATCCTGCAGATCGCCAGGGCCTCCCGCGCCCAGGTGATTGCCGAGGGCATCGAACTGGCGGAAGAGCTGGCTGTGCTGACGGAGATGGGCGTTGACCTGGTCCAGGGCTACCTGCTCTGCCGCCCGCAGGAACAGCCGCCGCAAGAGGCGCGCCTGATGCTGCCCAAGCCGGACAACGCCAACATCGCCCTCAGCGAAGAAGGCAGCGACCTCAGCGCGCTGCTCAACGAACAGCCGGCGGTGGACCAGGACACCGCCACCGCCCAGGTACTGGAGTCATTCCGCCGCCAGGCCAACCTCAACTCGCTGGCAGTGCTGGACGGGCGCGGCCACCCGGTCGGCATCGTGCATCGGCATTCGCTGTCGGATGCACTGCTCAAGCCGTTCGCCACCGACCTGTTTGCGCGCAAACCGATCAGCCGCTTGATGAGCGATGATTTTCTGGCGGTGGAGTTGAGCCAGTCGCTGCAACAGGTCAGCCGCCTGTTGACCAGCCGCGCGCGGCAGCGCATCGAGGAAGACTTCATCATCACCCTCAATGGCGACTATCTGGGGCTGGGCCGGGTGATCGATGTGCTCAAGCTGATCACCGAGCTGAAAATCCAGCAAGCGCGCTACGCCAACCCGCTGACCCTGCTGCCAGGCAACGTGCCGATCCAGCAATGCCTCACACGGTTGTTGCAGCAGCAGCGCGAGTCGGTGATCTGCTACGTGGACATCGACAGCTTCAAGCCCTTCAACGATATCTACGGTTATGGGCGTGGGGATGAGGTGTTGCTGTGCCTGGCGCAGTGCCTGAACGACCGGGTCGACCCGAGCCGCGACTTTGTCGGACACATTGGCGGGGATGATTTTTTGCTGGTGCTGGGGCCGCAGGATTGGCGCAAGCGTCTCAACCAGTTGCTGGATGATTTCCATACCCAATGCCGGCGTTTCTATCGCGCCGAGCACCTCGACGCTGGCTGCTTCGTGGCGTTGAATCGCCAGGGCGTGCGTCAGGAGTTCGCGTTGCTGTCACTGTCGATCGGCGTGGTGCACTTATATCCACAGGCCTGTGGACAACTCGATGCCAGCCAGTTGGCCGAGATGGCATCGCAAGCCAAACACCATGCCAAGGATGTGGCCGGCTACAGCATTCATGTGATCGACAGCATGGACATGCAGCCCCAGGCGCTTTAAGCCTCGGCGGATTCCGGGTACTCGTATTCAAACACCCGCACCACCTCCGAGGCGTGCCAGGAGGCCGCGGCCACCCCATCGGACGGCCCGCTGAACCGACCCAGGCGCTCCACGCATTCAAAAAAGCCGGTACGCGGCAGGCGGCTGGCGCCCTGGCTGATCACCAGTGAGCTGCGCAACGGCTGCTCGGCCTTGGCATCCAGCGCCGCCAGGTGTTCCAGGGCCGCGGCCAGGGTTTGCATGGCCGGCGTCGGGAATTGCAGGCGCTCCAGCAGCGCGCGGTAGGTCAGCAGATGGCGCTGGCGGCGCGCCTGGTCCAGTTCGTTGAGTAACCCATCCCAGTGTTGACGGCTGATACGTAAGCTCAAGATTCATCCCTCCAACCTGCAACGCCCAATTCCCAGGCCAGGCTGCGGCGAATCGCGGCATCCGGCTGGCGTTCACCACTTTCGATCAATCCAAGATACGAGGGGCTGATACCCACGGTGCGGGCCAGGGTCTCGATGGCCAGGCCCTTGGCCTCGCGCAAGCCGCGCAGGTCTGCGAGCGGGCGCAAATCCTCAGCGGGGGCGGCGTGGGCAGTAACAGCAGGAGGCGGTGCGGGATGTGGCTGACCGGCAGCTTTTAGCAGCGCCTGGTACTGGTCCCATGGCAAAACCGCGTATTCGGGCTCGCCATTGCGTGAAATTATCTGAATATCCATGACTGCCCCGTAGGATCACAACACTTACAGCGTAAGTTCTTTCCTTAGGAGTGTAATCCTAACAGCCACAAAGGTCGCAGGGGGATATCCGTATGATCAGTTTTTTTGCGGGTTTTCCTTGGCGAGCAAGGCAGGCGTGGCTGGCAGTCGCTCGACCACCGCGAGTTTTTCCGGACGCTGCGCGTCGCGCCAGGCGCGAAAGGCGCTCAACTCACCGTCGAGGGTCTTCATGACCCACGCCAGCACGGCGATGTCATCGAGCATGCCGAACACCGGAATGAAGTCCGGGATCGCATCGATTGGGCTGAGGAAGTACATCAACCCCGCTACCACCGAGATCAGTGCCTTGGGGCTGATCGCACGGTACTCGCCGCGCCAGTAGGCCAGGCACAGGGCCTGGAGCAACTTCAGATCATCCTTGAGCTTGCCCAGGCGATTACCCTGGCTCGAGCCCTTGGCGGCGACGGCGAACAGCAGGGTCGGCAAACGCCCACGACCAAGCAAGCGGGCGGCCATGGGCAAGAAGCGGGTGAAATTGAAGGGTGGTTTCATTCGTCACTCCAGTTCCAGGCGACTTAAAAGGTTATCCACACAAATTGTGGATAACCTTGTGAACAGAGCCTATTTTTCCGGCTGAAAGCCACGCAGTACAAGGCTTGCAGTCAGATCGGGCGTTTTTTGCGCACATTAAAAAAACCCAAGATTTCATTGACTTGGCGTAGATGTGCGGCTACCCGTACTCGAGTCTTATATCAGACTCCACGCCCCATCATGGGTTCGATCAGATTTCTGCAGGTACTGGCTTGCCAGCCATGAGTGTCAACGATTACGCCAGTATTCTGGAGAAAATGCAGTGGCTCAGCGCTTTTCGCCGACAAGCCGACTCCTACAGGGAAGCACGCGTTTTCCGAGGGCCAGAAACAACAACGCCCCGTCGAGACGGGGCGTTGAGTGTTCGGGTGCCGTTTACTTCTTGGCGGCAGGTGCTGCAGGGGCTTCAGCCTTGGCTGGGTCCTTGATGGCCAGCAGCTCCAGGTCGAATACCAGCACCGAGTTGGCTGGAATCGCTGGGCTCGGGCTCTGGGCGCCGTAGGCCAGGTCGGACGGGATGTACAGCTCGACCTTCTCGCCTACGTGCATCAGTTGCAGGCCTTCGACCCAACCCGGGATCACGCCGCTGACCGGCAGGTCAATCGGGCTACCGCGATCCACGGAGCTGTCAAAGGTGGTGCCGTTGGTGAGCTTGCCGGTGTAGTGCACAGTCACCACGTCAGTCGGCTTAGGCTGAGGGCCGTCGGCTTTCTTGGTGATCTTGTACTGCAGACCGGAAGCGGTGGTGACTACGCCGTCTTTCTTGGCATTGTCTTCGAGGAATTTCTTGCCGGCGGCTGCCGACTCTTCGCTCATCTTGGTCATGCGTTCTTCAGCACGCTTCTGCAGTGCGGCAAACGCTTCAACCAGCTCGTCGTCTTTGAGCTTCTGCTCTTTCTTGCCGACGGCATCTTCGATGCCCTGGGCTACCGCTTTGGAATCCAGGTCATCCATGCCTTCCTGGGCAAGGCTTTTGCCCATGTTCAGGCCGATACCGTAGGAAGCTTTCTGCGCCGGGGTTTTCAGCTCTACGCTGGTCTGCGAATCACAACCCGCAAGTACCAGGCTAACCAGGGCCACCGCCGCCGCCAACCGATGCTGTTTCATGCTATTTCCTTGTTCATGCGCCAAAAGGGCATTCGAATAAAGTCGCGAGCTTATCAGGCGGCCACGACCAATGGCTACCGGCATGTGAGCAGGAAACTTCCGATAAGTTCACGTGTTTAAAAGCATTTTCATTCATTATGGGGACCCGCGAAGGATCGTGGGACCGCCTACTACCAGGCTCATGGCCACTTGCCGCACTTATGGCGTAGTGGCATAACAACGCGACAACTCGACAAGGATAGTTATCTTGCGCATTTTTTCCCGTGTTTTACTGTTGATATTCATTGTGCTGGGGCTCGCCCTGGCCGTGGTGATCTATTACACCCTCAACCCCAGGCTGCCGGAATACGTGCCCGTGGAGAAGGTGCACTACCAGGATCAATGGAGTGCCGCCGACCGCCAGACCTACTACTTCACGCCCCAGGGCACCCAGGTCAAGGGCCTGCATTACAACTGGTTCACTGCCCTGGAACTGCCGTTTTCCGAACAACGCTTCGCCACGCCGGAGTACCTGGCGCGCTTCGGCTTCCTGGTCGATCCCAAACAGGTGCCCACCGCGCAAAACCCCGGCAACCTGCCGGTGGGGTTTGCCCGGCACACCAACGCCGGCAGCAGCGTTGAATACCTGGACATCACCTGCGCCGCCTGCCACACCGGCGAGCTGCACTTCAAGGGCCAGGCCCTGCGCATCGATGGCGGCTCGGCCCAGCATGTGCTGCCGTCCAGTGTGCCAACGTTGCGCGGCGGCAGTTTCGGCCAGGCCCTCGTCGCCAGCCTCGCGGCAACGTATTACAACCCGTGGAAGTTCGAGCGCTTCGCGCGCAAGGTGCTCGGCGATCAGTACGATGCCCAGCACAGCCAACTGCGCCAGGACTTCAAGCAGTCGCTGAACCAGTTCCTGAAAGTTGCCTGGAACGACACCCACCGCGGCCTCTACCCCACCGAAGAAGGCCCGGGCCGTACCGACGCGTTTGGTCGCATCGCCAATGCCAGCTTCGGCGACGCGATTTCGCCGGACAACTATCGCGTCGCCAATGCGCCGGTGGACTACCCGCACCTGTGGGATATCTGGACCTTCGACTGGGTGCAATGGAACGGCTCGGCGCAGCAGCCGATGGCGCGCAATATCGGCGAAGCCCTCGGTGTAGGCGCCACCCTGACCTTCTTCGACAGCGCCGGCCAACCGCTCCAGGGTGACGCGCGTTACCCATCGAGCGTGCGCGTACGCGACCTCAACCTGATCGAAGAAACCCTGCAACGGCTCAAACCGCCGACCTGGCCGGAAGACCTGTTCGGCGCCATCGACAAGCCTCTCGCGGCCCAGGGCCGCGCACTGTTCGCGGAAAACTGCGCCGGTTGCCATGTGCCAACCGTCACCCAGGAAAACGGCCGCCCGGTCCAGCAACTGAAAATGCTCCCGGTGGAGTACATCGGCACCGACCCCGGCACCGCCAGCAACATTGCCGACCAGCGCTATGACCTCAGCGCCCTGCAGTGGGACCCGGCGGAGCTGGCCAAGTTGAATGTCGAGCTGCACCCCACGCCGACCGAGCCACTGGACCTGAAAAAAATGTCCGTGGCCAAAGGCCTGGCCTACGTCACGGCGTTCGTTGAAGAGCACGCCTATCGCGCCGCCGGCGTCACCCCCGCCGAGCGCCCGCAGCTGGATGGCTATGGGCTGCCCATCGGCGTGCGTGAGCTGCGCGCCTACAAGGCCCGTCCGCTCGCCGGCGTGTGGGCCACCCCGCCGTTCCTGCACAACGGCTCGGTGCCGACAATCTACCAATTGCTCTCGCCCCAGGACGAGCGCAGCACCACCTTCTATAAAGGCACGTTCGACTATGACCCGCGTCACCTGGGCTTCCAGACCGCCGTGTTCAAGAACGCCTTCCTGTTCGATACAAAACTCACCGGCAACCACAACAGCGGTCACGAATTCCGTGCCGGCCAACGTGGCAACGGCGTTATCGGCCGCGGCTTGCTGCCGCAGGAACGCTGGGCGCTGCTGGAATACCTGAAAGTGCTGGGCGGCCCGCTGGAGCAACAACTGCCATGATTATCCGATCTCAATACGACCGACCTTCCCTGCTCTCCCGTCTCTGGCTGCGCCTCGGCGCGTGGCTTGGCAAGACCCTGCTGTGGCTGGTGGGCCTGGGCCTGCTCGGCTGGCTCGCCGCGACCGCCTGGTACGCCTGGCAGCACAGTGGCCCGGTCTCACCGAACGAGCAGGTCCCGCCAGATGAAGCGGCGATGACCCAGGGCATTATCCAGACAGCGGTGCGCATCGTTGACCAGCACCGCGAAGGCACGCGCTACCTGCGCGATGCCCACGCCAAGGCGCATGGCTGTGTGAAGGCCGAAGTCAGTGTGCTGGCGGACCTGGACCCGGCCTTGCGCCAGGGCGTATTCGCCGAGCCGGGCAAGACCTGGCAGGCGCTGATTCGGCTGTCCAACGGCAACGCCTACCCGCAGTTCGACAGCATCCGCGATGCCCGCGGCATGGCGCTGAAGTTGCTGGATGTGCCGGGCAAACAACTGCTGGCGGATCAGCAAAACCGCACAGAGCAGGACTTCGTGATGTTCAGCCACCCGAATTTCTTTGTCAGCGATGTGGCGGAATACGCGCAGAACATCGGCGCACAAGCGGATGGCAAGAAAGTCCTCGCGTTCTTCCCCAAGGTCGACCCGCGCAGTTGGCAGGTACGGCATCTGTTCATCGCCCTGGCGACCCTGGCACCCGCCCCTGCCAGCCCGACGCAGACCACCTACTTTTCGGTATCGCCCTACAAGTTCGGTGCGGCCAACGCCAAGTTCCGCGTGGCACCCGATCCGCAGGATTGCCCGGAATACGTGCTGCCCAAACAGAACCAGGATCTGCCCAACTTCCTGCGCAGCGCCTTGAGCCAACAGTTGTCCACCGACCGCGTGCCGGCGTGTTTCGTGCTGCAGATCCAGCGGCAGAACCCGCAGAAATTCATGCCGATCGAAGACACCAGTATCGAATGGCAGGAGAGTGATGCGCCCTATGAGAGCGTGGCCAAAGTGCGCATCCCGGCCCAGGATTTCGATACCCCCGAGCAGAACCTGGCGTGTGACAACCAGTCGTTCAACCCCTGGTTCGGTGTGGCCGAGCATCGCCCCATCGGCGGTATCAACCGCTTGCGCAAGGCGGTGTACGAAGCGGTCAGCGATTACCGTCACAGCCGCAACAACCCGTAAAGAGTGCGTAATAACGGGCCCGGCGCCGTAAGGATTGCGTCGGGTCTATTGAGCCATTTTCGGCGCGAAACTACCGTGGATGCCTACTCCATCACGTAGGCATTTTCCATGGAAAGCTCAACCCTCGGCATGCTCGTCCTGACCATAATCGCCGTGTTCGGCACCGCCTCATTTTGCTTCGAGCACTTGGCCACGCGCCAGACGCGCAAGAAAAAAGCCAAGTAGGCGTCAGGCTCGGGTATCGGGTACCGGATCGTTGATCACCAGTTCCTCGGGGATCTCGTCCACCCGTGGGTCGAGCACTGCAGCCATGGCCCCCATCGGATGTTCCGGCATGGCCACGTGGTGCAACGGCGCGCCTTCGACCCGATACTCGCCGGTGACCTGCTTGGGCTGTACACGCCAGATCAGCAGCAGCGCGCAGGCCGAAAACAGCATGTAGAACGCTCCGTGGCCGTAGCTGTTCATCAGTGCGCCGCTGAGCATCGGCCCCAGACAGGCGCCAATCCCGTGGGTCGCCAGCATCATCGCGCTCAAAGGCACGCGCCGCGGCTGTTCGACGTTGTCATTGGCCAGCGCTACCGCCAGCGGGTACAGCGTGAACAGCAGCAAACCGCTGAGGAAGCCGAACACCAGCAACAAGGCATACGGCAGTTGCACCAGCCCCCACAGCGGAATCACCACAAGCCCCAGGGCCAGGGCGCAGCTACGGATCAACCGGGACCGATCAATGCGATCCGACAGCCAGCCGATCGGCCACTGCCCGCACAGCCCGGCAAAGATCGACACCGCGACGAAGGTACTGGCCTGGGCCGTGCTCAGGCCATTGCGCGTGGCGAATACCGGAGCCAGCGCGTAAAAAGCGCCGATCATCAGGCCGGTGACGAACACGGTGGTCAGCGCCTGCGGCACCCGCCGCCAGAAAAAACCCACTTCCAGCGGCGCCGCCACCAGCTTGGCCGGGTGCAGACGCTTGGTCATGGTCACCGGCAGCAGGCACGCGGCAAAGCAGATCGCCACGATTACCAGCGGCTTGAAATCCAGCTCCGGGCGCCAGATCAATACGCCCTGCCCCAACATCAAGCCCAGGGACACCGCCACCATGTAGCCGGCAAACACCGCGCCGCGCTGGTTGTTTTCCGCCTGCTCGTTCAGCCAGCTTTCAATGACCATGTACTGGTTCATCATGACCAGGCCCATCACGAATCGCAGCACCAGCCAGAACGCCAACTGCTCGAACAGCACATGCAGCAGCACGATGATGGTAGCGACGCCTGCACACGCCACATACGAGCGCACATGCCCGACGCCCGCGATCATGCGGTGGCCGAACTTGGCCCCGCAGACCATGCCACCGTAGTACGCCGCCGTCAGCGCGCCGATCCACAGCTCGTTGATGCCCTGACTGCTCAAGCGCAGGCCGATAAAACTGAAAAACAGCCCGTTGCCGGTGAGCATCAGGATGGTCGCGCTGTACAGCGCGGGGAAGGTCAGGAAAGTCAGGTTCATGGTGGCAAGTCGAAGGTTAGAGGGTGTCGTTCATATGGCTGGCCTGGGCCAGCAACCATTGGCGAAAGCTGCGCGCAGCCGAGGGCAGGTTGCGGTGGTGCGGTTGCATCAGGTGCAGGCGACCCCGGCTGTGCATGGTTTGGGGCAAGGCCATCTGCAGGCGACCGGCAGCCAGTTCACCCATCAGCAAACTCTTCCAGCCCAGGGCCACGCCGTGGCCCATGACCGCCGATTGCATCAACAGTTGATAGCTGTTGGTGCGCAATGCATGACGCGGGGTGTGGTAATGGGCGCCGACATCGGCGAACCAGTCGGTCCAGGTCAGCCAGTCATGGGAGTGGTCCTCGACGATCAGCAACGTATGGGCATGCAGCAACTGTTGCACGTCGCTGATCGGGCCGTGACGCTCGATATAACCGGGACTGCACACCGCGATGACCTGCTCGCGCGCGAACACCGGCGACAGTTCCAGGTCGTGGGGTGGCGGCAGCTCATCGAGGTGATAGAACAGGCCCAGGTCATACTCGCTCACATCCAGATGATCAGGGCTTTCGCTGCACAGGATGCGGATATCCAGGTCCGGGTGTTCGCGCTGGAACTCCGGCAGCAGGCCGGCGAGCCAGATCGAACTGATAGTCGGCGTGCTGGCCAGGGTCAATTGGCGATCGGCGCCGCGCCGGCGCAACTCGGCGGACTCGCGGTCAAGTTCGCGCAACAGCCGCTGGACGGTCCGAAAGTAGCGAACCCCGGCGGGCGTCAGGCTCAATCCCAGCGCCAGTCGGTAGAACAACGGGCGCGCCAGGTCTTCTTCCAGACGCTTGATCTGGCGGCTGACCGCGCTCTGGGTCAGGTTCAGTTCATGGGCAGCCTGGGTAAAACTCAAATGACGGGCCGCCGCTTCGAACGTCTGCAGGCAGTTGAGGGGCGGAAGGTCGACGTTTCGGCGTGACATAAGCGGTTCCAATGGCAGAACGGGCCCGGGTTTGGCCGGGCCCGCAGAGATCACGTGGCCAGGCATCCTGCCAGTTGCTGACTCACAGCGCGACCCTGGCCACGCGCTTGCTCCATTGCCGACGGTGTTCCAACTGGCCGTTCTCCCAGGCCGTCTGCTCCGCCTCGACGTAGAACCACTCGGCATCGGCGTGCACGCTCAGGCGGCTTTCCACCTCCACCTCCCAGGCATCGCGGCCCACCCGATAGTGCCACTGGATATCGGCACGGGTGGACAGCGGGTCCCAGGGCAAGGTGCGATATTGCTCGGTGCAGCGCTGGTCCACGGACAGGCCGTGATCGGTAAAGCGCACGGCCCCCAGGTCGTCTTCGATCTTCACGCAGACTTCGCCACTGCCCACGTCTTCGATCAAGGTGCGTTTCGGCGCGGCGGCACGCAAGACTTCCAGGGCCGCCGGGGGTGCCGATTGTGGCGCCTCGAACGGGCAGTCCACCGCTTCGCCGACGAATACCGGCAGTTGCAGGCTTTGCACACCCGGCAGCAAGGTCAGCGTGGTCAGCTCGCGACTCGGCCACAGCAACGGGAAACTCGCGGTGCTCAGGGCCAGGCGCAAGCGATAGCCGGCCGGCAAACGCATGCCGATATGATCGAGGCTCAGCTGCACGTCCATCGCTTCACCCGGAACTACCGGTGTGACGTGGGAAAAGTCTTCGCGAAGAGTGAGATTAAGTACGGCATAACTGATCTGCGTGACCTGCCCATCCGGCGCCACCGCATTCAGGCGCGCGACCAATTGCCCACAGGTCGTATCGCTGGCCAGGCGCAACGTGAGGCGTACATCGCCCAACAGCGCCAAGGGTTCGGTCAGCGGCTGGGAGTCGAAGCACAGCGAATGGGCATCATCGCGACGCTGGTCCGTCGGCCCGTCGGGGCCAAACCAGATGGCGCAGTATTCACCCTGGTGCAAGCCAGTGGTCAACGGCGAACACACGCTGCGGGGCGCGGCCAATGCGTGATTGCCGGGCGTGAGGCCACGCTCGTCGAGACTGAAATCGCGCCACTGCACTTGCGGGTCCGGCCAGCCCGAGGTTTGCACCCAAATGCCGGGACGCTCGGCGTAACTGCCTTTGGGTGACAGAATATCCTGTAGGTAAAAGGTGCAGGCGGCAGTGTCCATCACGCCATTTTCGATACCTTTAAGCCAGTAATCCCACCAGCGCAGGGCTTCTTGCAGGAAGCCGATGGCCGGATTCGGCACGGCAAAATGCGGATACTTGTGAATCCACGGGCCAATCATGGCCTTCCTGGGGCCCGGCAGGTGCTCCATCAGGCGCGAGACCGTGTTGCGGTAAGCGTCGCCCCAGCCACCGACGGCGTACACCGCCGCCTTGATCTTCGAATAGTCCTCGCACACCGAACCGTGGCGCCAATAGTCATCGCGGGTCTGATGTTTCAGCCAGGTTTCGGCGAGCAGCGGCATGCCCTCCAGGCGCTGGTGCCAGAGGGTTTTCCAGGCGTCGCCCACCAGCAGGGGATCGGGCACCGCGGCGCTGAAGTTGAGCATGGTCGCGGCCCAGCCGAAGTTCTCCATCAGCAGGTTGCCGCCCTTGTAGTGGATGTCGTCGGCAAAGCGGTCATCGGTGGAGCACAAGGTGATGATCGCCTTCAACGCCTCTGGCTGGCGCGCTGCGACCTGCAGGCCGTTGAAGCCGCCCCACGAGATGCCCATCATGCCGACGCTGCCGTCGCACCAGGGTTGCCGGCACAACCAGTCGATCACTTCGAGGGCGTCGTCCTGCTCCTGCAGCAGGTATTCGTCGGCCATCAGGCCTTCGGATTCGCCGTTGCCACGCATGTCCACGCGCACACACACATAACCCTGGCCCGCCATCCACGGGTGGGTCAGCGCATCGCGCACGGCAGTGCCGTCGCGCTTGCGGTACGGCAGGTATTCCAGGATCGCCGGAAAGGTCTGCAAACCGGCGACTTCCGGCAGCCAGATGCGCGCGGCCAGTTGGGTGCCGTCCTTCAAGGGGATCAGGCAATGCTCGATTTCACGGACCTTGTAGGCAAACTCGGTAACGATTTCCATCGGTAGCTCCAAACGCGTTTATTGCAAACAAACGACTCCCCCGCGCCCGCCAGGGAGCGCGTGGGGAGGCACACAGTTTCATGAGTTAGCGGGCGTATGCCGCGACGGGGTCGGCGTCACGCACGTCGGGTTCGCTGACGGGCTGCTGGCGTTTCACCTCGAGTAACGCGGGGTTCTTCAGCCAGAAGATCAGCGAGGTACTGGCCAGCAGCACCAGGATCATCCCCGGTAGACCGCCGAGGTTGGAGAGCATCTTCACGCCGTCGATGCCGATGAAGGCGACCATCACCCACGACACCGTGCCGATAATCACCCCCCACACAATCTTCAATGTCGGGTTGCCGTCCAGGTCGGAATCGGCCGTCACGCCTTTGCTGCACAGGTTGGCGATCACATCGGTGCTGGAGTCTGCGGCGGTGACGAAGGAGATGAACGCCACGAACAGCAGAAACGCGACCATCAAGGCGCTGGCCGGCAATTGCTGGAACATCTGGTACAGCACATGCTCCACGCCCTGCTCGTTCAGCACGCGGTTGAGGCTGCCGTCGCCCAGGGCGTCGAAGTACAGGCTGGTGCCGGAGAAAATGCAGATCCACACCGCGGTGAACAACGCCGGGTACAGCATGTTGATATGAATGAATTCGCGCACGGTGTAGCCGCGGCCGATCTTGCCGAGGAACAGCGCACTCACCGGTGCCCAGGCAAACCACACCGACCAGTAGAACACGGTCCAGCTCTGCGGCCAGGTATCGCCGCTGGCGGCGCCGGTGAACAGGCTGCGGCTGAAGAAGGTGTCGAGGTAGATGCCCAGGGACTCGACGCCCAGGCTGAACATGTACAGGGTCGGTCCGCACAACAGCACGAACAGCCCCAGGGCCAGCATGATCCAGGTGTTGAACGACGACAGCATCACAATGCCGCGCTGCAGGCCGCTGGCGGCCGAGGCGACAAAGGTGATGACAATGATCGCGATGATGATCGCCAGGCGCAGGGGTGTGGTTTCGCCGCCGATGTACTGGCTCAGGCCACCCGACAAGGTCAGCGCGCCAGTGCCCAGGGACGAAGCCATGCCGGCCACCAGGGCAAACATCGCCAGGGTGTCGATCAACCCGGCATATCGCTTGACCCGCGCCTCGCCCAGCAGCGGCTCGAGCATGGCACCAATCGAGAAGTTGCCGCGGCGGTTGTAGAACACCAGCGCGAACACCAGCGAGGGCACCAGGTAGATGGCGTAGGGGGTGATGGTCCAGTGCAGGAACATCGTCGACATGGCAAAGCTTTTGGCCGCGCCGCTGCCTGCTTCGATGGGCAGGCTGGTGGGGGGGCCGTAGAGGTGATAGAGCGGTTCAGCGGTGGTCCAGAACAACACACCGACCGCCAGGGTGGTGCACAGCGCCACCATGAACCAGCGCCACTTGCTCAGCAGGGGCTGGGCATCTTCGCCGCCGATACGCACCCTGCCCAGCGGCGACAGGTAGACAATCGCAGTCAACACCACCATGGCGAACGAGCCGGCGCTGAACAACCAGGAGAAGTTGTTCAGGATCAGGCTGTTGAGCTGTTTGCTGACCGTCAGGAACGCATTCAGGTCAATGTAGCTGGCGATCACTGCCGCCAGCAGGATCAGGAACGTTGGCCAGAACACCAACGGACGCAGTGGATATTTCATCAAGTGCCATTCCCCTTGCAGACTATTTTTATCGCCTTGACAGGCCATTGTTAGAGAGCGGGCACCACAGCGTCCTGCTGCGGTAGCTCGCCTGGAAGTCTTCGCGTGGCTATAGATAACCGTTTAAGCGGCAGGAGGCGCAATCGACCAATGGGCATGGGGGTATTCCGCCACGTCATGGCGTACCCACCGTTCAGGATGACCCTGCAGTGCACATGGCAAGGTGATGGGAGGTCAAATCGCAGGCAAAAAAAAGCCCGCTCAATGAGCGGGCTTCTTGTGGCGACCTGGCGTTCAGTGTTCCAGATTGCCGAATATGGCGCAGCGGACGGGACTCGAACCCGCGACCCCCGGCGTGACAGGCCGGTATTCTAACCGACTGAACTACCGCTGCGCGTAACACTTGAAGCGAATGGTGGGTGATGACGGGATCGAACCGCCGACCCTCTGCTTGTAAGGCAGATGCTCTCCCAGCTGAGCTAATCACCCTTCGTTTCGGTGTGGGCGCATCATACACCAAAAAATCGTAATGTCTTGATTTAAATGCAATTTATTTAAAAAAAGTTTAAATCACGCTTTTTTGCCATATTTCGGGCAGAAAAAAGCCCGCTCAATGAGCGGGCTTTCTGTGGCGACCTGGCGTTCAGCGTTCCAGGTTACCGAATATGGCGCAGCGGACGGGACTCGAACCCGCGACCCCCGGCGTGACAGGCCGGTATTCTAACCGACTGAACTACCGCTGCGCGTAACACTTGAAGCGAATGGTGGGTGATGACGGGATCGAACCGCCGACCCTCTGCTTGTAAGGCAGATGCTCTCCCAGCTGAGCTAATCACCCTTCGTTTCGGTGTGGCGCGCATTCTACGGAGCGACCCTGGGTCTGGCAAGCACTTTCTTAAATCTTTTTTTTGAGGCCTTCCAATGGCTTAGGCAGGGTTGGCCTCAGGCGATATCAAGAGAATAATGCCCCCCTTTGTATAAAGGAGAGACTCACCCCATGTGGTTCAAGAACCTGCTTATCTATCGCCTGACCCAAGATCTGCCTGTTGATGCCGAGGCGTTGGAAGCGGCAATGGCCACCAAGCTGGCGCGCCCTTGTGCAAGCCAGGAGTTGACCACTTACGGTTTCGTCGCGCCTTTCGGTAAAGGCGAAGACGCTCCTCTGGTTCACGTCAGCGGTGACTTCCTGCTGATTGCCGCGCGCAAGGAAGAACGCATCCTGCCGGGCAGCGTGGTGCGTGACGCGCTGAAAGAGAAAGTCGAAGAGATCGAGGCCGAGCAAATGCGCAAGGTCTATAAAAAGGAACGCGACCAGATCAAGGATGAAATCATCCAGGCCTTCCTGCCCCGCGCCTTTATCCGTCGCTCGTCGACCTTCGCCGCCATCGCGCCGAAACAGGGCCTGATCCTGGTCAACTCGGCCAGCCCGAAACGTGCCGAAGACCTGCTCTCGACCCTGCGTGAAGTCATCGGCACCCTGCCGGTACGTCCACTCACCGTGAAGACCGCACCGACCGCAATCATGACCGACTGGGTCACTACCCAGAAACCGGCCGATGATTTCTTCGTCCTCGACGAATGCGAACTGCGCGATACCCACGAAGACGGCGGCATCGTGCGCTGCAAGCGCCAGGACCTGACCGGCGAGGAAATCCAGCTGCACCTCACCACCGGCAAAGTCGTGACCCAACTGTCGCTGGCCTGGCAGGACAAGCTGTCCTTCATGCTCGACGACAAGATGACCGTCAAGCGCCTGAAGTTCGAAGACCTGCTGCAAGACCAGGCGGAACAGGACGGCGGTGAAGAAGCCCTGGGCCAACTGGATGCAAGCTTTACCCTGATGATGCTGACGTTTGGCGACTTCCTGCCGGCGCTGGTGGAAGCACTCGGCGGCGAAGAGACTCCACAAGGCATCTAAAGCCATGTGAAGATCAAAATGTGGGAGCGGGCTTGCTCGCGAAGGCGGTGGATCAGTCAGCAGATGGATTGACTGGCACACCGCCTTCGCGAGCAAGCCCGCTCCCACGTCTGATCGCATTTGTACTTCCGACTTCTAATAACAAGGACATCCCCATGCGCGCACTCGCTGCCTTGAGCCGCTTCGTCGGCAACACCTTCGCCTACTGGGTGTTGATTTTCGCCGTCGTGGCCTTCCTCGAACCCAGCTGGTTCATTGGCCTGAAAAGCGCCATCGTCCCGCTGCTGGGCCTGGTGATGTTCGGCATGGGGCTGACCCTCAAACTCGAAGACTTCGCCGAGGTCGCACGACACCCATGGCGCGTGGCACTGGGCGTGGTCGCGCACTTTGTAATCATGCCGGGCGTGGCCTGGCTGCTGTGCCAGGCTTTCCACCTGCCACCGGAAATTGCCGTCGGCGTGATCCTGGTCGGCTGCTGCCCGAGCGGCACTTCGTCCAACGTGATGACCTGGCTGGCTCGTGGCGACCTGGCGCTGTCGGTGGCCATCGCCGCCGTCACCACCCTCCTCGCCCCGCTGCTCACGCCGGCGCTGATCTGGCTGTTGGCGTCGGCCTGGCTGCCGGTGTCGTTCATGGAGTTGTTCTGGTCGATCCTGCAAGTGGTGCTGCTGCCGATCGTACTCGGTGTGGTCGCGCAACGCCTGCTCGGCGAGCGGGTGCGCCACGCCGTAGAGGTGCTGCCGCTGGTGTCGGTGGTGAGCATCGTGATCATCGTCGCGGCAGTGGTGGCGGCCAGCCAGGCGAAGATCGCCGAGTCGGGCCTGCTGATCATGGCAGTAGTGATGCTGCACAACAGCTTCGGTTACCTGCTGGGCTACTTCACCGGTCGCCTGTTCAAACTGCCATTGGCGCAACGCAAGTCGTTGGCGCTGGAAGTCGGCATGCAGAATTCCGGGCTGGGCGCTGCATTGGCCAGCGCACACTTTTCGCCGTTGGCGGCGGTACCGAGCGCGCTGTTCAGCGTCTGGCACAATATTTCCGGGGCATTGCTCTCGACGTATTTCCGCCGCATGAGCGAGAAGGAAGACCGCCGCGCGCTGGAGAACACGCCGCAAACTTGATCGCCTGATCAATTTTCGGCACTCTACCGAGCTTCGCGGGGACGACCCCGCGACGCTATCGAGGCGCATACTCCGGGGACGACCCCGCCTATAAAAGCGAGGTCATCATGTCCTGGATCATTCTGTTTTTTGCCGGTTTGTTTGAAGTCGGCTGGGCCGTCGGCTTGAAGTACACCGACGGTTTCAGCAAGCCACTGCCGACCGCCCTGACCATTGCCGCCATGGCCATCAGCCTCGGCCTGCTGGGCCTGGCCATGAAGGAACTGCCATTGGGCACCGCCTACGCCATCTGGACCGGCGTGGGTGCGGTGGGCACGGTGATCGCCGGGATTATCCTGTTCGGGGAATCCATGGCGCTGTTCCGACTGGCCAGCGTGGCGTTGATCATCTGCGGACTGATTGGTCTCAAGATCAGCACATGACCCCTTGCGGCGATAGCGCCTGAACGGGCGCCATCGCCGGCAAGCCGTGTTCCTACAGGACCGTGCCGCGCAGTTGCGTGACCTTCTCCTGCAACTGCGCCGGCGTCGCCGACTCGACCGATACCGGCTCACCTGCCACCAACACCACCCGCGACCAGATGCGATGGAACCAGCCCTTGTTCGGATCGCGGCTGAAGAAACTCCCCCACAACCCCTGCAGCGCCATCGGAATCACCGGCACTGGCGTCTCTTCCAGAATGCGCGTCACGCCACCACGGAACTCATTCATCTCACCGTCGCTGGTCAATTTGCCTTCCGGGAAAATGCACACCAACTCCCCGTCCTGCAGGTACTGCGCAAACCGCGTGAAGGCCTTTTCGTAGATCTGGATATCTTCGTTGCGCCCGGCGATCGGAATCGCCCCGGCCGTGCGAAAGATAAAGTTCAGCACCGGCAAGCGGTAGATCTTGTAGTACATGACAAAGCGAATCGGCCGACGTACCGCGCCGCCGATCAACAGTGCATCGACAAACGAGACGTGGTTGCACACCAGCAACGCCGCGCCCTCGTCCGGAATCAGATCAAGGTTGCGATGCTCCACGCGGTACATGGAATGGCTGAGCAGCCAGATCATGAACCGCATGGTGAACTCGGGGACGATCCTGAAGATGTAGGTGTTGACCGCGATGTTGAGCAGCGACACCACCAGGAACAGTTCGGGGATCGACAGCTTGGCCACGCTCAGCAGCAGGATCGACACGATCGCCGAGACCACCATGAACAGCGCGTTGAGAATGTTGTTGGCGGCGATCACCCGCGCCCGCTCATTCTCGGCGGTACGCGACTGGATCAGCGCGTACAGCGGCACGATGTAAAAGCCGCCGAACACACCCAGGCCGAGGATATCGAACAACACCCACCAGGCCTGCCCATAGCTCAACACCGCCAGCCAGTCATTGGCCTGCACATTCTGTGGGAAGCCGCCGGAGTGCCACCACAGCAACAGGCCGAACACGGTCAGGCCAAACGAGCCGAACGGTACCAGGCCAATTTCCACCTTACGGCCCGAGAGTTTTTCACAGAGCATCGAACCGAGGGCGATGCCCACCGAGAACACGGTCAGGATCAGCGTGACCACGGTTTCGTCGCCGTACAGCCACTCCTTGGCGTAGGCCGGAATCTGCGTCAGGTAAATCGCACCGACGAACCAGAACCACGAGTTGCCCACGATCGAGCGCGACACTGCCGGGGTCTGGCCCAGGCCGAGGCGCAAAGTTGCCCAGGATTCGCTGAAGATATTCCAGTTCAACCGCAACTGCGGGGTCGAAGCCGCCGCGCGCGGGATGCTGCGGCTGGCGAGGTAACCGAGTACCGCCACACCGACAATCGCCACCGACACCACCGGCGCGTAATGGGTGGACGACATCATGATCCCGGCACCAATGGTACCGGCCAGAATCGCCAGGAACGTGCCCATTTCCACCAGGCCGTTGCCGCCCACCAGCTCATCGTCATGCAGCGCCTGGGGCATGATCGAGTACTTCACCGGCCCGAACAGCGCCGAGTGCGTGCCCATGGCAAACAGCGCCAGCAGCATCAGTTCCAGGTGATTGAACAGGAAACCCGTGGCGCCGACGGCCATGATCACGATCTCGCCGATCTTGATCGCGCGGATCAACGCATCCTTGTTGAATTTTTCGCCAAACTGCCCGGCCAGCGCCGAGAACAGAAAGAACGGCAGGATGAACAACAGCGCACACAGGTTGACCCAGATGGCCCGATCGCCGTCGATGGTGAGCTTGTACAGAATGGCCAGGATCAGCGATTGCTTGAAGATGTTGTCGTTGAACGCGCCCAACAACTGGGTGATGAAGAACGGCAGGAAGCGCCGTGTGCGCAGCAAGGTGAATTGCGAGGGGTGGCTCATCGTCCGTGTTCCTGCGTGGCCTGTTATAGATTCAGGCCACGACTTTACCTAACTCCGCTTACTTATTCGCTAGTCCTGCAATGCACGGCGATACAAAAAGCTCGCCTTTATAGGCGCCCTGCACGGTGCGCGTAGCAACGATCAGCCACATCAGCGCCAATGCCACCACCAGCACGCAACCAAACACACTGAAGAACCCCAGGTTCAACAGGCTCGCCAACTTCAGCGTGGCCAAGGCATACACCCCCAGCGGAAAGGTAAACCCCCACCAACCCAGGTTGAACGGAATGCCGGCGCGCAGGTAACGCAGGGTGATCAGTACCGCAATCAGCATCCACCACAGGCCGAAGCCCCACAGGGTAATGCCGGCCACCAGGCCCAGGCCGTTGGCCATCTCGCCCACACCCGGCAAGCCGTTGGCCGCGAAGATCGCCGGCGCATCGCCCCCCAGCAGCAACATGCCAAGGGCGCCGGTGCCGATAGGGCCGAGGGCCAGCCAGCTCGAGGCAGCCATATTGGCGTGGGGCAATTTGTGCAGGGCCATGCGCAACATCAGGATGGTCAGGATGCTGAATGCGACCGGCAGGGAGAACGCCCACAACACATAGCTGGTCACCAGCATCACCAGTTGCGAATGGGCGTCGGCCAGGTGCGGCGCGAGCAGGCCACCGCTGGCGGCGGCGACTTCGGCGGCCACCACCGGCAACAGCCACACGGCTGTCATCTGGTCGATGCTGTGTTCCTGGCGGGTGAACATCATGAACGGGATCAGCACACCGCAGGCCAGGGCCATCGCCACATCCAGCCACCACACCGCTTCAGCCAGCGAGATCACCTCGTTGCCCCAGCGTGGCAGGCCGAACAGCAGCAGCCCGTTGAGAATCGTGGCCAGGCCCATGGGAATGGTGCCGAAGAACATCGAGACGGTGGAGTGCCCGAAAATACGCCGCGCCTCGTGGAAAAACATCACCCAGCGCGCCGCATACAACAGGCTGAACAGCACAAACAGGCCGGTGGTCACCAGCCACAGCCCTTCGGCGATGGCATGCAGGCCAGGCAGGTTGACCGGCAGCTGCGCCAGGGCCAGCGCGAGCACGCCGGTGCCCATGGTCGCGGCAAACCAGTTGGGGGTGAACTGGCGAATCACTTCCCGGGGACGGGTCAGGTGACTGAAGGGTTTGTAACTGATGGATGTCGAGCAGGTCATGATGGCAATCCTCTTCCTCGCATGAGGTTGAGACCATCATAGAACCTGATCGAATATCTATATAACGGGTAATATCTCTAACTGTTATCTATTTTACCAATATAAAAGCAGGACTCACTCGCCCGCCGTGGCCCTGGCTCGCGCCGAGTCCTGCAGCAGCAGCCCTAACAACGCGCCCAGCGCCAGCAGAATGAGGATCGCGCCGTAGCCATCGGTGGTGGCAATCAGGCCGAAACTGCGGATCAGGTTGCCCGCCAGCAGCGAGGGCAAGCAGAACGCCAGGTAACTCAACACATAGAATGCCGACATCAGGCCCGCACGCTCATGGGGCAAGGCCAGCGGTACCACGCTGCGCAAGGCGCCGAGAAAGCCCGCGCCAAAACCGCTGCCGGCGATCAGCGTAGCGATGAAGAACAGCGGCAGGCTGGCGCTGTGCACGGCGGTGAGGATCAGCGTCACACCGATGGCGAGCAAGCCGGCCCCGAGGCGCAGCACCTTGTCGGCCGGGCGATTGCGCAGGGTGAAGATCATCAGCGCGCCGCTCAGGGTCAGCACGGCGACCAGGCCGCCACCGATCAGGTTGGAAGTCGAGCCGGTAGCGGCGCGCACCAGCGAAGGCGCCAGGGAGAGATAGAAGCCGCCCATCGCCCACACTGCCACATCCACCGGCAACGACAGCCACAAAGCGCGGCGCGCCTGGGGCGGTACATGCAAGGTGGGGCGCAGCGACGCCAGCGCGCCGGGGATACGACTGACGCTTTCCGGCAAGCGCCAGACATACACGGCCTGCAACAGCATCAATTCCAGCAATGTCCAGTAAATCAGTTGGGTCGGCAATGGCGCGAACTCCACCAACAGACTGCTGCCCATCGCGCCGCAGGCCATGCCCAGCAAAGGCGCCACACTGTTGACCAGCGGGCCTTGCTGGCGATCGGTATCCAACAAGGCGGCGCCCAACACTGCGGTGGCCATGCCCGTGGCGAAACCCTGCAAGGTGCGCGCGGCGATCAGCCAGGCGACGCTGTCTTCATTGATAAACAGCACCATCGCCAGCATATCCAGGATCAGCGCGGCAAAAATCACCGGTTTGCGCCCCAGGTAATCTGACAGCGAGCCGACGGTCAACAGCGCCGCCAGGAGGCTCAAGGCGTAGACCCCGAAGATCAGCGTGAGCATGCCCGCCGAAAAATGCAGGCCCTCCTGATACAGGTGGTACAACGGCGTCGGCGCACTGGAGGCCGCGAGAAACGTCAGCAAGGTGATCGCGAGGAACACCAGGCTGGAACGATGGGAAATAGGGCTGGACATGGGCACGCTCCGCTAAAGCTAATATTTTGCTTTTGCGGAGTGTGCTACTCGCCAGCGCTTAAAGCAAATTCTTTGTGTTAAGGTCACAAGCATGGCGATAAAAGAAGGCCTCCGCCCGGGGGGCCGCAGTGCCCGGGTACAAGAATCGGTCCATTCGGCAGTGCGTGAATTGCTGGAAACCCATGAGCGCTCCAGCGTCACCGTACCGATGATTGCTGCGCGCGCGGGCGTCACGCCCTCGACCATCTACCGGCGTTGGGGCGATTTGTCGGTGCTGCTCGCAGACGTGGCCCTGGCCCGCATGCGCCCCGACAGCGCGCCCGCCGACACCGGCAGCCTGCGCGGCGACCTGCAAGCCTGGGCCGAGCAATACCTGGATGAAATGAGTTCAGAGCCCGGTCGCAACATGATGCGCGACCTGCAATGCATGATCACGCCGGGTTACTGCGTGAGTATCTTGAGTGGGCAGTTGCAGGCGATTGTCGACCGCTATCCGGATCAATCGCCACCGAGCGTGGACCACTTGATCAATCTGCTGGCGGCGCCGACGGTGTTTCGGATTCTCTTCTCATCCGCGCCGCTGTCGGTGCAAGAGCTGCACGGCCTGATCGAGCTGGCACTCAAACCCTGAAGGCACACTGCAAAAACCAATGTGGGAGCGGGCTTGCTTGCGAATGCGGTGGATCAGTCAGAGATGGATCGACTGACAAACTGCATTCGCGAGCAAGCCCGCTCCCACATTTTTGACCGCGTCGAGGTTACGTACGCATCCCACGCCCGCTCACCAGCAACCGCGCACAACCGATGTACAGCACCACGGTCGCCACGAGCATGAAGGTGATCGCCACGCTGATCTTGATGTCCGACACGCCCAGGATGCCGTAGCGGAAGGCGTTGACCATATGCAGCACCGGGTTGGCCAGCGACACGGTCTGCCAGAACGGCGGCAGCAAGGTGATGGAGTAGAACACCCCGCCCAAGTACGTCAGCGGTGTCAGCACGAAAGTCGGGATGATCGAGATGTCATCGAAGTTGCGCGCAAACACCGCGTTGATGAAGCCAAGCAGCGAGAAGATCGTCGCGGTCAGCACCACCACCAGCAAGGTGACCCCGAGGTGGTGTACCTGCAGGTGGGTGAAAAACAGCGACAGCAGCGTCACAATCACCCCGACCATCAGGCCACGCAGCACGCCGCCCAGGGTGTAGCCGATCAGGATGGTGTGCGGCGAGACCGGCGAGACCATCAATTCCTCGATGGAGCGCTGGAACTTGCTGCCGAAGAAGCTGGAGACCACGTTACCGTAGGAGTTGGTGATCACCGACATCATGATCAGGCCCGGCACGATGTACTCCATGTAGGTGAAGCCACCCATGTCGCCAATCTGCCGGCCGATCAGGTTACCGAAGATCACGAAGTACAGGACCATGGTGATCGCCGGCGGCAGCAGGGTCTGCGGCCAGATCCGGGTAAAGCGCTTCACTTCGCGGTAGACGATGGTTTGCAGCGCGACAATGTTGGGTTGCAGTTCGGAACTCATACCGCCACCTTCGCCAGATTTTTCTCCACCAGGGACACGAACAACTCCTCGAGGCGATTGGTTTTATTGCGCAGGCTCAGCACTTCAATGTTCTGGGCCGCCAACTGGGTGAACAGCGCGGTGATGCCCATGGCCTTGTCCACCTGGACTTCCAGGGTATGGCTGTCCACCAGGCGGCTCGGGTAGCCGAGCAGTTGCGGCGAGACCGACAGGTTGTTCTTCAGGTCGAGCAGGAAAGTCTCCACATGCAACTGGCCCAGCAGGTTACGCATGCTGGTGTTCTCGACGATGGTGCCGTGGTCGATGATGCCGATGTTGCGGCACAGCTGCTCAGCCTCTTCCAGGTAGTGGGTGGTGAGGATGATGGTGATGCCCTTCTGGTTCAGCTCGGTGAGGAAGGTCCACATCGAACGGCGCAGCTCGATGTCCACGCCAGCGGTGGGCTCGTCGAGGATCAGCAGGCGCGGTTCATGCACCAGCGCACGTGCGATCATCAGGCGCCGCTTCATGCCGCCGGACAGCGAGCGCGAAGGCACGTCGCGCTTGTCCCACAGGCCCAACTGGGTCAGATACTGCTCGGCACGTTCCTTGGCGACTTTCGCCGGAATGCCGTAGTAACCCGCCTGGGTCACGACGATGTCGAAGGTCTTTTCAAACTGGTTGAAGTTGAATTCCTGGGGCACCACGCCGATCGAACGCTTGAGCGCCGCCGGGGATTTGTCCAGGTCATGCCCGAAGATATTCACCGTGCCGCTGGTCTTGTTGACCAGTGTCGAGAGGATACCGATGGTGGTGGATTTGCCGGCACCGTTGGGGCCGAGCAAGGCGAAGAAATCACCCTCGGCAACGTCCAGATCGATACCACTCAGGGCCTGGAAACCGTTGCCGTAGGTTTTGGTTAGCTGCCGGATGGACAGAGCGGAACTCATATCGGATTACGCACCAAAGAAGGGAATAGAAACAATAGATGAGGGCGCAGCCCACGTAGTTCAACGGCGGCGCATGACAAGCATGGTGCTTGCCCGCGCCGCACAAGTACAGTCACCCGTATTAATAGTGGGTATTAAGTCAACGCAGTCATGACCGCCTTGCGGTAGGCCGGACGCTGCTGCAGGCGCTGGTACCAGGCCTCCAGGTGGGGCATCGAAGGCCGTTCGATGGGCATTTCAAACCAGGCGTAGATGAAGCTGCCCAGGGGAATATCGCCGATGCCGATTTCATTGCCCGACAGATACGGCTGCACTGCGAGCGCCTGGTCGACGGTCTTGAGCACATCGATACAGGTCTTGCGCCCGGCGTGGATGGTGTCCCAGTTCTGTTTGTCCGCGGGGGTGCGCAGCACGCCCCAGAACACGGTCCTGAACGGGTCGGCGAAGGTCGACGTGGTCCAGTCCATCCACTTTTCAGCGTTGGCCCGCGCCTTCAGGTCGGTGGGATACAAGCTGGATGCCTGCTGGGCACACAGATAACGCACGATGGTGTTGGATTCCCACAACACGAAGTCACCGTCTTCGATCATCGGCACCCGGCCGTTGGGGTTCAACGCCCGGTATTGCGGCGTGTCGACCACACCAAAAGCCCCGCCCGCATCAATTGCCTCATAGTCCAGGCCGAGTTCCTCGGCGCACCAGAGTGCCTTCCTGACGTTTGATGAATTTTTACGACCCCAGATTTTCAGCATGACCGCGCCTTATTGTTGATGAACATGGCTAGATGAACGCAGCAGCATACGCCGGTTCACGCGCGGCTCAAATCACTCTGCATATCGCCCAGCAACGTCGGCATGTCCTCGGCAAACAAGTGCGGGTAACACTGCTGTATATGGGCGAAGAAAAATGCCTCGGGCACGTCGGGAAATTGCCCGTGGTCCACCACGTACTCCATCGAGCGCTGGCCCTGGCGATTGAACGCATGGAAAACACTGTCGTGGAGGCCATCGAACTCCAGCGGCGGCACATCGAACAACTCGCACAACTGGCTGTTGAACGCCGGCGTCGCCTTGACCCAGCGACCGCGCAGGTACAGTTCGGTGTAGCCGTGCATGGCGAACACATCGCTTTTGAGCAACGCGATCAGGCGTGGCGTCGACAGGTGATTGCGCACGTCGGCCAGGCCGATGCGTGCCGGGATCCCGCAGTGGCGGGCACAGGCAGCGAGCAAGGTGGCCTTGGGCACGCAGTAGCTTTCGCCGGCGGCCAGGGCATGGCTGGCGCTCAGGGTGCCTGGGTCGCGACTGAAGGTGTAGGGGTTGTAGCGAATCGCCTCACGTACGGCGTAATAAAGACTGACCGCCTGGTCACTTAAATCCGCGCTGGGACCACGATGTTTTTCGGCGAACTCCACCACCGCAGGGTGGTCACTATCGATGAAGCGGCTGGGACTCAGGTACGTATCCATGAGCTTGATCTCCGAAGGAAGCCTTGAGTTTAACGACAGGTCCGCCACAGAGATAACGACGATTCGGCCAAATGTCGGCGCCTGAAGATGGGTGCTTCCAGCACAACTCGTTACACCCTGATCACCCCGCTTGCTCGGATGCCGACTAAGCTCGTTGGTGGTTTCGCCCCTGGTTTCACGGAGGATTGAATATGCTGTTGTTGTGGATACTGGTTCTGGTGGTCGGCATTGCCTACCTGGCACACCGGCGCACCGCGCCCCTGCCCGCCCTGGGCGTGGTCGCCGTCTACCTGTTGGCGATGGGCGCCTGGAGTCACGCTCCCGGCTGGTTGCTGCTGATCTTCTGGGTGCTGCTGGCCGCCGTCGCGGCGCCGTTGTTGCTACCGGACCTGCGCCGCCAATACTTCACCAAGCCGCTGTTCAGCTGGTTCCAGAAAGTCCTGCCGCCGATGTCCGAGACCGAGCGCGATGCCATCGACGCCGGCACCGTGTGGTGGGACGGCGAACTGTTCAGCGGTCGCCCGGACTGGGACAAGTTGCTGGCCTATCCCAAGGCGCAACTGACCGAAGAAGAACAAGCGTTCATCGACGGCCCGACCGAAGAACTCTGCGCCATGGTCAGCGACTGGGAAATCGGCCAGGCCATGGACCTGCCGCCCGCTGCCTGGGAGCACATCAAGACCCACGGTTTCTTCGCCCTGATCATTCCCAAGGAATACGGCGGCAAGGGCTTCTCCGCGTATGCGCACTCACAAGTCGCGATGAAACTCGCCACCCGCAGCGGCGACCTGGCGTCCACCGTGATGGTGCCCAACTCACTCGGCCCGGCCGAATTGCTGCTGCACTACGGCACCGATGAGCAACGCAACCACTACCTGCCGCGCCTGGCGCGCGGCGATGACATCCCCTGCTTCGCCCTGACCGGCCCGCTGGCCGGCTCCGACGCCGGCGCCATGCCCGACACCGGCGTGATCTGCAAAGGCGAATGGGAAGGCAAGGAAACCCTCGGCCTGCGCCTCAACTGGGAAAAACGCTACATCACCCTGGGGCCGGTCGCGACCCTGCTCGGCCTGGCCTTCAAGGCACATGACCCGGACCACCTGCTGGGCGAGGAAGAAGACCTGGGCATCAGCCTGGCGCTGATCCCCACCGACACCCCCGGCGTGGAAATCGGCCGTCGCCACCTGCCCCTGGGCGCTGCCTTCATGAACGGCCCCAACTCCGGCAAGGACGTGTTCATCCCCCTGGAATTCCTCATTGGTGGCCAGGAAATGCTCGGCAAGGGCTGGATGATGTTGATGAACTGCCTGTCGGTCGGCCGTTCGATCTCCCTGCCCGCTGTCGGCACCGGCGCCGCCAAGTTCACCAGCCTGGTCACCGGCCAGTACGCCCAGGTGCGTGAGCAATTCAACGTGCCGCTGTCGGCCTTCGAAGGTATCCAGGAAGCCCTGGCGCGCATCGGCGGCAACGCCTGGCTGATGGACAGCGCGCGCATGCTCACCGCCAACGCCGTCGACCTGGGCGAAAAACCCTCGGTGCTGTCGGCGATCCTCAAGTACCACCTGACCGAGCGCGGTCGTGAATGCATCAGCCACGCCATGGATGTGCACGGTGGCAAGGGCATCATCATGGGCCCCAACAACTACCTGGGCCGCAGCTGGCAGGGTGCGCCGATCTTCATCACGGTAGAAGGCGCGAACATCCTCTCGCGCAACCTGATGATCTTCGGCCAGGGCGCCATCCGCTGCCATCCGTTCGTGCTCAAGGAAATGGCCCTGGCCGGTCGCGAAGACCATGACCAGGCACTCAAGGAGTTCGACGGCCTGCTGATGCAGCATATCGGTTTCGCCGTGAGCAACGCCGCCAGCACCCTGGTGCTGAACCTGGGCGTGGGCCACTTCGAAAAAGCTCCGGGCAACCGCCTCAGCCAAGGTTACTTCCGCGCCCTGAATCGCCAGGCTGCCGCCTTCGCCCTGCTCGCCGACCTGAGCATGATGCTGCTCGGCGGCGAGTTGAAGCGCCGCGAACGCCTGTCCGCGCGCCTGGGCGATGTGCTGAGCCACATGTACCTGGCCTCGGCAGCACTCAAGCGTTATCACGACCTGGATTCGCCGGATCACCTGGAACCGCTGTTCGCCTGGGCCATGGAAGAAAGCCTCGGCGAGTCGGAGCGCGCACTGGATGAACTGCTCAGCAACTTCCCGAACAAGGTACTGGGCTGCCTGCTGCGGGTCATCGTGTTCCCGTTCGGGCGTCGCCATACCGGGCCGTCCGACGCGCTGGATGCCGAAGTGGCCGCGGTGATTGGCCGTGCCAAAGGCGACCCGACCCTGGAAGAACTGCTGGCCGGCTGCTACCGCCCACAATCGGCGGAAGATCCGGTGGGCGCCCTGCAACATGCTTACGACCTGCTGGGTGCCAGCCACCCACTGCAGAAAAAGCTGCACAGCGCGCTCAAAAGCGGCCAGGTCAAGCCGACTGCCGGCGAACATGCGATCGACGCTGCATTGCACGCCGGCGTGCTGCAACCGGCTGAAGCACAGACCTTGCGTGACGCCGAGGCGGCGCGGCGCAAGGTGATCGACGTGGATGATTTCAGCAAGGAAGAGCTGGAACACACCGAGGGTAAAGTCCGCTGAGTCCAGCGGTCATATAAATACGGGCGCGAGGGCTATATACTCTCGCGCCCGTTTTTGCTTTAGAGGACTTATCTCGTGTCCAACGTCGTTGCCGATCATCTCGTCTTGCTCGACCACTTGCGCAGCATCCTGGTTGCCGTCGGCGAAGCCGAACAGGTACCCGAGGAAAGCCACACCCTGTTCCTGGAGCGCTTCGACGAATTGCGCGCCCTGCTGCCGATCGACCCGATCGAAAGCCAGTACCTGGGCCAGGACCTGATGAGCCAGGTCATCCTGCGCTACCCACAGATTGCCCACCTGGTACCGCGCGACCTGCTGTGGTTCTTCGGTGGTGACTGCCTGCACTTCATGCCTGACGAAGAACTGGACCTGTACCAGGCCCTGGAAGAGCGTCGCTTCGAAGCCGAACAGAACGACGAACCGTTCGACTGGAACCAGGAAAAGCAGCTGCTGGCCATGCCGCAGGACCAGAGCAAGCACTGATCAACCCCCACTATTTCCCTTGCCGGTGATGGCGGCCTTGAGTCCAGCGGTGGCTTCAAGGGCTCATCGCCGGCGCCCCGGCTCCTACCAGGTGTTGGCGGCGCAATGTCGGCTCCTTCGCCATGCATTCCACCAGATAGTCGATAAACACCCGCAACTTCGGCGACAGGTACCGCGTCGGCGAATGCAGCAACCACGCCTCGCCATGGTAGGACGCAATAAAGTCCCATGCCGGCAACACATGCACCAAGCGCCCCTCCTCCAAGGCATGCCGCGCGGTGAAATACGGCAGGCTGCCAATCCCCACATGCTGCAACACCGCATCCAGGCGTACCCCGGTGTGGTTCGCCGCATAACGCCCGTGCACACCTACCGTTACCGTCTTGCCCGCCTGGCGAAATTTCCAGCGTGAGTCCGCCGGCGTTTCACCCAGATAGATGCAGCTGTGTGCGAGCAAATCCTGGGGGTGACCCGGCGTGCCGTGCTCGGCCAGGTACTGTGGGGTCGCGCACAACAAGTGCTCGATGGGCAACAGCTGCCGTCCGACCAGCCCCGGCGGCGGGCTGTCGGTGATGCGGATGCTCAGGTCCACGTTGTCATCGATCAGGTCCACGTGCCGGTCCTCGAGGATCAGTTGCACATCGACCTTGGGATAGCGCCGCAGAAACTCCGGCATATGCGGGTGCACCACAAACCGCCCCACCGCCTTGGGCACACTGACCCGCACCTGACCTTCGGCCTCATGGGTGAACTGGCCGCTGACCTCCATGACCGAACGCGCCGCGTTGACCATCTCCTGGCAACGCTTGAACACCTCTTCCCCGCCCTCGCTCAGGCGCAGTTTGCGCGTAGTGCGTTGCAGCAAACGGGTGGCCAGGGCCTTTTCCAGGTGCGAGATGCTGCGACTCACCGAAGACGGCGAAGCCCCCATCTGCCGGGCCGCCTCGGAAAAGCTGCCGGCTTCCACTACCTTGACGAAAATCGCCATTTCACCCAGCAGCGGCAAGGGAAGATTGATGCTCATAGCGCACAGGTCCATTGAGAGTTGAGCGGATTATCACCCATCTACGCACTATTTATACTGCTCGCAGAACCTTGATGCGGATGTAGATAATGACCGAGCGCCTGTTTTTCACCCACGATCACCTGACTGCCGAGCTTGAAGTGCTGGACTGCACGCCGCACGAAGACCTCTTTGCCGTCACCCTGCAGTCAACCCTCTTCCACCCGCAAGGCGGCGGGCAACCTTTCGACACCGGCTGGCTCGGCGAGGCCAACGTCCTGCGCGTCACCCAGGAAGCCGATCGCGTGGTGCACTACACCGACCGCCCCGTGGCGCTTGGCTTGATTACCGCACGGGTCGACGAGCAGCGCCGCGCCCTGCACACACGCCTGCATTCCGCCGGGCACTTGATCGGCAACGTTGGCGAGACCCTGGGCTGGATGCCGATCAAGGCGCATCACTGGCCGGGCGAAGGCAAGATCACGTTTATCCGCGTCGACGCCGCCCAAGTCCTCGAGGCCGAGACGATTCAACAGCAAGTCAACCAGTGGATTGCCGCCGACTATCCGCGCCATATGACCCTGCAAGACGGCACCCGCGAAGTCGGCTTCGGCGAACTGCCGGCCTACGCCTGCGGCGGCACGCATGTACAGGCGCTGAGCGAACTGGGCCAAGTGACCATCCTGGCCCTGTCGGAGAAAAAGGGCGCACTGTCGGTGCGTTACACCCTCGACTGAAGCGCTACGCGCGGCTTGCTGGGTGAGATTTGCCTACCCTGGCAGGGGTGCTCCATCTGGCAGATCCACCCCCAGTGACAGGTGCACCCACTCTGGCAGCCTCACCCCCGTGGTGAGCAGGCTTGCCCTGCGTTGGGCTGCGCAGCAGCCCCAATAAGGCCGCCGCGGTTTGTCTGGAAAAACTCCAGTCAGGTTTGGGGGCTGCTGCGCAGCCCAACGCAGGGCAAGCCTGCTCACCACAACGAACCTGCTCACCACAACAAGCCTGCTCAACATCACAAACTTGATTGCCATAACACCGTGCTTGTCACCCCCCCAACTACCCGCTGCGACAGATAAGTCGCTGTGTCAGGTGCACTCGCTGTGATAGGCAAGCCCACAGTGTCAGGTTCACCCGCAGTGGCAGGTGCCCCCACTCTGGCAGGTTTCCCCCTGTGGTGAGCAGGCTTGCCCTGCGTTGGGCTGCGAAGCAGCCCTAATAAGGCCCCCACAGTTTGTCTGGGAAAAACTCCAGTCAGGTTTGGGGGCTGCTGCGCAGCCCAACGCAGGGCAAGCCTGCTCACCACAACGAACCTGTTCACCACAACAAGCCTGCTCAACATCACAAACTTGATTGCCATAACACCGTGCTTGTCACCCCCCCAATTACCCGCTGCGACAGATAAGTCACTGCGTCAGGTGCACTCGCTGTGATAGGCAAGCCCACAGTGTCAGGTTCACCCACCGTGACAGGTGTACTCCACCTGGCAGCCTCCTCCCGTGTGGTGAGCAGGCTTGCCCTGCGTTGGGCTGCGCAGCAGCCCCAATAAGGCTGCCGCAGTTTGTCTGGAAAAAACTCCAGTCAGGTTTGGGGGCTGCTGCGCAGCCCAACGCAGGACAAGCCTGCTCACCACAACAATCCTGTACACCACAATAAGCCTGTACACCACAATAAGCCTGCTCAACCACACAAGCCTGCTCACCACAACAGCCTGCTCAACATGACAAACCTGATTGCCACAGCATCATGCTTGCCACAACAAACCCTATCGCCCGTCTCCAGGCGATGCCTCAAGCTGTCATCACACCCGCCCTGCCCGGCCCCGTCACAAACGACTTGAGAGTCGACACGCCAGCCTGTGGATCGCGCGGGTCGCTGATCGCGCGAAACCTCGTCAGCATCTGCCGCGCCTCCAACTGCACCGACACGTACCCGCGCTGGCGACTGTCGAAAAACTTCACGTGCGGGTTGAGTGGCAACAACTGGGAAAACGCATTATAGGGCGGGCCATCGGACGTCACCGATGAGCCGACGAATTCGGTGGCCACGATCGGTGAGTCCAGATCATTGCCATCGACGTGCAAGTCCGTGGCCCAGAACGAATGGATATCACCGCCCCAGAACACCGGGTTGTTGACGCGGTGGCGCTGGATCGATGCGAGCATCCGCGAACGGTTGGCCATGTAGCCATCCCAGCCATCGGTCCAGCGCCCGAGTGCCTGGCTGGTCGGGTCGCGCTGGGTCAGCGGCGCCACCAGCAAGTCCTGGGCGATCACATTCCACTGCGCCCGCGACTGCGCAAAACCCTGGTCCAGCCAGGCCTCCTGCTGCCAGCCGAGCATAGTCCGCGCGGGGTTGCGCAGGTCGGCGCAGGTGTTGGCGGCGATATGCCCCTGGTGGCTGCCGTTGGCCGGAATGCACGGTTGTTCGGAGCGATACTGACGGCCGTCGAGCACGTGGAAACGCGCCAGTCGGCCGTAGTCCAGGCGCCGATAGATGCGCATATCCGGGCCTTTGGGCACGCTGCTCGCACGCAGCGGCATATGTTCATAGAACGCCTGGTAAGCCGCCGCGCGCTGCTGGAGAAATTGCGCCACCGGGATCTTGGGATCCTGGGACCAGCGATTGGCGTAGTCGTTCTGCACTTCGTGGTCGTCCCAGGTCGCCACGCTGGGTGCGGCGGCATGCAAGGCCTGCAGGTCCGGATCGGTTTTGTACAAGGCATAACGGTTGCGGTAATCGCCCAGGCTCACCGCATTGCCGCTGCCGTGGGCGCGAATGATTTTGCCCGAGTCCGCCGCGTAAGAGCTGTCGTAGATATAGTCACCGAGAAAAAACACCAGGTCAGGCTGCTCTGCCGCGAGGTGACGGTAGGCGCTGAAATAGCCGCGCTCCCAGTGCGAGCACGAGACAAATCCCAACCGCGCCGACGCCAGCGCTTGCACGGCGGGTGCCGTACGTGACTGCCCCACTGGGCTCTGCGCGCCGAGGCCTTCGAACTGATACCAATACGGCCGGCCCGCCTCCAGCCCGGCGACTTCCACGTGCACCGAATGGGCCAACCGCTCGCTGGCCATGACCTCGCCCTGTTGCACGATGCGGGTCATCGCCGCATCGCTGGCGACCCGCCAACGCACCGCCACCGCACGGTTCAACCCACCCCGGCCATCCACTGCATTGAACAGCGGCGCCAGGCGCGTCCAGATCACAAAGCCATCCGGCAACGGGTCGCCCGACGCCACGCCCAGGGTAAACGGATAGTCGACCCCGGCACTGCGCGCGAACGGACTGAGGATCGAAAACGTGGTGGCCACCGCCAGCCCGGCGAGTACCCGGCGCCGGCCGTGGTCAACGCCGCCGCTCACACCCGGTACTCCCACACCTCACGCACCGTGGCGAACACCAGCAGGTCTTCATGCACGCCGTTCTTGAGGAACGCGCCGCGCATGCAGCCTTCATATTGCAGGCCGATTTTCTCCATGACCCGCGCCGATTCCTTGTTGCGACTGAAGCACTGGCTGCCCACGCGATGCAGGCCAAGTTCGACAAAGCCGTAGTCCATCAATGCTGTCGCCGCCTCGGCCGCGTACCCCTGGTTGCGCGCATCCGCCGCAACCCAGCCGCCCAGGTGTCCGTAGCGATGAGCAGCATTGATGCGCAGGCTGACGATACCGATCAGCTCGCCATTGTCACGCCGGTGCATCCCCAGGCTCAGCAACCCCGTCGAGCGATATTTCGCCTGCATGCCGTCAATGAAATCCAGCGCGATTTCCAGGGTGTAGGGCGATGGAATGCTGGCGGTGTTATCGGCGATCTTCGGACCGTTGGCGAGGACGAACAACGTCTCGGCCTGGTTTTTTTCCAGGGCGCGCAACAGCAGTCGCGGGGTGGACAGATGGGGCAAGTCGCTGCTCATTTCCGGGGGGCCTCGATGTAAAGTTTTTGAGAATGGCCGCGCTTCGTTTCAATTCTGTTACGTCACAAAAATGACTTGTGAATGCCCTGTAAGACGCGTCCTAGAGCCCTCAAAACGTCAATTAAAGTTAACCATTCGGTCATTTTTGGTTGTTAGCGTGTCGCCCCTAATTCAATGACGGGGTAGCGGAATGAGAACCTGGGACGAACCGAAAAAACGCAAGGCGCACATCGAGCTGATCCCGATGATCGACGTGATGATGTTCCTGTTGGTGTTTTTCGTACTCGTGAGCCTGAACGTGATTCCGGCCCTCGGCATGAAGACCCAACTGCCCAGCGCCAGCAGTTCGCAGCAGCTCAAGCCGCAGAACAAATTCATCCTGACCCTGGGCCTGGAAGGCCAGCTGCAACTGGATGGCAAGGACCTCACCGTCGATGCGCTGGTGCCGGCTTTGAAGGCGGCCGAAAAGCCTGACACCAAGTCGACGATCATCGTCAACAGCGACAAGGGCGTGGAAGTTTCGCGCCTGGTGGAGGTGATGGACACCCTGCGTCTGGGTGGCTTTACCTCCGTGTCCATCGCCACGCGCAAGTCTTGATCATGTACGTCCTGTTTCGTGCGCGACAGCTGCTGGGCAGTGTCCCGGCCCTGATCGCCCTGGTGCTGATTGCACTGGGAATCCAGTCCCAGACGTTGAAGGTCGAACCGGTGTACGACGAGTCGGCGGTCGAGCTGGCGTTGGTCGAGCCCGAGCCGCCAGTGACCCCGGAGCCGGTGGTGGAACAAGAGCCACCGCCGCCGGTGATCGAGGATGAAGAGGCCGAGCCGGCCCCGCCGCCACCGCCGCCCAAGCCGTTGCCAAAACCTGAGCCCAAGCCCAAGCCGAAACCTCAGCCAAAGCCCGTGGTGGCCAAGCCATCGCCCGTGCCGACACCGCCGCCGGTGGCCGCCAAACCGGCCCCCGCCGTGGCGGCCCAGGCCGCGCCAACGCCGGCACCACCGGCCCCGCCGAAAGTCGACGGCCAGGCACTGGAGGGCGGCTATCTCAAGGGTTTGCGCAACGAGTTGGACACCTACAAACAGTACCCCACCGGACGCCAGGCCTCCCTCGAACGCCCGACCGGCGAAGTCGTGGTCTGGCTGCTGGTAGACCGCCAGGGTCGCGTTCTGGACTCCGGCCTGCAAACCCAGGCCTCGAGCATGTTGCTCAACCGGGCCGCCACCAACAGCTTGCGTCGCATCAAGCAAGTCAAGCCGTTCCCCGAGCAAGCCTTCGGGGGGCGCAATGAGCAGCGCTTCACCGCCACCTTCAACTACAGCGTGCAATAAGCACCCGACACCAGGACGACAGTGATGAGGTTCACACGTATTCATCTGGCACTTGTTGCCGCAAGCATGGGCCAGGGCATGGCCATGGCCGACACCGGCAACAGCGACGTCGGCACCATCGGCGTCCAGGGCAAGGCCACTGCGGGTGGCGGCTACATGGTGCAGGAAGAAAGCATCAAGGGCCGCTCCACGGTGACCAAGGAGGCGCTGGATAAACAGACCGCCACCGGCAACGCCATCGACAAGCTCAAGTACACCCCGGGCCTGAACATTTCCAGCGAAGACAACACCGGCCTGTCGGGCTTTCGCTTCACCATGCGCGGGCTCAACTCCGACCAGGTGGGGATGTCGGTGGACGGCATGCCGATCAACGACTCGGGCAACTACGCGCTGTATTCCAACCTGCTGGGCGACCCGGAAAACATCGACCAGATCTTCGTCACCCAGGGCTCCTCGGAAGCCGACGGCCCGCACATCGGCTCCAGCGGCGGCAACATCGGCATCGTGACGATTCGCCCGACCAAGGAAACCGGCGCGTTCGTCAAACAGGTGATGGGCAGCAACGCCACCCGCAAGACCTTCGCGCGGCTGAACACCGGTGAAGTCAACGGCCTCAGCAACTGGCTGTCGGCGTCCCACACCGAAGGCCAGATGTGGCGCGGCTCGGGTGCAGTGCGGGCGGACAAGGTCGAGTGGAACAGCTTCTTCGATGCGGGCGACGGCAACACCGCCAACCTGATCCTCAAGTACCACGAGCAGGACAACAACAGTTACAGCCAGCTGACCAAGGCGCAGTTCCAACAGAACGGCCGCAAGTACGACCCCTACCCGGCAACGCCGACCGTGGGTGCCAATGGCAAGTACAACAGCTATTACGCGCTGGCGCAGAACCCGTTCCAGACCTTCACCGCCGTGCTCAACACCCAGCTCAAACTGGCTGACAACCTCGCGCTGTCGGTGATTCCGTACTACTACTGGGGCAACGGCAGTGGCGTCGGCTCATCCAGCTATGCGCTGAACAGCGGCTCGAACCAGGGCGGTGTGTTCGACCTGGGCAACCTGCCTACCGGCGCGCAGTACAACGCCGATGGCACGCCGAACAGCGGCGTGTACTACCGCCCTTCACGCACGCAGACCTGGCGTCCGGGGATCACCACCAAACTGAACTGGGACCTGGGTGATCACAGCGTGCAATTTGGCTACTGGTACGAACGCGCGCGCCAGAGCCAGACCCAACCGTTCATTCCGCTCAAGTCCAGCGGCAAACCGGTCGACACCTGGCCCGACTCCAACGACGCCGTGGTCGATGCCAATGGCAACACCATCCAGGGTCGCGACCGCTTCACCATCACCCCCGCCCAGAAGGTCTGGGCCCAGGACACCTGGTACATCGACCCGGACTGGACGCTGGTGGCAGGCCTCGCCTACATGAACGTCAAGCGTGACGGCACCAACCACGGCAGCCTCACCGAACAGGCGGAAAAACGTAACCAGACCTACAACAAACTGCTGCCCAACGTCGGCCTCAAGTACCAGCTGGATGAGCGCGACCAGTTGTTCTACAGCCTGTCGCGCAACATGCGGATCCCGCAGAACTATGTGCTGTACGACAAGGGCCTGGACTCGATCAACTCCAAGCCCGAAACCAGCTGGAACCACGAGTTGGGCTGGCGCTTCACCGGTGACGACATGACCGTGGCGGCGACCTTGTTCTACATGCAGTTCAAGGATCGCCAGGTCTCGTCCAAAGACATCAACGGCGACTTCGCCGACATCAACGCGGGCGCGGTCAACAACAGCGGCCTGGAGCTGGAGTGGAGCGGCCTGCTGCCCAACCACTTCAACTACTACACCTCCTACACCTACACCAAGGCCGAGCAGCAAGACGACCTGACCGTGTACAACGCCGGCAAAGCCATCGTGCTGCCCACCAGCGGCAAGCAATTTGCCAACGTGCCGAAGAACATGCTGGCCGCCAACATCGGTTATGACGACGGTCGCTTCTACGGCACCTTCGGCGGCAAGTACACGAGCAAGCTCTACGGCGACCTGACCAACGATGAAGCCATTTCCGGGCGCACCGTGTTCAACGCCGGCGCGGGTATCTACCTGCCGGTGGACAAGAAAGTGGTCAAGGACGCCACCCTGCGCCTGAACGTCGACAACCTGTTCGACAAGAAATACCTGGACGGCGTGTACACCACCAAGACCAACGCCGCGACCTACGGCGGTTTCCGCGACGGCGACCCGGCGTACATCGTCGGCCTGGAACGCACTGTGACGGTTTCCCTGGAAGCCAATTTCTAATTGCGAGGTAAGCGAACATGGACATGAACCTGCTCCACGACATCACCTTCTATGTGATGTATGCCGCGATGGCCATCGCCATCTTCATCACCATCGAGCGCGGTATCTACTTCGCCTACGTGCGTCGCCAGGCTCGCGCGCTCACGGCGGTGCTGGACGCCAACGTACACAGCGAACGCGACTTGCCGCAGGGCTTGACCCAACGTGACAGCCTGCCCTTGAGCATGGTGTTGCCGGTGCTGGCACAGAAAGCCTCGCACGGTTCACGCAAGGACCTGGATGACGTGATCGAAACCCAGTACCTGACCACTCGCGCGCCACTGGCCCGCAGCCTGTGGATCATCGAGACCATCACCACGGCCGCGCCGCTGTTGGGCTTGCTGGGTACCATCCTCGGCATCATCGACACCTTCAAGGCGCTGGCGAGTGCCGGGGTGTCCGACCCAGGGCAGATTTCCGGTGGCATCGGCACGGCGCTGTTCGCCACTGGCCTGGGGATCGCCATCGCGCTGTTCTGCGTGGTGTTCCACAACTTCTTCCAGGACAGCCTGGAGCGCATCAACGACCAGTTGAAAATCCTGCTGATCCGCGCCGCCACCGGCGCCCGGGTACAGAGTGAAGTGCCGCACCTGGTGCCGACGCCGTTGCACAGCCGCACGGCGTGATGGTTACAGCGGGCGCGCAATGCGCCCGCTTTCTTCGTTGATAGAGGTCCCTATGTCTGCCTCCTTGAAATTGCGTATCGCAGGCCTGGCCGGCTTGCTCATGAGTCCGCTGGTTCAGGCGGACTTTTCGATTCCGGGGTTTGAACTGGTGCACACCGTGCCGGTGGATACCACGCTGGACACCGACGATTTGCGCCAGCCGGGGCCGGTGTGGATCGCGTTGTTCGATGGCGCCAAAAGCCGCATCGATATCGGCCAGTTCTATGCCGCCGACCATCCTGGCTCGGTGATGGACACGGTGATCGAACACCTTGAGGCCGCCGGCAAACGCGGTGTGAAGATTCGCTTCTTGCTGGAAGAAAAAGGCATCAAGTTGTCAGAAGCTTCCACGCTGGAACGTTTGCGTGCGATCCCCAACCTGACCTTCCGTGTGCTGCCCTATGGGCAACTGAGCGGCGGGATCATCCACGCCAAATACATGGTGGTGGATGGCAAGCAGGCATTTGTCGGCAGCCAGAACTTCGACTGGCGCTCTCTGGAACATATCCACGAAACCGGCCTGCGCATCAGCGACGCCACCGTGGTGAGCCAGGTCCAGGCGATCTTCGAACAGGATTGGCGCGCCCAGGCAGCGCTGACCGAGCACACCCCGGTGCCCCTGCCCGCAGCCAGCGAACCCCCTGCGCGCACTGGCAACTATCTGGTCGCCAGCCCGCAGCGCTACAACCCGCCGGGTGTCGGCGATTCACAACTGGAGTTGCCGCGCCTGCTCGGTGAAGCCAAAAAAGAGGTGCGCGTGCAACTGCTCGACTATGCGCCGCTGTCCTACGGGCCGGATAAAACCCGCCCTTACTACGCGGTGATCGACAATGCCGTGCGCGCAGCGGCGGCGCGTGGGGTGTCAATCAAGCTGATGGTGTCCAACTGGAACACCGACAAACTGGAACTGCCCTACCTGAAAAGCCTGGCGGTCCTGCCCAACGTCCAGGTCAAGATCGTCACCCTGCCGCAAGCCAGGCAAGGGTTTATCCCTTATGCGCGGGTGATCCACAGCAAGACCATGGAGATCGACGGCGAGGTCGCCTGGATCGGCACCAGCAACTGGCTGGGTGGGTATCTGGATAATTCGCGCAACCTGGAAGTAGTGATGCGCAGCGAAGCGATGGCCAAGCGTGTCGGGCAACTCCATGAGCAATTGTGGGATGGGCCCTACGCCAAGGCGTTGAACGTAACCGAGACGTACCCCGAGCCCCACCCTGGCCAGCCGTGACTCAGGCCACCTGCAGGCGCTGGCTTGCCGACGAAAATAGTCCCGGCACTGTGATCCGCCTGGCAATGCGCTTCATCGTCGGCAAGCCGGCTCCTGCGGGACCCTTTGCGTAGACCCTCGCCCGTGGAAAAAAGAGGTGGTAGTGTGTGGAAATGTTTCTGACATATCGATCAGAAACTTCCTACTCACTACCTGCAAAGGAATGCGTCTCTCAATGCACTTTCCACTCAAGCAACTAGCGGCTGCCACCGTGTTCGCGGCCAGCCTTTCGGCCATCGCCACACCTGCCTTCGCCAACATCACACCCGACCAAAGCACGGCGATTCTCAAGAGTTTCAACGAAACGTCCGTCACCGATTTCCGTGGTTTCCTCGGCGCACTGGCCAAGGGCGAGTTGGGTAAAACCAGCGACGTCGGCCCGGCAATCAGTGCCTTCCTGGATAACAAAACCCTGAGCGCCGACCAGCAGAACGAAATCAATCGCCTGCTCGGTATCTACACTCGCGTGAAGTACGGCAAGGCCGCCACCGAAACCCTGCGTGAGCTGGTGGAAATCCCGACCTTCAACGTCGACGGTGTGCCGCAGTACAAGAACCCGGAATTCATCAAGATCGCCGGCAAGATCCAGGCCCTGGCGAAAGACTTCAACCTGAACTTCCGCAACATCGACAATCGCGTCTACGAGATTTCCCTCGAAGGCAGCGGTGATGAAGTGGTCGGTATCCACGCCCACGCCGATGTGGTGCCGGTGACGCCAGAGAACTGGGTGCTCAAGGATGGCACCAAGCTAGATCCGTTCAAGGTCACGCTGATCGGCGATCGCATGTACGGCCGTGGCACCGAGGATGACAAGAACGGCATCGTGGTGGCCCTGTACGCCATGAAGGTCATCAAGGAAGAAAAGCTGCCGCTGGCGCGCAATTTCAAGCTGCTGGTGGACACCACCGAAGAAACCTCCGGCGACGCGATCCCCTATTACTTCGAGCACAACCCGACGCCGCAGTACAACCTGGCGCTGGACGGCGGCTACCCGGTGGTGATTGCCGAGAAAGGCTACGGCACGGTCATGGCCACCTTCCCGCGTCGCAAGGGTGAAGGCAAAGGCGCGGAAATCATCTCGATGACCGGCGGCATGGCGACCAACCAGATCCCTTCGGCCTCGGTCGCGACCTTCGTCAGCGACAAACCGGCCGAGCTGGCCGCCAGCCTGCAAAAGGCCGGGACTGAATACGCCAAGCGCAACGGCGGTGATTTTGCAGTGGCCGCCAAGGTCGACGGCAAAAACGTCAAGCTGACCGTCACCGGCGTGTCCGCTCACTCCTCCGAACCCGAGTCCGGGGTCAACCCGGTCGCGCGCATGCTGGAGCTGATCCACAGCGTCGACGGCAAGATTGCCCTCAAGCACAACCACATCACCGACGCGGCGCGTTATGCGTCCGACAACTGGGGCCTGGATTACCTCGGCGGCAAATTGGGCGTGGGCTTCTCCGATGATTTCATGGGCCCGTTGACCACCTCGCTGACCTTTGTC
Source organism: Pseudomonas aylmerensis (assembly GCF_001702265.1). Lineage (GTDB taxonomy): Bacteria > Pseudomonadota > Gammaproteobacteria > Pseudomonadales > Pseudomonadaceae > Aquipseudomonas > Aquipseudomonas aylmerensis. The sequence continues at coordinate 81,337 of NZ_MAUE01000010.1, forward strand.
GGCCTGGATGACAAAGCCTTCAAGCTGGCGGTGAACCTGCGCGTGCCGAAGGGCAAGTCGCCGGAGAAACTCAAGGCCGAGATTGCCGACAAGCTGAATGCCTGGGACAAGCAATCCAAGGTCAAGGTGGACTTCACCTACTCGGTCGCCGAACCGATGTACCGCAACCCGGAAGGTGAATGGGTCAAGGCTTTGTTGGCCGTCGCCAGCGAAAACCTGGGCATGGAGCACAAGTTCGGCACCTCGGCCGGCGCGACATCGGTACACGAACTGCCCAATGGCGTGCAATTCGGCCTGGCGCGCCCGGAAGTGAAGTACACCGGGCACACCGACAACGAGTTCAAGACCGTCGACCAGTTCCTGCTGGACCTGCAGATCGTCACCGAAATGATGAGCCGTATCGGCCAGCTGCCGAAGCTCTGATCCAAAGGAGCCCGCCGCAATGGCGGGCTCTTCAGGCTTGCAGCATCAACATATCCTCGAAAAAACCACCGACCGGCTCCGTGGGATGGCACAGCTGGATCTCCAGCACCCAGGCCATTTCACTCGGCGGGATTTCCAGGTCCGCCAGGTCCTTGCACTCGAACAACGCGTGGGGGAAATCCGCGAGGCGATGCCCCGCGAGATTGCGCGCCAACCTCCAGCCTTTTGACACCGCACTCTGCTCGGCAAAGTCATACAGTTCGCGACCGGTGAGGCCCCCTAGCCAAGCGTCGCGGGTCGCATCGAACACTTCGTGCAGGGCCGTCCTGCATGCCAGGTGCAACGGCGATTCACCGAATACAAAGGTATCGCCATAATCGCCCTCGTAGCCATCCCACACCGGGCCCAGGTCGACCACGACGATATCGGTGGCGCGTAGCCTGCGTTGACGATCAATACCTTCGCGGGGTGGGCGAACGGTATCGTCGCCAAAACGAATATAAGTCGGATGCCAGGTGTGGGACGCGCCCATGGCCTGCAGTTGTTCGGCGGCCATATCAAGGGCTTCGCCGGTGGTCATGCCCACCTGCAGGCGGCTGGCAATTGCCGCCAGGGCGCGTATGGACTGGTCGCGCGCCGCCAGCATGCCGTCCAGGGAGTAGCGCGGACCAACTTTTTCCCACACAGGATGCAGCGGCTTCGATGCCGTGCCCGCACTCGACCGGCCGCTGGGCACAAAGGCTTCCGCGACAAACCGATGGCCCGGCAGGCCCGCTTCCAGGCACTCGGTACGCACCTGGGTGATCATTGCGCCGCTACCGCACGCGTACACGTGGGCCACTTCCCAGTGATGCCCATGGCTGAGCGCCACTTCCTCCACCCGGCCCTGCGAGGCCAGCACCGGGTGCCAGTGAAAACGCGGGTGCTCGATCACCGCTGCGTCCAGGAACACGCGGTCATAAAAATCGGCCGGCTGCGCACCGCCCCAGTACAACGTCACCTCGACATCGCGCTTCAAGGCGCTCAGCAGGATCGGCTTGATGCCGGCGTAGCCGGTGCCCGTGGCGAATAAGACTACGGGCGTATCGTCATGGTCCTGCCAGGTACAGGCACCAAACGGCCCTTCCAGTTGCAACAGGTCGCCGGCTTCCAGGCCCCCCAGCAGGGTTTCGGAAAACAGCCCGCCGCTGACCTGGCGAATCTGGAAGACCAGCCGCCCCTCGTCTTCGGCCGGCAGGTTGGCGATCGAGAAACAGCGCGAGTCGCCGTCGACCAGTTGGATCTTGAGGTACTGGCCCGCCCGCACCGCCAAGGGCGTATCCGGCATCACCACCAACTCGATGATGTCGGGGCTGAGTGCGCGTTTGCTCAGCATGGTTGCCTCGACGACCAACGCGGGCGAGTCCAGCGACCAGCCGGGAATTTCCAGGCGCATGTCGCCGCAGGCGTGGCTCTGGCACAACAACATCTCATTGGCTGCCAGCGGATAGCACGGCGCCGGTGCATCCGGCGCGAGCTGTTTGGCCCGGTACTGACCTTCTGCGACCACCACCTTGCACGACCCACAAGCACCGCGGCGGCAGGAAAATGGCACGGACAGGCCGTGGGCGAGCATCGCATCCAACAACAGCTCATCACCGGCCTCAAAGGTTTTCCCCGAGGGGGACAGTTCAATGACATGACGTGTATTCATAACAACCTCGGGGTAAGTGAGGCTTGATTGTTGCGCTAGACTAGGCCCATTAAAACCTCCAGTTTTGGATACTTCAGATGGTCCAGATGCGTAAATGGCGTCCGCTGCTCAAGCTGGACGAGGGTGACGGCCAGGCGTCCTACCGCAAAATCGCCGAAGGCCTGGTGACCGCGATCGTTGAAGGGCGATTGCCGCCCGGCACATTGCTGCCGGGCACGCGGGAAATGGCGCAGTTGCTCGACGTCAACCGCAAGACCGTGATCCTCGCCTACGAAGAAGCGTTGACCAAAGGCTGGCTCGTCAGCGAGCCACGCCGTGGGACCTTCGTCAACGCGCAACTGACGCCCAAGCAGTTGCCGAGTCGCGCGCAACAGTCCTTCGCTCCGCCCATCCTCGCGCAGGCGGTCGCCCCGTATTTCGCCCAGAACGCCCAGGTGACGGCACTGCAGCATCGGCATGGCGCGCTGTTTTTCGATAACGGCACCAGCGATCACCGCTTGCTGCCCCAGGCCGTCCTGCATCGGTACTACCGCAATGCATTGCGCAACAGCTTCAGCTCCAACACCGTGCGCTACGGCAGCGAGGGCACGGGCTACCATTTGCGCTGCGCCCTGGCCGAGATGTTGCGCAACAACCGCGGGTTGACGGTCAGCGCCGAGAATATCTGCCTCACCCAAGGCACCCAGGTGTCGCTGTACCTGACCGCGAGCCTGCTGCTCAAACCCGGAGACGTGGTGCTGGTGGAACGCCTGAGTTACCCACCCGCGTGGGAGATTTTCCGCAAACTCGGCGCGCAACTGGTCACCGTGGAGATGGACGAAGAAGGCTGTCGCACGGACCAGATCGACCGCCTCTGCCGCGAACACAAGGTGCGGATGATCTATCTCACCCCACACCACCAGTTCCCCACCACCGTGAGCCTGCACGCGGCGCGACGCCAGCAGCTGTTGGCGTTGGCGGCACTGCACGATTTCTGCATCATCGAAGAAGACTACGACCACGAATACCACTTCAACGGGCGGCCCTACCTGCCCCTCGCCAGCGACCGCTCGCAGCGCCATGTAATCTATGTCGGTTCGTTATCCAAAGCCCTTGGCTCGACGTTTCGCTGCAGTTATGTGGTGGCACCCACGGATGTGATCCAAGCCCTGCATAGCAATGCCGCGCTGATGATGGGGGATGCCGATGCGGTCGCGCAGAAAATGCTCGCCGATCTGATCAATGATGGGGAGCTGAAGAAGCATTTGCGCCGGGTGTCGAAGGAATACCGCGTCCGCCGCGAAACCTTGCAGAGCTGCCTGCATGAGGCGTTCGGGGATCGAATCAAGGTACGGGAGCCGGAAGGTGGCCTGGCGCTGTGGGTACGCTTCGACGATGAAATCAACGTCGAACAGATGGTCAGCGCGGCGCTGGATCACGGGCTGGTCGTACGCAGTGGCCGGCAGTTTTCGCCGCTGGACCAGCCGGAAAATGCACTGCGCCTGGGCTTTGCAGCACTCAATCAGGCAGAAATCCGCGAGGCTACAGTGCGTTTGGCCCACGCGGCGAACTTGCGATAAAACGCGCACAAACAAAAACGCCGATCATTGCTGATCGGCGTTTTCATTGAATATGGAGCGGGAAACGAGACTCGAACTCGCGACCCCGACCTTGGCAAGGTCGTGCTCTACCAACTGAGCTATTCCCGCAAATGGCGTCCCCTAGGGGACTCGAACCCCTGTTACCGCCGTGAAAGGGCGGTGTCCTAGGCCACTAGACGAAGGGGACACACAACTGAAACACATGGTGTGTATTTCAGTGTCCAGAGATTAAATCCGAAGATTATGCCCTGGTTTCACTCAGTGCCGCCCGAGAGCAACACTGCTTAAATTTGGAGCGGGAAACGAGACTCGAACTCGCGACCCCGACCTTGGCAAGGTCGTGCTCTACCAACTGAGCTATTCCCGCATATTGGCGTCCCCTAGGGGACTCGAACCCCTGTTACCGCCGTGAAAGGGCGGTGTCCTAGGCCACTAGACGAAGGGGACACACGTACAACATTCACTCCCTACCGCGTTTCGCTGTGTGCTTTACGCTGTAAGTGGCGCGCATTCTATGGATGGATTGAAAGGTCGTCAACCCCCAAGGATAAATTTATTTAAATCAATGACTTCGCCCTGCTTTGCGGGCCCCGGCGGGCATTCTGCCCGTTAGGGCTTTGACGCCTATATTCTGGCGCACCACAAGGCGCTATAGTTCGCTCCAGCAAATGATGGCAATGTGCATCCATGCAGGGAACGCCTTACCTATATAGAAGAAACTACCCGGGCAACTGGTCGCTCAGTCCTATCCGGCGGATGCCTCAGTCTCTACACTCCACAGCAAACCCTATAAAGAGGTCACACCGGTGACACCACTCATGATCACCCTGCTGGTAATAGCCGGGATCGTAATACTGATCGCCATTGGCTACATGAACCACGTGGTGGAAAACAACAAGCTGGAAAAGAAGCGCACCGAGATCGAGCTCAATGATCGCCTGCGCCGTTGCGGTGAAATCACCGAGACCTTCCCCGGCCAGTTGATGACGCCGGCGCTCAAATTGTTGCTGACCCGCCTGGAACTCAACGTCAACCAGCGCCTGTTGAATCTCAACAAGACCAGCGCACCGATCAAGGCCCGGATCACCGAGTTGAATGCATTGGTGGCCCAGGGCGAGTCGATCCCGGTGGCCAACCCGCCCGCCCCGATCCAGACCGAAGCCAAGGCCAAGGACGTGCGTTTCCTGCTCGAAGCCCTGCACGGCCAAGTCACCCGCGCCGCCCAGGACGGCTTCCTGCCGACCAACGAAGCCAAGCACTGGATCAAGGAAATTCGCCATATTCTGGTGCTGCTGCACATCGAGTTCTTCAACAACCTTGGCCAGCATGCCCTGCAACAAGGCCAACCGGGCCAGGCCCGCCTGGCGTTCGAGCGTGGCGTGCAGTACTTGCGCAAACAGCCGGAACCGGTGATCTACAGCGCGCAGCTGCAACAGCTGGAAGCGCAACTGGCCAAGGCCAACTCGACAGTGCTGACCAACAGCAAGCCGGCCGAAGACGAAGTCAACGAGCTGACCGAAGGCCTCAAAGTGGTCGACGCCGACGCCGAGTGGAAAAAGAAAGTCATCTACGACTGAGTGGCCGTCCTGCGGGCCCGCGCGTTGAGGCGAGCCCGCTTGTTGTGGCGAACGAGCTTGTTGTGAAGAGCGGGCTTGTTGTGGCGAGCGGGCTTGCCCCGCGTTGGGCTGCGAAGCAGCCCCATCACAGCAAAACGCGGTGTTTCAGTTCCCCCCTCTCTGCCTGATCTTGGGGCCGCTTCGCAGCCCAACGCGGGGCAAGCCCGCTCGCCACAACAGCCCCTCATCCACAACACTTCCATTCACCTCAACAACCCTCATCCACAACAACCCCATTCATCCCAACAAACCCTCTTACACAACAACCCACTCCCCCAATAACCCCTCATCCACAACACCCCCCCACCCACCCCATCAAACCCTCCCCCACAACACGCGGCTTGCCACAAAATGCCATCAATGTGCATCTATCCAGCCGCCCCCGACTAGGGTAAAAACGTGCCCCTAACTCCGTAAAGTCAGAGGCCCGCTATGCCTGTCGCCGTTATCGATGGACAACCGCTGCACTACGTCGACCAAGGCACCGGCCCGGTCGTACTGCTGGGTTCCAGTTACCTGTGGAACAGCGACATGTGGGCGCCGCAGATCAACGCCCTGGCGAAATATTATCGAGTGATCGCCCCTGAGTTATGGGGCCATGGCCAATCGGGCCAGATGCCCGAGACCACTGAGTCCCTGGACGACCTGGCCGACCAGGCACTGCGTCTACTGGATCACCTGCAGATCGACAAGGTCAATCTGGTCGGCCTTTCGGTCGGCGGCATGTGGGGGGCACGCCTGGCGTTGAAGGAGCCCGGCCGGATCAATAGCCTGGTGCTGATGGACACGTATCTGGGCGCAGAACCTCAGGCAACCCGCGACTACTACTTCTCGCTATTGAAGATGATCGAAGACGCAGGCCACTTCCCGGAGCATTTGCTGGATATCGTCGCGCCGATTTTCTTTCGGCCGGGAATCGATCGTGAATCGACCTTGTACAAGGGTTTCCGCCACACTCTGACAGGCTTCTCCGCAGAGCAGCTGCGTGACAGCATCGTGCCACTGGGCCGCGTCACCTTCGGTCGCAGCGATATCCTCGATCAGTTGCACAAGCTCAGCCCCGCTACAACGCTGGTGATGTGTGGGGAAGATGACCAGCCGCGACCTCCGGCCGAGGCTCGGGAGATGGCCGAGTCGATTGGCTGCCCACTGGTGCTGATTCCAGGTGCCGGGCATATTTCCAGCCGCGAAAATCCGGAGTTCGTGAATGGCGCGTTGCTGACTTTCCTGGCCAGCCACACCTGATTCCGGCGTTTTGATCGCGGTAACCAGACGCCGATCAAAGCCGGAAATGCCCGACCATCCCCTTCAGCTCCGCACCCAGCTGCGCCAGTTGGATACTCGACGCAGCGTTGCCCTGCATGCTCAACGCCGATTGATCGGCACTGGCACGAATGCTGGTGACACTGCGGTTGATCTCTTCGGCCACCGAGCTTTGCTCCTCGGCGGCGGCAGCAATCTGCTGGTTCATCTGCTGGATCAGTGACACCGCCACCGCGATGCTGCCCAGCGCACTTTCGGTTTCCAGCGCGTCGCTGACGGCCAGTTTCACCAGCTCGCCGCTTTGCTGGATCTGCTGCACCGAAGACTGCGCCGCGTTGCGCAAGGTGCTGACCAGCCGTTCGATTTCTTCGGTGGATTGCTGAGTGCGCTTGGCCAACGCCCGCACCTCATCGGCCACCACGGCGAACCCACGCCCCTGCTCACCCGCGCGGGCGGCTTCGATAGCCGCGTTGAGGGCCAGCAAGTTGGTCTGCTCGGCGACGCTCTTGATCACACCCAACACCGTGCCGATGTTCTGGATCTCGGCACTCAGGCTCTCGATGCTGGCGCTGGCATGGGTGCTTGAGGTGGCGAGCAGCTCGATGCGCTGCAGACTCTGGCGCACCACCTGCTGGCCGCAGTCGACTTTGTCGTCCGCGGTCTGCGCGGCTTGCGCGGCCTCTTCGGCATTGCGCGCCACGTCATGCACGGTGGCTGTCATCTGGTTCATGGCCGTGGCCACCTGCTCGGTTTCTTCCTTCTGGCTGCTGACCTCGACATTGGTCTGCTCGGTGACGCTGGAGAGCGAATGCGCCGAGCTGGCGAGTTGCTCGATACCCGCCTGCAGGCCGCTGACCATCTGGCTCAGGCCATTGCCCATCTGCTGCATCGCCTGCATCAGCTGGCCGATTTCATCACGGCGAGTGACCTCCATGCGCCCGCTCAGATCGCCGGCGGCAATCTGCTGGGCCACGGCAATCACACTGCGCAGCGGCGCGACGATCAGGCGGGTAATCACCCAGGCCGCAATCAAGCCCACCAGCAGGGCCAGGGCCGACGAGCCAATGATCAGCAGCGCGCTTTTCTTCAGCTGCGCCTGCATCGACTGGTCTTCGGCGTCATACGCCTGGTTGACGCGGCTGACCACTTGCTCGGCGCGATCGCGCAGCTGCTTGTAGACGCCTTTTTCCTGTGCCAGCAGGCCGGTGTATTCAGCGAGTTTCTCGCTGAACGCGGCAATGTGCCCAGAGACCTCGTTGAGCACCGTTTGATAACCGGGGTCCTTGACCGAGGTTTTCAGTTGTTCGACCTGGGCCAGGGCCTGGTCCGCCTGCTCGATCTTGCCCTGTTCGGCGTCGTCCGCATCCACCTTGCGGCTCTGGTCCAGGCGCACATGGGCTTCGTTCATCGCCTGCAGCATCAGGCGCGAGACCTGGCTGACCTGCCCGGCCTGCTCAATGAATTCGGCGCCCTCCTTGCCCTGGCTTTCCTTCAAGCCATACGCGCCGTCATCCGCCAGCCCGGCCTGCAACACGTCGAGGTTATTGGCCACGCTGGACACCGACCAACTGGCCATTTCCAGCGCCAGGTCCTTGGTCTGGGTCAGTTCGACGAATTCATCGAAGGCCTTGCGGTAGGCGGCCAGGGCCTGTTCGACATCGCTCATCACCGGCCCATTCGCGGCGGACTGCGCCTTGAGGCTCGCCGCCTGGGCGGCCAAGGCGTCGACACTGGCGTGCAGGGCATCGACCGCCTTGGGGTCGGCGTGCAGCGCGTAGTCCTGTTCGATCAGGCGCACCTTGAGCAACCCGCTGTTGAGCGATGACATCGCCGTGAGGCCTTCGAAGCGTTGCCCAACGGTCTGCAGGGACCACACGCCAATGGCCGCGACCACGGCCGTCAGCAGCAGTACCAAGGTGAACCCCAAGCCCAGCTTTTTCGCCATACCGAGGTTGGCGAAACGTCGTTGCACGCCCGAAATCATTGCACTTGCATCCTCTCGCAATGGCAGATGCCATCAAGCCCGGTTGACCAGAAGCGAGATTGGCAACCCCAAGGCACTGAGCACAAGACGTTGGCGCCTGAATAATGGCAAAAAGCTACTTGCTCGTCGTTTTCAGAATGGTCGAGGTCGATCTGGCAGGCCCCAAGGCCCGGAAAAACGCCTGGGCACGCTGGTCAGCCGCGTAGGCCACGTTGATGCGCAGCCAATCGCTGGGTTCACCGCCTGGATTGAACAACGCGCCAGGCGCCAGCAACACCCCGAGCCGCCGCGCACAGGCCTGCAACCGCGAACGATCGCCGCCGCCTGGCCGCGCCCACACGAACATGCCGCCGGCCGGCACCGCGAACACCTCCCACTCCTCATCCTCCAGGACTTGCAGGGTCGCGGCCATCTCAATACTCAACCGCTTGCGCAAGCGCTGCACCCATTTGCGGTACGTGCCATTGGCCAGCAGCGTGGCCACCACCGCCTCGGCAAATCGCGAGGTGCCGAAACCGGTCAGGGTCTTGAGGCTGGCCAGTTGCTCGATGAGCGTCGTACTGGCACTGAGGTAGCCGACTCTCAAGGCACTGCTCAAGCACTTGGAAAAACTCGCCACATAGATCACCCGATCATCATGGGGCAACGCCGAAAGTCGCGTGCAACCGGCGTGCTGCAAGTCGCCGTAGACATCTTCTTCGATGATCAGGAAGTCTTTGCTGCCCGCCAACTCCAGCAGACGCTCGGCCACTGCGCGGTTCAGGCTGGTGCCGGTGGGGTTGTGATACAGGCTGTGGATGAACAGGCACCTGGGCCGATGGCGCTGCAACAGGGCTTCCAGCGCCGGGATGTCCGGGCCTGCGCGGGTACGCGGCACTTCCAGCAACCGCACTCCGTGAAACGCCAGTTGCCGATAAAGGTTGCCGTAACCGGGGGTTTCAACCACCACACTGTCACCGGGCCTGAGCAACGTGCGAATAAGCAGGTCCTGGGCGTGGCTGGCGCCGCCAGTGGTAAGGATACGGTCGAGGCTGGTGACTATATGCATGCGGGACAGGCGCTTGAGCAGTTGCTCGCGCAGCGATGCCAGTCCCAGGGGCGTGCTGTAGTTGAACAGGCCGCCCGTGTCGGTACGGGTGACTTCGCGAATCGCGTAACTGATGTCATCGCTTTCGCGCCAGGCATCCGGCAACCAGCCACAGCCGAGCTTCAGCTCTCCCAGCGGATTATCGGCAAAGGCGCCCCACTCCCGCTCCGCGCCTTCATACCAGTGCCCCTCGGTCAGCGCGGTCGGCGGGGCCACCACAAAGCCTGAGCCCGGCCTGGCAGCCAACACGCCCTGGGCGACCATCCGTTCGAATGCCTCGATCACGCTGGACTGGCTGAGCAGGTTATCGAGGGCCAACTGCCGCACGGACGGCAGGCGCGTGCCGGGGCTTACCCCGTCCCTGCGAATCCACTCCGCCACGGCGCTGACGATTTGCTGCACCACCGGTACAAGGGCTTGTCGATCGATCCCTAAATCCATGAGCCACTCACTTCAACTGTCTGTTATTCAACCCCAAAGAGTTAAGCACAGAAGGCCGTCATGACCGGCTGCTAAGATTTATTAAATTATTGATTTTATTAGGTTATTTACCTGGTGATACACATTCGGGCGCGGCACTTTGCCAGCTTTGGAAATACCCCACAGCCCCCCAATCCCTTTTCGATTGGGGCGCCGCGCGAGGTCCTAGATTGCCGTTGCGCCACCGTCCACCGCCAGTGCCTGGCCAGTGGTGAATGCAGCGCCATCGCTACAGAGGTAGAGCACCGCACTGGCAATTTCCTCGACCTTGCCGATGCGCCCGACCGGGTGCATGGCCGCGGCAAATTCGGCTTTGCGCGGGTCGGCTTCATAGGCTCGCCGGAACATATCGGTGTCGATCACCGCCGGGCAGACGGCATTGACGCGGATTTTCTTCTTCGCATACTCGATGGCCGCCGATTTGGTCAGGCCGATCACGGCATGCTTGGAGGCGGCGTAAATGCTCATTTTCGGCGCGGCCCCCAACCCCGCCACAGACGCCGTGTTGACGATCGCCCCGCCGCCCTGGGCCAGCAGCAGCGGTAGCTGGTGTTTCATGCACAGCCACACCCCCTTGACGTTGACACCCATGATGGCGTCGAACTCATCCAGGCTGCCGTCCGCCAACTTGCCCTTCTCGATCTCGATCCCGGCATTATTGAAGGCGTAATCCAGGCGGCCATAAGCAGCAACGGTCTGCGCCATCAGTTGTTGCACGTCCGCCTCAAGGGTGACATTGCAACGCACGAACAGCGCCTCACCTCCGGCCTGTTGGATCAAAGCGACGGTGCCTTCACCGCCGGCCACATCCAGGTCGGCGACCACCACTTTCAAGCCTTCGCCAGCGAAGGCCAGCGCGGTGGCGCGGCCAATACCGGCGGCGGCGCCAGTGACCAGGGCGACCTGGCCGGAAAACGTCATGCTCATGGGGGATGTCCTGTGGGAAAAATAGCCGTGGGTCGAGTCTAGCCAACGCCGCGCTGGGCGCGTCAGCACTATCAGAAGGCCGGTTGGGGCTGCATGAATCGCAGTGATAAGGCCCACTGCATGACTATCAGCAAGGCCTATCGGCGGGCATTCGCGCCTTCGGTCAACCTTGCCCCGCGCGCGTTCAAGGTCTATCACTTGAGGTTCATTTCCAGAAGAGTCGCTGCCATGACCGCCCAGACCAACCGTCAATTCCTGCTCGCCAAGCGCCCGGTCGGCGCAGCCACCCGGGATACCTTCACCTACCAGGAAGTGCCGGTTGGCACGCCCCAGGACGGGCAAGTGCTGGTACGCAATGAATACCTGTCCCTCGACCCGGCCATGCGTGGCTGGATGAATGAAGGCAAGTCCTACATTCCGCCGGTGGGCATTGGTGAAGTCATGCGCGCGCTGGGCGTGGGCAAGGTGATTGCCTCCAACAACCCGAAATTTGCCGTAGGCGATTACGTGAATGGCGCGCTGGGGGTGCAGGATTACTTCCTCGGCGAGCCGCGCGGGTTCTACAAGGTCGACCCGACGCTTGCCCCGCTGCCGCGCTACCTGTCGGCCTTGGGCATGACGGGCATGACCGCCTACTTCGCCCTGCTCGACACCGGGGCGCCCAAGGCCGGTGAGACCGTGGTGATCTCCGGTGCCGCCGGCGCGGTGGGCAGCATTGCCGGGCAGATCGCCAAGATCAAAGGCTGCCGCGTGGTCGGCATTGCCGGCGGCGCCGACAAGTGCAAGTTCCTCGTCGATGAACTGGGCTTCGACGCCGCCATCGACTACAAAAGCGAAGACGTGCCTGCTGCCCTCAAGCGCGAGTGCCCCAAAGGGGTCGATGTGTATTTCGATAACGTCGGCGGTGACATTCTCGACGCCGTGCTCAGCCGCCTGGCACTGAAGGCCCGCGTGGTGATCTGCGGTGCCATCAGCCAATACAACAACAAGGAAGCCGTGAAGGGTCCGGCCAACTATCTGTCACTGCTGGTCAATCGCGCGCGCATGGAAGGTTTCGTGGTGATGGACCACGCCGCCAACTTCGCCGCAGCCGGCCAGGAAATGGGCGGCTGGATGGCGCAGGGCAAGCTCAAGAGCAAGGAAGATATCGTGGAAGGGCTGGAGACGTTCCCGGAAACGTTGATGAAGCTGTTCAACGGCGAGAACTTTGGGAAGTTGGTGCTCAAGGTCAGCTGACATACCACAGGCAGTCCGGTCGCCACTGTTATATGGGAGCCGGGCTTGCCCGCGATGCAGGCGCCTCGGTGTTTGAGCGACACCGAGGCGCTGCGGTCAGTGCTTACATGATCTCGGCAACCACCGCCGCCAGCGCCTTGGCCGGGTCCGCCGCCTGGCTGATCGGGCGACCGATCACCAGGTAGTCGGAACCTGCATCCAGTGCCTGGCGTGGCGTGAGGATGCGGCGCTGGTCATCCTGGGCGCTGCCGGCCGGGCGAATACCTGGGGTCACCAGTTGCAGCGACGGATGCGCAGCTTTCAGGGCCTGGGCTTCCAGTGCCGAGCACACCAGGCCATCGAGGCCGGCTTTCTGCGCCAGGGCGGCCAGGCGCAGGACCTGCTCCTGAGGCTCGATATCCAGGCCGATGCCGGCCAGGTCTTCGCGCTCCATGCTGGTAAGCACGGTCACGCCGATCAGCAAGGGCTTCGGGCCGCTGCGCTGTTCCAGCACTTCCCGGCAGGCACTCATCATGCGCAGGCCGCCGGAGCAGTGCACATTGACCATCCACACGCCCATCTCGGCGGCGGCCTTGACCGCCATCGCGGTGGTGTTGGGGATGTCGTGGAATTTCAGGTCGAGGAACACCTCGAAACCTTTGTCACGCAGGGTGCCGACGATTTCCGCGGCGCAACTGGTGAACAGTTCCTTGCCGACCTTGACCCGGCAAAGCGTGGGGTCCAACTGGTCAGCCAGCTTCAGTGCGGCGTCACGAGTGGGGTAATCCAGGGCGACGATGATAGGAGTCTGGCAGGCGGACATTGGAATGGGCTCTCAGGCAAGTCGAAATCGGCGCGGATTGTAGCGCAAGCGGCGCCGTTGCGGGATCCGATGATCGGTAAATACTGACCAACCGCCGTCAGTCGGGCATTTCCGGGAATTATTTCAAAATTGATACATTCACGACATGCGCCCAACACGCCCCAGGGCTAGCCTCGCCCGCACGACCCACCGACCAGCACTTCCAGCCATGGGGCTGGGCGCCTATGCTGACCGCAACAACCAGGCAGATGATCGCACTATGCATACCCCTTCCGTCCCTGTAAATGACGAGCAAAAAGGCGCGGCGATCGCCGATGACAAGCGCTGGAACACCCGCGCGCTGATCGTTGACGACGATGTGCCGATCCGCGAACTGCTGATCGACTACCTCGCGCGCTTCAATATTCTCGCGACCGGCGTGACCGACGGCGCAGCGATGCGCCAGGCCATGCAAGCCGAAACCTTTGATGTGGTGGTGCTCGACCTGATGCTGCCGGGTGAGGATGGGCTGTCGCTGTGCCGCTGGTTGCGCGCCGAATCGGACATCCCGATCCTGATGCTCACCGCCCGCTGCGAGCCCACCGACCGCATTATCGGCCTGGAACTGGGGGCCGACGACTATATGTCCAAGCCGTTCGAGCCGCGCGAGTTGGTGGCGCGCATCCAGACCATCCTGCGCCGAGTGCGGGATGACCGCACCGAGCAGCGCGCGAATATTCGCTTCGATAACTGGCGGCTCAACAGTGTGTTGCGTCAACTGGTGGCCGACGATGGCCTGGTCGTGCCGCTGTCCAATGCCGAATTCCGCCTGCTGTGGGTGTTTATCGAGCGCCCGCGTCGGGTATTGAGCCGTGAGCAATTGCTGGATGCCGCCCGTGGCCGTTCGATCGAAGCCTTTGATCGCAGCATCGATCTGCTGGTGTCGCGCCTGCGGCAAAAACTCGGGGATGACCCGAAGGCCCCGCAACTGATCAAGACCGTGCGTGGCGAAGGCTACCTGTTCGACGCCCGGGATATCGGCTGATGCGGGCCCCCTTCAACACGCTGTTCGGGCGGCTGTTCGGCGTGTTGCTGGTGGCAATTGTGCTGGCCCACCTGCTGGGGTTCTTCTGGTTTCACCATTACGGTCCACCGCCGCCACCGCCGCAGGGCACTTTCGTCGAGCAGCCGGACGGCACGATGAAGCTGTTGCCCAAGCATAAGCGCTCCTGGTTCAACGGCCCGGCAGTGCCACTGACGTTCCAGTTCATCTCGCTGATCATCGCCGCCTGGTATGGCGCCAAGTTGCTGAGCCGGCCGATCCAGCGCCTGAGTGAAGCCGCCGAGCGCCTGAGCCTGGACCTCGACAGCCCGCCCCTCGACGAACTGGGGCCGCGAGAGGCCAAACAGGCAGCATCGACCTTCAACCTGATGCAGCGGCGCATCCGCGAGCAGGTCAGCCAACGCGCACGCATGCTCGGTGCCGTTTCCCACGACCTGCGCACCCCGCTGTCGCGGCTCAAGCTGCGCCTGGAGCAGATCGACGACGTCAAGCTGCAAGGCCAGATGCGCCAGGACCTGAATGACATGATCGGCATGCTCGACGCCACGTTGAGCTACCTGCACGAACAACGCACCAGCGAAACCCGGCATTGGCTGGATGTGCAGGCGCTGGTGGAGTCGTTGAGCGAGAACGCCCAGGATCAGGGCTCCGATGTGCAATTTGCCGGCACCTGCGCGCCCTTGCAGGTGCAACCGATGGCCTTGCGTTCGTGCCTCAACAACCTGATCGACAATGCCCTGCGCTATGCCGGCACGGCGCGCGTCGAGTTGTCGGATAGCCGCGATGCGCTGGTCATCCGCGTGATCGACCATGGCCCGGGCATTGCCGCCGATAAGCGTGAGGCCGTGTTCGAACCGTTCTATCGGCTGGAAGGTTCACGCAATCGCAATTCCGGCGGCGTCGGCCTGGGCATGACGATTTCCAAGGAAGCCGCCGAGCGCCTGGGCGGCAGCCTGACCCTGGAGGAGACCCCGGGCGGCGGCTTGACCGCCGTGATGTGGCTGCCCCGCGCCTGAACGCAGGCGCCGGCAAGCCGGCTCCTACGGGTTATGAACGGGTGTCTTCGCGCCGCCCTTGCGCCTGGGTTGCACTCCAATCCATCAGCAGGCTGTACGCTACCGCCAGCAAGGTCGGGCCGATGAACAGGCCGATAAAGCCAAAGGCAATCAACCCGCCAAACACCCCGAGCAGCACGATCACCAGCGGCAGGTTGCCGCCACGGCTGATCAGGTAAGGCTTGAGCACGTTGTCCACGCCGCTGATGATGAACGTGCCCCACACCCCCAGGAACACCGCGTAGGTGTAGTCGCCCTTCCACGCCAGCCAGGCCGTGGCCGGGATCCACACCAGCGGCGGGCCCATCGGGATCAGGCTGAGCAGGAAGGTGACGATGCCCAGCACCAGCGCGCCCGGGACACCGGCGATCAGGAAGCCGATCAGCGCCAGCAAGGCCTGGGCAGCCGCCGTACCGATCACACCGTTGACCACCCGTTGTACCGTGCCGGCCACCAGTTCGATGTAGTAACCGGCACGCTCGCCGATCAACCGCTCCAGCAGACGGTGTACGAATACGGCCAGGCGCGGCCCGTCACGGTAGAAGAAGAACACGAACACCAGGCTCAGGGTCAGTTCGAGGATGCCGCCGCCGATCTGTGCACTGCGCGCCAGCAACCAGTTACCGACCTGCCCCAGGTACGGCTTGATGCTGACCATCAGCGCCGCGCCCTGCTGGTCGATGCTGTCCCACATCGCCACCAGCCGCTCGCCAACCACCGGGATCGAGCCCAGCCACGCGGGGGCTTCGGGCAAGCCGTCGACCTGAATATCCTTGATCAACGCCACCGCATCACGCACATGATCCGCCAGGTTGAAGCCCAGCCACACCAGCGGTACCGCCACCAGCAGCATCCAGACCAGGGTCAGGATCCCGGCCGCCAGGGATTCACGGCCGCCCAGCGCGCGCGTGAGCAAGCGCATCACCGGCCAACTGGCAAACGCCAGCACCGCGCCCCAGAACAGCGCCGACCAGAACGGCGCCATGACCCAGAAGCTGGCACCGAACAGCACCAGCAGCAGGATTTGCACCAGCAGGCGATCGTTATTGAGCATGGGGTATCTCTAGAAAAAGGCTGTAGGAAGAGAGCTTAGGCGAACGGCACGGGTCCGTCCGCCTTGTAACGGTCAGCGTATCAGATGCAGGTGCAGGCCTTTGGCTTCAGCGGTGCCGGTTTCCATGCGCGCGGCGCGCACACCTTTGTCGACCAGGGCCTGGCGCCAGGCTTCGGCACTGGCGCCGGTCAGGCTGACGCGCAACGTGGCGTCCAGGTTCAAGCCGCGGGAGATCAGGGTCAGCCAGGTGTCGTCAGGCTCGCCACCCAACGTGGGGAAATCCAGCTCGCCAGTGCTTTTCAACTCGCGCAACAGGGTCGCCGAGGTGGGCAGCAGGTCGCCCAGTGGCGCGTTGGCGTCCAGTTGTTCCACATGCAGATAGGCGCGGCGATTGCCGCGGGTGATGCCGTACAGCGCCACCAGCGAATTATCCTGCGGGGCTGCGAGACGCAAGAGCAGGTATTCCTGCTGGCCATCGGCGCCCATCAGCTTGGCATTGCCGAACACTTCGTTGGCCCACAGGCTGCTCTCGCCGCAATCGCGGGCCTGGCACCAGAACAACAGTTGCGCCCCCTTGGCCTGCAACGCTTCGCGCGTCGCGGTGAACGCGGCGCTGGAGGTGTGCTCGGCGGGCAGTTCATAGGTGATCGCCGTGGCTTGCCCACGGGCGGTGGCCTGGCCCTCGTAACGCAACTGGCCGCTGATCTTGCGGATCGCGCCCATGGGGTAGATGCGTTCCTTTTCTTCAGCGGGGCGGTAATCCACGATTTGTGCGTCGACCTGGCGAGCTACGCTGGGCAGGTCCTGACTGCCCGGTACGTCGGCGGCGAATACCAGAGGGCTGAAAGCACACAGCCCGAGGAAGCGGATACATCCTTTACCCAGGCTCATCGGATCGGTGAGCCCTGGCCATTGGAGGTCGCAGCGGTGTTGAGATCGTACATGGTTGACTCCCTTTCAATCCGCCCAGCCTCGGCAGTTGACCGCGCCAAGTCAAGGCGTGGAGAAGAACCGATTGAAACAGTCTGCAACAAGAGCTGCGCCGGGCTCATCATTCAAGTGTAAATGATGGCCGCCCGGCAGCGTGGTGACCGAGAAAGGCAGCTGAGAAAGCAATTCGGAATGTTTCGCCAGCATGCCGTCGGCGGCGACCACCAACTGTGTCGGGCACGCCACACGCCGCACGAAAGCCATCGCCTGCTCATCCGTCAGACGCATCGGCGATGCCAGCGTCAGGCGGCTGTCCGTGCGCCAGGTATACCCCCCTGGCACCGGCATCAAACCGCGCTGGGCCAGCAGTTCGGCAGCTTCCCGGCTGACGGCCACCACGCCTTTCATGCGCGCTTCAACCGCCCGATCCAGGGTGCCGTAGACCGGCTTGCGCTTGTCCTGCAGGTTCAATTGCGCCTGCAAGGCCATGCCCAGCCGCTCGGCGGCAGTCTCGCCGCTGGCGGTGGGCGGGACCACGCCGTCGATCAATCCCAGGTGCGTAATACGCTCGGGCAAGGCTCCGGCCAGCACCAGCGAGACGATGGCGCCAAGGGAGTGGCCAAGTAATGCAAAACGTTTCCAGCCCAACTGTTCGGCCACTTGCAGCACGTCAAACACGTAATCCCACAAGGCATACCCGGCGCCTGCAGGACGATGCGCCGAGTGTCCATGCCCGGCCATGTCGAGGGCGATAATGCGCAAGCCGGCAAGCTTCGGCGCCAGGCGCGCGAAGCTGTTGGCGTTATCCAGCCAGCCATGCAGGGCGATCACCGGCACGCCGTCCTCGGGGCCGAACAGATGGGCGGCCAACTCGATATGCGGCAGGCTCAGGCGCACTTCTTCGACGGGCGTACTCATGCGCAACTGCGCTCACGGGCTTGCCAGCGGGCAAACAGATTCTTGATCAGGGCCGCGGTGTCCTGTGGGCGCTCGAGGGGGAACATGTGGCCGCCGGGCATGGTGAGCATTTCGCCCATGGGCAGGCGCCCGACGCCGCTGGCATGGTGACGCATCACCACCCTGCTCTGCCGGCCGCGCACCACCGCCAACGGCACTTTCAATTGACGCACCTGGCCCGGGCTGGTGTGGGGCACGCCTCGGTAGATGCTGATTTCGGTGGCCGGGTCGAAGCGCAGGCGCAGGCGATCGCCGACCTGCTGCAGGCCATGTTGCAGGTAAGCGTCAAAGCATTCGGGGTCGAAGCCGCGAAACAGCGTCTTGCCGGCAAAGTAGCTGCGCGCGGCGTCCAGGTCGGAAAACTCTTCACGCCGACCCAAGGTGCGTCCGGCCGGGGTCAGGCGGTCGATAAAGCCAAAGCGCTTGGCGGCGCGAATCACCCAGCGGTCGGCACGGGTCAGCACCGGCGAATCCAGCATCACCACCCCGCGGTACAGCTGCGGGCAGCGCATGGCCGCGTGCAAATGCAGCACGCCACCGAGGGAATGGCCCACGCCCCACACCGGTGCCGGTTGCTGCTCAAGATGGTGGATCAACTCATCCACCAGGTTCTGCCAGTTATCGTCCACCGGAAACCGGGGGTCGTGACCGTGCTGCGGCAGGTGAGCCACCGCGTATTCCGGGGCCAGGGCGGCGAACAGCTTGCCGTAGGTGGCCGAAGGAAACCCATTGGCATGGGCGAAAAACACGTGCTGCGACATAGCGGACCCATCGACAAATACAGAGATTGATTGTCACCACGCCGGCGCCCCACAGCAATGACTGTAACCGCCAGGAATGATGACACTCACGCCACGCCTATCGCGTCGGCGGGTTCTCGCCCAGCGGCACCACGGCCATGGTCAGGCGCGATACGCAACTGGCCTTGCCGTCGTCGCTGGTCAGGCGAATGTCCCACACCTGGGTGGTGCGCCCGATATGGATGGCCCTGGCCACCGCCGTCACGCGCCCGCTGCGCACACCGCGCAGGTGGTTGGCGTTGACCTCAAGGCCGACGCAATAGAACTTGCTCGGGTCGATACACAGGTAGGCAGCCATGGAGCCGACGCTCTCGGCCAGCACCACCGACGCACCGCCATGCAGCAGGCCATAAGGCTGATGGGTGCGGTGATCGACCACCATGCTGGCGGTCAGGGACTCATCGTCAAAACGTTCAAAGCGGATATCCAGCAGTTCACCGATGGTGTTTTTCTGAATCGCATTGAGTTGCTCGATATTCGGTTGGGTGCGCCACAAGCTCATACACAGTGTCCTTATTGGTTTTATTACGCCCCTAATCCTGCCACACAATCGCCTCGGTGCGCGCGCTCCAGTCGGGGAACTGTGCGCCGTAAGTCGACTCGATCACGTTGCGCTTGATCTTCAAGGTCGGGGTCAGGAAGCCGTTCTCCACGGCCCAGTTGTCCTTGACCACCACCAGCTGGCGCAAGCGCTCATGCTTGTCCAGCACCGCGTTGACCTGTTCCAGCCAGCGCTCCAGGCTGGCCTGCAACGCGTGCCGGTCCTGGCCCGGGGCCGACAGCACGCACAAGCCCATCGGCGCCGTCAGGCCATCGCCGACCACACACACCTGCTCGATGCGCGCGTGCTCGGCCAGGCGGTTTTCAATCGGCGCCGGGGCCACGTACTTGCCTTTGCTGGTCTTGAAGATTTCCTTGAGTCGCCCGGTCAGGCGCAGGCGGCCGTCGGCGTCCTGCTCGCCCTTGTCACCGGTGCGCAGGAAACCGTCGGCAGTGACGGTTTCGGCGGTCTTATCCGGGTCCTTGAAATAGCCGAGCATGGTCGCACCGCTGCGCACCTGCACTTCGCCGGTTGGGTCGATACGCACCTCGACCTCCGGGCACGGCAGGCCGATCCAGCCGAGGGTCTGCTGGCCGGGGCGGCAGACGTGGGAGTAGCCACAGCTTTCGGTCATGCCATACACCTCAAGCACATCCAGGCCCAGGCGCTGGTACCAGCGCAACAACGCCTCGGGCACCGGCGCTGCGCCGGACAGCGCAATGCGCAATGCATCCAGGCCCAAGCCTGCGAGCACTTTGTGGCCCACGCGCTTGCCGATAAACGGCAGGCGCAGCAAGGTGTCGAGGCGTTTTTGCGGGATCTTGGCGTAGACGCCCAGCTGGAATTTGGTCCAGATCCGCGGCACCCCGAATAGCGCGGTCGGCCTGGCCCTGCGCAGATCAGCCAGGAAGGTGTCGAGGCTTTCGGCGAAAAACACGGTTTGCCCGGTATAGATCGCCGCCATTTCCACAAACATCCGCTCGGCCACGTGGCACAGCGGCAGGTAGGACAGCAGGCGGTCGTCCTCGCCCAAACCGAACAACGCGGTGCCGCGCGTGGCCGCAAAACCCAGGGCGCCAAAGCTGTGCATCACGCCTTTGGGCAGGCCGGTGGTTCCTGAGGTGTAGATGATGGTGGCCAGGTCCGACGCGGCGGGCAGCGGCTCATCCTCGATCGGCGGACAGGCTTGCAGGTCGTCCCAGCTGAAGTCGAATGCGCCCGCCGGGCATAGCGGCAGGCTCACCGTCGGCACGCCTGCGGGGACCCCGGGAGCCATGGCGGGCCAGTCGTCGAGTTTGCCGATAAACACCAGGGCCGCCTCGGAATGGGTCAGCACATGGGCGACGGAGTCGGCAGTCAGGTTGGGGTACAGCGGCACCGAGACATGCCCGGCCATCCAGATTGCCAGGTCGGCGATGATCCAGTGGGCACAGTTTTTCGAGATCAGGGCAATGTGCGAACCAGCAGGCAGCTCGCGCGCGCGCAGCCAGTGCGCGGCGCAACGGGCCTGGTGGCCGACTTCGCCCCAGGTGAGGGAGTGTACAACTCCCCCGCCAATGGGCTGCACCAGCAAAGTCTTGCGCGGATGACGCGCTTCACGTTCGAAGAAGACCTGCAACGGCAAACGAAAAGCGACGGGCATGGGACGCGCTCCTTTGTGGTCCGACGATAGCCAACCAAGCACTTGCTCGGTTGACTATATAGCACACACAAAGCCGCGATAACGCCTACGGATTGTTCACGCTGACCAGGCTCATCAGCCCCGCCAGCGGGAAGTCGCCTTCCAGTTCCGCCAGGCTGGCGGTATACATCGGCTGCGGCTGGCGCAGATGGCCATGCTGCAGAAAGCTGATCAGGCTGCCGACCAGCGGCTGATGGCTGACCAGCAGCACGTTGTCATCGGTATCGAGTTTTTCCAGCACCTGCTGCGGGTTGCCGTCGGGGGTCAGCCACGGCACCGTGCGAATCTCGGGTTGGAAGCCCAAGGCCTCGCGCACCAGGTGCGCGGTCTGTTGCGCCCGCACATAGGGGCTGGCGAGGATGGCGCTGAGCGGCTGCCCGATCAGGTGCGCAGCACTGCGCAACACTTCGGCGCGGCCATGCTCGGTGAGGTTACGCTCGGCGTCCGACCGTGCATGCCCTTCGGCCTCGCCGTGGCGCAAGACCCAGAGCTTCACAGTTTCGGCTCTTCATCGCGTACCGGGTGCGGTGCCGACGGCACGCTGTGGGCGGCCTCGCCCTCTGGTGCACGTGGGGTTGGCCAATCGGCGAAAGGCCAGGGCTTCTGCTCGGTATGGAAGCTGCCGAAACGGCCGATCTGCGCGAGGAACTGGCTGAGGCTGTCGCCGAAGTTCATCAGGCCCAGGTTCGGGGCGCCGTAGACCAGGCGGTAGATCAGTTGCACCACCACCAACGCGCCGAGCAGGAACTGCGCGACTTGCCACACCAGGGCAAACACCAGCATCCACAGGATGCGCAGGGCAATCGACTCGTACTTGGGGGCTGCTTTGGGATCGTTCATGACGCGTTCCTCAGTTGAAACCACTGGTGGAAATAAAATCGACATCGGTTTTAGGCTCGGCCCGCATCAACAGCTCGATGACCTGGTTCAAGGTGCGCCCTTCGAACAGGATCGCGTGCAGCCCGGCGACCAGCGGCATGTACACGCCGACCTCCTGGGACTTGGCCTTGAGCACCTTGAGGGTGTTGACCCCTTCGGCCACTTCGCCGAGCCGCGTCACCGCGTCGTCCAGGCTCAGGCCCTGGCCGAGGGCGAACCCTACCTGGTAGTTGCGGCTTTTCGGCGACGAGCAGGTGACGATCAAGTCGCCCACGCCCGCCAGCCCGAGGAAGGTCATCGGGTTGGCGCCCTGGTTCACCGCAAAGCGGGTCATTTCTGCCAGGGCGCGGGTGATCAGCATGCTCTTGGTGTTTTCGCCCATGCCCAGCGCCACGGCCATGCCGGCGATGATCGCGTAGACGTTCTTCAACGCGCCGCCCAGCTCGACGCCAAAGCGGTCACTGCTGGCGTAGACGCGGAAGGTGCGGCCATGCAGCACCGCCTGCACGCGCTCGCACAGCGCTTCATCTTCGCTGGCGATCACGGTGGCGGTCAGCGCGTGCTCGGCCACTTCCCGCGCCAGGTTCGGCCCGGAGAGCACGCCGATGCGCGCCTGCGGGGCGATCTCTTCGAGGATCTCGCTCATCAGCTTGAAGGTCTGCGCCTCGATGCCCTTGGTCAGGCTGACCAGGAGCTTGCCCGCCAACCGGTCGGCGTGCGGCGCCAGCACCGAGCGCAAGGCGCTGGAAGGCAGGGCGACGAAGCACAGGTCGCACTCGCTCAGGGTGGCCAGCAGGTCTGTGACCGGCTCGACCCCGGGAAGAATCTTGATGCCCTTGAGGTAACGCGGATTTTCGCGGTGCACCCGAATGGCCTCGGCCTGCTCGGGATCACGCATCCACTGCCGTACCGGATGGCCGTTCTCGGCCAGCAGGTTAGCCACGGCGGTACCAAAACTTCCGCCTCCCAGGACCGCAATAGGGCGCTGTTCAGTCATATGCAATCCGTTAATCCATACCAGTGGCGATGGCGGCATTATACGGAGCGACCCGCTTGCGGCCAGCCCCCGTATGAATTCGTACGCTTGTCGGAAAATGCCGCGCGCGGGTGAAGTAATTGCAAGTCCGACGACTGGCAAAAGACCCTACCTCAGTTAACATGGGCGGCTATCCGTAATTATCAAGGCCGTGCCGTGTATTTGGGCCCTCCTCCCCGTTCATCTCTGTGGCTGATGCTGTTGTGCAGTGCACCGGTATTGGCCGACGACCTGTTCCTCGACAGCCAGCCGCTGCCGCAAGTGTTGACCGCCACGCGCCTGAAGCAATCGGCCGCCGCGGTGCCCGGCAGCATGACCGTGATCGACAGCGAACTGATCAAGGCCAGCGGCGCACGCGACATCAGCGAACTGCTGCGCCTGGTACCGGGGATGATGGTTGGCTACACCACCGGCAACCAGGCGGCAGTGAACTACCACGGCACCAGCGCCAGCGATGCGCGGCGCATGCAGGTGCTGATCGACGGCCGCTCGGTGTACCGCGCCGGCCTGGCCACGGTGGACTGGAGCGATATCCCGGTGGCCATGGAAGACATCGAGCGCATCGAGGTTTTTCGCGGGCCCAACACCGTCAGTTACGGCGCCAATGCATTGATGGCGGTGGTCAATATCCTCACGCGCTCGCCGGCCAACAGCCATGGCTCAAGGGTCAAGGTGGTGCGCGGCGAACGGGGCATCAATGACTTCTATGCCAGCCAGGGCGTGGGCTGGGAAACCGGCGATCTGCGCTTGTCGCTGTCCGGCCAGCAGGACGACGGTTTCGACACTGACGCCAGCGGCGCCGATCGCCGTGACAGCCGCCGCCTCAACCGCTTCAGCCTGGCGGTGAGCCAGACGTTGAATGCGCAGCAGAGTATCGACTGGCAACTGGATGCCAAGGAAGGCACCAATCAACGGCCTTATACCTACACCCCGGTCTTCGCCGGGATTACCGAAGGCGGTAACAATTCCGACGTCAAGTCCAAGGACTATGCCGGCTCCCTGCGCTGGAATTTCGACTTCAACCCCGACCACAGCCTGTACATCCAGGGCTCTGCGCAACAGTGGGACCGCCAGCAAGTCTGGAAGGCCTGCGACGCCAAGGTCTCGTTCAGTCCGGAACTGACCCAGTTGTGGCAGATGAACCCCAACTACGCCGAGCTGCTCGCCCGCCACATGGACACCTACAGCCAGGGCAGCGCACCACCCGGCAGCGCCGCCGAGCAAGCGCTGGCCAACCGGGTGCTGGACCAGTGGCGCGACGGCAACAACCAGAGCGTGTGCGGCGATATCGACCAGAGCACCCGCGAAAGCCGCTACGACATCGAGGTCCAGGACACCCTCAGCCTGTCCGACAGCCTGCGCCTGGTCAGTGGTATGAATTATCGCTACGACCGGGCCGATTCCGACACCTACTTCAACGGCACCCTGGACGACACTACCTGGCGCCTGTTCGGCCAACTGGAATGGCGCGCCAGCGAACATTGGCTGCTGCAGGGCGGCGCGATGTATGAAGACACGCACCTGAGCGGCAACTCGCTGACGCCACGGGTGGCGGTCAACTACCTGATCAACCCGCGCCACGGCCTGCGCGCGGTGTACTCCGAGGCAATCCGCTCGCCGGACATGTTCGAAAACAATGTCAACTGGAGCTATCGCGTCACCAACCTCAGCTCCCCGGCCTATGGCCAGACCAGCGGCCAGTACTTCGTGAAGACGCGCGGCCCGGGCAACCTCGACAAAGAACTGATGCGCTCGCGGGAACTGGGCTACAACGGTTTCTTTGCCGATATCGGGCTGAACATGGACGTCAAGCTGTTCTACGACGAAATCACCGACATGATCAGCTCGCCGCTGCGCAACAACCAGTACATTGCCAGCAACGCCAACAGCGCACGGTTCAGCGGTGCCGAATCGCAATTCGACTGGCGCATGAGCAACGCCGACCGCCTGCGGCTCACCTATGCTTATGTGGATGCCAGCTCCAGCAATCCGCTGGACAAAGCGCAGACCGCGCGTAACAGTGGCTCGGCCGGCTGGTTGCGCGAATGGGGCCACGGCTGGTCCAGCGCGCTGTTCTACTATGGCGACGACGCACTCAACCAATATCGCTTCGAACGGGTCGACCTGCGCGTGGCCAAGCGTATTGCCCTGGGCAAAGCCAACGTGGAGCTGGCCGGCATGCTGCAACAACGCCTCGATAACCAGCCCACGACATGGGCCGATAACAATTACGACCACCGTCACGTACTCTACTTCAGCGCGGAGTTAGAGTTCTGATATGGGCGACTCGTCACGGATGACCTTCTTCTTTATTGACCTCTACACACTCTGCCGGCGCAGCGTGCTGCTGGCCTGTCTGTTGCTGGCCACACCGGCCTGGAGTGCCGAGATCCTGTTGACCGCCGCCGAGGACGGTGCCGGCGTGCAGGCCTTTACCAAGGCCCTGGCCGAGCAACGACCGCAGGACCACGTCACCTTCACGCCCCTCAAGGACCTGCCGGCCCCCAGCCACCTGCCGGCCACGACCCGCCTGATCCTGCTCGACCTGCCCGGCCTCGACTGGCGCCTGCAGGACGCCCAGGGCCCGCCGACCCTGGTGCTGCGCATCAGCCGCCTGCAAGCCCATGAACGGCCGGGCAGCACCCAGCATCCACGCATTACCCTGCTGTGGAGCGACCCGCCGCTGGAGCGCCAGCTGCGCCTGATCAACAATATCCTGCCGCAAGCGCAGCGCATTGGCGTGCTCTACAGCGCCGACAGTGAATTCCTGCTGCCCGAGTTACGCCAGCAGGCCACGCTGCTGGGCCTGGAAATCGTGCCACAGCGCTGGGACAACATTAACGACAGCCGCCCGCTGCAATCGCTGTTCAGAAACAGCGACGTGCTGCTCGGCCTCGACGATCCACAACTCTACAACCCGAAAACCGCGAAGAACCTGTTGCTCAGCAGCTACGCCCAACAATTGCCGTTGGTGGGGCCGAACGCCGGGTTCGTGCGGGCCGGCAGCCTGGCCAGCACCTACAGCGACCAGGCCGACTGGCTGACCGTGCTCGACCATTTGCTTGAGCAACCGCCCGCCACCTGGCCGCGTGCGCTGTACCCAAGACACTTCAAAGTCGTCGGCAACCCGCAAGTTGCGCGCTCACTGGGCATCGAACAGGTGGACGACGCCAGCGTCGCCGCCCGATTGGCCGAAGGAGAAAAACACCCATGACCTTGCGTCGTCGTTGGGACATCAACACCCGCACCCAGCTCATCACCCTGGGCCCGGCGCTGTTGCTGACGTTGCTGTTGATCAGCTTCTTCACCTTCGTGCGTATCCAGGACCTGCGCCAGGAACTCGACCACACCGGCCAACTGATCGCCAACCAACTGGCGCCGGCCACTGAATACGGGGTGATTTCCGGCAACAACGACGTGCTCGACAGCTTGCTGCGCGCCACGCTGGCCACGCCCCACGTGCGCTTCCTGGAGATCCAGGACAGCAGCGAGAACATCCTCGTCTACGTCGAGCAGCCCTCGGAAAAACATGACCGCTCGCTGTCGGTGAAAGTCTTCCAGGCGCCGATCCGCCTGCAGCATATCCAGCTGGGCAACGACTTTTTCCAGGACAATCTCAACGAACCCAAGGCACCCCGCGCGGACTACCTGGGCCGGGTGATTGTCGGCATGTCCAACGACGCGTTCAGCCAGCGCCAGCAGGAAATCCTGTTCAAGGCCGGGATCCTCGCGCTGTTCGCCCTGCTGTTTACCTTCCTGCTCGCACGGCGCCTGGCCGCCAGCCTGTCGCAGCCGATCAGCGCCATGGGCCACGCCGTGAAAGCCATCCAGCAAGGCGACTACAAGACGCCGCTGCCGATTGTCGATGACTCGGAACTGGGCGACCTGTCGCGGCATATCAACAACCTCGCCGAAGGCCTCAACCAGGCCAGTCGCGAACAGCAACAGGCCATGGCGCAGTTGATCCAGACCCGCGAGGAGGCTGAGCGCGCCAACAACGCCAAGTCAGACTTCCTGGCGATGATGAGCCATGAGCTGCGCACGCCGATGAACGGCGTGCTGGGCATGCTGCAGTTGCTGGAAACCACCGAGATGACCGAGGAGCAGACCGAATACGCGGCGCTGGCCTCCGAGTCCACCGAGCACCTGCTCAAGGTCATCAATGACATCCTCGACTTCTCGCGCATCGAGCGCGCCGCCCTCGAGCTGGAGCACATTCCGTTCAACCTGGCGGACCTGATCAACAGCTGCGCCCAGGCCTTCCAGCACAGCGCCCAGCAGCGCGGGTTGGCGCTGCAGCTGCCGATCCCGCCCGGCATGGACACCCTGCGGGTGCAGGGCGATCCGACGCGTATCCGCCAGATCCTGGTGAACCTGATCGGCAATGCGCTGAAGTTCACCGAGCACGGCACCGTCAGCGTCGAGCCCCATTGGCAGACCCTGGACCATGAGCTGGTGTGGTTCACCTGCACCGTGCGCGACAGCGGCATCGGGATTTCCGCCGAACGCCTGGAATTGATGTTCGATGCGTTCCAGCAGGCTGACAGTTCCATTTCAAGACGTTACGGCGGCACCGGCCTCGGCCTGCCCATCGCCCGTACCCTGGCCGAACGCATGGGTGGCACCTTGCGCGCCCAGAGCGAAGAAGGCCGTGGCTCGGTGTTTACCCTGGAAATCCCGCTGGCTACCGACCAGCACAGCGTGCCGGCGATTGCCGCCAACGCCGAAGGCAAGACCAGCGCCGGAGAGGGTCGCCATGTGTTGCTGGTGGAGGACAATCCGGTGAACCGCACGGTGGTCGAAGCCATGCTGCGCAGCCTGGGCTTCCAGGTCAGTCTGGCCACCGACGGCGCCGAGGCGATCCGCAGCGCCGAGAGCCTGATTTTCACTGCGATCCTGATGGATTGCCGGCTGCCGCTGATCGACGGCTATGAAGCGACCCGCCAGATTCGCCAGTTGCCGGGCTGCGCCGACCTGCCGATTATCGCCCTCACCGCGAACGCCCTGCAGGGCGACCGTGAGGCGTGTCTCGCAGCGGGAATGAACGATTACCTGGCCAAGCCGTTCAAACGCACGGATTTGCAGCAAATACTGCAGCGTTGGGTGCAATAGCGCCGCGCCATCAGCCACTTCCGACTGGCGTGAAAGACGAAAGTGCGGCAGTCTTAGGCACCCAAACGGGCCGATAAACAGGCCCGGTTTAAAATTTCAGTGAACAAGTGTACATTCAGTACCTTGCCGCTGTGACTTTCACTACAACGCAATAGTCTATGTGTAGGCTGCCGACATGAGGCATGAAC
This sequence comes from Pseudomonas aylmerensis, assembly GCF_001702265.1. GTDB lineage: Bacteria > Pseudomonadota > Gammaproteobacteria > Pseudomonadales > Pseudomonadaceae > Aquipseudomonas > Aquipseudomonas aylmerensis. The sequence continues at coordinate 109,703 of NZ_MAUE01000010.1, forward strand.
GCTTCATTCGGTTCGGGAAGATTTGCCCTACCCTGCCGCATGGGATTATTGAGGAGCTCGCATGACCAAACAAAACGCCTTTACTCGGGAAGACCTGCTGCGCTGCAGTCGCGGTGAGCTGTTCGGCCCAGGTAACGCGCAACTGCCCGCCCCGAACATGCTGATGGTGGATCGCATCACCCATATCAGCGAAGAGGGTGGCAAGTACGGCAAAGGTGAATTGGTCGCCGAGCTGGATATCACCCCGGACCTGTGGTTCTTCGCCTGCCATTTCGAAGGCGACCCTGTGATGCCGGGCTGCCTGGGCCTCGACGCCATGTGGCAGCTGGTCGGTTTCTTCCTCGGCTGGCAGGGCCTGCCGGGCCGCGGCCGTGCTCTGGGTTCGGGCGAAGTGAAGTTCTTTGGCCAGGTCCTGCCGACCGCCAAGAAAGTCACCTACAACATTCAGATCAAGCGCGTCCTCAAGGGCAAGCTGAACCTCGCCATCGCCGATGGTTCGGTGAGCGTCGACGGTCGCGAGATCTATACTGCCGAAGGCCTTCGGGTCGGCGTATTCACTTCCACTGACAACTTTTAAGGGTTATCCGCATGCGCCGCGTCGTTATCACTGGTCTGGGCATCGTTTCTTGCCTGGGCAATGACAAAGAGACCGTCACCGCTAACCTGCGTGCAAGTCGCCCTGGCATCCGCTTCAACCCGGAATATGCCGAAATGGGTCTGCGTAGCCAGGTTTCCGGCTCCATCGACCTGCCCCTCGAAGAACTGATCGATCGCAAGATCTATCGCTTCGTCGGCCACGCTGCCGCCTATGCCTACCTGGCCATGAAAGACGCGATTGCCGACTCCGGCCTGAGCGAAGACCAGGTTTCGAACGTACGCACCGGCCTGATTGCCGGTTCGGGCGGCGCATCCACCCTGAACCAGATGGAAGCGCTGGACATCCTGCGCGAAAAAGGCGTCAAGCGTGTAGGCCCTTACCGCGTCACGCGGACCATGGGCAGCACCGTTTCCGCCTGCCTGGCCACGCCATTCCAGATCAAGGGCGTGAACTACTCGATTTCCTCCGCCTGCGCCACCAGCGCCCACTGCATCGGGACTGCCGTTGAGCAGATCCAGCTGGGCAAGCAGGACATCGTGTTCGCCGGCGGCGGTGAAGAAGAACATTGGAGCCAGTCGTTCCTGTTCGACGCCATGGGCGCACTGTCCACCCAGTACAACGAAACTCCGGAGAAGGCCTCCCGCGCCTACGACGCCAAGCGTGACGGTTTCGTCATCGCCGGCGGTGGCGGCATGGTGGTGGTCGAGGAGCTGGAACACGCCCTCGCCCGTGGCGCCAAGATCTACGCGGAAATCGTCGGCTACGGCGCGACCTCCGACGGCTACGACATGGTTGCGCCAAGCGGTGAAGGCGCCATCCGTTGCATGCAGATGGCCATGTCCACCGTGGATACCCCAATCGACTACCTGAACACCCACGGCACGTCGACTCCGGTCGGTGACGCCAAGGAAATGGAAGGTGTGCGTGCGGTATTCGGCGACAAGGCGCCAGCCATCAGCTCCACCAAGAGCCTGTCCGGTCACTCCCTGGGCGCCGCCGGCGTTCACGAAGCGATCTACTGCCTGCTGATGATGGAAGGCAACTTCATGGCCGGTTCGGCCAACATCGACGAGATCGACCCGGTCGTCGCCGATATGCCGATCCTGACCAAGACCGTCGAAAACGCCAAGATCGACACCGTGATGAGCAACAGCTTCGGCTTCGGTGGCACCAACGCCACCCTGGTACTGAAACGCTGGCAGGGTAAGTAAGACCTGTAGCTCGACCCAATAAAAAGCCCCGACTGGTTCGGGGCTTTTTTGTGGGTGATTACAGGTGAGACCGCGGCGCCTCTATCGCAGGCAAGCCAGCTCCCGCATTTTGAAGTGTGAATACAGCCAAATGTAGGAGCTGGCTTGCCTGCGATGGCGCCAGCTCGAGCTGCTGCCCTACACCGAAAACCGCGCCACCATCGAATTCAGGTCCACCGCCAGCCGCGACAACTCCTGGCTCGCCGCGCTGGTCTGGTTCGCCCCGGTCGATGTCTGGTGCGCCAAGTCGCGAATGTTCATCAAATTGCGATCCACCTCCCGCGCCACGGCCGCCTGTTGCTCGGACGCACTGGCGATCACCAGGTTGCGCTCGTTGATCAAGGTAAACGCCGAGGCAATTTCCTCCAGTGCCATCCCCGCCGACTTGGCGATATCCAGGGTGGAACGCGCGCGACTGTTGCTCTGTTGCATCGAACTGACCGCCTGATCGGTGCCCTGCTGAATGCCGCTGATCATCTGCTCGATTTCCTGGGTCGATTGCTGGGTACGGTGGGCCAGGGCGCGCACTTCATCGGCCACCACCGCAAACCCGCGCCCGGCATCCCCGGCCCGCGCCGCCTCGATGGCCGCATTCAGTGCGAGCAGGTTGGTCTGCTCGGCAATCGAGCGGATCACGTCCAGCACCTTGCTGATGCCATAGACCTTTTGCGCCAGGTCCTCGACCTGCGTCACGTTGTCGGTTACGTCAGTGGCCAGCGCCTCGATGGACACCACTGTCTGGTGCACTTGCTCACGCCCTTGCTGGGCAATGCGGTCGGACTCGCGCGAGGCCTGGGAGGTGGCCACTGCGTTGCTCGCCACTTCCTCCACCGCTGCCGTCATTTGGTTGACCGCCGTGGCCGCCTGTTCGATTTCCTGGTTTTGCTGATGCAGGCCGCGCGTGGCGTCCTCGGTGACACAACTGAGTTCCTCGGAAGCCGACGCCAGCTGGTTCGACGACTCGGAAATACGCCGGATGGTGTCGCGCAGGTTCTCCTGCATGCCCTTGAGCGCCTGCTGCAGGCGCGCCGGCTCGTCGTTTCCGGTAACGCTTATGTCGCCGGTCAGATCGCCACTGGCGACGCCCTGGGCGACCTTCAACGACTGCGCCAGTGGCAACACAATGCTGCGCGTCAGCCATACCGCCAGCCCGATGGTAATCAACGCCGTGAGCACGATCATGCCGATCACCCAACTGCGCGACTGGCTGAACACACTCTGCGCCAGGCTTGCCGCCAGGTTGGCGTTGGTCTTATTCAGATTGACCAGGTCGCGCAGGGTCGCAGCCATTTCATCGGCGAGTTGATTCATCTCGCCGTTGACCACCTTGACGGCGTCCTCCAGCTGATTGGCCCTGGAAAACCCCATCACCTGTTCCTGGCGTTGCAGGTATTGCTGTTCCTGGACCTTGAAGCGGTCAAACAGCGTGCGCTCCTCGGGCAGCACGATCAGCGCTTCGTACAGGGTCTGCGCGTGATGCAAGCCACTCTTGAGGTCATTGAGCTTGCGCTCGTTCTGCGCCAACGCCTCGGGCTCGCGGTTAAGCAGCAAGCGCAAGGTCAGCGCGCGCACCCGCAGCAGGTCCTGGCTCATCTCCCCCACCGCCATCACGCTGGGCAGCCAGTTGTTCTCCACCTGATCCGATTGCTGGCGCATATTGGCCATCTGCAACAGGGCAAAGCCGCCCAGGGCAAACACCATCAATGCCAATACGCCAAAGCCCAAGCCGGCGCGCGGGGCGATATTCAAACTGCGAACATTCATTACGTAGGTTCCTTCCAGAAGCGCTGCATCCACCTGCAGCCGGTCTCCTGAACGTTATCGGCGTCCTCGCCCGATTGCGTAAGACCAAAACGCGATATCAACGAGGAGGCAAATCGCGAGGCGCTTTAGGCAGGATGGCCAGGAAGTTATCCCGCGCCACCTTGTGGGCAATGTCCTCAGGAAGCGCGTCGAGGAAGGGCTCGAAGCGGTGCATCTCCTTACCCAGCTTGTTGAAACGCCCTACCACGTCCGACCCCAGCATAAAACGCTCCGGGAAGCGCTCCACCAACGCTGTCCACTCTGGCCGAGGCTTGCCCGCGTCATCCAGCAAGTAAGGCGTGAGCATGCTCCAGGACAGGTCGATGTACAGGTTGGGATAGGCCTCCAGCAGCCGACTCAAGGTGGGCAGTAAAAAATCCATCTGCACCTGGTGGCGATGGATTTCCTTGCTGGTGCCGGCATGCGCCCAGATAAAGCGCGTGTGCGGGTGGTTGCGCAGCGACTCCTCCACCTCGGCCAGGTACAGCGGATTCCGTTCGCGCTTGGAGGTGATATTGGAGTGCAGCATCACCGGCAGGTCGTTCTCGGCCGCCAGGTGATAGATGCGGGTCATGGCTTCGTTATTCGCGCGCGGAGTATCGCCGGATGTCAGGGCGGTCAGGTCGTCGTGGCGGGTGAACACCTCGCCGATGCCCTGCCACAGCCCGGGATTGAGGTCGAGCATGCGCTGGATGTGCGCGGCCGAGTTCTTGTCGTTGGGGTTGAAACCACTGAGGAAGGGATGAAAGTGCTGGCGCTGTTCAGGCGTCAGTTTCGTCACCGCCGCCGCAACGATCACATCGGTGGCACTGTACCAATAGGCGTCGGCGTCATCACCGGCGTAGTAGCGCGGGCGCTTGGGTTCGTCTTCGTGCCATTTCTTCGCTACCGGGATACCGGAAATCATCACGTGCTCGATGCGGTTATCGGCCATGGCCTTGAGCAGCTTGTCCATGCCTGCCGTCTCCTGGAAAAAATCCACGTAATGCAGGTGCGCGTCGCTGTAGGCATAGTCACGCGCGTGGACGGCCAGGCTGGTGGCAGCGAGTAACAGGGCAAGACTCAGGCGGGTCCAGGGCACGATAAAACCTCGATAGGGGCTGACTCTGGTAGACCTTGCGCGCCTTGCCGGGGTTCAGCCGGCAAAAATCGCGGAACACCGAAGTGCCAGCATGCTCTATAACTGCATGACCTTCATCCTGCCACCCTGTGAGGTTTGCCATGCCTGTTACCGTCAATACGTTGAACGCCGACAACTTCCGTCACAGCGTCAACATCAACAACCACGAGCTGTTTACCGACCTGCCCAAAAGCCTGGGCGGTGACGATTCGGCGCCCTCCCCCCACGACTACTTCGATGCCGCGCTGGCCTCGTGCAAGGCCTTGACCGTCAAGCTCTACGCACAGAAAAAAGACATCCCACTGACCGGCGTGACCGTGGAAGTCAGCCACGACGCCAGTGAAGAGCAAAAGGGTAAATACAAGCTCGCCGTCAAGCTGACCCTCAAGGGCGTGCTGACAGACGAGCAGCGCGACGAACTGCATCGCGTGGCAGATCGCTGCCCGGTGCACAAGCTGATGACCACGGCCGAAGTCACCATCGAGACAACATTGTCGGAAGGCGCCTTCAGCCAATAGCGGCAACCTCCCGTCGGGCGGGTTATGCTCAAAGCCACCTAACCCGCTCAGACTGGGATGCACCATGACCGCCCTCACCGTGATCCGCCCGCGCCCCGAAGATGTCGAAGGCCAGCCTATCCTGCGCCCGCTGCCTTCGCGGGAATGCCGCAGCGTCGGGCCTTTTGTGTTTTTCGACCATATGTTGCCCACCCGCTACGCACCGGGCAGCGGCATGAATATCCGCCAGCACCCGCATATCGGCCTGTCGACCCTGACCTACCTGTTCGACGGCGCACTGCAGCACAAGGACAGCCTGGGTTCGGACCAGGTGGTACAGGCCGGCGATGTCAGCTGGATGACTGCCGGCAGCGCAATTGCCCACGTCGAGCGCACGCCCGAGGCGCTCAAGGCCAGCGGCTTCAGCCTGCACGGGCTGCAAGTGTGGCTGGCTTCGCCCAAGGACCACGAAAACGGACCCGGGCACTACAGCCATCACCCAGCCGCGAGCCTGCCGGTGAGTAACAATCTGGGTGTGACGATCCGCATGATCGCGGGCAGCGGCTTTTGCCTGAAATCACCGGTGCCGGTGCTGTCACCCACGCTGTATGCCGAGGTGCAGATGCAGACGGCCACTACCCTGCTGATCCCGGATGAGCATGAGGAACGCGCCGTGTATGTGCTGGACGGTGAAGCGCAGTTGGAAGGCGAGGTGCTGGAGGTCAACAGCCTGGTGGTGCTGGAGCCCGGGCAGGCAATGACGTTGTTTGCCGACAGTGATTGCCACTTGGTGGTGTTTGGCGGCGCGCCACTGGATGGGCCACGGCGGATCAATTGGAATTTTGTCGCGAGCGATCCGGCGCTGATCGAGCAGGCCAGGCAGCGCTGGGCGGCTGGGGATTGGCCAACGGTGCCGGGAGAAACCGACAGGATCGAGTTGCCTGTCAGATAGCCTTCGCAGGCAAGCCCGCTCCCACATTCAACTGGGAGTGGGCTTGGCCGCTAAGACGCCCTGACAGGCGCTCAAGCTTCAGCCCTTGAACACTTCATCCAGCAAGTTATGCATCGACTGGAAAGCCCGCGCAGCGGTCTTTGCGTCGTACATCATCTTGCCCGGCACATTGGCATGCGGGTCGGTAAAGGAATGCACCGCGCCGCCGTAGCTCAGCAGTTGCCAATCCACACCGGCCGCGTTCATTTCATCTTCAAAGGCCGGCAGTTGCTCTTTCGGCACCAACGGGTCGGAAGCACCATGCAGCACCAGCACGGAACCCTTGATGTTCTTCGCGTCCGCCGGGTTCGGCGTGTCTAGGGTGCCGTGGAACGACACGGCAGCCTTGAGCGGCGCACCGGTACGCGCCAGCTCCAGAGAGCAGCAGCCACCGAAACAGAAGCCAAAGGTAGCCAGTTTCGAGGTGTCCACAGCGGCTTCGGTCTGGCCTTGCAGTTGCTCAAACGCTGCTTGCATGCGCTTGTTCAACAACGGGCGGTCATTTTTCAGCGGCATCATCGCTGCACCGGCTTCATCGCCGTTGGATGGGCGCACCGTTTGCCCGTACAGGTCGGCGATCAGCACCACATAGCCTTTGCTGGCGACGGTCTTGGCGATTTCTTCGGCCCCCGCACTCACACCCATCCAGTTCGGCGCCATCAGCAGACCCGGCAGCGGGCCCTTGTGGCTGGCATCGAATGCCAGGCGGCTTTCATAAGACTGGCCATCAATCTGATAGACCACGGAACGCACAGTGACTTGGCTCATCATTTACTCCAGTTGAGGTGTGTAGGCGCACGCTTGCTCGGGAAGAACGTCAACAATAGCGCGAGCATCCTGAATGAACGCAGTGCCATCGAGCTTTTCATCGACAGGCGAGCACCTGCAGTGAAGCGCTACAAATGAAAAAACCCGCCGAAGCGGGTTTTTCTACAACGGTGTTAAACCGACAATTCCACCAACAGCTTGTTCAGTCGGCGCACATAGGCGGCCGGGTCTTTCAGGCTGTCGCCAGCGGCCAGGGCCGCCTGGTCGAAGAGGATGTGCGACAGGTCGCCAAAACGCTCTTCGCTCTGCTCGCCGTCGAGTTTCTCGATCAGCGGGTGAGCCGGGTTGAATTCGAAGATCGGCTTGGAGTCCGGTACCTTCTGGCCGCTGGCTTCCAGGATCTGGCGCATCTGCATGCCCAGGTCCTGCTCGCCGATAGCCAGAATCGCCGGGGAATCGGTGAGGCGGTGGGAAACCCGCACCTCGCTGACCGCGTCGCCCAGGGACGCCTTGATCCGCTCAACCAGGCCTTCTTTGGACTTGGCGACTTCTTCGGCTTCTTTCTTCTCTTCTTCGGAGTCGAGGTTACCCAGGTCCAGGTCACCACGAGCCACGTCGACGAAGGATTTGCCGTCGAACTCGTTGAGGTAGCTCATCAGCCACTCATCGATACGGTCGGTCAGCAGCAGCACTTCGATGCCTTTCTTGCGGAAGACTTCCAGGTGCGGGCTGTTCTTGACCTGCGCGTAGGTTTCGCCGGTGAGGTAGTAGATCTTGTCCTGGCCTTCCTTGGCGCGTGCCAGGTATTCGGCCAGGGCAACGTTCTGCTCGCCGTCGTCGCCTTGGGTGGAGGCAAAACGCAGCAGGCCGGCGATTTTTTCCTTGTTGGCAAAATCTTCCGCCGGGCCTTCTTTCATGACCTGGCCGAAGTTTTTCCAGAAGCCCTTGTATTGCTCAGGCTCGTTCTTCGCCAGTTTTTCCAGCATGTCGAGCACGCGCTTGGTCAGCGCCGACTTCATCGAGTCGATGATCGGGTCTTTTTGCAGGATTTCCCGCGACACGTTCAGCGACAGGTCGTTGGAGTCGACCACGCCCTTGATGAAGCGCAGGTACAGCGGCAGGAAGGATTCCGCCTGGTCCATGACGAACACGCGCTGTACGTAGAGTTTCAGGCCTTTTGGCGCTTCACGCTGGTACAGGTCGAACGGCGCGCGGGCCGGCACATAGAGCAGCGAGCTGTATTCCAGCTTGCCTTCGACCTTGTTGTGGCTCCAGCTCAGCGGGTTTTCGTAGTCGTGACCGATGTGCTTGTAGAACTCCTGGTATTCCTCGTCCTTGATCTCGGTACGCGGACGGGTCCACAGCGCGCTGGCGCGGTTGACCACTTCCCATTCCTGGGCAGGTGCCTCTTCGCCTTCGGCGGCCGCTTGTTCTTTCGGCAGCTCGATCGGCAGGGCGATGTGGTCGGAGTACTTCTTGACGATGTTGCGCAGGCGCCAGCCATCGGCGAATTCATCTTCACCGGACTTGAGGTGCAGGACGATGCGCGTGCCGCGATCAGCCTTGTCGATCGTGGCGATTTCGAATTCGCCCTCGCCTTTCGAGGACCAATGCACGCCTTCGCTGGCGTCGAGGCCGGCGCGGCGGCTGAAGACTTCCACCTTGTCGGCGACGATGAAGGCCGAGTAGAAGCCCACGCCGAACTGGCCGATCAGGTGCGAATCTTTCTTCTGGTCGCCCGAGAGGTTTTTCATGAAGTCGGCAGTGCCGGATTTGGCGATGGTCCCCAGGTGGGTGATCGCGTCTTCGCGGCTCATGCCGATGCCGTTGTCTTCGAGGGTGACGGTCTTGGCGTCCTTGTCGAAGCTCACGCGGATTTTCAGTTCGGCGCCGCCTTCCAGCAATTCAGGCTTGGACAGGGCTTCGAAACGTAATTTGTCGACAGCGTCAGAGGCGTTCGAGATCAATTCGCGAAGGAAGATTTCCTTGTTGGAATACAGCGAATGGATCATGAGGTGCAGCAGTTGCTTCACCTCGGTCTGGAAGCCCAGGGTTTCCTTTTGAGTTTCCACACTCATGGTCATCAAACTCCAATTGGATGGCAGTGGCCGCGCCCTTGAGGGTTGGCGGCGGGTTGTCATCAAAGTTGGGGGCTAAGAGCAGGATTTCAAGGGCGGCCGACTTCCTCAATCTTGAAATGCGCGCGGGCGGTGGCGATGGGCTCAGCCTGCGTGCTTTGCCAGGCGGTGATCGCCACATTCGCCACCCGTCGGCCCTGGCGCCACACCTGGCATTTGGCGTAGGTGTCGCGAAACTGCCCGGCACGCAGGTAATCGAGGGAGAAATCGATGATTTTCGGGAAGCCCGGCGCGCCGGTGAACACCAGCAGATGCAGCGCGGCAGACAACTCCATAAAGCCTGCGATGACCCCGCCATGCAGCGCCGGCAATATCGGGTTACCAATATTGTCCTTGTTGGCCGGCAGGCGGAACAGCAGTTCACCCCCAAGCCGGGTGCATTCGATACCGATCAGCTTGGCGTAGGGGATCAGTTCGAGCAGCGCTGCATAATCGCCGCGTTCATGGGCCTGCTCCAGGCGCGTCTTGAATCGATGGGTCATGCCTGCTCTCCCTTGATCGTGTTGCTCAACCCTTGCGCCCCTTTGAGACGCTTGCCCATGCGCATGAACGTGCCGACGACATGGGCGATGGGCTGCTGTGGGTCATCCTGGTAGGCAAAGCCGCGCGTGAAGATCACGTCGGTGGTCACCCGGTAGCATTGGGCAAATCCATAGACGGGCTGGTGCGGTGCGGCGGGATGCATGTAGTCGATACGCAGGTCGAGGGTCGGGCACACCTCGAACTCCGGCAACACGCACAGGGTGGCCATGCCGCAGGCGGTGTCCATCAGGGAGGTCAATGCGCCACCGTGAATGACGCCGGTCCGCGGGTCGCCGACCAGTTGCGGCGCATAGGGCATGAGCAGCGTGATGCCTTCCTCGCTGGCCTGATGAGCGGTGATACCCAGCACCTGACAATGGCGCAAGGCCGATACAAAGCGCGACGCACGCTCTAACAAGGGATTTTCGGTCATTCGTTGAAGACTCTTATTAGTGATGATCGGTGCAATAGCCGGCGGGCAGGAAAGTTCCTTTGCGCCGATGGTTTATATATCTGTGGAATTAAAGGAACTAATGCAGAACGCCCATGCTCGAAAGGCCAGTAGATATCTTCAATAAGGAGAAACACCCCATGCGCAAGACTTTAGCTATTTCCATGATGTTGGCCGCTGCCCTCGGTCTCGCTGCCTGCGATAAGAAATCCGAAGACAAAGCCCAAGACGCCGCCGCACATTCCGAGCAAGCTCAAAAAGATATGGCGAAGGCTCAGGATAAAGTGAACGACGCTGCGAAAGAAAACGCCGATGCTGCCAAAGCTCAGGCTGAATCGAACGAAGCCGCCGCGAAAGAAGCAGCACCTGCTACCCCTGCCAGCGGTTCTTGATACCGCGGCTTGAAATAGCTTGGCTGCAAAAAGAAAGCCCGCTTAGATAGCGGGCTTTACTTTGCCTGGTGTTTTTATTTCAAGGTTACTTAAGCCGACTCTTTAACCGCCTCCGGCGGCGGTGTGTCCGTCTGGGTATACACCATCACTTGCAGTACGTCGGAATGAAACTCGCGACGGTACAGCACGACCACCACCCCGGCACTCATCAACATGAACAACCAGGGGCTGACAAACCACGCCAGCATGGTCATGCCGAAGTAATAAGCGCGCAGGCCGAAGTTGAACTGGTTGGCAGCCATGGAGATCACCCGCGCCGCGCGTAGCGCAAACGCCTTGCGCTCCTGCTCCGACACATGCCGCTCCCCCACCATCGGCGCCGAGCCGACCAGCACTGCCGCAAAGTTGTACTGGCGCATGCACCAACTGAACGTGAAGAACGCATAGACGAACACCAGGGCCAGGCACAGCAGCTTGATCTCCGACATGCCCTGGGACGCCTGCTGCACCATGGGAATGTCAGCCAGCAGCGACACCGCGCGCTCTGAGGCACCGAGCACGGTGAGAATGCCGGCCAGGATGATTAAGGTGCTGGAGGCAAAGAACGAAGCGTTGCGTTCCAGGTTGCCGATCACACTGGCGTCGGCGATGCGGTTGTCGCGCAGCAGCATGCGGCGCATCCAGTCTTCGCGATACAGATGCAGCACACTGGCCAGGCACGCAGTGTCCCGGGCCTTCCAGGTGGCATAGCGGGTGTAGCCGCCCCAGCACAGGACAAACCAGAGGGCGGCAAGCAGGTGGATCTGATTGGTTTCGACGAACGACATGGGGGTCCTATTAAGCGATGGTTGGGTGAATACAAGCCGGCTCCTACGGGATCGTGTTGCAAACACATAAAAAATGCCCCGTATCGATTGATACGGGGCATTTCCATGTAGCGTGAAGTCGGCTATTTAAGCGAGCGCTTCGCTGCGCTTGCCCAGCATGCGATCAATCACGAACGCCACGCCCAAGGTCATCACCGAAGGCACCAACCATGCCAGGCCCTGCTCGCTCAATGGCAGGTGCGCCAGTTGCGACGGCATCCAATCGGCCAGGCCAGCGCCCTTGAGTGCGTCGATGCAACCGAAGATGAACGACACCAGCATCACCGGACCGACGATACGACCCTGTTCCTGCCAGAAATCTTTGCAGAAGCTCAAGGCCACCAGCACGATGCACGGCGGGTAGATCGCGGTGAGCACCGGGATCGAGAACGCAATCAGCTTGGTCAGGCCCAGGTTCGACACGAACAGCGAGAACAGCGCGAGGATCACCACCAGGGCCTTGTAGGACAGCGGCAGGACGCGGCTGAAATACTCGGCGCAGGCGCAGGTGAGGCCCACCGCAGTGACCAGGCACGCGAGGGAGATCAGCACCGCGAGGAAGCCGCTGCCCAGCGAACCGAACGTGTGCTGCACGTAGGCGTGCAATACCGCAGCGCCGTTACTGGCACCGGCAGCCACTGCATGGCTGCCCGAACCGAGGCGGAACAGACTGATGTAGACCAGTGCCAGGCCGACGCCGGCAATCAGGCCGGCAATGATCGCGTAGCGGGTGATCAGCTTGGGCGACTCGACGCCACGGGAACGGATCGCGTTGACGATCACGATGCCAAACACCAACGCGCCCAGGGTGTCCATGGTCAGGTAACCATTGATAAAGCCTTGGGAGAACGGCGCAGCCACGTACTCAGGGGTAGCCACGCCCACTTCACCGGCCGGCAGGGCAAACGCGGCGATGCCGAGGATGGCCAGCGCGATGATTTTCAGCGGCGCGAGAAAACGCCCCACGGTGTCCAGCAGTCGGCCCGGATAGAGGGAGACGAAGAACACCACCAGGAAATACACCGAGCTGTAGAGAAACAGTGCCAGCGGACTTTCACCGGTCAACGGCGCCAGGCCGACTTCAAACGACACAGTTGCGGTACGCGGGGTGGCGAACAGCGGCCCTACCGCCAGATACGCCGCCGCCGCGAGCAGGCCACCGGCGATCTTGCCGATCGGGCTGCTCAACGCGTCCATGCCGCCGCCGACCTTGGCCAGGGCGATCACGGTGACCACCGGCAGGCCCACCGCAGTGATCAGGAAACCCAGCGCTGCCATCCAGACGTGAGGCCCGGACTGCAAACCAACGATTGGCGGGAAGATGATGTTGCCAGCGCCCACGAACAGGGCAAATGTCATGAAGCCCAGCGCCAGGACATCCTGGCTTTTCATCACTTTCATTTGAGGAAATACCACACTACTGAATCGGAATTTAGAGAGGGATTCCCTATGGATGAGGGAAATACTGCCGGCCCTGATGGGGACCGACCGGTCTAGCGCGCAGCTTCCTTTTGGGATGCGGACGCATAAAGAGGCGGCTAGATTACAGAATTAGCCTGACAAACGCACTGTTGCGGGGCGGACTGTCCGATAAGCGACACTTTGATGTCGCATCTGTATATCTAAATGCTGGAATTTCAGCAACCTGCAGAAAGCACAAAGGCCACCCGAAGGTGGCCTTTGCGTGGTGAAGCGTCAGCTAAGCGCGAGGCTTACTTGACAGCCCAACCGGTCAGCTCGGCCAGGGCCTTGCCGATGTCTGCCAGCGAACGCACGGTTTTAACGCCTGCGTCTTGCAGTGCAGCGAATTTCTCGTCTGCAGTGCCTTTGCCGCCAGAGATGATTGCGCCAGCATGGCCCATGCGCTTGCCCGCAGGGGCAGTCACACCAGCGATGTAGGAAACAACCGGCTTGGTCACGTGTGCCTTGATGTAGGCAGCCGCTTCTTCTTCAGCCGAACCGCCGATCTCACCGATCATGACGATCGCTTCGGTCTTCGGGTCTTCCTGGAACAGCTTCAGGATGTCGATGAAGTTCGAGCCTGGGATCGGGTCACCGCCGATGCCGACGCAAGTCGACTGACCGAAACCGGCGTCAGTGGTCTGCTTCACAGCTTCGTAGGTCAGGGTGCCGGAACGCGAAACGATACCGACTTTACCTGGCAAGTGAATGTGACCTGGCATGATGCCGATCTTGCATTCGCCTGGGGTGATCACGCCTGGGCAGTTAGGGCCGATCAGGACTACGCCCAGCTCGTCGCACTTAACTTTAGCGTCCAGCATGTCCAGGGTAGGAATGCCTTCGGTGATGCACACGATCAGCTTGATGCCGCCGAATGCTGCTTCCAGGATCGAGTCCTTGCAGAAAGGAGCTGGAACGTAGATCACGCTGGCGGTGGCGCCAGTGGCTGCTACAGCATCTTTCACAGTGTTGAACACTGGCAGGCCCAGGTGCTCGGTGCCGCCTTTGCCCGGAGTTACGCCGCCAACCATCTTGGTGCCGTATTCGATGGCTTGCTGGGTGTGGAAACTACCTTGCGAACCGGTAATACCCTGGCAGATAACTTTGGTGTCTTTATTGATCAGGACGCTCATTATTTGCCCTCCGCAGCTTTGACAACTTGTTGAGCAGCGTCGGTCAGGCTGGTAGCCGCGATGATGTTCAAACCGCTTTCTGCCAGTACTTTAGCGCCCAGTTCAGCGTTGTTACCTTCAAGGCGAACAACAACCGGGATTTTAACGCCAACTTCTTTCACTGCACCGATGATGCCTTCGGCAATCATGTCGCAACGAACGATGCCGCCGAAGATGTTGACCAGTACTGCAGCGACGTTGGAGTCGGACAGGATGATCTTGAAGGCTTCGGTAACGCGTTCTTTGGTAGCACCACCGCCCACGTCGAGGAAGTTGGCTGGTTTGCCGCCATGCAGGTTGACGATGTCCATGGTACCCATGGCCAGGCCAGCACCGTTGACCATGCAACCGATGTTACCTTCCAGGGCTACGTAGTTCAGTTCGAACTTGGCAGCGTGCGCTTCGCGCGGATCGTCTTGCGACGGATCGTGGAAAGTCTTCAGCTTAGGCTGACGGTACATGGCGTTGGCGTCGATGTTGATCTTGGCGTCGAGGCAGTGCAGATCGCCGTCAGCCTTGATCACCAGCGGGTTCACTTCCAGCAGGGCCAGATCGTGATCCTGGAACAGTTTGGCCAGACCAACGAAGATCTTGGCGAACTGGGCAACTTGCTTGCCTTCCAGACCCAACTGGAAAGCCAGCTCGCGACCCTGGAATGGCTGAGCGCCAACCAGTGGATCGATAGTGGCTTTCAGAATTTTTTCTGGGGTTTCGTGAGCGATCTTCTCGATGTCCACGCCACCTTCGGTGGAAGCCATGAACACGATGCGACGGCTCGAACGGTCAACGACAGCGCCCAGGTACAGCTCTTTAGCGATATCAGTGCACGATTCAACCAGGATCTTGGTGACTGGCTGGCCATTGGCATCAGTCTGGTAAGTCACCAGACGCTTGCCCAGCCACTGCTGTGCGAAGGCCTTGGCGTCTTCTTTGCTGCGAACCAGCTTAACGCCGCCCGCTTTACCGCGACCACCGGCGTGGACCTGGGCTTTGACAACCCACTCGCTGCCGCCGATTTTGTCGCAAGCTTCTGCTGCTGCTTCCGGGGTGTCTACTGCGTAGCCCTTGGAAACTGGCAGGCCGTATTCAGCGAACAGCTGCTTACCCTGATACTCGTGAAGATTCATGCTTTTTACCGTCTTCGTTAGGTACTGCGCATTCGGCGCTGCGCTCATTATGAGTGCCGCGCCACCTGTGACTGCTGCTTGCGCAACTTGCAGGGCTCAAGGCCCGTAAAGCTGCGCAAGGCTGCGTCCAGCGGATATTCCGCGGTGAGTCTTGCGCGCAAGGCTCACGACGGGCAACTCCGCCGTGGTTTCTTATTATCTCGCTTAGCGCTTCTTGCGGTTGGCGATGTGGATGGCGCCGCCATTCACTGCCAACGCTGCTTCGTGCAACGCTTCGGACAGGGTCGGATGGGAGAAGACCATCATGCCCAGGTCCTCGGCACTGGTGCCGAATTCCATACCGATTGCGCCTTGCTGAACCAGTTCTGCAGCGCTTGGGCCGATCACGTGGACGCCCAATACGCGGTCAGTCTTGGCATCAGCGATGACTTTGACAAAACCACCGGTGTCGTTGGCTGCCATGGCACGGCCAGAAGCGGCAAACGGGAAGGTGCCGACGTTAACTTCAACGCCTTCAGCTTTCAACTGCTGTTCGTTCTTGCCGACCCATGCAATTTCCGGGTGGGTGTAGATAACCGACGGGATCAGGTCGTAGTTCATCTGGGTTTTGTGGCCCTTGATGCGCTCGACAACCATGATGCCTTCTTCGGAAGCCTTGTGCGCCAGCATCATGCCACGCACCACGTCACCAATGGCGTACACGCCAGGAACGGTGGTTGCGCAGTGATCGTCAACGTGGATGAAACCACGCTCGTCGATGTTCACGCCGCTGTCGGAAGCCAGCAGGTCGGTGGTCACCGGACGACGACCCACGGCTACGATCAGCTTGTCGAAAGTGATGGTCTGTTCGCCATCCTTGTCGGTGTAGGTCACGACAACTTCTTCGCCGTTGACCTTGGAGCCGGTCACGCGTGCGCCCAGCTTGATGTCCAGACCTTGCTTGGTCAGGGTTTTCAGCGCTTCTTTGGACACCGCAGTGTCGGCAGCCAGCAGGAACGTGTCCAGGGCTTCCAGCACGGTGACTTCAGAACCCAGGCGGGACCAGACCGAACCCAGTTCCAGGCCGATCACGCCAGCGCCGATCACGCCCAGGCGTTTTGGAACCGATTGGAATTCCAGGGCGCCGGTCGAATCAACGATCACGTTCTGGTCGACTGGAGCCGGTGGAATGTCGATTGGACGCGAACCTGGCGCCAGGATCACGTTCTCGGCTTCGATGACTTCAACCGAACCGTCTGGCTTGGTGATTTCAACTTTCTTGCCGGCCAGCAGTTTGCCGTGGCCTTGCAGGGAAGTAACGCCGTTGGCCTTGAACAGGGTCGCAACGCCGGAAGTCAGGCCTTTGACGATGTTGGCTTTACGGCCGACCATTGCTGGCACGTCCATGGTCACGCCAGCATGGTTGATGCCGTGGATCGCGAAGCCGTCTTGGGCTTCGTGGAATTTCCAGGAGCTGTCCAGCAGCGCCTTGGAAGGAATGCAACCAACGTTCAGGCAGGTACCGCCCAGTGCCAGTTTGCCTTCCTTGTCGGTGTATTTTTCGATGCAAGCAGTCGAGAGGCCCAGTTGTGCGGCCTTGATGGCGGCAACGTAGCCGCCAGGACCTGCACCAATCACTACAACGTCAAATTTCTGTGTCATGAAAATAGATCCTCTATTCAGCGACAAGCTTCAAGCGACAAGCTGCAAGCCAAGCTGCTTTTTCCTACAGCTTGTAGCTCGCAACTTGCAGCTGCGTCTTTAGATGTCCAGCAGCAGACGAGCCGGGTCTTCCAGCAGGTTCTTGATGGTCACCAGGAAAGTCACGGCTTCTTTACCATCGATCAGGCGGTGATCGTAAGACAGTGCCAGGTACATCATTGGGCGGATCACGACTTGGCCGTTGATGGCCATCGGACGCTGGATGATGTTGTGCATGCCCAGGATCGCGGCTTGTGGCGGGTTGACGATCGGGGTCGACATCATCGAACCGAAGGTACCACCGTTGGTGATGGTGAAGGTACCGCCGGTCATCTCGTCGATGGTCAGCTTGCCGTCACGGGCTTTCTTGCCGAAGGTCGCGATGCCGCCTTCGATTTCAGCCAGGCTCATCAGCTCGGCGTTACGCAGTACTGGAACCACCAGGCCACGGTCGCTGGACACGGCAACGCCGACGTCTGCATAGCCATGGTAAACGATGTCGTTACCGTCGATGGAAGCGTTGACAGCCGGGAAGCGTTTCAGCGCTTCGGTGGCCGCTTTCACGAAGAACGACATGAAGCCCAGGCGCACGCCGTTGTGGGACTTCTCGAACAGGTCCTTGTACTTCGAACGCAGGGCCATGACTTCAGTCATGTCGACTTCGTTGAAGGTGGTCAGCATCGCCATGTTCGACTGTGCTTCAACCAGGCGCTTGGCCACGGTGGCACGTACGCGAGTCATCGGCACACGCTTCTCGGTGCGGTCGCCAGCAGCGAACACAGGCGCAGCAGCAGCCGGGGCAGCAGCCTTGGCAGGTGCGGCAGCCGGTGCGTTTTTCTTGGCTTCAACAGCGGCAACCACGTCTTCCTTGGTCACACGGCCGTCTTTGCCGGTGCCTTTGATGGAAGCCAGGTTGATGCCGTTTTCTTCAGCCAACTGACGCGCAGCCGGTGCAGCGATTGGATCTTCGCCACCCGCAGCCGGAGCAGCGGCGGCGGCTGGAGCAGCAGCCGGTGCAGCAGCGGCTGGAGCGGCGGCGGCAGCACTGCCCTCTTCGATCGAGCCCAGAACCTGGTTCGACAGCACGGTAGCGCCTTCTTCGGCAACGATTGCGCCCAGTACGCCGTCAGCTTCGGCCAACACTTCCAGCACGACTTTGTCGGTCTCGATGTCGACGATCAGGTCGTCACGCTTGACGGCCTCACCTGGTTTCTTGTGCCAGGTGGCAACGGTGCCATCGGCAACCGATTCCGGGAATGACGGGGCTTTGATTTCGATAGCCATTATCTGTGGGTCCTTAAAATTCGGTTTCAGTCAGCGCGAAGGCGTTAAACAGTGAAAGCATCTTGCAGCAGTTTTTCCTGCTGCTCGGCGTGCATCGACGCATAACCACACGCAGGTGCAGCAGAAGCATCACGACCGGCGTACTCCAGGCCCAGGGCCTTGTTGTGGTTACCGATGCTGCGACGCAGGTGATGCTGGCTGCTGTACCACGCGCCCTGGTTCATCGGTTCTTCCTGACACCACACCACGTTGGTGAGGTTGGTGTAAGGCGCGATGGCCTCCATCAGGTCGTCTTCCGGGAACGGATAAAGCTGCTCGATACGCACGATGGCGATGTCTTCGCGGCCTTCTGCACGGCGTTTTTCCAGCAAGTCGTAGTAGACCTTGCCGCTGCACAGGATCAGGCGAGTGACCTTGGCGGCGTCCAGCGTGTCGATTTCTGGAATCACGGTCTGGAACGAGCCGTCAGCCAGATCTTCCAGGGTCGAGATGGCCAATTTATGACGCAGCAGCGACTTCGGCGTCAGTACTACCAATGGCTTGCGCAGCGGGCGAATCACCTGGCGACGCAGCAAGTGGTAGATCTGGGCCGGGGTAGTCGGCACGCACACCTGGATGTTGTGCTCGGCGCACAGCTGCAGGTAACGCTCCAGACGGGCCGAGGAGTGCTCCGGACCCTGACCTTCATAACCGTGTGGCAGCAGCATGGTCAGACCGCACAGACGGCCCCACTTGTGCTCGCCGCTGGTGATGAACTGGTCGATAACCACCTGGGCACCGTTGGCGAAGTCGCCGAACTGGGCTTCCCAGATCACCAGCGCGTTCGGCGTGGTGGTCGAGTAACCGTATTCGAACGCCAGTACGGCTTCCTCGGACAGGAAAGAATCGTACAGGTCGAAACGCGGCTGGCCTTCGTACAGGTGTTGCAGCGGTACGTAGGTGCTGGCGTCTTTCTGGTTGTGCAATACCGCGTGACGGTGCGAGAACGTACCACGGCCGATGTCCTGGCCGGTCATGCGGATCGGGTGACCTTCGAACGCCAGGGTCGCGTACGCCATGGTTTCGGCGTAACCCCAGTTGATCGGCAGGCCGCCGGCTTGCATCTTCTGACGGTCTTCGTAGATCTTCGAGACCTGGCGCTGTACGACGAAGCCTTCTGGAATTTCCAGCAGCTTGGCAGACAGTTCCTGCAGGGTCTTCAAGTCGAACGAGGTATCGTGACGTGCAGTCCAGGCGTGGCCCAGGTAAGGACGCCAGTCCACGAACAACTCTTTGTTCGGCTCCTTGACCAGGCTTTTCACTACGTGCAGACCGTTGTCCAGCGCGTTGCGGTATTCGTCGACTTTCGCCTGAACACGCGCATCGTCAACCACGCCGGCCTTGGTCAGGCTTTCGGCGTACAGCTCACGGGTGGTGCGCTGCTTGGTGATCTGCTGGTACATCAACGGCTGGGTGCCGCTTGGTTCATCGGCTTCGTTGTGACCGCGACGGCGGTAGCAAACCAGGTCGATCACCACGTCACGCTTGAACTGCATGCGGTAGTCGATGGCCAGTTGGGTCACGAACAGCACGGCTTCCGGATCATCACCATTCACATGGAGGATCGGCGCCTGGATCATCTTGGCAACGTCGGTGGCGTACTCGGTGGAACGCGCGTCCAACGGGTTGCTGATGGTGAAGCCCACCTGGTTGTTGATGACGATGTGAACGGTACCGCCCGTCTTGAAGCCGCGAGTCTGCGACATCTGGAAGGTTTCCAGAACCACGCCCTGACCGGCGAATGCCGCGTCACCGTGGATGGAAATCGGCAGCACCTTCTCGCCGGTGGTGTCGTTACGACGATCCTGGCGAGCACGTACCGAACCCTCGACCACTGGAGAAACGATTTCCAGGTGGGAGGGGTTGAACGCCATGGCCAGGTGAACTTCACCGCCGGTGGTCATCACGTTGGACGAGAAACCCTGGTGGTACTTAACGTCACCGGAGCCCAGCTCGACCTTCTTCTTGCCTTCGAACTCGTCGAACAGCTCGCGCGGGTTCTTGCCGAACGTGTTGACCAACACGTTCAGGCGACCACGGTGAGCCATGCCGATCACGATTTCCTTGGTGCCGTAGGAGCCGGAACGCTGGATCAACTCGTCGAGCATCGGAATCAGGCTTTCGCCGCCTTCCAGGCCGAAACGCTTGGTGCCCGGGTATTTGGTACCCAGGTATTTCTCGAGACCTTCAGCTGCGGTCACGCGCTCCAGCAGGTGGCTGCGCACGTCGGCAGACAGCACCGGACGGCCACGCACGCCTTCCAGGCGATGCTGGAACCAGTGGCGTTGCTCGGAATCGGTGATGTGCGTGAACTCAGCGCCAATGGTGCGGCAATATGTCTGCTGCAACGCTTCGTGAATTTCGCGTAGGCTCGCTTCCTCTTTGCCGATGAACAGGTCGCCGGCACGGAAGGTCGTATCAAGATCGGCATTGGTCAAGCCGTAATGATTGATCGACAGGTCAGCAGGTGCAGGACGCTGCCAGAGCCCCAGCGGGTCAAGCTGGGCCGCCTGGTGGCCACGCATCCGGTAGGCCTGGATCAGTCGCAATACTTCAACTTGCTTCTTCTCGTGCTCACTGCTCACGCTGCCGGCGGAAACCGGTTGGGCGCGGCGCTGGTTCTTTGCCAGCAGCACAAACTGATCGCGAATTGTTGCGTGCGATACATCGGTGGCAGCGTTGCCGTCTGAAGACAACGTCTGAAATTTGGTGCGCCATTCTTCTGGCACAGCGTTAGGGTCGTGCAGGTAGAGCTCATAAAGCTCTTCCACATAGGCAGCGTTACCACCTGAAAGATAGCCGCTGTTCCACATGCGCTGCATCACGCTTTCTTGCATGCTTGGTCACCCTCGATTTGGGGACACCACCGGCGAAAACACCGAGTTTGCTTGCAAAAGGCCAAGTGCAGCGACCAAAACAAGCCACTTAGGATCACGCTGATAGTTCGGGTACCAACCCGAATGCCCCTGCTTGTCTCATTTCTTCAAAATAAGAGCCGCGGCTTTGTAAGTCGCTGCTCAAGTTAAAACTACGGCGCCGGTTGAAGCCTGCGCCGTAGCATTTACGGGCACAACGGTCCTGCTTTTACTACAACGTCGTTACACGCCGCTTTGCAGCAGCATGTTACGGATGTGACCAATGGCCTTAGTCGGGTTCAGGCCTTTGGGACATACGTTGACGCAGTTCATGATCCCGCGGCAGCGGAATACGCTGAACGGGTCATCCAGCGAAGCCAGACGCTCGGACGTCTTGGTGTCACGGCTGTCTGCCAGGAAGCGGTACGCTTGCAGCAGGGCAGCTGGACCCAGGAACTTGTCCGGGTTCCACCAGAAGGATGGGCACGACGTCGAGCAGCAAGCGCACAGGATGCACTCGTACAGACCGTCGAGCTTTTCACGCTCTTCCGGGGACTGCAGACGCTCGATGGCCGGAGCCGGAGTATCGTTCTGCAGGAACGGCTTAACTTTCTCGTATTGCTTGTAGAAGATGCTCATATCGACGACCAGGTCACGGATAACCGGCAAACCTGGCAGAGGACGAACGATCAGCTTGTTGCCTTTGACGACAGCGGACAGTGGCGTGATGCACGCCAGGCCGTTTTTGCCGTTGATGTTCATGCCGTCGGAACCGCACACACCTTCACGGCAAGAGCGACGATAGGAGAAACCTTCGTCCTGCTCTTTGATCAGTGCCAATACATCCAGCACCATCAGGTCTTTACCACCGGTATCGACCTGGAATTCCTGCATGAACGGCGCAGCGTCCTGATCAGGGTTGTAGCGGTAAACACTGACTTTCAACATGGCAGCCACCCTTAGTAAGTCCGAATCTTCGGTTCAAACGTCGGAACCGTCTTCGGCGAGAAGTTCACGGCACGCTTGGCAACGCGCTTGTCACCCGGGAAGTACAGGGTGTGGCACAGCCAGTTTTCGTCGTCGCGATCTTCAAAGTCTTCACGAGCGTGAGCACCACGGGATTCTTTACGAACCTCGGCGGCAATCGCAGTCGCTTCAGCCACTTCGAGCAGGTTTTGCAGCTCAAGAGCTTCGATACGAGCGGTGTTGAAGGCCTGGCTCTTATCGTTGATCTTGACGTTGGCGATGCGCTTGCGCAGGTCAGCCAGCTGGGCAATACCCTTCTGCATGTATTCGCCGGTACGGAATACACCGAAGTAGTTCTGCATGCAGCTTTGCAGCTCGCGACGCAGGGTCGCCACGTCTTCGCCATCGGTACGCTCGTTCAGAGCGTTCAGGCGCGCCAGGGCGGCCTCGATGTTGGCGTCGGTCGCGTCATCGTATTCGATGCCGTCGGTCAGCGCTTTTTCCAGGTGCAGGCCAGCAGCACGGCCGAATACCACCAGGTCGAGCAGCGAGTTGCCGCCCAGGCGGTTGGCACCGTGAACCGATACGCAAGCCACTTCGCCTACGGCGAACAGACCGTGGATGATTTCATCCTGGCCTTCGGCGTTCTGGGTGATCGCCTGGCCATGAATGTTGGTCGGCACGCCGCCCATCATATAGTGGCAAGTCGGAACAACCGGCACCGGAGCAACCACCGGGTCAACGTGAGCAAAGGTCTTGGACAGCTCGCAGATACCTGGCAGGCGGCTGTGCAGCACTTCTTCGCCGAGGTGATCGAGCTTGAGCAGTACGTGGTCGCCGTTCGGGCCACAGCCGTTGCCGGCGATGATTTCCTTGACCATCGAACGGGCAACAACGTCACGACCCGCCAGGTCTTTCGCGTTCGGAGCATAACGCTCCATGAAACGCTCGCCGTGCTTGTTGATCAGGTAACCACCTTCACCACGGCAACCTTCGGTAACCAGTACGCCCGCGCCGGCGATACCGGTCGGGTGGAACTGCCACATCTCGATGTCTTGCACCGGCACGCCAGCACGCAGGGCCATGCCAACGCCGTCACCGGTGTTGATCAGGGCATTGGTGGTCGACGCGTAGATACGACCTGCACCGCCGGTCGCCAGGACAGTCGCCTTGGCGCGGATGTAGGTGGTTTCACCGGTTTCGATGCAGATGGCGATCACACCGACGAACTCGCCTTGCGCGTTCTTGACCAGGTCAACCGCGTAGTACTCGTTCAGGAACGTGGTGCCGGCTTTCAGGTTGCCCTGATAAAGGGTGTGCAGCAGCGCGTGACCGGTACGGTCGGACGCAGCGCAGGTACGGGCAGCCTGGCCGCCTTTACCGTAATCCTTCGACTGGCCGCCGAATGGACGCTGGTAGATACGACCTTGCTCGGTGCGCGAGAACGGCAGACCCATGTGGTCCAGCTCGAATACGGCAGCCGGGCCTTCCTGACACATGTATTCGATAGCGTCCTGGTCACCGATGTAGTCGGAACCCTTGACGGTATCGTACATGTGCCAGCGCCAGTCATCGTTCGGGTCGGCAGAGGCGATGGCGCAAGTGATGCCACCCTGGGCCGAGACGGTATGGGAACGCGTCGGGAACACCTTGGTGATCACGGCAGTCTTGTGACCGCCCTGGGCCAGCTGCAGCGCTGCGCGCATGCCAGCACCGCCGCCACCAATAATGATGGCGTCGAATGAAATAGTTGGAATGTTAGCCATGAATCAGATACCCCAAAGAATCTGCACACCCCAGACGAAGTAAGCGAACATCGCGACGCCGCATACTGCCTGGAAGAGGAAACGTACTGCAGTCGCGGACTTGCCCAGCGCCATCGGCGTCAGGTAGTCGGTCGCGATAGTCCACATGCCGACCCAGGCGTGTGCGCCCAGGGCTACAAGTGCCAGCAGACTGAAGATTCGCATCGCATTGTGGGAAAACAGGCCGTGCCATTGCTCATAGCCAATGCCCGGGTTTGCGACGAGGTATCCGATCAGAAAAATGAAATAAGCCGCGAGAACGACCGCAGACACACGCTGTGCCATCCAGTCATAGAGGCCCGAACGCGACAGATTCGTAACGCTGGTTACCATATCCAAACTCCTGCCAGAACGATCAGCACCACGGAAATGGCGATGATGATTTTCGAGCCCAGTCGGCCGCCTTCCAGCGTCTCACCGATGCCCATATCCATGATCAAGTGGCGCACACCGGCTACCAGGTGATACAGCAGAGCGGACAGGAGGCCCCATGCTACGAACTTGGCCAGCGGGCTGGTCAAGCATGCCTTCACCTCGGCGTATCCTTCCTCGGAACCCAGGGATTTGCTCAATGCATAAAGCATGATGCCCAAGCCCAGGAACAGGATGATGCCGGAAACACGGTGCAGGAACGACGTAACGCCGGTGATGGGGAGTTTGATGGTCCTTAGGTCTAGGTTTACAGGTCGTTGGCTATTCACGGCTTTTTTTCACACTGAAGAGCCCCTAACAATCAGGGCAAAGTTGTTGGGGAGTGCACTGGTCAGGTAAGCACCACCCAGGGAGTGCGACCCCCAATGAAAGCAAGCCCAAAAGCCCTTGGCGGTCGGTGGCCGAGTATAGACAGTTAGGTTACTAATGACAACGCGCGCTCCTCACCCTAATAGCTGATTGCGCTGGCGGGATAAAAGGCGTAAATGGCAGTCAATTTCGAGGAAAAAGTACGGTTAAAGCCTTCTGGAGCAAGACTTTAGGCAAATTGACATCTGAATTTATCTCACTATAGTGGTGCGGGCCCTGCGTGGGGGGTCTGTCTGATGATTTGAAGCATAAATAGGAGGCCACATGGCTGACAAAAAAGCGCAGTTGATCATCGAGGGCGCAGCCCCCGTCGAGCTGCCCATTTTAACCGGCACCGTTGGTCCCGATGTTATCGACGTACGGGGCCTGACGGCCACGGGCCGTTTCACATTCGACCCAGGCTTCATGTCGACCGCCTCTTGCGAGTCGAAGATCACCTATATCGATGGCGATAATGGCATTCTGCTGCACCGGGGCTACCCGATCGAGCAACTGGCTGAGAAATCGGACTACCTGGAAACCTGCTACCTGCTGCTAAATGGCGAATTGCCAACAGCCGAGCAGAAAGCGCAGTTCGTCAGCACTGTGAAGAACCACACCATGGTTCACGAGCAGTTGAAGACCTTCTTCAACGGCTTCCGTCGCGACGCCCACCCGATGGCCGTCATGTGCGGTGTGGTCGGCGCCCTGTCGGCCTTCTATCACGACTCCCTGGACATCAATAACCCGCAGCATCGCGAAATCTCCGCGATCCGCCTGGTTGCCAAGATGCCGACCCTGGCCGCGATGGTTTACAAGTACTCCATGGGCCAACCCATGATGTACCCGCGCAACGACCTGACGTACGCGGAAAACTTCCTGCACATGATGTTCAACACTCCGTGCGAGATCAAACCGATCAGCCCGGTGCTGGCCAAGGCAATGGACCGGATCTTCATCCTCCACGCCGACCACGAGCAGAACGCCTCCACCTCTACCGTACGCCTGGCCGGTTCTTCGGGTGCCAACCCGTTCGCCTGTATCGCCGCCGGTATCGCCGCACTGTGGGGCCCTGCCCACGGCGGTGCGAACGAAGCCGTACTGACCATGCTCGATGAAATCGGCGATGTCTCGAACATCGACACCTTCATCGCCAAGGCCAAGGACAAGAACGATCCGTTCAAGCTGATGGGCTTCGGTCACCGCGTCTACAAGAACCGTGACCCGCGCGCCACCGTGATGAAGCAGACCTGCGACGAAGTCCTGAAGGAACTGGGGATCAAGAACGATCCGCAACTCGAACTGGCCATGCGCCTGGAAGAGATCGCCCTGACCGACCCGTACTTCATCGAACGCTCGCTGTACCCGAACGTCGACTTCTACTCGGGGATCATCCTCAAGGCGATCGGCATTCCAACCAGCATGTTCACCGTGATCTTCGCCCTGGCGCGGACCGTGGGCTGGATCTCCCACTGGAAAGAAATGCTCTCCAGCCCGTACAAGATTGGCCGCCCGCGCCAGCTGTACACCGGCTACGAGTCGCGTGACATCACCAAGCTGGAAGATCGCAAGTAAGCAGCTGACTGCCTCCTTGCACTGAATAAGGCCTCCTCTGGAGGCCTTATTTGTTTCTGCAGCCCCCCCTACAACCCCTCCCCCACTGCAGTAGCCGGCTTGCCGGCGATGATGCCCGCAAGGACAGCGCCAGGCTCCAGGCTGCCATCGCCGGCAAGCCGACCCCTGCAATGGGTCGTGGCTGATCGTTCCCACGTTCTGCGGGGTAAATGCCTCACGTGACAGTCAGCCTCACCGTGCACAGGGGTGAAAACGGCCTCGCCAGGCAGTTTTATTGCTACAGGATTTGAGAAACAGTTTTGTCGTATCCGTTACCAATAAAAGCAAAAAAATGCCCCGATCTCACGACCGGGGCATTTTTTTGTAACAGCTACAGCGATTAGTGGTTAACCGCCCCACTCGCTCCCAGGCCAGTCTGCGAACGCACAAACTGCGGGAAGTACAGCGCACGCTCTTTCTCTGCCGCCGCCGACTTGTCGGTGATGGAGAAGAACCAGATGCCCACGAACGCGATGATCATCGAGAACAGCGCCGGGTATTCGTACGGGAAGATGGCTTTTTCGTGGTGCAGGATCGAGACCCAGATGGTCGGGCCCAGGATCATCAGGCCAACCGCACTGACCAGGCCCAGCCAGCCGCCAATCATGGCGCCACGGGTGGTGAGGTTCTTCCAGTACATGGAAAGCAGCAGTACCGGGAAGTTACAGCTGGCGGCAATCGAGAACGCCAGGCCGACCATGAACGCGATGTTCTGGCTTTCGAACAGGATACCCAAGCCGATCGCCAATACAGCCAGGGCGATGGTGGTGATCTTCGACACGCGAATCTCATCCTTCTCGTTGGCCTTGCCTTTCTTGATCACGCTGGCATACAGGTCATGGGACACCGCCGAGGCACCCGCCAGGGTCAAACCGGCAACCACTGCCAGGATGGTGGCAAACGCCACGGCCGAGATGAAGCCCAGGAAGATACTGCCACCCACCGCGTTGGCCAGGTGCACTGCCGCCATATTGTTACCGCCGAGCAAGGCGCCTGCAGCATCCTTGAACGCCGGGTTGGTGCTGACCAGCAGGATCGCGCCGAAGCCGATGATAAAGGTCAGGATATAGAAGTAACCGATGAAGCCTGTGGCATACAGCACGCTCTTACGCGCTTCCTTGGCGTCGCTTACAGTGAAGAAGCGCATCAGGATGTGCGGCAGGCCAGCGGTACCGAACATCAGCGCAAGCCCCAGCGAGAATGCCGAGATCGGGTCTTTGACCAAGCCGCCAGGGCTCATGATCGCCTCACCTTTAGGGTGAACCTTGATCGCTTCGGCGAACAGCGTGTTGAAGTCGAAGTTGACGTGCTTCATCACCATCAGCGCCATGAACGAGGCACCGGACAGCAACAGTACGGCCTTGATGATCTGCACCCAAGTGGTCGCCAGCATGCCGCCGAACAGCACATACAGGCACATCAGGATACCTACCAGGATCACGGCGACATGGTAGTCCAGGCCGAACAGCAGCTGGATCAGCTTGCCGGCACCGACCATCTGCGCGATCAGGTAGAACGCCACCACCACCAGCGAGCCACATGCCGACAGGCTGCGGATCTGGGTCTGGCCCAGGCGGTAGGACGCCACGTCGGCAAAGGTGTACTTGCCCAGGTTACGCAGGCGCTCGGCGATCAGGAACAGAATGATCGGCCAGCCCACCAGGAAGCCGATCGAGTAGATCAGGCCGTCGTAGCCGGAAGTGAACACCAGGGCGGAAATACCCAGGAAAGACGCCGCCGACATATAGTCGCCGGCAATCGCCAGGCCATTCTGGAAGCCGGTGATCTTGCCGCCGGCCGCATAATAGTCGGCCGCCGACTTGTTGCGCTTGGAAGCCCAGTAGGTGATGCACAGGGTGGCACCGACAAACGCGACAAACATCACGATGGCCGAGACGTTCAACGGTTGCTTGTGCACTTCACCGGTCAATGCGTCCGCCGCCCAAAGAGCAGGCGCAAACAGCGACGCGCCGAATATTGCCAGTAGACGCCGGATCATTGCGCAGCCTCCTTGAGAATCGCATTGTTCAGGTCGTCAAACTCGCCATTGGCCCGGCGCACGTAGATGCCGGTCAGGATAAAGGCAGACACAATCAGCCCGACGCCCAGGGGAATGCCCCAGGTAATCGACGAACCGGGGCTGAGCTTGGCCCCCAGCACTTGTGGCCCATAGGCAATCAACAGGATGAAAGCGGAGTAAAGCCCTAGCATGATCGCCGAGAGAATCCAGGCGAACCTTTCCCTTTTTCTGACCAGCTCCTTGAAACGCGGGCTGTTTTGAATCGAGAGGTAAATGCTGTCGTTCATTGTTTTTATCCTCGCAGCACAGCTTTTTTATTATTGGAACGTATCCACTGTATGCGGCTGCGGGACAGGTTCCAGACGACCTTAGTAGTAGAGCGAGATAGCAACTTCGCAAGTTTTTCAGTCAACAAATAAACAACAGCCTGAATGGCAGGCAAAAAAATGTGGGAGCGGACTTGCTCGCGAATGCGGTACATCAGTCAATAAATGTGCTGACTGACACACCGCATTCGCGAGCAAGCCCGCTCCCACATCAGGCCTGCTGCGTCACTTCTACAGGGTTAACCCTTATTTACCCACCCACTCGGCCACCCGCTCAGGGTGCTTGGCGACCCAATCCTTGGCCGCTGCGTCAGGCTTGGCGCCCTCTTGAATCGCCAGCATGACTTCGCCGATTTCGTCCTTGGAGGCCCACTGGAATTTCTTCAGGAAGGCTGCGACTTCCGGCGCTTTCTTCTCCAGGCCCTTGCTGCCGATGCTGTTGACGGTTTCAGCAGCACCATAAATCCCTTTTGGATCGTCCAGGAAACGCAGTTTCCACTTGGCGAACATCCAGTGTGGCACCCAACCGGTGACCGCAATGGATTCCTGTTTGTCTTCGGCACGGGTCAGCTCGGCGATCATCGCGGCGCCCGAACTGGCTTGCAGCTTGTAGTCCAGGCCATAGGCCTTGATCGCCTCGTCGGTCTTGAGCATCACGCCTGAGCCGGCGTCGATGCCGACGATCTTGTTCTTGAAGGTGGTGTCGGTCTTGAGGTCTTCGATGGACTTGGCCTTGACGTACTCCGGTACGATCAGGCCGATCTTCGCATCCTTGAAGTTGGGGCCGTAGTCGACCACCTTGTCCTTGTTCTTGGCCCAGTACTCGCCGTGGGTCACGGGCAACCACGCGGAAAGCATGGCGTCGAGCTTGCCGGTGGCCA
The DNA here is from genome assembly GCF_001702265.1 of Pseudomonas aylmerensis. Lineage (GTDB taxonomy): Bacteria > Pseudomonadota > Gammaproteobacteria > Pseudomonadales > Pseudomonadaceae > Aquipseudomonas > Aquipseudomonas aylmerensis. The sequence continues at coordinate 139,109 of NZ_MAUE01000010.1, forward strand.
CGCCCTGCCACATGATCCCGGTGGCGACGGCCTGCAGTTTCACGTCATAACCGAGCTTTTCCTTGATCACCTCTGCCGCCACGTGGGTGGTGGCAACGCTGTCCGACCAACCGTCCACGTAGCCGATGCTCAGGGTTTTGCTGTCGGCACTGGCCAGTGTGGAGCTCATCGCAACTACCAGCGTGGCAGCCGCGCCCAAGAGTCGTCGCATCTTCATAGTACTTCCCCGAAAGTGCTGCGCCCGACGGATGCCGAGCGACGTCAACCTGTTGTTATGTGGTGCACCGCGCCCCCTTCACGCGCATCAATCACGGTAGTGCGCCGCCAGCGGAGAACTGACACTTCGATCATCAACCTGCCGGAACCTCGGACCTGCTCTGTCAGCGACCTCATGCAAGCAAGAAACGACATCACATCGCCAGTAGGAAGTTTTGTAGGACTCGAACCCGGAATCCCGCCCGAACTTTGCATGTCAAAATTATGCAGCCCCACTGGGACGGGGCAAATCCGGGTAAGATGCGCGCCTTTGCTCCTCCAGATAAGCCGACCATGCCCGCGACCGCCCGCTTCCCTGCCCTGCCCTATTGCTTCGCCTTGATCCTCGGCCTGCTGGCCCTCGCTGGCTATTGGTACGGCCTCGGCCGCCCGGTCGTGCTGCCGGATGTCGCCAGCGCCAGCCACAAGCTGCAATGTGCATCCTACACGCCGTTCGACAAAGACCAATCGCCCTTCGACCAGCCGTTCAAGCTGCGTCCCGAGCGCATGGATGCCGACCTCGCCCTGCTGGCCACCCGCTTCGAATGCATCCGCACCTACTCCATGACCGGCCTGGAAGCCTTGCCGGAAATGGCGCGCAAGCATGGATTGAAGCTGATGGCCGGCGCCTGGGTCAGCAGTGACCCGGTTGCCACCGAAAAAGAAATCCACGCGTTGATCGCTGCCGCCAACGCCAACCCCGATGTAGTGACGTCGGTGATCGTCGGCAATGAAGCCCTGCTGCGCAAGGAGGTCACCGCCAAACAGCTGGTGACGCTGATCCATACCGTCAAAAGCCAGATCAAGCAGCCGGTCACCTACGCCGATGTCTGGGAGTTCTGGCTGCAACACCCGGAAATCGCCCCGGCGGTGGATTTCCTGACCATTCACTTGCTGCCCTACTGGGAAGATGATCCGTCTGGCATCGACCAGGCGCTCAAGCACGTGGGCGATGTACGCCAGACGTTCGGCAACAAGTTTGCCCCCAAGGACGTGTTGATCGGCGAGACCGGCTGGCCGAGCGAAGGCCGGCAGCGCGAAACGGCGGTGCCGAGCCGGGTCAATGAGGCCAAGTTCATGCGGGGTTTCGTCGCCATGGCTGAAGCCAATGGCTGGCATTACAACCTGATCGAAGCCTTTGACCAGCCGTGGAAGCGCGCGAGTGAAGGCGCCGTCGGCGGTTACTGGGGCCTGTTCGATGCCGATCGCCAGGACAAGGGCATCCTTGCCGGCCCGGTGACCAACGTGCCGTATTGGCCGCTGTGGCTGGGGGTGGGCGGGATTATCCTGCTGGGCACGCTGGCGCTCGGCGGTCGCGTGCGCAGCACCCGGGCCGCGTTTGCCCTGCCGCTGCTGGGCGCAGTGGCGGCCTGCTCCATCGGCACCTGGGCTGAACTGACCCGCGTGACCGCGCGTTTCAATGATGAGTGGGTATGGGCCGGGTTACTGGTCGCGCTGAACCTGCTGGTGCTGGCCCACGCTGCGCTGGCCTTGAGCGCTCGCGAAGGTTGGCGCGAGCGGGCGTTCAACTGGCTGGAGCAGCGCGCGGGCTGGCTGGTGGCAATCGCCGGCTTTGCTGGCGCCGTGATGATGCTGGCGCTGGTGTTCGACCCACGTTATCGCAGCTTCCCGAGTGCAGCGCTGGTATTGCCGGCCTTGGTGTACCTGGTACGCCCGGTGACCGGGCCACGCCGGGAGATTGCCCTGCTGACCTTCATCATCGGCGCCGGCATTGCGCCGCAGTTGTACCGTGAAGGGTTGTTGAACCAGCAGGCGTGGGGTTGGGCGGTGGTTAGCCTGCTCATGGTTGTAGCGTTGTGGCGCTGTCTGCGAGTGCGTAAGGCGTAACACCGCTTTCGCCGGTAAGCCAGTGCCTACACTCGATCGTAGGCGCTGGCTTGCCGGCGATAGCGCCTATTCAGACGGCCCTGTTCTTGCGCACCAACCGCAACCCCGCGATCACCACCGCAAACACCGCGAAGGTGGTGTTGTACAACGCCAGCGCCGGCAGGCCGAACACCAGCCCCAACACCGCCAATCCCCACCCCGCACGGCCCGGCACGAAAAACGCGAGCACCGACGTCACCAGTGCCGCCCAGCCCAACACCTTGAAGTGAATCATCAAGCCCAGGTTCGAACGCACCTGGCATTCCCAGCGGCTGGCCTCATCCGCGCAGATGCCGACCCACTGGCCATCCTCCATGAAGCCATAACGCGCGGCATAGCTGGCAGCCAGCCACAACGGCAAGGCGATAAGCAGCAAAATCAACGGCAAGCGGCGAGACATGGAGCACTCCGATAGGCAAAAACGGCGCTCAGCTTAATGCGCCGGCGGCCGTTAGCAAGGTGTGTACGCAGATAACTGTTCAACAAAGCGTGCCAAAGTGTATCGTCTGGCTACTATTACCCCGATTCCGACGTTTTTTTCCGACTTTTCGTGCCGAGGGCTGGCACTTCGGTGGCAACGCGGTGGTCATAGCCTGCGAACTTCATTCAGCACGTTTCCTCTTAGGGATAAAGTCATGCTCCGTTCCTTGCGCTGTGCTGCCTTGCTGGGCAGCCTTTTTTTGAGTGCGTCAGCACTGGCCGTCGATATCGACCAAGCCAGCTATGGCTACCCTTTGACCAACCCGTTCGAAGCGACCATCGCGACCACACCGCCTGACCTGCGGCCCAAATTGCCGAGCGACGACGAGATCAACCAGTCCGACTACACCCTGAACATGCGCCCCGAGCGCGAATTCAGCCTGCCGGACAACTTCTGGGCGGTTAAGAAGCTGACTTACCGCATCGCCAAGCAGGACCGTGCCGCCCCGCTGATCTTCCTGATCGCCGGTACCGGTGCGCGGTTTGACAGCAGCATCAACGAATACCTGAAAAAACTCTATTACCAGGCCGGCTACCACGTGGTGCAACTGTCGTCGCCGACCAGCTTCGATTTCATCGCCTCGGCTTCGCGCTTCGCCACCCCAGGCATCAGCCAGGAAGACGCCGAAGACATGTACCGCGTGATGCAGGCCGTGCGTGCACAGAATGCCTCGCTGCCGGTGACCGACTTCTATCTCACCGGCTACAGCCTCGGTGCCCTGGATGCGGCCTTTGTCAGCAAGCTCGACGAGACCCGCCGCAGCTTCAACTTCAAGAAAGTGCTGCTGCTCAACCCGCCGGTCAACCTCTACACCTCGATCACCAACCTCGACAAACTGGTCCAGACCGAGGTCAAGGGCATCAACAACACCACCACGTTCTATGAGCTGGTGTTGAACAAGCTCACCCGCTACTTCCAGCAAAAGGGCTATATCGACCTCAATGACGCCCTGCTCTACGACTTCCAGAACTCCAAGCAGCACCTGACCAACGAACAGATGGCCATGCTGATCGGCACCTCCTTCCGCTTCTCGGCCGCCGACATTGCCTTCACTTCGGACCTGATCAACCGCCGTGGCCTGATCATCCCGCCGAAATACCCGATCACCGAAGGCACCAGCCTCACGCCGTTCCTCAAGCGTGCGCTGCAATGCGATTTCGACTGCTACCTGACCGAGCAGGTCATCCCGATGTGGCGCGCCCGTTCCGATGGCGGCAGCCTGCTGCAACTGGTTGACCAGGTCAGCCTGTATGCACTCAAGGATTACCTGCACAACAGCCCGAAAATCGCCGTCATGCACAACGCCGACGATGTGATCCTGGGCCCCGGCGACCTCGGTTTCCTGCGTACAACCTTCGGCGATCGCTTGACCGTCTACCCGCTGGGCGGCCACTGCGGCAACCTCAATTACCGCGTCAACGCCGACGCCATGCTGGAGTTCTTCCGTGGCTAAATATCTTCTGCTGCTTGCCGCCTTGATGTGCGCAGGCGTGGCCAACGCCGACAACAGCAAGGCCCATGCGCCTACCGTGGTGGGCTCCGATGGCTTCAAAGAACCGCTGACCAAGCTCAAGTTCAACCCCGGCCTGGACCAACGCGAGTTCGAGCGTTCGTCGCTGACCGCGCTCAACGTCTACGACCCGCTGGAGTCGTGGAACCGCCGCGTGTACCACTTCAACTACCGCTTCGACCAATGGGTGTTCCTGCCGGTGGTCGATGGTTACCGCTACGTCACCCCGAGCTTCCTGCGCACCGGCGTGAGCAATTTCTTCAACAACCTGGGAGACGTGCCCAACCTGTTGAACAGCCTGCTGCAGCTCAAGGGCCACCGCTCCCTGGAAACCACCGGGCGCCTGCTGCTCAACACCACCATCGGCATCGCCGGCCTGTGGGACCCGGCCACCGCCATGGGCCTGCCGCGCCAGAGCGAAGACTTCGGCCAGACCCTGGGCTTCTATGGCGTGCCAGGCGGCGCGTACCTGGTCCTGCCGATCTTCGGCCCGTCGAACCTGCGTGACACCACGGGCTTGCTGGTCGATTACGGCGCGGAGACCGAGATCAACTTCCTCAACGTGTCCAAAGTCAGCGAAAACCACCCGGAAATCTGGGCCCTGCGCGCGGTCGACAAGCGCTACCAGACCAGCTTCCGCTATGGGCAGATGAACTCACCGTTCGAGTATGAAAAGGTGCGGTATATCTATACCGAGTCGCGCAAGTTGCAGATTGCGGAGTAGTAACCGCCGACAAAAAAAGGCCATTCGAATGAATGGCCTTTTTTATTGCGCTGATTTTGCTGACTCAGCTAACACTGTGACCAGGAGGCACACCTGCCGCCTGGAACAGTAGGATTAAGCTTGAACACCCGTGAATCAGCTTTTCGTCGCTCGCCATACCTTGCCAACCACCGACACCACGGCCAACACCACCGCCCCCGCAATGATCCCCGCCACCGCATTCAGCAAGGTCGGCATTAACCACGCCAAGCCTGCGGTACTTTGGCTGACCGTCTCGATCCAGTGATGCACCACCGGCACGCCATGGGTCAGGATGCCGCCGCCGACCATGAACATCGCCGCCGTACCAATCACCGACAGGCTTTTCATCATGTACGGCGCCGCGCGCAAGATTGCGCCGCCGATGCTGCGCGCCATCTGGCCGGGCTTCTGGGTGAGCCACAGGCCCAGGTCATCGAGCTTGACGATGCCGGCCACCAGGCCATACACGCCAATGGTCATGACGATGGCAATGCCTGACAGCACGACCACCTGCTGCATCAACGGTGCAGCGGCCACGGTGCCGAGAGTGATCGCGATGATTTCCGCCGAGAGGATGAAGTCGGTGCGGATCGCGCCTTTGATCTTGTCCTTTTCGAACGCCACCAGGTCGGTTGCCGGGTCGGCCACGGCCTCGACCAGATGCGCCTGCTCTTCGGTGCGCTTGTGCAGGAACGTGTGCGCGAGCTTTTCAAACCCCTCGAAACACAAGTAAGCCCCGCCCAGCATCAACAGCGGCGTGACCGCCCAAGGCGCAAACGCACTGATCAACAGCGCCGCCGGCACCAAAATCAGCTTGTTGAGAAACGAGCCCTTGGCCACCGCCCACACCACCGGGATCTCCCGTTCGGCGCGTACTCCAGAGACCTGCTGGGCGTTGAGTGCCAGGTCATCGCCGAGGACCCCGGCGGTTTTCTTGGCGGCCATCTTGGTCATCAACGCCACATCGTCGAGCACCGCGGCGATGTCGTCGATCAGTACCAGCAAACTGCTTCCTGCCATTGGGGGACTTCCTGCCGTGAGAATGCCGCGAATATAACGCGGATCACAGCCGATCTGCTGTTGATCTTGCTCACCGGGTGGGAGCTGGCTGCCGGCGATGGCGGTCTCCCCGCCTGCGTGATGAGCGGGGCATCAGGGCTGCCAACCACCGCCCAGGCTCTGGATCAACGCCACACTGCCCTGGCTGAGCTGCCCTTGGGTGTCACGCAGGTTCTGTTCGGCTTGCAGCAACACCAGTTGCTGGGTCAACACCGTCTCGCGACTGACCGTGCCCGCACGCAATTGCGCCTCCTGGCTGCCGAACAGTTGCTGGTTGCGCTGGTAGACCTGCTGGAAGGCATCGGCCTGGGTTTGCAGGTGATTGATCGCCGACAGGTTGTCCTCGACGTTCTGCAAGGCGCTGAGCACCGTGCCACGGTAGTTTGCGGCGATCTGGTCGTAGCTGGCCTCGGCCTGTTTGACCGCGGCCTCACGGGCGCCGCCGTCGAAGATCGTCTCTGCCAACGCCGGCCCCAGGGTCCAGATGCGGTTGGGCAAGGAGAACAACCCGCCCAAGGCACTGCCGCGATAACCCAGCTGGGCGGTCAAATCCAGTGTCGGAAAAAACGCTGCCTCAGCCACGCCGATTTTCGCATTGGCCGCCGCCGCCGAGCGCTCGGCCGCTACCACATCCGGGCGCCGTTGCAGCAAGGTCGACGGCAGGGTCAGCGGTGGGCGCGGCACGACAAAGCTGAAGTCATTGCGTGGCGCCACGCTGAATTCACTCGGCGCCATGCCCACCAGCACCGCCAATGCGTGTTCATATTGCTCGCGGTCGCGCTGGGAAGTCTGCAGGTCGGCAATCGAGGTGGTCAGTTGGTCCTGAGCCACCAGCAACTGATCGTTGGTCGCCACGCCTTGGGTGAACTGGGCCTGGATCATGGCCAGCAACTGCTGGTTGATCGCCTGTTGCTGCTGGAGCAGGCGCACGTCGATATCCATCTGGCGCAGCGCCAGGTAGTTACTGGCCACGCTGGAGCTGATGGACAAGCGCACCCCGGCCAGCAACGCATCGGATTGCTGCGCGGCGGCCTGGCTTGACTCGATGCCGCGACGCACCTCGCCCCAAAGGTCCGGCTCCCAACTGGCGGTCAACGTCGCGCTGACGCTGTTTTTCACGCCAGTCGACGTGGTGCTGCTGGACGTGGTGCCGTCACCGCCCTCGCCGCGCGAACCGGACAAGCCCACGCCCACCGTCGGCCAGAGCCCGGCGCGGCTCGACGCCACTTGCGCCTGGGCCAGCCGATACGCGGCTTCAGCGGCAATGATCGACTGGTTGGCCTGGGCCGAGCGCGCCACCAGGTCATTCAACACCGGGTCCTGGTACGCCAGCCACCATTGGCTGTCCAACGCGCCCTGGGGATTGGACGCCGCGCGTTGCCACTGCGCGCCCTCCTTGAAGGTCTGCGGCAGCGGCATCGCAGGCTTTTGATAGTCGGGCCCGACCATGCAACCACCGAGTACCAGGCTTAACAACAGCACGCTGTCTGTGAGTTTCATGCGCTTGCTTCCTTATGCCGTCCCAGGCGCTGGGACGCCCGGTCGAGCCACAGGTAAATCACCGGGGTGGTGTACAGCGTCAGCACCTGGCTGAGCAGCAACCCGCCAATAATCGAAATCCCCAGCGGCCGGCGCAGTTCCGAGCCATAGCCGGTGCCCAGCACCAGCGGCAGCGCGCCGAGGATCGCCGCCAGGGTGGTCATCATGATCGGCCGGAAGCGGATCAGGCACGCACGGCGAATGGCCGCCTTGGCCGTGAGCCCGAATTCGCGCCGTTCAGTGATCGCGAAGTCGATCATCATGATCGCGTTCTTCTTGACGATGCCGATCAACAAAATCACGCCCACCAGCGCGATGATCGACAGTTCGGTGCCGGTCAGCAGCAACGCGATCAAGGCACCGACACCCGCCGAAGGCAAGGTGGAAAGAATCGTCAGCGGGTGCATCAGGTTTTCATACAGAATGCCCAGCACGATATACACCGAGAGCAATGCCGCGACGATCAGCAACGGCTCGCTGGCCACCGACGACTGGAACACTTGGGCGGTGCCGGCGAACTGCCCGACCACACTGGCGGGCATGCGAAGTTGCTTCACCGCGTCGTCGACCAAGGCGGTGGCCTGGCCGATGGACGTGCCGGGCGCCAGGTTGAACGAGACCGTCACCGCCGGAAAACTGCCCTGGTGACTGATGGAAATCGCCGTGCGCGCCACCGAATCATCGGCAATCGCCGACAGTGGCACCAAGGTCGACTGCGCCGCCAGGTTGGGCGCGGCGACGCTGCCTTTGCTGGCTAGCGCCGCGCTGCCCACCGGCACATAAATGCCCTTGAGCGCCGACGGGTCGGTCCAGTATTCGGGGGCGATTTCCATCACCACGTGGTACTGGTTGGCGGCGCGGTAGAGGGTCGAGACCTGGCGCTGGCCAAAGGCGTCGTACAGCGTCTGGTCGACGGCCGACATGCTCACCCCGAGCCGCGCCGCCGTGTCGCGGTTGATGCCGACATTGGCCAGCAGGCTGTTGTCCTGCTGGTCGGTGTTCAGGTCGGTCAACTGCGGCAGCTTGCGCAACACAGCCACCACCTTCGGCACCCACTCGTCCAGGGATGACTGGTCATCGGCGGTGAGCGTGTACTGATATTGCGCGCCGCTTTGCCGGCCGCCTACGGTGATGTCCTGGGCCGACTGCAGAAACAGCTTGGTGCCGGGCAAGTCACCGAGGGCGTGGCGGATTTGCCCGATCACCTGGGTGGCGTCGTCCTTGCGCTCGTCCAGTGGCTTGAGCAGCACGAACATCTGCGCACTGTTGACCGCCCCACCGCCACCGCCGCCGCCACCGACAAACCCGGCGGCGGTTTCCACATTGGGGTTGGTCATGACCTTGCGGTTGATCTCGGTGAAGTCCTTCTGCATCGCCCCGTAGGAAATACTCTGGTTGGCCAGGATGCTGCCCTGCAGGCGGCCGGTGTCTTCCTGGGGAAAAAAGCCCTTGGGCACCAGCACATACAGCACCCCGGCCAGCACGATCACCAGCACCGTGACCAGGCCCATCAGGATCGAATGCTCGATGACCCACCCCAGGGTCCGGTCATAGAAACGGTGAAAACGCGAATCCGGGTGTTCATCGCCTTCGTGCAGCTCCTTGGGCGCCCGCAGCAACACGCTGGCGAGCATCGGCGTGACCGTCAGCGAGATCAGCATCGAGATGACGATCGCCACCGACAGCGATACCGAAAACTCACGGAACAGCCGCCCGACAATCCCGCCCATCAACAGCAGCGGAATGAACACCGCGACCAGCGACACGCTGATGGTCAGCACAGTGAAGCCGACCTCCTTGGCGCCATTCAGCGCGGCCTGGACCCGGCTCTCGCCTTTCTCCAGGTGGCGCATGATGTTTTCCACCACCACGATGGCATCGTCCACCACAAACCCGGTGGAAATGGTCAGCGCCATCAACGACAGGTTATTCAGGCTGTAGCCGAGGAAGTACATCGCGCCGAAGGTGCCGAGCAACGACAGCGGCACCACGATCGCCGGCACCAGCGTGCTGCGCCAGTCGCGGAAAAACCCGAACGTCACCAGCGTCACCAGCAGGATCGACGCCAGCAGGGTCACTTCCACATCATGCAGCGAGGCGCGGATGGTGGTGGTGCGGTCCATCAACAGGTTGAGCTTGATCGACGCCGGGATCGAGCTTTGCAGAAACGGTAGCGAGGCTTTTACCGCGTCCACCGTGTCGATCACATTCGCGCCGGGTTGCTTGAACACCACCAGCAACACCGCCGGCTTGCCGTTGGACAGGCCGAAGTTGCGCAGGTCCTGCACGTCTTCGCGCACGTAGCCGAGGTCCGCGATGCGGATCAGGTCGCCGTTGTGTTCCTTGACCACCAACGGGCCGTAGTCGTCGGTGTTGAGCAGCATGTCATTGGCGCCAATCCCGTAGGAGCGGTCACCGATTGCCACGTTGCCCTTGGGCAGGTTGGCATTCGAGGCACTGATGACCTGGCGCACCTGCTCCAGGCTGACGCCGTACTGGTTGAGGCGATCCGGGTTGAGCTCCACGCGCACCGCCGGCAGCGCACCGCCGCCGACCGTCACGTCGCCGACGCCGGTGGTCTGCAACAGTTTCTGCTCCAGCAGGGTCGAGGCCACGTCGTACATCTGCCCCGGCGTGGCGCTGTCGGAGGTCAGGCTGATGATCATGATCGGCGAGTCGGCCGGGTTGACCTTGCGATAGGTCGGGTTGCCGGACAGGTCACTCGGCAGGTTGGTGCGCGCCGCGTTGATCGCTGCCTGCACGTCGCGCGCGGCGCCGTCGATATCGCGGTTGAGGTCAAACTGCAGGGTGATGCGGGTGGAGCCGAGGCTGCTGGCGGAGGTCATTTGCGTGACCCCGGCGATCTGCCCGAACTCGCGCTCCAGCGGCGTGGCCACCGAACTGGCGACGGTATTGGGGTCGGCGCCAGGCAACGAGGCACTGACGCTGATGGTGGGGAAATCCACCTCCGGCAACGGCGCCACCGGCAACAGCATAAAGGCCAGCGCGCCGAACAGCGCCAGCCCCGCCGCCATCAGGGTGGTGGCGATGGGGCGATGGACAAACGGCGCGCTGAGGTTCATTGCGCCGGGTCCGCTTCAACCGGGCGCCGGCTGAAGCGCTGTTCCAGCCCGTGCATGGCGAGGAAGATCACCGGGGTGGAAAACAGCGTCAGCAACTGGCTGAGCATCAGCCCGCCAATGATCGCGATGCCCAGTGGATGGCGCAGTTCCGAGCCGATGCCGGTGCCCAGTGCCAGCGGCACCGCGCCGAACAGCGAGGCCATGCTGGTCATCAGGATCGGCCGAAACCGCAACTCCGCCGCCTGCCGGATCGCCGCCACCGGGGTCAGCCCGCCCTCGCGCAGTAGTGCCAGGGCGAAGTCGACCATCATGATGCCGTTCTTCATGACGATGCCGATCAACAGCACGATGCCGATCAAACCGATGATGTCGAACTGCGTGCCAGTGACCAGCAGCGCAAGCAACGCGCCAAGGGCGGCCGAAAGCAACGTCGAGAGGATCGTCACCGGGTGCACGAAGCTCTCGTAGAGAATCCCCAGCATCAGGTACACCACCACAATCGCCGCCACCACCAGGAACACCTGGTTGGACAGCGACGCCTCGAACGTCGCCGCCGCACCCTCAAGGTTGGCCTGCACCGACAGCGGCAGGCCGACCTTGGCCTCGATGTCCTTGAGCCGGGTCACCGCTGCGCCAAGGGTTTGCCCCGGCGCGAGGTTGAACGACACATCCGCATAGGGAAATTGCCCCAGGCGATTGATGGTCACCCGGGTGCGCACCACCTGCATCGTGGCCATGCTCGACAGCGGCGCCACGCCGCCGGCGGGAATGTCCACGTACAAGCCGGTGAGCAGATCCGGCAGGTTGCGCGGCGGGTGATCGGTGGCGATCACCACGTGGTACTGGTTGAGCTGGGTGTAGATCGTCGACACCTGGCGCTGGCCAAACGCGTCATACAGCACATCGTCGATGGCTTGCGGGGTGATGCCCAGGCGCGAGGCGGTGGCGCGGTCGAAGGTCAGCTGGATCTGGTTGCCAAACTGCATAGCCTGGCTTTGCACGTCGGTGAACATCGGGTCCTGCTTGATCGCCGCGAGCAGCTTGTTGGTCCACTGCTCCAGCTCATCCGGGTCGGTGGCTTGCAGGCCCAGGCGATAGCTGGTGGTGGACACCGTGGCGTCCAGCGTCAGGTCCTGCACCGAGTGCAGGTACAGGCGGATGCCGGCATCGTCGGCGTTGGCATCGGCGAGGCGGCGGATCACTTCGGTGCTGCTGTCGCGCTCGCCTCGGGGCTTGAGGTTGATCAGCAGGTTGCCCTGGTTGATGGTCGGGTTGGTCTGGTCGATGCCGACGAAGGACGACAGGCTCTGCACCGCCGGATCCTTGAGAATCCGCGCGGCCAGGCGCTGCTGCTCCACCTGCATCTGCTGGAACGAAATGGTCGGCGCCGCCTGGGAAATCCCCTGGATCAGGCCGGTGTCCTGATCAGGGAAAAAGCCCTTGGGCATCAGCACCAGTGTCACCAGGGTCAGGGCTGCGGTGAGCACCACCGAGATCAACGTAAGCGTGCGGTGCGCCAGCACCCAATCGAGGCCCCGCACATAGTGCGTGTTGATGCGGTCGAAGAAATCCACCCGGTGTTCCTGCTGCCGGTGCTTGAGCATCCGCGCGCACATCATCGGCGTGAGCGTCAGGGAAATCAGCGCGGAGATCACGATAGTCACCGCCACGGTCATGGCGAATTCGCGGAACAGCCGCCCGACCACATCGCCCATGAACAGCAACGGGATCATCACCGCGATCAGCGCAATCGACAGCGAGATGATCGTGAAGCCGATCTGCGCCGAGCCCTTGAGGGCCGCCTCCAGCGGCGAGTCACCAGCCTCCAGGTAGCGCGTGATGTTTTCGATCATCACGATCGCGTCATCCACCACGAAACCGATGGCGATGGTCAGCGCCATCAGCGTCAGGTTGTTGAGGGAAAAGCCCAGGGCATAGGCCACCGCCAGCGTACCCACCAGCGTCAGCGGGATGGTCACCGCCGGAATGATCGTCGCCGCGACGTTGCGCAGGAAGATGAAAATCACGATCACCACCAGCGCGATGGCCATGGCCAATTCGTACTGCACATCGGTGACCGACGCGCGGATGGTCTGGGTGCGGTCGGTGAGCACGTCGACCTTCAATGTGGCAGGCAAACTGGCGCGCAGCTTGGGCAGCAATTGCTGCACGCGGTCGACCACCTGGATCACGTTGGCGCCAGGCTGGCGCTGGATATTCAACACAATCGACGGCGTGCTGTTGGTCCAGGCGGCCTGGCGCGGATTCTCGGCGCCCTGGGTCGAACTGGCGATCTGCGACAGGCGAATCGGCGCGCCGTTCTTGTAGGCGATCACCAGGTCGCGGTACTCCTCGGCCGATTGCAGTTGGTCGTTGGCGCCGATGGAATACGCCTGGAACTTGCCGTCGATATTGCCCTTGGCCTGGTTGACGTTGGCGGTGCCCAGCGAGGTGCGCAAGTCATCCAGGGACAGGCCGAGACTGTTCAGCGCCGAGGTATTGGCCTCGACCCGCACCGCCGGGCGCTGGCCGCCGCTGATGGTGACCAGGCCGACGCCGGTGATCTGCGAAATTTTCTGCGCCAGGCGCGTGTCGGCCAGGTCTTCGATCTTGGTCAGCGGCAGCACATCGGAGGTCAGCGACAGCGTCAGCACCGGCGCGTCCGCCGGGTTGACCTTGCTGTAGACCGGCGGGTACGGCAGGTTCGCCGGCAGGAAGGTACCGGCCGCGTTGATCGCCGCCTGCACTTCTTGTTCGGCGACGTCCAGGGACAACGACAAGTCGAATTGCAGGGTCACCACCGAGGCGCCGTCGGAGCTGGTGGAGTTCATCGACTTGAGCCCCGGCATCTCGCCGAGCTGGCGCTCCAGCGGCGCGGTGATCGAGGAGCTGACCACATCCGGGCTGGCGCCGGGGTATTGGGTGAAGACCTGGATGGTCGGGTAATCGACCTCGGGCAACGCCGACACCGACAGCAAGTGGTACCCGAGCAACCCGAGCAAGAGCACGGCCACCATCATCAGCGTGGTTGCCACCGGGCGTTCGATAAAGGGCCGCGAGACATTCATGACCGGCAGCTCCTTACTGGGCGACGACTTTTACCGGCGAACCGTCGTCAAGTTTATCGGCACCTTCGGTGACCACCTGCTCGCCAGGCTTGACGCCGTTGTCGAGGATCGCCGAGACATCGCCCATCGACGGCCCGGTCTTGACGTTGCGCAGCGCGGCCTTGTCGCCGTTGACCACAAACACGAAATCCCCCTTGCTGCCGTGCTGGATCGCCCGGGTCGGCACCACGGCGACCTGGCTCAAGGTGTCGGCCTTGAGACGCGCGTTGACGAATTGGTTGGGGAACAGCGCATCACCTGCGTCGTCGAACTGCGCCTTGACCTTGATCGTGCCGGTGCTGGTGTCGACCTGGTTATCCAGGGCCAGCAGGCTGCCGGTGGCCAGCAGGGTCTTTTTATTGCGGTCGTAGGCCAGCACGGTCACGCTGCCACGGGCCATGGCCTGGTCGATGCTGCCCAGGTCATCTTCGGGCACGGCAAACACCACCGTGGCCGGGTTCATCTGGGTAATGACCACAATGCCGGTGGTGCTGGTAGTGGTCACGTAGTTGCCGGGGTCGACCAGCCGCAGGCCAACCACGCCATCGACCGGCGAGGTGATGGTGCAGTAGCTCAGTTGCACGTCGAGGTTTTGCACATTGCCCTGGTCGGCGGCGACGGTGCCCTGCTGCTCCTGCACCAGGGCGGCCTGGGTGTCGAGGGTTTGCTGGCTGGTGGAGCCGGCCTTGACCAGGTCGCGATAGCGGGCCAGGTCGCGCTGGGCATTGCTCAATACCGCCTGGTCGTGCGCCAGCGTGCCCTTGGCCACAGCCAATTGCGCCTTGAGCGCACGGTCGTCGATGCGGGCGATGACCTGGCCCTTGCTGACGTGCTGGCCTTCCTTGAATTCGACGCTGCTGAGGATGCCGTCGACCTGGCTGACCACCGTGACGCTGCGTGTCGGGGTCACGGTGCCGAGGGCGTCGATGTACACCGGCACATCCTGCAAGGCGACGGGCACCACGGCCACCGGTTCACCTGTGGGTGCAGGCTTGCCCTTGTGCTGCGCGGTGAAGAAATGGAGACCCAGGACAATCGCCAGTACCACCAGGACGACGCCCGCCAGCCAGGCGAACGTGCGTCGTTTGCTTTTCTCCACGGTTTCTCTCTCGAACGCCGAAATCAGGATAGACCGACCGCTGCAATGAGTCGGTGGCTGACCTGAACTCTAGCAGCACGCCCGGCGTAAGCCTGTACAACCTTGAATGCGTTCAGCATCAAGACAGACAATCTGACGCAAGCCCCCGGCCTGCAAGGCCTGGAGTAGGATTCTTGAGCGCTGCGCAAGGCCGGTGCTACCATGCGCAACCGCCTGTCCTGGCAAGGAAAACCCTGGTTTATGAGCACCATTCGCGAGCGCAACAAAGAAAAGATCCTGCGGGCGGCCAGCGAGGAGTTTGCCGACAAGGGCTTCGCCGCGACCAAAACCAGCGACATCGCCGCCAAGGCCGGGCTGCCCAAGCCCAATGTCTATTACTACTTCAAGTCCAAGGACAACCTCTATCGCGAGGTGCTCGAAAGCATTATCGAGCCGATCCTGGCAGCGTCCACGCCGTTCAATCCCGAGGGTGAGCCGTCGGTGGTGCTGAGCAACTACATCCGCTCGAAAATCCGCATCTCCCGCGACCTGCCCTTCGCCTCCAAGGTATTCGCCAGCGAAATCATGCACGGCGCGCCACACCTCAGTGCCGACCAGGTTGAACAACTCAACGCCCAGGCCAAGCACAACATCGACTGCATCCAGAACTGGGTAGATCGCGGCCTGATCGCCGCCATTGACCCCAATCACCTGATGTTCAGCATCTGGGCAGCGACGCAGACCTATGCGGATTTCGATTGGCAAATCTCGGCGGTGACCGGAAAGGCCAAATTGGACGAGGCGGACTATGAAGCGGCGGCGCAGACGATCATCCGGTTGGTGCTCAAGGGGTGTGAGCCGGACTGATGGAGGGGGGTGTCTGCATCGCAGGCAAGCCAGCGCCTGCATTTCTAAGGTGTTGAACACAAAATGTTCGAATCCCTCCACCCCCAGTGGGAGCGGGCTTGCTCGCGAAAGCGGCCTTCCAGACACATCCTGCCAAAAGCCTGGCGCCCAGCATTGATCGGCGGGATCTAGCCTCTCAGGACACCACTTGAAGAGAGGCCAAGGAATGCCTGATTTAGCCACTTCACACCGCCTGCGTATCGGGCGGTTCAGCGAACCGAACCGTGTCTACCTGATCACCACCAACACCCACGAACGCCTGCCGATATTTCGCGACTTCCACCTCGGCCGCCTGGTGGTCGGGCAATTCCGGCTCGCCCAGTACCAAGGGCTGGCCAACTCCCTGGCCTGGGTGGTGATGCCAGACCATTTCCACTGGCTGATCGAACTGCAAAAAGGCTCCTTGGGAGACCTGATGTGCCAGGTGAAATCCAAAAGCACCCGCACCGTTAACGGCGCCAGCGGTCGCAAAGGCAGGCTTTGGCAAACCAGCTTTCATGATCGTGCGCTACGAAAGGAAGACGACCTGGTGAAAATGGCCCGGTATGTGGTGGCTAATCCATTGCGGGCCAACTTGGTAGAACGAATCAGCGACTATCCGCTGTGGGATGCGATCTGGGTTTAGTGCCGAGACCGCGTCGCCGCTTTCGCGAGCAAGCCCGCTCCCACACTTGGAATGCATTCAAAATGTGGGAGCGGGCTTGCTCGCGAAGAGGCCCGCACCGTCACTTCAACTCACGCGGGCACCCCCGCATCCGCCAGCAACCCCACGCCCTCGATTGCGGTGATCGCGCATTGCTCGTCGATATCCGATGTGTCGCCACTGATCCCGATCGCCCCCAGTACCACCCCCTCTCGATCTCGAATCAATACCCCGCCCGGTGCCGGGACCACGCTGCCCTGCCCCAGGCTGTTCAATGCCGCGATAAACGCCGGGCGCTGCTGCGCGTCCAGTGCCAACAAGCGCGAGCCCTTGCCCAGCGCAATCGCGCCCCAGGCCTTGCCGATGGCGATCTGCGGGCGCAGCAGGCTGGCGCCGTCTTCGCGTTGCAGGGTGATCAAGTGGCCGCCGCTGTCGAGGACCGCGATGGTCAGCGGCGCCGTCGACAGCGTGCGCCCTGCGTTGAGGGCCTGACTGGCGAGCTGGGTGGCGATTTTCAAGGTTAAAGCGCTCATGGTGCCGTCCTTCTTTTGTTATTGGGAAAGCGGTGGAGGTCTGTCTGATCAGATGCTCGATCAAACAAATAGAACACAATGACAATTAATTTTGTATACAATAATTTCGCACAAACACTCCATACGTCGAAAAAATGCCTTCCGACGAACGCAAAGGGCCGCGAACAAAATGGATTGACCTGCGCCGCTCGCCGTGAATACACTTTATCCAGACACCACTTGTATACAATTACAAAACGCAAGAGGCACCAAAATCATGAGCAAAATGAGAGCAATCGAAGCCGCCGTCCTGGTGATGCGCCGTGAAGGCGTGGACACCGCCTTCGGTATCCCTGGCGCCGCGATCAACCCGCTGTATTCGGCCTTGCAGAAGGTCGGTGGCATCGATCACGTCCTTGCTCGCCACGTTGAAGGCGCCTCGCACATGGCCGAGGGTTACACCCGCACCAAGGCCGGCAATATCGGCGTGTGCATCGGCACTTCGGGCCCGGCGGGCACCGACATGGTCACGGGCCTCTACAGCGCTTCGGCGGACTCGATCCCGATCCTGTGCATCACCGGCCAAGCCCCGCGTGCACGGATGCACAAGGAAGACTTCCAGGCCGTCGACATCACCAGCATCGTCAAGCCCGTGACCAAGTGGGCGACCACCGTGCTCGAACCTGGCCAGGTGCCCTACGCGTTCCAGAAAGCCTTCTACGAAATGCGCTCCGGCCGCCCAGGCCCGGTGTTGATCGACCTGCCGTTCGACGTGCAGATGGCCGAGATCGAATTCGACATCGACGCCTACCAGCCGCTGCCCCTGGCCAAGCCGCTGGCAACCCGCATCCAGGTGGAAAAAGCCCTGGCCCTGCTCGATGCCGCCGAGCGGCCGTTGCTGGTCAGCGGCGGTGGCGTGATCAATGCCGACGCCAGCGAACTGCTGGTGGAGTTCGCCGAACTCACTGGTATCCCGGTGATCCCGACCCTGATGGGCTGGGGCACCATCCCCGACGACCACCCGCTGATGGTCGGCATGGTCGGCCTGCAAACCTCCCACCGCTATGGCAACGCGACGATGCTCAAGTCGGACGTGGTGCTAGGCATCGGCAACCGCTGGGCCAACCGCCACACCGGTTCGGTGGAGGTCTACACCGAAGGCCGCAAGTTCATTCACGTCGACATCGAGCCGACGCAGATTGGCCGCGTGTTCACCCCGGACCTGGGCATCGTCTCCGACGCCGGTTCCGCGCTGACCCTGTTCATTGAAGTGGCGCGCGAGTGGAAAGCCGCCGGCAAGCTCAAGGACCGCAGCGCCTGGCTGCATGATTGCCAGCAGCGCAAGGCCACCCTGCAGCGCAAGACCCACTTCGACGCGGTGCCGGTCAAGCCGCAACGGGTGTACGAAGAGATGAACCAGGTGTTCGGCAAAGACACCTGCTACGTCAGCACCATCGGCCTGTCGCAGATTGCCGGCGCGCAATTCCTCCACGTGTACAAGCCGCGCCACTGGATCAACTGCGGCCAGGCCGGCCCGTTGGGCTGGACCATCCCCGCAGCGCTCGGCGTGGTCAAGGCCGACCCGAGCCGCAAGGTGGTGGCGTTGTCCGGTGACTATGACTTCCAGTTCATGATCGAAGAGCTGGCGGTGGGCGCGCAATTCAAGCTGCCGTACATCCACGTGGTGGTGAACAACTCCTACCTGGGGCTGATCCGCCAGGCCCAGCGCGGTTTTGAAATGGACTACTGCGTCCAGCTGTCCTTCGACAACCTCAACGCCCCGGAGCTCAACGGTTATGGCGTCGACCACGTCGCCGTCGCCGAAGGCCTGGGTTGCAAGGCCCTGCGCGTGTTCGAGCCGGGCCAGATCCAGCCGGCCCTGCGCAAGGCGCAGGAGATGATCGAGGAATTCAAGGTGCCGGTGATCGTCGAGATCATCCTGGAGCGCGTGACCAATATTTCCATGGGCACCGAGATCAACGCCGTCAACGAATTCGAAGATCTGGCCCTGGTCGGCAACGATGCGCCGACTGCCATTTCCCTGCTCGATTAAGGAGAACCCTATGCCGCGCTTTGCCGCCAACCTGTCCATGCTGTTTACCGAGCAGGACTTTCTCGCCCGCTTCAAAGCCGCCGCCGAGGCCGGTTTCGAAGGGGTCGAGTACCTGTTCCCGTATGAGTTCAGCTCCGCCGAAATCAAGGCACAACTTGACGCCCATGGCCTGACCCAAGTGCTGTTCAACCTGCCGGCCGGTGATTGGGCCAAGGGCGAGCGCGGCCTGGCGTGCCACCCGGATCGGGTCGAGGAGTTCCGCGCCGGGGTCAACCTGGCCATCGCCTACGCCGAGGTGCTGGGCAATACCCAGATCAACTGCCTGGCGGGGATCCGGCCTGCCGGTGTCGATGATGCAACCCTGGAAAAGACGTTTGTCGCCAACCTCAAGTACGCGGCCGACAAGCTGCAAGCGGTGGGCATCAAGCTGGTGATGGAAGCCATCAACACCCGCGACATCCCGGGCTTCTACCTCAACAACACCGCGCAGGCCCTGTCGATTCGCGAGCAAGTGGGCAGCGCCAACCTGTTCCTGCAATACGACATCTATCACATGCAAATCATGGAAGGCGACCTGGCCCGCACCATGGCCGCGCACCTGGGCGAGATCAACCATATCCAGCTGGCGGACAACCCCGGGCGCAATGAGCCGGGTACCGGCGAGATCAACTATCGCTTCCTGTTCGAGCATCTGGACCGCATCGGTTACCCGGGTTGGGTCGGCTGTGAATACAAGCCGCTGACCACCACCGAAGCGGGTTTGGGCTGGCTCAAAACCCACAACGCGATCTGACTGAACAACACAAAACCCAATGTGAAAGCAGGGCTTGTGTGGGAGCTGGCTTGCCTGCGATGCAGGCAACTCGGTCTCTCAGTTAAACCGAGGTAATGCCATCGCAGGCAAGCCAGCTCCCACAAAAAGCAGCTCTCACATCGAATAAAGAGAGGATTTTCGTCATGGCTAAAATCGGATTCATCGGCACCGGCATCATGGGCCAACCCATGGCCGCCAACCTGCAGAAAGCAGGTCACCAACTGTTTCTCTCCGAGCATCATGGTAAGGCGCCGGCCGAGCTGATCGGTGCGGGTGCCATCGCGTTGGCCAACCCGCAGCAAGTCGCCCAGGAAGCCGAGTTCGTCATCGTCATGGTGCCCGACACCCCGCAGGTCGATGACGTGCTGTTCCGCGCCGACGGTGTCGCCGCCGGCCTGTCACCCAACAAGGTGGTGATCGACATGAGTTCGATCTCCCCCACCGCCACCAAGGCGTTCGCCGCCAAGATCAACCAGACCGGCGCGCAGTACCTGGATGCGCCAGTGTCCGGCGGTGAAGTCGGCGCCAAGGCCGGCACCCTGAGCATCATGGTCGGTGGCGAGCCGCAGACCTTCGAACGCGCCCTGCCCCTGTTCCAGAGCATGGGCAAGAACATCACCCTGGTGGGTGGCAATGGCGATGGCCAGACGGCCAAGGTGGCTAACCAGATCATCGTCGCGCTGAATATCCAGGCGGTGGCCGAAGCGCTGCTGTTCGCCTCGAAGAACGGCGCCGACCCGGCCAAAGTACGTGAAGCGCTGATGGGTGGCTTTGCCTCCTCGAAGATCCTCGAAGTGCATGGCGAGCGCATGATCAAGGGCACCTTCGATCCGGGCTTCCGCATCAACCTGCATCAGAAGGACCTGAACCTGGCCCTGGCCGGTGCCAAGGAGCTGGGGATCAACCTGCCGAACACCGCCGGCACCCAACAGGTGTTCAGCACCTGCACGGCGATCGGCGGCGGCAACTGGGACCATTCGGCGCTGATCAAGGGGCTGGAGCATATGGCGAATTTTTCGATTCGCGATAAGTAACCCACCCCGCTTCCACCTTTGAGTGCGGTCGAATGTGGGAGCGGGCTTGCTCGCGAAAGCGGTGTATCCGTCAGCATGGATGTTGAATGTCAGAACGCATTCGCGAGCAAGCCCGCTCCCACATTTGATCGCATTCCAGCCTGGAATTGATGCCCCCCTAATAACAAGAATCCCCCGGGAGCCCGCTTATGTCGGTCGATCCGCAACACCTGCTTCGCGCGCTGTTTGCCACAGCCATCGACGCCGCCCACCCCCGGCAAGTCCTCGAACCTTATCTGCCCACCGACCGCAGCGGCCGCGTGATCGTGATCGGCGCCGGCAAAGCCGCCGCCGCCATGGCCCTGGTGGTGGAAAACGCCTGGCAGGGCGAAGTCTCCGGCCTGGTGGTCACGCGCTACGGCCACGGCGCGCCGTGCAAGAAAATCGAAGTGGTCGAGGCCGCCCACCCGGTCCCCGATGCCGCCGGCCTCGCCGTGGCCAAACGCGTGCTGGCCTTGATCAGCAACCTGACTGAAGACGACCGCGTGATCTTCCTGCTGTCTGGCGGCGGCTCTGCACTGCTCGCCCTGCCCGCCGAAGGCATCACCCTGGCCGACAAGCAAGCCATCAACAAAGCCCTGCTCAAATCCGGCGCCACCATTGGCGAGATGAATTGCGTGCGCAAGCACCTCTCGGCGATCAAGGGCGGCCGACTGGCCAAGGCGGCCTGGCCGGCGACGGTCTACACCTATGCGATTTCCGATGTGCCGGGCGACCAGGCCACGGTGATTGCTTCCGGCCCCACCGTTGGCGACCCGAGCACGTCGCAACAGGCGCTGGCGATCCTCAAGCGCTACGGCATCGACGCCCCCGCCTCGGTACGCAGCTGGTTGCAGAACCCGGCCTCGGAAACCGTCAAGCCGGGTGACCCGGCACTCGCGCGCAGCCACTTCCAATTGATCGCGCGCCCGCAGCAATCCCTCGAAGCGGTCGCGGTGAAAGTCCGCCAGGCCGGGTTCAGCCCGCTGATCCTCGGCGACCTTGAAGGCGAAGCGCGGGACGTGGCCAAGGTGCACGCCGGCATCGCCCGACAAATCGTGCAGCATGGCCAGCCACTGGCGGCGCCCTGCGTGATCCTCTCCGGTGGCGAAACCACCGTCACCGTGCGCGGCAATGGCCGTGGCGGGCGCAATGCCGAATTCCTGCTGAGCCTGACCGACAGCCTCAAGGGCTTGCCGGGCGTGTACGCCCTGGCCGGTGATACCGACGGCATCGACGGCTCCGAAGACAACGCCGGCGCCATCATGACCCCCTGCAGCTATGCCCGCGCCGAGGCCTTGGGCCTGTCGGCCAGCGATGAGCTGGATAACAACAACGGCTACGGCTATTTCGCCGCGCTCGAGGGCTTGATCGTCACCGAACCGACGCGCACCAACGTCAATGATTTCCGCGCCATCCTGATCCTTGAGACTGCCAAACATGACGCCTGACAAGAAGGTCAAAATCCTCGCCACCCTGGGCCCGGCCACCGACGGTATCGATGATATCCGCGAGCTGGTGGAGGCCGGCGTGAATATCTTCCGCCTCAACTTCAGCCACGGCGAGCACGCCGATCACGCCCAGCGCTACCAGTGGATTCGCCAGGTCGAGCGCCAGCTGAACTACCCGCTGGGCATCCTCATGGACCTGCAAGGACCGAAGCTGCGGGTCGGGCGCTTTGCCGAAGGCAAGGTGCAATTGGTGCGTGGCCAGGCCCTGCGCCTGGACCTGGACCCCACACCGGGCGACCAGCGCCGTATCAACCTGCCGCACCCGGAAATCATCGCGGCGCTGGAGCCGGGCATGGACCTGCTGCTGGATGACGGCAAACTGCGCCTGCGAGTCATCACCAAGCATGCGGATGCCATCGACACCACGGTGCTGAATGGCGGCGAATTGTCCGACCGCAAAGGTGTGAATGTCCCACAGGCGCTGCTGGAACTCAGCCCGCTCACCGCCAAGGATCGCAGCGACCTGAGGTTCGGCCTGGAGCTGGGTGTGGACTGGGTGGCGCTGTCGTTCGTGCAGCGCCCGGAAGACATCCGCGAAGCCCGTGAGTTGATCGGCGACAAAGCGTTCCTGATGGCCAAGATCGAGAAACCCTCGGCCGTGCAGCGCCTGCAGGAAATCGCCGAGCTGAGCGACGCGATCATGGTGGCCAGGGGCGACCTGGGTGTGGAAGTGCCCGCCGAGAGCGTGCCGCAGATCCAGAAAGACATCATCAGCACCTGCCGCCAGCTGGGTAAGCCGGTGGTGGTGGCCACGCAGATGCTCGAGTCCATGCGTTTCTCCCCGGCACCGACTCGCGCCGAAGTCACCGATGTCGCCAACGCCGTGGCCGAAGGCGCCGATGCGGTGATGCTGTCGGCGGAAACCGCGTCCGGCGAGTACCCCCTGGAAGCCGTGCAGATGATGAGCAAGATCATCCGCCAGGTCGAAAACGGCCCGGACTACCAGACGCAACTGGACGTCAGCCGGCCCAAGGCGGACGCCACGGTGTCGGACGCCATCAGCTGTGCGATCCGGCGGATCAGCAGCATCCTGCCGGTGGCGGTGCTGGTGAACTACAGCGAGTCCGGCAGCTCCAGCCTGCGCGCGGCGCGGGAACGGCCGGTGGCGCCGATCCTCAACCTCACGCCGAACCTCTCCACTGCGCGCCGCTTGAGCGTGGCGTGGGGCGTGCATTCGGTGGTCAATGATCGGCTGCGCCAGGTCGATGAAGTGTGTTCGACCGCGCTGGAGATCGCCCAGGCCCAGGGGATGGCGCAGCGTGGGGATACGTTGGTGATTACCGCGGGAGTGCCGTTCGGGCAACCGGGGTCGACCAATTCGCTGCGTATCGAGACGTTGATCTAGCGTCTGTTCAGGCCTCATCGCGGGCAAGCCCGGCACCCACATTTTGATTGGTGAACCGATTCAAATGTGAAGCTGGCTTGCCGGCGATTGGGGGCAACTCGGTCCCTCAGACTCATCCGCCATGCCCAACCAATCCTGCCCCGACTGGGCCGAAGCCTTGCTCAACGGCTTCAGCCAGATCTTCCTGCAGCGCCATCCCCTGTGTGGCCTGCTGTGCCTGCTGGCCATCCTGATCGGCGCCCCGGCCCTGCTCGGTGGGGCGTTGCTGGGAGGCGTCGCCGGTTTGCTCACGGCCCAGCGCCGGGGTTATCCCAAGGCCGAACGCCAGGCCGGACTGTATAGCTACAACGGCGTACTGCTGGGTTTGCTGATCAGCCAGCACTTTGCCTGGTCGGCCCTACTGCCACCGCTGATCCTGGCGTGCGGCGGCTTGAGTGCGATGCTCACGCGACAATGGCTCAAACACGCAACCCGCCCCGATGACCTGCCCGCCTACACCGCGCCGTTTGTCGGCCTGGGCTGGCTGTTGCTGGGCAGCGTGCCGCCGAGCACGTTTGCACTCGGCGAAGCCGACACCCTGGCCGTCCTGGCCGCGCCCTTCACCGGGCTCGCGCAAATCATGCTGCTCGACCAGCCCCTGGCCGGTGCGCTGATCGCGCTTGGCCTGTGGCTGGCCAATCGGCGTGCCGCCCTCTGGGCCTTGACCGGCGCCCTCTGCGGAGTGCTGATCGCGCTGCTGCTCGACGAGACCGCCAGCGCCCTGCTCGGCCTGCACAGCTACAACCCCGCGCTGGCGGCCCTGGCCCTGTGCCAGACGCGCCGCCACGCCTGGCAACCGCTGCTCGGCATCCTGCTGGCAATCGTCCTCACCCCAGGCTTTGCTGCGCTGCACCTGCCGGCGTTGACCGCCCCGTTCATCCTCGCGTGCTGGCTGGTGCGTGCCGGTCGCCGGATGCTGGGTAAACCCCGCATGGACAGCCCCTTCGAATCCCCCTAGGCTTGCTCGATATTCGATTCAGGCGGCCTTTATGGACAGCAACAACGACTGGCGTCAGCGGCTCTACGTCATGGTTTTTCAAAGCGACACAGCGGCCGGCCGGCGCTTCGACAGCACCTTGCTGCTGATCATCCTCGCCAGCCTGGTGATTGTGATCCTCGACAGTATCCAGACCGTCCACGACAACTACGCCGACGTGCTGGCCTATATCGAGTGGGGCTTCACCATCATTTTCGCCATCGAGTACGGCCTGCGCCTCTACTGCTCGCCCAAGCCGCTGCGCTATGCCTTCAGCTTCTATGGGCTGGTGGATTTGCTCGCCATCGTCCCCGGCATCCTCGCGCTGTATTACAGCGACGCCCAGTACCTGCTGATCATCCGCATCATCCGGATGCTGCGGATCTTCCGCGTGCTCAAGCTCAGCCCTTACCTCAAGCAGGCCAATTACCTGATGGCCGCGCTGCGCGGCAGCAAGCAGAAGATCGTGGTGTTCCTGGTCAGCGTGTGCACCCTGGTCACCGTATTCGGCACCTTGATGTACGTGATCGAAGGCCCGGAACACGGGTTTACCAGCATCCCCAAGGGCATCTATTGGGCGATCGTGACCCTGACCACCGTGGGCTTTGGCGATATCGTGCCCAAGACCCCGCTGGGCCAGGTGATTTCGTCACTGGTGATGATCACCGGTTACTCGATCATCGCCGTGCCGACGGGGATTTTTACCGCCGAACTGGCCAGTGCCATGCGCGGTGAGCAGCTGCAAACCGACTGCCCGGTGTGCAACAAGAACAGCCACGAGCCCAACGCGGCGTTCTGCTCGCGCTGTGGCAATGCGCTGTTTAAGAAAGTGGAATAAGCAAAGTGCGTTTTAATCTTTAAGCGTCTATGCAGGCCCAGCTATAGTCGCTGGCAAAATGCCCTCACTCAATCGATAACCTTCTCGAACAACAAGGAATGAGCAGTGAAAAAACTCGTTAGCGCCTCTCTACTGGCCGCCGGCCTTGCCCTGGCGGGCGCCGTCCAGGCAGCCCCGGTCACTCTGCTCAACGTCTCGTATGACGTGATGCGCGATTTCTACAAGGACTACAACGCCGCCTTCCAGAAACACTGGGACGCCGAGCACCCGAACGACAAGCTGACCCTGCAGATGTCCTTCGGCGGCTCCAGCAAACAAGCGCGCTCGGTGATCGACGGCCTGCCGGCTGACGTGATCACCATGAACATGGCCACCGACATCAACGCCCTCGCCGACAATGGCAAGCTGGTGCCGGACAACTGGGTCACGCGCCTGCCGAACAACAGCGCGCCGTTCACCTCCGCCACGGTGTTTATCGTGCGCAAAGGCAACCCCAAAGCCCTGAAAGACTGGCCGGATCTGTTGAAAGACGGCGTGCAAGTGATCGTGCCCAACCCGAAGACTTCCGGTAACGGCCGCTACACCTACCTGTCGGCCTGGGGCTACGTGCTGAAAAACGGCGGCGACGAGAACAAGGCCAAGGCCTTTGTCGGCAAGCTGTTCAAGCAGGCACCTGTGCTGGACACCGGTGGCCGCGCCGCGACCACCACGTTCATGACCAACCAGATCGGCGACGTGCTGGTGACCTTTGAAAACGAAGCAGAAATGATCGCCCGCGAATTCGGCCGTGATCAGTTCGAAGTGATCTACCCAAGCGTCTCTGCCGAAGCCGAGCCGCCGGTGTCGGTGGTCGACAAAGTGGTCGAGAAGAAAGGCACCCGCGCGGCCGCCGAAGACTACCTGAAGTACCTGTGGTCGCCGGAAGGCCAGGAAATCGCCGCCAACAACTACCTGCGCCCACGCGACGCGAAGGTACTGGCCAAGTACACCGACCGCTTCCCGAAAGTCGAATTCCTCTCGGTAGAGAAGACCTTCGGCGACTGGCGCACCGTGCAGAAAACCCACTTCAATGATGGCGGTGTTTTCGACCAGATCTACAGCGGTCAATAACTGAACAAACGCAGCCCCGTGTGGGAGCTGGCTGGCCTGCGATGCAGACACCTCAACGTATCAGGCATACCGAGGTGATGCTGTCGCAGGCCAGCCAGCGCCTGCATTGGGGGATGCGCCTGGCCCTTACATCGGCGGTGTCACGCCATCTTTGCCGGCCGAGATAGCCTGCGCCGTCACCGTCCCGTCCGCGTCCTTCGCCGCAAACATCACCACCTTCACCCCCGGCTTGAGCAAGCTGCGGTCGCCTGGCTCCAGGTTGACGATCGGCACATCATCCGGCACCACGATCTTCTGCTCGCCCCCTTTGTATTTGACGGTCAACGTCCGCCCGTTGCTGACCACCAGGTCGCCGACCGTGCCGTTGGTCATACTGCTGCCTTCTTTGAGGTCGAACGCCCGGTGCCCGTCGCCCGTGCCGGCCATCGCCGGCGGGAACACATGCACTTCGAGGGCAGTCAGGGTGCCGTCGGCGTTGGGCATGGCAGCCGAGCCGATGTAGCTGCCGGGCTTGATCTCGTCGATCTTCGCCAGCGTTACGGCACGGACCTGAGTGTCTTTTGTCAGGTGCACGGTGACGTCTTCACCACTGTTGACCTTGACGTGCATCGCGTCGCCGTCGATCGCCGTGATGGCGCCACGCACACCCACGCGTGGGGCATCGGCCGCGTTCGCCAGGCCGACAGCCATGGCGGCGGCAAGGGTGGAAGCCAGGAGCATCTTGTTCAACGTGATCTTCATCGCAATGGATTTCCTGTTTCGGCAGTTGTGTCTGAATGTATCATTGCCGTTCGACGCGAAAGTTAACGTTTCAGTCATTAATTCCCGGCATGAGTGTTATCACCACCAGCGGCCTACTCGCCGTTGCACCTTGTCTCTACTCTCGCTCGCCTACTTCCTCCGCTTTTATGAGAACACCATGAACGCTACCTCACACCCTACAACCACCATGACCCGCGCGATGGTGATGCTGTTTGCGTTCTGCTGCGGCGCCATCGTCGCCAACATCTACTACGCGCAGCCGATCATCGAACTGATCGCACCGGACATCGGCCTCACCCCGGCGATGGCCAGCCTGATCGTGTCCCTGACGCAAATCGGTTATGCCCTCGGCCTGTTTTTCCTGGTACCGCTGGGCGACCTGCTGGAAAACCGCAAGCTGATGATCACCACCACCGTGGTGGCCATTGCGAGCCTGCTGGGCGCAGCCTTCACCGAGCAGCCGAACCTGTTCCTGCTGGTGTCGTTGCTGATCGGCTTCAGTTCGGTGTCGGTGCAAATCCTGATCCCGCTGGCCGCCCACCTGGCACCCGCCGAATCCCGTGGCCGGGTGGTGGGCAGCATCATGGGCGGGCTGCTGCTCGGCATTCTGCTGGCGCGGCCGGTGTCCAGCGTGGTCGCGGACCACTTCGGCTGGCGGGCGATGTTCATGGCGGCGGCCGCGTTGATGGCGTTCATCAGCGTGGTGCTGATGCTGACCATCCCCAAACGCCAGCCTGACCACAGCGCCAGCTATGGCCAACTGCTCGGCTCGCTCGGCACCTTGTTGCGTGAACAACCCCTGCTGCGCCAACGTGCGTTCTACCAGGGCTGCATGTTTGCCACCTTCAGCCTGTTCTGGACCGCCGCACCGCTGGAGCTGGCGCGCAATCATGGGCTGAGCCAAAGTGAGATCGCGTTGTTCGCACTGGTCGGTGCCCTGGGTGCCATCGCTGCGCCCATCGCCGGCCGCCTGGCCGATGCCGGCCACACTCACCGCGCCTCACTGCTGGCCATGCTGTTTGCCGTGTTGAGCTTCCTGCCAGCCTTCGTGCACCCGCTGTACAGCGTGATCGGCCTGGCGGTGACCGGCGTGGTCCTGGACTTCTGCGTGCAGATGAACATGGTCCTCGGCCAACGCGCGATCTATGCCCTCGACGCCAACAGCCGCAGCCGCCTCAACGCGTTGTACATGACCAGCATCTTCATCGGCGGCGCCTTCGGCTCGGCGATTGCCAGCAGCGTCTACGAGCACGGTGGCTGGCTGGGCGTGATGCTGGTGGGCAGTGCGTTCCCGCTGGTGGCGCTGTTGCGCTTCCTGAGCGCTTCGCGCCAGGTCACGGTCGCCACGGCCTGATCGCCCTCAGGAGCGCACCAGCTTCTCCAAGGCCGCGTCCGCCAGGAATGACGAGCGGCTTTTGACCTTGTGCTCGCGCACATAACGGTCGATGCGCTGGATGACATAACCGGGCAAGGTCACGTTGACCTTCTCGGTCTTGCCCAGATAGGGCGAGATGTCCAACTCGAGCATGCCCCAGCCCATCCCGGCGTAGTCTTCATGGGCGTGATGATTGGCCACCGACGTGGGCATCGGAATCGGCCCACCTTCGGCGGCGATTTCTTGCAGCATGATGTGCGCGACTTCCACGGCGGCGTTGTACGCCTCTTCGAAACTGTCCCCAGCGGTGACCGCGCCTGGAATATCGGGGATCTGAATACCGGTGGCGGTAAAGTCATCGCCCCATTCGATACAGATTGGGTATTGCATGAATGCTCTCCTTAGAACTGAAACAGCCCGGCGCGTTTCCTGATGCTTCTGACGGTGCCCAGCGGCAGGTCCTTCTTGGGGTGCGGCACCGGGATCGTGTACGGGTTATAGCGGTGAGTAAAAATGTGATGACTGCCCGTGACCCGATCCAGCACCCAACCCGCCTCTTGCAGCTCCTTGATCAATAGCCTGCTTTGCACCGCAGCCTCCTTGGCTTGGTCGGAATAAAAATAACCCTAGAGTTATCTTTACTCAAGCACAGAATCAGGGATCCCGACTGGCGGCTGTTTTACCGGATGTTGGTATTGCACGCGTTCATTCCCTCAACGCATAAATCCTATGCCCGGCACCCCGCTTCTACCCCCGCACTGACGCGCCCATCATCCCCTCCAGCCAAGCCGGCTCATCTCCCGAGGGACTACCGCCATGACACTTCAAGCCACACTTGATGCCTTCCGCGCTGACTTCAAAGCGGGCAAGCCGCCCTACAACGCGCCCGCGCATATCCATCCGATCATGGAGCGCGCCACCGCCGAGCTGATCGCCAGCGGTGCAGCACAACGTGCCCTCAAGGTGGGAGACAAAGCGCCGCTGTTCAGCCTCAAGGACGCCGAGGGCAACGCGGTGTCCTCGGCCAGGCTGCTGGCCCAGGGGCCGCTGGTGCTGACGTTCTACCGAGGTGTGTGGTGCCCGTACTGCACTATGGAACTGCAGGCGTTGCAGGCGTTTCTGCCGACACTGACAGCGGCCGGCGCCCAGTTGCTGGCCCTGTCGCCGCAAACGGCCGCCAACAGCCGCAAATCCACGCGCATTGCCGCGCTGGGGTTCCCGATCCTCAGCGACACCCACAACGACGTCGCCGATGCGTTCGGGCTGCGCTTTCAATTGCCGGATTATTTGATCGAACTCTACAAGGCGCTGGGCAACAACCTGCCGCTGATCAACGACGATCCGGCCTGGACACTGCCCATGCCCGCCCGCTATGTGATCGGCCAGGACAGCGTGATTCGTTACGCCGAGGTCAACCCGGATTACACTCAACGCCCGGAACCCTCGGCGCTGCTCGACGCCCTCACCCGATAACCCAAGGACACCCGATGGACCGTCTTACCGCCATGGAAACTTTCGTCCACGTTGTCGAAACCGGTTCGTTCTCGGCCGCTGCCAAGCGCCTGGGCATCGGCCAGCCCGCCGTGTCCAAGAGCATCGCGCAATTGGAAGCACGCCTGGCGGTGCGCCTGGTGTTGCGTTCGACCCGTGGCCTTACGCCCACCGAGGCAGGCCTGGCGTTTTTCGAGAAAGCCCGGCGCGCCATCGACGAAGCCAACGAGGCCGACGACGCCGCCCGGGGAGCCGGCGCCGGGCTGTCGGGCAACCTGCGTATCAGCGCAGCGGTGACCTTCGCCCGCATGCATATCATTCCGCACCTGGGCGCGTTCCTGGAGCAGTACCCGGGGGTGAATGTCGACGTGGTGCTCGATGACCGCACGCTCAATCTGGTGGAAGAAGGCATCGACGTCGCCCTGCGCATGGGCAACCTGGATGACTCCAGCCTCACGGCGCGCAAGATCGGTGAATCACCCTGCGTGATCCTCGGCACGCCGGCCTACTTCGAACGCTTCGGCGAGCCCGCCACCCCGGCGGACTTGCTGCAGCACCAGGCGATCATCTACACCCGAGGCGAAGGCTCGCACTGGAACTTTACCCAAGGCGACACGCATTACCCGCTCGTTGCCCATGGCCGCGTGCGCGTGACGGCGGCGGAAGGCGTGCGCGCCGCCGTACTGAGCCATCTGGGCCTGACGCTGTCTTCCAGCTGGATGTTCGCGCCGGAGCTGGCCAGCGGCGAGGTCAAGCGCGTGCTGGCGGACTGGCATTTGCCGCCCCGGGATTTGTGGGCAATATTCCCCACCGGCCGGATGGCGAGCGCCAAGGCACGCGCGTTTGTGGAGTATGTCGAAGCGCTGATCAACGCCTGACAACGTTCAGCACTAACTGCAGCAAGGTCGAAAGCGTCGTAGCGAGCATTTCGCTTAACACTGAAATCATGCCTGCCGTCGGATCAAGCGGTGCCGGTAGCGGTGGTGCGGGTGCGGGCACGGGTGCTGGCGTCGGCGCCGGTACCGGTGCTGGCACGACCTTCGGCACCGTTTGCCCCTGCCACAGCACATCCTCCGGCTTGATCTGGCCCATGCTCTTGACCATGAAGCCGGCATTGCCCGTGCCCTTCAGGTCGATCTCCAGGCTTGAACGACCCGTGGCAGTGTCATGCTTGAGCACAGCCTCCCCGGCCCGCCCACTGAACCGGTCAGTAAACATCAGGGCTCCGACCCCCGCCTCTCTCAAGGCGCCCGAGACATCGAGCCTGTCGACCCCGGTGGTGAAGTCCTCGATCACGTCCGGCTGCTGCGGTGTGGAGTCACTGGCCTTGTCGTAGATAAACGTATCCGCGCCCCCACCGCCGCGCAATGTGTCGGCCCCCGCACCGCCCTTGAGCCGATTGTTCGCGTCATTGCCCGTCAACACATCCCGTCCGGCGCCGCCGATGGCGTTCTCAACCGTACAGCCTTTGGCGATGGAGACATTGCCCTTCAAGCCACCCACATCGGAAAACGACTCGGCCTTCAGGCTGATGTTCTGGTTCTGGGCAAACCCGGAAAAATCCAGGGTATCGTCCCCCCCGCCATCCCAGACGCAGAAGATCGGTTTGTCCGTGGCGCTCTTGAGGGTCATGGCTTCGCGCTCGGTATTGGAGTTGAAGCCATAGGTGGTGTCGGTCTTGCGGGTCTGGTGATTGGCCCCATACAGCCGCTGCACCGCGGCAATGTCATCCATCATCGGCGCGCTGGGGTTGCAGTGGCGAAAATCGTGACCGGCCTGATGCTTTTCAGACCAGTAGCTCATGACACTGCGCGCCTTGGTGTCACCGGCATACACAGCGCTCTTGTCATAAGTGGAATCACCGCCATTGTAGTTACCCGGATGCTGCAGGCCGATGGCGTGTCCGATTTCATGCACGGCGGTGAGCGAAAAGTGGCTGTCCAGCCCCGGCGAACTGCCTGATTTCAATGTGCCAATCGTCGCGGTGGTGCTGCTGGTGGCGCGCGTGGGTGAGATGGCGACGCCACGGTCTCCACGTGGGTTGTTCCTGACGTGAACCGTGCAGTCCGCACCTGCCGCCCGCTCCTTGAAACTGATATTGGCCACGTCCTGCCAGGACTGCGCGGCCTGGCGCACACGTTGCTGCTGCGCAGCAGAGAAAGTGGGATCGACGGTGTAGGAAAGATCTATCTTGTTGTCGTTATTGCGGTCGTGAAAGTGCAGGTTATCGCGGGTGATGTGCTTGCCCGCCTGGTCGGTGGTGTAGGTCGGTTTGCCGCTGGCGCCCACGCCAAACGGTCCGGGATCGGCAAGCGGCAAGGTTTGCTGTGGGGGTGTACGCGATAAAGACTCAGAACTGATCATGGGAATTTGCGCTCTTTTTAGAGGATAAATGAGCCAGACACGTGAGCATCGGCTGATTGAATTTCCCTGCAAAAATGAGTGCGCAACAGCCTTTATTTAGTTCGTCCTGAAACAGCGCGGCGTGGGGCAACACCTGCTAAAACACGCGAAAAAACACTTGCACTTCAAAAAACCAGACACACATGGGCGAGGCTGAAAACCTGTTGATTCCACGCGATAAAAATATAAACCCACACAATTGACCGGCACTTACTGCTTCAAAGCCGCCCTGACACGGATACATTCGCTCAACTTTTTCATGGCGGTTTTCCCGTGGGCCAGGACCTTGCCGCTTGACAGGCGCCTGCGCTAAAGCACCCGGCCATCCCACCCCACTGTCACATGCCGTGGCAACTCGCGCCGATGTTCCAGCAGCCATGCATCCAGCGTATGCCCCACATGGGTCAGTACCCCCAACTGCGCACCGGTGTCGGCAATACTCTGCAACGCCAGCGTCAGGTCATTGTGATTGCGCGGAGCTTGCGGCTGCGGCGGCATGGAGCAATCCAGCACCAGCACTTCCAGCGGCTGGCGTTGCAACCAGGCCAGCGTGTCAGGCGGCAGGCCGACGGTGTCGGTAAGGTAGGCGATGCGGCGCCCCTCGCCTTCGAGCAGGTAACCCAGGGTCAGCCTGGAATGTTGCAACGGCAACGCGGTAACGCTCAGCGCGCCGAACTGCCGGGTTTCGAACGCGGTAAACGGCTGGCTGAAATCGAGGATGCCGGGGTGCTTGTAGAGGTCGGACAAAGCTTCCGGATCCGCCGGGCCGTGCACCGGTATCACCAGCCCCTGGCCCCAGCGCAAGTGCAGCAAGCCTTGCGCATGATCGGCGTGATAGTGGGTCTGGAAAATCCCGTTGAAACTGCGCGGCGGGAAACGTTCGGTGAGGTCGGGCAAGCCGCTGTCGATCAGCCAGCGCTGGTCGCCGCATTCGATCAGCGCGCTGCACGGTCGGCGGCGCAGGCTTGCATCGCTGCGCGCCATTGCGCACGCCGCGCACTCGCAGCCATACACCGGGACTTGCCGCGCGTCACCGGTGCCGAGCAGGGTCAGGCGCATGCCGAGTGCCCGTGGTCGAGGCAGCACAGCAGGCGCTCGACGGTGTGTTCCAGCGGGCCGGAATTGTCCAGCACGAACAACCCCGCGCCATTGCCGCTGATCAGTTGCGCCGTGAAGCGTGCATTGCGTGCCAGGCGCTCCTCGATATCCGCCAGGGACTCGCGTCCTCGCGCGACCAGGCGCTGGCGCAACACGGCTTGATCCACCGTCAGCAACAGCACCAGCAGGTTCGGATAGCGCTCGCGGGTCTGCGCCAGGTGCGCACGCGAGCCGTTGACCAGCACGTCCTGCCCCGCCGCCAGCCAGTCGTCGATTTCCCGGGGAATCCCGTAGGACAACCCATTGGCCTGCCAACTGAGGGCAAACCCACCCTCGGCCTGCAGCGCCGCGAACTGCTGCGGGCTCACGCCCTGGGCCGCTTCACCCACCGCTTCCGCCGAGCGGGTGATCACGCGGCGCACGATGCGGCAGCCGCGCTCGGCCAAGCGCGGGCGTGCGGCATCCAGCAGGCTGTCCTTGCCCGAACCGGATGGCCCGATGAGATAGATCAACCTGCCCACCATCAAAACACCCTCTTCGCCTGTCGCCAGACTTGTTGCACTACAGGAAGCCCTTCGCGGCTGCGGGCCTGTACCAGGTCCGCGCGCAGACCAATGGCAATTTCACCGCGATCCGTCAGCCCGGCCGCTTGCGCCGGCGCCAGGCTGATCATCTTGACCGCCCGCGACAGGTCGCCGCCGTCCTGCTGGTCGGCCAGCACGAACGCAGCCTGCAACAGGCTGGCCGGGTAGTAATCACTGGAAAGTATATCCAGCAATCCCTCGGCAGCCAGGCCGGCGGCGGCCACATTACCCGAGTGCGACCCACCGCGCACCACGTTCGGCGCGCCCATCAAGACTTTCATGTTGAGTGCCTGACACCCCTTCGCCGCCTCCAGCGTGGTCGGGAATTCGGCGATGGTCATGCCGTAGCGCGCCGACTCTTCCACATGCGCCAGGGTCGCGTCGTCATGGCTGGCCACCGACAGGCCGCGCCCCAGGCAATGCTCGACGATGGCCGCGCGATAACGGTCGCTGTACTCCCGCGAGTTGGCCATCTGCAGCACGATAAAAGCGTCCATGGTTTCGTCGTTGAGGTGGTACTTGCCCATGTAGTACTCACGGTACTTGGATTCGAGCACGAACTGGCGCTGGCCCGGCGAGTGGTCCATCACCGAGACCAGGCGCACCAGCGGGTTTTCCACCAGGTCGCGGAACACGCTGAGGGTATCGGGATGGCACAACTCGCAGCGCAGGTGCAGGTGATGCTCGGCGCGCGTCAGGCCGGCGCCTTCTGCCGCAGCGATCGCGTCGAGCATCGCCGGCAGCTTCTTCATGCGATTGCCCTTGGGGTTCACGTCGCCGATGGAGACCGCATCGAACACCGTGGTGATGCCCGCTGCGATAATTTGCGCATCGTGGCTGAGCACCGCCGAGGTCGACGGCCAGTCCACGCCCGGGCGCGGGGTCATGTGTTTTTCCAGGTTGTCGGTGTGCAATTCCACCAGGCCGGGGAGCAGGCAATCCCCGCCCAGATCCTGGGCCTGGGGCAACTGGCTGCGACCTTCGGCGATGTCGACGATCTTGCCGTCGCGCAGCACCACGCAGCCGAGGAACATGCGATCAGCGGTGACCACCTGGGCATTACTGAGGATCTGTTCAGCGGGCATGTGCGTATTCCTCTTCGGCAACGGGCGTGGGGGTCATGTCGAAATGGCGGTCGGCAACCGCTTCACGGGCAGCGCGGTCGTGGAAGATGCCGATCAGCGCGGCACCGCCGGCCTTGGCTTCGTTGATCAGTTCCAGCACCACCTGGCGGTTGCTGTCATCCAGCGACGCGGTGGGTTCGTCCAGCAGCATCACCGGCCACTCCACCATGAAGCCACGGGCGATGTTGACGCGCTGCTGCTCGCCACCGGAGAAGGTCCCGGGCGCCAGTTGCCACAGCCGCTGGGGGATGTTCAGGCGCGCCAGCAAGTGCTCGGCACGCGACTGCGCATCGGCCTTGGACCAGCCACGCGCCAGCGCCGGCTCCATGACCACATCCAGGCACGCCACGCGCGGGATCACCCGCAGGAATTGGCTGACGTAACCGAGGGTCTGCTGGCGCACCTGCAGAATGTCGCGCGGCGCCGCGCCGACCAGCTCCAGCCACGCCTGCGCATGACGTACGCGGATGCTGCCGCCCGCCGGCAGATAGTTGCCATACAGGGTACGCAGCAAGGTGCTCTTACCCGCGCCGGACTGGCCATGCAGTACCAGGCATTCGCCCGCCTGCACGCTGAACCCCACGCCGCGCAGCACGTTGAGCACCACCCCATGCTGCTGGTGCAGGGTGAAGGTTTTCGAGAGGTCAAGGACCTCGATCAAGGCATTCGTCATGGCTGCAGTACCGAAGACACCAGCAGTTGAGAGTAAGGGTGTTGTGGATCGTCGAGGATCTGGTCGGTCAACCCGGTTTCCACCACCCGCGAGCGACGCATCACCATCAGGCGATCAGCGAGCAGGCGGGCCACGGCCAGGTCGTGGGTAACGATCACCACCGCCAGGTCCAGCTCACGCACCAGGCCGCGCAGCAGGTCGAGCAGCCGCGCTTGCACCGACACATCCAGGCCGCCGGTAGGCTCATCCATGAACACCAGGCGCGGGCTGGAAACCAGGTTGCGGGCGATTTGCAGGCGCTGCTGCATGCCGCCCGAGAAAGTGCGCGGCAGGTCATCGATACGCTGCGGATCGATTTCCACCTGGCCCAGCCAGTCCAGGCCGGCACCGCGCAGTTGCGCATAGTTGCGCACGCCCTGGGCCATCAGGCGCTCGCCGATATTCGCGCCGGCCGACACGCCCATGCGCAGGCCGTCGCGGGGGTTCTGCTCGACAAAGCCCCATTCGGTGCGCAGCAAGGTGCGGCGCTCGGCTTCGCTGGCGCTGTAGAGGTCAAGCCATTCGCCGTCCTTGCTGCGATAGCCGATGCTCCCCGCCTGCGGTGGCAAACGCCCGCTCAGCAGCGAGAGCAAGGTGGATTTGCCCGAGCCGGACTCGCCGACGATGCCCAGCACTTCGCCGGGGTACAGGTCAAAACTGACGCCCTGGCAACCCTTCTCCGGGCCGTACAACAGGGACAGGTCGCGGACTTGCAATAACGGCTGGCTCACTGGTTGTTCTCCTTGACCCGCTGGGCGCAATACCAGGTGTCGGAACACACGAAACTCTGGGTCCCGGCGTCATCCAGAATCAGCTCATCGAGGAACGATTCATGGCTGCCGCAGATGGCGCAGTTGTGCTCCCACTGCTGCACTTCGAACGGGTGATCCTCGAAGTCCAGACTGGTGACCTGGGTGTAGGGCGGCACCGCGTACAGGCGCTTTTCGCGACCGGCGCCGAACAGCATCAAGGCCGGGCTCATGTCGAGCTTGGGGTTGTCGAATTTGGGAATCGGCGACGGGTCCATCACGTAGCGCTCATCGACCATCACCGGGTACGCATAGCTGGTGGCGATATGGCCAAAGGTGGCGATGTCTTCGTAGAGCTTCACGTGCATCACCCCGTAATCATTCAGCGCGTGCATGGTGCGCGTCTCGGTTTCCGACGGTTCGATAAAGCGCAGCGGTTCCGGGATCGGCACCTGGTAAACCATGACCTGGCCGGCTTGCAGCGGGGTCTCCGGGATGCGGTGGCGGGTCTGGATCACCGTTGCTTCAGGGGTCGCCTCGGTAGTGGCGACGCCCGCAGTGCGCGCGAAGAAGCGGCGAATCGAGACGGCGTTGGTGGTGTCGTCGGCGCCCTGGTCGATGACCTTGAGCACGTCATCGGCGCCGAGGATCGCGGCGGTCAGTTGCATGCCGCCGGTGCCCCAGCCATACGGCAACGGCATCTCGCGACCGCCGAACGGCACCTGGTAACCGGGGATCGCCACGGCCTTGAGCAAGGCGCGGCGGATCATGCGCTTGGTCTGCTCGTCGAGGTAGGCGAAGTTGTAGGCCGGGTCGCGTACCGGCGCTTGCGTCAGGTCATTCATGGCGGGTGCCCTCGGCCGGTTGGCGCAGTTTGCGGATCAGTTCCAGTTCGGACTGGAAGTCCACGTAGTGCGGTAATTTGAGGTGCGAAACAAAGCCCGCCGCCTCGACGTTGTCGCAATGCGCCAGCACAAACTCCTCGCGCTGGGCCGGCGAGACGATCTCTTCGTTGTATTCCCCGGCGCGCAGTGAGCGGTCGACCAGCGCCATGCCCATGGCCTTGCGCTCGGCATGCCCGAACGCCAGGCCATAACCGCGCGTGAACTGCGCAAGCTCGGTGGCCGAGCCGACGAACTGGTTGACCATCTCGCACTCGGTCACTTCGATGCTGCCCAGGCAGATCGGGAAGCCCAGCTCTTCGGGGTCGATCCACACCTCCACGTCGCCGATGCGAATCTCGCCGGCAAACGGGTGGTTACGGCCGTAGCCGCGCTGGGTCGAATACCCCAGCGCCAGCAGAAACCCTTCATCGCCACGGGCCAGGGCCTGCAGGCGCTCGGCGCGGCTGGCGGGGTACTCCAGCGGGTCGCGGGTGATGTCGGCGACACGCGCGTTGTCGTCGGTTTCGTGCTTGATCAGGCCTTCCTTGGCGAGCAAACCGAGCACGCGCGGGCAGGCTTCCAGCGTCGCCTCGGGTGTGGTCTGCGGCCCCGGATATTCGCCGTCGGCCAGCAGCGCAAAATCCAGCAGCCGATGGGTGTAGTCGAAAGTCGGGCCGAGCAATTGGCCGCCGGGCACGTCCTTGAACGTGGCGGACAAGCGCCGGCTCAAGGACATTTGCGCGGTGTCGATCGGCAGGCTCGGGCTGAAGCGCGGCAGCGTGGTGCGGTAGGCGCGCAACAGGAAAATCGCCTCCACCAGATCCCCCGCCGCTTGCTTGATCGCCAGCGCGGCGAGTTCGGCGTCGAACAGCGAGCCCTCGGTCATCACGCGGGCCACGGCCAGGGGCAGTTGCTGGCGAATCTGCTCGACACTGAGTTCAGGAATCGCGGTATCGCCCCGGCGTTTTTTTGCCAGCAGGCGGTGGGCATTGTCGATGGCCTGTTCGCCACCTTTGACGGCTACGTACATCAGGCGTGCTCCTCTGCGATGCGGCTGCTGCGCGGCAGGCCGATCAGGTGATGGCCGGCGGCGAACAGCACGTCCAGGCCACGGGGGAAGGCTTCGCGGCGCTGACGCTCGTGCCAGAAAGCTTGTGGCACCGGCACGTGCACCCGGCGCTGGGCCTGGATACCCGGACCGCGCCAGAGCAGGCCGCGACCGGCTTCCAGGTCGGTGAGCTGCACCAGTAAAGTGCAGGACTGATCGGGATAGCGGTCATTGCCGTGGTCGAAGCCGCCGAGGTCGAGCAGGTCCTGCTCGCCCAGCAGTGCAAACACGGCGTCCTCGCGCTTATCCGTGAGCGGGCAACCGCAGTGGAAGGCCAGGTTGGCGCGGATCAGCGGCGTGTCGAAGCTCGGCGCCAGCCATAGCGGCGTGTCCACATCCAGCAGCGCCAGGCACAAGGCGTAGGTGGCGGGCGCCAGCCCGTCAAGGCGCGGGGCCGAAGGCAGGTGCTGGATCAAACCCGGTTCGGCCAGGGCCTTGAGGGCGGCGCGAAAGCCGCGCTGGGCATCCAGGACCGGGTCGACAAACGCCGGTTGCAACAGGTGAGCACTCATCAGTTTTCTCCTCGCACCAGGGTGAAAAACTCGACCTTGGTGGCCGCCGTGTCGGCTTCTTTTTGCGCGCGGCGTTGTGCCTGGGCACTGGCCAGCGCGGTGATCAGGTCGCTGAGCCAAATGCTCGGATGAGCGCCTTGCAGGTGGGCGTCGGCCAGGGCGGCCAGTTCGGCGTGGACCTTGTCGCGTCCGGCCAGGTAGCTGTAGCCGGTGCGACCATCAGCCAGGCGCACCACGCAGCGGGTCACGCTCATTTCGCCGAGATTGAACGGCGCGCCATTACCGCCCATGCGGCCGCGCACCAGGGTCATGCCGATTTCCGGAGCGCGAATGGTCTGGTATTCCACGTCTTTCAACGCGGCTTCATGCGGTTGCAGTTCACTGAGTTGGGCGCGGGCAAGCACGCCAATCCAGTGTTGACGCGGGGACAGGTTCATCGTGGTCTCCATCAAGTCACCACTTGGTACTGGAAGCGATCCGAACGGCTGGTGGACTGCGCCAGCTCCACCGGGCGGCCGTCGCGATCGCAGGAAAGGGTAAACACGGTGAGGGCCGGCAAATGCCGGGGCATCAGCAGCAGCGCGGCTTCATCACGGTTGGGCAAGCGCGCACCGATCAGGCTCTGGGTGCGCGTCAGCGGCAGGTCACGCTCACGCAGGTACTGGCGCAACGAGCCGCCGGTGTAGTCGGCCAGCAACGGCGCGCGGCTGGCGCAGTAGCGATGGCGGATCAGGCTGACGGGCTGGTGGTCGAGTTTGCGCAGGGTTTGCAGCTCGATCATCGGCGCCATTTCGGCGATGCCCAGGTGCCCGGCTTCCTCGCGGCTGGCGTAGCAGTAGCGGCGCTTGAGCAGCACCGCCTCGACACCGACACCCTGGGCCGACAAGGATTGGCTGTAGGAGGTCTCGGCGCCCATCGAGTAGATCAGCGGCCGGTCGAGCACCTGGGTGCCCTTGCCCTGGCGGCGCAACAGGCTGCCCTCGAACACCAGCTCATCGATGGCGCGGCGCAGGGTGTGGCGGTTGACGCCGAAGCGTTCGGCCATGTGCACCTCGCCGGGGAGGAAGTCGCCGGCTTGGTAGCTGCTCAGTTCACGGCGCAGGATATCCGCGAGTTCGCGGTACACCGGCTCTTCTTGTCTAGACAACTGCATGCTTAAAAAAAGCGCCGCGCGGGCACCCCTCCAAGGTCAGATGAACTGCTTGCGCAGGCGTTGGGACAGCACGTCGATCAGGCTCACCACCACGATGATCACCAGCAGCACCGCGCAGGTTTGTACGAACTGGAAGGCGCGGATGTTTTCCCAGAGGATCACGCCGATCCCGCCGGCACCGACCATGCCCACCACCGTGGCCGACCGCACGTTGGCTTCGAAGCGGTACAACGCGTAGCTCACCCACAGCGGCATGACCTGCGGGATCACGCCGTAGATGACTTCCTGCAAAGCACTCGCGCCAGTGGCCCGCACGCCTTCCACCGGGCCCGGGTCGATGGCCTCGACGGCTTCGGCAAACAGCTTGGCGAGTACGCCGGTGGTGCTGATCCACAGGGCCAGGACACCGGCGAAGGGACCGAGGCCGACGGCAACCACGAACAACATCGCGAACACCATTTCATTGATCGAGCGGAAGGCATCCATGACCCGGCGCAGCGGCTGGTGGACCCACCAGGGGGTGATGTTGTCGGCACACAGGATGCCCAGCGGCACTGAGCAGACGATGGCCAACACCGTGCCCCAGAGGGCGATTTGCACGGTGACGATCATCTCCTTGAGGTAGGAGCGCCATTCGTGGAAATCCGGCGGAAAAAAGTCCGCGGCGAAGGTCGCCATGTTTCCGGAGTCGCGGTACAGCGCCAGCGGGTTCATTTCCGCGCCGTGCCAGGCCCAGGCCAGCAGGACCAGGAACAGGCCCCAGCCGAGGTACTGCGGCCAGGTCCTTTTGCC
The DNA here is from genome assembly GCF_001702265.1 of Pseudomonas aylmerensis. GTDB lineage: Bacteria > Pseudomonadota > Gammaproteobacteria > Pseudomonadales > Pseudomonadaceae > Aquipseudomonas > Aquipseudomonas aylmerensis. The sequence continues at coordinate 180,399 of NZ_MAUE01000010.1, forward strand.
AACCGCTTCAGCGTGCAAAGTCGTCATGGGTCACTCTCGGTATATGGTTGGAACCTGCTTAATGTGGGAGCGGGCTTGCTCGCGAATGCTGAGAATCAGTCGCCGGATGCGTTGAATGACACACCGTATTCGCGAGCAAGCCCGCTCCCACCTAGAGCCCGGTTCCTACAGGGGGTTAGCCGTTGGCTGCGGTTTTCTTGTCCAGCTCGCTGATGCGCTGCTGCAACTTGGCCAGGTCGGCGTCGATGTCCGCCAGCTTCTTGGCCTTGTCAGCCGCTTCGAGGTGGTCGTCAGCGCTGATCGTGGTGCGCTGCTTGAACAGCTCCAGCTGGCGGATCGGCAACAGTTGGTCGTCGTTGGAGGCGAGGAACTTGCCCAGTTGCATGTTCTTCAGCACCGCCTTCTCTTCATCGGTGTCGCCGTAGTGGGCGAAGAAATCGCGGATCTTGGTCTTCTCGCTGTCGCTCAGCGCCTTGCTCCACACCATCGGGTCGGCCGGGATCAGCGGCGACTTCCAGATCACCTTGAGCATCGCGGCCTTGTCCGGCTGGGTGACTTCCAGACGGTCCCAGCTTTCGGTGTTGAAGGTGGCGACGTCCAACTGCCCCTTGGCCACGCTCAGCGCGTTGACTTCATGGCTGGAGTTCAGCGTGCGCTTGAAGGCGGTGGCGGCATCGACGTGGTTCTTGGCGAACACGTAGTAGCCCGGCACCAGGTAGCCCGAGGTCGAGTTCGGATCACCGTTGCCGAAGGTCAGGTTCTTGGCGTTCTTGAGCATGTCGTCGACGTTGTTGATCGGGCTGTCCTTGCGCACGATCAGCACGCTCCAGTAACCGGCGGCGCCGTTGGCGGCGGCGGTCTGGGCGAAGATCTCGCCGTTGGAGCGGTCCACCGCTTCCATCGCGGCCTTGTTGCCGAGCCAGGCCACGTCGACCTTGTTGAACCGCATGCCCTGGATCAGGCCGGCGTAGTCGGAGGCGAAGGTGGCGTTGATGGTCAGGCCGGTCTTCTTGTGCATGTCATCCAGGAAGGGCTGCCAGATGCTCTTGAGGTTCTGCGAAGACTCGGTGGACATGATGCCGAAGTTGATGGCTTTGTCCGCCGCGTAGGCATTGCCCATCGCGGCACTCGCCAGTAACGCGGCAGACAGAAACACGTGGCCGATACGGTTCAACATGGACGGGATTCCTGTGGGTCGTGAGTAGGGTTTCAAGCGCGCGCCAGGGCCAGCCGAGGGGTCACCTCGGTGCGGCGGGTCTGGTCGGAAAACATCAGGCTGGTGTCGACGTCGGCACCGTACAAATCATTCAGGAACTGGCTGCTCATCGCGCTGCCCTGCCCGTCGAAGTGAATGCGCCCGCCTTTGAGCGCCACGGCGCGGGGGCAATAACGCATGGCGTAATCGACTTGATGCAGGGTCACGACGACGGTCTTGCCGTCGCGGCGGTTGATGTCGGCGAGGATCTCCATGACCTTGCGCGCCGACTCCGGATCGAGCGAGGCGATCGGTTCATCGGCAAGAATCACCTCGGCACGCTGGGTCAATGCCCGGGCAATCGCCACGCGTTGCTGCTGGCCGCCGGACAAGGTGGACGCGCGTTGCGCAGCCAGGTCGGCCAGGCCCACACGCGCCAGGGACTCGAGCGCAAAGGCCTTCTCCTCGGCATTGAACAACCCGAGGTTGCCGCGCCAGCGCGGCATGCGGCCCAGGCAACCGAGCAGCACGTTGTCGAGCACGCTCAGGCGATTGACCAGGTTGAACTGCTGGAAGATGTAGCCGATGTCCGCGCGCAACCGCCGTACCTTGCCGTTCAACCGTCCACTGGCCTGCACCTCCCGGCCCAGCACCTTGACGCTGCCGCCGTTGCTCTTGTCGCAACAGGCCAGGCCCGCCAGGTGGCGCAACAAGGTGGACTTGCCGGAACCGGAAGCGCCAATCAGCGCGACCATCTCACCGGCGGCAATGGTGAGTTCGAGGTCGACCAATGCGGATTTCTTCGCAAAGGTCTTGTTCAAGTGATCGACATGGATAGCGTGAGTCATGGGCTTCTCTGTCTTGTTTGAACAGCCAATGGATGGCTGCGGTTGAGTTCAAACGACAGTAGGCCTGGGCTGTGTCAGCCCTATGACTTGCACATGACTACAGGGGGTCGGTTGGATGAAGGTTTTGTGAAAGGTTGGATGCGACCCTGCGTGGTCTTATTGTGGCGAGCAGGTTTGCCCTGCGCTGGGCTGGGCAGCAGCCCCAATAAGACCACCGCGTTTATTCAGGCAGAACGCGTCGTCAGGCTTCAGGGCCGCTTCGCAGCCCAACGCAGGGCAAGCCTGCTCGCCACAACCTGTCCGCTGCTTCTAGGAACTGTCCTACAACCCGTGTGGGTTGCGGTTGCTATAACGCACCGTTGGCCTCTCGCAGTCGCTGCTCATCTCAGCGATCAGGCTTGGTCGCCTGGGTTAGAATGGCGCACAGTGCCGCGTAAGCGGCATTATTGTGTTCGCGTTGTGGCGAGCTGTGCGTGGGAGGGCTCAGGCCCTGCCGGGTTTCCATTCCCTGGTCGACCAACCTGCGTATAGCTCGCCACCCTTCTGCTTGGTCGCGGATGTGGTGCAGAGGGTTGCGATTGCGCAGTTGTTGGTAGATCAAGCGCTGAATCGGGAGTGCCCCGTGGCCTGATGGCTGAGGCGATCTATGTGGGAGCTGGCTTGCCTGCGATGGCGGTGGGTCAGTTGGCAGATTTATGGCTGACACACTGCTATCGCAGGCAAGCCAGCTCCCACATTTGCTCCGTGTGCATCAGGGAATATTGGCGTCACGCGCGCGCAGTCGCGGGGTGACGAAATCCAGGAATGCGCGCACTTTCAGCGGCAATGGTGCCTGGCCTTTATGCACCAGGTTGATGGGCAACGCGGCCGATTCGAACGGCTGCAGCACCACCTGCAAATCACCCTTTTGCACTGCATCCGCCACTTGATACGACAGCACCCGAATCACACCAACATCCAGTGTCGCCGCCGTGATTGCCGCTTCCGCGGTGTTCACCGACAGCCGCGAATGCACTGGCACGGTCTGTTGCGCTTTACCCGCACCAAACACCCAGGCGCCCACCGAGGCCAGCACTTCGAAAGTAATGCAGTTATGGTCTGCCAGCGCCTGCGGCGTGGCCGGCAGGCCATGGGTTTGCAGGTATTCGGGACTGGCACACACCACCCGCCGCACCGTGCCGACCTGCACGGCCTTGAGCGAACTGTCCGGCAGGTCACCAATGCGCACGGCCACGTCGCACTGTTCTTCCATCAAGTGCACCACGCGGTCGGTGAGCATCAGGTTGATGCTGATTTCGGGGTACTGCGCGAGAAACTCCGCCACCACCGGCACAATATGCAGGCGCCCGAACACGATGGGCGCGGTCACCACCAACTCGCCCTTGGGCTCCGCATATTCACCGGTCGCCGCCCGCTCTGCTTCACCAATGTCCTCAAGAATTCGCCGGCACGCGGCCAGATAAGACGCGCCCACGTCCGTCAGCGACAACTGCCGCGTGGTGCGGTGCAGCAGCCGGGACTTCAAGTGGGCTTCGAGTTCCGCGACTTTGCGGCTGACGGACGCCAGCGGCATGTCCAACTTGCGTGCGGCCGCCGACAGGCTGCCCGCGTCGACCACTGCAACAAACACCGACATCGACTCAAGACGGTTCATGACGCCCTATCAAATTTTGGAAGGATGATTCCCGATCCTAGGGGATTATCGACACAAATGCGACTGCGTAAGGTTGCTCACTCAACCCCCTGCAACAAAAGGAAAGTGCCGTGAGCAGCCTGCCGATAACGTCCGAGAGTTCCCCGCCGCGAGGCAAGATCATCATGATGGCGGTGATCGCCGGGGCGGTGGTGACCAATATTTATTGCACGCAGCCGGTGCTGCCGTTGATTGCCTCGGACATGCGCGTCCCCGTGTCGACGGTCAACCTGGTGGCGGGCGCGGCCTTGCTGGGATTTGCCACCGGGCTGGCCCTGTTGCTGCCGATGGGCGACCGCTTCGATCGGCGCAAGTTGGTGCTGGGCCAAATCGCACTGGCGTTTTGTTTTGCCTTGGCGGCGGCCGTTGCGCCGAGTATCTGGGCGCTGATCGGTGCCTCGTTTGGCCTGGGAATGGTGTGTTGCGTGCCACAGCAACTGGTGCCGTTCGCGGCGGTGATGTCGCCGCCGCATGAGCGCGGGCGCAACGTGGGCACGGTGGTCAGCGGAATCATGCTGGGGATTTTGCTCGGGCGCACGATCAGCGGCGTGGTCGGCGAGGCCTATGGCTGGCGCGCGGTGTATGCGCTTGAGGCGGCATTCATGATCCCGGTGTGGTTTATCGCGGCCAAGCTGCTGCCGCCGGGCGTGCCGAGCAGCAATCTTTCCTACCCGCACCTGCTGGCTTCGCTCTGGCCGCTGATGCGCGATAACAGCCCAATTCGGCAATCGATGATGGTGCAGGCGTTGTTGTGGGCGTGCTTCAACGCGTTTTGGGTGAATCTGGCGGGGTTGCTGGCCAATGGGCCGTGGCAGCTGGGCAGTGCCTGGGCCGGTGGTTTCGGGATTATCGGCGCGATGGGCGCATTCGCCGCCTCGTACGGTGGTCGGGCGGCGGACAAGGTCGGCTGTCGCAAGGTGATCGGCGCCAGCGTGGGCATTGTGACCTTGGCGTACCTGTTGCTGGCCGGTGCGCAGACGTCGCTGGTTTTGCTGGTGGTGGGCGTGATCGTGCTGGATATCGGCGTGCAGGCGGGGTTGGTGGCGAATCAGACGCGGGCGTTTGCGGTAGACCCGAAGGCGCAGGGGCGGATCAATAGTTTGTACATGACCGCGACGTTTGTGGGTGGGGCGATTGGGGCGACGGTGAGTGGGTGGTTGATGGCACAGTTTGGGTGGATGGGGATTGTGGAGTTCGGGGTGGTGCTGGGCGTGTTGGCCGGGTTGATTCACTGGCTCGGTGGCTTCGAGCGTTCGCTCAAACTCCAGAACGAATGAAGCTCGAATGGGGGAGCTGGCTTGCCTGCGATTGCGGTAGATCAGGCACCCACTGCATCAACTGCCAGTCCGCCATCGCGGGCAAGCCCGCTCCCACAGGGGATCCGGGTATGGCTTGGGCTCCTGGGTGTACGCAGATCAAATGTGGGAGCTGGCTTGCCTGCGATGGCGGTATAGCTGCAATTGATTCGGCACCTGACACACCGCCATCGCGGGCAAGCCCGGCTTCCACAGGCGACTGCACTTCAAGTCAGGCATAAAAAAGGCGACCTTTCAAAGGTCGCCTGTTTGTCACTGCGCGTACTGCTTGCTCAATCCCGGCGGCACGCCCTGGACATTGGTTTCTTCCCATGGCCCGTTCGGGCTGATGGAGCGGCTCCAGCCGTTGCTCCAGCGGTAATACGTGCGCTGGCGGTAGAAGGTGTCGGGCTGCTCTTCCAGCACATACACCTGCATCTTGCCGTCCCAGTGGCTGGCGGCGCCGGGCGGTGGGGCGAAGGTTGGCGATGAGGTGGGCACGGGTTTCGGCGGCGGGGTCACCGGGCCGGATGGTTTGGTGCTCGGCTGGGTCGACGGGCCCGACGGTGGGATGGTCGGGCCGGTCGGCGCGGGAGGTGGGCGGTGGACCGCACAAGCGCTCAGGCCCAATACCAGGCTGAGCAAGGTGATGCGTGCAAATGCGGTCATAGGCGTTTCCTCGATTTACTGGTCCGGACTGTCGATGGTCAGCTGCTGCAGGGCAGTGGTGGTGCTGGCCAAGGGTTGGCTGCGGCCGATCCACTCGCCAGCAGTTGGAAGACCTGCCCGGGATATGCGCGCAACCAGTTGGACTTCGGGGAAGTTGGACAGTTTCAACTGCGGCATCATCGCGTCCGCATCGCCCAGTTCGACGGTGATCGGCAGGTCGGCGACGGTGACGCGCTTGGCGGCCAACGGCGCCGGCGGGCCACTGACGGCGCGAGCAAAAATGAACACGGTGTCGGTTGGCAGGGCTTTGGCTTTCACCTCGGCAGCCAGGTCCACGCGGACTTTCATCCCGGTTTTCTGCGCGACGGTACCGCCGCTTTCCTTGAGTTTCTCCGCTGCCCGATCAATACCGCCTTGCAACGCCGCACGGGAATTGTCTTGCGGTGGCAGTTGCGCCAACAGACGATTCCAGTAGTCGATTGCCTCTTGATAACGCTGGCCTTCAAAGGCCGCGATCCCGAGCAGGCCAAGGCTGGTGACTTCCTTCGGGTCGAGCTTCAAGGCTTCGTCCGTCAGCGCCTGGACCTTGGGCGACCACTGTTTGTTGTCGGCGAAGTACTGCGCCTGGGCCCACTGGCCGAGCAGTTCCGGCTGGCGCCCGGCCAAGGCCACGGTGCGCTCGAAGACCTTCGCGGCATCGGCGGCGCGATCCTGGGCCATGTACGCGCGACCGAGGAAGTACAGGCCTTCCGGCGAGTCCGGCTGGGCAGCGGCGGCACGTTCCAGGCGGCGGGTCATGTCTTCCATGGACACCGGCGGCTGGGAGAATTCGCGGGTCAGCTCGACCTTGTCGCTGGCGCCATAATGCAGGTACAGCGCAACGCCGAGGACAGGCACCAAAAATGCCGCCAACAATGGCAGTGGCTTGCCCAGGCGCGATTCACGCGGTTTTTCCACGCCTTCGGTGTCGGCCAGCAACTCGCGGGCGGCTTCGGCGCGGCCGGTGTCGAGTTGCGCGGCGTTGAGCACGCCTTCGTCCTGCTGCACCTGCAGCTCGGCGACGCGTTCCTGGTACAGCGCCACGTTCAGCGCGGTGCGATCCTCTTCACGTTGGGCGCGGCGGCCGCGCAGTACCGGAATCAACAGAAAACTCAGGGCAATCAGAAGCAGCAAGCCGGCTGCGAGCCAGAAATCAATCATCAGTCTTGGTGTCCAGCAATTGGTCGAGACGTTTACGCTCTTCAGGGGACAGCGCATCGGAGCCATCGGTCGGCGCAGCGCGGCGGCGGCGCACGATCACGGCCATCACCACCACGCCAGCCAGCAGCAGCCCGGCGGGGCCAAACCACAGCAACGCGGTCTTGCCGGTAAGGGCCGGTTTGTAGCGCACGAAATCACCGTAGCGGTCGACCATGAAGTCGATGATCTGCTGGTTGTCCTTGCCCTCCCCCAGCATGCGGAAGATCTCCTTGCGCAAGTCGGCGGCGATCGGTGCGTTGGAGTCGGCGATGTCCTGGTTCTGGCACTTGGGGCAGCGCAGTTCCTTGGTCAGCTCGCGAAAACGTTCGCGGTCACCGTCCTTGGCGAATTCGTAAGTATCGATGGCCGCGTGGGCCACGCCGGCCAAGCCCAGCGCCAGGACGGCAGCCGCTAACAGGCGCTTCATGGCTTGGCCTCATCGACCAGCGCCTGGTACTTGGCGGCGAGTTGTTCACGCCAGACCACCTCGTCGATCACGCCGACGTACTTGTCGCGGATCACGCCCTTGGCATCGATGAAAAAGGTTTCCGGAGCGCCGTACACGCCAAGGTTCAAACCGAGGTTGCCGTCTTCATCGCGGATATCCAGCTGGTACGGGTTGTGAAACTCCGCCAGCCACTTCAAGGCCGCCGCATTGTCGTCCTTGTAGTTGATGCCGTAGATCACCACGCCTTTCTCGGCCAGCTTGTTCAGCACCGGGTGTTCGACACGGCACGAGATGCACCAGGTACCCCACACGTTGACCAGCGCCGGTTTGCCCAGCAGGTCAGCCTGGGTCAGGGTCTTGTCGCCCTGCACCGTCGGCAGGCTGAAGGCCGGGAACTGTTTGCCGATCATCGCCGAGGGCAGCTCGGCCGGGTCCAGGTACAAGCCGCGATACAGGAACACGGCCACCACCAGGAAGGCCGCCAGCGGTAAAACCATCAACCAACGCTTCATGCCGCCGCTCCCTGCAGACCGAGGGCTTCACGCACCCGGCTCTTGACCTTGACCCGATAACGCCGATCCAACGCGGCCAGCAAACCACCAAAACCGGTGAGCAAACCGCCGAACCAGATCCAGCGTACAAATGGTTTCACGTGCACTCGCACCGCCCAGGCGCCATCACCCAGCGGTTCACCCAACGCCACGTAGAGATCGCGGGTGAAACCGGCGTCGATACCGGCTTCGGTCATCATCGAACTCTGCACGGTGTACAGGCGTTTTTCCGGGTGCAGCACCGCCACTTCCTTGCCGTTACGGACGACGCGCACCGTGCCTTTGTCCGACGTGAAGTTCGGCCCTTCGAAGTGCTTGGCGCCTTCGAAGATGAAGTGGTAACCGGCGAGGTCCATGGACTCGCCCGGCGCCAGGCGCAGGTCGCGCTCGGCGCTGTTCTGGCTGGACAGCACCACGCCGAGCGCGCACACGGCGATGCCGATGTGCGCGACCTGCATGCCCCAGTAGCTGCGGGTCAATGTCGGCAAGCCTTTGATCAAGCCTTTGTGGCGGGTCTTGTCGACGATGTCACGCGCACCGGCGAGCAATACCCAGGCGGCGAGCAGGAAGGTCGCAAGTACCGCCCAGTTGAAGTCGCCGTAGGCAATACCGGCGATCACTGCCAGGGCCACACTGCCGAGCAGTACCGGCATCAGCATGCCCGCCAGCCATTTCACCGGAGTGTCTTTCCAGCGCACCAGCACGCCGACGGCCATCACCACCATCAACAGGCCCATCAACGGAATGAACAACGCGTTGAAGTACGGCGGGCCCACGGACAACTTGGCACCGCTCAACGCGTCCAGCACCAGCGGATACAAGGTGCCGAGCAGGATCATCGACGCGGCCACCACCAGTACCAGGTTATTGCCCAGCAACAGGGTTTCGCGCGACCACAGGTTGAAGCCGACCTGGCTCTTGACCACCGGGGCACGCAAAGCAAACAGCGTCAGCGAGCCGCCGACCACGAACAGCAGGAAGATCAGGATGAACACGCCGCGCTCAGGGTCGGACGCAAACGCGTGCACCGACGTCAGCACGCCCGAACGCACGAGGAAAGTGCCAAGCAGGCTGAGGGAAAATGCCGCGATGGCCAGCAGCACGGTCCAGCTCTTGAACACGCCGCGTTTTTCGGTGACGGCCAGCGAGTGAATCAGCGCGGTGCCGACCAGCCATGGCATGAACGAGGCGTTTTCCACCGGGTCCCAGAACCACCAGCCGCCCCAGCCGAGTTCGTAGTAGGCCCACCATGAGCCCAAGGTGATGCCAATTCCGAGGAAGGCCCAGGCGACGATGGTCCACGGCCGCGACCAGCGCGCCCAGGCGGCATCGAGGCGCCCGCCGAGCAAGGCGGCGATGGCGAACGCGAAGGCCACCGAAAACCCCACGTAACCCATGTAGAGCATCGGCGGGTGCACGATCAGGCCAATGTCCTGCAGCAATGGGTTGAGGTCATGCCCGTCCACCGGGATCTGCGGCAGGATGCGGCTGAACGGGTTGGACGTCATGATCAGGAACAGCAGGAAGCCGATGCTGATCATGCCCATCACTGCCAGTACGCGCGCCAGCATGACTTGCGGCAGTTGGCGCGAGAACACCGACACCGCGAAGGTCCAGCCGCCGAGGATCAACGCCCACAACAGCAACGAGCCTTCGTGGGCACCCCACACGGCGCTGAACTTGTAGTACCAAGGCAGCGCGCTGTTGGAGTTGTTCGCCACATAGGCGACGGAAAAGTCGTCGGTCATGAACGCATAGGTCAGGCAACCGAACGCGAACAGCAAAAAGGCAAACTGCCCCCAGGCCGCCGGTTGCGCCAGGCTCATCCACAGGCGGTCACCGCGCCAGGCGCCGAGCAATGGCACCACGGCCTGGACGATGGCAAAGCACAGGGCGAGGATCATCGCCAGTTGGCCCAGCTCCGGAATAAACAGTGCGGACGTCATCACTTAGCCCTCCTTGGCGGGGGTTGGCGCGGGTTGACCGCTGTCCTTGAGGGCCTTGGTGACCTCGGGCGGCATGTATTTCTCATCGTGCTTGGCCAGCACTTCATCGGCCACCACCACGCCCTCGGCGTTGAGCTTGCCCAGGGCGACGATGCCCTGGCCTTCGCGGAACAGGTCCGGGAGGATGCCACGGTAGGTGATGGTCACGGCCTTGTTGAAGTCGGTGACCACGAAGGTCACGTCGAGGGAATCTCCGGAACGCTTGAGCGAGCCCTTCTCGACCATGCCGCCGGCGCGAATGCGCGTGTCCACCGGCGCTTCGCCATTGGCGATCTGGGTCGGGGTATAGAACAGGTTGATGTTCTGCTGCAGGGCGCTCAGAGCCAGGGTCACGGCAATGCCGACGCCGGCCAGGATGGCAAGGATGATCAACAGACGCTTTCTACGCAGCGGATTCACTTTTCGGTCTCCCGGCGCAGACGACGCGCCTCTTGTTGCAGGTAACGCTTGCGGGCCAGGATCGGCGCGGCGACGTTGAGGGCCAGCACCGCCAGGCAGATGCCATAGGCCGTCCAGACATACAGGCCGTGATGGCCCATGGCGAGAAAATCACTGAACGATGCAAAGCTCATCCACGCGCTCCCAGGCTGGTTTGCACTTCGGCCTTGACCCAACTGGTGCGGGCTTCACGCTTGAGCACTTCAAGGCGCATGCGCAGCAACAGCACGGTGCCGAAGAAACAGTAGAACCCCAGCACCATCAGCAGCAGCGGCGCCCACATCTCCACCGGCATGGCCGGTTTTTCGGTGAGGGTGAAGGTGGCGCCCTGGTGCAGGGTGTTCCACCACTCCACCGAGTACTTGATGATCGGGATGTTGATCACGCCGACAATCGCCAGCACCGCGCAGGCCTTGGCGGCGCTGTCACGATTGCTGATCGCGTTGCCCAGGGCAATCAGACCGAAGTACAGGAACAGCAGGATCAACATCGACGTTAGTCGCGCATCCCACACCCACCACGAGCCCCAGGTGGGTTTGCCCCAGATTGCGCCGGTCACCAGCGCCACGGCGGTCATCCACGCGCCGATGGGCGCGGCGCATTGCAGGGCCACATCCGCAAGTTTCATCTTCCACACCAGGCCGACGACGCCGCACACGGCCAGCATCACGTAGCAGGACTGGGCAAGCATCGCGGCGGGCACGTGGATATAAATGATGCGAAAGCTGTTGCCTTGCTGGTAGTCCGGCGGCGCGAAGGCCAGGCCCCAGACCAGGCCGATGCCGATCAGCAATACGGCGAAGACGCTCAACCACGGCAGCAGCTTGCCGCTGATGCCGTAGAACCATTTGGGCGAGCCGAGCTTGTGAAACCAGGTCCAGTTCATTGCTGTTTCCATCACGGTGGCCTCCCGTCATTGCGGGAGGCTCAGGGTCTTTACTGGCCACGGTTAAAACGCTTGGCCAGACCTCATTATTCGCCGACGCTGATCTTCAGGCCAGCCGCTATAGCAAAGGGTGTCAGGGTTACCGCCAGGGCGGTCAGGCTGCCAAGCCACAGGAGGTAACCGGTCGCCGGCATGCCCATGAGCGCGGCCTGCAAGGCGCCGCTACCGAGGATCAACACCGGGATGTACAAAGGCAGAATCAACAGGGCGAGCAACAGGCCACCCCGTTTCAAACCGACGGTCAACGCTGCACCCACGGCCCCCAACAGGCTGAGTACAGGCGTGCCGAGCAACAGGCTCAGGAGCAGGATCGGCAGGCACTCGGTGGGCAACCCGAGCATCATCGCCAGCAGCGGCGAGAGCAAGACTAGCGCCAAGCCGGAAAAAGCCCAGTGTGCCAGTACCTTCGCCAGTACCAGAAGTGGCAGGGGGTGCGACGAAAGGACCCACTGTTCGAGGGAACCGTCTTCGAAATCACTGCGAAACAGCCCGTCCAGCGAGAGCAGGACCGACAATAGCGCTGCCACCCACACCAGTCCCGGGGACAAGGTTTGCAACAGTTTAGTCTCGGGGCCGACCGCCAGCGGGAACAAGGCGATCACGATGGCAAAGAACACCAACGGGTTGGCCAACTCCGCCGGGCGACGGCACAACAGCCGCGCTTCGCGGGCGACCAACAGGGCAAACACGCTCATGCCGACCACCGGCCCAGGTCCAGGTCGCGGTAACCGGCGGGCATGCGCGTGAGGTTATGGTGGGTGGTGAGTACGACCAGGCCGCCCTGCTCGCAATGTCGCGCCAGGTGCTCTTCCAACTGGGCGACGCCTTGTTTGTCGAGGGCGGTGAAGGGTTCGTCGAGAATCCACAGCGGCGGGCCGGGCAGATACAGGCGCGCCAGGGCCACGCGGCGCTGCTGGCCGGCGGACAGGGTGTGGCAGGGAACGTCTTCAAAGCCCTTGAGGCCGACAGCGGCCAGGGCCTGCCAGATGGCGTCGCGCGCGGCCGGATGATGCAGGGCGCTGAGCCAGCTGAGGTTTTCTTCAGGCGTCAGCACATCCTTGATGCCGGCGGCGTGGCCGATCCAGACAAGGTTGCGGGCAAGCTCGGTGCGTTGTTCATTGAGGGGTTTGCCGTTGAGGCGTACAACGCCGGCTGTCGGCTGCATCAACCCGGCCAGCAGGCGCAGCAGACTGGTCTTGCCGCTGCCGTTGGGGCCGCTGATCTGCACCATGTCGCCGCCCGTCAGCCGCAGTTCGAGGTGTTCGAACAACAGACGCAGGTCGCGTTCACAGGCAAGCGCTACGGCTTCAAGAAGAGGGCTGGTCAAGAGATCGCGGGCCTTTACGGTTCAAGTCGGCGGTGCAGCGGCCGTTAAAGAGAAATGCACAATAACGGCTTTGGCGACCGATTTTAGAGAGCTGGATCAAATAGTTGTGAGGTTTTTACCGCTCTCTTTGCAGACGGGCGGCATTATACATGTGATGCCCTACTCTAAAGAGGGCAATTTCCCCAGAGACGACGCGCGCGATGACCGGTGAGATCAACCTTCCTACGCTAGCACCTGCTCCGGCAACCGGGCCTGCCCTGGCGCCCGCGACCGGTGAGTTGCTGAAACTGCTGGAGCCGCAGATCGGCCTGATCGACCCCGGGAAAACCGCGAACGCCGAGGTCATCGCCCTGAAACAAGGCGGTGAAGCCTTTCAGCTGTTGCTCAAGCTGACCCTCGAGGGTGGCCGCCAGACCCTGGTCCAGGCGAGCAGCGCGCAGCCCTTGCCGCTGGGCAGTAACGTGGCCGTCAGCCAGACGCCCGCCGGCAACCTCACGCTCAGCCTGCAGCAGGCCTTGAGCGCGAACGTGGCCGCGCTGACGCGCATCGACACCACGCAAATGCCGGTGGGCACGCTGTTACAAGCCAAGGTGCTGACCACCCAGATGCTGCCCCAGGGCCCCACGCAACCGGCCATCTACCGTTCGCTGGTGACCGTGCTCAATAACGCCCTGGTCGGGGCCACCCTGACCGTGGAAAGCCCGCAACCCTTGCGCGTGGGCAGCTTGCTCAGCGCCGTGGTGCAGAACGCACAGACCTTGAATTTTGTGCCGTTGAGCGGGCTCAAGGATCAATTGGCGGTGACCCAGCAACTCGCCACCCAGCAAAGTCGCCAGGGCTCGCTGGATGCGGTCTTCACTGCGCTCCAGAACCTGCCACGTGGCGACAGCACCTCCGCTGACCTGCGCGCCGCAGCCGAGCGGTTACTGGCGGCCTTGCCGGACCTGGCGCAGGTCAGTAATCCCAAGGTGCTGGCCCAGGTGATTCAGAACAGCGGCGCCTTCCTCGAAGCCAAGCTGCTCGCCGGGCAAAACCCGCAGATCCCGCCGCTGGACATGAAGGGCGCCCTGCTGCGCCTGGTCGCGGACCTGCTGCCCGCCCTCCCCGCCAGCACCAATATGAATGCCATCCTCGCCGCCAATACGCTGGCCCAGGTGTTGCCGAACTTCGTGCGCAGCCCGTTGAACACCCTCGGCCAGGTCAGCGCCCGGCAGACACCCGCAGGCTTCCCGCTGCCCGAGCGGCTGATGGCCAAACTGGAAGGCGAAGGCGACCTGGAAAACCTGCTGCGCCTCGCCGCCGGGGCGATCTCGCGATTGCAGAGCCACCAGTTGTCGAGCCTGGAACAGACCGGCACCACCGCCGATGGCCGCCTGCAAACCACCTGGCAACTGGAAATCCCGCTGCGCACCTTGCAGGACATCGTGCCGCTGCAGGTCAAGTTCCAGCGCGAAGAGCCGGCGCCGGACAAGGACCAGCCCGAGCGCAAAGACAAGAAAGATCCCAAGCAGATGCTCTGGCGCGTCGAGCTGGCCTTCGATATGGAGCCATTGGGGCCGTTGCAGGTGCAGGCGCAATTGACCCAGGGCAAGCTGTCCAGCCAGTTATGGGCAACCCGGCCGTTTACCGCCAGCCTGATTGAAAGCCACTTGGGCAACCTGCGCGAGCGCCTGGTGACGTCGGGCATCAACGTCGGCGACCTCGATTGTCACCTTGGCACCCCGCCGCGCGGGCCGAAAACCGGACTGGAACAACGCTGGGTGGATGAGACCGCATGAAAAACCCGACACCACCGCGTCAGGCGATTGCCCTCAAATACGACGGCCAACAAGCCCCGACCCTGACCGCCAAGGGCGACGACGCCCTCGCCGAGGCGATCCTGAAGTTGGCACGGGAAAACGAAGTCCCGATCTATGAAAACGCCGAGCTGGTGAAGCTGCTGGCGAGGATGGAATTGGGCGACAGCATTCCCGAGGAGTTGTACCGCACCATTGCCGAAATCATCGCGTTCGCCTGGACGTTGAAGGGCAAGTTCCCCGCAGGCTATGACCCCAACGCCCAGCCGGCGGAACGCGATGTGACCGCACGCGGCGAAGACTACTAACGACTCACTCCCCCACACAGCTCTCTATTGTCAGTTCAGGACTTCACTCAGCGGGATGAAATTGACGCTGTCGCCCACCTCCAGCGTGGTGCCTTCCCGCACTTCCACAAAGCCTTCCGCCCAGGCCGCGCTGCGCAGCACGCCGGAGCTCTGGTTGCGGTAGATGATCGCCTTGCCCTGCTCGATGCGCCCGCGCAAATACTCGCGGCGGTTGCCCGGCTTGGGCCAGGTGAAGCCCACCGGCACTTCGAAACGCAGCGGTTCCACGTCTTGCACGCCCTGGCGGCGCAACAGGTAAGGCCGCGCCAACAGGGCGAAGGTCACCAGGGTCGACGCCGGATTGCCAGGCAGGCCGATCACCGGCACGCCACGGAAGTGCCCGAAGGTCAGCGGCTTGCCCGGCTTGATCGCGAGCTTCCACAAGGCCAGCTCGCCCTCTTCGCGCAGGGCGATGCCGAGGAAGTCCGCCTCGCCCACCGATACGCCGCCGGTGGACAGGATCAGGTCAACCGCACCCAGGCTCGCCAGGCAGGTGCGAGTCTGCTCCAGGTCATCCGGCAGGATGCCGGCATCGATCACTTCACAGCCCATGCGCTCAAGCCAACTGCACAGCACACGGCGGTTGCTGTTGTAGATCTGTCCAGGCCCCAACGGCAAACCGGGCTCGATCAGCTCATCACCGGTGGACAGCACGGCCACGCGCACGCGGCGGATCACGTCAAGACGAGCGTGCCCCAGCGAAGCGGCGAGACCCAACTCGATCGGGCCCAGGCGCGTGCCGGCGCTCAAGACCAATTCGCCGACGGTGGTTTCCTGACCTTGGGGGCGGATGTTCTGGTCGACCTGCAAGGGCTCGGTAAAGCTCACGCGCTCATCGGCGTGGACCACCGCATTTTCCTGCATCTCCACGCAGTCCGCGCCTGGCGGCACCGGCGCGCCGGTGAAGATGCGCGCGCAGGTGCCAGCAGCCAGGGGCTGGGGCGCGTTGCCGGCGAAGATGCGTTGGCTGACCACCAGCGGCTCGCCGGTCCAGTCCGCCAGGCGCAAGGCGTAGCCGTCCATGGCACTGTTGGGCCACGGCGGCAGGTCGAGGGTGGAGATCAGATCCTTCGCCAGGACGCGGCCATCGCACTCGGCAAGGAGCAACGATTCCTGCTCACGAATCGGCGCGGCGGCGGCCATGTCGAGCAATTGCTGGAGCGCGTCTTCCACCGGCATCAGGGCGCCGGTCTTGCCAGGCTTACCCACGGGATTCACAGGGTTCAGCCTGTTTGAGGTGGGGTACGAAGTTGCACGGGCGATGGCGGTTATCCAGCTGTTCGGCGAGGATGCCGTCCCAACCGGTGCGCACAGCGTTGGTGGAACCCGGCAGGCAGCACACCAGCGTGCCGTTGGCCAGGCCGGCCAAGGCACGCGATTGCACGGTGGAGGTGCCGATATCGGCCACGGAAATCTGACGGAACAATTCGCCGAAGCCGTCGACCTGCTTGTCCAAGAGGCAACTGACGGCTTCCGGGGTGCTGTCGCGGCCGGTGAAACCGGTGCCGCCGGTGATCAGCACCACTTGCACCACATCTTCGGCGATCCAGTGCGCGACCTGGGCGCGGATTTTGTACAGGTCGTCCTTGAGCAGCACGCGCTCGGCCAAGGCGTGGCCGGCGGCGGTCAGGCGGTCGACGAACACCTGGCCCGAGGTGTCGGTGTCCAGGGTGCGGGTGTCGCTGACGGTCAATACAGCGATATTCAGGGGTACGAAGGGCGCATCAGCCTTGGCTTTCATGGCTCGGTCCGGTTGTCGAAGGAACAGCCCGATGTTATATCACAGGGCCCTCTTTACCTGCCGCAGCGGAACCGCCATGTCTCTCGATTCTTCGCCCCTGCCCTGCTCGATCCTGTTACTGGCCGGTGGCCGTGGCCAACGCATGGGTGGCCAGGACAAAGGCCTGCTGGCGTGGCGCGGCGAACCGTTGATTGCACATTTGCAACGCCTGACCCGGCCATTGACCGATGACTTGATCATCTCCTGCAACCGCAATCAGGACCGCTACGCACCCTACGCCGACCAGTTGGTGAGCGACGACAGCCCGGACTTCCCCGGCCCGCTCGCCGGCATCCGCGCAGGGCTGGCAGCCGCGCGCCATACACACCTGTTGATATTGCCGTGTGACGTGCCAAACCTCGACGCGCAATTGCTGAGCGCCCTGCGTGACACCGCGCAACGCCAACCGCAGGTGCCCGTGATGGTGCGTCATGGTGAATTCTGGGAACCCTTGATCTGCATCATCCCCACCCACCTGCGAACCGAGGTAGAACAGGCGTGGCACGCCGGTGAGCGCAGCCCGCGCAAGATCTTCCTGCAACTGGGGGGCGTGGGCCTGGAATGCCCGGCGGATGATCCACGCTTGGCCAACCTTAATACGCCAGAGCTGTTGCACCCAAGGACTGACGTGTCAGAATGAACTTTCGCACAAGGAACTTTGGCGGCGTCTCACACGTCACAAGGTCAGCATTTAAAAAGTATTCTCTCGGAGACACACTCATGACTCAACGGACCATCGCCGCTCTCATGCTTGCACTGGGCCTCGCCACTCTCGCCGGTTGCGCCTCGCCAACAGTGATCACCCTGAATGACGGTCGCGAAATCCAGGCCGTCGACACCCCTAAATTCGACAAGGCTTCGGGCTTCTACGAGTTCGAGCAGTTGGACGGCAAACAGACCCGTATCAACAAGGACCAGGTCCGTACCGTTAAAGACCTGTAAGCCTCAAACGCTTGCCCACAAGGCCCGCCTCGCGCGGGCCTTGTCGTTTCCGGGGGGTTACCAGTCGAGGGTGATGCGGCTGTTGAAGTGGCGTACTTCGCCGGTGACCGGGTCAATGAAGCGCACGCCCTGGGCCAGTAGCTTCAACGGGTTGGCGTAGTCGTCCACGGCATCCTTGATCACCTCGGGATAGAACGGGTCGTTGCAGATACTCGCGCCCAGCGCGGTCATGTGCACGCGCAACTGGTGCTTCTTGCCGGTCACCGGAAACAGACCGTAGCGCCATAAATCGGCATTTTTCTCACGCACTTCCACGGCCGTTTCAGTGTTGCTGGCGCCGGCGCCTTCCTGCATGCGAAAAAACGGTTCGCCCTCCACCAGGCGGCTTTTGTGCACCAGGGGGAACGTCAACGCGGGCAGTGCCGGGGCGATGGCCTCGTAGAATTTATCGATACGGCGCGTGGGAAAAAGCTGCTGGTAAGCCGAGCGGCTGGCCGGATTGGCCGAGAACAGCACCAGCCCCGCCGTATGCCGGTCGATGCGATGCAGCGGCACCAGCGCGGGGTTGTCGAGGCGGCGAATCAAGCGGCGCAGCAGCGTTTGCTCGACGTACTCGCCGGCCGGGGTCACCGGCAGGAAATGCGGTTTATCGGCGACCACCAGGTGTTCGTCGGCGTACAGAATGGTTTCCTGCACCGGGATGACCTTTTCGTTCGGCACTTCGCGAAAGTAATAGATGCACAGGCCTTCCTTGTAGGCCAGGTCCAGGCGGATCGGGCTGCCGTTGATGTCCAGCACGCGGCCACGGGCGATGCGGTCCAGCCAGTGTTCGCGGCTGATGGCCGGGAAGTGTTCGCACAGGCAATCCAGCACCGTCGCCCAGGGGCCCGGTGGCAGGTACAAGGTGCTGGCTTGATGCTGGGAGGCGGAGAAACCGGTAGAGGACATGAAATGCTCGAAGCCTGGAAAAACACGCAGGCATTATCCCGCATGCAGCGGGATTGAGCCTAGGGCGGATCTCAGGCCTTGACCAACTCGGCACGCAGGATCGGCGAAGCACTCGCGGCCTCGGTGAACTCCTTGAGCCAGCGCAGCACGTCCACCGCTTCCCAGCGGCCCGGATCATACAGCGCGTACAGCAAGCCCTGGTAACCCACCACGTCCAGCTGCTTGTGGTAACCGGCGCGCTGGAACAGGGCCTCGATCTCGGCGAAGCAGGTATTGAAATGCACTTTGTTAAACGGCGTCTTGCCTTCCGTGACCAGGCCGTCCAGGCGCAGCTCGTTCACCGCGTTGCGCACGACGTCGGCGGACATGCGATTGACGCTGCTTTTCAGTTGTTCAACATTCACCACGGGCGTTCCCTCTATTCAATCGCTGTACAAACATACAGTAACGCAATATTTGGAAACCTGCCATCGCAGAAACCTCAACGAAGGAAGGCCACGACCTGTTGTGTGTCGAATGGCCAATCCAGTTCCGCCCCGGTGTCGACCCGGCGAAGCACCGGAATTCGCAGGCCGTAGGCCTCGGTCAGGTCGACGGGGTCGGTGATATCCACCAATTCCACCAGCAGCCCGTGTTCGACGAGCGGCATGATTTCGGCTTCGGCGAACTCACACAGGTGGCAACCCAGGGTGCCGAACAATTGGCATTCAGGCAGCATGACGAATAGACCCTGTCAGAAGTAGGTGATCATTCTAAGCGCACCCAATATCTGTGGCGAGCGGGCTTGCCCCGCGTTGGGCTGCGAAGCGGCCCCAGTAAGGCCTCCACGCTCATCCAGACACAACTGGGGCGATACGTTTCGGGGCCGCTGCGCGCCCCAACGCGGGGCAAGCCCGCTCGCCACAGGAAGCCAGATCACCAACAATGCCCGCTCTCCACACCAACCCCACTCGCCACTACAACCCTCGCTTGCCACTTGAAATCCAATCGCCCACAGAAACACCTGACCCAGGTCAGCATGGCCTATAACTGATTCAGCGATTCTCGCGGCTTTTTGTCCGCCACCTGCAACGGAGATGCGTGTGTTTGCCAACCTGCTGATCATTCTGGCCTCATCCCTGGTGGTGATTGCGCTGTTTCGCCGCCTGCAGTTGCCGCCGGTGCTGGGCTACCTGTGTGTGGGCCTGGCCGTGGGGCCCACTGCGCTGGATTGGGTCAACGACAGCGAAGAGCTGCCCGACCTCGCCGAATTGGGGGTGGTGTTCCTGCTGTTTTCCCTGGGCCTGGAGTTCTCCCTGACCAAGATGCTCGCCCTGCGCCGCGTGGTGTTTGGCCTGGGCAGCTTGCAGGTGCTGGGCTGCGGGGCGCTGCTGGGTGGTTTGTTGATGGTCCTGGGGGTGGCGCCGGGCATTGCGCTGTTGCTCGGTGCCGGGCTGGCGTTGTCGTCCACCGCTATCGTCAGCAAGGAACTGACCAGCCTCGGGGAAATCTTCAGCAGCCACGGCCAGAACGCGATTGGTGTGCTGCTGTTCCAGGACGTGGTGGCGGTGTTGCTGCTGACCCTGGTGCCGGTGTTTGCCGGCAGCAGCGAGCAAGCCTGGTACTGGGCGCTGCCGCTGACCCTGGGCAAGACCGTGGTGCTGTTCGTCGGCCTGCTGTTTGCCAGCCGCTGGCTCTTGCCGCGCCTGTTTCATGAGGTGGCCGCGTCCCATTCGGCCGAGCTGTTTGTGCTGCTGGCGCTGGTGATCGTGCTGCTCACCGCCTGGCTCACGCACCTGTTGGGGCTGTCTCCGGCCCTCGGTGCGTTCCTCGCCGGGATGCTGCTGGGCGAAAGCCATTACCGCCATCAGATCGAAGCGGATATCCGCCCGTTCCGCGACATTTTACTCGGGCTGTTTTTCGTCAGCATCGGCATGCTGATCGACCTGCAACTGTTCGTCAGCCATAGCCTGCTGATCCTCGGTTTCACCCTCACACTCATGCTGGTCAAGGCGTGCGTGGTCGCCGCCCTGGTCAAATGGCGCGGCAGTGACAGTGAGACCGCCTGGCGCAGCGGCCTGGCCCTGGCCCAGGGCGGCGAGTTCTGTTTTGCATTGATGGCGCAGATGCAGCAGAGTCGATTGATCCCGGATGAATTCAACGGCCTGCTGCTCGCCGCCACGTTCTGCTCGATGCTGCTCACTCCGCTGCTGTTGCGCGCCGCGCCGGCCCTCGCGCTGCGCCTGCACCGCAAGCCCAACCAGCAAGTGCAACTGGAGGCGATCACCGCCCTCAACGCCCAATTGCGCGGGCACGCAGTGATCTGTGGCTATGGCCGGGTCGGGCAATCCATCGGGCGGTTCCTGCGGCACGAACAGCAAGCCTTTATCGCCCTGGATGACGACCCGGAACGCGTACAGGAAGCGGCCACCGAAGACAGCAGCGTGCACTATGGCGACTGTCGGCGTGGCGCCCTGCTCAGCGCAGTCGGCCTGGAGCGCGCACGCCTGGTGGTGATTGCGGTGGACAACAGCGATGTGGCCCTGGTGGTGCTCAAAGAGGCAAGGCGGATCAACCCCGACGTGCCGATCCTGGTGCGCACCCGCGATGACAGCCAGTTGGCCGAATTGAAAGCCGCGGGCGCCAGCGAGGTGGTGCCCGAGCTATTGGAGTCGAGCCTGATGCTCGCCTCCCACGCCCTGGTGATGCTCGGCTTGCCCGACCAACAGGTACAGGCACGGGTCGACGAGGTGCGGCACAATCGCTATCGCCTGCTGCACGGGTTTTACTCGCAGGCGCCCAGCGATGACGCGGCGCCGATCAATCCTGACTGACCGCGCCGATCTTGTGGATCGACAGGTCGGCGCCGTAATACTCCTCTTCCTGGCTCAGGCGCAGCCCGTGCAGGCGCTTGATCACGCCGTACACCAACAGGCCGCCGCCCAGCGCGACCACAACGCCGAGGGCGGTGCCGATCAACTGGCTGATCAGGCTCACGCCGCCCAGCCCACCCAGTGCGGTCTGCCCGAAAATGCCACAGGCAATGCCGCCCCACACGCCGCACAGGCCGTGCAACGGCCACACACCCAGTACGTCATCGATCTTCCAGCGGTCCTGGGCCGCAATGAAGCACCACACAAACAGCCCACCGGCGACGACACCGGTGACGAGCGCGCCCACCGGGTGCATCAGGTCGGAACCGGCACAGATCGCCACCAACCCGGCCAGCGGGCCGTTGTGCAGGAAGCCTGGGTCATTGCGACCGATCACCAGCGCGGCCACGGTGCCGCCGACCATGGCCATCAGCGAGTTGACCGCCACCAGGCCACTGACGCCATTGAGGGTTTGCGCGCTCATCACGTTGAAGCCGAACCAGCCGACGATCAGGATCCAGGACCCCAACGCCAGGAACGGAATGCTCGACGGTGCAAACGCCACCAGCCGCCCATCACGATAACGGCCGTTGCGCGGACCCAGCAGCAACACCGCCGCCAGCGCCAGCCAGCCGCCCATGGCGTGTACCACCACGGACCCGGCGAAGTCATGGAAGCTGGCGCCGAAGGTCGCCAGCAGCCAGGCCTGCAAGCCGAAATTGCCGTTCCAGACCATGCCTTCGAAAAACGGGTAGATGAACGCGACGATCAGCGCGGTGGCGCACAGTTGCGGAACAAACCGTGCGCGTTCGGCGATGCCACCGGAGATGATCGCCGGGATCGCCGCGGCGAAGGTCAGCAGGAAGAAGAACTTCACCAGGCCATAGCCGTGGTCGGCACTGATTACCGCCGCCGGTTGCATGAAGCTCACACCGTAGGAGATCCAATAGCCTATAAAGAAATAGGCCAGGGTCGAGATGGCGAAGTCGCTGAGGATCTTCGACAAGGCGTTGACCTGGTTCTTCTGGCGCACGGTGCCGACTTCCAGGAACGCGAAGCCGGCGTGCATGGCCAGGACCATGACCGCACCGATCAGGATGAACAGGGTGTTGGAACTGTGGACAAGGGTATCCACCGCGCTTTGCAAATTTTCCATGGAGGTGGGCAGGCCTGCATTAAAGGCAAAAAGCACCAAAGCGGTTCAAGCCAGGGTTTCGCGCACTAAATTGGCACCACCGGTCCCACCCCTCTTCAGAGGGCATGAACCGCTTTAGCGCAGCGATTAACACAACAGGCCGTTGCCGACAGGGTTTTTCCGCGGGTTTAAGTGATTTAGGGTAAGGTTTTTCAAGGCATTGGCCTCAGGCCGCCCAGATTCAGCGCAGGCCCCGGGGCGTGCGCACCAAGGCAAAGCAAAAGCTGTACCACACAATTGAACTGAACCTTCACCGATGCCGGTGACTCGAAAACACACGTACCGATCAGCCAATCACGGAGATAACCATGGCCAGAAGAACTGCAAAGACTGCTCAAGAAATACTGATGGCGGATTTCCAAACCCTGGTCAGTGACACCGAACGGTTGCTGGACGACACCAAGGTCCTGGCCGGCGACCAGGCCGATGAGCTGCGCAGCAAGATCCACGAGAGCCTGCTCAAGGCCCGTGAAACCCTGCAACTGACCGAAGAATCCCTGCGCGAACGCGGCCAGGCGGCGGTCACGGCCACCGAGGATTACGTCCAGGCCAACCCATGGCAGTCCGTCGGTATCGCTGCCGGTGTGGGCTTCTTGATCGGTCTGCTGGCTACAAGGCGCTAAATCATGTCTATCGGCGAAAGCAGCTCGTCCACGGGCACAACCTCTCGACGTCTGGGCGCGGCCGTGCTGGGCTTGCTGCACAGCCATGTCGAACTGTTTGGTATCGAATTGCAGGAGCAGAAGGCGCGCACTGTCAGCCTGCTGCTGTTTGCCGGCCTGGCGCTGGTGTTTGCCCTGCTGTTGCTGGTGGGGCTGTCGACATTGGTGATGATCCTCGTGTGGGACACCGGTTACCGCCTCACCGGGATCATCTGTCTGTGCGTCTTCTACAGCCTGGCCGCCGCCTTCTGCGGGGTGCGCTTGAAAGCGGCAGTGTTCGATGAGTCCACGCCCTTCCACGCCACCCTCGAAGAGTTGGCCAATGATCGGGAGCGCCTGCTGCCATGAGCTCGAATGAAATCCAGCAAACCTCGCGCCGGGAAATGCGCAAGGCGTTGATTCGCCTGCGCATGGAGATGCACCGCCAGGAGATCCGCCATGAGTCCCAGCAACTGATGGTGCCTCTGAACAAGGTGCGCAACATGGGCCAGAGCTTCCAGGGCGGGTTGGGCATCAAGCACGCGCCGCTGTGGGGCGTGGCCGCCGTCACGCTGATGGGCTTCTTTACCGGCAAAGGCGCCAAGGGCGGCGGGATCAGCAGCCTGACGCGCCTGGTGCGCCTCGGTGCCGGCCTGATCCCGCTGATCAAATTGGCCATGCAGGGCAGTTCGCGCAAAAGCTGAGCCAGCTGGCTGCATTCTTGCTAACAGAAACGGCCCGGTCCTCGTTTTCGAGGGCCGGGCCTTTTTTTCGGCAACGCATCTAAGGAGGCCCCGTGATCGACGGGCAACCGCTCGCCTGCTTCCAACCGTTCATCGACACCGCCACGGGCCGTATCGCCGGCGTCGAAGCCCTCGGCCGCCTGCGCCAGGCGGATGGGCGCTTGCAGTCCGTCGGCCCGCTGTTCGCCGATCCGCGCACGCCGGGTGTGGGCTTGCGCCGCCTCGACCGGCAGATTCGCGACAATGCGCTGAGCCGTTTGCATGAGGCCCCCGAAGACTGGTTCCTGAGCCTGAACATCTCGCCGCGCTGGATCAACCGCCTGCGCCCGGGCCAGGCCCTGCCGAGCCTGAGGCAGATCCACCAGCATGGCGTCGACCCACGGCGCATCGTGTTCGAGATCACTGAGCTGGGTGGCGATATCCAGCGCCTGGCCCAGGTGGTGGCGCGCTATCGCGAGGCGGGCGCGCGCATCGCCATCGACGACTTTGGTGCCGGCTATTCCCAGCTCGACCGGGTGCTGGCGTTGCAGCCGGATATTCTCAAGCTCGACATGCGTCTGTTCCAGGAAGCTGCCAAGGGTGGGCCGAGCAGTGAAGTGGTGCGCGCATTGGCGCAGATGGCGGAAAAAACCGGCTGCTGGATCATTGCCGAAGGCGTGGAAACCGAAGCCCAGTTGAATTTCGCCCTGGAGTGCGGTTCGCGCTATGTGCAGGGCTACCTGTTCGCGCAGGCGCAGTTGGACTGGTTTGCCACCGACGCCTTCGTGGCGCATTTTGCGCACCTGCGCGCAGCGTATGTGCAACAGAAACTCGCGGAACGCGGGCGTGTCATGCAACTGCGCCAGCAATTGGCCGAGCTGATGAAGATCCTGCAGGCCTGGGCCCAGGGTCAGGCGCCGCTGAGCGAGCTGCCGCAATTGCCGGACTTTCCCTGGCTGTTGCGTTTTTATCAGTGCGACCGCCATGGCACCCAGCTGACACCGAACTTCGAGTGGCGCCAGGACGCCTGGCAAGCCGACAGCCGTTACCTGGGCCATAACTGGTCCTGGCGCCCGTATTTTTATCACTTGCTGGCCGAAGGCTGGGAAGAACGCCGCCTGACCTTGTCCTCGACCTACCGCGACGCCACCACCAACCAGTATTGCCTCACCGCCGGACAATTCTTCGATAACGGTCAGCGCTTGCTGTTAATCGATATCGACGCGGCCGGGTTGTAGATTTTCGCTTGCCCAGGCCTCGCTGAACCGGGAAGCTGGGAGGGACATTCACCGTACGGAGAGTACCCGCCTTGGATTGGCCCACCCTGCTTACCCGCGAACGTCTTGGAAAGCCCCTGCACAGCCCGGAAGAATTGGGCCGCAGCCCGTTTCATAAAGACCACGACCGAATTATTTTTTCCGGCGCGTTTCGCCGCCTCGGCCGCAAGACCCAGGTTCACCCGGTGTCCAGCAACGACCACATCCACACGCGCCTGACCCATTCCCTGGAAGTCAGCTGCGTGGGTCGCTCCCTCGGCATGCGCGTCGGTGAAACCCTGCGCAGCGCCCTGCCCGACTGGTGTGATCCGAGCGACCTGGGCATGGTCGTGCAATCGGCCTGCCTGGCGCATGACATCGGCAACCCGCCGTTCGGGCATTCCGGCGAAGACGCCATCCGCCACTGGTTCCAGCAAGCTGCCGGACGCGGCTGGCTGGATGACATGAGCACCGCCGAGCGCAATGACTTCCTTAATTTCGAGGGCAACGCCCAAGGCTTTCGCGTGCTCACCCAGCTTGAATACCACCAGTTCGATGGCGGTACGCGGCTGACCTACGCGACCCTGGGCACCTACCTCAAATACCCCTGGACCGCCCGCCACGCCGACTCCCTGGGCTACAAGAAGCACAAGTTCGGCTGCTACCAGAGCGAACTGCCGATCCTCGAACAGATCGCCCACAAGCTTGGCCTGCCGCAGCTCGAAGAACAGCGCTGGGCGCGTCACCCGCTGGTTTACCTGATGGAAGCGGCGGACGACATCTGCTACGCCTTGATCGACCTGGAAGACGGCCTGGAAATGGAGTTGCTGGAATACGCCGAGGTCGAGTCGCTGCTGCTCGACCTGGTGGGCGACGACCTGCCGCAGACCTATCGGCAACTGGGCTCCCAGGACTCGCGTCGGCGCAAGCTGGCGATTCTGCGCGGCAAGGCTATCGAGCATTTGACCAATGCCGCGGCGCGGGCCTTCGTCGAACAGCAGGACGCCCTGTTGGCCGGCACCTTGCCCGGCGACCTGGTCGAGCACATGCACGGCCCGGCCAAGCGCTGCGTACTGGATGCCAAGGACATGGCGCGCAAGAAAATCTTCCAGGACAAGCGCAAGACCCTGCATGAGATCGGCGCCTACACCACCCTGGAGATCCTCCTGAACGCCTTTTGCGGCGCAGCCCTGGAGCAACATGGCGGGCGGACGCCGTCCTTCAAGAACCGGCGCATTCTCGACCTGCTGGGCAACAACGCGCCGAACCCTGCGTGGCCGTTGCACGCTTCGTTCCTGCGCATGATCGACTTTATCGCCGGCATGACCGACAGCTATGCCACCGAAATGGCGCGGGAGATGACGGGACGCTCCAGCCCCCAATAACCCCGCCGATCACGCCGCCTGTTGCCTGAACAGAATCTGCCTACGACGGTAACAGAGCGGCCTGATCGAATTCGCACAACCACACGAGGAATAATCGCGCGCACTCCGGGCCAACCTGGCGAACCGTTCCTACGTGCCCCCCCATCGACGCTTGACTCACTGTGTGCCTTCTATGCCCAGTTACCCCTTACGCATCCTGGTGGTGGAGGACCATCCGTTCCAGCTGCTTGCCACCCAGTGCCTGCTCAAGAGTTTCGGTTTCGAGCAACTGACCCCGGCGGAAAACGCCGAACAGGCGATCCGCTTGATGACGCTGGCCGACAGCCCCTTCGATATCCTCCTCTGCGACCAGTGCCTGCCGGACCTGCCGGGGCTCGAATTGATCGAAATCGCCAGCCGCCGACGTTTTATCAGCGCCGCCATCCTGCTCAGCGGGCTACCCGAAGCTGAATTATCGACCCTGCACGAGCAAGCCCGGGAGCGTGGGCTGCCCTTACTCGGTTACTTATCAAAGCCGTTGAACAAAGATGAGTTTTCACGCTTGACCCACTCATTGCCCCGCTTAAACGTGTAGGACTTAAAACATATAAACCGTCGAAAAGCACACGTATGAGGGCCGTTAAATCCCCGGCACCACGATTCGGGCGGCGCGCCGCTGAATCGCTGACCACCCGACTTCCGAAGCCTTAGCGACCAGTAGGCTATTACCTTTTTTAATGTAGGAACTTTCCTGTTTTATATCTATGCCCCCTCGAGTTCATGCTCCCCCCTCAACTTCTGAGCTAATGTGCCCGCTTTATTTGCACTTGCATGGAATGTGATTATGAACACCGTTTTTATTATCGATGACCACCCGGTTATAAGGCTGGCCATCAGGATGTTGCTGGAACACGAAGGTTACGAAGTCGTCGGCGAAACGGACAACGGGTGCGACGCCATACAAATGGTCCGCGAATGCCTGCCGGACCTGATCATCCTGGACATCAGCATTCCGAAACTCGATGGGCTCGAGGTGCTGTGCCGATTCAACGCCATGAATACCTCGATGAAAACCTTGGTCCTGACCGCCCAATCCCCCACCCTGTTCGCTACACGCTGCATGCGCTCGGGCGCCGACGGATACGTGTGCAAGGAAGGCGACCTGAGCGAACTGCTGAGCGCCATTCGCGCCGTATTGTCCGGCTACAACTACTTTCCCAGCCAGGCCTTGAACTCCCACGGTGCAGACGGCGTGGATACCCAGGAGCTTGAACTGTTCAAGGCAGTCAATGACCGCGAGTTGATGGTATTGCAACTTTTTGCACAAGGCCGCACCAACAAGGAAATAGCCAAGGGTATGTTTCTGAGTAATAAAACTGTAAGCACTTATAAAAAGAGGCTGATGCAGAAACTTCAAGCCAAGTCCTTGGTAGAACTTATCGAGATGGCAAAACGAAACGCGCTAGTGTGAGAAAACGGATGCCCAGGTGTATAAAGGACTATCTGATTATATTGAGTGCCGGCTTGTGCTTCAGCGCCGCCGTGCCCGCAACCCCTCAAACTGGCCCGGAACATTTCAACCTGCTGAGCCGCGCGAGCTACGTACCACTGGAAAACCGCCTGAACAAAGCCCAACGCCAATGGCTACAGAACAAACGCGAGTTGGTGCTGGGCACCGCTTTCCCTGACTACCCGCCCTTCGATCTCACGTCCAGTGGGCGCGACTATGAAGGACTCACCGCCGACTACGCCGGCCTGCTCGCCAAGGCGCTGGCCCTGCCGGTCAAGGTACTGCGCTATCCCTCCCGAGAGGCCGCGATCAGCGCCCTTGAAACCGGGGAGATCGACTTGCTGGGCTCCTCCAACAGCTTTGAGGCGGCAAACCCCCACCTGGCATTGTCAGAGCCGTACGCCGTGGACCGGCCGGTGCTGGTAACCCGCGAAGGCGAAACCCGTAGCCTCAGCGAGGGCCTGGCCGGAATGCGCCTGGCACTGGTCTACCACTACCTGCCCCTGGGTGAGGTGGAAAAGCTGTACCCCAAGGCGATCATCCGTGCCTACCCCTCGTATCAGAATGCGCTGAACGCGGTGGCCTTCGAACAGGCCGACGTTTTTCTCGGCGATACCATTTCCACGCATTACATGATCAACAAGGGCTACCTGAAGAACGTGCGGATGGCGAACTTCGGCAAGCATGAAGCCTATGGGTTCAGCTTCGCGATGCCCCAGCACCAGCACACCCTGCTGAGCATCGTCGACGAAGTCTTGCGCGCGGTGCCCACCAGCGAACGTGAAACGATCGCCAAGCGCTGGAGTGCCGGCAGCGACATCCTGCTGACCGACCAGAAACTGCAACTGACCTTGCGCGAAGAACGCTGGCTGCGGGACAACCCGGTGGTCAAGGTGATCGTCAACGAAACCTTTGCACCGCTGACGTTTTTTGACTCCGACGGGAATTTTCGCGGCATCGCCGCCGACTTGCTGGAACTGGTTCGCCTGCGCACCGGCTTGCGCTTCGACGTCCAGCGCGAACGTGATGTTAACGTGATGATCAATCAGGTCGAGGCGGGCAAGGCCGATATCATCGGGGCGGTCATCCCCAGCGTCGAGCGCGAAGCCCAGTTGAACTTCAGTCGCCCCTACCTGGAAAACTCCTACGTCATGTTGACGCGCAAGGATGGCCAGGCCCCCAGCAGTCTTGAGGAAATGCAAGGCAAGCGGCTGGCGGTGACCCAGGGCAGCCCGTTGCAAACATTCCTGCGCGACAACTTTCCCAGGATCCAGCTGGTAGAAACCGGCGACACCTTCAAGTCGGCCGAATTGCTGGTGCAAGGCAACGTGGACGGCGCAGTGAATACCTTGGTGGTCGCCAATTACTTCCTGTCTTCGCCGATGTTCCAGGACAAGCTCCAAATCAGTTCCAGCATCGGCACCACCCCTGCCACTTTTGCGCTGGCGACAGCACGCAGCGCCACCGAACTCACCTCGATTCTCGACAAGGCCCTGCTGAGCATCGCCCCGGATGAGCTGGGGGTGATCAACAGTCGCTGGCGCGGCTACACCGCGGCCTCCGACAGTTACTGGCGCGACTACCATCAACTGATTGCCCGCATCATCTTCGGCACCGGCCTGCTATTGCTGATTTCCCTGGGCTGGAACGCTTATATGCGCCGCCAGATCAAGCACCGCAGGATGGCGGAGCGCGCGCTCAATGATCAGTTCGAGTTCATGCGTGCGCTGGTCAACGAGACCCCGCACCCGATCTACGTCCGCGACCGCAAGGGCCTGCTGCAGACCTGCAACGACAGTTACCTGCAGGTGTTCGACGTCAAGCGCGAGGAGGTGATCGGCAAAAGCGCCCTGCAGATCAGCACGGCGATGGCGGCGGAGGCGGCGCAATACCATGCCGACTACAAGCGCGTGGTGTCCGAAGGCAACCCGCTGATCCTCGACCGCACCCTGCACATTCGCGAGAAAAAACTGACGATCTACCACTGGATCCTGCCGTACCGCGACTCCGTCGGCGAGGTCCAGGGCATCATCGGCGGCTGGATCGACATCAGCGAACGACGCCAGTTGTTCGACGAACTGCGCGCCGCCAAGGAGCGTGCCGACGAAGCCAACCGGGCCAAGAGCACCTTCCTCGCGACCATGAGCCACGAAATCCGCACGCCGATGAACGCCGTGATCGGCATGCTCGAGCTGACCCTCAAGCGAGCCGACCAGGGTCATCTCGATCGCCCGGCCATCGAAGTGGCGTACAACTCGGCCAAGGACCTGCTGGAGCTGATCGGCGATATCCTCGATATCGCCCGTATCGAATCCGGCCGCCTGAGCCTGGCGCCCGAACGCGTCAACCTGCGGGAAGTGATCGAGTCGGTGGTGCGCGTGTTTGATGGCCTCGCCCGGCAGAAAACCCTCAGCCTGTTGCTGGAGTTCAAGCCCGAGCTGGACGCCACCGAGGTCTTGATCGACCCGTTGCGCTTCAAGCAGGTGCTGTCCAACCTAGTCAGCAACGCGATCAAGTTCACCGAGCAAGGCCAGGTAAAGATCAAGGTCGAGGTGTTACCCACCCAACTGCCGCAGCAGATCGAGATGAAACTGGTGGTCGAAGACACCGGCATCGGCATCAGCCGTGACGATCAGATGCGCCTGTTCGAACCCTTTGCCCAGGCCGACAACTCCGGGCACCTGGCGAGGAGCGGCGCGGGCCTGGGGTTGGTGATCTGCCGCAGCCTGTGCGCGATGATGGGCGGCCAACTGAGCCTGAGCAGCGTGCCGATGGTCGGCACCCAGGTATACGTCAACCTGAAGATGACGCGCCTGCAGCCGGTGCTGGCGGTGGACGAATTCAAGCCCGAGGCCCCCGCGACGGCGCCCGTGCTGAATGTCCTGGTGGTGGACGATCACCCGGCGAACCGGCTGTTGATGTGCCAGCAGCTCGGCTACCTGGGCCACCAGTTCACCGCCGCCCACAACGGCTCGGCCGGTTTCCAGGCCTGGCGCCAGGAGCACTTCGACCTGGTGATAGCCGACTGCAACATGCCCATCATGAATGGCTACGAGTTGAGCCGCTCGATCCGCGAGTACGAGCAGCGCGAGCAACTGACGCCCTGTGTCGTACTGGGCTTTACCGCCAACGCGCAACCCGAGGAGAAACAGCGCTGCGCCCAGGCAGGCATGAACGATTGCCTGTTCAAACCCATCAGCCTCACCGCGCTGGAGCGGCAACTGGCGCAGATCAGTCCGCGCTCGGCCGGCCTGATCCTGGACCTGGGTAATTTCGAGGCCTTGACCGGCGGCGATCCGCAGATGAGTCGACGCCTGCTGGAGGAGTTGCTGAGCAGCAGTCGTCGCGATCGCCAGGAATTGCTCGCCTTGATAGCCACCCAGGCTTCATCCCGGGACATCAGCGAACAGGCGCACAAGATCAAGGGCGCTGCCCGCATCGTTCAAGCCCGAACGCTGGCTTCGCAATGCGAAAGCCTCGAACAGGTGTGCGCGCAGGATGCTGACCGCCCCCTGATCGACACGCAGGTGAAAGCCCTGGAAAAACTGATGCTGGAGCTGGAACGGCTGCTGCAGGTGCAGTTGCAGGAGCTGGAGAGTCAATAAGGGGGCGGCATCCGCCCCCTCGTTGATCAGCAGTCGGTCAAGCGCAGGAAGATCGCCGCCAGCTGTTCGATACCCGCCTGGTCCTGCTCGGTAAAGCGTGCCAGGGACGGGCTATCGAGGTCGAGGACGCCAATCAGCCTGTCGCCCTTGACCAGCGGCACCACCAACTCGCTGTTGGAGGCGCTGTCACAGGCAATATGCCCGGGAAACGCGTGGACATCCTCGACGCGCTGGGTCTGGCGCGACGCCGCCGCCGCTCCGCACACACCACGACCGAACGGAATACGCACACACGCGATCTGCCCCTGGAACGGCCCCAGCACCAGCTCTTCATTGCGGTTGAGGTAAAAGCCGGCCCAGTTCAAGTCGTCCAGCTGGTTAAACAGAAACGCCGAAAACTGCGCACTGTTGGCGATGAAATCGCGCTCATCGGCCAGCAGCGATTCCAGCTGCGCGCACAGCATCGCGTAGCCGTCGAGGCCGGTGCCGGCGTGTTGTAGATCGATCATGGCTGACGCTCCAGGAGTTTGAGGCCTACCCAGTAACGGGCAAATTGGTACGCGCAGCGGCCATTGCGGTTGCCGCGCCCGGTCGCCCAGCGAACGGCGAGGATGTCGAGCGCCTCATCGCGCTGCCACTGCAAACCGGCTTTGTTAGCAAGCTCGCCGATCCAGTGCTCGACCACATCCAGGAAATGCTCTTGCGTGAACGGGTAGAACGACAGCCACAGGCCAAAACGGTCGGACAAGGCAATCTTGTCTTCCACCGCCTCGCTCGGATGCAGCTCACCGTCCACGCGTTTCCAGTTGTCGTTGTCACTCTGGTTTTCCGGTACCAGGTGGCGACGGTTGGACGTGGCGTACAGCAGCACGTTTTCCGGAGCCTGTTCCAGCGAACCATCCAGCACACTCTTGAGTACGCGATAATCGCCCTCGCCGGCCTCGAACGACAGGTCGTCGCAGAACAGGATAAAGCGCTGCGGCAGCTTGACCAGTTGCTCGACCACCCGTGGCAGGTCGGCCAGGTGATCGCGCTCGATTTCGATCAGGCGCAGGCCGGCCTTGGCATGCTGGGCCAGCAAGGCACGCACCATCGACGATTTGCCGGTGCCGCGTGAACCCCACAGCAGCGCGTGGTTGGCTGGCAGGCCATCAATGAATTGCTGGGTGTTGCGGGCCAGTTGTTCGCGTTGCTTGTCCACGCCGATCAGGTCGGACAGGCGCATGTCCAGGCTCACCTCCAGCGGCAACAGGAAGCCGGTGCGACCTTCACGCTGCCAACGGGCGGCAAGGCACTGGTTCCAGTCGATGGCTTGGCGTGGCGCGGGCAACAAGGGTTCAAGGCGGGCGAGTACTGCGTCGGCCCGCTCAAGAAAAGCATTCAGTCGAGAATCCACGATTATTCCTCTGGCAAGTTCTTGCAAAAGATGGCGTATTGGCAACCCTGCGGCGGATCGCACGAGGCCGCGTAAAAAACGATTCATGCCGGCAAGCCAGAGCCTGTGGATGTTCAGCTATGCTTGCCGGGCGAAGGGAAACGTGAAGTGGTTCAACACTCGATGGATATCAAGTTCGCCCACCGCTTGTCTTATAAACAAGCCAGATTGACTGTGCTGGTCGGTTTCGTCTTGGGAACCTTGCTCAGCCTGATCCAAATCGGCATTGATTATGCCAGCGAAGACGCATCCATCAACCGTGAAATACGCTCGCTGATCGAAATCAGCCATAATCCTACGTCGCGTATTGCCTATAACATTGACGCCGAATTGGCCCAGGAATTGACCCTGGGCCTGCTGCACTCCCCGGCGATCATTCACGCGCAGTTGATCGACAACAACGGCGTGGTACTGGCCGATGTCGAACGGCCGCGCATGGAAAGCCCCTACCGCCCCATCAGCGATTTCCTGTTTGGCGCCAACCGTCAGTTCGAAGACCGGCTGTACCTGAGCCATATGCCCAACGAATCCCTCGGCGTGCTGCGCCTGGACGTGGACACCTACGCCTTCGGCAGCCGTTTCCTGCACCGTGCCGAGATCACCCTGCTCAACGGGTTTGCCCGTAGCCTGCTGCTGACCGGCATTCTCCTGGCCCTCTTCTACGTGATGCTGACCCAGCCACTGGTACGCGTCATTCGCGAGCTGAGCAACCGCCGGCACGCACGCCTGGACTGCCCAGCCGGGCATGAACACGACGAGATCGGTGTGCTGGTCAGCGTGGCCAACCAGCAGTTTGAAAACATGGAGACGGAGATCCAGCAACGCCGACATGCCGAAGACCGACTGACCGAATACTTGGGGCAACTGGAAAACATCGTCTCCGCGCGCACCCTCGAACTCAAGGCGAGCAACCAGCGCCTGAGCCAGTCCAACGAAGAATTGGAAGCGGCGAAGATGACCGCCCTGGGCATGGCCCAGGCCCGCGCGGCGTTTCTGGCGAACATGAGCCATGAAATCCGCACCCCGCTCAATGGGCTGCTGGGGATGATCGCGCTGTCACTGGACAGCTCGCTGAACGCCGAGCAGCGCCAGCAACTGTCGATCGCCCATGACTCGGGCAAGGTGCTGGTGGAGTTGCTCAACGATATCCTCGACCTGTCCAAGTTCGACGCCGGCCAGTTGGAGCTGGAGGTGATCCCGTTCGACCTGGGCTCGCTGGTCGAAGACACCGCCAACCTGCTGTCGCAGAACGCCGCGCCGAGCGTCGAGCTGACCTGCCTGATCGACCCGCAGTTTCCTGCCCAGGTGCTGGGCGACCCGACGCGCGTGCGGCAGATCGTCAGCAACTTGCTGTCGAATGCGTTGAAGTTCACCCGTTTCGGTCGTGTGGATGTGCGCCTCAGCGCCCTGAATGGCCGGGTGCGCATCGAAGTGTGTGATACCGGTATCGGCATTGCGCAGGAAGCCCAAGTGAAAATCTTCCAGCCCTTCACCCAAGCCGGCGCGGGCATCACCCGCCAGTTTGGCGGCACGGGGCTGGGCCTGGCGTTGACGCACAACCTGTGCGAAGCCATGAAAGGCCGTCTGAGCATCAGTTCGGAGGTCGGCTTTGGCAGCCAGTTCTGCGCCGAGCTGCCCTTGCCCCTGCATTTGCCCGCCGTGCAACAGGCGCCTCTGGCGGGTGAGGTCATCGCCATAACCAGCGCCGGCAGTGGCCTGACGGAACTGCTCAGCACCTTGCTGCCGCATTGGGGGCTGACACCCCGCTGCTACTCGCAGGACGAGGATTTGAGTGGCCTGGCCCCGGACCTGCTGATCACCGATTGTCCGGAATGCCTGTTCCGCCTGCGGCCTGCCATTACCGCACCGATCCTGCTGGTGACTGCCTATGGCAACTTCATGCCCAGCGAAGAAGTGGCGGCGCTGGCGCCCTTGCAGCAACAGGCGCGCCCCTTGAGCCGCAATGCGTTGTACCAGATCCTGCAGCGCAATTTACGCAGCGACCCGCAACTGATCCTCGACCCCCTCCAATTGGAAGCCGCGCCCCTGGCACACCGGGCGCGCATCCTGCTGGTGGAGGACAATCCGGTCAACCAATTGGTCGCCAAGGGCATGTTGAGCAAGCTGGGGTGCGAAGTGGTCGTGGCCGCCCATGGTGGCGAAGCGCTCAAGTTCCTCGAGGACCAACGCTTTGACCTGGTGCTGATGGACTGCAACATGCCGGTGATGGATGGCTATGAGGCCAGCCGGCAGATCCGCCAAAGCGGACGCTGGCCGGACCTGCCGATTGTCGCGCTGACCGCCAACGCCCTTTCCGAAGAGCGCGAGCGTTGCCGGGCAGCGGGCATGAATGACTACCTGGCCAAGCCGTTTCGCCGCGAAGAACTCAAGGGCCTGCTGGACCTGTGGGTGCCGACGACGACAAGTCTCTGATCTGCCCAAGCAACTGGTCCAGGCCGTGGCGCAAGGCGTCGGCCTGGTTCAGGTCGATGCCGCTGTCACATAACAATCGGGTCTTGAGGCCATGGGCCTGGTCGCGCAGGTGCACACCGGCATCACTGAGACTGAGGTGCACTTCGCGCTCGTCCCTGGCGCTGCGCTGGCGCCTGACCCACTTGAGCTGCTCAAGGCGCTTGAGCAGCGGCGTCAGCGTGCCCGAGTCGAGCATCAGGCGCTCGCCCAGGGCCTTGACCGTCGGTTGCGCCGGAGCCACTTCGTGCCACTCCCACAGCACCAGCATTA
Organism: Pseudomonas aylmerensis; assembly: GCF_001702265.1. Classification (GTDB taxonomy): domain Bacteria; phylum Pseudomonadota; class Gammaproteobacteria; order Pseudomonadales; family Pseudomonadaceae; genus Aquipseudomonas; species Aquipseudomonas aylmerensis. Next base: position 216,189 of record NZ_MAUE01000010.1, read on the forward strand.
CCACATATTGCGGGTAGGTCAGGCCAAGCTGATCCAGCATCGGCTTATAAGCGCGGGTCACGGCCCGGGAGGCGGCATACAGTTTGAAACACAACTGATCGTCCAGGGCCAGGGACACGGTAGGCAGGTCGGTCATTTGAGCAGGGCTTCAATCTCTTGGGTGAGGTCCTGCGGCTTGGTCGTCGGGGCAAAGCGCTTGACCACCTGGCCGTCGCGGCCAATCAGGAACTTGGTGAAGTTCCACTTGATCCCCTTGGACCCCAGCAGGCCCGGCGCCTGTTTTTTCAGTTGCACGAACAGGGGATGGGCCTCAGTACCGTTCACGTCGATTTTCTTGAACAGTGGGAAGCTGACGCCGTAGTTCAGCTCGCAGAATTCGGAAATCGCGCCTTCGTTGCCCGGCTCCTGCTTGCCGAACTGGTTGCAGGGAAAGCCCAGTACCACCAGGCCCTGGTCCTTGTACTGCTGCCAGAGCTGCTCCAGGCCCTTGTACTGCGGGGTGAAGCCACACTTGCTGGCGGTGTTGACCACCAGGATGGCCTTGCCAGCGAAATCGGCCAAGGTCTTTTGCTCACCCTTGATGGTGGTGCACGGGATGCTCAGCAGGTTGTCGCTCATGGCAGTGTCTCGATAGGGAGAAAAGAAGGTAAACATAGTAGGCAATTAAATTGCATGCAATTTAATTGGCGGCATTGATACCCCACTATCACCTTTTCCCTGCAGGCGCCCGGCTTGCGGCGCTTGCGATCCCATGGATGCCATCGCCGGCAAGCCGGGCTGCTACAGGGGTTTACGTTGGCCTATATCGCTCAGCGCGGGACCAGGTCCAGGCACACCGAGTTGATGCAGTAACGCAAGCCGGTCGGCGGCGGGCCGTCCGGGAACACGTGTCCCAGGTGCGCATCGCACTTGGCGCAGGTGACTTCCGTGCGGATCATGCCGTGGCTGACATCGCGAATCTCGACCATCGCGCTCTCGGCGATCGGCGCGTAGAAGCTCGGCCAGCCGCAGCCGGAATCGAACTTGGTGGTGGAATCGAACAGGGGCTCGTTGCAGCAGATACAGTGGTACACGCCATCGGTCTTGGTTTCGTTGTACTTGCCGCTGAAAGGACGCTCGGTGCCCTTGAGACGGCAAACCTGGTACTGCGCGGGATCGAGCATGTCCCGCCACTCTTCAAGGGTTTTCTGCAACTTATCCATCGGTACACCTCGGCAACTGAAAAAGCCTGATCTGTGTCTTTTCCATGGATCAGGCGGCACGTATGATTGCGCCTCTTCAAAACGCCAGTCTGGCACCCGCGCAACCGGCATTCAAACGTATTTATGGGTGCGGGCCCCGCAGGATTCGCAGTACGGTAGTGTCCACACCGTCTGGATCGTTCATTTTCAGGATCACATCGCCATGCAGGTCAGCAAATCGAACAAGCTCGCCAACGTCTGCTACGACATTCGCGGCCCAGTGCTCAAGCACGCCAAACGCCTGGAAGAGGAAGGCCATCGCATCCTCAAGCTGAACATTGGCAACCCGGCGCCGTTTGGTTTCGAAGCGCCGGACGAAATCCTCCAGGACGTGATCCGCAACCTGCCCACCGCCCAGGGCTACAGCGACTCCAAGGGCTTGTTCAGCGCGCGCAAGGCGGTGATGCAGTACTACCAGCAGAAGCAGGTCGAAGGCGTCGGTATTGAAGACATCTACCTGGGCAATGGCGTGTCCGAGCTGATCGTGATGTCCATGCAGGCGCTGCTCAACAACGGTGATGAAGTGCTGGTGCCGGCACCCGACTACCCGCTGTGGACGGCAGCGGTGACCCTGGCCGGCGGCCACCCGGTGCATTACCTGTGCGATGAAGGCGCCGACTGGTTCCCGGACCTGGCCGACATCAAGGCCAAGATCACCCCCAACACCAAGGCCCTGGTGATCATCAACCCGAACAACCCCACCGGCGCCGTGTACTCCAGGGAAGTGCTGCTGGGCATGCTCGAGTTGGCGCGCCAGCACAACCTGGTGGTGTTCTCCGACGAGATCTACGACAAAATCCTCTACGATGATGCCGTCCATGTGTGCACCGCGTCGCTGGCACCTGACCTGCTGTGCCTGACCTTCAACGGCCTGTCCAAGTCGTATCGCGTGGCGGGCTTCCGTTCTGGCTGGATCGCCATTTCCGGGCCCAAGCACAACGCCCAGAGCTATATCGAAGGCATCGACATGCTGGCCAACATGCGCCTGTGTGCCAACGTGCCGAGCCAGCACGCCATCCAGACCGCCCTCGGCGGCTACCAGAGCATCAACGACCTGGTACTGCCCCAGGGCCGCCTGCTGGAGCAGCGCAACCGCACCTGGGAACTGCTGAACGCGATCCCGGGCGTAAGCTGCGTGAAGCCCATGGGGGCGCTGTACGCTTTCCCACGCATCGACCCGAAGGTCTGCCCGATCCTCAACGACGAGAAGTTCGTGCTCGACCTGCTGCTGTCGGAAAAGCTGCTGGTGGTGCAAGGCACGGCGTTCAACTGGCCGTGGCCGGATCACTTCCGTGTGGTGACCCTGCCGCGTGTGGATGACCTGGACATGGCCATTGGTCGCATCGGCAACTTCCTCAAGTCCTATCGCCAGTAGGGTAGATGTCGCAGTACGACCGACATGCGGTCGTACGGCGAGTATCTGGCAACACTTCTCTACCCGCGCCCCAAGCCTTGGCACCTGTGGCGCCCAGTCCGGCACTTGCACCCTATAATTACAGGGCTGCAAGGCAACGGCGAAGTGATCCAACCGCGGCTAGCGAGCCGGAAAATCCCTTCAAGACTCTACATTCAGGCTGTAGGACACAGTTTGAAATAGTCGCTCGGTTGAATCACCCCATGCCGCACCTTATATACCCCGCAGTACGCGACATATTAAGCATGAGGAGAACTCTACAACCATGATGCGCATCCTGCTGTTCTTGGCCACTAACCTGGCGGTCGTGCTGATTGCCAGCATCACCCTGAGCCTTTTCGGCTTCAACGGGTTCATGGCGGCCAACGGGGTTGACCTGAACCTCAATCAGCTGCTGGTTTTCTGTGCCGTCTTTGGTTTTGCCGGCTCGCTGTTCTCGCTGTTCATCTCCAAGTGGATGGCGAAAATGAGCACCAGCACCCAGGTCATCACCCAGCCACGCACCCGGCATGAGCAATGGTTGCTGCAAACCGTGGAGCAGCTGTCCCGCGAGGCGGGGATCAAGATGCCCGAGGTCGGGATTTTCCCGGCATATGAAGCCAACGCCTTTGCCACCGGCTGGAACAAGAACGACGCACTCGTTGCGGTGAGCCAGGGCATGCTCGAACGCTTCTCCTACGATGAAGTGAAAGCCGTGCTGGCCCACGAGATCGGCCACGTCGCCAACGGTGACATGGTCACCCTGGCGCTGGTTCAGGGGGTAGTGAACACCTTCGTGATGTTCTTCGCGCGGATCATCGGCAACTTTGTCGACAAGGTGATCTTCAAGAACGAAGAAGGCCGCGGTATTGCCTACTTCGTGGCGACGATCTTCGCTGAAGTGGTGCTGGGCTTCCTGGCCAGCGCGATCACCATGTGGTTCTCGCGCAAACGCGAGTTCCGTGCAGACGAAGCCGGTGCACGCCTGGCCGGTACCGGGGCGATGATTGCAGCACTGCAACACCTGCGCTCCGAACAAGGCCTGCCGGTGCATATGCCGGACAGCCTGACTGCCTTCGGCATCAACGGTGGCATCAAACAGGGCATGGCTCGCCTGTTCATGAGCCACCCACCGCTGGAAGAGCGTATCGACGCACTGCGTCGTCGCGGCTGACAGCCGGCGCAAGACAAGAAGGGGCGATCTGATCGCCCCTTTTTTGTGGGCGCTTATATCGTCATCGCGGGCAAGCCCGGCTCCCACATTTGGATCGCGTAGCGGCCAGATGCCAGGCCGCCTGCGGGAGCAATCTCCCCCGCCACAGGTCTGGCAGCGTACCCGAAGCGGTGTAAATACCCAGGCCTGGTCAACGCATCGTCAGCTGATAGACACGCTCATCCAGCTGCGTAACGCCGTCCTGAACGAACTTCCAGCTCTCGCCGAGGATGTCCTGCTCTTCCAGCACGCGCAGCGTCCATTGCGAGCCGAACAGCACCTTGACCTCGTCATCCGTCACCGCAAACGGCGGGCCGGCCTTTTGCGTCTGATCGTAATCGAGGGTGATCAGCAGCCCCTGGCAACCGGGACGCAGCAACTGGTGCAGATGCTCGGCATACTGCGCGCGCATCAACGGCGGCAAGGCGATCAGTGCGGCGCGGTCATAAAGCGCGGCGCAATCGGCCACGGCCTCTGCGTCCAGGGCGAAGAAATCGCCGCACCACACCTCGATCAGATCAGCCTGGTACACGCTGAAGACGCCGCGCCGTGTGATGCGCGGCACCAGGTTCTGCTCGCTGAAAAACGCCTTCACCGCCTGTTCCGACAGCTCCACGCCGAGTACCCGCAGCCCATGGCTGGCCAGCCACATCAAGTCCAGGCTCTTGCCACACAAGGGGACCAGCACCTGGGCGCCCTGCGCGAGGGCTAACTGCGGCCAGTGCCGTTGCAGGTAAGGGTTGACCTCAGGCAAGTGAAAACCGATCTGATTGCGCGCCCAGCGCTCCTGCCAAAACTTAGGCTCCATGGATCACTCCGAAAATTCGATCAAATGGTGCTAAAACTTATATTAGATTTAGATCAATGATCTGATTGAAGATGGGCCCATGTTAACGCTCAGGACCCTCCCCATGCTCCCCAGCCTGTTTATTTCCCACGGTTCGCCCATGCTCGCCCTGCAACCCGGTGACAGCGGCCCTGCCCTCCAGCGTCTGGCTGCCGAACTGCCACGACCGCGGGCGATTGTGGTGGTGTCGGCGCACTGGGAAAGCCAGGAGCTGCTGGTCACCGGCAGCCCCGCACCCGAAACCTGGCACGACTTTGGCGGCTTTCCCCCCGAGCTGTTTGCCGTGCAGTACCCGGCGCCGGGCAACCCGCAATTGGCCGGAGAAATTGTCGAACTGCTGCATGCCGACGGCCTGAACGCACGCATTGATGAGCGCCGGCCCTTTGACCACGGCACCTGGGTGCCGCTGTCGCTGATGTACCCGGCGGCAGATATTCCGGTGGTGCAGGTGTCCCTGCCCAGCCGCATGGGCCCTGCCCTGCAGACCCGCGTCGGGCACGCCCTCGCCAGCCTGCGCGAGCAAGGCGTGTTATTGATCGGCTCGGGCAGCATCACCCATAACCTCGGTGAGCTTGACTGGCGCGCCGGGCCCGAGACCATCACGCCATGGGCGCTGGAGTTTCGCGACTGGGTCGTCGACAAGCTGGCAGCCAACGATGAAAACGCCTTGCACGACTATCGCCGCCAGGCTCCGAATGCCGTGCGCAGCCATCCCAGCGATGAGCATCTGCTGCCGCTGTATTTTGCGCGCGGCGCCGGTGGCGCTTTCAGCGTGGCGCATCAGGGTTTCACCCTTGGGGCGCTGGGCATGGACATCTACCGCTTCGGCTGAAGCAACCCTTTGTAGGAGCCGGCAAGCCGGCTCCTACGGGCGCGCAGACCGACCAAAAATAACAGGCAAAAAAAATCCCCGAACCAGTCGGGGATTTTTTATGTGCGATCAATCAGCCCAGGGGCGGATCAATCTTCGCGGTAGCGACGCAGCTTCAGCTGCTTACCGGCAACGCGTGTGTCTTTCAGCTTGGCCAGCAGTTTCTCCAGACCGTCTTCCGGCAGCTCCACCAGGGAGAAGCTGTCACGGACCTGGATGCGACCGATAGCTTCACGTGCCAGGCCACCCTCGTTGAGGATAGCGCCCAGCAGGTTCTTGGCCGCGATACCATCACGCGCGCCCAGCGCGGTACGGCAACGGGCACGACCTTCAGCCAATGGAACCGGAGCACGACGCTCACGATCACCACGCTCTGGACGGTCGCCGGAACGCTCTGGACGATCACCGCGTGGCGCGCTGTTCGGCACCAGTGGACGTTCTTTCTCGATCGCTGCCAGGGTCAGGGCCTGACCGTTGGTAGCCTTGCGCAGCAGCGCTGCAGCCAGGGCACGCGGGGTGCAACCGATATCGGCGGTCAGGCGGTCCAGCAGGTCGCCGTGGGTCGATTCAGCATCAGCCACCAGCGGCGACAGGCTGTTGGTCAGTTTCTTGATGCGGGCATCGAGAACGGCCTGGGCATCCGGCAGGCGGACTTCGGCGACTTTCTGACCGGTTACACGCTCGATCACTTGCAGCATGCGGCGCTCACGTGGAGTCACCAGCAGCAGTGCACGGCCTTCGCGACCAGCACGGCCGGTACGGCCGATACGGTGAACGTAGGACTCTGGATCGTACGGCATGTCCACGTTGAACACGTGGGTGATACGTGGAACGTCGAGACCACGAGCGGCTACGTCGGTTGCCACAACGATGTCCAGGCGGCCATCCTTGAGGGAGTCGATTACGCGCTCACGCTGGTTCTGGGCGATGTCACCGTTCAGCGCAGCGGCCTTGTAGCCTTTGGCTTCCAGGGCACTGGCCAGGTCCAGGGTCGCTTGCTTGGTGCGCACGAACATGATCAGGGCGTCGAAGTCTTCGACTTCCAGCAGGCTCAATACAGCCGAGGTCTTCTGGTCAGCGTGAACCAACAGGTGAGCCTGTTCGATCGCGGTAACGGTCTGAGTCTTGGTCTGGATCTTCACGTGTTGCGGATCGCGCAGGTGGCGCTCGGCAATGGCACGGATCGACTGTGGCAGGGTGGCCGAGAACAGTACGGTCTGACGGGTCGGTGGCAGTGCCTTGAAGATGACTTCCAGGTCATCCATGAAGCCCAGCTTCAACATTTCGTCGGCTTCGTCCAGAACCAGGTGGTTCACGGTCGACAGGACTTTCTCGTCACGACGCAAGTGGTCGCACAGACGGCCCGGGGTGGCAACGACGATCTGTGCGCCGTTACGGATAGCTTTCAGTTGCGGGCCCATCGGCGCGCCGCCGTAGACAGCCACAACGGTAACGCCTGGCATTTGCTTGGCGTAGGTTTCAAAAGCGGTTGCTACTTGCAGCGCCAACTCACGAGTTGGCGCGAGGATCAGGGCTTGCGGTTCGCGCTTGGCAGGATCGATGCAGTGCAGGATAGGCAGGGCGAACGCGGCGGTTTTACCGGTACCGGTTTGCGCCTGGCCAATCATGTCCTGGCCGGCCATGATGATCGGGATCGATTGCTGCTGAATCGCCGAAGGCTCTTCGTAGCCGGTCGCTGCGACGGCTGCAAGAATATTCGGGTTAAGATTAAAAGCGGCGAAGCCGCCGGTTTCCTGGGTCATGGGTCTGCCTCTAAGTGCATCCGCAAAGACCCATGCTCCAAAGCTGCGCATGCCGTGTTGAGACTCAAGAGTCGCCCTGGCTGCTTTGTCGGCGGGGATTTGCGAAAACGAATGAATGAAAAAGATTCGTCAAGGGAGAGTCCGCTGTGCGGACGTGCAGCCGAAGCTGACTTCGGGGAATTGCGCTACCTAAACGCGGCCCGGTTAAAGGCCGGCGCGCACTATACCGGAAATAGCTGAAAAAGGGAGCTTTTTTTATCGCAAAGTGCCGATAAACCGCGCTGCGCCACAGTCTTTGCGCGGCGGCCCGCAAGGGTCTATTTTTCAAAGGCCCGGCCCCGTTGGTCGTAACGCTTAAACGGTTCACCTGGCGATCAACACCTTTGGTCCGAAACCTTCCATTGCGCCCGAGGGCACCCCCGATGAATCAACCCAGCAGCAGCCGCGTCAGTCGTGAACTCCAGGGTCATGTCCTGCTGTTGGGCCTGGATCGAGTCGCCAAGCGCAACGCGTTCGACCTGGATCTGCTCAATGAGCTGAGCCTGGCGTATGGCGAATTTGATCGAAATGCAGACGCGCGCGTGGCGGTGGTATTCGCCCACGGCGACCACTTCACCGCCGGGCTGGACCTGGCCAACGTCAGCGGCGTGATGGCGGGAGGCTGGCAACCGCCGCTGGGCGGCTGCGATCCGTGGGGCGTGTTCGCCGGTCCCAGGGTGAGCAAACCGGTGATCGTGGCGGCCCAGGGTTACTGCCTGACCATCGGCATCGAGTTGATGCTGGCGGCGGATATCAACCTGTGCGCGAGCAATACCCGCTTCGCACAGATGGAAGTGCAACGTGGGATCTTTCCTTTTGGCGGTGCGACCTTGCGCTTTCATCAGGTCGCCGGCTGGGGCAACGCCATGCGCTGGTTGCTCACCGGCGATGAGTTCGACGCCCATGATGCCCTGCGCCTGGGCCTGGTGCAGGAGGTGATGGCGAGTGAAGACCTGCTGCCGCGCGCCATCGAGCTCGCCAGCCGCATCGCCCGCCAGGCACCGCTTGGGGTGCAGGCAACCTTGATGTCGGCACGCCTGGCGCGCATCGAAGGCGAAACCGTCGCGGCCGCCGCCTTGCCGCCGATGGTGGATAAGTTGCTCAACAGCGAGGATGCCAAGGAAGGCGTGCGGGCGATGATCGAGAAGCGTCCCGGGGTGTTCAAGGGGATCTGAACCGGCTGATGGCGCTATGGCGGGCAAGCCCGCTCCCACACGGTGCGCATTTCCACCTGTGGGAGCCGGGCTTGCCCGCGATAGCGTTAAAGCAGGCGACTAAGTTGCCGGCCGAATCGCCTTGATCAACGGCTGCAACGAATAACCCAATCGCGGTGCCAGCGCCTCGGCACGCGCCGACAGCGCATCCAGGTCCAGCGCCTGATCGAGTTCCGAAGGCACCAGCAGAATCACATTGCCCTCCTTCACCGGCAGTTCCCAGTAATGCCGGTGGTACAACCCGCGCAACAACGCCGCCCCCAGGGGTTTGCCGTCGTCGGTGGCCCACTGGTTGATCACCAGCCAGCCGCCGGGGTTGAGTTTTTTCTGGCAGTTTTCCAGGAAGGTCCAGGCCAGGTGCCCGACGCCTGGGCCGACATCGGTATAAAGGTCGACGAAAATCAGGTCGGCCGACTCGGCTGTATCGAGCAATTGCAGGGCGTCGCCGATGCGGATGTACAGGCGCGGATCGTCGTCCAGCCCCAGGTACTCGATGGCCAGGCGCGGCACGTCGGGGCGCAGTTCGATGGCTTCGACGTCTTCCAGCGGCAAAAACTTGAGGCACGCCTGGGTCAAAGTGCCGGCGCCCAGGCCGAGGAACAGTGCACTCTCCGGCAGCTCATGGCACAACGCGCCGATCAGCATCGCGCGGGTGTAGTCGTACTCCAGCCAGCTGGGGTCGGCGGTGAACACGCAGCTTTGCTCGATGGCGTCGCCAAATTCGAGAAAGCGGTAATCGGCCACTTCGAGCACACGGATCATACCGAAATCATCATGGACTTCGGCCAGCAGGCGCTCGACACGCTCCTCGGTCATCACTACTCCTAAAGGGTTTACCGCACGGCAAAGGCGCGATTGTCGGCCAACCGGCGGCAACAGGTCACGCACTAATTGCTGATAACATTGACGCCCGACCGTCAACCACCCTATCGAGTTCATGATGAGCCAACCCTGGAGCCCCGACAGCTGGCGCGCCCTGCCGATCCAGCAACAACCCCAGTACCCGGACGCTGCGCACTTGCTGCAAGTGGAGCAGAACCTGGCCAGCTACCCGCCGCTGGTATTTGCCGGGGAAGCCCGTGAGTTGCGCCGTCAGTTTGCCGAAGTGACCCAGGGTCGGGCGTTCCTGCTGCAAGGCGGTGACTGCGCCGAGAGCTTTGCCGAGTTCTCCGCCGCGAAGATCCGCGACACCTTCAAGGTGCTGTTGCAGATGGCGATTGTGATGACCTTCGCCGCCGGCTGCCCGGTGGTCAAAGTCGGACGCATGGCCGGTCAGTTCGCCAAGCCACGCTCGGCCAATGACGAGACTATCGACGGCATCACCCTGCCCGCCTACCGCGGCGATATCGTCAACGGGATCGGCTTCGACGAAAAAAGCCGGGTGCCGGACCCCGAGCGCCTGCTGCAGTCCTATCACCAGTCCACCGCGACCCTCAATCTGCTGCGCGCCTTTGCCCAGGGTGGCTTTGCCGACCTGCACCAGGTTCACAAGTGGAACCTGGACTTCATCGCCAACTCCGCCCTGGCGGAAAAATACAGCCAACTGGCCGACCGCATCGACGAAACCCTGGCGTTCATGCGCGCCTGCGGCATGGACAGCTCACCGCAACTGCGCGAAACCAGCTTCTTCACCGCCCACGAAGCGCTGCTGCTCAACTACGAGCAAGCCTTCGTGCGCCGGGACAGCCTGACCAACGACTACTACGACTGCTCGGCGCACATGCTCTGGATCGGCGACCGCACCCGCCAACTGGACGGCGCCCATGTCGAGTTCCTGCGTGGGGTGAACAACCCGATCGGGGTCAAGGTCGGCCCAAGCATGAACCCCGACGACCTGATCCGCCTGATCGACATCCTCAACCCGGACAACGACCCCGGTCGCCTGAACCTGATCGCGCGCATGGGTGCGGGCAGGGTCGGCGAACATCTGCCCAAGCTGATTCGCGCCGTTCAGCGCGAGGGCAAGCAGGTGCTGTGGAGCTCGGACCCGATGCACGGCAACACCATCAAGGCCAGCAGCGGCTACAAGACCCGCGACTTCGCGCAGATCCTCGGCGAAGTGAAGGAGTTCTTCCAGGTGCACCAGGCCGAGGGCAGCTATGCCGGCGGGATTCATATCGAGATGACCGGGCAGAACGTCACCGAGTGCATTGGTGGTGCGCGACCGATCACCGAGGATGGCTTGTCGGATCGTTACCACACCCACTGCGACCCCCGGATGAATGCCGATCAGTCGCTGGAACTGGCGTTCCTGATTGCGGAGACGCTCAAACAGGTCAAGCGTTGAGAGGTTGAATCGCCGGGGCTGACGCCATCGCGCGCAAGCCCGTCGCCCACAAGTGCCCGCGATGAGGCTCTAAACAAGCCTGTCCCGACTGATCATCGCCGCCCGCAACCTGTCGGCACTTGGCCGCTGGCAATTGAGCTGGATCTGTTCCAGCCCCAGCCAGTCGGCCATCTGTCGAAGGTTCACGGCCAGCGCCAGCATCCCCTCTTCATCCAGCCCCGGTTCTTCTTCGTGCACCGCATGTACAGCCAGCCGCCCGTTGGCACGTTCGGCGCGCAAGTCGATGCGCGCGGCGATGCGTTCGTTGTGCAGGAACGGCAGCACGTAGTAGCCATAGACCCGCTTGTCTTGCGGGGTATAGATCTCCAGCCGATAGCGAAAATCGAACAGGCGCTCGGTACGCGCGCGCTCCCAGACCAGCGAATCAAACGGCGACAGCAACGCGCTGGCCGGCACCTTGCGTGGCACTTTCGGCTCGGGCAGACAGTACGCCGGTTGTTTCCAACCTTGCACCTGGCACACCTGCAACTGCCCGTCCTCCACGAGTTCGGCCAGGCGATTGCGACTGTCGGCAGGGTCGAGGCGGAAGTAATCGCGCAGGTCTTTTTCGGTAGCGACGCCAAGTGCAGTCGCGCTGTGCAACAACAAGCCGCGCTGGGCCTCGGCTTCGCCCACCGTTGTCAGCAGGATCTCGCCAGGGATCACCCGTTCCGGCAAATCGTAGAGCCGCTCGAACCCACGTCGACCGGCCACGGTGACCAGCCCCGCAGCAAATAGCCATTCCAGCGCGTGTTTTTCCTCGCTCCAATCCCACCACGGGCCGGCGCGCTCCTCGCGAGTCGACAGACTCCCCGCGCCCAGCGCACCCTGCTGCTCCACGGTCTTCAGGACGCGTTGAATGACCGCCTGCTGCTCACGGCCAAAGCGCGCCATTTGCGAATAAATGCCCTGCCCTTGCTGCGCCCGCTGCATGCGCCAGCGCATCAACGGGTACAACGCCATCGGCAGCAGCGAGGCCTCATGCCCCCAATATTCGAACAGCGAACGCCGGCGCCCCTGGCTCCAGGCCGCCTGTTCGAGGATCAACGGGGAGTAAGTGCCCAAGCGGGAAAACAATGGCAGGTAGTGAGAACGCACCACGGCATTCACCGAATCGATCTGCAACACACCCAGGCGTTCGACCAGGCGGTTGATGTGAGCGGCCTTGATCAGTGCAGGCGCCTGGCGCCCGGAAAAACCTTGGGCGGCCAGCGCCAGGCGTCGAGCTTGCTTGAGTGAAAAAGACAGGTCGGCGGGCATGCGAATCTCCATATGGGCGCGCCGACTACCCTACTGCATCCCGCGTCATTTTCGCAGCGGGTCTTGCCAGAAATGCAGGTGGCGATCCTGCTCGACGTCGCCGCGGTTAAGCCCTATATCCTTGAGCGCATCATCACTCAAGGCTGCCAGTGTCTGGCGCTCCGCATGCAGCGCCTGCCACCGCACAACCTTATGGAATAGCCCGGAAAACGGACGTTTCGCCAGCAACACAAAGCCTCTTTGACCTTTCATCTTCTCGCCCTCCAGTGGGGATGACGCGAGTGTGTGCTTGGCCTTATGATCAATCCAACGAATGTTTCTTATACAATACATCTCAGAGATTGATCAATTGTCCGGCTACCCGAGCATCGACACCGAAGTGCTGCGTACCTTCGTCGCCATCGCCGACCAGGGCGGTTTTACCCGCGCCGGCGAATTGGTCAATCGCACTCAATCAGCGGTGAGCATGCAGATGAAGCGCCTGGAAGAAGACGTGCTGCAACGCAAGCTGTTCGAGCGCGACGGGCGTCAGGTCCGGCTGACGCCCGAGGGTCAGGTGCTGTTGGGCTACGCGCGACGCATCCTCAAGCTGCACAGCGAGGTGTTCAATACCTTGCGCGAGCCCCACATGGTCGGCTTGGTGCGCATCGGCACGCCGGATGACTACGTGATGCGCTTCCTGCCGGGCATTCTCAAACAGTTTTCCAAGGCCTACCCGCTGATCCAGATCGAGATGCACTGCGAGGGATCAAGCGTGTTGATGCAGCGACGGGACCTGGCGCTGACCGTTATCAGCCGCGAGCCGGGCAATGATGTCGGTGAGCTGTTGCGCACTGAACGCATGGTGTGGGCGGCGGCGCCGTGCTTTTGCGTGGACGAGCACGATGCCCTGCCACTGGCGATTCCCGGTGGCGACTGCCTCTACACGCAATGGGCCCTGGCGGCACTCGATTCGGCCGAGCGCAATTATCGCCTGGCCTACCACAGCTCCAACGGGGCGGCGATCCAGGCCGTTGTCAGCGCGGGCCTGGCGGCCATGGTCAGCATGGAAAGCCTGGTGACCCCAGACCTGTGCATACTCGGCAGCGAGGACGGCTTCCCCCCATTGCCTTCGATGAATCTGCGCCTGCTGCGCAACCCATTGCTGGCCTCGCCGATTACCGATTGCCTGGCCGACTACATCATCGAAGGCTTCAAACTTTAAACGTCAGCATCACCGCGCACACCACCAGGAAGCCGCAAAACAGGCCGCGCAGTACACGCTCCGGCAGCGCATGGGCCACTTTCACGCCCCAACTGATGCTGAGCATTCCGCCAACGGCCAGCGGCACGCCGATCATCCAGTCCACTTCGTGGTGCCAGGCGTAGGTGACCAGGGTCACGCTGGTGCTGGGCAGCGCCAGGGCCAGGGACAGGCCTTGGGCGACGACTTGGGTGGTGCCGAACAGGCTGGTCAGCACCGGAGTAGCGACCACCGCGCCCCCGACGCCAAATAGCCCGCCCATGGAGCCGGAAGCTGCGCCCAAGACGCCAAGCCACGGCCAGGAATAACGCATTTGCGCGGTAGGCGGCGCGTTGCGTGTGAACATGCGCAGCAGGTTGTAGGCCGACAGCGTCAGCAGGAATGCGATAAAGCCGATGCGCATCGCGCCTGCGTCCAGCCCCACGGCCCAGATCGAGCCGAGCCAGGCGAAGCTGAAGCCCATCACGCCCAAGGGCAGCGCATGCCTCAATTCGATACGGTTGCGCTGGTGATAACGCCACAGCGCCAGCATCACGTTGGGCACCACCATCACCAGCGCCGTGCCCTGGGCAAGTTGCTGATCGAGGCCGAACAACACGCCAAGTACCGGGATAGCGATCAAGCCACCCCCAATCCCGAACAGGCCGCCCACCGTGCCGAGGGCCGCGCCCAATATCAGGTACATCGCTAGATCCAACACCGTTCGCTACTCCCCCATTCCAGGCCTTGCATGCTACGCAGTCGCCCCTGGCACGGAAACGCACAGCAACGCACAATGGCTGTGCCAATTCCGCATAAGCGTACGCCTATGAACCCCAACACTCTCACCGATCAGCTCGGCCTGTTTCTGGATGTTTTGGAAACCGGTAGCTTCTCCGCCGCCGCCCGCCGTCATCCGCTGACACCCTCGGCGGTGGCTCGGCGCATCGACAGCCTGGAAAGCTCGGTGGGCAGTCGCCTGTTCCAGCGCAGCACCCACGCCGTGGTACCGACGCCCGCCGGCCTGGCGTTTGCCGAGCGGGCGCGGCGGATTGTCAGCGAGTTGCAACTGGCGCGCGCCGAGGCAGTGTCTCTGAGCCATGCGCCAGAAGGCCTGATTCGTGTGGATGCGCCCGCAGCATTCGGCCGACGGCACCTGGCGCCGGTGATTGCGGATTTCCTCAACGTTTATCCGGGGTTGGATGTGCACCTGCATTTGATCGACAGCTTTGTCGACATGCAGGGCGCCCACCTGGGCAAGGTCGACCTGGTATTGCGCGCCGGGCATATCGTCGATACCCGCCTGATCGCCACGCCGCTGGCCAGCATCGTGCGCATCGCCTGTGCCAGTCCGGCCTACCTGAAAAGCCGTGGCACCCCCACTCATCCGCGCGAACTGAGCGAGCATGATGGCCTGGATTGGGACGGCCTGGCCCCCATGTTCGCATGGCGCTTCGAGCTGGATGGTCGCCGCGCCACCTACCGTCCGCAGCGCATCCGCATGAGCGCCAACAACGCCGAAGCGCTGCTGTCCGGCGCCCTCGCCGGGCTGGGGATCGCCCACTTGCCCACTTGGCTGGCCAGTGAATACCTGGTACGCGGCGAACTGTTGCCACTGTTTTGCGAGGATGCCCTGCCCAGCCCGGAAACCACCGGGATTTACGCCTTGCGCCTGGAACAGCAGGCGAATGCCCGCAGCCGGTTGTTGCTGGAATACCTGAAATCGCGCTTCAGCCCGGTGCCGCCCTGGGATCTGGCGCTGCAGAGCGGGCTTGTCTGACCACCCGGACAGAATTATCTGGCGCATTAAAGATTTGCCCGCTAGATTCCAGGCCAGATACGCTTTTTTGAGGCACCGCCATGAGCAAAAACCCTGATCCCTGCGAGTCCCTGATGCTGGATAACCAGCTGTGCTTCGCCCTGCACTCGACCTCGCTGCTGATGACCAAGGTCTACAAACCCCTGCTGCAAGCCCTCGGCCTGACCTACCCGCAGTACCTGGCCATGATGGTGCTGTGGGAAGAAGATGGCTTGACCGTCGGCGAAATCAGCAGCCGCCTGCTGACTGATCCAGGCTCGCTCACGCCCCTGCTCAAGCGCCTGGAGGCTGAAGGCCTGCTCAGCCGGACCCGTAGCCGCGAAGATGAACGGGTCGTCGTCGTCGAGTTGACCGCTGCCGGCCGTGCGCTGCAGGACAAGGCCATGGGCATTCCGCAGTGCATCCTTGGCGCCAGCGGACTGGAGCTGGAACAGTTGCTCAAACTGCAGGCTGACCTGATTGCCCTGCGCAGTCATTTGCAAGCCAGCGTCTAACCCCCTTCCCCCTTGTAGGAGCCAGCTTGCCGGCAAGCCGGCTCCTACCGTTTGTGCATCGAGGGGAAAATTTTTAAAATTTATCTTGCGCACTAAACATTAGCGCTATACATTCACCTCACCAACTACTTAGCGCGCAAACATTTAGCGCTAAAACCCAAGAGGACGACACCATGCAAACGCTCTATACCGCAGTAGCCACCGCCACCGGCGGCCGTGATGGTCGCGCTGTCTCCAGCGACAACATCCTCGACGTCAAACTCTCCACCCCCAAGGAATTGGGCGGTGCCGGTGGCCAGGCCACCAACCCTGAGCAACTGTTCGCCGCCGGCTACTCGGCCTGCTTCATCGGCGCACTGAAATTCGTCGCCAGCCAGACTAAACGCAAAATCCCGGATGACGCCTCGATCACTGCCCACGTCGGCATCGGCCAGATCCCCGGTGGTTTCGGCCTGGATATCGACCTGCATATCAGCCTGCCGGGCCTGGCCCAGGACGAGGCGCAAAGCCTGGTCGATGCCGCCCACCAGGTGTGCCCGTACTCCAACGCCATCCGTGGCAATGTCGAAGTACGCCTGCACGTTGCCGTCTGATAAACAGCCGCGCATAAAAAAACCCGACGCTAAGTCGGGTTTTTTGTTGGCGAGCCAGAATTACTTCTTGGCGCGGCCTTTGTACGAACCACCTTCGCGGGTGTCGATCTCGATCAGGTCGTCGATTTCGATGAAATCGGCTACTTGCAGTTCGGTACCGTTGCTCAGCTTGGCTGGCTTCATTACCTTGCCCGAAGTGTCGCCGCGAGCGGAACCTTCGGTGTAGGCAACCTTACGCACGATAGTGGTCGGCAGCTCTACGGAAACCAGGCGCTCTTCGAAGAAAATAGCTTCGCAGACGTCTTCCATGCCTTCTTCGATGAACGGCAGAACGGCTTCGATATCTTCAGCGTTCAGCTCGTACATGGTGTAGTCGGTGGTGTCCATGAACGTGTAGGTGTCGCCGCTGATGAAGGACAGGGTCGCTTCTTTGCGGTCGAGGATCACGTCGTCCAGTTTGTCATCGGCGCTGTAGACGATCTCGGTCTTGTAACCGGTCAGCAGGTTCTTCAGCTTGGTCTTCATGATTGCGCTGTTACGACCAGACTTGGTGAACTCAGCTTTCTGAACCAGCCAAGGGTCGTTTTCGAGACGGATCACTGTACCGGGTTTCAGTTCTTTACCAGTTTTCATTGCGTATATCCGAAATTTGGATGGGATTTACAAAAATCAAGGTCGCGTATCATATCCAACTTTCATAAAACTGTACCAGCGCCGTCGCAAGATCGGCCTGCAAGCCTTGTTCCAGACACCACGTCTGCGCATGCTGGTTCACCTCCGGCCAGTGCTCCAGCAGCATTTTCCACGCTTGTGCCATATCGCCATCAGTGTTCCAGGCTTGCCAGAGTGCGATCAATGCAGCGCTGGCAGCCGGTGATAAAGCCGCGGTGTACAGCGCGAGGAAGGCATCGAGCTTGTCGAGGTGGATGTCTTCGTCCTGCCGATAGATGTGCCACAACAGCGGCCGCCCGGCCCACTGGGCACGCACGAACGAGTCTTCGCCGCGCACCGCATTGAAGTCGCAGCACCAGAGCAGGCGGTCATATTGCTCCTGGCGCACGAACGACAGCACCTGCACGGTCAGGGCGTCGCGCTGATGCACGTCCCCCGCCACCAGGCCTTCCACGCCAAGCCAGCGCTGCACATCACCGAGGATGCGCCCTTCCGGGACCAACAGGTGCGTGGGCCGCACGTCGCTCGACAACACATCCAGCCAACGGCCCAGCCCGGCATTTTCGTAGGCGAACAATGAAATCAGGCGTGCTCCCTCTGTCGCAAATACGCCCAGGGCCTGCAGGAACTGGCGCTGTGCAGCTGCGTCCTGCTGAAACGCCTGGCGCTGCTCCAGCAATCCAGCCTCGCGCAGCAGCCCACCGGTGCCCGGTCGGAAGCCCGGGAAAAAGAAGTACTTCTGCACCCCCTTGAACTTCACTGACGGCAGGCGATGACAACCCACCACCCACTCTTCGGCGCTGAGGTAGTCGAGGTTCATCCACAAGGGCGCACGCGCGCTTGCGGCCATGGCTTCCATGTACTCGGGCGGCAACTGGCAGGCGAACGCGGCGATGACTACATCGGCGGAGGCCGTGTCCCGCCATTCGGTCGGCCAAAAGCGCACTTCCACGCCCTCTTGCCATTGCTCGTCCAGGTGCACATCGATTTCCGGGCACATGCGCTCGAAGGCCCGCAGGTCGTCGACCCACAAACGCACGTTACAGGCGTGCTCCACCACCAATTGCCGGGCCAGGCGCCAGGTCACGCCGATGTCGCCGTAGTTGTCGACGACGCTGCAAAAAATATCCCAGCGGGCTTTCATTCCGGGCTCCTACGATCAAAGGCCCGATTGTCCGCATAAATGCCCTGATGCAGAAGGCTTGATCGCGATTATTCTGCACAGCGGCTGTGCGACAATCGCCGCCACGCCGCAATTGCCTGCCAGGAGGCCATCATGTCGGATCAATCGTTGTCGCTGCCCAAGCTTACGTTCGCCATCGCCATGGGGGTGTGGCTGGGGTTTATCGCCATTGTGCTGACCAGTTGGCTGGCATCGCGCTACCTCTTCCCGCAAACCCTGGCGCCCGTGGCCCAAGCTGTCCAGCAACTGGGTAAACCGGCGGTGGCTGTGCCGGAGCCGCCGAACCGAATGTTCGAGCAGTATCAACAGAACCTGCAGAAGCAGGAGCAACAGCAGAGCCTGGATCAGGCCCGCACCAACGCGCGCAACCTGTCCAACCCCAAGTGCCAGTTCTGGCTGCAACAGGACCAGAACGCGCCCAATGAAAAGAGCCGGGCAAATGTCCTGCAATTTTGCGAATGATCAAGCACAGCCATGAATAAACACGCCGTCCACCAGCTTGTGCTGGAGAAGCTCAGCGTCGATCTCGACATTGCCCAACGCGCCGCGCAGACCGCCTACGAAACTGCGACCCACGAAGAAAACATCGCCGAAAACAAATACGACACCCTGGGCCTCGAGGCGTCCTACCTCGCGGCGGGCCAAGCCAAGCGGGTCGAGGAAATCAAGCAGGCGCTGGCGCTGTGCCAGAGTATGCCGTTGCGTGCTTATGATGATCAGCGCGGTATAGAAATCGGCGCGCTACTCGGGCTGGAAGACGAGCACGGTCGCCAGCAGTGGCTGTTCCTGGCGCCGGACGCGGCGGGTTTGAAAGTGGATGTGGTCGGGCAACCGGTGACCGTCATCACCCCGCGCTCGCCGCTGGGCAAGAGCCTGCTGCACAAATTCGAAGGGGATGAGGTGGAGATTCTGGTGGCGGGCGCCCGGCAGCACTTTACGGTGACCGAGGCCAAATAAACGCCTGCAGGAGCGAGCTGATAGTGGCGAAGGAGCACGCTCCCTCACCACGGCAAGCCAGCCCTGCAATGTCAGTGAACCGGCAATTCGACGCCGTCGAACAGTTCTTCCAGCTCCTGCTTGTTGTGGCACTGGATCGCCTTGGCCATGACTTCACGGGTCAGGTGCGGCGCGAACTTCTCGATGAAGTCGCACATGAAGCCGCGCAGGAACGTGCCGCGACGGAAGCCGATCTTGGTCACGCTGGACTCGAACAACTCGCTGGCATCGAGCACCACCAGGTCTTTGTCGAGGTTGGTATCGACGGCCATCTTGGCCACGATGCCCACGCCCAGGCCCAGGCGCACGTAAGTCTTGATCACGTCGGCGTCGGCGGCGGTGAACACCACTTTCGGCGTGAGGCCGCGATGGCTGAAAGCCTCGTCGAGCTTGGAACGGCCGGTGAAACCAAACACGTAGGTCACGATCGGGTATTCGGCCAGGGCTTCCAGGGTCAGCTTCGGCAGCTTGGCCAACGGGTGACCTTGAGGCACGACCACGCAACGGTTCCAGCGGTAGCACGGCATCATCACCAGGTCACCGAACAGCTCCAGGGCTTCAGTGGCGATGGCGAAATCGACGGTGCCGTCAGCTGCCATTTCGGCGATCTGCATCGGCGAGCCCTGGTGCATGTGCAACGCGACGTCAGGGTATTGCTTGATGAAATCGCGGATCACCGGCGGCAAGGCATAACGCGCCTGGGTGTGGGTGGTAGCGATGGACAGGGTGCCCTTCTTCTCGTTGGAGAATTCCTGGGCGATCTGCTTGATGCTTTCGACTTTGCGCAGGATCTCGCCGGCGGTGGTGATGATGCGCTCACCCGCCGGGGTGACACGGGTCAGGTGCTTGCCGCTGCGCGCGAACACTTCGACGCCCAGCTCGTCTTCGAGCAGGCGGATCTGCTTGCTGATACCGGGTTGCGAGGTGTAGAGGCTTTGAGCGGTAGCGGAAACGTTGAGGTCGTGGTGCGCCACTTCCCAGATGTAGCGCAGTTGTTGAAGCTTCATATGTGTCCCTCAAAGCAAATAGACGCCACGGGTATCAGCGACGGTATATAACTATATTAAAGGTTTGACGGATAAATCTAGAACTTTTTATCGTTATTTACCCATCACACGTCATCACTGCGTCGACGTTGTAACGAAGGCACCAGGTAAACCGGCACGGTAGACAGCTGCAACACCCGAGCTGCGGTACGCCCCAGCGGAGTGGCAGCCGAAGTAGCGTGGCTGTGGCTGCCGACGATCAGCAGGTCTACGGAGAGTTTGCGCAATTGATCGAGTATGACCTCGCACGGATCCCCCTGGATCACCCGTACCGAGCGAATCACCTTCAGGTCCTGCTCCCCTTCCCCCAACTCCTCGCGAAAACTGTCCAGCACCCGCTGCTCGATCGTCGCCATCACCGTGGTCAGCCCCTGGCTCTGCCATTCACTCAGGGCCTTCTCATCAAGGTAGCTCTGCAACACCGATTCGGCGAACAACCCGATCGGCTCGACCACGTGGATCACGTACAGATCTGCCTTGAACGTCCGCGCCAGCGCCAACGCATGCTGCATCACATAAGGCGCGTACAGACCAAGGTCCGTGGCAAAGAGCATCGAGCGAATCATAGAACCTCCTGGACTGCCAGGACGGCGGAGATTGAATCAGCTTAGCAGCGCCCGGACGACTTGGATTGACTTAGCTCTTGACTTCATTACTGATGCCATGGGGCACATGCCCGGTGGCCACCACCTCCCTGGCTTTCTCGCAATGACCGGCCTGGTCATCGAAAAAAACATCGGCGGCGAACGCTTCCAGGAACGCGGATTTTTCCAGCCCACCCAGGAACAGCGACTCGTCCAGGCGAATATCCCACTCGCGCAACGTGCGGATCACCCGCTCATGGGACGGCGCCGAACGCGCAGTGACCAACGCCGTGCGAATCGGGCAGTCCTCGTCCGCAAACTCGCGCTGCAAAAGGTTCAGCGCGGCCAGGAACCCCTTGAACGGACCGCCATGCAACGGCTGGCGCGCCGACTCGCGCTCGCTGGCCTGGAACGCTTCCAACCCGCCGGACTGGTACACGCGCTCCGACTCATCGGAGAACAACACCGCGTCGCCGTCAAAGGCAATCCGCAATTCCTCACTGGAGGCACGGCGTGGACCGCCGGACAAAATCGTCGCTGCCGCAAACCCCGCATCGAGGGCACTGCGTACATCCTCAGCATGGGTGGAAAGAAACAGATGGCAACCGAACGCTGCCAAATAAGGATAAGGACTACGCCCTCCGACGAAAGCGGCGCGGGAAATATCCAGGCCGTAATGCTGGATGGAATTGAACACACGCAAGCCGGTGTCGGCACTGTTGCGCGACACCAGCACCACTTCGACCCGGGCACGGCCGAGGCTGGCATTCAGGCTCAGCAGCTTCTTGACCAGCGGGAAGGCATCGCCCGGCTCGAGGATTTCTTCCTCGTGTTCGATCTGGTACTGGCGGTAGGTCTCGACCCCCTCGGCCAGATAGACCTTGTGGCTTTCACTCAAGTCGAAGAGTGCCCGCG
This sequence comes from Pseudomonas aylmerensis, assembly GCF_001702265.1. Taxonomy (GTDB): domain Bacteria; phylum Pseudomonadota; class Gammaproteobacteria; order Pseudomonadales; family Pseudomonadaceae; genus Aquipseudomonas; species Aquipseudomonas aylmerensis. Next base: position 237,880 of record NZ_MAUE01000010.1, read on the forward strand.
AGGAAATCGCCAGCACCAACTTGTCACCCAAACCCCTGGCCATGGTGTGCTTCCTCACTCAGCGATTATGCCGATCAATAAAACTCAAGGCCTGATACAGCGCCTGCATCCGTGGCAATTCGCAACCAGCGGCTTTGGCTGCGGCGAGTGGCCGCGCATAGATCGCCGCCAGTTCCAGCGGGCGTTTATGCACGTGGTCGTGATACATGCTCGGCAGGTAGTCGTCCATGGTTTCAGTCATGGCGAACATCTGCTCGGCGTAACTGGCAGGGATTTCATGCCCGCAAGCGTGGGCGCCCTGCACCACTTCGGCCATCAATGCCTGGATCAACTCGCGGCTGGATTCGTCCGCCATCATCGCCGTGGTGCCGGTCCCCAGCAGGACGGACAGGCCGTTGTAAGGCACGTTCCACACCAACTTGTGCCAGCGCGCCTGATGCACATTGGCCATGGCCTGGGAGTCGATGCCGGCCTGGTGGAACAACGCGGCGCCGGCTTCGACAATCGCCTGCCGACGGGCGTCGTCGTTGGCCGCGGTGCCACTGTGATACCCGAGGTTGACCCGCCCCAGCGCCTGGTGCTCGACCACGCCAGGCGCGGAGCGGTGTACGCCGATGTAGCAGAGCCCACCCAGCAGATGCAGCGACGCCGGCAAGTGTTCACGCAGGCTGTCTTCCACATCCAGGCCGTTCTGCAGCAACACCACCTTGGCATCCGGCGCCGCGACCTGGGCGATAGTCGGGGCCAGCTCAACGTTACCCGTGGACTTGGTGCCCACCAGCAGCCAGTCGCACGGCGGCATGTCGGCGGCCCGTGCGTAGGCCTGCACCGGATGCAGGTGTAAGTGGCCATGCACGCTGCTGTTCAGGTGCAAGCCATGCTCACTGACCGCCGCGTATTCGCTGCGCAACAGGAAGTGCACATCGAAACCGGCGCGCGCCAGCATCAGGCCGTAGAAACCACCGATGGCGCCGGTGCCGATAATGCCAATGCGGGGCGACTGTGCTGTCATGGCAGATCCTCTGGAGTACGGGTAAGCGCTTGATTGATCGCGTCGGTAAGGTCAGTGAGTGTAAGACGTGTCTGTAACTGCCCGAGGAATTGACCCTCGCACACCACGAACAACGCGGGCAAATGAAAGATCTGGTAGCGTTCGACCGCGCCGCCGTTGTGGCCGGCATCCACCCAGCACACGCGGTCAATCGGCAGGGACCAGCCCGGTAGCTGCTGGCGCGCCCAACGGCAACTGGAACACCCGACGCTGGTGAACACCACCAGCGAAATACCTGGCAATCCCAGCAATTGCTGGTCAATATCCAGGTCGGTCAATTCCAGTTCCTTCACTATACTGCTGCCACCGCCGTCAACTGGACGGTGCTCGGAGTCCGTGTACATGGGTCGTTTTTTACCTCACCCTGATGATGTCGCTGTCGAGTTAATCCAACGTCCCTCTCCTGCCCTCCCCCGCCCGCGCCTGCACACGGTCGGCCTGGGCGGCATCGCCTGCCATTGGCCACGCGCCTGGCGCCAGGGCACAGCCGTTGACCTGCACATCCCGTCCCTGGGCGCCAACGCCCGGTATCCGGGGTATGTAGCCTGGTGCCGCAAGGTCGAAAACGGCTATCGCATCGGCATCTCGTTTACCGATGAGCATGCGTTGTTCGGCGCGCGCATGGGCGAACAAGCATGCCGGATGGAACGCTACTGCCGCCAGCACGAAGATGCCGAACCGACACCTGCACAACTCGAAGCCCTGGCCCGCGAGTGGGTGGCGCGCCATGCCAGCGAGTTCTCCCATGAAGCATTTGTGCGGCCTGCACGGGATTAAAGCGGGCTTTGCCCATTGTCGCGGGCCCGTGTTACGCGCTAAGGTTCCTCCCCCCTGTATTCAAAATCATGCTGTGCCCGCCGCACGGGGATGGCTGGCGGCCGGCACCCGTGACCCTGGCGAGTAACACGATGGCTGATTTACCGATCAATGACCTTAACGTCGAATCCAACGAGACGCTGATCACACCCGATCAGCTCAAGCGCGAAATCCCCCTGAGCGACGCTGCCCTGCAGACCGTCACCAAGGGCCGCGAAGTCATCCGTGACATTCTCGACGGCACCGACCACCGCCTCTTCGTGGTGATCGGGCCCTGCTCGATCCACGACCTCAAGGCTGCCCACGAGTACGCCGAGCGCCTCAAGGTGTTGGCAGCGGAAGTGTCCGACACCTTGTACCTGGTGATGCGCGTCTATTTCGAGAAACCACGGACCACCGTGGGCTGGAAAGGCTTGATCAACGACCCGTACCTGGACGACTCGTTCAAGATCCAGGACGGCTTGCACATCGGTCGCCAGTTGCTGCTGGACCTGGCAGAAATGGGCCTGCCCACCGCCACCGAAGCCCTCGACCCGATCTCCCCGCAGTACCTGCAGGACCTGATCAGCTGGTCGGCCATCGGCGCCCGCACCACCGAATCCCAGACCCACCGCGAAATGGCGTCCGGCCTGTCGTCGGCCGTCGGCTTCAAGAACGGCACCGACGGCGGCCTGACCGTGGCGATCAACGCGCTGCAATCGGTCTCCAGCCCTCACCGCTTCCTGGGCATCAACCAGGAAGGCGGCGTCTCCATCGTCACCACCAAGGGCAACGCCTACGGTCACGTGGTGCTGCGCGGTGGCAACGGCAAGCCCAACTATGACTCGGTCAGCGTCGCGCTGTGCGAGCAGGCCCTGAACAAGGCCAAGATCAAGCCGAACATCATGGTCGACTGCAGCCACGCCAACTCCAACAAGGATCCGGCCCTGCAGCCACTGGTCATGGAAAACGTCGCCAACCAGATCCTCGAAGGCAACCAGTCGATTATCGGCCTGATGGTCGAGAGTCACCTGAACTGGGGCTGCCAGGCGATTCCAAAGGACCTCGCCGACTTGCAGTACGGCGTGTCGATCACCGATGCCTGCATCGACTGGGCTGCTACCGAGAACACCCTGCGCAGCATGCACGCCAAGCTCAAGGACGTCTTGCCCAAGCGCAAACGCACCTGACAGCGCGGTTGAATCGAGCGCACACAAAAACGCCGGGCTAAGCCCGGCGTTTTTCATGCTGCAGCGTGTGGCTTACAGCTTCGCGGCATGGCGCTGGTGGCGCTCCATGTAGCGTTCGACATAGGAGCAGGACGGGATCACCGTGTAGCCGGCCTCTTCGGCGAACTTCAGCGCTTCTTCGGTCAATGCCGCCGCAATACCACGGCCGCGCAGCGCGTTGGGCACGAAGGTCCGATAGATGTCCAGGGTCTGCTTCCCGAGGTCCATATAGGTCAGATAGGCACGATGACCGTCCACATTGGTCTCGAACTGATGACCAGCCTGGTCATGGTGGATGGACAACGCCTCGCTCATCACTACTCCTCGCGGGTCTAAGATTGCGACCCCTACCTTACCGATGTTTTTCCGGCGAAGGAACATCTACGCCACCCCGTGCCGGTTTCGACAACGAGAAAACCTTTAGCGCTCACAACCAGCACGTAGAGAATAGTAGGCACCAATCCTGCCATTGCTCAAGCCGCACTCGTCATCCTTGCCATGGGTGGATATAGAAAGGGCCTCGATCAACCGGTGACCGATAGCCTGAACATTTGCCGGCCGTTGAACCTTGAGACGAACTGCCGCTCTTAAAGTCACTCTACATGCGTAAAAGATGCCAGGCGCGGTAAAGGCAAGCAGCGCGAAAGTGTCGGCCTCGATATATAAATTTTCATCTGTTTACAAGGCTTAACACATGCGGGCCGGCCCTTTCAGCCTGGATCCAATTTTCGCCCGACTGCAAAAAATTGGACGGTTTTTATACAAACCTCCAAAAGATTAGCCAAAATAGATTCGGCACAAGAATTTTTTTTGCTTCTTGCGCTACGTCAGTTTACTTACTACAAGTAATGAGTAGTATGTACGCCGGCTATGAACTCACTCTGAGGAAATAGCCATTTAATAGAAAGTCCTTGAAGGGGAACACGATGAACAACGTTCTGAAATTCTCTGCTCTGGCTCTGGCCGCAGTTCTGGCTACCGGTTGCAGCAGCGTCTCCAAAGAAACCGAAGCTCGTCTGACTGCAACTGAAGACGCAGCAGCTCGCTCCCAGGCTCGTGCAGACGAAGCCTACCGTAAAGCTGATGAAGCTCTGGCTGCTGCTCAAAAAGCACAACAGACTGCTGACGAAGCTAACGAGCGCGCTCTGCGCATGCTTGAAAAAGCAAGCCGCAAGTAATAATCCCTCGGGGTTGTTATCAAGCCGATCCATTCTTGGGTCGGCTTTTTTATTGCCCGCGATTCGTGCCTCGATTGCCGCGCAATAAAAAGCCCGCCGCAGCGCAAGGCCGTGGCGGGCTCAGGGTCGAGCAGGCTTATTGCTGCAGGTCGATCGGCGCGCTGGACGCTACCGGCGCTGCACCCGGCACCCCGATTTCGGTGGGCAGGCCGTCTTCGGCCGCGACCACATCACGCACCTGATCCCAGTTCACCCGCAGGTTATTGGCCAGGTCTTCACGCTTGAGCAGGGCGTTGATCACCGCCGTGTGCTTGTCGACCACCGAAGGCGTGCCGTCGTCGTTCAGCGGCGTATGTGCCTCGAGGTAGACCTTGCCGCCGCTGCTGCCGAACTTGTAGGCATCGTTGATGATGCGCACCGAGGTACCCACCGGCACCATGCTGGCCATCTCCAGCACGTTGTTGTTGAACATGCGGAAGCAACCGTGGCTTGTACGCGTGCCGATACCAAATTTCATGTTCGAACCGTGGATCAGGTAGCCCGGAGTGCCCAGGGTGAACTTGAACGGTCCCAAAGGATTGTCCGGACCGGCCGGCACCACGTTGGGCAGCGGATCGCCATTGGCCGCGTGCTCGGCCTTGATCGAGGCGGGCGGGGTCCAGGTCGGGTTGGGGATCTTGCCGGTAATCGTGGTGTGGGCGACCGGCGAGCCCCAGCCCTCACGGCCGATCCCCAGCGGGAAGGTGTAGACCACGTCCTGGCCCTTGGGGAAGTAATAGAGCCGGTACTCCGCCAGGTTGATCACGATGCCTTCCCGAGGACCGGGCGGCAGGATGAAACGCGTCGGCAGCACGATGTCAGTGCCCGCCCCCGGCAACCAGGCATCCACGCCCGGGTTGGCCGCGACCATCTCCGAATAGCCAAGATCATAGGTCGTGCCCAGGTCGGCAAAGGTGTCTTCGTACTTGGCCTTGATCACCTGGACCTGACCGACGATGTCCTCGCCTGGCGGAGGCAGGGGCAACTGCAAGGCTGACGCAGAACCGGCCGCACAAAGTGCAGCAAGAGACAGGCAGCAGGTGACGACGGAAAGGCGCGACAACATCCGGAAAATCCTTCGCAGAACGACGGGTAGGTTAAAAGCAAGCTGCAAGCTACAAGCTACAAGCTACAAGCTTTCAGCCGCTAGCTTACAGCTTATAGCGTGAAGCTTGCAGCTGCATCTAGAGCTCGAAACGCAGCTCCGGCCAGATTGGCGGCGTGCCGCGCTTCTGGGACTCCAGAATCGCCCGGCACAACGGGCACAGGCGCTGGTCCTGGAAGATCGAGCGATCGACCAGCGACCACCGCGGTTGCGCCGGCAGTAACGTACCGCACAGGGTACGATCGATGGAGCCGCCCAGTTCCAATTGCCGCGTGACCAGATGCACCCGCACTTCCTGGCAGGCGAACAGATCCAGCTGCTCGTCCGGCTCGATCAGTTGGTAGTTAAACAGGGACCAGGCAGGACGCGACATCAAGGGCTCCAAATCGGGGGGGCGCCACCTTAGCCGAAAGCCTGCCGGTAGAAAAGCGTCAAAGCAGCGGTTTTAGCGTCGGCCAGACATTTTCCAGCAACTTGCCCTGGGCGCCGACCGCCGGGTGCAGTTGATCCGCCTGCATAAGCTCGGGATGACCACCGACGCCCTCAAGGAAAAACGGCACCAGCGGGACATTTTTTTCCTTCGCCAGCGCCCCATACACTTCAGCGAATGCCGTGGTGTAGCGCGGGCCGTAGTTGGGCGGCAACTGCATGCCCAGCAACAGCACCTTGGCGCCGCCGGCCTTGGACTGATCGATCATCGACGCAAGATTTTGTTTCAATTGCGCAGGCGGTTGGCCGCGCAGGCCGTCATTGCCGCCAAGCTCGATCACCACGACATCCGGCTTATGCTCTGCAAGCGCCGCCGGCAGGCGCGCCAAGCCTCCGGCACTGGTGTCGCCGCTGATGGAAGCGTTGACCACTTTATCGTCGAAACCTTCCTTCTTGAGCCGTTGTCCCAGCAACGCTACCCACCCTTTGCTGGTATCCAGGCCGAAACCGGCACTGATACTATCGCCAACGATCAGGACTGTACCCGCCGCTGCGTTCTGGGCCATGCACATCAAGGCCAGACCAGCACTCAAAAACCACATTCGCATCGGATTCTCCATGGGCGCAAGCATTCTCACCGCGCGGAACCTTAGCAAAGTGGTTCCCAGCGCGGAAGGTGAACTGACTATCCTGCACGAACTGAGCCTGGAACTGAACAAGGGCGATAGCCTGGCTATCGTCGGTGCTTCCGGCTCCGGCAAATCCACCCTCCTCGGCCTGCTGGCCGGCCTCGACCTGCCCAGCAGCGGCGAAGTCACGCTCGCCGGACAAGCCCTCAGCACCCTCGACGAAGACCAGCGTGCGCGCATCCGCGCCGAGCACGTGGGCTTCGTGTTCCAGTCCTTCCAGTTGCTCGACAGCCTCAACGCCCTGGAAAACGTCATGCTGCCGCTGGAGCTGGACGGCCGCAAAGACGCCCGCGAGCGCGCCACCCATTTGCTGGAGCGAGTCGGCCTGGGCCAACGCCTGACCCACTCGCCGCGCCAGTTGTCCGGCGGTGAACAGCAACGAGTGGCGATCGCCCGCGCGTTCGCTGCCGAACCGGACGTGCTGTTTGCCGATGAACCCACCGGGAACCTCGACAGCCACACCGGCGAGCGCATCAGCGACCTGCTGTTCGAGCTCAACAAAGAAAGCGGCACGACCCTGGTGCTGGTCACCCACGACGAGCGTCTGGCCCACCGTTGCCGACGCCTGATCCGCCTTGAAGCCGGCCTGATGGTCGCGCCCCTGGAGCCTTGATGGCACGTTTGCCGCTGTTGCGCCTGTTCAGCCTTGCCATGCGCCAATTGCTGCGCGATGCCCGCGCCGGCGAATTGCGCGTGTTGTTCTTCGCCCTGCTGGTAGCGGTAGCGGCCAGCACCGCCATCGGCTATTTCGGTGCCCGCCTCAATGGCGCCATGATGCTGCGCGCCACCGAGTTCCTCGGCGCCGACCTGGTGCTTGAAGGCAGTTCGCCGGCGCGGCCCGAACAAATCCGGTCGGGGACCGAGCTGGGCCTGGATCACGCCCGGGTGGTCGAATTCTCCAGCGTGATTGCCACCGACAACGGCATCCAGCTCTCCAGCATCAAGGCGGTCAACGAGCAGTACCCGCTGCGCGGTGAGCTGAAAAGCGCGGCTGCGCCGTTTGGCGATGAAACCCCGGGAGGTGGCCCGAAGCCCGGTGAAGCCTGGGTGGAGGCGCGGCTGCTGACTGCACTCGACCTCAAGGTCGGCGACAGTATCGATGTCGGCATGAAGACCCTGCGCCTGGCCCGCATCCTCACCTACGAACCCGACCGCGCCGGTAACTTCTACAGCCTCACGCCCCGGGTGATGATCAACCTGGCGGACCTGGATGCCACCGGTGTGGTCCAGCCCGGCAGCCGCGTCAGCTACCGCGAACTGTGGCGCGGGCCACAGGGCAGCACAGCGCTGCAAACCTATCGCGACCTGGTCAAGCCCGGCCTCGCCGCCAACCAGCGCCTGCAGGACTCGCGAGACGGCAACCAGCAGATTGGCGGCGCCCTGGGCAAGGCCGAGCGCTACCTGAACATGGCAAGCCTGGTGGCAGTGCTGCTGGCCGGTGTCGCCGTGGCCTTGTCGGCCAACCGTTTCGCCACCCGCCGCTTCGACGCCAGTGCATTGTTACGCTGCCTGGGGTTATCGCGCCGTGAAGCGATGTTGCTGTTCAGCCTGCAATTGAGCGTACTGGGCCTGCTGGCGAGCCTGACCGGCGCCCTGCTCGGCTGGCTCGCGCAGTTTGGCCTGTTCTACTTCCTGCACGATCTGCTGCCGGCGGACGTACCGCCTGGCGGCCTGCTGCCGGCCATCGCCGGGATCGGCACCGGGCTGGTCGCCCTCGCCGGCTTCGCCCTGCCGCCACTGGCGGCATTGGGTCGGGTGCCGCCGCTGCGGGTACTGCGTCGCGACCTGCTGCCGATTCCTTCCAGCACCTGGATGGTCTACGGCGCAGCCCTGTTCGCCCTGGGCCTGATCATGTGGCGCCTGAGCCTCGACCTGGTGCTGACCTTCGCCCTGCTCGGCGGTGGCGTGGTGGCAGCGCTGGTACTCGGTGGCCTGCTCCTGTTGCTGCTGCAGAGCCTGCGACGCTTGCTGGCCCGCGCCTCCCTGCCCTGGCGCCTGGGCCTGGGACAATTGCTGCGTCACCCGCTGGCGGCGGCTGGCCAGTCCCTGGCCTTTGGCCTGATCCTGCTGTCGATGGGCTTGATTGCCCTGCTGCGCGGCGAGTTGCTCGACACCTGGCAAAACCAGTTGCCCAAGGATGCGCCCAACTATTTCGCCCTCAACATCCTGCCGGCCGGCAAAGACGCGTTCGGCGCTCGCCTGCTGGAGCTGCAGGCGCAGTCAGCACCGCTGTATCCCGTGGTGCCGGGCCGGCTGATCAGCATCAACGGCGAACCGGTGCAGGAGATTGTCAGCAAGGACTCCAGCGGCGACCGCGCGGTGCAACGTGACTTGAGCCTCACCTGGGCCGCCGACCTGCCACCGGGCAACGCCCTGACAGCGGGCACCTGGTGGTCGCAGCAACCCACCGATGAAATCCCCGGGGTCTCGGTAGAAGCCAAGGTCGCAGAAAGCCTCAAGCTCAAACTCAACGACCACCTGGTGTTTACCGTGGGCGGGGAAAACCGTGAAGCGCGGGTCACCAGCCTGCGCACCATCAACTGGGACAACTTCCAGCCGAACTTCTTCATGATTTTCCAGCCAGGCACGCTGAAGGATCTGCCCGCGACCTACTTGACCAGCTTTTACCTGGCGCCTGGGCACGACCAGCAGATTGTCGATCTGTCACGTGCCTTCCCGGCCGTGACCATCCTGCAGGTCGAGGCACTGCTGGAGCAGTTGCGCAGCATCCTGGCGCAGGTGACCCTGGCGGTGGAGTACGTGCTGCTGTTTGTGCTGGCGGCCGGAATGGCGGTGTTGTTCTCCGGCCTGCAGGCCACCCTTGATGAGCGGATCCGCCAAGGTGCCCTGCTGCGCGCCCTGGGCGCCGAGCGCAAGCTGCTGGTCAAGGCCAGGCGCATCGAGTTCGGCTTGCTGGGTGCCGTCAGCGGGTTGCTGGCGGCGCTGGGAACCGAGCTGGTGACCTGGGTGCTGTACCGCTATGCCTTTGACCTGGCCTGGCACCCGCACCCGTGGTTGTTGGTGCTGCCGGTGATCGGTGCGGTATTGATCGGCGGGGCCGGGGTCATCGGTACGCGCCGCGCACTGAATGCCAGCCCTCTGACCGTATTGCGCGAAGGCTGAAAACACAATGGCCCGCGCCCTTCAAGGGACGCGGGCCAACGCCGCTCACTTCACATACTCGATCCCGGTGATCCACCAGCACACTTCGCCGCCGGGCGTCTGCACAATGGCCTCATCATCGACTTCCTTGCGCAACAACGCGCGGGCCATCGGTGAGTCGATGGAGATATAGTCCATCCGGTCATAAATCTCGTCATAGCCGACAATCCGAAAACGCTTGGTCTCGCCCTGCTCGTTTTCGATATCGACCCAGGCGCCGAAAAACACCTTCCCTTCCTGCTCGGGCATGTACTCCACCACGCGCATGTCTTCCAGGCGCTTGCGCAGGTAACGGACCCGGCGATCGATCTCGCGCAGCAATTTCTTGTTGTACTGGTAGTCGGCGTTTTCGCTGCGGTCGCCCAGCGAGGCAGCCCATGTCACTTTGCGCGTGGTGTCCGGGCGCTTTTCGCGCCACAGGTAGTCCAGCTCTTTCTTCAGCGCTTCATGACCTTCTTTGGTAATCAGCTTGGTACTCAAACGCATGCATCCCCAGGCAATGTCCATAGGTGCCGATCGGCCAGGCAATCATGCCCTGGCGTCGGCTGGCTGGCGTTGATGATAAATGAACCCGGGAAAGTAGCCAGGCCGGTCTAGCCATCCAGGACCTGATCCAGGTCCAGCAGCATCGCGCGCAAGCTTTGGCGCAGGTTCGACACCTGCGACGTCATGACCTTCAGCGCTTCTGTTCTCTGGCTGACCGCCAGCGACTGGTCATGCAGCTGGGCAATGCGCTGCTCCAGCTCTCGAGACCTCTCATCGGACTGGCTTTGTTCCTGCTGCAATCGAGCCTGCCATTGGTCAAGCGCCGCCTGCTGTTCGATGACGGCGAGCTTTTGTTGGGTCAACTCCTGTGCGACACGCGCCAGGTTGGTCAGTGTACTGTCCACCTCGAACATGGCGTTCTGGTCCATGGCCGCGGGCAATCCAGATTGCCCCCGCGGCTCCGGCGCGGGCGGCATCACAGGTTCAGCCTGCACGCGGTTTACCGGCATTTCGATCGCCACCGGGCGCGCCTCTTCGACAGGCTGTTCGTGCTCAGGTACACGGGCAGGGTCGGCCGCGATCGCTGCCCTGGGGGACGAGCTTAATTTCGATGAAAAGCGAATGGACGGCACGATCAATGACGCGCTTTCGATTGCCGGCAACGCAGGCGCGGAAATGCCCAGGGTAATCACCTTCATCACCAGCGCTTTCTTGATGATCACCGAGTGGTGATCCTCGGGCCTGGCAGGCGGCAGCTTGCAGCCTTTCAAATCGACAAAATGATAGGGCAACTGGGTTTCCGTAACGCCAGCGGCTTTTGCACCCGACGCCGCCAACGTCAGAATTTGCTTGAACACATGCATGGCAACTTGCAAGTCGTCCCTGGACTCGACACCACCGAGAAAATACCGTTCGGCTTTTTTACGCAATGCCGCGATGTAAACCCTGGAACTCCCCGGTTCAACTTCTTCATCGAGGCTGTAAACGAGGAAGTTGGAGGCAATCTGACCAACAGCAAACCCACAGAGCAGTGCGCCGTTGACCGGTGCATCCTGACCATCGCGTTCAAGAACTAGGGTACGTAGCAGCATCATGATTATCAGGCCTCGTTACACAGCGCAGAACGTCTATACAAACATCAAATAAACATTCGAAATTTAAAAGTCAACACACACTCCAATTGTTTCAGCGATGTACCGGGCACACACGTAGGACTTCTCTTATTAATGCTGATCGTCGTTCCCAAAAGCGATGATTATCCGTACCCTTTTTAAAATCTCCCCCTTAACGTCATACCAAACTTATTCGGTAAACACATGATCGAAATAAGCAACGTGACAAAATACCTGGACAAGAAAAACATTATCAGTGATCTCTCATTCAGCGCCAATCAACACGAATGCCTGGGGCTTTTTGGAGAAGACCCTGCTGTTAAAACGCTACTGTTGAATATACTTTCCGGTACAACTTCGCCTTCCAGTGGACACGTCACTGTCCAGGGTATCAACCCGCAAGTTCTCAAGATAAAGAAAGCGATCGGCTATCAACTGGACCGGGATCTCGGTCATCCAACGATGTCGGCAAACGCGTTCCTGCATTTCATTGCCAGCATTCGTGGGTTCCGCGGCGCAGAAAAACGCGCGCGCGTGGAACACGCCGCCATGCGACTTGAGTTGTGGCCCATTCTCAACGCGCCCCTCGACACACTCTGTACTGGATGGAAACGTAAAGTCGCGATTGCCCAAGCCATCCTGCATGGGCCGGCCTTGTTGTTACTGGATGAGCCGACCGAAGGACTGGCACCCGATCAAAAACACACCTTCAGGGCGCTTATCAGGTCGTTGACGCAGGAGATGACAGTGATCATCGCGTCCCGGCACTGCGATCAACTGTCCGAACTCTGCACACGGGCGCTGGTGCTTGCGGGCGGGCGTCTGGTGGCCGATACGCCACTGCCTGATCTGCAACGCGATTCCCGTCATTTCCAGGCAGTTACCCTGACCGCGCAAACGCCTCTGGACCTGCTGGCGCTCGCCGTCCTGCCAGGCGTGGCGGGCATCGAAGAGCATCGCCACGCCCCCGGCACGGTGACCGTGCTGGCCATGCCGGGCCATAACATCTCCTCACACATTCACACACTCATCGCCAGTCGTCGGTGGCAAATCAGCTCGCTGCACCAGGAGTCAGGCCGCCTGAACGATGTGGTCCACCACCTGAGCCGAGAGGCCACTCTTTGAAATTGCTGCCCGTCATTTTCAAGCGCCAACTCGCCAGTTATGCCTGCACACCCGGCACCTACCTGAGCGTGGCGATTTTTTTAGTACTGTCCGTGGCCTTGGGTTTTCACCTCAGCCCGTGGCTGGAGCAAGACAGCAGCACCTTGCAGGTTTTTTTCCAACTGCATCCCTGGCTTTACTTACTCTTGATCCCCGCCCTGGCGGCGCAACTCTGGTCGGATGAGGCGAATGCCGGTTTTCTCGAACTGATGAAAACATTGCCCGTCACCCCCTTTGAGTGGGTGATCGGCAAGTTCCTGGCTGCCTGGGCTGTAGTCGGCCTGGCTCTGCTGTTGACGTTTCCGCTGGTCATCATCGCCAATTATCTGGGCAAGGCGGACAACGCTGTTATAGCCTCGCAATTTTTGGCAAGTTGGCTGCTGGCGGGCAGTTATCTATCTGCCGGTTGTTTCATCTTCACTTGCGTCCGTCAGCGTACCGTCGTCGTCATACTGACGATGGGCTTACTGCTCACCGTCAGTGGACTTTCATCTTTACTCGATGCTCTGGAACATCAAGCGCCCATTTGGGTTATCGACAGTTTGAGTTCCCTCAATCCGCTTTCAAGATTCAGCAGCCTGGACGATGGAAAATTTGCACTTCGCGACATTCTTTACTTCATTAGCATGATCCTGGCCTTCCTCACTGCGGCGACCATCACCCTTAATTACAAGCATCGCTGAGAAGGAAAGCCCCATGCGATCCACTCTGCGTACCGGCATGACACTTATTGTCTTGCTTTTACTATTTCTCGCGTTCAACCTGGTCTGGATAGTTAAACTTCCCGACATTCGCTGGGACTATTCCCGTTCACAGATCCACACTTTATCCCCCACCGTACGGCACTTCCTGAATGCCCTGGAAAGCCCGGTAGACTTGTATTACTTCAACGCCAACAACGCCCCAGCAAGAAGTCCCGCGATGAAACGCTATGGCAAGCGTATCGAAGACCGGCTCAAGGAATATGAAAAAGCCGCCCGAGGCATGCTCAACCTGCACATTATCGAACCTGCACGTTTTTCAGAGGATGCCTACAAAGCGGAGCTATTTGGCCTAGACGATGAGGCCGGTTTTCTGGGCCTTATCGGTACCCGCGCCGGTCACGGTGCGCAACGCATCGAATCATTCAGCCTTGATCGTGAGCCCTTGCTCGACTACGAAATCAGCCACTTGATCTATAAGTTGCAACACCCTGAGCGCCCCATTGTCGGTCTGATCTCAGGGCAAGCGATGGAGGAATCCGCAGGGCGGCTGCTCAAGACCGTGCAGCAGCACTTTAACCTCGCGCTGCTGGAGTCGACGACCGTGCGCATCCCGGAATATGTCCAGGCACTGATGGTGGTGCAGCCCGCCGCGTTGTCCGAGCAGACTCTGTATGGCATTGAACAATTTGTATTGAAGGGCGGCAGGTTGATGATGTTTATCGACCCCCTGGGCGAGCAACGCTCAGGCCGTGCGCCAGCCAATACTCGATTGCACGAACTGCTGGCCGCCTGGGGGATCCAGATGCCAGCGGATAAGTTGCTGGTCGACGGCCTCTATTCGTCTTGGACTGAGCCGGGCCCCGGAAGAAACGCGGAGCGGTACCCGGCCCGGTTAAACCTGCCACGGCAGGCGATGAACACGCAGGATGTGAGCACCTGGAAATTGAACACCGTAATCGTATCCAGCAGCGGCGCTGTCTCTCGCCTGGCTAAAAGTCGCACGACATTTACCCCCCTGCTGTACAGCTCCGAGCACGCCGAGCTGATGGATACCGAGCGTTTCGTGGACGTCACCGCGCGTGACGCATTGGCTGACGTGCTGCCCAAGCAAGGCAAACGCCATGTAATTGCGGCCCGTATCGAGGGGCCGGCTTATTCGGCATTTCCGGAAGGCATCAAGGGTCAACCGCCGGGCGTGCAAAAAGCGACACAGATCCATGTCGTGGTGGTCGCCGACACCGACATGCTCACCGATCAGCTCAGCCCCGCGACGCCTGACAGCAACGCACTGTTTATCTTGAATACACTGGATAACCTGTCCGCCCTTGAAGCACTGGCCAACGTTCGGCCGCGTACGCCAGCGAGCAACTCACCGACCCTGCTGGAGGCCATGCGCAACGCCGCCGAACAGACCTATCGCGGCAAGGCCTATGAGGTGGAACGACGCCTGCAGCGAACGGAACAGGAATGGCGGCAGTTGACGCCACAAGTGATCAACCTGGGCACCCAGGCAGTGGACACCAGGACGCAATTGCAGGCCCTCAATAAGGAGCGCCTGCGTTTGCCCATGGAGTTGCACGCCTTGAAGGCCGAGGCATACGCGCAGATCAATCGCCTGGAGCTGGCGATAAAACTGGGCGTGACCTTCGCGATCCCGCTGATGTTGTGCCTGGTTGCCTGGCTGGTGTTTCTCGGCCATCGTCGACGACGCTTGAACGGCGAGGCCGCACGTCGCTGAACCTCAACGCCTGGCAATCAGCCCTTGCCGGGCAATGCGGGTCAGATGGCCGATCACTTCAGCTGCATTGACGGCGCTTGGAGCCTGGATGACCGCGAGGTCAAAGCTGTTGTTGGCAAAACGGGCGAGAGAGTCGCCGTCTTCCACAAACTGGATCAGGAACGCCGATGGCCGCCCGGTACGACGCGGCCAGCCATCCAGGTAACGCAACAGCGTCGGCTGGTGCTTGCCGCCCAGGAGAATTTTCGGATTGCGTTGAGTCAGGTCCGCGGTGATCGGGGCCAGGCGTATCAGGGGGCGTAGTGCATTCATCGTGTCGTGTCTCTGCCTCAAAAGTCTGCGGGCAGGTGAGAGGCAACACCGAACCAGCGCTTTAGCGGAATTTCAAAGCTGTCTCGGCATGGGAGAACAAGCTTCTGTCGGGCTGCATAGAGTCCCGGTGGCGCCCCGCAATTAGCTGTTTAAATCGGCGCATGAGCGGCATCCTAGAGAAGCCGCAGGGGCGATGTCAAGAATGGCGGGCAACGAAAAGGCCCGCACATGGGCGGGCCTTGTCGGTTTTCCAGACGTCGATCAGCGAGCGATGGCGCGGTCTGCAGACAATTTGCCGGCACCTTCCAGCAGCACTGCCAGTGCGCCACCGAGCAGCGCCAATGCGAACTCGTACCCATTATTGGCCATGAACAGACCGTTATGGATATGCACCGAGAAGATCGCCACCAGCGACAGGATGGTCAAGCCCAGTGCCGCCGGGCGAGCGAGCAAACCGATGATCAGTGCCAGGCCGGCGAAGAACTCGGTCCCGCCCGACAACAGTGCCATCAGCGTACCCGGTGCGAGGCCGATGCTTTCCATCCACTGCGCCGTGCCGGCCAGGCCGTAGCCACCGAACCAGCCAAAGAGTTTTTGCGAGCCGTGGGCCGCGAAGATAATGCCGACAACAATGCGCAGGACAGTCAGGCCGTAACCGGCACGGGTGGTCAGGAGGCTTTTGATCAGTGGGCTCATGCTTGTAATCCTTTTCGAAACAGGGGTTGGTTGGCCGCCATATTAATCAGTTTAAGCAATGTTAAAAGCGCAAAAACTGCCCTATCAATATCGAATTAATCGATTACTTCCGTGAGGCAATTTTCGGCGCTGGCGGCTCCAGGGACTCCCGCTCCCGATCGAACGCCAAGTAGTACTTGTTGACGCTATTAACATAGCTGACGCCGCTCATGCCCACCTGCTCCATGGCAATGCGTTCAACCTGGAAGAACCACTGGTTGGGGTTGAGCCCCCGGCGCTTGGCCTCGGTGCGCATGCCCTGGACGCGCTCCGGGCCCATGTTGTAGGCCGCCAGTACAAAGGCCATGCGCTCGCGCTCATTGAGCTTGGGGCTGGCGAAAAACTTGCGGCGGATCATCGCCAGATAGCGCGCACCGGCCTGCACATTGCTGTCGAGGTTCTCGATATTGTTGACCCCCACCCGCTGCGCCGCCGACGGCGTGATCTGCATCAGGCCGGTGGGCCCGCCGCTGTTGCGCGCGCCGGGGTCGAGTGCCGACTCCTTGAAGGCCAATGCCGCAAGGTTCAACCAGTCCATGCCCTGCTCGCGCGCATGTTTTTGCAGGACCGGGCGCAGCTTCTCCAGGCGCTGGCGGTCGACCCGGGCCAGCGGATTGCGCACTTGGTACAGGCGCCGATAGATACGCTGGAACGCGACATCCTGGTCGGAGGGCGTGCGATAGGTCTTGAGAAATCGATCGATGCTGGCCCGCAGCATCGACGCGTCCTGGCGCACGAACCAGTACTCGTCACCCGGTTCGCTGATCGCCACCTGCTTATCGAAGCGCAATTTGGGCAGGATCTTCGACCAGCGCTCGGCAATCGGCTTCTCGACAATGGTCAGGTGAAAAATCCCCGCCTGGACCATCTCCAGCACGTCCTCCACCGCGAGCGTCGGGTCGACCCATTCCACCTTGATCGACGGCTGCTTGTGCAGCGCCAGCTTCTGATTGACCTGGCTGATGGCATCCGCCGCCGCGCTGCCAGTGGTCAGCGCCACGGTCCGGCCAGACAGTTGCTCCAACTTGGTAAACCGCCGCTCGCCCTTGACCCCCACCAGCCACAACGGCACACCGCTGGCGATCGGGTCACTGGTGCTGATCTTGTGTGCGGCCTTCACATCCAGCAGTTCACCAGGGGCCACCAGGTCGCCTTCGCCACGGGCCAGCGCGCCAAGGAGTTGGTCCTTGGCCTTGGGAATGATCTTGAGGTTGATTTCCTGGCCATCACGGGCGTGGCCATTGAGGTACTGCTCGAAGGCACGCAGGCGGTGATATTCCACCCCGATAGCCTGGCCCTGCACTTCACCAGAGCTATTGCGGCTTTGGTTGACCAATACGCGCAAGGTGCGGCTGGAGCGGATCTCCGCCAGGTCGCGCACCTTGCTGGGCTTGGTCACTTCCAGCGGCCCGTCCAGACGCGCAACCGCCGCCATGGGCAGCAATAACGTCAGGCACAACATAAGCAACGCCGAGGGTCGGATCATCCGCTCTCCGGAAAGAATACTGGCCAACGCTCTCGCGAAAAACGAGGCGGTGGGCGTCAGAAACAGAGCGCTTTATGCGCTGGCAAGGTACGCAACGGCGACACTGGGTCAGGCGGTCGGCCGACCACAATGTCACTTGCGACGTTCAAAGACAGCTATAACTCGTTGTAGTTCTTCGATTTTCTTATAAATCTACAGCTCTGATATGCTTTCCGGCCGCAGGCGGAGATAGCACCATGCAACTCATTGATATCGGCGTCAACCTGACCAACCCCAGTTTCGACGAGAAGCACCTGGCCGTTCTCGAGCGAGCCTATGCCGCTGGCGTACAGCAATTGGTACTCACCGGCACCAGCGTCGACGGCAGTGAGCAGGCCCTGGAACTGTGTTTGAAACTCGATGAAAGCGGCCAGCGCCTGTTCAGTACGGCCGGCATCCACCCGCATTCCGCCAGTGACTGGAACGGCGACAGCGCCCAGCGTTTGCGCGGCCTGCTCAGTGAAAGCCGCGTGCGTGCCGTGGGCGAATGCGGGCTGGACTTCAATCGCGACTTTTCCCCACGCCCGCAGCAGGAGAAAGTCCTGGAAGAGCACTTGGCCCTGGCCGTCGAGTTGAAACTCCCGGTATTTCTGCATGAACGCGACGCCAACCAACGCCTGCTGGAAATCCTCAAGGACTACCGCGACCACCTCACCGCCGCCGTGGTGCACTGCTTCACCGGCGAACAGTCGACATTGTTCAGCTACCTCGACCTCGACTTGCACATCGGCATCACCGGTTGGATCTGCGACGAACGCCGTGGGACACACTTGCACCCGCTTGTGAGGGAAATTCCCCGTGGCCGTCTGATGCTGGAAAGCGACGCCCCCTACCTGCTGCCGCGCACCCTGCGGCCCAAACCAAAAAACGGCCGCAACGAACCGGCCTACTTGCCGGAAGTACTGCGCGAAGTCGCGTTGCACCGCAACGAAAGCGTGGAAGACCTGGCCGCGCACAGCACCGCCAGCGCGCGCGCGTTTTTTGGCTTGCCTGCCGTGGATTGATGCGGCGCATTGACCCATGTCAAAACCGCCTTCCTGAGTAGCGGCACAATAATGGCACCTTGCCAATGCTGTTTCCGCTATCAGAGAAAACCTTCCATGGGTGCCTGGCTTAGCAATATCTCGCTGAAGTACAAATTCTGGGCCGTCAACGCGGTCGCTTTCATCACCACCCTGCTGCTGGTGCTGTACGCCGTGCAGCTTGAACAACAGGCGCGCAGCGATGCGTCCCAGGCCTCGGCGCAGGCCCAGGCGCGATTGCTCAGTGCCTGGCCGGCGGAAAAGGCCCTGCCCACAGATGAGCACTGGCTGACATATGCACAAGGCCAGATCCCACAACGAGCTGACCAGGATCTTTCAGCCCTGAGCGGCGCCAACGGCTGGATCGACCTCAACCGTATGCCGTTGTTTGGCGAGAATCCGCTGATGGGCGCCGAAGTGATCGCGCGCCCCGACGGCCAACAGGTCGCGGTGTTGGCGTATGCCCCCAGCCTGAGCCAAGTGTTCGGCGAACGCTTCGCCAACTATGCGGTGGCCGTATTGATTCTGATGCTGGCGATGCTCGGCGCTTCGCAGTTATTGATCCGCTTCCTGCTCAGCCAGCTCAATACCCTCAAGGACGTGATGCTGCACGTGGAGAAAACCGGCGACCTGTCGGCCCGTGTGCCCTTGGCCTGCAAGGACGAGGTCGGCCAGATGGCCAGCGCCTTCAACGCCATGCAAGCCGGCTACCAGCGGGTGGTCAATACGGTGGCACGCACCGCCCGGCAACTCGACGAGGGTGCCGCGCGGCTGGCCAGCAGCATGAACGAAGTGCAGCACGGCATGCTCGGCCAGCAAAGCGAGACCGACCAGGCCGCCACTGCTATCAACGAGATGACCGCCACCGTCTACCACATTGCTCAACATGCGGGTGCCACGCGCGACCTGTCCCAGACCGCCGACACCCTCGCCGGCAGCGGCCAGGAAGTGGTCACCCGCGTGCAGCTCTCAATCGCCGGGCTGTCCACCGGCGTGCAACAGACCGCCGAAATGATCCAGAAACTGGCCGAGGACAGCCAGAAAATCAACGGTGTGGTCGGTGTGATCCACAGCATCGCCGAACAGACCAACCTGCTCGCGCTCAACGCCGCCATCGAAGCCGCGCGCGCCGGCGAAATGGGCCGGGGGTTCGCCGTGGTTGCCGACGAAGTGCGCAACCTGGCCAAGCGCGTGCAGAGCTCCACCGACGAAATCACCCGCATGGTCTCGGCGCTGCAAGCCGGCACGCGCGACGCAGTGGACTTCATGCAGGAAAGCTCGTTCAAGGCTGACGACTGCGTGCAACAAGCCCAGGAGGCCGGCGCCGCACTCGCCGAAATCACCGGCGCCGTGGCGCAAATGCGCGAAAGCAACACCCAGATCGCCGTCGCCGCCGAACAGCAAAGCCACGTCGCCGAAGAGATGAACCGCGCGGTGGTAAGCATCCGTGACGTGACCGAGAACACCGTGCAACAGACCGTGGACTCCGCGACGACCAGCAACGAACTGGCGACGCTGGCTGGGGAACTGAGTAAGGCGATCGGGCAGTTGAAACTGTAGGACTGTTCAACCTGTAGTCCCCACCCTACAACAAGGCCTCGGTGAACCTGAGGTTTTGCACGATGCAAAGGTATTGCAGCGGTCCTACGACCGCATACCTATTCTTACGTATCCGATGCACAGGGACGACCCTGACTGCGCTATTTTGACATGACGGTAACCTGTCAAAAATTGCCCTCTATGACCCCAATAGCCAGCCCCAATTCGCCCCCTCACCCAACCCCACCTAGACTCTCTGCATGTTGTTTCAACGGACAGAGGATTCACCACCATGGGCAAACGTCATCCCAATCTCCCCGCCTGGCAATGGCGTAACTACCCGCAGAACCATCAACACCCGACCAACCTGGCGTTGCACCTGATTGCGGTGCCGCTGTTCATCATCGGGTTTCTGTTGATTGTGTCGGGGGTGTTCAGCCTGAGCCTGGCCAGTTTCGCCATTGGCGTTGTCGGCATTCTCGCCGGCCTGGCGCTGCAGCGTCATGGGCATAGCCTGGAAGCCCAGGCCAGTGAGCCATTCAGTGATCGTAAAGACGCAGTGCAACGCCTGGTGGTCGAGCAGTTCGTGACCTTCCCGCGCTTTGTGCTGAGCGGCGGCTGGTGGCGTGCCTGGCGCCAGCGCCACCGGCATTGAGGTCAGGCGAAGACCACCACAGTCTGGCGGCTCAGGGCGATCAGCTCGCCGGTCGGGCTCCACAGCGCAGCAGCGGCATGGCCATAGCCGTCACGGGCGTGTTCGATGTTGACGTGGTATTGGCACCAGTCCAGGGTCGTCAGGTCCTGCAGCGGCTGGATAAATTCGATGGTCCACGTCAAGGTGCTGCCTGGCGCTGGCTTCTTGAGGTGCGGCAGCAAGGCCGGCGGCCAGGCATCGACCAGGGCGAGAATATGCGCCTCGGTCAGCGGTTCTTCTTTGACATCCCCACGCAATCGCACCCAACCGCCCATGTCGCGGGACTTATTGCCGGTGAACGGCAAGCCGCCGACACTCCAGCGCATCGCCAGGTGGCGCATGAATTCAGGGGTGACCCCCTTGATATAGGGCAACTCCTGGCACTCATCCCAGTGCTTGAACACCGGCGCTGGCTCGCTCGCCACATCGATTTCCGACGCGCGAGACCCGCCGAAACTGGCCTGGACCAGTGTCGCCACTTCACCGTTCTGCACCACACGGCCAAGCAATTGGCTGACCGCCTTGCCTTCGCGCAAGACTTCGACTTCATAACTGGCCGCTACGTCAGGCGCTACCGGGCCGACGAAAGTGATTGCCAGCGAGCGTAATGGGCGATCCGCCGGCACCTTGGCGCGCAACGCTTCGTACTGCAAGGCGGCGACCAGGCCGCCAAACGTGGCGCGGCCCTGGGCCCACTCGGCGGGAATGGTGACGTCCAGCGGGTGGTTTCGGGCGGCGTCGAGCAAATCACTAAAGCGCATGGCGACCTCACATCAAAAGAAACAGATGAAGGATCTTAACCATCGAGCCAGCAACGTACAGCGCTTATTCCGGCCAAAACCCGGACCGTTTTAGAAACAATCGGCGCTGAGCTTATCCAGCACGCGGTCCGCCTGCCCTTGCGCCTTGGCCATGGTGCGATGCCACACGGCAACACACGGCTGCAAATCCGCCTGGTGTTCGGCCTGGGCCAGCCACTGCCAGCAGTCATGCCAGTCGCCCAGGGCACCTTGGGCCTTTTTCAGGCGCGACATGGCGTTGGCGGGCAGCTTGTCCAACTCGGGATAAGCCTCGGCGGCGTAACGCACGCGCTTGATCAACAAGCGCAGGCGGTGGCGATCGTGCTCAGGATCCTTCAGGGCTTGATCAAGTTGGTGCCATTGCTTGGCCAGTCGTTTCTGGATTCGCGGACGCAGGCCCTTGAGCAATTTCTGATGTTCGCTGGCGCGGATAAACCGTGGGAATGCATCGAGGATCAGCAGCAAATGCGCAAGTTCTGCGCCTTGCGCCACGTGGCGATACGCATCGGGTTGTAGGCGCATGCGCCGATCAGCGGCCTCGTGGTGGCCATGCGCGTGCAAATACGCCGCCAGCACCTCACGGTCACGCAGCGGCGTAGTCAATTGGCCGACCGCGCGGGCGGCCGCCTCAACCTGTTCCACCCCGGGCAGCCCGCGCAAGGGGCGCAACAGGCTGCGCAGGCGGCGCACAGTAGTGCGCAGATCATGCAGGGCTTCATCGTCGGTGACGGCAGCGAGGCGAGCCTGGCAGCTCAGTAACCCTACTTCCAGGCCAATGACCTGAGCGACTAACTGATCGACCAAAGCTGACATCCCTTCCCCCTTGACGATGAAAATCCCGGCTGGCTCACGCTAGCGTAGACGGCTTAGCGGCCGGCGCGCGACTCACGAATATAGAACCGCGCTTTCTCGGCCTTGTTGGAGCAGCCTTCAAACGCTTCGAATTGCTGTTGGGTCTTGGCGCCGGTCAACAAAGACAGGGCCTTGGAGTAGCTCACGGTGCCGGCAAAACCTTCAGCCTTGGCCAAGTCCAGTTCGTGCCACGCTGCATCCAGTTGCGTGCCGCAGCTGTCGCGGTACGCGGTTTTCCCGGCACAACCGGCCAGGGCCAACACGATCACAGGCACACACATCCAGGCTTTCATTGATGACACCTCAAATAAAGAAAAACAGTCGTACGCTGTAGACGTTTCCTACAAGGAAAAGTGCCTTATCAGTCAACCTGAAATCGAACTCGCCTATTGCCAGAGCATACCCGAGCCGCATGGCTTTCCTGGAAAAATACTGCATGCCCGCACGAAGATTGAAGCCACCCCCTCAAAAGGTGCATTGTGGGTGCTTGCCTAGGGGAGGACATCGACCATGAAAAAGCGTGTTGCCTTGGTGCTGGGCTCCGGT
Organism: Pseudomonas aylmerensis; assembly: GCF_001702265.1. GTDB lineage: Bacteria > Pseudomonadota > Gammaproteobacteria > Pseudomonadales > Pseudomonadaceae > Aquipseudomonas > Aquipseudomonas aylmerensis. The sequence continues at coordinate 260,786 of NZ_MAUE01000010.1, forward strand.
GGGGCGCGGGGCTACGCCCATATCGGGGTGATCGAGGAAATCGAACGGCGCGGCTACGACATTGCCTGTATCGCCGGCTGCTCCATGGGCGCCGTGGTCGGCGGGATCTACGCCGCCGGCAAGCTGGACGAATATCGCAACTGGATTGAGAGCCTCGACTACCTCGATGTATTGCGCCTGGTGGACGTGAGCTTTCGCCTCGGCGCGATTCGCGGCGAGAAAGTCTTCGGGCAGATCCGCAAGATCGTCGGCGAGATCAATATCGAAGCGCTGCGCATCCCTTACACCGCCGTCGCCACTGACCTGACCAACCAGCAGGAGATCTGGTTCCAGGAGGGCTGCCTGCACCAGGCCATGCGCGCCTCGGCGGCGATCCCGAGCCTGTTCACCCCGGTGATGCAAGGCAACCGCATGCTGGTGGACGGCGGCCTGCTCAACCCGCTGCCTATCGTGCCGGTGGTGTCGAGCCATTGCGACTTGATCATTGCGGTCAACCTCAACGCCACCAATCAGAAGCACTACCAGTTGCCGGTGATCCAGCGTCCGCCGGCGTTCAAGAGCCGTTTCGACAGCCTGGTGAAGTCCCTCGGCTCACACTTGCCGTTTCGCCGCAAACAGGCCGAGCAGTTGTTGAAGCTGGAGCAGGAAGCCCTGCAGGCCCAGGCGGCCGAGATCAACCCGTGGCTGGAGTCGGCCGAGCCGGAATCCCAGCAACCTGCCGCCGCGCCGGAAAAGGCCGGGGCACCGAAGTCGGCGACTGGCTCGTTCATCATCGACAACGTCGGCCCGGCGTCATTGCTGGACCTGATCAACCAAAGCTTCGAGGTGATGCAGACGTCGCTGGCGCAGTACAAGATCGCGGGCTACCCGCCGGATATCCTGATCAACGTGCCGAAGCGGGTGTGCCGGTTTTTCGAGTTCTACAAGGCGCCGGAGTTGATCGCGCTGGGGCGGGAAATTGCCAGTGACACGCTGGATCGGTATGAGAGTGAGCAGCGCTGACAGGTGGGTGGTAGCTGAGGGCCTCATCGCGGGCAAGCCCGGCTCCCACATTCAATCGAGTTCGCCCTCTGGAATGCGGACGAATGCAGGAACTGGCCTGCAAAAATGTCGTCCCCCGTCACAAAAACCAGACAAGCCCAGGCCCCACATTCAATCGAGTTCGCCCTCTGGAATGCGGACGAATGCAGGCGCTGGCTTGCCTGCGATGACGCCCGTCCAGGCGCCGATAAACTCAAGCATTCAACAACCGGTAACCCACCCCCGCCTCGGTCACGATAAATCGCGGCTGGGTCGGGTCATCCGCCAGTTTCTGGCGCAGATGGCCCACCACGATGCGCAGGTAGTGGCTGTCATCGGTATGGGTCGGGCCCCAGATATCCTTGAGCAGTTGCTGCTGTGTAATCACCCGCCCCGGATGCCGCGCCAGTTGTGCGAGCACCGCGTATTCCTTGCGGGTCAGCGCCACTTCGACGCCGTCCAGCAGCACGCGGCGGTAGGCCAGGTCGACGGTCAAGGGGCCAAACCGCAACGCCGCTTCCTGGGCTTCCCCCGCCGGGGCCTGGCGCAGTAGCGCGCGCACGCGGGCGAGGAATTCCTGGATGCCGAAGGGTTTGGTCACGTAGTCATTGGCGCCACCGTCGAGGGCCTCGACCTTTTGCCCTTCGCTGGCCCGCACCGACAACACCAGCACCGGCACCATCGACCATTCGCGAAACTCGCGCAGCACCTGCTGGCCGTCCATGTCAGGCAGGCCGAGGTCGAGCACCAGCAAGTCCGGCTTGCTCAACGCCGCCTGGGCCAAGCCATCGTTGCCGGTGCCGGCCTCGATCACTTTGTAGCCCTGGGAGGCCAGGCTGATGCGCAAGAACTTGCGGATCTGCGGTTCGTCATCAATGACCAAAATCGTCGCGGTCTGGCTCATGGTGTCCAATCAAATTCCGTGGAGAAAAGAGGGTAGCTCACGGCTCGCCTTCCAGGCCAGGCTGGGTCGGCAACGGCAGGAATAAAGTGATGCAGGTGCCGCGCCCGTCGATGCCATCGGCCACGCTGATATGCCCACCATGGGCACCAACCATGCCCTGGCAGATCGCCAGGCCCAGCCCCGTGCCCTGCCCGCCGCGATCGCCTCGGGCGGCGGTGTAGAACATATCGAAAATCTTCGCACGCTCCTCCTCGGGAATCCCCGGGCCCTCATCGGCCACCGCAAAAAACAGCTGGTTGTCAGAGACACCGGCGCTGAGCTGCAAACGGCCCTGGGGCGGCGAAAAGCGCGCGGCGTTTTCCAGCACATTGACCAGCGCCTGCTCGATCAACGCGGCATGCACATACAGCAACGGCAACTCCGCCGGCACCTGGGTGCTGACCTGCAGCGGCGCCAATACGGCACGCAAACGCCCGAGTGCGCTGCCGACGATGTCGCCCGGCGACACCCAATCGCGCGCCAGCTTCAGGGCGCCGTGGCCGAGGCGCGTCATGTCGAGCAGGTTCTGGATGTAACGGTCGAGGCGTTCGGCCTCATCGCGGGTACCTTCGAGCAATTCGCGGCGATCCTCCAGCGGGATCGCCTCACCGAGCGCCAGCAGGCTGTCGATACTGCCGCGCATGGACGTCAACGGCGTGCGCAAATCATGCGACACCGAGGCCAGCAACGCGCTGCGCAGTTGCTCGGTTTCGCCGTGCAGGCGCGCCGACTCCAGCTCCTGCGCCAGTTGCGCCCGCGCCAACGCCTGGGCCAGCGGCTGGCTCAGCGCAGTGAGCAAGCGGCGGCGTTGGCCACTCAACTCCCGGCCGGGCTTGGCACTCACCCCGAGCAAGCCCAAGGGCCCCTCCTCACTCGACAGCGGCCACCACCACCAACGACCGAACGGCAAGGTGCCGGTGCCCATGCCTGCTGGCTGGTCATGCTGCCAGGCCCAGTCCGCGGCAGCGCGTTCGGCTTCGGTGAGGGTCAATGGGCCACCGGTCTCGACCTTCCAGCCGCCCTGGCCATCGCGATTGACCAGGCACAGGTCCAGGTCGCTCCAACCTTCCAGATGATGCGCCGCCGCACTGATCACCGCCTGCCGATCGGTGGCAGCCGTGAGTTTGCGCGACAGGTCGAGCAATTCGCTGGTTTCTTCCTGGGTATCGCGCAACGCCTGCAACTGCCGGCGCTGGCGGGCAGCCAGGTTACCGGTGAGCGCGGCCATGAGCAGGAAGAACAGCAGGGTCAGCACGTCCTCTTCGCGCTGGATGGCGAAGGAAAAATTCGGTGGGATAAACAGAAAGTCGTACGTCAGGAACGACAGCGCGGCACACACCAGCGACGGCCCAAGACTGCTGCGCACCGCCACCAGCAATACGGCGGCGAGAAACACCAGGGAAATATTCGGCAGCGGCAACACACTGGACACCGCCCAGGCCACAGCCGCAGCCACCACGGTGGCGAGCACCGCCAAGGCGTAGTCGAACCACACCAAGCCGCGCACATCCGGCAGACGCGGCGGTGCGGGGATGTCGTCGCTGTCGAGCACGTTGATTTCCAGGCCCCGCGCATTGCGCAACAGCCGTGCGGCCAGGCCACCACCGAACACGCGGCGGCGCCAGCGCATCCGCGATTGCCCAACCAATACCAGGCTGGCACGGCGTTCGGCGGCATGCTGGATCAAGGTCTTGGCCACCTCCCCCGCACGCAGCAGCACCACTTCCCCGCCCAGGCGCTCGGCCAGTTGCTGGGCGTTTTGCAGACGCAGGCGCGACTGCTCATCGCGCGCGCGGCCGTTATCGATATGCACCAGGCTCCACGGCAAATGCCGGCGCTGGGCCACGCGACTGGCATGACGCACCAGGCGCTCGGCCTGCGCATCGCCATCCACGCCGACCAGCAAACGACCGCGCACCGCTGGCGCAGCCTGGCCCAGTTGGCGATAGCCCTGGGCCAAATCGTCATCGACGTGGGCGGCGGCGGTCTGCATCGCCAGCTCGCGCAGCGCCATCAGGTTGGTCTGGGTAAAAAACGCATCGATGGCCGCGCGAGCCTGCTCCGGCACATAGACTTTGCCGTCGCGCAGGCGCTCCAGCAGTTCGCGCGATGGCAGGTCGATCAGCAGCAGTTCATCCGCCTCTTGCAGCACCCAGTCCGGCAGGGTTTCGCGCACCTGCACGCCGGTGATGCCACGCACCTGATCGTTCAGGCTTTCCAGGTGCTGGACGTTGACCGTGGTAAACACGTTGATGCCCGCGGCGAGCAGTTCCTGGATGTCTTGCCAGCGTTTTTCATGCCGGCTGCCGGGGGCATTGCTGTGGGCCAGTTCGTCGACCAGCACCAGCTTGGGCTTGGCGGCGAGTAGACCATCGAGGTCCATTTCCTCGAGCATCACGCCGCGGTATTCCGTGCGCAACAATGGCTGCTGCGGCAGGCCGCTGAGCAAGGCTTCAGTCTCGGCGCGCCCGTGGGTCTCGACCACGCCGGCGATCAGCCGCACCCCCTGGCGCAACTGCGTGTGCGCCGCCTGGAGCATGGCGTAGGTCTTGCCCACTCCCGGCGCGGCGCCGAGGAAGACTTTGAGCCGGCCACGGCCATCCCGGGGCAGATCGGCTAAGAGGGCGTCGGCGCGGCCGGAGTCGCTCATGCGCGAGGGTTCCTTCAGGTATTCATAGGGAGTCTGTCACGCCGTCATCGCGGGCAAGCCCGCTCCCACATTAGGCATGCATACCCCTGTGGGCGCGGGCTTGTCCGCGATGACGGCACCACCGCTTACAACTTTTCCAGGGCCATGTTCAGCGCCAGCACATTCACCACCGGCGGGCCTACCAGCGGGCTTTCGATGTGTTCATCGAGCAAGCGCTGCAAGGTCGACACCGGCACATTCCGCGCCGCCGCCACTCGCGCCAGTTGATAGGCAATTGCCGCAGGTGGCAAGTGTGGATCAAGACCGCTGCCAGAGGTAGTCAGCGAAGCCAGAGGCACCGGGCCCTGGGCTGGCACCAACTGTTTATTCGCGTCGTCGAACACACGGGTGGCCAATGCCGGATTGCTTGGGCCCAGGTTACTGGCGCTGCTGGAAACCGTGGCAAACGCGCCGGCCGATGGGCGTGGGTGGAACCAGTTGTCGCCGGTAAAATCCTGGGCGATCAGACTGGAACCACGCACTTTGCCGCTGTCGTCGCGCACCAGGCTGCCATTGGCCTGGTCCGGGAACGCCACTTGGGCGACGCCAGTCACTACCAGCGGGTAAGCGACGCCAGTGATCAGGGTCATGAGCACCAGCAGGCTCAGGGCCGGACGGATCATGTTAGACATTGCACATTCCTCACATTGAATCATCACGACCTGTAGGAGCCGGAGGACGCTTGGTCCTTGCCGGTGATGACGAAGGGTCAGTCGGACCGCATCGGACCCATCGCCGGCAAGCCGGCTCCTACCAGGGTTGGGGTTACACCAGGTGCAGCGCAGTCAGCAGCATGTCGATCGCCTTGATGCCCACGAACGGCACCAGGATCCCGCCCAGCCCATAGATCAACAGGTTGCGGCGCAGCAACGCCGCGGCACTCGCCGCCTGCACACGCACACCTCGCAGGGCCAGGGGAATCAGCACCACGATGATCAAGGCGTTGAACACAATCGCCGACAGAATCGCGCTCTGCGGGCTCTGCAGGTGCATCACGTTGAGCACGCCCAGTTGCGGGTAGATCGAGGCGAACAGCGCCGGCAGGATCGCGAAGTACTTGGCCACGTCGTTGGCGATAGAGAACGTGGTCAGCGCACCGCGCGTCACCAGCAACTCTTTGCCGATCTGCACCACGTCGAGCAGCTTGGTCGGGTCGCTATCGAGGTCGACCATGTTGGCGGCCTCGCGTGCGGCCTGGGTGCCGTCGTTCATCGCCATGCCGACGTCAGCCTGGGCCAGCGCCGGGGCATCGTTGGCACCGTCGCCGCACATCGCGACCAGGCGACCGTCATTCTGTTCGTGGCGGATGCGCGCGAGTTTTTTCTCCGGGGTGGCCTCGGCCAGCACGTCATCCACGCCCGCTTCGGCGGCAATCGCGGCGGCGGTCAGCGGGTTGTCACCGGTGACCATCACGGTGCGGATGCCCAGCTTGCGCAGCTCGGCGAAACGCTCGCGAATGCCGGGCTTGACCACGTCCTTGAGGTGGATCGCGCCCAGCAGCTTGCCATCGGCACACACCAGCAACGGGGTGCCGCCGCTCTGGGCGATCTTGTCGATTTCCCGCGACAGCGCAGGGGCAAGGTCGCGACGTTGCTGGCCGATAAACGCCAGCAGCGAGTCCACTGCGCCTTTGCGGAACACGCGGCCCTGGTAGTCGACACCGGACAAGCGGGTTTCAGCACTGAACGGTACGGCGGTCAGCTCATCCAGGGACGGCTCGGCCTGGGGGTGCAAGGCACGCAGGTATTCGACGATGGATTTACCTTCTGCCGTGTCGTCCGCAAGTGACGCCAGCAGCGCGCCTTCGGCCAAGTCCCGGCCGCTGACGCCAGGCGCCGCGACCACCGCCGCACAGCGACGGTTACCGAAGGTGATGGTGCCGGTCTTGTCGAGCAGCAACACATGCACGTCGCCCGCCGCTTCCACGGCGCGGCCAGACTTGGCGATCACGTTGAGGCGCACCAGGCGGTCCATGCCGGCGATGCCGATGGCCGACAACAAGCCGCCGATGGTGGTAGGAATCAGGGTCACCAGCAGTGCGACCAAGAACACCAGCGGCAAGCTGCCATTGGCAAAGTGGGCGAACGGCTGCAGGGTCACCACCACCAACAGGAAGATCAAGGTCAGGCCGATCAGCAGGATATCCAGCGCGACTTCGTTGGGGGTTTTCTGGCGTTTGGCGCCTTCCACCAACGCGATCATGCGGTCCAGGGTCGACTCGCCAGGGTTGACAGTGATGCGGATCAGCAGCCAGTCCGACACCAGACGCGTATTGCCGGTAACGGCCGAGCGGTCGCCGCCGGACTCGCGGATCACCGGTGCGGATTCGCCGGTGATCGCCGCCTCGTTGACCGCGGCGATGCCTTCGATCACCTCGCCGTCACCGGGGATCATTTCCCCGGCGGTGACGCGCACGACATCGCCTTTGCGCAGGCTGGCGGCCGGCACGACCTTGAAGCTGCCATCGGCCTCCTTGCGGCGTGCGCTGAGGCCTTCGCTGCCGGCCTTCAGGCTGTCAGCGCGGGCCTTGCCACGACCTTCGGCCAAGGCCTCGGCGAAGTTGGCGAACAGCACGGTGAACCACAGCCACACGGCAATCTGCACGGCGACGAAGGTCGGCACTGCCGTGTCGGGCACAAAGCACAGCACGGTAGTGAGGATGGCGGTCAACTCGACCACCAGCATCACTGGCGAGCGTTGCAGCTGGCGCGGGTCCAGCTTGACGAAGGCCTGGACCAGCGCCGGGCGCCACAGGGCGGACATCGCGGTTTTTGGCGGTTCCTGGGTGTTCACCGGAGCCGCGTTTTTTGCAGGCATATTCATTTTCATATCCCCTTAGAAGCCCATGCTCAAGTGTTCAGCGATAGGGCCCAGTGCCAGCGTCGGCAGGAAGGTCAGGCCGCCCACCAGCAAAATGGTCACGGTCAACAGGGTCACGAACAGCGGGCCATGGGTCGGGAAGCTGTTCTGGCCGATCGGTGCGGTCTTCTTCATCGCCAGGCTGCCGGCCAGGGCCAGTACCGGGAGGATGTAGCCGAAGCGGCCAATCAACATGCCCAGGCCCAGCATCAAGTTATGGAACGCGGTGTTGGCGCTGAAGCCGCCAAATGCCGAGCCGTTGTTGGCGCTGGCCGAGGTGTAGGCGTAGAGCAACTGACTGAAACCGTGGGGCCCAGGGTTGCTGATGGCACCGGCCGGACCCGGCAGGCTGGCGGCGATAGCGCCCAGCACAAGCACGCCGACTGGCATCACCAGCAGGGTCACCACCAGCAATTGCACTTCCTTGGCCTGGAGTTTCTTGCCGAGGTATTCCGGAGTGCGGCCGATCATCAGGCCGGCCAGGAACACCGCGATCAAGACGTTGAGCAACATGCCGTACATGCCAGCACCGACGCCGCCGAAGATCACTTCGCCGACCATCATGTTGACCAGCGCCACCATCCCACTGAGGGGGTTGAGGCTGTCCTGCATGCCGTTGACCGAGCCGTTGGACGCCGCCGTCGTCGTCACCGACCACAGCACGGTACCGGTGGTGCCGAAGCGTGCCTCTTTACCTTCCAGTGGTGCGGTTTGCTCCACGGCCGGGTTGTTGAGGGTTGGGTTAGGCTGGTATTCGGCCCACAGCGAGGTCGCGCCGCCGATGATGAACAACGCCAGCATGCAGCCGAGAATCGCGCGGCTCTGACGCAGGTCCTTCACGTAATGGCCGAAGGTGAAGACCAGCGCCACCGGGATCAGGATGATCGACGCCAACTCGAACAGGTTGGCCCAGGCAGTCGGGTCTTCAAACGGGTGCGCCGAGTTGACGCCGAAGAAGCCGCCACCGTTGGTGCCCAATTGCTTGATCGCAATCTGGCTGGCGGCCGGCCCCAGGGGGATCACTTGATCCACGCCTTGCATGGTCACGGCATCCACATAATGCGCGAAGGTCTGCGGCACGCCCTGCCACACCAGGAACAACGCCAGCACCAGGCACAGCGGGAGCAGGCCGTAGAGGGTCGCCCGAGTCATATCGACCCAGAAGTTACCCAATGTCTTGGTGGATTTGCGACCGATCCCACGGCACAGAGCGACCAGGACTGCCAAACCGGTGGCCGCACTGACGAAGTTCTGCACGGTCAGGCCCACCATCTGGCTGAGATAACTCAGGGACGCCTCACCGCTGTAGGACTGCCAGTTGGTGTTGGTCATGAAACTGACCGCGGTGTTGAAGGCCAGGGTCCATTCCTGACCCGGCAATTTCTGCGGGTTCAGCGGGAGATAGTCCTGGAACAACAGGATCGCGAACAACAGCAAGAAACCTGCGAGGTTGAACGCGATCAAGGCCAGCGTGTATTTCTGCCAGCTCTGCTCCTGATGCTCGTCAACGCCCGACAGGCGATAACACGCGCGCTCGACGGGGCCGAACACCGGCGTGAGCCAGGTGCGCTGGCCTTCCATCACCTTGTAGTAGAACCGCCCCAGGAACGGTGCCGGCACCAGCACCACGGCAAAGAAGGCGATGATCAGCCAATAGTCATAACTGTGCATAGCCCTGCTCCTAGTTCCGATCCGCGCGTAACAGCGCAACCAGCAGATAAATGAACAGCGCCACGGCCAATAGCAGTGACACCCCGTCCAGAACGCTCATGGAAGTCTCTCCGTTTAGCGGCGAGTGCCGCGTGTGGGGCAATTGTCGGCAGGAGGGGCGTAAAGGAACGAGAGCGAGGGTGTGGCTGGGGCGTAAAGACGGCGTAAAGAGTGGGTTTATGCGGGGTTTACAGGGGGATTTGTGGGGAATTTGAGGGCCTCATCGCGGGCAAGCCCACTCCCACACTCGACCGCGCTTGATCTGGAAAGACTCGGCCCCCTGTGTTTAAGCAAGAAAAGACGCGGCCGCCCGTGGGAGCGGGCTTGCCCGCGATGGCGGCAGCTCAAGCACCACCGCACTTATCTGGTGCGACACCGGCAAAATTCAAACGCCAAACCATCCCCCACGCGACAGTAACGCGGCTTTACGACAACGATCCTCAGGCTGGCATGGCCGCTGCAACACCTTGAATCATTCCAAACGGTTCAGGGAGAGCAACATCATGAACACACAACTCAAACCCACCTTGGGCACCCTGCACTTATGGGGCATCGCGGTCGGGCTGGTGATTTCCGGCGAGTACTTCGGCTGGAGCTATGGCTGGGGTGTTGCCGGGACCCTGGGCTTCCTGGTGACCTCATTGATGGTCGCGGCGATGTACACCTGCTTCATCTTCAGCTTCACCGAGCTAACTACCGCAATTCCTCACGCCGGTGGCCCATTTGCCTACAGCCGTCGCGCCTTTGGTGAGAAAGGCGGATTAATCGCCGGCCTCGCTACCTTGATCGAGTTTGTTTTTGCGCCACCCGCCATCGCCTTGGCCATCGGCGCCTACCTCAACGTACAGTTTCCCGCACTCGACCCGAAACACGCCGCCGTCGGCGCCTATATCGTGTTCATGGGCCTGAATATCCTCGGCGTGAAACTCGCCGCCACCTTCGAGCTGGTGGTGTGCGTACTCGCCGTCGCCGAACTGCTGGTGTTCATGGGCGTGGTCGCCCCCGCCTTCAGCTTCAGCAACTTCGCCCTGAACGGCTGGGCCGGTTCCGACACCTTCGGCGCCCCGGCGATTGCCGGGATGTTTGCGGCGATTCCGTTCGCCATCTGGTTCTTCCTCGCCATCGAAGGCGCGGCCATGGCAGCCGAGGAAGCGAAAGATCCGAAGCGCACCATTCCAAAAGCCTACATCAGCGGCATCCTCACCCTGGTGATCCTGGCCATGGGCGTGATGTTCTTTGCGGGCGGCGTGGGCGACTGGCGCACCCTGTCGAACATCAACGATCCGTTGCCGCAGGCGATGAAAACCGTGGTGGGCGACAGCTCCGGCTGGCTGCACATGTTGGTGTGGATCGGCCTGTTTGGTCTGGTCGCCAGTTTCCACGGGATCATCCTCGGCTACTCGCGCCAGTTCTTTGCCCTTGCCCGCGCCGGGTACCTGCCGTCTTTCCTCGCCAAACTGTCGCGCTTCCAGACACCGCACCGGGCAATCATCGCCGGTGGCGTGGTGGGCATCGCCGCAATCTACAGCGACGGCCTGATCAACCTCGGTGGCATGACGCTGACCGCAGCGATGATCACCATGGCCGTGTTCGGCGCCATCGTGATGTACATCATGAGCATGCTCAGCCTGTTCAAACTGCGTAAGACCGAACCGCTGCTGGAACGCACCTTCCGCGCGCCGGGCTACCCGATCGTGCCGGGTATTGCATTGGTGCTGGCGGTGGTCTGCCTGGTGGCCATGGCCTGGTTCAACGCGCTGATCGGCCTGATTTTCCTGGGCTTCATGCTGGCGGGCTTCATCTACTTCCAACTGACCGCGCAGGACCGCGCGGATGCACCGGCGGATGCGATGTTGACCGGGCTCTGATCTACTGGAGGCAGAACGGGCCTACACTGAACTAGTAAGAAAGCCCGTCACTCAAAGCAGTTATTACCGTGGGAAAACTCTCCCACGGCAATCTGCCTCAAGGAGAGCCTTATGCCGTGGTATGCATGGTTGATTTTAGTGGTAGCGATCGGGTCGATCGTCGGTGGGTTGATGATGCTGCGTGACAGCGCCAACAAGGTGGAACTCACCGACGAACAACGCAAGCGCGTCGCCGAACGCAATGCCCAGGCGGATGCCAAGGACGCGCAGGATCGCTGAACCTTGGGGTTACTCCCAAGGCGCCTTGGCAATATGCAAACCGTGCTGCCCCTTGTAGGCAGCACGCTCCGGCTGGCTCCAGCCGTTCAGCAGCTCATCCTCCAGCTTATAGATCTCCACCCCCAGCGGACGGCACACCGTCAGCGGATCCTGAGCCTCCGGGCCCCACATCGGCAGCGATAAATCCCCGCCCGGGCACGTCGACAGCGCACACAGCAAATCAATCTCGGCAAAGAACTCCAGGTAATCGCCCTTCTGCGCCGGGCACGCCTTCATGAAATACATGTCGTCATGATTCAGGCCCGTACATTGGAAAATATTCAGCACGTCATGCACATCGAACTCCGTAAGACCGTGCGGTAAAACCGCGCGAGTCAGGTTCGAATGGCAATGGTGGTGGAAGTCCTCACCAGTGAGCATGCGGTTGACGTAGGGATCGCATCGCGTACCAAGCAAATCGTGCAGGCGCCCGCCGTGTTCATCGATGCCGTAACTGGCGAGGCTGTCGTCTGTGATTGTCACCAAAGGTCTCAAAAATGGCAGGTTCGACCACAGGCGGTCATGGGTGCTGACATGGGCGCCCTGCAATTGACGAGTGCGCGCCGCCCATAGGCGCTCGCGAGGGTCGTTGGCGTTCCACACGTTGAAGTCGCCGACCTGCGGGCCGACCGGCGTAGTCACTCGAAACACATGACCGGCCGGTACTTTCCACGCCCTGCCCGTTCGGATCGGCACCTCGAACTGCTCGACCAGCGTGCGCTGGTTCACCTGGTTGCGGATCCGCTCATAGAACGCCGTATTAACCTGCAGCGCCGAACCTTTGCTGACCTGGTAAGCGGCCGGATAGTCTTTGTACATGGTGCGGATCCTCAATCAGGAGTGGTCGAACAGGGCCAGGGACAGACGCTCCGAATCATCCAGGTAAAGACTCATCGCCTCCCCTGCCGCCGGCTTGTCTCCTCGGGCCAATAAGGTGTAAATCTCACGATCGCGCTCCAGCCAGGGCGACTGGAAACGCTGCTCATCCGGCGCCGCGCAAAACACCAGGCGCAACTGGGCAATCACCTGGGCAAAAAACTCATCGAACAACGGGCTGCGCATCAACCCGACAATCTGCTGATGGAACACCAGGCTGTGGGTGGCCACCGAACGCCAATCTTCGCGTTCGCGGGCCAAGGTGGTGGCATCGATCGCGTCCTGCATACGTGCGGATTGATCCCGGGCAAGCGCACTGCTCTGGGCAATGGCCTGCAACTCCAGGGTGCGACGCACGACAAACAAATCGCGCACCTCATCGCGTTCAAGCCGCCGGACCATCACGCCTTTATTGCGCACGTAACGGGTGAGCCCTTCCTGGCCCAAGCGATGCAGCGCCTCACGAATGGTATTGCGCGATGCGTTGTAGTGCTTCACCAACTCCCCCTCGACCAGCGCAACACCCGGCAACAGCCGCCCACCGATAATGTCGGCGCGCAGTTCGAGGGCAATCTGGTCGGCTAAAGACAGGCTGAGTACCATCAACACCTCACGATTGTTGAACAATCTTTGCTGTAGACGTAATCACGTTTCATGCCAACCCTTCAAACGTGGGGGGAAGTGTGTAAAGCCGTGTGAGATGGTTAAATACCGACCTGACCACGAGGCAGTCCTATGCGCTATTCACCAGACCACAAAGCCCAGACCCGACAGCGCATCATCAAGGAAGCCTCGGTACGCTTTCGCCGCGACGGCATCGGCGCGACCGGACTGCAGCCACTGATGAACGCGCTGAGCCTCACGCACGGCGGGTTTTACGCCCACTTCACATCCAAGGACGAACTGGTGGAGAAGGCGCTGCAGGCCGCAGGGGCTCAGCTGGATGCCCATTGCGAGATGCTGTTCAGCCAGGAGCGCCCGCTGGAAGCCTTCATTGATAATTATCTGTCGCCGTGGCACCAGACCTCACCCGGAGAAGGATGCCCGCTGCCGACGATGTCGGCCGAACTCGGGCTGAGAGGCCAACCGAGTGCGACGACGGATGCGGTACTCGGAGCAAGGCTCAAGCAGATTGAAGCGGCCCTGGGTGACGGGCGCGGTGATGCTGCTGGCCTGATGGTAATGTCGACACTGGTGGGAGCATTGGTGCTGGCCAGGAGTGTCGAAGATTCAGCGTTGGGCTTGCGGATTATGGAAGTCGTGCGAGAAAGCCTGAAGACGCTCCTCCAGGACGATAAAAAGGCCGATCAATGACCGGCCTCTTTGTGGCTTAGTTGATTACCAACCTGTCGCGATTCTTCTCCATCAGCGCCTTGCCAATCCCCTTCACTTCCAGCAGCTCATCCACCGCCGTAAACGGGCCGTTGCTTTCACGGTAAGCGATGATCGCTTTCGCCTTTGCTGCACCGATGCCAAAGAGGTCGCGACGCAGGGTTTCAGCGTCGGCGGCGTTCAGATTGACCTTGGCGGCTTGCTCGGCATTGACGACTTGAGCAGTGATGGGGGCTGGAGCTTCGGCCTTGATGGACGGGGCTGCAGTAGTGGTGACGGAAAGAGTGGTGAGGAAAGCGAAGATCAGGGAAGTAAGGTAGGTGTTTTGCATTTTGACGCTCCATGACATGCGTAAGAGAAAAAAGCAGCTTTTCCGAAGCTGCCTTTCTAACTTAGGCGATGGTGGGGATTCGTCAAAAAGGCTTGAGTAACAGCGTGTTAAATCAAGGTTCCAAGCGGCGCTGCTGGTAGATCCAGTCGACGATTTCACCATCGGGAGAGTAGCCACTGACGGTGTCGCGAAGGAGTTGGCGGACACGGGTGTAATCGTCCTCATCCACCGCGTCGAGCAGCTCTGTCAGCTTGCCCTTGAGCACTTCCCATGAGAGATGGTCTTCGTTGGCACTCATGATCATGGGATGCCGAGTGGCGACTACGTTGTCGCCGATGAGTAACTCTTCGTAAAGCTTTTCGCCGGGACGTAGGCCGGTGAACTCAATCGCGATATCACCGTGCGGGTTTCTATCGGAGCGGACGCTGAGACCAGAGAGGTGGATCATCTTTTCAGCCAACTCAGTAATTTTTACCGGTTCGCCCATGTCGAGTACAAACACATCACCGCCCTGCCCCATGGAACCGGCCTGGATGACCAGTTGCGCGGCTTCGGGAATGGTCATGAAGTAGCGGGTGATTTTCGGGTGAGTGACCGTGATGGGCCCACCCGATTTGATTTGTTTGTGAAAGAGTGGGATTACTGAACCGGATGAGCCCAATACATTGCCGAAGCGGACCATGGTGAAACGGGTTTTGTTGACGCGAGAGATATTGAACTTGTCACCGAACATGACCGGTGCCAGTTCACGACTCAAGGCTTGGAGCGTCAACTCGGCAAGACGCTTGGTGCTCCCCATGACATTGGTTGGACGCACCGCCTTGTCTGTAGAAATGAGGACAAAGTTGGCAACCCCGACCTGAAGCGCCGCTTGTGCGGTATTCAGTGTGCCGATCACATTATTCAGGACCCCTTCGGCAATATTATGCTCGACCATCGGTACGTGCTTATAAGCCGCAGCGTGGTAAACCGTATCGACACGCCATGTCTTCATGACGTCCATCAGTTTGGACGGGTTGCGTACGGAACCGAGGATCGGCAGCAGCGTTATGGGCAACGATTCACGGGTTACGCGTTGCTCAAGCTCCGAGAGAATGCTGTACAGGTTGAACTCACTGTGTTCGAACAACAGCAGCGTCTTCGGCCGCAGGGACATGATCTGACGGCAGAGTTCAGAACCAATAGAGCCACCTGCTCCCGTCACCAGGACGCATTGCCCCTTGATGCAACGTTCCAGTAGATCGGATTGAGCAGGAACGGCGTCGCGGCCCAGCAGGTCCGCGATGTCGACCTCTTGGATATCATCGACCTTCACCCGACCGCTGGCCAGGTCCATAAAACCTGGAATACTGCGCACATGCAGCGGAAAACCTTCAAGGAATCCCAGGATTTCACGCCGGCGACCACGGTTGGAAGAAGGGATCGCCAGCAGGATTTCCTGAGCGCCCGTGTCATCGATCATACGTTCGATATGCTTGGGCTTGTAGACCTGAAGGCCAGAGATAACACGCTCGGCAATGCTAGCATCGTCATCGATAAACGCTACTGGGCGCATCAAGCGCCCCATCCGCAGTGCTGCAACCAACTGGTTGCCAGCAGCGCCAGCACCATAGATGGCAACACGCGGAAGGCCGTCATCTCGATTGGTAAAAGGCACATGCTGCGAGGCGGAGAACCAATCACCGAGAAAATACTGGCGCATAGCCAAGCGAAGCCCGCCCACCATGATCAGGCTCAACCACCAGTAAATGAAAATGATCGACCGGGGGACGGTGTGCTGCTGGTTGCTGTTCAAATAAACAACAATTACCAAAATCAAGGCTGACAGGCTGACGGCTTTGAATATGGCGATCAGTGCATCGTTACCGAAATACCGCATGACAGCGCGGTACATCCCAAAGCGGACAAAAAGTGGGATTGCGACTACTGGTGCCGCGAAAAACAACCAGAGATGATCTCGTAACGGGTTGGCCATTTCATCAATTCCCAGCCGTACGATAAACGCCAGCCAGAGAGCCGCCCAAACGACCACGACGTCGGTCGTCACTTGAATCAGTCGTTTGTAGCGTCGCGGCAGCCCCACCAGGAATGCCCGTAACCTTTCCATAATCCCTTCGCCCACCTAACCGTTCCTGTAATTGATGACTGCGTGATCTTTTTATGCGTTTACCATGCCAGGCCTCATGAATGTGAAGTCAGACGCTGCCTTGCGTAGCGTCAGTCTTTTCCAGTTCACCCGCATGAAACTTGAGCGCCAGCGCGACCAAGGGCACGTAGGCGACAACGACACCCACAGCGCCATCCACCCCCAGCAAAACCACGCACGCCGCTACCGGCAGTAACCAGAATAGGTTCAGACCGGCCACAGCGAGTGTCACCGGTAAATGCCTGCCATAGCGCCGGGAAGCAAATTGGTACGCGTGGCTTCGATGTGCCTCATATACCTTGTCGCCCCGCAGAAGGCGGCGAGTTAATGTAAAGGTGGCATCCACAATGAATACACCCAACAGAATCAACCACGCCCATAGCAACTGAGAAGAGGCCCAAGCCGCCTGGAGTGAAAAGACTCCCAGAATGATCCCCAGGAATCCGCTGCCGGCATCACCCATGAAGATTCGAGCAGGCGGGAAATTCCAGCATAGGAAACCAGCCACTGCGACTGCCAGCACAAGGGGCAATAGAACCAGGCCAGTGTGGCCACTCAACGCGCAAAGCAAGCCCATGCCGAGGCACACACAAATGGCTTCAACGCTGGCAATGCCGTCAATTCCATCCATGAAATTGTACAAATTAAGCATCCAGACCAGATAGAACGCAGCAAGAACGCCACCAGACCAACCCGCGTCGACAGTCATACCAAAAAGTGTCACCTCAGGCAGACCACCTAGCCAGTATAGCGCCCATACCGAGGCGCAAAAGTGCCCCAATAAACGCCACCGGGCCGCGATATGCCCGTGATCGTCCATGAAGCCGATGACTGCAACTAATGCACCGGCTCCGCCTGCGGCCATCAAGGTGTCAAATGAAACCTCCTCGGCCCATCCAAGCAAAGGCAGCGCTATAAGGAAGGACACTACAATGGCCACGCCCCCCCCCCTCGGAGTGGGTACAGAGTGGGAACTGCGGGCGATGGGCACGTCGATGATGCTGTGAGCCAAGGCATAGCGCCGCAACGCGGCAGTCAACACAAACGACAAAAAACCGACAAGGCCGATAAGCCACCAATCACTCATTGTTGTTTATCGCTCTTGTAATGTATTGCAACTGCCTTGAGTGCATCGTTCACTGACACGGGAGGTGCCCATCGCAGCAAGGTTCGAGTCTTCTGGATATCAACCTGCAGCGAGCCGCAAAGCCTTTGGGATAGAGCGTCCTTACCCACGAGCCTGGCCGCTGTGCTGAGCATCCAGGCAGGAACAGGCAACAAACGGGCGGACTTGCCCAGGGCCAAGGCGGTACTGCGCAATAACTGCGTCGTAGACAAGTCGTCGCCATCGCTCACCAGGAATGTCTGGTTTGCAGCTGCAGGATGGTTAATAGCCGTGATGATCAGATCCACCAAATTATCCAGGGCTACCAGGCTCCGGCGATTATCGATAGCGCCAAAGGGCAGCGGAATGCCCTTGTCCAACCAACGCATCATATTCAGAAAGTTGGCTTTGACTCCCGGCCCGTACACCAGCACCGGGCGGATAATCACGATTTCCATGGAGGTGCGGGCTGCCAATGCGAGCAGTCCCTGCTCTGCCTCAAGTTTGGAAACCCCGTAGGCGTCGCTCGGAGCGCATTGATCATCGGCCGTATAGGGTTGACCGGGTCGAGTACCCTCCCCGTTTACCTTGATGGAGCTGATGAAGACAAAGCGTCGGACGCCGGCCTGCGCGGCTTGCCGGGCAAGGTTCAGGGTGCCCTCCACGTTTACCTTGCGAAAAGCCGCCAATGGATCGACTTCGGTATCACTCATGACATGCACACGTGCGGCACAGTGGACCACTGCATCGACGCCAGCGAGGCTTGAATGCCAATTTACGTCTTCAAAAGTATCAAACCGAACAACATCCACATCGCCGCAGGCGACTTTGGATCCATCACGTACCGCTGCGGTGACGCGCACGTCATCCGTGACCAGACGGCGCATTACCGCACCACCGACGAAACCGGTGGCACCGGTCAAGAAAACAGATTGCGACATCACGGACGTCCTTTGCGCAAGGTTGCATCGTGAAACAGTTGTTCCAGGCGAGCCAAGAGAGTGGGCTTCGAATAGTTGGCCAGGTAGTACTCACGGCCAGACTTGCCCATGCGAGTGCGCTCATTCTCACCGGCGTTCGCCAATTCGAGCGTAATACGTGCGAGCGCAGCGGCATCACCGGACGGACATGCCAAACCTGCACCTGACGCCTCGATAACGTGCGCCGCCTCACCATTGATCATCCCAAGAATGGGTTTGCCGGAGGCCAGATAAGCCTGGACCTTGCCCGGAATGGTTTTTTCGAAGACGTCATTGGTCTTAAGCGAGACAAGCAAGGCGTCTGCACAAGCGAACAAGCCGGGCATTTCCTCCAAGGGGTGACGTCCCAACAGCAGGACATTGTCCAGGCCACGTGCTTGAACTTGTTCCGCAAGCCATTCGCTCATACGGCCATCGCCAACAATGACCCAACGCACCGCTACAGTCCCCACCAAGGTCTGGGCCGCGTCTATCACCGCGGGTAAATCTTGCGCCTCACCCAGATTGCCTGCGAACAAAACGGTGAACACCGATGGGTCGTGCGTCAACAGTGTTGAAGGTGGCGGCGCAACGTTGGAAAAGTCGTCCTCTGCCCAGCTTGGGAAATAGATGAGTCGCTGCGGCTGCATTTCTCGCGTGCAATAGCGCTGCACGTTTTCAAAAAAACCGTGGGATTGCAGCAAGAGATAGTCCGCGCGATTGTAGATCCAGGACACTACTCGACCTACGCAGCCCAGCAACAGTGGCTGACGCAATACGCCGACAGCACGAAGCGTTTCAGGCCATAAATCCAGGACCCAAATGAACACAGGCGCTTTTTTCAGTCGCCCAATTACCAAGGCGGGGATCGCTGCCATGATGGGAGAAACGGCATACACAAAAATCGCATCAAACTTTTGACCGCGAACTTTCCATGCTCCCAGCGTGGAAGCCATGGTGAAAAAGGACAGGTAGTTGAGAATCAGGTTGATGCTGCGTTTTCCTCGAGGGATCAGCGGCACCCGCACAATACTCGCCCCGTAATACTCACCGAAGTTCTCCGGCTGGGCTCGATAGCGTTCATATACCTGACCTTCGGGATAGTTCGGCAACCCGGTCAACACGGTAACGTTGTGGCCCTTTTCCGAAAAATCGCGGACGAGATCGTTGATACGCATATTCTCGGGCCAAAAATATTGCGTCACGACCAGAATATTCAGCTTGTTATCATCAGGCATCAGCATAACTCGATCAGTAGCGTTTCCAGACAATGCGGTTCACATAGTCCGTATAACTATGAACAAGCCTGACAACTTTTTCCGATACATTCGGCATGCTGTAGTCACTGACCAGCCGTAACGTACGACTTTCCCCTGTGCGCTGACCTTCTAGAATACCCAACCCCTGAAGTACACGGTCAACCTCAAGCCCGACCATCATGACGGCCGCCTCCTCCATGCCTTCCGGACGTTCATGAGCCTCTCGAATATTCAAGGCTGGGAAATTCAGAATGGAGGACTCTTCGCTGATTGTGCCGCTGTCGGACAAGACGGCCTTGGACGCCAATTGGAGCTTGTTATAGTCCTTGAACCCGAGAGGCTTGAGCAGTTGCACATTCTTGTGGAAGGTCACCCCCATGGCATCGACCCGCTTCTGGGTGCGCGGGTGCGTTGAGACGATAACGGGAAGGTCATAGTGAGCGGCTACGGTATTGAGTACTTCCACCAACTTGAGGAAGTTTTTGTCGGAGTCGATATTCTCTTCACGGTGGGCGCTGCATACAAAGAATCGATGTTGCTGCAGACCGAGGCGCTCAAGTACGTCCGAACTATCAATGCCCGCACGATAATGATTCAGCACCTCGAACATTGGACTGCCGGTCTTGATCACCATGTCTGGCGGCAAGCCCTCACGTAGCAGGTAGTCCCGCGCAATGGTGCTGTAGGTCATGTTGATGTCGGCAGTGTGGTCAACAATACGCCGATTGATCTCCTCGGGGACGCGCATATCGAAACAACGATTGCCCGCTTCCATGTGGAACGTCGGGATCTTGCGGCGCTTGGCCGGAATAACCGCCATGCAGCTGTTGGTATCCCCGAGTACCAACAGGGCTTCCGGCTGAACGTGAGCCAGCACACGATCAACAGTGATGATCACATTGCCGATCGTTTCCGCGCCACTTGCTCCCGCAGCATTCAGAAAGTGATCAGGTTTGCGGATGCCCAGATCCTGAAAGAAAATCTCGTTGAGCTCGTAGTCGTAGTTTTGTCCGGTATGCACCAATACGTGTTCACAGTGCTCGTCCAGGGCCGCGATCACCCTCGACAGACGTATAATTTCAGGGCGCGTACCAACGACCGTAACAATCTTCAATTTCTTCATGACTCTATCTACTTGAGAGTGTGTTTAGGCTTCTGTACCCACCGGTAAGGCATAAGTATCCGGCCGTTCACGATCGAAAATTTCGTTGGCCCAGAGCATGACGATCATCTCCTCGCTCCCCACGTTCGTAATATCGTGGGTCCAGCCTGGCACTGTTTCTACAACTTCCGGCTTCTCCCCGGAAGTGAACAATTCGTAAAACTCTCCCGATACGATATGGCGGAAGCGAAAACAGGCATCCCCCTTGATCACCAGGAACTTCTCGGTTTTCGAATGATGGTAGTGCCCGCCTCGAGTGATGCCCGGATGCGCAGTAAAATAAGAAAACTGACCGCAATCCTGGGTCTTGAGCATCTCGACAAAGACGCCTCGCTGGTCACCATACTTAGGAACTTCGTAGGTAAAGGACTCAGGAGGGACATAGCTCAGGTACGTCGAATAAAGCGCCCTGGTCAGCCCAGTCCCCACCGCTTCAGTGATCAAGGTTTCACGGCTGTCACGGAACGCCAGCAATTGCTCAGCTACCTTCCCGACCGTGGTGGAGTAGCTGGGTTGGACCGAAAGAAATGGATCGCCTGTGAGTTGACCGTCCATGATCCTAACAAAGTGCGCGATCACATCATCGATGTAGACCAGCGTCAGGGCAGCGTCAGGATTGTTGATCTTGATAGGCTGGTGGCGAGCGATGTTATGGCAAAACGTAGCCACCGCTGAGTTGTAGTCTGGACGGGCCCATTTTCCAAATACGTTGGGCAGCCGAAAAATATGTACCGGAACCGCATGTTTTTCCCTCAGTTCCAATAGAGCCTGCTCTGCAGCCAACTTGCTCGCGCCATAAGCGTTTGCCAGTTCCGCCTGGCTTGACGAGGTATACAGCACGGGCGTTTTCCTGCCGCTGGCGGCAATGCCCTCGCAGACCACACGCGTCAGGTCCGTATTTCCAGACTTGAAGTCTTCTGGATCCGTTGGTCGATTCACACCGGCCAAATGAAATACGAAGTCTGCCTGCATGAGCATTCCCTTCAGGCTGGAAATACTGTCCTCGCGGGAAAACTCCAAGACTTCAATGTCCTCGCGCACTGCCAAATGAACAAGGAGGTTTTTGGCAACAAAACCCTGGCTGCCAGTGACCAATACCTTCATTGCTTATTCCTCCGGAGTGGCATGTTCGCCACGCTGGATCGCGCGCATGAACTCCAATTTCAGAAGCAGGGCCTGCATCCCCTCGACGTCAAGGCGCTCGGTATTATGGGAGTTGTAATCTTCCATGGTGGAGATTTTTTCCTCCCCCTGTTCGACATACTTGCTGTAGTTCAAATCGCGCAGATCAGGCGGCACGCGGAAGTACTGACCACGGTCTTCAGAGCATGCCATTTCTTCCCGGCTCAAGAGCGCTTCGTACAGTTTCTCGCCATGGCGGGTACCAATAATCTGGATCGGGTGCTCGGGGACCCCCAGCATTGCCGTCAAGGCGCGAGCCAGCGTTTCTACGGTGGCTGCGGGTGCCTTCTGGACGAACAAATCACCATTGTTTCCATGCTCGAACGCATAGAGAACCAAATCCACCGCATCCGCGAGTGTCATCATGAAACGCGTCATGCTCGGGTCAGTGATCGACAGTGCTTTGCCTGCTCGAATCTGATCGATAAACAATGGAATGACCGACCCTCGGGAAGCCATGACGTTACCGTAGCGAGTGCCGCATATGACGGTCTTGGCTTCGTCGACATTGCGAGATTTCGCAACCATGACCTTTTCCATCATGGCCTTGGAAATACCCATGGCATTGATGGGATACACCGCCTTGTCGGTACTCAAGCAGACAACGCGCTTGACCTCATTCTGAATAGCCGCCTCAAGCACGTTGTCAGTGCCAATAACATTCGTCTTGACTGCCTCCATCGGATGAAATTCGCAGGAAGGAACTTGCTTGAGGGCGGCCGCGTGAAAAATGTAATCAACGCCTCGGGTGGCGTTCAGCACGCTTTGGTAGTCGCGGACATCGCCAATGTAAAATTTCAACTTGGGGTTGTTGTAGTGCTTACGCATATCGTCTTGTTTTTTTTCATCACGACTGAAAATGCGAATTTCACTAATTTCGGTATTCAAAAAACGCTTTAAAACAGCATTTCCAAAAGAACCCGTGCCGCCAGAGATGAGTAGTTTACTTCCTTCAAACATAATTTACCTCAAACCGCGCATACAATTCTGAATATGAAAAAGGCCTAACAGGGCCTGAGTGAAAAGCTCCACGGGTAGGAGCGATGTGCGAACAGGGTGATGACGAAATACCTTTAAGCGGCGAGGGAGCAAAACGCACAGACGAGTCTCAAACCAGAGGTCGATCGCGCTGGCCCTGCAAACATGCCTCACCGGACGTAGCACCAGAGGCGCGCATCATTGCCGAACACTACCCAGCAAAAACGCCAGCCGGCCTTAGGTTTGAGCGCGAGTTTAGCACGACATCACCCTTGAAAAGCACTGTACCCAACCGCCAGAGAAGAGCACCGGCCTTGTGAAGGTCGAGGCGTAAAGCGCCAGGTATCACTGGGTATCGCGGGTATGCCGTGAAACTCACATCTCACCCAGCTCAAATCCGTAGTGAAACCAGGAGCCGCTGCAGGCAATGCCTGCAGGTTACCACATGCCTCCGACAGGGGAGGAGCGTCCACATCCGCACTTGAAGTCCGTAGATTTGTGTGCTTGGCAATTACAGAAACAACCTACACAAATGTTTATTGAAAAAAAGACCGGAACGTGATTCTGGATTGTGGGAGAATAAAAGCAAGCACCCTTACAGCATCTGAAACAATGACCGAAAGTGAGTACGGTGAATTGACACAAAGTACAGCGCCCGAGACTGTAGTAAAGCTATCGTTGGTGGTACCCGTTTTCAACGAGTCAGAAACAGTCGCCTTATTTATCGATTCGGTCTCGAGTGTGTTTGCGGCCGAGCCGCTGATTGATCTTGAGATTCTGTTCATCAACGATGGCAGCACCGATGACACACTGTCGCACCTGCTCAAACTGCAGAGTGTCGACTCTCGAATCCATATAGTTGATCTCAGCAGAAACTTTGGCAAGGAAGCCGCTCTTACGGCAGGACTGCAGCTGTGCTCGGGGCAAATAATCGTGCCCATCGATGTTGATCTGCAAGATCCTCCGCAACTGATTCCCGCCATGGTCGCCAAATGGCGAGAAGGCTTTGAGGTTGTCCTCGGCCGCCGCACCGACAGAAACTCGGACTCTTGGGCCAAGCGCTCTTCGGCGAATTGGTTCTATCGCATCCATAACAAAATGACCAGCTCGAAAATACCGGAAAATGTAGGTGACTTTCGCTTGATGGACCGGTGCGTCGTGGAAGCACTCAAAGAACTTCCCGAATCGAGGCGGTTTATGAAAGGGCTTTTCGCCTGGGTGGGCTTTAAAACCACCCACATCGATTATGCCCGGCCTCAACGCTCTGCCGGTACAAGCAAATTCAACGGCTGGAAGCTGTGGAACTTCGCGCTAGAGGGTATCACCAGCTTCAGCACTGACCCACTTAAAATATGGACTTATCTGGGATTAGTGTTTTCTGCGATCTCGTTTCTGCTCGCCATCTTTATTGCTTTGAAAGTTATTGTTCATGGCATTGATGTGCCTGGCTATGCGTCTCTTATGGTTGCGGTGACCTTTTTGGGCGGATTGCAATTAATCGGTATCGGTATACTCGGTGAATACCTGGGCAGGACCTACATAGAATCGAAACGACGCCCAGTATTTCTCGTGCGTCAAATTTACGGGAGCAAGAGCTGATTTATGGACCTTAAAGAAACTGAAATTCTGGGTGATGCAATTAATCAGCATTGGTATTACAGCTCCAAAGTAAAGGCGGTGGAGCAGTTTCTCGGCAAGGCACCGATCACTAAAATTCTCGACATTGGCGCAGGATCTGGTTTTTTTTCAAAATATCTGCTTGAAAACACTGCCGCCAAAGAAGCCTGGTGCGTGGATATTAGCTACGCGTACGAATCCGATGAGAGCTACGCAGGCAAACCGCTGTTCCTGCGCAAAGCCATTGACTCCATCGACGCTGACCTCGTCATGCTCATGGACGTGCTTGAGCATGTTGACGACGACATTGGCCTGTTGAAGGAATACGTCGAAAAAGTTCCTACTGGCACCCAATTCTTGATAACAGTGCCCGCGTTTCAATTTTTGTGGAGCGGGCATGATGTTTTTCTCGAACATAAACGCCGCTACACCTTAAAACAACTTGAGTCCGTCGTAGGTGCATGCGGATTGGAGCTGAAAAAGGGAGCGTATTTTTTCGGAGGCGTATTCCCCATCGCAGCAGCTCTTCGATTGGCTGATTGCGTCAAACCGAAAGATCGCGCGCCAAAATCGCAACTGGCACAGCATGGCCGCTTCACGAATGCGGTCCTGAAAGGCATTTGCGCGCTAGAGGTGCCCTTGATGAGCTTAAACCGGATAGCAGGTCTTTCGGTGTTCTGTATCGCAGTGAAACCATGAGCAGGCGATTGAAGTGAGCATACCCAAGGTGCAGCACCAGATGATCGGCCAGCATGACGCGAAAAAAAGAGTCCTGCGCTTTTGCGCCACGGGCCTGCTCATCACCCTCCTCCATGCATTCATCGTCTGGGCCATGGTCAGTGTATTCTTGTATTCGCCTCCTTTATCGAACGGCGTCGCATTTATTATCGCCACACTGACATCTTATGCAATCAATACCCTGTGGAGTTTCTCTCAGCCCCTGCAAAGACACACACTCTATAAATTCATTTGTGTGTCCGTAATAGGCTTCATTGCATCGGTCTCCATCGCGTGGCTAGCACAATGGATAGGGTTAAATTACCTGTTAGGTATCCTCGGAGTAATTCTGACTGTTCCCATTATCACGTTTATTCTGCACAGCACGTGGACATATCGCGACCCCAGATAAGAATAAAACTATCGCTCACTCCACTCCGAAGACTCATACCTTAAGGACCTAGGATGTTCTCTCTGAAAACAATGTTTTTTGATAAATCCTGGACAGATATTAAAGAAACAACTCTCCGGATAAATTTTGTCAGCATCAGCCTCCAGCTGTTGATGGCAATAACACTCACTGTTGGTCTCGCTGGCTTTCTGACCATGGGGACCGATCTATGGGACGGTGTCATCGTCTCCCATGCCGTGTCCCTTGAACGACCTGACATCTACCACGAATGGTTCAGCGAAGCCGGATTGTTTTTCACCCCCTACATTTACGACGCGGTTTATATTTTTCATGAAATTATAAACTACGAGACACTTGCAAAACTATTTACTGTTCTTTTTCTGATTCTGTCAGCCCTTGAAGTCGGTCATATTGCGTCAAGGTATTTTGAAATACCCCGACAGATAAAATTCTACACAGCCATCCTGTTTTATTTATCGCCTGCCTGGGTGCTTTACTACTCAAACATTTACTTGATGCATTCACTTACGTTGTTTGCCACGTTAATCTGCACACGCTATCTACTGGATCGAAAAGCACTGGCATTATGTCTCCCCTTGCTTCTCCTTTCATTTCAACAGTCGTCGAATGCGCCACTGTCAATATCACTTATATTACTAAGCTGCCTGTATCAACACCCCCACACAAAAGACCGCCTCATCAATGCCGGTCTTATCATATTCATAACAGCAGGTTTTTTTGCCCTCAGAAAAATATTCCCCACCTACGGCTTATACGCCACATACAACGAAATTCATCTCAAAAATATCTTCAACATCGGAAGCTATCTTAAACTCACAAAATATTATGCAATCCTGTATTTACCTAGCCTTGCTGCCGCCTGTTTAGCCTTATACTATCGGCGCGAAAAGAAAACATTCTATCTTTTTTCAATTCTCTTTCTGGGCATTTTATTTAATGGCGTTGCCTATATCGCCGTCAATAAAGTACCGGGCGTATCTGAAATCGGGTTGATGCACGGCGAGAGCCTCCGATTTACATTCACCAGCACTGTTTTTGCAGTACTACTGCTACCGGCGATTTGGCAGTCTCTAGCTCACATGCCCCGCTTGCGGTACCTGGCACTAGCATCAATATTGATACACGCATGCGCAATTAATATTTATGCACATGAGGGAAAAATGAAGGAGGTACTCTTTCAGCGTGGCTTGATTAGCGAACTGAAAGGCCTTGCGCCACTTCCTTATTGCGCTATCAACATCCGAAGCAAAGGGGTTGGAACGTTAACAAATTATGAATATGGCGATATATTCTATCGAGCCTACGGCGACACAAATCAATTACCACTGGGGGATTCGAAAGACCCAATCTTCGACATGAAAGAACTTTATGGGAAATTCACCAAAGAGAGCTATAAGAAGAAGTATTTCATGCCCGCGCAGATGCCGAACTGCATCGTGGATATGAACATCAGCACATCGGTTGGTAAATGGAACGCTGGAAAAACTTTTGCTAAATACCTTTCAGGAAAGGGCGACTCTATCGTAACCGTATCAATCTCGGAAATGAGTCGACCCTGATATTGATCGCAGTAGAAGCATTGAGCTGAATAACTTTTACTGCGATCAATGGCTGATCAATTAGAGCGCAACGCTGAAAAAATAAACTTTTCTTTCTGGGTAATATCGGGATAACTGATCAACACAGCCCGATATGGCCCTTTGAAAACAAAGAAACTACCTGCCGCAACCCCCACCGCCCCACAGTTCGATATGACCTTGCCCATATCTTCCAAGGATCCAGCCCCCCCGAGGATCGTCACAGGCGTATTGACAGTCTTGCGTAGCTGCATAAGCAACTCAAGATCATAGCCTTTCATGCGACCGTCGTTGTCAATGGAGTTAATCACCACTTCGCCCGCCCCCAGAACCTCCATCTCCTTGGCCACATCGAGTACATTGCGCTTTGTGTTGACCTTGCCATTATGCGTCCATACATCATGCTGCTTGCTCAGCAGTCGCTTTTTATGATCAAGAACTACAACGACACTTTGCCGACCTACTTCATTTGCTATTTGAGCCACCAACTGCGGGTTCTCCAAAGCGGCAGCACTGATGGCCACTTTCTCCACACCTGATGCAATAATTTTCCGGGCTTGGTCAACAGTACGTATACCACCGCCATAACAAAGTGGCATTCGGCATTCCGCGGCCAAAATTGCTATTTGCTTATAATTTGGCTCACGATTATTAACCGTCGCATCAATATCCAGGACGATTAATTCGTCAGCCTCCTTTTCGTTAAAAATCTTGACAGCATTAATGGGATCCCCGACGTATTTAGGGTCCTTGAAGCGTACCGTTTTCACCAGTCCGCTATCTTGAATCAGCAAGCAGGGAATAATTCTAGGTCTTAACATTTCATAATTCCGCGAAATTTTTTAGAAGCGCGACACCAAAGTGATGGCTTTTTTCCGGGTGAAACTGAACACCGTAGATATTTCCCTCAGAAACTGCGCAGCTGAAATTCAGACCGTACTCGGTTCGAGCAACCTCATTAACATCTTGTGCGCATTCAAAATAGAAGGAGTGAAGGAAGTAGAACCTTGCCTCATTCTCCAGCCCCCTGAACAAAGAGTGCCCAGGTGAAGACTCAATATCATTCCACCCCATATGCGGCAAAGGGAGGTTTGTTAATCCGGGTACAGAGCCAAAATGTCGCACGCGCCCCGGAACCCACCCAAGCCCGGGAAGTGAGCCTTCATCGCTACTGTCTGCTAGCATCTGCATGCCCACGCAGATACCAATCACCGGGATTTTCCGGACCAATACCAACTCATCAAGCATTGCGCGCATACCTGAGGCGTTCAATCTTTCCATCGCATGATCGAAGGCGCCCACGCCTGGTAGGATAAGCTTGGTCGCAGAGTGCAAGTCCTCCACAGTACGAGCAATGGTGACAGGTATATGTAAACGCCTATAAACATTCACAAAAGCCTGAATATTTCCGAGGCCATAATCAATAATGGTGATCATCTAAACAGCCTTCTTTCCAATCCCAACGCAGACAGTACTCGAGCTCCCAAGCCAATCATGAAATGCTTATTCTTATAATCGTGAAAGGTCTTATTCTTCCCCTCAAACAGCGCCTGCAACTCTGTAACACTGAGGTCTAGCTTGCTGGCAACATACTCAAACTCTGACATCAGGAACTGTTCATCAAGTTCGGGCTTGGAAATACGCTGCAATGCCTCTTCACGCGTCATCTGCCCCGTCATAATGAGGCTGGAAAAATGCGCGCGCCGCTTTTCATAACCAAACTTACGCGGCATCCAATAGTCTTCGTAAAAACGGGTAAAACGCGACTCATGGTGCTTATGTTGAAATTTCTTCCAACCAAACAATCGCTCCAGGGTTGCCTCAGCATCGTGCTTGACGTAGGGCACCAAATTCAGCGGGCGCACCACTTGCATGCCTAGAACGTAACGGTAGTAAATTTTATAGGCCAATACGTCAACAATCGGGAAGCTCTTCAACTTCCGCGAGCCGAACTGACCGTGAATGTCGTTGATCAACGTCTTGTCGATACCAGGATAGGCGCCCCACTCCTCAGGCTCACGGCAACACTCAGTGGAAAAGTTCCCCCCCGTCAGTACGTATTTAATTTTGTGAGCTTTGGCGAACTTATAGAGCCCAGAGAAAAACGCAGTGTCTTGGGGGATATCCTGATCAGCGACCTGCGCCTTGAGAAAGGCCAATTGCAGGCTTTTCATTTCTTCCCAATTGATGACTTCGGTGTACAGGTCCAAGCCCAAGCCGTCGACCAACTTTTCAATGTTGCCAACAGCCTGGTCTGTATTCCACCCTGCGTCCACATGGAAAAGTAAGGGGCGCAGGCCCATGACTTCCTTGGCCAAGTAGCTCACATACGAACTGTCCAGGCCCCCGCTCAACCCAATAATACAATCGAAATCTCGCCCCTGTCCGTCTTTCTTTATTTTTTCACTCAACTTCATGAGTTCGGCGTGGCCGCGCTCGTTTGGGTGCCAGTTAGGCATAATCGCCAAATCAAAATTGACGCAATAATCACACAACCCTTGTTCGTTAAAGTGGATATGCGGATCACTACTATCCATAATACAGCGAGAGCACATTTGATAGTCTTTACCGCTCATACCCACTCCTTTAAAGTAACCATAACGCTCATTCTATTTTTTACAGCCCATTGTGTCTAATTTTGACTTGATTGACTCCAGAAGGCCAGAGGAAACCTCTGGATTCAAATCCAACGGGTGGAGTATCGCAGAAATTCCTGATGCGGCGTACTCAATCACCAAGGTTGAGGGGTAAGCTATAAGAAAATCGACCTCCGGGAAAGACTCACGCCCCATAATTACCTGCCATGCCTCGTGTTGCACAGACTCCGCAGCACCCGCGGTAGGGTGTGGTTTGTAATAAAAACTCACTTGATAGGCTTGAACGAGATCCCGAAGTAAATGCGCATGCAGTCCTTCACAAATAGGATGACCAACAAATAAAACCCGTACAGGGTTTTCAGAGGGATATGTAGTCAACTTTATGGCTGGGCTAAAATAGGTAAATGCAACCCCCGCGGCTGTACAACTAAACGAGAGGATATCCGACGCAAATATCATTTTAGCGTCTTCGTTGTAGACGAACGCATGAGTTACATTTTTCAGCTTATGCCCAAGTTTAAATGGTAACGAGGGGCGTGCCTGATACTCCAGTGATGCAAGTCCGGACAGGGAACCATGCTGCACCATGACTAATTCCATGCCTGAATCACTCTGGTTTCCTGGATCTCTCCCGCATCGCGACGCCACACTGTCTGCGAGCATAGCCCACCGATCATAATGTTCAGCAATAATTAATTTATGGGTACGCAATTTTCCCAAGGCAATACGAACAGCAAACCAACGAAATGCGGTATAGCTTTGAAGCATCCATCTCTGATTTTTTTTACTGTGAGCGATTTTTCTCGACGCAATGACAGCAAGAACAAAAGCGGCGAAGATATCCTTTCCTTTCAATAAGGAGAACACATCAATCGACTCTACTTCCCGCTCGAAATTCGTTTGCACCCATGGAAACGTAATCCAGCACTCCGGTTCAAAAGAAAGAACTTTCGACGTTAATATATCAGCGGCCCGTGCTGAAAAAGCTAACGCGTACTCACGCGAGTGATTTTCACTTTCTAACTGCGCAGGGACACGTCGAGAGTATTTGTAAAAAACGATCATTTCATAGAAAAAGAACAATGAAGCGCCGCCTGCGCGCCAAAGTCCTCTCAACACCATGACCAATAGCTTGAACAATACAGGTCGTTTTATGAATTTATTGAGTATCTTAGCCGGACGCGGCATGTAACCCAAGCGCTCGGGAGACGTATTCGCGAGATCGTAAACACTCTTATCTATGGAAATTTCATTCTCAGTTGCCCGAATGTAATCTGCAACAATAACTAATAATTCTTTTTTCATAGAGCAACCATCAAACCGTTTCTACTTTATTATTCGAATCACTCAATTCCACGAGAACCTTCTCATCCGATCATTGAGTTTACATTATATAGGCACGCTGGAGCTTATACGTCGCACCCTTAAAACATAAGCAAATGACTTCCATATTAGAATCACAAAAAAGGCAATACACATAGACATGGGTACAGCATAAAAACCC
The DNA here is from genome assembly GCF_001702265.1 of Pseudomonas aylmerensis. GTDB lineage: Bacteria > Pseudomonadota > Gammaproteobacteria > Pseudomonadales > Pseudomonadaceae > Aquipseudomonas > Aquipseudomonas aylmerensis. Next base: position 291,968 of record NZ_MAUE01000010.1, read on the forward strand.
TCTTCGCCCTGGAGCCAGTAAGCGCCAGCCAAGAAAACAAACAAGCCAACCACTTGGCTGTACAAAAGGGGTTTATCAAACCCAAACGCATAAAGTCCAAGATGTGGAATCATACTCACCGAGTACACAGCGACTGCCAACAACAACCAATATAAAATATGAATATTCTCTGAATAAATAGCATTATTCAACCAGTGTAAAACGAGACCACTAACTCCATAACATGCCAACACAAGGAATGCCGTGACGCCTAAAACGTTAAATGCAAGCATCTTCATCTGCTTGCGGAATAGTGGCAGATCTCCTTTTTTCGCAGACGACACCAATTTCGGATAGAAAAACACAATCACACCCGCATCCAAAAAAGACAGCACTGCAGATGCCATTCCGACAAACAACACGTAGGCCCCCAGGACTTCAAGGCTAGCGGTACTCTCAATAAAATACCTGTCAAAGGTGAAGACACCTCTCATGGCAAGGCTGGCAACCAGCAATGGGATCGCAATCTTCACCCCCCGGGAAACCCAGCTCCAGTTTATTTTTCGGCGCAGGGAATTCCGGTCAAATTCAGAAATCTTCTTTATAGCCAGTATACAGCCCAGCAAGCAACCTACGACCCAACCTCCGAGCAATACGTCCAAGTTTCGGGCCGACACATCCACCCACATGACGACGACCACTGCCAGACACCAAGCGCCGCTGCGTAAAAAAAGCACCACGCTGGCTAACAGCTGTTGAGAGATGGCAACCAATATACGATTGAGTTCCTGAGCTATATGCTCAAGCAACGCCAGGACGAGAAACCAGAATACGTGTGACCATGGGAGCCACCCCATATAGAATATGAAAAGCGCGCAAGGCAGGAATATGCAGTACAAAACCCCATACAAGGCCAACTGATCCCGGATCATCCCCAACCAATGTTTGGAGTCCTCACCGATCATTTCTCGCGTGGAAAAATTATAGAACTCAAAACCGATAACGTAGAGGGCATAGCCAATAGTTGCAGAAAGCAATCCATATAACCCTACCTCACTTGCCTGAAGAAATTTAGCAAGAAAAAATAGCAGTACAAACTTACTGACGAGCGTCATCCCACGCAATGTGATATTGGCGACACGGACTACGTGTTCTCTTAACATAAAACCAACCGCCAGACGTTCATGTAGTAGGTATAGAGCTAAGCTGCCGTGTACGGGAAAACAACAAGCGTCGGCCGGCCCAAATACAAATATAGAAGCCCATATTAAAGAGCGCTATCCACTGAAACATACTCCCCCTGAACATACTTAAGAACAGCAACAGTTCAGAGACATAAATAAATAGAAAAACAGGCCCACCTCTGAACCTGAAATAATACAAACCACATATATAGAGCGAGCACAACAGAACAGGAATAAACCAGAAAATGTAACTACCGTAATTCAAATACAACTCTGTTTCTATAGGCCATTGTTGGGTCGCAGATTCATCAAACCATTGAGAAGGGAAGTAAATGGACGTCAGCCAACGACTGATATCATGCAAATATCCCTCTGACGGAACCCCCACAAATGTCATCCATTTTTTAAACGGAAAGTCGAACGTAAGGAAAAAATCAGGTGGCATGTCCCTTAAAATCATATCGTGCAGAAAGATAGTGTTGAAATAATTTAGAAAGTACTCCAATAACATTTCAGGCGTATTATAAAATCCATTGGACCGGAAATACATGGAAAAACTAAACAGCAGGACAAATCCTGCAAAGATCAAACTGGCTTTTATAAGTGTCAATTTAAATGTACATAGCCACGGCAGGCTAAAAAATATCAGGAAATAAAATATCCTACTCTTAATCCCTTGAATATAGGCACAAAAAACCAACACCACCAGGACCAAAAGCACCAATGGCACATTAAGTCGCGTTTTTGTTCGCCAATGTACGCCCAATGCAAAAGCAAGAAAGTTCGCCCCCATCAAGAGCAGAAAATTCAATACCCCATACCCTTTCTTTTTCTCAAGATAGGTTTTACTGTAATCGCTGAACCAAGCATCCATACCGCCGGTAACCTGGAAGAAATAAATACCTCCTAGCAAAACGACGAAGGCCAATAGCGCGATTCCGATGGGCCTTACCTGATACTCAAAAAAAATATCAGACGTGTGGCGACGGTCTATTATTAACTCAAGCAAGCGAGTTATCAGGAAAAAAAGTGTGAACACATAAGCATAAGACAACACTGCCTCGTTGGAGAGCGCCGCCCAGTCATTTATTTTTCCCCAGGGAAGCACATATTGCCAACTCAGAGCTTCAAGGATATAAAAAAGTGACGCGGGGAAAACAAAATATAGAAAGTAACTTGCAAACACTATATTTGAAGGACTCAGCACATGCTTATTTCTCAACAGAAAATAAACACAAAGCATGTATCCAATAACGAGGAGTATCATAAAGTTAAGTCGCCGCCAATGAAGTAGCATTAAGCATTAGACGCTCGACCAACAACGATACAGGCCTCATAGTGAAAACCCATCATCAACAATTATATTTTGCCCATTAACATATTTCGCGCTTTCAGACAGCAAGAATAGAACAGTGCCGGTGACATCACTAATATCAAGCATGCCCTTACCCATACAGTATGATTTATACTTCTCCAAAAAAGGCTGAGGCTGGTTGTCAAATATACCGCCTGGGCTCACACAGTTTGATCGGAACAAGCTATTAGACACGTAAGCGGTTAAATATTTACTCAACTGCAGGACACCCGCCTTTATTGCCGCATACTCGACTGGCATTGTCATGGCGGTGTTTTCATATATTTCAAACCGCGGAGCAATAACGCCATAAACCGAAGAAATATTGACCAGCGAAAATGCCTGCTGCTCCCTCTGGAAATACGCGGCACATTGCTGCATAAACAAGAACGTGGCACCCAGATGAAGACTTACATTTTCATTAAAGTGCTCTAGCTCGACATCAAACAACTTTGCACCATAATGCTTATTTCTCGGATATGCACAGTTGGCCGCGCCATCCAACCCCTTGGCCCCCTTAAAAAAAGCTTTGACGGCTTGGGCATCATTCAAGTCAAGTTCTACGAGTGTTAAATTACCACTGGCGTCGAAACCAGATACCTTTTCCAGGCGAGAAAGCATTGCCTGCCGGTTTATATCTGCGGCGATGACAGACGCGCCTTGCCCCAGCAAGGCCGACACAAGATTTGATCCGAGCAAACCACCCGCACCCACAACAAGAATAGTTTTATTTTCCAACATGTACAGTATCCTTACTTTCTAAAAACATTTCGGCCAACTTGAAATCATAAATATCATCAATATCGACCGCACGCTCGCGTGGTATAACAACGGATTTTACGCGACCTGAAAAAATACGCTCATTGGACATAATGAATTCTGGGCGAGCCACATAAGCCACTGTCGTCATGTCATACACGACCGGCGCATCTTGACGACGACTTACCTGCGAGCCCGAACACACCAATTGGCTGGCTCCTTCTTCATCACGTACAACCATATTGAAGTATGGACTTCGTGAAGCGGGTGTAACTGTAACGACTACGTCCGACTGTTCATCAAGGCTTGCCATGCATTGCTGAACGTCTCCAACGTTCCTCAAGGGGCTCGTCGCGGGTAAACTCACAAATACATCGAAACTATCTCCCTGAGCTTGTAACGTCTCGATCGCATGCCGCCACGCGAGCCATTCTGAAGCAGTATCCGTGGCCAGTTCGTCAGGTCTCATGATTACTGTGGCCTGGAAAGCTTCTGCCACTGCCGCAATTTCGGCAGAATCGGTAGAGACAAAAATCTTGTCTATACCCGGCACCTGCTGAGCGACACAGATGGAATGCGCTAAGAGCGGCTTCCCTCCCAGTAACTTAATGTTTTTTCCCGGCAACCCCTTGGAATTGCCCCGCGCAAAAATAAAAGCATAGGTGCTCACGCTTGACTCTCCTCAATCTTGACCGACAGCCCTGTCAAAGCAGACGCCTTCATTGCTTCAATCAGATATAGCGTGTTAAGCCCTTCGTTAATGCTGATGGCCGGGGAGACGTTCCCACTGGCAACATCTGAAAAATGCCGAAGTTGATCAAGGTACATATTATTCCTGTCATACTCGGAATCTTCGAACAGTACCCTTTTTTCATTTGCGCCCGTACGGAGAGTAATTGTATTGCTGATGATATCCCAAACCAATGTTCCGAGCGCTCCGATTACTTTGCACGTGCGCACGGGAGATCGCTGTAGAAAATCCATATGCACCGCAACAGTGAGGCGGTCCTCGCGCACTAACAGCGCATCCGCGACATCTTCAACATTTACATCCAACGTACCAGTATTTCTAGAGACGCAATAGGCAGTTTCAAATCTACCAAACAGCCAACCTAAGTAATCGAGATCATGACTGAGCTCGAGCAATACACCACCGCCCAATTCTTTACGAGCAGAGACATTCCTCCGGTAGTCACTCGCCGGGCGCCAATCGGGCAAATACTGACCGACGTCAACGCTGACCCCCTGCACTGACCCCACTACCTGATCTTCAAGCAAAGCCTTAAATTTAACAGCCGATGGCAAGAAGCGAAGATTGTACGCAACTTCAATTTTATCCTGATGTGCTAACAACGTACTTTCGTACAACCTAAAATTTTTTAATGAATCAGACAGCGGCTTTTCAATTAATAATGGAATATTTTTCTGCAGCAACTGTGCGGCATTCTCTATATGCCAAGGTGCTGGTGAAGCAATAATAGCAAACGCATATTCATTTTCGAGCGCCTGCGCCAGCGTGTTATAAATCACTATCCCTTCGCCCACTTCACTTGCAGAGATAGTTCTGCCTGAAGCAGAAACACACCCTATTGTCGTGTGACTACCGCCGAAAAGCCTTTTGAGATTTGCAAGATGACGCTTTGCAATACTACCGCTGCCGATGACTAGATAATTCACCTGCTCGCTCATAGCCCACCGAACTCTTGCTGCGCCCGCTGGAAATCTTCCATCCGGCCTATATCAAGCCAATATTCATGAACGGGAAACATATTTACATCTCGACCCGCCGCGATTTCGCCTTCCAATAACGTGGGCATGTCCACCCGTGTTTTCGCGGCGACACTCTTCACTAATTCTGGCGAGAGCAAATAAATACCCGCATTGATGAAAAAGTGCTGAATCGGCTTTTCGACCATAGAGCGTATGCGATGACCATCACTTTGTATCACACCATAAGGAACGCAATACTCGTATTCACGCACACACATAGTCGCGGCGCCCTGGTGCTCTTGATGAAACTCAAGAAGATTTTCAAAATTCAACGTGGTTAACAGATCACCGTTCATCAAGAACAGCGGAGCATCTATTTCATCGTGAGGCAACAGCCCCAGTGCTCCCCCCGTTCCCAAGGGTTCATCTTCATGAATGTAGCGAATGGAGACTCCCCACTGGCTACCATCGCCAAAGTGCTCCCTAATCATTTCAGGCATGTAGTGAGTCGAGATGAAAAATCTGTGGAAGCCAGAACTAATGAACCTCTCTAGAATTAACTCGAGAATGGGCTTGTCTCCCACCTTGAGCAGCGGTTTTGGACAGTTATGTGTCAACGGTCGCAAACGAGTGCCGAAACCGCCCGCCATCAAAAAAACTGGATTATCACGACGCCTGCGGGTCAACAACTCATGCAACGTCTCAAGCCCGATAACTTTACCTTCAGTGTCTATTACCGGTAACTGCAATAATTGGTAGGTGTCCATAACCGCCATAATGCGCTCACGGCTCCAGTTAGGACCGGCAGTGCGCGGCGTCGTGCACATCACATCTTTGACTTGCGTGGACAAAGCCTTCTGTTTCAACAACGCTCGACGCACGTCGCCATCAGTCAAAGTACCTAACAGGCAGCGTTCCTCGTCGACAATCATAACGATACGCACAGCAACACGATCAAGTGTCGCGATGGCCTCCTCCATTGAGCACTCTGGACCGACGAGTGTTAACTCCCACTGTTTCATTGATTACCTTCTCTATTTGTCTCGTCAGGAACGAATTTGGAACGCGCCGCTTGTCCTAATAAAACATTACGGGCTGCCAGGTCACGAACCATGACCGTCCCGGCACCGACGACAGCGTACTCGCCCAGCATCAAGCCCTGAATAACAGTTGCTCCCGCACCTACAAATGTGCCGGTGCCTATCTGAACGTTCCCGCAGAGGGTCGCTCCGGGGGCGATGTGTACATGGGCAGCCACAGTGCAATCATGATCCACGCTGGCTCGGGTATTGATAATGGTATTGCATCCCAGGATCACATCTGGCTGGATGATAGCGCCGGCCATTACTTGTACTCCCTGACCCAGCACAGCGGATTCATCCACACAAGCAGACGGGTGTACAAGTGGAGGAAATAGAAACCCCCTGGCTACCGCCAACTCATAAATGGTCCGTCGAAGAGTACTCCCAACTACCTGACCAATGCCGTTTATCAGACCGACGCGCGCGCGATCAAGCGGTTCCAACGCATCATCCCCACCCAACACGGTAAGTCCGCGCCACATCAGGACGCCTGAACGGTGAAGCTCTGGATCACAGACGCCTATCACGTGCAAACCCGAGGCCTTTGCAAGTGAAAGCAGGACCTTGGCATGCCCGCCCGCGCCCAGCATCACCAAGTTCAATGATGGGTTAGATGGCTGATTCATTAATTGATGGTCTCACCGGCCTGCACGGCAAATTTGCTGCGGGTTCCAACCAACTCCCACAACGCTGTGGGCGGCAATCCCGAGCCGGCGCGCGCCGTTGTCAAATCGTCCCTGCCAATGATGGAGCCTTCAGCAATATCGCGCGCCGCCACTACCTGCTGGCGCGCGGCCCTGCGGGTGTCCCATTCACTGGGTTGAGGCGCCTTGCAGGCATCGCCCAAGGCCAACTCCAGCACGCGGATCTGGCTAATCATTGCCTTTAATTCGCCGGGCTCAAGGGATGCCTTATGATCCGGCCCTGGCATAGCGCGGTCCAACGTGAAATGTTTCTCGATGACCCTAGCGCCTCGGGCTACCGCAGCGACGGAAATCAAGCCACCTTCCGTATGATCGGAGTAACCCACCGCCAGATCGAACGCTTTTAACGTATCCATTGCGCGCAAGTTCACTTCCTCCCACGGCGTAGGGTACTGGGAGGTGCAATGTAGTAAGGTGACATGTCGCTTGAGACGTGCGCGAGTTTGCGGCTCGCTCCAGCTCTTCCAAACCTCGTCCATGTTCGCAGGCTCTCGATCAGACGCCAGCGCATGTGCAACGATCGCCAGGCCCTGCTCGACTTCGCTCAATGTAGCCATACCGGTCGACAACACGAGTGGCTTTCCAGTATGTGCAAACTGCCACAAAAGCGGACCGTTCGTGAGTTCGCCGGAAGGCACTTTGAAAAATGGCAGATCCATCTCACACAAAAAAGTCAGGCTATCGGTATCGAATGCCGTGGATAAAAACTCAATCCCTCTACTATGTGCATGAGCCTGAAGATCCGCATGCCATTCTTTGGGCAATTCAAGTTTTTTGAGCATGGCAAGTTGGCTTTCGGCCGCGTCGGTACTCTGCTTTTGATAAGAGGCCTTGGGAGCCGCCTTCGACGCTAGACGTGCGGCATCAAAGGTTTGAAATTTCACTGCATCAGCACCCGCTTCAGCCGCTGCGTCCACGAGGGCAAACGCAAGGGCTCGCTCACCATTATGGTTAACGCCGGCCTCAGCGATGATATAGACCGAGTCTTCGTTAGATACTTTCATGGTTTAGCTCAAATCGTGAAATGACTTGTGATATTCCCCGTGGAAACGCTCGAGGACGTCCATAATGCCACGCACAGCATTGCCAGCACCGTAGGGGTTTACCGCCTTCTTACAGGTTTCAGCGAACGAGTCAGTCAGTGCAAGGCGTATTGCATTTCCGATGGATTCAGCATCCGGAGCACAGTGGACAACCGATGCCGAGGATAAACGACCGGTCTGTCGTGCACCTATGTTAACTGTCGGCACGCCAAACGCCGGCACCTCAATAATGCCACTGGAGGAGTTGCCTACGACCGCATCCGCCAGCGCTACCACACTCAGATAACGCCGAAATCCGAGCGAAGGTATGGGTATTACTCGTTCGGGGCTACGCTGCGCATACTCCTCCAGCAGGGGAATTATCGCGCGACCGCCATTATCGGCATTAGGGTAGGTAAGAATGACTTTATGTTCAGGAAACTGATCAAGCGCCGACAATAGCGCATTGAAACTTCGGACAGGATCTTCCTCGAGTGCGGTCACCGGATGGTAAGTCACCAACAGGAACGGCCCATCCAACGCAAAGTCCAGGCTTTGTGCTAGTTCGTCCCGAGTCATACGTGGGCTACGCAGCAAATGGTCAAGCCCCATCGCACCCACATTAAATACTCGTTCAGGTGATTCGCCCATCTGAATAACGCGTTGGCGATAGGGTTCGGCGGCTACGAAATGAAAGAACGCCATTTTGGTAATAGCGTGTCGGATGGCGTCATCGTAGGCCCCCTCGGTAATCTCGCCACCATGCAGGTGCGCAACCGGAATCTTCATGATCAATGCCGCTTGTACGATGGCGAGTGCCTCAAACCGATCTCCCAGCACTATCAAGATCCCGGGTCGCAACCGGTCCAAAGCATCAGCGAAGCCCAGCGTACCGAGCCCCATCGACTTGACAACACCAACATCGCTATCGGAAGACAAAAGCATTTCAACTTTTGCGTCAATGGTGAACCCGTCGGCTTCTATGCCCCTCCACGTTTCACCAAACTCAGGCGAGAGGTGCATGCCACTTACAATCACTTGCAGCGCCATGCTCTGGCTGGCGTGAATATCTTTCATCAGCCAATAGAGCAATCCATATTCGGCACGCGTGCCTGTGAACACTGCAACGTTACGCTTCAAACCTGCAACTCCGGCACCACACTACTCGGCAGATTGACAACACGTTGCTCGAGCCATAATGCATTAGTCAATTCGCCCCGCAGGCTTGAAGAGTAAGCGGGCAAATGGCTCATCAACTTCCAGATAGGTCGCGTCATGACACCAGCCTGATTGCTGAAAGCCAACAATTCATCACGCTGTCCAAGGTCCTCACAGATGATCGCGTTAAGCCAATAGTTGGAACGACACCCTTGAGGTTCAACAACAAACTGGAAGGGTCCGCCCTCCAGGAATGACTGGTAACGCGCTGCAAGAAGACGCTTTGCGCTAATAAACGAGTCCAGCTGTTCAAGCTGGGCACATCCCAAAGCGGCGTTAAGATTAGGCAAGCGATAGTTGTAGCCCACCTCATCATGAACGTACTCATAGGGGTGAGCTTTTTTCGCAGTCGTGGTCAAGTGCTTTGCCCGGGCACCCAAAGCCTCTCCCGCCAGGATCATGCCCCCACCACCTGTTGTGATGGTCTTGTTTCCGTTGAAGCTCAGAGTGCCAACAGCACCAAATGTACCGGTGTGCCGCCCTTTATAGAGACTCCCCAGCGACTCGGCAGCATCCTCGACTATCACCAGCCCCCAGCGGGTGCAAACTTCAATCAACAGGTCGAGTTCGACCGGATGACCAAAAGTATGCATGGGCAGGCAGGCACGGATAATTTTGTCGCTTTCTTTAACCCGGCAAGCGCCATCGCTATCCAGGTAAGCAAACTCCTGCAACCAGCACTCCATCGCTACCGGCGAAAGCCCCAGCGTGTGCTTGTCTACGTCAATGAATACTGGCTCCGCACCGCAGTAAGCAATGGCATTGCAAGTCGCCACAAAGGTAAGTGGCTGTGTGAGCACCAGATCACCGGCCTTAACACCCGCCAACATCAGTGCGACATGCAATGCGGCCGTGCCATTGACGGTCGCAACCGCCCGGGGACTGCCGGTGTAGGTTTCCATGTCTCGCTCGAATCGATCAACGAAAGCCCCAACGCTGGAAACAAACGTTGAATCTATGGTTTCGAGGACGTAGCTTTTTTCGTTCCCGCCAAATATTGGCGCATGCAAAGGAATGAACTCGTTGGTACGGTATTGCTCGCGTACAAATTTCACCAGAGCGTCAAGCATGATGGCGCCTCAGACGTTGTAGAGATCGGCTTTGTATTTAGCCAGGTTCTCAGGCCGAGTAAACCAATCAATTGTTTCCTGCAGCCCTTGTCGGATCGAGTACTGTGGCTGGAACCCCGTTAGACCCTGAATCTTGGTGTTATCACACCACAACCGGAACACCTCGGATTTCTCAGGGCGCAGACGCTGGTCATCCATCAAGAACTCGACATCACTGCTCATCAACTCGCGGATGAGGTTCAGCGTGTCACCCACAGTGATTTCAAAGTTTGAGCCGATATTGACGATCTCACCTACAGCCTTGTCGCAGCGCAGGAGTTCTAGAAAGCCGCGGCAGGTATCAGCTACATAGTTGAAGTCGCGAGTGGGTGAAACATCACCCAGCTTGATCTGCTTCTTGCCACTGGCAATCTGAGTGATGATTGTGGGAATCACAGCACGTGCAGACTGACGAGGCCCATAAGTGTTGAAGGGACGTGCGATGGTCAGAGGCAAATCAAATGCGTTGAAAAAGCTCATGGCCATTGCATCGGCGCCCATCTTAGAGGCGCTGTAAGGTGATTGCGGCTGAAGCGGGTGTTTCTCATCAATAGGCACGTATTGCGCAGTACCGTAGACTTCGCTGGTGGACGTGTGGATCACCCGTTGCACACCATTGTCAATTGCAGCCTGGCAAATATTCAGCGTACCTTTGACGTTAGTATCCACATAGCTGTCGGGCGCCACATAGGAATAAGGAATAGCAATCAACGCCGCCAAGTGAAAAACAGCATCGACACCTTTAGTGATGTGTTTGCAATAATGCGGATCGCGCACGTCACCATTCAAAACCTCAATATCTTTCAGGCAACTTACATCCTCAAGCCAGCCCCAGTAATTAAAGGAATTATATTGAGATAGCGCCTTTACCTTGTACCCTTCCCGAACCAATAGCTCAGTCAGGTGCGATCCAATAAATCCATCCGCTCCGGTCACTAAAACTGTTTTCATCATTTCACCTTGACTGTAAACCTAACTACGACGTGACTTCGCTATGTGACGCGAGCAAAAATATGCTAAAGCCCCCATCAGCCTGCACTCACCGCCCATTTAATCGATGAATGCATGGAATTCTTCTACTGACAATTTACAGACTTTGACCTCATAAAACCAGTCGCGAGGCTGGCCAGCGCCGGCCGCATGGGGCGCAACCCCGACCTGGAAGCCACTCCTACCCTGACCCACGTGAAAGCCAGCCGAAACCCAAAAAAAATAACTCACCGAAACACAACTATGCATACCAGTATTCATCGGCGATAGATTTAGATTTCAATGCCGCCCAGCATATTAAAATCCCGGGCCGAGCCTCCAAGGCGGCGACTCGAAATATCGATCCATGTCCAACCAAAAAAAACAAATAAATAAATTCGATAATTCAAACACAAGCCCGTCTAAAAAGGACCACAATCAACAGCTGCCGAACTAACCCTGCTAACGATATCACTTGATCTTTCGTTCCGACTAAAGATGCAGACAAAGACTGCACGCCGACGCCCACCCGTCAGCGCACACCACTTAGCGATTTCATTAATCTTAACAATAAAAATCTTACCGCGAGAGCACAACACCCTCAACCGCTAACGGAAATGACTTGATTACACTGATATAGCACAAAGACGCGAACCATGACGCTCGCACACCACCAGGGCAGTCAGCATCATGAGGAGGCCTACAAGCGCATGGCTACTTGAGTGATAAGCGGCTTAGCTAGCGACCCGAGGAGACCGACAGACGACTTGCCTTACGCCGAAAAATAAAGCCAAGAAGAGGCCCTAAAAGGAGACCCACTAACAGAGAAAGCGCGATAAAGATAGAGACCGGTATTTGCGGAGTGGCCCAACCCAGAAAGGAAAGGGCGAGCACTTGCTGATTCTCCAGTACAAATACCAAAACGCCCAGCGCTACGATAAGCAGAATTAGAGCAAGCAAAGCTCGCCTAGCGTGATACATATCCCTCTCCTGATTTAAAACGACTCAAACACCTTCATCCTCATCCTCATTCACCCGATCCCGCAACTCCTTCCCCGGCTTGAAATGAGGCACAAATTTCCCATCCAGACTCACCGACTGCCCAGTCTTGGGGTTCCGCCCTACGCGCGGTGCGCGGTAGTGCAGGGAGAAGCTGCCAAACCCACGGATCTCAATCCGATCCCCGGTAGCCAGGCACTGGGACATTTGCTCGAGCATGGTCTTGATGGCCAGCTCGACATCCTTGGATGAGAGCAGCCCTTGATGGGTGACAATTCGTTCGATCAACTCCGACTTCGTCATATTTTTCCCTTCTTTTTCAAGCAGCTAGGAAAAGCGCTTCGAAGGTTTTAGCATGACTTGATGAATTTGAACAGCCCGCACAGCAACTTATCTCCGGGATAGATGGAAGCCTGTCTGGCCGGCGCGACGCCATCAATTGCAGATCACCAGCATGGTACGGGTTACGGCGCCAGCAGGGTTCCAGCCGAACAGGTAATCGCCCTCTTCATCCTTGGCATCGCTGGAGCGGGTGATCACCTTGTAACCCTGCATCTTGCACTCGCGGGCGGCGCGCTTCTCGCACTTCTCCCATTTGTTGCCCAAGCCCGAGCAATCGATCTCGATGCCGCTGACTCCACGCTTGGCGTGGGTCTTGGCGCTGGTACTGGAGCAACCTGCAAGCACTACTAGCACTGCAAATAGCACGATAAGCCTGTTCATTTAAATCCTTATCAACACAACGACGCTGGAACAGCTTTCATGAAGACTATAGTCAGTTCTGACAGTGAGCTGTGCGTCTTGGCTCTCGATGTTGATTCAACGAATTTCAGGCACAAAAAAGGGCGACCGAAGTCGCCCTTTTTCTATGGTCTGACAGAACTTAGTTCTGTTTTTCCATTTGCGCACGCAGCAGAGCACCAAGCGTGGTGTCAACTGGAGCATCCGACGAGGCTGGCTTGTCGCGCAGGCTCTGGATGGCTTCTTTCTCTTCGATCTCGTCTTTCGACTTGATGGAGAGTTGGATTACGCGGCTCTTGCGGTCAACGCTGATGATCTTGGCTTCTACTTCCTGGCCTTCTTTCAGAACGTTGCGCGCGTCTTCAACGCGGTCACGGCTGATTTCGGAGGCTTTCAGAGTCGCTTCGATATCGTCGGCCAGAGTGATGATGGCGCCTTTAGCGTCAACTTCTTTCACAGTGCCCTTAACGATTGCGCCTTTGTCGTTCTCTTGAACGTACTCGGAGAACGGATCGCTTTCCAGCTGCTTGATACCCAGGGAGATGCGCTCGCGCTCTGGGTCAACCGACAGGATAACGGTGTCCAGCTCGTCGCCCTTCTTGAAACGACGAACAGCTTCTTCGCCCACTTCGTTCCAGGAGATGTCGGACAGGTGAACCAGGCCGTCGATGCCGCCGTCCAGACCAATGAAGATACCGAAATCGGTGATCGACTTGATGGTGCCGGAGATTTTATCGCCCTTGTTGAACTGGCCAGAGAAATCTTCCCATGGGTTAGATTTGCACTGCTTGATGCCCAGGGAGATACGACGACGCTCTTCGTCGATGTCCAGAACCATAACTTCCACTTCGTCGCCGACTTGTACGACTTTCGAAGGGTGGATGTTCTTGTTGGTCCAGTCCATTTCGGAAACGTGTACCAGGCCTTCCACACCTTCTTCCAGCTCTGCGAAGCAGCCGTAGTCGGTCAGGTTGGTAACACGCGCGGTCACGCGAGTGCTTTCTGGGTAACGGGCTTTGATAGCAACCCATGGATCTTCACCCAGCTGCTTCAGGCCCAGGGAAACACGGTTGCGCTCGCGATCGTATTTCAGAACCTTGACATCGATCTCGTCGCCAACGTTGACGATTTCGGAAGGATGCTTGATACGCTTCCAAGCCATGTCGGTAATGTGCAGCAGGCCATCGACGCCACCCAGATCGACGAATGCGCCGTAATCGGTGAGGTTCTTGACGATACCTTTGACTTGTTGGCCTTCCTGCAGGGATTCCAGCAGAGCTTCACGCTCGGCGGAGTTTTCTGCTTCCAGGACGCTGCGACGGGAAACGACAACGTTGTTGCGTTTCTGGTCGAGTTTGATGACCTTGAATTCGAGTTCTTTGCCTTCCAGGTGCGTGGTGTCGCGCACTGGACGAACGTCGACCAAAGAACCTGGCAGGAACGCACGGATGCCGTTAACGTCGACAGTGAAGCCGCCTTTAACCTTACCGTTGATAACGCCCTTGACCACTTCTTCAGCTGCGAAGGCTGCTTCGAGAACAATCCAGCATTCAGCGCGCTTGGCTTTTTCACGGGACAGCTTGGTTTCACCGAAACCGTCTTCAACCGAGTCCAGAGCAACGTGAACTTCGTCACCGACATTGATAGTCAGGTCGCCAGCATCGTTGTAGAACTGTTCCAGCGGGATCAGAGCTTCAGACTTCAGACCAGCGTGAACGGTTACCCAGCGAGCTTGGTAATCGATATCAACGATAACACCGGTGATGATGGAGCCTGCCTGAAGGTTCAGGGTTTTTAGGCTTTCTTCAAAGAGTTCCGCAAAGCTTTCGCTCATTTTAATTCCTGTTGATAAGGGCGAAGAATACGCCCATCTCCACACCCCAGACGGTGTGGGTTAGTTTCAATTAGAAGAAGCGCCCCAAGACTATGACTGGTCCCCTGCGGCCTTCTTGGTCACCCGGCGATATCGCGAATGGCGATTTCGCTCAAGATGCGTTCCAGCACCTGCTCGATGGACAACTCCGTGGAATCCAGCTGTATGGCATCAGCCGCCGGCTTTAGCGGGGCTACTGCGCGCTGGGTATCACGCTCATCGCGTGCACGGATCTCATCTAGCAGACTCGACAGACTAACACCATCGACTTTGCCCTTCAACTGCAAGTAGCGGCGGCGCGCCCGCTCCTCGGCACTGGCGGTCAGGAAAATCTTCAGCGGCGCCTCCGGAAACACTACCGTGCCCATGTCGCGACCATCGGCGACCAGGCCCGGCGGCTCCTGAAACGCGCGCTGACGCTGCAGCAAGGCATCGCGCACGGCCGGCAGCGCGGCAACCTGGGAGGCCCAGGAACCGACTTGTTCATTGCGCAGGTCATCGGTCACATCATCGCCTTCAAGGATGATGCGCTGGGGATGACCTTCCGTCGCCCCGACAAACTGCACATCAAGATGCGCCGCCAGCAGCTTCAGCGATTCTTCGTTGGTCAGGTCGACGCCATGGTTGCGTGCGGCAAACGCCAGCAGGCGGTACAGCGCGCCGGAATCGAGCAGACACCAGCCCAGGCGCTTGGCCAGGATGCCGGCGATCGTGCCTTTGCCCGAGCCACTTGGCCCGTCGATGGTAATCACCGGTGCTTTGATATTCACAATTGAGCCTCTTGGGCAACACGGATGCCGACGTGGGCACACAGTGTAAGAAAGTTCGGAAAAGACGTAGCAACATTGGCGCAGTCACGGATACGAATAGGTGCCGTCGCCCGCAGGGAAGCCACACTGAACGCCATGGCAATCCGGTGATCACCCTGGGCGTGCACTTCGCCACCGCCCATCAGGCCACCGTCAATGATAATCCCATCGGGAGTCGGTTCACACTTCACGCCCAACGCCAACAGACCGTCGGCCATGACCTGGATACGGTCGGATTCTTTCACGCGCAGCTCCTGCGCCCCGCGCAACACGGTGCGGCCCTTGGCACAGGCCGCGGCGACAAACAGCACCGGAAACTCATCGATCGCCAACGGCACCAAAGCCTCGGGGATCTCGATACCGTTCAGGGCCGCAGCACGCACACGCAAGTCCGCGACAGGCTCGCCGCCTACTTCACGCGGGTTTTCCAAGGTGATATCTGCGCCCATGAGCCGCAGGATATCGATCACCCCGGTCCGCGTCGGGTTGACGCCGACATGCTCCAGCAACAACTCGGAACCCTCGGCAATCGACGCCGCCACCAGGAAAAACGCCGACGAGGAAATATCCCCCGGCACTTCTATATGGGTAGCGGTCAGTGCATGACCCGATTGCACCGACGCGGTCGCGCCACTCACCGCCACGGGGTAGCCAAAACCGCGCAACATGCGCTCGGTATGGTCACGGGTCGGCGCGGGCTCGGCCACCGAAGTCTCGCCCTCGGCGTACAACCCGGCCAGTAACAGGCAGGATTTGACCTGCGCACTGGCCATCGGCATCGAATAGGCCAGGCCTTTCAGCACCTGGCCGCCGCGGATGGTCAACGGCGGACGCCCTTCCGGACCGGTCTCGATCACCGCGCCCATTTCCCGCAGCGGTTTGGCCACGCGGCTCATCGGACGCTTGGACAGGGACGCATCGCCGGTCAACACGCTGTCGAAGCTTTGCGCCGCCAACAACCCCGAAAGCAGCCGCATGGATGTGCCGGAGTTACCCAGGTAGATCGGCCCCGGCGCGGATTTCAAGCCATGCAAGCCCACGCCATGAATGGTCACGCGCCCATGGTGCGGACCTTCGATGACGACCCCCATGTCGCGAAAAGCCTGCAACGTCGCCAGGGCGTCTTCACCTTCGAGGAAACCTTCAACCTCTGTCACACCCTCGGCCAACGAGCCGAGCATGATCGAGCGATGCGAGATCGACTTGTCACCCGGCACCCGGATACGTCCGCTCAAGCGGCCGCCCGGGCTGGCGAGGAAGGTCAGGTCATCGGCGTTCACGGCAGTTTCCATATAGGCCCGGCGCGCCAGGATCTTGCTGAAATGCTCACGCGCCACCCGCGCACGGGTGAACACGCCCAACAACTGATGGCCATCCCCGGCATCAACCGCGTCGCGCAGGGCATCGAGGTCGCTGCGAAAGGTGTCCAGGGTGCGCAACACCGCTTCGCGGTTAGCGAGGAAGATGTCGTGCCACATCACGGGGTCGCTGCCGGCAATCCGCGTGAAATCGCGAAAGCCACCGGCGGCGTAACGGAAAATCTCGAGGTTTTCATTGCGCTTGGCCAGCGAGTCCACCAGGCCAAATGCCAGCAGATGCGGCAAATGACTGGTCGCCGCCAGCACTTCGTCGTGGCGCTCGACCTGCATATGCTCCACGTCAGCGCCCAGCTCACGCCACAGCCGGTCAACCACGGCCAACGCCGCAGGATCGGTCTGCTCGAGCGGCGTCAGGATCACCTTATGGCGCCGGAACAGCTGCGCATTCGATGCTTCAACCCCGCTCTGCTCGGAACCGGCAATCGGATGGCCCGGCACGAAGCGCGCGGGCATGCCGCCAAACGCCTGTTGCGCAGCGCGCACCACATTGCCCTTGGCGCTGCCGACGTCCGTCAGGATCGCCTGCCCCAGGTCCATGCCCGCCAATACCGCCAGCAATTTCTCCATGGCCAGGATCGGCACCGCCAACTGGATCACGTCAGCGCCCTGGCATGCGAGTGCCAGGTCCGCTTCGCAGCGATCCACCACGCCCAACTCGACCGCCAGCTTGCGCGATTGCGGGTCCAGGTCCACACCGACCACTTCGCCACACAACCCGCTCTCACGCAGGCCTTTGGCGAAGGAGCCACCGATCAACCCCAGACCGACCACCACCAGGCGACCGATCATAGGCACAACAGGTTGCAATGCAGTGACATCAACCACGAGCCAGAACCTTGGCCAACGCCTCCAGGAAGCGGCTGTTTTCTGCCGGCAAGCCAATGGTGATACGCAGGTGGTTCGGCATACCGTAGTTAGCCACCGGACGCACAATCACACCTTCGCGCAACAGGCCCTGGAATACCGGAGCAGCCACTTGGCCGAGGTCGACACAGATGAAGTTGCCCTTGGACGGAATCCAGCCCAGGCCCAGTTCGCGAAAGCCTGCCTGCAACTGCAGCATGCCGCTTTCGTTGATGCGCCGGCCCTCTTCCAGGTATTCGGCATCCTGCACGGCCGCACAGGCCGCCGCCAGCGCGAGGCTGTTGACGTTGAACGGTTGGCGCACGCGGTTCAGCACGTCCGCGACGACCGCCGTGGAGAGGCCGTAGCCCACCCGCAACGACGCCAGGCCATAGGCCTTGGAAAAGGTGCGCGAGACCAGCAGGTTCGGGTAGGCCGCCAGGAAGTCGAGGCCGTCCGGCAGGTCGCTGCCTTCGGCGTACTCGATGTAGGCCTCGTCCAGCACCACCAGCACGTGCTCCGGCACATCCTGCAGGAAGTCGTTCAGCGCCTGCGCGTCCAACCAGGTGCCAGTCGGGTTGTTCGGGTTGGCGATGAACACCACACGGGTCTGGGCGTCGATGGCTGCCAGCATGGCCGGCAGGTCGTGGCCCCACTCCTTCGCAGGAATGATGCGCGCATCAGCGCCGACCGCCTGGGTCACGATCGGATAGACCGCAAACGCGTGTTCGCTGAACACCGCGTTGAGGCCCGGCGCCAGGTAGGCACGGCCGACCAGCTCGAGAATGTCGTTGGAACCGTTGCCCAAGGTCACCTGGCTCAGCTCGACCCGGCACTTTTGCGCCAGCAGGGACTTGAGCGCAAAGCCGTTGCCATCGGGGTAACGGGTCAGCTCGGCCAGCTCCTCACGAATGGCCGCCAACACCTTGGGGCTTGGGCCCAGCGGGTTTTCGTTACTGGCCAACTTGACGATCTTCGAAGGATCCAGGTTCAACTCACGCGCCAGCTCGTCCACAGGCTTGCCTGGAACGTAAGGCGACAGTTGTTGCACGCCCGGCTGAGCCAGGGCGAGGAAGTTGCCACTCATGTTAAAGCCTCACAAAACCGCTTTCGGGTAAGAGCCCAGCACTTTGAGTGCCACGGCTTCCTGACTGATTTTCTCGAGCACACCCTTGACCAGCGGGTCGCGGTGATGGCCGACGAAGTCGATAAAGAACACGTAAGTCCATTTACCGCTGCGCGAAGGACGAGTCTCGATACGCGTCAGGTCAATCCCGTTGTCGTGGAACGGCACCAGCAGCTCATGCAGCGCGCCGGGCTTGTTGCTCATGGAGACGATGATCGACGTCTTGTCGTCGCCGGTCGGCGGCACTTCCTGGTTGCCGATCATCAGGAACCGCGTGGAGTTGTCCGGGCGATCCTCGATTTTCTCGGCCAGGCGCGTCAGGCCATACAGGCCTGCAGCCATGTCACCGGCAATGGCCGCCGAATTCCACTCACCCTTGACCCGCTTGGCCGCCTCGGCATTGCTGGACACCGCCACGCGTTCGACATTCGGATAATGCGCGTCCAGCCACTTGCGGCACTGGGCCAGCGACTGGGCGTGGGAGTAGATACGGCTGATGCTATCGGTCTTGGTGTTCTCGCCCACCAGCAGGTGGTGGTGGATGCGCAGCTCGACTTCGCCACAGATCACCATGTCGTGCTCGAGGAAGCTGTCCAGCGTGTGGTTGACCGCGCCTTCGGTGGAGTTTTCCACCGGCACCACGCCAAAGTTCACGGCACCAGCCGCCACTTCACGAAACACTTCGTCGATCGCCGCCATTGGCTTGCTGATCACCGCGTGGCCGAAGTGCTTCATGGCCGCCGCCTGGGTGAAGGTGCCTTCAGGCCCGAGGTAAGCCACTTTCAGTGGCTGCTCCAGCGCCAGGCAGGAAGACATGATTTCACGGAACAACCGCGCCATCTCTTCATTGCCCAATGGGCCCTTGTTGCGCTCCATCACGCGCTTGAGCACCTGGGCTTCACGCTCGGGCCGGTAGAACACTGGCACTTCGCCTTCGGCCAGGGAGGCCATCTTTACCCGTGCCACTTCCTGGGCGCACCGCGCGCGCTCACTGATCAGCTCCAGGACTTTCTCGTCCAGGCTGTCAATGCGCACGCGCAGGGCCTTGAGTTCTTGCTCAGACATTAGCCGTGTTCCTTTTCGAACTCTGCCATGTAGGCCACCAACGCGTTGATGGCGTGGATGTCGACAGCGTTGTAGATGGAGGCGCGCATGCCACCGACCGAACGGTGGCCCTTGAGGTTCAGCAGGCCGCGCGCGTCGGCACCGGCCAGGAACGGCTTGTCCAGGCGGTCATCGGCCAGGCGGAACGGCACGTTCATCCACGAGCGGTCGGTCAGGTTGATCGGGTTGCTGTACAGGCCGCTGGCGTCGATGAAGTCGTACAGGGTGCGCTTCTTCTCTTCGTTCAGCTTGCCCATGGCAGCCACGCCGCCCTGCTCCTTGAGCCACTCGAAGACCAGGCCGGACAGGTACCAGGCGAACGCCGGCGGGGTGTTGTACATCGAGCCGTTATCGGCCGCGACCTTGTAGTTGAGCATGGTCGGGCACAGCGAACGGGCACGCCCCAGCAGGTCTTCGCGGATGATGTTGACCAGGATGCCGCTCGGGCCGATGTTCTTCTGCGCGCCGGCGTAGATCATGCCGTACCTGGACACATCGATCGGGCGCGAGAGGATGTCCGAGGACATGTCGCACACCAGCGGGACGTCGCCTACTTCCGGTACCCAGTCGAATTCCAGGCCGCCGATGGTTTCGTTCGCTACGTAGTGCACGTAGGCCGCGTCCTTCGACAGCTTCCACTCGTTCTGGCCGGGAATGGCGAAGTAGTCGTAGGGCTTGGCGGTACCGGCAACGTTGACGTGACCGTAGCGCGAAGCCTCTTCAATGGCCTTCTGGCCCCAGATACCGGTGTCGATGTAGTCGGCGGTGCCGTCTTCCGGCAACAGGTTCAGGGGCAGCTGGGCGAACTGCTGGCTAGCGCCGCCCTGCAGGAACAACACTTTGTAGTTGGATGGGATGTCCAGCAAGTCGCGCAGATCCTGCTCGGCCTTGGTGGCAATGGACACGAACTCATCGCTGCGATGGCTCATTTCCATCACGGAGAGGCCTTTTCCATGCCAGTCGAGGAGTTCACCCTGCGCACGCTGCAGGACTGCTTCAGGAAGCGCCGCGGGACCGGCACAGAAGTTATAGGCTCTCTTGCTCACATCCAATCTCACTCTGATCTGGTGGGGCTGCAATCATGTTCGGCAACAACCTTTCTCTGGAGCGAACCCATGCGGGAGCTGGCTTGCCTGCGATAAGGGCACCTCGGTAGCGCAGTGATACCGTGGCGCTGCCATCGCGGGCAAGCCAGCTCCCACATTGAGCGCGTCCAGCCAAAGGACGTGTTATTTCACAAGGGACAAACAACAAGGGGGCGAATCTTCATCCGCCCCCTGTGTGTCCGCTTATTCCTGCGGTTCTTCTTCGTCTGCGGCAGCGTCGAGGGTTGGCTCGTCGACGTTGTCATCGCCTGCTGCGATCACCTCGCCGTCGAATTCCTCACCTTCCAGCTCTTCGCCTTCGACTTCCGATGGCTCCTGCACACGCTCCAGGCCCACCAGTTTTTCGTCTTTGGCCAGCTTGATCAGCGTCACGCCCTGGGTGTTACGGCCCAGGCTCGACACTTCAGCCACACGGGTACGCACCAGTGTGC
Source organism: Pseudomonas aylmerensis (assembly GCF_001702265.1). Classification (GTDB taxonomy): domain Bacteria; phylum Pseudomonadota; class Gammaproteobacteria; order Pseudomonadales; family Pseudomonadaceae; genus Aquipseudomonas; species Aquipseudomonas aylmerensis. The sequence continues at coordinate 313,469 of NZ_MAUE01000010.1, forward strand.
CCTGGTCGGAAATCAGCATGATCTCCTCGCCGTCGAGCACCTGGACCGCGCCGACCAGACGGCCGTTGCGATCGTTGCTGACCATGGCGATCACGCCCTGGCCGCCACGTTTGTACTCCGGGAACTCGCTGATGGCGGTGCGCTTGCCATAACCACGCTCGGAAGCCGTGAGGATCTGGCTGCCTTCTTCCGGGATCAGCATCGAAATCAGCTTCTGCCCTTCCGGCAGGCGCATGCCACGCACACCGCGGGCGGTACGGCCCATGGCGCGGACGTCGGATTCCTTGAAGCGCGTGACCTTGCCGCCGTCGGAGAACAGCATGACTTCACGCTCGCCATCGGTAATGGCGGCGGAGATCAGTACGTCGCCTTCGTCCAGCTCCAGCGCGATCAGGCCCACGCTGCGTTGACGGCTGAAGGATTCCAGCGGGGTCTTCTTCACGGTGCCTTTGGCGGTCGCCATGAAGATGAAGTGACCTTCGGTGTATTCCTCGACCGGCAGCATGGTGGTGATGTACTCATCACTGTCCAGCGGCAGCAGGTTGACCAACGGACGACCACGGGCGGCACGCGAGGCTTCCGGGATCTCGTAGGTCTTGAGCCAGTACACCTTGCCCTTGCTGGAGAACAGCAGCAGCGTGGTGTGGCTGTTGGCGACCAGCAGGTGAGCGATGTAGTCCTCATCCTTCACGCCGGTAGCCGATTTACCTTTACCACCACGACGCTGGGCCTGGTACGCAGCCAGGGGCTGGGTCTTGGCATAACCACCGTGGGAAATGGTCACGACGCGCTCTTCTTCCGGGATCATGTCACCCAGGGTCAGGTCGAGACGCGCATCGAGAATTTCGGTGCGGCGCACGTCGCCATATTCGGCGCGGATCACTTCCAGTTCTTCGCGGATCACTTCCATCAGGCGCACGGCGCTGCTGAGGATGCGGATCAACTCACCGATCTGGTTGAGGATCTCCTGGTACTCGGCCAGCAGCTTCTCGTGCTCCAGGCCGGTCAGGCGGTGCAGGCGCAGCTCCAGGATGGCCTGGGCCTGTTCCGGCGACAGGAAGTACTTGCCTTCGCGCAGACCGTATTGCGGGTCCAGGGTCTCCGGACGGCACGAGTCGGCGCCGGCGCGTTCAACCATGGCCACCACGGCGCTGGATTCCCAAGGGGTGCTGATCAGCGCTTCCTTGGCTTCCGACGGGGTTGGCGAGGCCTTGATCAGGGCGATCACCGGGTCGATGTTCGACAGCGCAACTGCCTGGCCTTCCAGGATGTGGCCGCGCTCGCGGGCCTTGCGCAGTTCGAACACGGTACGGCGGGTGACCACTTCGCGGCGGTGACGAACGAAGGCTTCGAGCAGATCCTTGAGGTTCAGGATGCGCGGGCGGCCGTCGATCAGTGCTACCACGTTGATACCAAACACGCTTTGCAGCTGGGTCTGGGCGTAGAGGTTGTTGAGGATCACCTCAGGCACTTCGCCACGACGCAGCTCGATCACCACGCGCATACCGTCTTTGTCGGACTCGTCGCGCAGCTCGGTGATGCCTTCGAGCTTCTTCTCTTTGACCAGCTCGGCGATCTTCTCGATCAGCCGCGCCTTGTTCAGCTGGTACGGCAGTTCGGTGATGACGATCTGCTGGCGACCACCGACCTTGTCGATGTCTTCGATGATCGAGCGGGCGCGCATGTAAATGCGCCCGCGACCGGTGCGGTAGGCTTCGATGATACCGGCGCGACCGTTGATGATCGCAGCGGTCGGGAAGTCCGGACCGGGGATGTATTGCATCAGCTCATCGACAGTCAGCTCAGGATTGTCGATAAGGGCCAGGCAACCGTCGATGACTTCACCGAGGTTGTGTGGCGGGATGTTGGTGGCCATGCCCACGGCGATACCGCTGGAGCCGTTGACCAGCAGGTTTGGAATCTTGGTCGGCATGACGGCCGGGATCATTTCGGTGCCGTCGTAGTTCGGCACCCAGTCCACGGTTTCTTTATGCAGGTCGGCCAGCAGCTCGTGCGCCAGCTTGGTCATGCGCACTTCGGTGTATCGCATGGCCGCGGCGTTGTCGCCGTCGACCGAACCGAAGTTGCCCTGGCCGTCTACCAGCAGGTAGCGCAGGGAAAACGGCTGGGCCATCCGAACGATGGTGTCGTACACCGCAGTGTCGCCGTGAGGGTGATACTTACCGATCACGTCACCGACAACACGGGCAGATTTCTTGTACGGCTTGTTCCAGTCGTTACCCAGCTCGCTCATCGCGAACAGCACACGCCGGTGCACGGGCTTCAAGCCATCGCGCGCATCAGGCAGTGCCCGACCGACAATTACGCTCATCGCGTAGTCGAGGTAGGACTGTTTCAGCTCGTCTTCGATATTGACCGGGAGGATTTCTTTGGCCAGTTCGCCCATGAGAAGCCTGATTCCTTTTTCGGGTGAAACTTCGTCACATCCATATGGGACGAACGAAGCTCGCCGCTGCCGGCACAGTGCCTGACAACGACTTACGACAAATCAACGAGTTATGACACGGATCTGCACGTTATAGGCCACCCCTCGGGGCAGCCCTGGAAACCGCCGGATGTTATCACAATCGCCGCCACGCACCTATCCCCCTGATGCGCATGGAGCATAGTAAGTTGACGGATGACAGGCTTGAGGGCGACGAGAGGGGCTCAGAGATGCCTTGGTGCTATTTTTTGCGTATGGATCCAATGGTTTTGTTGACATTTTAGGGGGCTCGCCGGCTAGCCAGTTCCTACAATTTTGCACAGTGCGCACCGCCACTGCAGGAGCTGGCTCGCCAGCGATAGCAATCTCCCAGACCGCAACACCCTCAATGCAATCGTTTACGGCACATCAACTTGGCCAGCTTGGCGGTATCCGGCCGCTCGACGATGCCTTTTTCAGTCACGATCACATCAATCAGGTCGGCGGGAGTCACGTCGAACACGGGGTTGAAAGCCGCCGCGTCCAAACGCTGCCCGGCGACTTCCAGCAACTCGCCCGCGTCGCGCTCTTCCAGGGCGACGTCCTCGCCAGTGGCCATCATCAGGTCCAGCGTCGAACTCGGCGCCACCACCATGAAGCGCACGCCATGGTGCATGGCACACACCGCCAACTGATAAGTGCCGATCGTGCCGATCACATCACCATTGGCCGCGATGCAGTCGGCGCCGACGACCACCCAGGTCACCCCTTTGGTCTTGAGGATATGCGCGCCGGCCGAGTCTGCATTGACGGTGGTCGCAATCCCCTCGCCCGCCAGCTCCCAGGCCGTCAGCCGCGAGCCCTGCAGCCAGGGGCGCGTTTCGTTGACGTAGACATGCTCGACCAACCCCTCCAGGAAGGCAGCGCGGATCACCCCGAGGGCCGTGCCGACACCCCCGGTGGCCAAGGCGCCAGCATTGCCATGGGTGAGGATCGCCTGGGCATTGCCCTGGTGCTTGCGAATCCGCTCAAGGCCCAACTGCGCCATGCTCAGGTTGGCTTCACGGTCGCTTTCATGGATCGCGATGGCTTCGGCTTCCAGCACCGCCGCCGGGTCGGCGTGCTTCTTGAGACGGTCGAGGCGGTCACGCATGCGCTTGAGGGCCCAGAACAGGTTCGCCCCCGTCGGACGCGAATCGGCCAGCAACGCGTAGTCCTCTTCCCATGCCGCTTGCCAGTCACCGCCTTCGGCAATGCGTCGACGGGCGGCGAGCACCAGGCCGTAGGCTGCGCTGATGCCGATGGCCGGCGCACCACGCACGGTCATCGAGCGGATGGCAGCGGCGACGTCTTCGACCGTCGAACACACCACCCAGCTTTCGCGGGAGGGCAAAACACGCTGATCGAGCAGGTGCAGTGCGCCATCACGCCAATCGATGGCCTTCACTTTCTCCGCTGCCAACAGTCGATCGCGCATCCCTCACCCCGTACTCATCAACAAAAGCCGCCGATTATAGCGATCCGCCAGCCTGGACGCTCGGGTATACTTCGCCCTTCTTTTATAGCTGCCCCGGAAGAAGCCTGCGATGACCGCCACTGCCGCCCCGCTCGACTTATTACTCCTGCCGACCTGGCTGGTGCCTGTCGAACCTGCCGGCGTGGTGCTCAAGGAGCATGCCCTGGGGATCCGCGATGGGCGCATTGCCTTTATCGGCCCACGGGCCGCCGCGCTGAAACTGGCGGCTACCGAGGTCCGCGAGTTGCCGGGCATGCTGCTCAGCCCGGGCCTGATCAACGCCCACGGGCACGCGGCGATGAGCCTGTTTCGCGGCCTGGCCGATGACCTGCCGCTGATGATGTGGCTGGAAAAGCACATCTGGCCCGCCGAAGCCAAATGGGTCGATGAGGCCTTTGTGCGGGACGGCACCGACCTGGCCATCGCCGAGCAACTCAAGGGCGGCATCACGTGCTTCTCCGACATGTATTTCTACCCCAAGGTCGCCAGCGATTGCGTGCACAACAGCGGCATGCGCGCGCAGATCGCGATTCCGATCCTCGACTTCCCGATTCCCGGCGCCAGCAGCGCCGATGAGGCGATCCGCCAGGGCATCGAGCTGTTCGGCGACCTCAAGCACCACCCGCGCATCAAGATCACCTTCGGTCCCCACGCGCCCTATACCGTGTGCGATGCCAACCTGGAAAAGATCCGCGTGATCGCCGAGGAGCTGGACGCCGCGATCCATATGCATGTGCACGAAACCGCCTTCGAGGTCCAACAGGCCGTCGAGCAGACCGGCGAACGGCCGCTGGCACGCCTGGGCCGCCTCGGGCTGCTCGGCCCGCGCTTCCAGGCCGTTCATATGACCCAAATCAGCGAGGATGACCTGGCTTTGCTGGTAGAAAGCAACACCAGCATCATCCATTGCCCGGAGTCGAACCTGAAACTGGCCAGTGGCTTCTGCCCGGTGGAGCGCCTGTGGCAGGCTGGGGTCAATGTGGCCATCGGCACCGACGGCGCCGCCAGCAACAATGACCTGGACCTGCTGGGCGAAACCCGCACAGCGGCGATGCTGGCCAAGGCTGTCGCCGGCTCGGCCACCGCCCTGGATGCCCACCGCGCACTGCGCATGGCGACGCTCAATGGCGCGCGCGCCATGGGCCTGGAGAACGAAATCGGCTCGCTGGAAGTCGGCAAGGCCGCGGACATGGTGGCCTTCGATCTTTCCGGGCTGGCGCAACAACCGATCTACGATCCGGTCTCACAGCTTATATATGCCACCGGACGCGATTGCGTGAAACACCTTTGGGTCGCCGGCAAGCAGTTGCTCGACGACCGGCAATTGACCCGCATGGATGAACAACAGTTGACCGTCACGGCCATTGCCTGGGGCCAACGCATCAGCGGACACCACGAATAATGCCGGTGCCGGGCGTACGCGCCGGGCACCGACCACACGATTTATCAGGTTTAGAGGATTCACCATGAGCAACGTCGACCACGCCGAAATCGCCAAATTCGAAGCCCTCGCCCACCGCTGGTGGGACCGCGAGAGCGAGTTCAAGCCCCTGCACGACATCAACCCGCTGCGGGTCAACTGGATTGACGAACGCGTCAACCTGGCCGGCAAGAAGGTGCTGGACGTCGGTTGCGGCGGCGGCATCCTCAGCGAAGCCATGGCCCAGCGCGGCGCCACCGTGATGGGGATCGACATGGGCGAAGCGCCGCTCGCCGTGGCCCAGTTGCACCAGCTGGAATCCGGCGTGAGCGTGGAATACCGCCAGATCACCGCCGAAGCCCTGGCCGAGGAAATGCCCGAGCAGTTCGACGTGGTCACCTGCCTGGAAATGCTCGAGCACGTGCCAGACCCGTCCTCGGTGATCCGCGCCTGCTTCCGCATGGTCAAGCCGGGCGGCCAGGTGTTCTTCTCCACCATCAACCGCAACCCCAAGGCCTACCTGTTCGCGATCATCGGCGCCGAATACATCATGAAGCTGCTGCCGCGCGGCACCCACGACTTCAAGAAATTCATCCGTCCTTCCGAGCTGGGTGCCTGGAGCCGCCAGGCCGGGCTGACCGTCAAGGACATCATCGGCCTGACCTACAACCCGTTGACCAAGCACTACAAGCTGGCCAGCGACGTTGACGTCAACTACATGATCCAGACCCTGCGCGAGGAGTAAGCCTGTGAAGTTGCGAGCGGTTCTCTTCGATATGGACGGTACCCTGCTGGACACCGCGCCGGACTTTATCGCCATCTGCCAGGCGATGCGTGCCGATCGCGGCCTGGCGCCGATCAACGACCAGCACATCCGCGATGAAATCTCCGGTGGCGCCCGCGCCATGGTCGCCGTGACCTTTTCCATGGACCCCGAATCGCCAGGTTTTGAAGCGTTGCGCCAGGAGTTCCTGGAGCGCTACCTCAAGGGCTGCGCGATCCACAGCAAGCTGTTCGATGGCATGGAAGAACTGCTGCAGGACATCGAGAAAGCCAAGCTGATCTGGGGCGTGGTCACCAACAAGCCGGTGCGCTTTGCCGAGCCGATCATGCAGCAACTGGGCCTGGCCGAGCGTTCGGCGCTGTTGATCTGCCCGGACCATGTGAAGAACAGCAAGCCGGACCCGGAGCCGCTGATCCTGGCCTGCAAGATGCTCGACCTGGACCCGGCCAGCGTGCTGTTCGTGGGCGATGACCTGCGCGACATCGAGTCCGGCCGCGACGCCGGCACGCGCACGGCGGCGGTGACCTACGGCTACATCCACCCGGATGACAACCCGCGTCACTGGGGCGCCGATGTGGTGGTGGATCACCCGCTGGAGCTGCGCAAGGTGCTGGATAACGCGCTGTGCAGCTGCTGAGGCCAATGAAGATCTAAATGTGGGAGCGGGCTTGCTCGCGAAGGCAGCGTGGCAGTCAATGAACGTGTCAACTGACCCACCGCCTTCGCCAGCACGCCCGCTCCCACAGGGGATCTTCACTACTCTCAAGCGTGGTGTTAGCAATCTGTTGAATTTTGTCGAGGCTATTTATGTTTGATTACTCCGCACGTCCAGAACTGCTCAAAGACCGCGTCATCCTGGTGACCGGTGCCGGTCGCGGGATTGGTGCGGCGGCGGCGAAAACCTACGCGGCCCATGGCGCCACGGTGCTGCTGCTGGGCAAGACCGAAGCCAACCTGGCCCAGGTCTACGACGAGATCGAAGCCGCAGGCCACCCGCAGCCGGTGGTGATCCCGTTCAACCTGGAGACAGCCCTGCCGCATCAATACGATGAGCTGGCGGCGATGATCGAAAAGGCCTTCGGCCACCTCGACGGGTTGTTGCACAACGCCTCGATCATCGGCCCACGCACGCCGATCGAGCAGTTGTCCGGTGAAAACTTCATGCGCGTGATGCACGTGAACGTCAACGCGATGTTCATGCTGACCAGCACCTTGCTGCCGCTGCTCAAGCTGTCCCAGGATGCGTCGGTGGTGTTCACCTCCAGCAGCGTCGGGCGCAAGGGCCGGGCGTATTGGGGGGCTTATGGGGTGTCGAAGTTTGCCACGGAAGGTTTGATGCAAACCCTGGCCGACGAACTCGAGGATGTGGCGGCGGTACGCTCCAACAGCATCAACCCCGGCGGCACACGCACCAGCATGCGCGCCCAGGCGTATCCGGGTGAAAACCCGATGGAGCGGCCGGCGCCGGAAGAGATCATGCCGGTGTACCTGTACCTGATGGGGCCGGACAGTGCCGGGATCAACGGGCAGGCGTTTGACGCGCAATAAATATCGGGAACACAGCAGAACCTAATGTGGGAGCGGGCTTGCTCGCGAAAGCGGTGGATCAGTCGGTATTTCTGTTGACTGACACTCCGCCTTCGCGAGCAAGCCCGCTCCCACATTTGCATTGCAGTGCTCTCTGGAACTTAGTTTTTCACCACTTCCTCAAGGGTGAAGCGACCCAGCGGATTTTGCAGGAAGTTGCTCACATTCTTGCGTGAGATGTTGATGTAAGGGCTGTAGTACAGGTCGATCCAGTTCACATCCTGTTTCGCCAGTTTCTGCAGGTCGATATACATCTGCTCACGCTTGGCCGGATCGGCCTCGATCCGCGCTGCCGCCACCAGTGCCTTGACCTGGTCGTTCTTGTAGCGGGTCATGTAGTTCTGGTTGGTGTCGTGACCCAGCACAAAGGTGGTCTTCTGGTCCGGGTCGAGAATGTCGTTGGTCCAGTACATCACCGAAATATCGTAGTCACCGTCCACCAGCATCTGCCAGCTTTGGGTCGGGTCGACCTTCTGCAGGTTGGCGGTGACGCCGACCTTGGCCAGTTGATCCTTGATGATCACCGCAATCTGCTCGTCGGCTTCGTTGCCGGCGTTGACCACGTAGTTGAGTTTCAAGTCCTTGGCCCCCGCCTCGTCCAGCAGTTTCCTGGCGGCGGTCGGGTCATACGGGCGCTGCAGGTTGTTGGCGTAGTGGTACAGCGAGCCTTTCGGGATGTAGGAATAAGCCACGCTGCCTTGACCGTACGTGGCGGTCTTGACCAGCGATTGCTTGTCGATCGCCATGTCCAACGCCTGACGCACTTGCGGCTTGGCCAGCAGGCCGTGCTCGTGGTTGATCAGCAGGTGATCTTCACGGGTGGACGGGTCGGCGTGGATCACCACGTTCTGGTCTTTCTTCAGCTCTTCCACCCGCGAGAACGGCACGAAGATCGCTGTGTCCAGTTCGTTGTTCTGCACCATGCGCATGCGCGTGTTGTCGTCGGTCACCGACACCCATTCGACGCCGTCCAGGCTCACCTTCCCGGCCTGCCAGAAGTTCGGGTTCTTTTTCAGAATCACCCGGTCACCCTTGCGCCACTCGTCGACGGTGAACGCACCGGAGGTCACTGGATTCTCCGAGTAGGCGTCCTCGCCCATTTTGGTCATGGCCTTTTCCGACAGGATCGACACCGTCGGCGACGCCAGTTGCGAGAGAAACGCCACCGCCGGGGTCTTCAGCGTGACCACCAGGGTTTTCGCGTCAGCCGCCTTGGCCGTATTGATCAGGTTGAAGGGGTCTGCCCACAGCGAGGCTTTGTTGTCGCGGATGCGCAGCAGGCTGAACGCGGCGTCGTCGGCGGTGATCGGCGAGCCATCGGAGAATTTCGCATCGCGCAGCTTGAAGGTGTAGGTCAGGCCGTCCTTGGAGATGTCCCAGCTTTCTGCCAGCCCAGGCTCCATCTTGGTGCCCAGGTTATCCACGCGCACCAGGGTGTCGTAAACGTTGGCGAACACCCAGGTGTCGCGGTTCTGCGCGCTTTTGATCGGGTCAAACGTGGTGCTGTCTTCACGGCAGCCGATGGTCAGGACGCCGGCGGCCTGAGCAAAACCGGCGGTCAGCGACCACGCCGTCAGCGTGGCGGCGGCGAGCAACTTCAAGTGGCGCGATTGCATGTCATAACTCCTTGTTCATGATGGGCAGGAAGGGTCAACGGTTCTTCAAGCACGCAACTGTACCGATGCTCGTGCAGGAAATGAGTCGGCGGCAACACCACGGAACACATGGCCCGGGCATACCGACAACGCGGGTGAAAGGCGCAGCCCGCAGGCAAATTCAGCGGGCTCGGTGGTTCGCCGGGCAACGGCTCGGCAGGCAACGGCCGATACGGGTCGATCTCCGGAATCGCCTGGATCAAGGCCGCCGTGTAGGGATGACGCGGCGTGGTAAACACCGCTTCCACCGGGCCTTCCTCGACAATCTTGCCCAGGTACATCACCGCCACGCGGTCGCACAGGCGGCGCACGATGGCCAGGTCGTGGGCGATAAACAGGATCGCCAGGTTCATGCGCTGTTGCAGTTCCAGCAACAGATTGATGATCTGGCCCTGGATAGACACGTCCAGCGCCGCCACGCATTCATCGGCGATGATCAGGCGCGGCTCCACCGCCAGCGCCCGGGCGATCCCCACGCGCTGACACTGGCCACCGCTGAGGGAGGCGGGTTTACGGCCGGCCAGCTCGGGGCGCAGGCCGACCAGTTCGAGCAACTCGGCGACGCGGTCGGGAATCCGCGCCGGCGTGACCTTGCGCTGTACCCGCAAGACCTCGGCGATGGTCTCGCCGATGGTGTGGCGCGGATTCAACGCGGCATACGGATCCTGGAAAATCATCGCGGTTTCGTGACGCAACCGGGCGATGTCGATCGCACTGCCGTGGGCCATGTCGACGCCATCGAACAACACCTGCCCGGCGCTGATCGGGTTGAGGTGCAGGATCGCCCGCCCCAGCGTGCTCTTGCCGCTGCCGGACTCGCCGACCAGCCCCAGCGTCTCGCCCGCCGCCAGGTTCAGCGAGACACCGTTCACCGCCCTCACCCACTGCTTGTTCAGGCCGAACACACCCGTGCCGGACGCCGCAAAGCGCACCTCCAGATCCTTGATCTGCAACAGGCTCATGGGCCAGCTCCCAACGGATAGTGACAAGCCACCCGCGCACCTTCGGGCAACACTTCGGTACACAGGGCGCCGGCCTGTGGGCAGCGCGGGTTGAACCGGCAGCCCGCCGGCAGCGCATCCAGCAACGGCGGCTGGCCGGGAATGGTGCGCAACAAGGCATGCCCGCTGCTGTGGGCCGGCTGGCAGTCGATCAGGCCGGCGGTGTACGGGTGTTGCGGATGCGCCAGCAGCGCGTATTTGCTGCCGTGCTCGCACAGGCGCCCGGCGTACATCACCGCGATGGAATCGCAGGTCTGCGCCACCACGCCGAGGTCATGGGTGATCATGATGATCGACAGGCCGCGCTGGTCGCGCAGGTCGAGCAACAGCCGCAGGATTTGCGCCTGTACCGTCACATCCAGGGCAGTGGTCGGCTCATCGGCGATCAGCACTCTCGGGTTGCAACCCAAGGCCACGGCGATCATCGCGCGCTGGCGCATGCCGCCGGAAAATTCGTGGGGATAGTTGTCGACCCGTGCCTGGGGATCGGGAATGCCGACCTGGCGCAACACCTCGATGGCTTGGCGGTGCGCGTCTTTTTTCGATGCGCCTTGATGCAGGCGCACGCCCTCGGCGATCTGCGCGCCGATGCGCATCAAGGGGTCGAGGTGGCTGCTGGGGTTCTGGAAGATCATGCCCAGTTGCCCACCCCGCACGGCGCGCATGCCGGCATCGTCGAGTTGCAGCAGATCACGACCAGCCAGATGCACCGTACCGCCTTGCACGCGCAGGCTGGGCGACGGCAACAGGCGCATCAGGCCACGGCAGGCCATGGTCTTGCCCGACCCACTCTCGCCCACCAGGCCCAGGACTTCACCTTCGGCGAGGTCGAAGGACACCCGGTCCACCAGGGTCACATCGTGCCCGGCGTTGTTGGCGATCACACTCAAGTCACGCACCTGCAACAGGCTCATGCGCGATCCCCCAACACTTGCGCCACCCCATCGGCCAGCAGGCTGAAGCCCATGGCCAGGGTGACGATGGCCAGGCCGGGAAAGGTGCAGATCCACCAGGCCGTGGTGATAAACGCCTGGCCTTCGGCGACCATCGTCCCCCACTCGGCCGTCGGTGGCTGCACCCCCAGGCCGAGGTAGCTCACGGCGGCGCCGTTGAGCAGCACCAACACGGCATCGGACATGGAAAACACGATCGAGCCAAACAGCGCATTGGGCAGCAAGTGCCGAAACAGAATGCGCCCATGGCCAAAGCCCAGGCTCTTGGCGGCCAGGGCGAAGTCGCTTTCCTTGAGCACCAGGATCTGCGAGCGGATCAGCCGCGCGTACGACACCCAGCCCACCAATGCCATGGCGATATAAAAACTCTTCAGGCCGGGCCCCAGGATGGCCATGATTGCCAGCATCAACACCAGAAACGGGAACGCCAGAATCACGTCGATCACGCGCATGCACACTCTGTCGAAGCGCCCACCGATGTAACCGGACACCGCACCGACAAAGGTGCCGATCATGAACGGGAAGATCACGCCGATGATCGCCAGTTGCAGGTCGATACGCGCGCCCCAGATCACCCTCGAAAGGATATCCCTGCCATAGTTGTCCGTGCCAAATGGATGGGCCAGGCTTGGGCTGAGCAAGCTGATATCGGTGTTCTGCGCAATCGGGTCATACGGCGCAATCCACGGCGCAAACACCGCCAGGGCCAACCACAGCAGCAGCACCAGCAGCCCCCACGCGGCCGTCAGCCGGCCATTGCGCAAACCCAAACGCAGACGCAAGCGCCACGGGGCAATCAACGGGCGGCTGCTCATTGCATTTTTACCCGAGGGTCGAGGGCCACCGTCACCACGTCCGCGACAAAGTTGACCAGCACCGTCGCGCACGCCAGCACCATGGCCACGCCCTGCACCACCATGTAGTCGCGGGTGAAAATGCCGCGCACCAGCAGTTGGCCGATACCGGGAATCGCGAACAGGCTTTCGATCACCACCGTACCGCTGATCAGCCAACCAATATTCACCGCCAGCAGGTTGACCGCCGGCACCAGGGAGTTGGGCAACACATGGCGGCGAAACACCGCCGCTTCCGATAGCCCGCGCGCTCGGGCGGCGGTGACGTGGTCGGCCTGCAACTCCATCAACATGCTCGCCCGCAGGTTGCGCACCAGCACCGCCGACAGTGCCAGGGCGATGGTCAGGCACGGCAAAACCATGTGGTGGGCCTTGTCCAGCCAGGTCCGCCCGTAGCCGGACACCGGGAACAAGCCCCATTGCACGCTGAGCAGCAGGATCAGCATCAAGCCCAGCCAGAACGCCGGCATGCCCAGGCCTACGGTGGTAAACACGCGGATCAGGTTATCCACCCAACCGCCCTTGTTACGCGCGGCCCAGCTCGCCAGCGGCAGCGCAATCAGCAGCGCCAGCACCACACTGCCGAGCACCAGTACCAGGGTCGGCTCGATGCGGGTGACGATCAGTTTCAGGGCGTCGACCTTGTACAGCAGCGATTGGCCGAGGTCGCCCTTGAGCAGGTTTTTCAGGAAGTAGAAATATTGCAGCCACAGCGGCTGGTCGAGGCCGTACTGGGCGCGGATCTTCAGCAACGCATCGGGTGTGCTGCGCGACCCCAGCAAGGCGCGCGCCGGGTCGCCCGGAATCGAGCGCACCAGCACGAAGGTAATCAGGCTGATGCCAAACAGCACCGGCAGCAATTGCAGCGGCCGGGACAGCACAAAACGGTAGCGCGCCAGGTTCATCCGTCAACCTCGATGGCGAGCGAGGAAGTCCAGCAGCACGGGGAAATACGCCTGGGGCTCCTCATAAAATGGCATATGGCTGCTGTTGGGGAATACGTGCAATTCGGCGTGCCGGGCCGCCATTTTCATGCGCATGGCGCAGGCCGGGGTGAGTTCGTCGTGCTGGCCGGTGGTAATCAGGATCGGCATCTTGAACGCGGCCATTTCAGGAAGGCGGTTCCAGTCCTTGAGGTTGCCGATGTAGAGGAATTCGTTGGGCCCCTGCATGGTTTTGTAGGGCCCCATGTTCCAGTCGCCCAGGGAGCGCTTGACCGGCTCGGGCCACTCGTCCAGGCGGCAGACGTGGCGGTAGTTGAGCAAGGTGATCGCGGCCTGGTACTGCGGGTGGTCAAGGGTGCCCATGGCCTCATGGCGCTGCATCATGGCCACGGTTTCGCTGCCGAGCGCGCCGCGCAGGCGTTCGAGTTCCTGGGACAGGTGGGGAATGTCGCCGACGGTGTTCTCGAGGATCAGGCTTTTCAGGGCGTCGGGGTAATGGATGGCGTATTCGATACCGAGCCAGCCGCCCCAGGAGTGCCCGAGCAGGTGCACGCGTCCCAGCCCCAGGGCTTGGCGCACGGTTTCAACTTCTTCGACATAACGGCGGATTTCCCACAGCGAAACATCGGTCGGTCTGGCTGATGCGCCCGTGCCAAGCTGGTCGAATGCAACCACTCGCAGGCCTTGCTCCTTGAGCCAGCCATGGGCGTCGCGCAAGTAGTCACACGGCAGGCCCGGGCCGCCATTGAGGCACAGCAGCACCTCATCGCCTTCGCCAAAGCTGTAGGCCACGAGGTTATGGCCGTCGACTTGCACGTTGTACTGCTGGTCGGGGGCAATTTCACGCCACATGCATACATTCCTTGTGTTGTGTCGGCCTGGCAGGTAGCGGCCTTTTGTCGGGCCAACACTACCGAGGATGCCGCGCGTCCATAACCTAGCATTTCTTATAGGTTTGGCCTGGCTGTCCTTCGCCGGGGCGTGGCATTCTACTTGCAGCAAGTCGAGATTCAAATGAATTCGGGAGCAGAACGGATGCTGGCCAAGCTAACTGCCTTCAATCAGCGTCTGATGCCGGGCAGGAGCCTGGACGAGCAGATGGACAACACTTTTATCCTCGCCCAACAGCTGGGTTTCGACGCGCTGGTGTATGACTACACCCCGGTGCCGATTGACCAGGATGGTGCACTGATCACCCCCTCGGTGCTGGAACTGCGCAACACCCCGCCCGACTGGCATGCGTTGTGGTGCAGCAAAGGGTTTTACCAGATCGACCCGGTGCAACACCTGGCCTTGCGCACGGTGTCGGCGTTTGTTTGGTCCTACGAAGCCAAGGCCGACACCGCCCTGCAAACCATCATCGACCCCTGCCACGCCCCCGTTTCGTCCTACCTGCACGACCAGCAACTGACCTGCGGTGTCAGCGTGCCGATCCACCTGCCCCGTGGCGGCTTCGCCTCGCTCACAGGCCTGCGGACCGGCACAGCACATTCCGTGTTGCAGGATGCGCAGCAGACCCTGTCGGACTTCAGCCTGATTTCCCACGCATTGCAGGAAGCGGCCTACCCGTTGTTCAGCAAGGAACTGCGCACTTACCCGCATATTCACCTGACCAAGCGCGAGCGCGAGTGCCTCAAATGGGCAGCCGAAGGCCTGACTGCCGCCGAAATCGCCACGCAACTGAGCCGCTCATTGGCCGTGGTCACCCTGCACCTGGCCTCGGCGATGCACAAGCTGGGGGCCAAGAACCGTGTGCAGGCGGTGGTGCGTGCCACCCATTACCGCCTGCTCGAAGATTGATCCCTGGGCAAAACCTAGCTGTTTTGCTAGTTACTTAAATTTCGCGCACGCATTATCGTGTCCCTGATCCTTTTTCAAAGAGAGCAGGGTACGAAATGGAATTCATCGAAAAAATCCGCGAAGGCTATGCGGCGTTTGGTGCCTACCAGACCTGGTACCGCGTCACCGGCGACCTCTCCAGCGGCCTCACCCCGCTGGTGGTCATTCACGGCGGTCCCGGCTGCACCCATGACTACGTAGACGCGTTCAAGGATGTCGCCGCCAGCGGCCACGCCGTCATCCACTACGACCAACTGGGTAACGGCCGCTCGACCCACCTGCCCGACGAAGCTCGCTCTTTCTGGACGGTCGACCTGTTTCTCGCAGAGCTGAACAACCTCTTGGACCACCTGCAGATCAGCGACGACTACGCGATCCTCGGCCAGTCCTGGGGCGGCATGCTCGGCAGTGAACACGCGATCCTGCAACCCAAGGGCCTGCGGGCGTTTATCCCGGCCAACTCACCGACGTGCATGCGCACCTGGGTCAGCGAGGCCAACCGCCTGCGCAAGCTGTTGCCCGAAGGTGTGCATGAAACCCTGCTCAAGCATGAAGCCGCCGGCACTTATCAGGACCCGGAATACCTCGCCGCCTCGCGGGTGTTCTATGACCACCACGTGTGCCGGGTCAACCCATGGCCGGAAGAAGTCGCGCGCACCTTCGCCCAAGTCGATTCGGACCCCACGGTGTACCACGCCATGAGCGGCCCGACTGAATTCCACGTGATCGGTAGTTTGAAGGACTGGAAGTCGATTGGCCGCCTGTCGGCAATCAATGTCCCGACCCTGGTGATTTCCGGCCGGCATGACGAGGCCACCCCGCTGGTGGTCAAGCCGTTCCTGGATGAAATCGCCGATGTGCGCTGGGCGCTGTTTGAAGACTCCAGCCACATGCCCCATGTGGAAGAGCGCCAGGCGTGCATGGGCACGGTGGTGAAATTTCTGGATGAGGTGTGTTCGCACCAAGTGCTCAAGGCCAGTTGAATCTCCATGTGAGAGCGGGCTTGCTCGCGAATGCGGTCTGTCAGCCGGCCTATGTTTCGACTGATCCACCGCATTCGCGACCAAGCCCGCTTCCACAGGGTTAAACGTGGCTGGTTTCGGGCTTTGTCATTTTCCTCGGCACATCCGCCACCATCGGAATCTCCTTGCCCTCGGCATCGAACAACTTGCCGCCGCTGAAGTAATCCCCCTCGCGCAAGGCCGCCACGTCGTGGAAGCACAGGCTGCGCTCAGTCCCCGCCACGAACACCGACTGCTGGTCGGAGTTGCCTGCGGTGAAATGGTTGAACGCCAGGTTCAGCAAGATCGCCATGATTGCCGACGAACTGATGCCTGAGTGAAAAATGGTCGCGAACCAGGTGGGGAAGTGGTCGTAGAAACTCGGCGCGGCAATCGGGATCATGCCGAAACCGATGCTCGTGGCGACGATGATCAGGTTCATATTGTTGCGGTAATCAACCTTCGACAGGGTGCGAATGCCACTGGCCGCCACCGTGCCGAACAGCACAATCCCGGCACCGCCCAGCACTGAAGTCGGCACCGCGGCGATCACCCGCCCCATGAAGGGCAGCAGGCCGAGGATCACCAGGAACAGCCCGCCGGTGGCCACCACAAAGCGGCTTTTCACCCCGGTGACCGCCACCAGGCCGACGTTCTGGGCAAACGCGCTCTGGGTGAACGAACCGAAGATCGGCGCAAACATGCTCGACAGCATGTCGGCGCGCAGGCCGTTGCCCAGGCGCTTGGAGTCGACCTTGGTGTCGATGATCTCACCCACCGCCAGGATATCTGCCGAGGTTTCCACCAGGGTCACCATCACCACGATGCACATCGAAATGATCGCGGCCACATGGAACGTCGGCATGCCGAAATGGAAAGGCGTGGGGAAGCCGAACATCGGCCCTTGGGTAACACCGGAAAAGTCGGCCATGCCGAGGAACACCGCAATCACGGTGCCGATCACCATCGCCAGCAGGATCGACAGGCGCGAGATGGTCGCGCTGCCGATTTTGCTCAGCAACAACACCAGCACCAATGTCAGTGCCGCCAGGCCGATATTGGGCATGCTGCCGAAATCCGCCGCGCGGCTGTTGCCGCCCATGGCCCAGCGCGCCGCCACCGGCATCAGCGTCAAGCCGATGGTGGTGATCACGATGCCTGTGACCAGTGGCGGGAAAAACTGGGTGATCCGCGAGAACACCGGGGTGATCAGCAGGCCTATGAATGACGCGGCCATCACCGCGCCGAGAATCGCCGGTACCCCGCCGGCGCCGTCGCTGCCGACAATCGCAACCATGGTTGCCACGCCAGCAAACGACACGCCCTGCACCAGCGGCAACTGACAGCCAAAAAACGGCAGGCCCAGGGTTTGCAGCAACGTTGCAAGGCCGCCGGCAAACAGCGATGCAGCGATCAACAGACCGATATCTGCCGGCGACAACCCGGCTGCCTGGCCGACGATCAACGGTACCGCGACGATGCCGCCGTACATGGTGAGCACATGCTGCAGGCCGTAAGCCATGTTGGCAGCGACGCCGAGATTCTCATCTTCTGGCCGCTGCGGTGACGCCTTCGGGATAGTCATGGTGAGGGGTTCTCTGTTTTTGTTGTGCGGACACTGTATGCAATCTTTGGAGTGGATGTCCATAGAGTTGTATACAATCCACCGAACAAGATACCCTCCATCGGCGTTACAAAAATAATCCGGCCGTGATGAGCCAGAACGCCCAAGGACCGATAACAATGAAAAAAGCCCTACAGGGAGCAACCGTCGCACTCACCCTCCTCGGCGGCGGGGAGGCTGTCGCGGTGGAATGGATGAACAACAGCGTAGGATTTCGCTACGGCCAGCAGTTCACCAACCCGAATAACCCCGACGAATTCAGCAAGCGCATCTACAGCTTTACCCATGCCAGCGGCTACACGTACGGCAGTAATTTTCTGAACCTGGATGTGTTCCTGTCCGACAGCCGCGACCCGCGCAAGGGCACCGACCACGGGGGCAGCGAGGTGTACGCGGTGTACCGGCACCAGTTGTATGCATCACGGGTGTTCGATAGGCCGCTGGGCACTGGCCTGATCAAGGACTACGCGTTGACCCTGGGCTTCGACGCCAACCGCAACAACAACTTCGCGTCGGCAAAAAAGCGTGCGCTGGTGATCGGGCCGACCCTGAAATTCAACACCGTGGGGGTGCTGGACCTGAGCCTGATGTACTACAAGGAACGCAATCACACCGGCATCCCCGGCGCGCAGGAGTCCAACCACACCTTCGATGACACCTACATGCTCAACCTGACGTGGATGCGTCCTTTCGAGATCGCCAACCACGCGGCGAAATTCCAAGGGTTCATCAATTACGTCGGGGAAAAAGGCGAGGACTACCATGGCCGTGACACGGCACCGGAAGCGCTGATGCGCACTGCACTGATGGTGGCGGTGCGACCGGGTAAAAGCGTGAAGCCGAACCTGTACCTCGGGGTGGGTTACGAGTACTGGCATAACAAGTTCGGCGTGGACGGCGGCCGGGGCAGCCGCACGTCAACGCCGACGGTGAATCTGGAAATCACCTTCTGACGGCAGGCGCTGGCCTGCCTGCGACCGCATCGGCTCGGTGTGCCTGATACACCCAGTCGTCCGCATTGCAGGCAAGCCAGCACCTACAGCTTGACCGGGGTGTCACTCCAGATCCGGCGCCAGCGCTGAATGGACGGTTTTCGGCCGCGCCAGCCAGTAACCCAGCACCGCCAACGGTGCGGTCGCCAGCATCACGATCACGGTGATCATCAGCGGCTCATCGATCATCGACGACACCAGCAGGCTGCTGAGAAAGCACAGGCCCAGTTGCAGGGTGTTTTGCAGGGCCGCCGCCTTGCCGGAGTTTTCCGCAAACGGCATCAGTGCATTCGCTACCACAATCGGGTAGCTGGCACCGTTGACCAGCGCCATCAGGCAGAATGGAATCAGCAACGTGGTGAGGGTCGGCAAGGTCAATGTCGCGACCAGGTACAACGCAACCATGCTGATGCAATAGGCCAGCAGCAGCCACGGCAACAGCGTCTTGCCCTGGAAGCGCTGCAAGGCGCTGCGGCAGCTGTAGCCACCGATCAGGAACGCGAGGGTCGGCAGCACGTAGCTCAGGCCGATATCGTTCGGGCTGTAGCCCATGCCCCCAAGGATGAACGGCGAAGCGGTCAGCCAGGCGAAGAAGCTGGCCGAGCACGCGGCAAAGATCATCACATTGCCGGTAAACACGCGGGACGTGAGCAATTGCCCATACCCCAGACGCGTAGGTTCGCCCTCTTCTATCGGACGTTTCGGCAGGCTGCGCAGGAACAAGGTCGGCACCAGCAACAACACCGACACCCCCAGCAATACGCCGAAGATGGCCTGCCACCCCAAGTGATTCAGTACCATCGCGCCCAGCAGCGGCGCCAGGGCCGGCGACAGCGACATCAGCGGCATGATGCTGGCGAACACGCGGTGAGCCTTGTCGGCCGGGTAGCGGTCGATCACCAGCGCCTGCCAACTGACGGCAGCGGCACACACACCCACCGCTTGCATAAACCTCAAGGCCAGCAACTGCGGCGCCGTTTCGACCCAGAACATCCCCGCACAGCCGAGCACGAACAGGCTCAGGCCCGCGAGCAGGATCGGCTTGCGCCCCAGTCGATCGGACAACGGCCCCCACAACAATTGCCCCAGCGCAAAGCCCGCGAGGAAAATACTCAAGCTGGCGCCGACCGCGCTTGCGCTGATCTGCAGCTGCTCGCCCATGGCGCCGAACGCCGGCAGGTACATGTCCATCGCCAAATAGCCGAGCATGCTCAGCCCCGCCAGATACCCGGTAAAACCAAAAGAATTTTTCATTGAAGCCTTGTAGATCCTGCCATCAAACTATTTGCTGACTGGCACCCATTATGAAGCTGACAGTTTTTGTGTGAAGCGATAATAATTGGACACTCTTATCAATATTTTTGAAGGCAACCGCCATGTGGTCCGAATATTCCCTGGATGTGGTCGATGCCGTGGCGCGCCACGGCAGCTTCAGCGCCGCTGCCCAGGAACTGCACCGCGTGCCGTCGGCCATCAGCTATACGGTGCGTCAGCTTGAGGAGTGGCTGGCGGTTCCATTGTTTGTACGGCGTCACCGTGACGTCGAGCTGACCCCCGCCGGCCGCCTGTTTATCGACGAAGCACGCGGCGTGATGAAAAAAATGCTCGGCACCCGGCGTTTGTGCCAGCAGGTTGCCAATGGCTGGAGCGGCCAGCTGAAGGTGGCCGTGGACTCCATCGTCAAGCCCCAGCGTTGTCGGCAACTGGTGCTGGACTTCTACCGGCAATTTCCTGAAGTGGAATTGCTGCTGGAGTACGAGGTGTACAACGGCGTGTGGGATGCCCTGGCGGATGAGCGCACCGATATCGTCATCGGTGCCACCAGCGCGGTGCCGGTGGCCAGTCACTTCACCTTTCGCGACATGGGCTTGTTGAACTGGCTGTGTGTGGTCAGCGCGAAACATCCATTGGCGGCCATGCAAGGGTTGCTCAATGACGACCAACTGCGCCCATTCGCCTCATTGTGCATGACCGACACTTCTCGCAACCTGCCCAAGCGCGACACCTGGACCCTGGATAACCAACGCCGCCTGGTGGTGCCCAACTGGGCCTCCGCCATTGATTGCCTGCGCGACGGCCTCTGCGTCGGCATGGCACCGGCGCATCAGGTACTGCCGTGGATCGAACGCGGTGAATTGGTGGCGCTGCACCTGTCGCGGCCCTTCCCGGCCAGCCCGTCGTGCGTGGCCTGGGCACAGGGCAAGCTGTCCCCGGCCATGGCCTGGTTGCTGGAATACCTGGGAGATACCGAAACGATGAACCAGGAGTGGCTGAACGGAAACGACCTCTGAGGATGATGAAGATCCCTCGTAGGAGCGGACAAGCCCGTTCCTACAAGGGCGGATCTCGTTTCAATCCAATAGGCGGCTAATGGCGCGTACGATCATCTCGACCTCCTTGGCGTCCAGCGTCAGCGGCGGCAGCAGGCGAATGACCTTGCCCCGCGTGACATTGATCAGCAGGCCATGCTCCTGGGCCGCCCGCTGCGACAGGTCGCGATACGGGGTCGCCAATTCGATCCCGATCATCAAGCCCTGCCCACGAATCGCCAGCACCTGCGGGTGTTCACTCAACTCCACGCGTAACCGCGCCAGCAAGCGTTCGCCCTGAAGTGCGGCGTTCTGCAACAACCCCTGTTCTTCGATGATATCCAGCACGGTGCAGCCCACCCGGCAGGCCAGTGGATTGCCACCAAACGTGCTGCCGTGACTACCCGGGGTAAACAGCTGGGACACTGCGGTGCGGGCCAGGCAGGCGCCGATGGGCACTCCGTTGCCGAGACCTTTGGCCAGGGTCATGACATCGGGCACGATGCCTTCATGCTGGAACGCAAACCAGGCACCAGTGCGGCCGATGCCGGTCTGGATTTCGTCGAGCATCATCAGCCAGCCATGGCGTGTGCAGTGATCACGCAGGGCTTGCAGATAGCCGGCGGGAGCCGGCAGTACGCCACTTTCGCCCTGGATCGGCTCGAGCAGGACCGCCGCGATACGCGCCCCAAACGTCCGGGTGATCGCCTCCAGCGCCGCCAGGTCCCCAAAGCCCACTTTGAGGAAATCCCCCGGTAAACGCTGGAAACCCAAGCGCACCGACGGACCATCGCTCGCGGCCATGGTCCCCAGCGTACGGCCGTGAAAAGCGTTCTCCATCACCACCACCAGCGGCTCTTCAATGCCTTTTTTCCACCCGTGCAACCGCGCCAGCTTCAGCGCCGTCTCGTTGGCTTCGGCGCCGGAGTTGTTGAAGAACGCGCGATCCAGACCTGACAGCTGGGTCAGGCGCTGGGCCAGGCGTTGCTGCCAGTCGATGCTGTAGAGGTTGGAAGTGTGTAAGAGCAAACCGGCCTGCTCGCTGATGGCCGCCACCAACCTGGGGTGGGAATGCCCGACATTGGTCACTGCCACACCCGCCACCGCGTCCAGGTATTCGCGGCCCTGCTGGTCCCACAGGCGCGTGCCCAGGCCGCGGGTAAAACTCAGGGCCATGGGTTGGTAGGTGGTCATCAGGCAGGCGGCAGTCATGGTGGCGGGCTCCAGTGCATCGTTGGGATGCCTGCAGTATCGTTAGCCATCTGAGCTGGATAAACTGCGCAACTCTGCAATAACTTTAAACCAGGGCTTGATAATGGATCTGTTCCAGGCAATGTCGGTGTACGTGAAAGTGGTGGAGACCGGCAGCATGACGGCCGCCGCGCACGAATGCGGGATGTCGACCACCATGGTCGGCAATCACCTGCGCGCCCTGGAGCAGCGGCTGGGCGTCAGTCTGCTCAAGCGCACCACCCGCAAGCAAAGCCTCACGGAATTTGGCGGCCAGTATTACCAGCGATGCCTGGAGGTGCTGGGCCTGGTGGCCGACTCCGAGCTACTGGCGGAGCAAGCCCACAGCGAAATCCCCAAAGGCAGCCTGCGCATCACTGCGCCACCGGTGTTCGGCACCGAACGCCTGACGCCCGCCCTTAGCGAGTTTGCCCAACGTTACCCGCAGATCAACCTGTACGTGGTGCTGAGCAACGAGCGCATGGACCTGGTCGACAGCGGCTTCGACGTGGCGATCCGCCTCGGCGAGCTGGAGACTTCCAGCCTGATCGCCAGGCCCCTGCAGGCCTACACCCTCACGCTGTGTGCATCACCTGCGTACCTGGCGCGTCGCGGCACGCCGCAGACACCCGACGACCTGCAGCAGCACGACTGCCTGGCGTTTGCCTACCCGGCCAGCGACAACTGGCGAGACACCGACAAACTCTGGCGCATGACCGGCGCGGAAGGCGAGGTGGAGGTGCCGGTGTCCGGCTCGTTGACCATCAACAGCTCGCAAGGCTTGCGCCAGGCCGCCGTCAACGGCATGGGCATCATCATGCTGGCCGACGCGCTGGTACAACCGGACCTGGAGAGCGGCAAGCTGGTGGCCCTGTTACCCGGCTACCAACTGCCCTCGCGTCCCATGCACCTGCTCTACAGACAGGATCGCTACCGTCTGCCCAAATTGCGCGCCTTTGTGGATTTCGCCATGGAAAAATGGGCGCGCTAGAAGCTCACACCCAACTCGCGCAGGCGCGCTGCTGTGCGCTCGGCCGACACATGGTGAATACCCTGCCAGCCCAAGGCGACCGCAGCGTCGATATTGCCGGCAACGTCGTCGATAAACACCACTTCACCGGGCTGGATATCCGGCAGATGCGCCCGCACCTGGGCGAGGCTCGCGTGATAAATGGCCGCATCCGGCTTGATCAGCTTCAGCTCTCCCGACACCACGATATCGCGCAGGCGTTGCAGGAACGGATAGTTGGCCCGCGCATAAGGGAAGGTCTCGGCGGACCAGTTGGTGAGCCCGAACAGCGGCATATCGGCGGCATGCAGCGCTTCGAGAATCGCCACGCCTTCTGGCAACGAGCCACGCAGCATCTCGTGCCAACGGGCGTAATAGGCCTGGATCAAGGGTTCGTGTTCGGGGTATTGCTCGACGAGGTGGCGAGTGCCTTCTGCCAGGCTGCGGCCGGCGTCCTGCTCGGTGTTCCAGGCCTGGGTGCAGACAGTGTCGAGAAAGTGTTGCCGCTCGTGATCATCGGCAATCAGCTGACGGTAGAGGTGCTGCGGGTTCCAGTCGAACAGGACACCGCCGAAATCAAAGACTACTGCACGAATGGTCATGGGGTCTCCCCTCAGTGTGGCGTGACAGGCACACGAGTCTGGCATGCTGGCATGCTTCTAGAAGAACAAAGAAACGTAGGAATTTTCTGGGAATTTCGCAGCTTACCTACAGATAAACTGCGCCTGCATCCCCGATAATCGCGCTTTGACCTCCCTCGCGCGAGTGTAGGGCATACAAGTAGTCATATTTTTTATTTAGCCCAGGCCAACCGATCTGTTTAGGGTCCGACGTGCAAAGGAGGGAATGCCTCAGACTGGAAAGGATTATCCAACGGTATGCTGAAACCTCAGTTGGAGCTCCCCATGACAAACGTGATCAACGCCCATTGCTCTGCATCCAGCCGCAATCAGGCGCCCTTGGAGCCCCGCCCTTCCAATCCGCAGAGTCACGCGCAATCGGCGTTGAATTCAGTGGAAGCGGCGGCAGCACGTGCCCAGGACGGGACCGGAATCCTGTCGGACCACCTGATTCCCTTGCAAAGCCTCGCAACACAGACCAACACCATCATTGGTATCCGCCCGGTGGAATCCGTCGCCACCGGATTGATACGGGAAGGGCACCCCACCAAGGACTTCCATATCAAAGGAAAAAGCGCTGACTGGGGGCCGCAGGCGGGTCTGATCTGCGCGGACCAGGCACTTAGCAAGCTCGAGAAGTCTGCAACACTGGCGCCGGAGAAAGTCGCACGCGCCAACGAGCAAATACAGGCATGCATTCGCGATGGCCATGCAGTAAGCGTCCCACTGGAGATCTCCCGCGCCCGCCTGGATGAATTGCTCGGCCTGGGCAAGCTCTCTGAGCTGACGCTGCCCGACGACGACGGCACTATCCACCTCAAGGCCCTGGGGCCCAGCCAGCAGCAGTATGTATTCGAAGGCAAGCGCGCTTCGTCTTCAGACGAGCGCTATGTCATCAGCCAAGAGGGCAAGCCCGTGCAAGTGCTGGCGAAAAGTCCGGAGGGCAAGGCATTGACGGCAGACTATGACCTGCACACGATCGCGCCTCACATCAGCGACTACGGTCGCCAGGACAGACTCCCCGTACCCGATATCGCTCATAGTGTTTACACAGACCGCATCAACAGCTACAAGCATCGCCACGCCGATGTCGACGACTATCAAGTGCCAGAAGCGTTGCGCGCGGATTTTGACAGCGCAGGCCACTTTTATAGCAAAGAAGATCCCGACCTCGGTAACGCCACGCCGCGCATCAAGCACATGATCGAGCTCATCAACCAAAAGCTGGTGGGCGATGCAGAGCGAGTGGTCCACCACAACGCGGATTCAGGCAGCCCCGCTGCAGATGTGGCGACCAACTATCCGGCGACTTTTTTTCTGCCGGCCAAGTTGGGCCAATTCGACGAAATCTGCCTGATCAATAACAGCAAGGAAATGGCAGAACTGGTAAGGACCGCGAAAGACAGCGGCTATCACGTGCCCCTGAATCCGCTGTGGGAAAAAGAAGTGATCAGTGTCAAACGCCCAGGCTTCATCCAAGCGCAGGCGCGCCTGGCGCGAGCCTTTGACCGGAGCTGAGCGCCAGGCGGCAGCCTCGATATTCAGATGATCGAGGCTGCTACCGGTCACTGCGCTTACGCGTTAATGAGGCCGTTGATCTTCACAGTAGGGTTTACATCAGCGTCGTAGTCCACGCCATCGATCTCGAAGCCGAACAAGCGCAGGAATTCAGCCTTGTAGCCGGCAAAATCGCTGATCTCGTTGACATTTTCGTCGGTAACCTGGTTCCACAGGGCTGCTACCGCGTCTTGGACCTTTGGCTCCAACTCGGCCAGGTCGGCGCGCAGGCGACCGTCGGCGTCCAACTTAGGCTCGGTGCCGTACAGGCTGTCCTTGAACAGGCCGTAGACCTGCTCGATGCAGCCTTCGTGGGTGCCCTGCTCTTTCATCACCTTGAACAGCAACGACAGGTACAGCGGCATGATCGGGATCGCGGAACTGGCCTGGGTGACCACGGCCTTGAGCACCGATACGCGGGCGTCGCCCTTCAGTGCGGCGAGGTTGTCGCGCAGGGTCAGGACTTTCTTGTCGAGGTCTTTCTTGGCTTCGCCGATGGAGCCGTTCCAGTAGATATCCTGGGTCAGCTTCTCGCCAAGGTAGGTGAACGCGGTGGTCTTGGCGCCTTCGGCCAGCACGTCGGCGTCACGCAGGGCGTCGATCCACAGCTGCCAGTCTTCGCCACCCATGACTTTCACGGTGCCGTCGATTTCTTCCTGGGTCGCCGGCTCAAGCGTGGTGTCGACCACAACGCCCTTGTCGGTGTTGATCCCGCGCAGGGTCACGGCCTTGCCGATCGGCTTGAGGGTGGAGTTGTGCACCACGCCCTGCGGGTCGGTGCGACGTGGCGCCGCCAGGCTGTAGACGACCAGGTCGATCTTGCCCAGGTCTTTCTTGATGGTTTCGATGGTCAGGCGCTTGATCTCGTCGGAGAACGCATCGCCATTGATGCTCTTGGCGTACAGGCCTTTTTCGACGGCAAACTTCTCGAATGCGGCGCTGTTGTACCAGCCGGCAGAGCTGAGCTTGCCTTCTTCGCCTTCTTTTTCAAAAAACACGCCCAGGGTGTCGGCGCCGCAGCCAAACGCAGCACTGATGCGCGCGGCCAGGCCGTAGCCGGTGGAAGCGCCGAGGACCAGCACCTTCTTCGGGCCGCCTTCGATGGCGCCGTGTTGGGTGACGTAGTCGATCTGTTCCTTGACGTTCGCCTCACAGCCAACAGGGTGAGCGGTCACACAGATAAAGCCACGAACCCGCGGTTTGATGATCATAAAATTTCTGCCTCTTCCAAGGTGCCGAAGGCCAATGGTGGCCATTCAACTTCAATCGTACCGGTCTATGACGCCTGAAAAACCGAAGCGTCACGATAGTCGCAAATCTTCCGTTTACAAAATCCAATCCACTCACGCGGGGCAACGGTTAAAAACGGTGTAGAGCCTTCACAATTTTGCACGATTTAAAACGCCTCTCCGGCACTGAACGCCTTATCATGACGTAGTTGTTTCAATATGTTTCAACCCCCCACCACTCGCGGCCACGGATCCGGACCTGTCGAATGGCGTCCTGCTGGAGCTGAGTGTCATGAACAAGTCTGCGTTGCATAAAAAGGCCGTATCGATCGCCTGGGTATTGGGCGTATTGCTGATTATTGCGGTCTTCCCCGAAACCACCCTGGTGTTTCTCGGCCTGGTGCTGGTCTGCGGCATTTACGATTTCCTGCGCAATGGCTTGTATGACGCGCCCACCATCAAGAAATACTTTATCGGCAGCGGTCGTAACACCTGGCTGCTGGCGCCGTTCAACACGCTGTTCGACCTGCTGAGTTCGCGCAACCGTCACGTGTATACGATGGACGACCTGCCGCCCGCCTGGCGCGCAGACCTGCAGCAGGTGATCAGTGATGCCATGGCTCACAAGGATGAAATCATCGGTTACCTGGATGAACGCATGGCCGAGAAGAAGCGCGGCATGCTGTTTTTCCAATGGTACGGACGGCCGATCGAAACCACGCTGAACATTCCGCAACTGCGGGAGAAGCTGCCGTTCGTGAAGACTATCGGCGTATCGGTGTTCAACGAAAACCGTTCGACCTCCTTCCACTTCGGCCCGCTGCGCATGATGTTTCGCGTGCTCTACAACATGGCACCGGCGCCCCATCACGACGGCGTCTACATCCAGGTGGGCAAGCACAAGCACTATTGGCACGACGACCCGCTGTTTATCTTCGATGACACGTTGATGCACGCGTCCTTCAACAAGAATGATGCAAAACGCTACTGCCTGTTTATCGATATCGTACGGCCGACTCCGCTGCCTTCAGTATTGAACGCCGTGATCGCGGGGTTTGCCGGGCTGGTCTTTACCCTGCGTCGGGTTTTCTACAAAAACTGGAAGCTGATTCAGTAACTTCTGCGGCATGATGGTGCTGGACGGTGTTTGCACTCGGCGGCATGCCTGAGGTAAATAATCGTCTCGTGCGACCGTTTACGGCGCCCATCATTCTCAAGCCATCGCGCAGTTCTATCCGGCGCGGTGGCTGTGCTTTCAAGGAATCAGAATGCCCCAACGTCAAGTCATCAATGCCTCCGTCAGCCCCAAGGGCAGCCTCGAGACCCTGTCGCAACGTGAAGTCCAGCAACTGAGCGAAGCCGGTACCGGCAGCATCTACACCCTCTTCCGCCAATGCGCCCTGGCGATCCTCAACACCGGCGCGCATATCGACAACGCCAAGACCATCCTCGACGCCTACAAAGATTTTGAAGTGCGCATCCACCAGCAGGATCGCGGCGTGCGCCTGGAGCTGCTGAACGCACCGGCCGACGCTTTCGTCGATGGCGAGATGATCGCCAGTACCCGCGAGATGCTGTTCAGCGCCCTGCGTGACATCGTCTACACCGAGAACGAGCTGGACAGCCAGCGCATCGACCTGAGCAACTCCCAGGGCATCACCGACTACGTGTTCCACCTGCTGCGCAATGCGCGCACGCTGCGCCCGGGTGTCGAGCCGAAAATCGTGGTGTGCTGGGGCGGGCACTCGATCAATACCGAAGAATACAAATACACCAAGAAAGTCGGCCACGAACTCGGCCTGCGCAGCCTCGACGTGTGCACCGGTTGCGGCCCTGGCGTGATGAAAGGTCCGATGAAAGGCGCGACCATTTCCCACGCCAAACAACGAATTACCGGCGGCCGCTACCTGGGCCTGACCGAGCCGGGCATCATCGCCGCCGAAGCGCCGAACCCGATCGTCAATGAACTGGTGATCCTGCCGGACATCGAGAAGCGCCTGGAAGCGTTCGTGCGTGTCGGCCACGGCATCATCATCTTCCCGGGCGGTGCCGGCACGGCCGAAGAGTTCCTGTACCTGCTGGGCATCCTCATGCACCCGGACAACCGCGACCTGCCGTTCCCGGTCATCCTCACCGGGCCGAAGCACGCCGCGCCGTACCTGCAACAACTGCATGCCTTCGTCGGCGCTACATTGGGCGAGGCCGCACAGGCGCACTACCAGATCATCATCGACGACCCGGCCGAAGTGGCGCGGCAGATGACCGCGGGTCTCAAGGCGGTGAAACAGTTCCGTCGCGAGCGCAATGACGCGTTCCATTTCAACTGGCTGCTGAAAATCGACGAAGGTTTCCAGCGCCCGTTCGACCCGACCCACGCCAACATGGCCAGCCTGCAACTGAGCCACGCGCTGCCGCCCCACGAACTCGCCGCCAACTTGCGCCGCGCGTTCTCGGGGATCGTGGCAGGCAACGTCAAGGACAAGGGCATCCGCCTGATCGAGCAGCATGGTCCGTATGAGATCCACGGCGACCCGGCCATCATGAAACCGCTGGACGAGCTATTGCAGGCTTTCGTCGCCCAGCACCGCATGAAGCTACCGGGCGGCGCGGCGTACGTACCGTGCTACCGCGTGGTGCAATGAGTTAGCGTTGTACCGCCACACATTTGATTTCCACCAGCAGACCGGGGTGTGCCAGTTCAGACACTCCGATCGTGGTCCAGGCGCAATGCCCGCGTGGGAACAGACGGTTTTTCACCTCGCGAAAAACCGCCATGTGCTGGCTCATGTTGACGTGATAGGTGGTCATGTCCACCACGTCGTCGAAGGTGCAGCCACCCTCCTCCAGAACCTCCCGCAGATTCTCCCAGGCCGCGACGAACTGCGCCTCGGGGTCCTCGATCACCGCCAATGCAGCCGTCCGCCCGACCTGGCCTGCGCAGTACAACGTCTTGCCGACTTTGACCGCCGGCACGTAGCCGGCGCGCTCGACGATGGGGTGCATGGAAGGGGGAATGATGAGAAAGCGGTCGGTCATGGTTTGTATCTCTTTAAACCCTGTGGGCGGGAACAGTTCGGACTAGTGTTTTACCTGTTCCGACTAACCCACACCAGATGAGCGACCTATGGACCAACGGATATTGTCCTCTGTCACTCCTTACCCTAAGGTAAGGAATATAACGATGGAGATCTTCACTATGGCGACCGCCACACTGACCTCGAAAGGTCAAATCACCATTCCTGTCCAAGTCAGGACAGCCCTTGGCCTGGAAACAGGCGACCGGGTCGAGTTTGTTGAAATGGAAAACGGGCAGTTTTCCATCATTGCCGCGAGCCACAGGGTTCAGGACCTCAAGGGGTTGATCCGCAAACCTGCCAAGGCCGTTTCCATCGAGGAGATGAACCAGGCCATCGCAGCACAGGGGGCAAAAGCCGGATGATCGGACTGGATACCAATGTGCTGGTGCGCTACGTCACCCAGGATGATCCGGTTCAATCCGCCAAGGCATCCGAGCTGATCGAATCGCTGACCACCGCCTCGCCCGGCTTTGTCAGCATGGTGTCGATCGTGGAATTGGTGTGGGTACTGCAAAGCTGCTACCAGTCGGCCAAGAGCGATGTGGTGACGGTACTGGAAACCCTGCTACGCACCCGCGAATTGACCGTGGAGCATGGGGAGATCATCTGGCAGGCACTGCGCAAGTTTGTGGCGAACAAGGCCGACTTTGCAGACTGCCTGATCGAACGCTGCGCCCATGCCGCCGGTTGCAAGTACACGGCCACCTTCGACCTCAACGCGATCAAGACAACGGGCATGAAACGCCTGGGCTGAACCACAGCGTTGCGACAGCGAGCGGGCTTTGGTAAAAACCGTTTCTAACCTTGATCGAGAGAAAGACCGACGTGCGCACGTTTCTACTCGCCGCCCTGGCCATCGCCCCGACCCCCGTCCTGGCCGACACCATCACCTGGCCCGACCTGCCGAAGAGCTGCTTTGTCAGCGGCCGCTCCGCCACCAGCATGGATGTCGATACCGGTTGCGCCGCCTTCCTGATCAACGTGAAAGGCCAGGCGGCGGGTACACCGATCAAGCTGGATATTCCCCAGTACGCCATGCATGTGGACGAAGCCACGGGCAAGGAAACCCCGGTGATCCTCATCCAGGCGGAGGAGAATGGCGAGGTCAAGGCGGTGGGTTATAGGGAGTTGGGCACCGATCAATTGGGCGCGGCGCTGTTGCGAGAAGTTCGGCTGCTGGGTACCCAGAAGCCGATTTAAGGTTTTTTGCAGGCGCAAGGTTGCGCCTGCAAAAACGCTACCGATTCAGCCGGGGTCAGCGAACCCAACCACCCGCCTGCCAGTGATACCCATCATTGCGCTGCACCCAATGCGGATGCACATAGCGATAACCTTCGCGCACCGGCTCCCAATGGCCGTGCACCGCGACGTAGCGACCGCCTTCCCAACGCCAGTAACCGCGTGACCAGATATAGCCGTAGCGAACCGGCGGCTCGACTTCAATCACCTGCACCGGCGGCGGTTGCGGCGCGACGACTTCGACATACTCACGTTGCACCGGCCTGCGCTCATGCACAACGCGTTCTTGCACACACCCGGATGCCGCGACGACCATGGCCGCCAGTGCCGCATAACGTAGCCACATAAACAATCCTCGGGCGCTGGCGCCCAGTACCTGCATCGCTGAAAAATGCCCCCTTGTTGCAGCCACGCTCCTGCTTGGCCCTGGGTACTTTTTAACAGGAGGTGTCTGTCAGCTTGCTGAACCCACAGCCCTCAAGTGCTGCACGCGACGGTCGGTCGTTTCAGGCGCACCAACAGCAGCCCGGCGGCGACCACGGCAATGCCGGCGTAGGTCGGCGCATGGATCACGTCGCCAAACATTAGTGCCGCCCACACCAGGGTGACCGGCGGCTCCAGATAGACCAGCGCGGCCACGTGGGTCGTGGTCATCACGCGCAGCAGCATCCACAGGCTCAAATAGGCGACGAAGGTCGAGAACACGGTGAGCCAGACGATTGAGATCAACACGTCAGGGTCGTGGGGAATACTCAGCGTGTCGGTGTAGAGCACGGCGCCGGTAAAGCCGATCAAGGTCAGCAGCGACTGGATGAACAGCGGCAACACCAACCCAGCGTCGGTTTTTTGCACCGTGCGGCGCTCATACAGGGTCGCCAGCGTCAGCCCCAGTGCCGCGGCGAGTGGCAACACGTACATGACCCAGCCGACGCTGCCCGCATCACTGCCATGCTGCCCAGCTATCACGATGGAAACCCCACCGAAGCTGATCATCAGGCCGATCCACTGCCAGCCCCCACTGCGCTCGGTAGCGCTGCCGGTCGATAATGCCGCCGTCATCAACGGCTGCAACGCGGCGATAATCGCCGCGATGCCGGGCGGCAAGCCATTCTGGATCGCGACATAGAGACAACTCAGATACAGGAACTGCGAGAGAAACCCGATCACGGCGTAATGGCGAACCTGTGCCCACGAGATCCGCAATAACCTCACATTGAGGAACAGTCCCAGGCACACCGAGACCAACAGGAAACGCCAGAACAGCAAGTTGAACGCACCACTACCCTGCGTGCCCAATTTGGCGCCGATATAGCCTGAGCTCCACGACAGCACGAACGCCACCTGCAACAGCAGCCGCTTTAAGGTTGATCGCGTCATGAAGCCTCCGGTCAGTGCACGTTGACTGAAAGGCTAAGGGCCACGCATGATTCTGTATATTTGAATAACCTGCACTATCAATCCGCAATAGTGGAATCATGGCCAGACAATTGAATATCGACTTGTTACGCACCTTCCACGCCGTGGCGCGCTTTCGGCGCTTCAACGAGGCGGCCGAACATGTGCACCGCAGCGCGTCGACCGTGACCACGCAGATTCAAAAACTCGAAGACCAAGTCGGCCAACGCCTGTTCAGCCGCAGCAACCAGGGTGTGGAGCTGACGCTGTACGGCCTGAAACTCCTCGGCGAAACCACCGAATTTCTCAAGAGCCACGACCGCCTGCTGATCACGCTGATGCCCCAGCGCATGCAGGGCAAAATCCGCCTGGGCATTCCCGACACCTACGCGCCGGCATTCATGCAGGAATTCCTGCCCGACTTGATCGCCGACAACCCGCTGCTCGAACTGGAAGTAGAAGCACGTACCAGTGGTGAATTGCTGAATTTATTCATGGCAAACCAGCTGGACCTGGCCATTACCGTGAGCGCACAACCGCTGGCACAGGGTGAGCGCCTGGGGTCGGTTCAACCGTTGTGGGTTGCGGCCGAGGGCTTTAGCTGTGCGTCGAATGCGGCACTGCCGATCACCGTGCCTGTCGCCGGCTGCCCCTACCGCGCGGCGGCCTTGCTGGCGTTGAAGGATCACGGGGTTTATCACCGTGTGTTGCTGGAGAGTCCCAATTCATCAGCGGTTGAAGCCTGTGTGCGCAGTGGCGTGGCGGTAGGCCTGATGGAAAAAAGTCGGATGGGCGAAGGGCTGAAACACATGACGGAACTGCCGCCGTTGTCGGCGCAGCACTTGTACCTCCTCTGCGATACCGGCAATGCATTGGCGTTGCACCTGCATGAGCAAGTCAGGCACTTCAAGGTGTAGACACTGCGCACAAAAAAGCCCGCTGACCGTCACCGGTTCAGCGGGCTTCTTACACAGGCTCGGTACTTGGCTTACAGCGCCAGGTCAGAAGCCGGCTTGCTCGGCTCAGCCGCAGGCTTGGCAGCCTCGGTGGCCTTTGGAGCGGTGAGCTGCGGAATCGCAGGCGGTGGGGTCAGTTGCAGGATACCGGCGGTGTACGCCCATTCCTTGGCAACAGCCTCAGGACTGTCGTTCAGCTTGGTGCCGTAGCTCGGTACGATCTGGTGCAGTTTTTCCTGCCACTCAGGGGTCGCGACCTTGTCCTTGAACACTTTCTGCAGCACGGTCAGCATGATCGGAGCCGCGGTGGACGCGCCTGGCGATGCACCCAACAGGCCTGCAATGGTGTTGTCGGCGGAGCTGACCACTTCGGTACCGAGTTTCAGGACGCCGCCCTGCTCTTCGTCACGCTTGATGATCTGCACGCGCTGACCGGCTTGCCACAGGCGCCAGTCTTCTTTCTTGGCGTTCGGGAAGTATTCTTTCAGCGCGTTGTAGCGGTCGTCATCCGACAGCATCAGTTGGCCGGCAAGGTACTCGACCAGTGGGTATTCGCGAATACCGACTTTGGTCATTGGCCAGATGTTGTGGGTGGTGGTGCTGGTCAGCAGGTCCAGGTACGAGCCTTCTTTCAGGAACTTGGTCGAGAAGGTCGCGAATGGGCCAAACAGGATTACGCGCTTGCCATCAAGCACGCGGGTGTCCAGGTGCGGAACCGACATCGGTGGCGCGCCAACCGAAGCCTTGCCGTAGGCCTTAGCCAGGTGCTGCTCGGCGATGGCTGGGTTATCAGTCACCAGGAACGAACCACCCACTGGGAAGCCGGCGTATTCCTTGGCTTCCGGGATGCCCGACTTCTGCAGCAGGTGCAAGGCACCGCCGCCAGCGCCGATGAACACGAACTTGGCGTCGGTTTCAGTCTTGGTGCCGTCTTTCAGGTTTTTGTAGCTGACGCGCCACGAACCGTCGGCGTTCTTGGTGATGTCCTGCACTTCGCTCGACAGTTTCAGATCAAACTTCGGCGTGGTTTGCAGGTGAGCGACGAACTGGCGGGTGATCTCGCCGAAGTTCACGTCGGTGCCGATCGGGGTCCAGGTGGCCGCGATTTTCTGGTTCGGGTCACGCCCTTCCATCATCAGCGGAACCCACTTGGCGATCTGCGCCGGGTCTTCGGAGTACTGCATGCCGGCGAACAGCGGGCTGGCTTTCAGTGCTTCGTAACGCTTCTTGAGGAACTTGATGTTGTCATCGCCCCACACAAAGCTCATGTGCGGCGTGGAGTTGATGAACGAACGCGGGTTCTTCAGCACGCCCTGCTGGACCTGCCAGGACCAGAACTGACGGGAGATCTGGAACGCTTCGTTGATTTCGACCGCTTTAGGGATCTCAACGTTGCCGTTCTTGTCTTCGGGGGTGTAGTTCAGCTCAGCCAGGGCCGAGTGACCGGTACCGGCGTTGTTCCAGCCGTTGGAGCTTTCTTCGGCCACGCCGTCGAGGCGCTCGACCATTTCCATCGACCAGTCCGGCTGCAGCTCATTGAGCCATACACCCAGGGTCGCACTCATGATGCCGCCGCCGATCAGCAGCACATCGACTTTCTTTGCCTCTTCCGCGTGAACGGACGTTATCCCCAGCGACAAAGCCAGCCCCAGCAGGGCAGTGTTTACTTTTTTAAACATCAGTAGCACCTATGATAAAACGCCATCCGCCCTGCCGATCCGGATCATGGGCACCCCTCAATCACGCTGCGCCAGGCAACGCACGCGGGGTGTGCACATTCATTCGGGGACCGCAGGGTGGGCACACAAGGCCGACGTGTCGACCTCACTTTTATGTCCCTTCTGCGCTGACTTCTTATCATTATTGGCTTCAGCTACCTGGGCGACAGCCAATCACCGGGACGTATACGGGTGTACGCACCGGGGAAAGACTAGACCAAGACGGCGCGCAGAATATCACGCCAAACAGCGGTTATGCGCTGTTTGGCCAATTGACAGCTCTAAAACGCGGGTTTTAACGCTTTACTGTCAAGCCCGATGGGCGCGACGTGGGGTCACAGGGTGGCCAGGGCGATGGAACTCTGCCGAAAAAGGCTGTTCTAGACACCTTCGTCGCTGCTTG
This sequence comes from Pseudomonas aylmerensis, assembly GCF_001702265.1. Taxonomy (GTDB): domain Bacteria; phylum Pseudomonadota; class Gammaproteobacteria; order Pseudomonadales; family Pseudomonadaceae; genus Aquipseudomonas; species Aquipseudomonas aylmerensis. Next base: position 348,806 of record NZ_MAUE01000010.1, read on the forward strand.
CGTAGCATCGGCGGCTCTCCTTCGTGCCATTCATCCAAACAGAGCGATCCATGTCTATCCACCAAACTCCCGGGCACGTGCTGCCCGCGCGCAGTGCCGCCAAAATGGAAGCGGCCATGGCCGTGGGCGCTTTCGCTATCGGTACCGGCGAATTCGCCATCATGGGCCTGATGCCCGACATTGCCCACAACCTCAACCTCAGCGAACCCCAGGTCGGCCACGCCATCAGTGCCTATGCCCTGGGCGTGATGGTCGGCGCGCCACTGCTGGCAATCCTCGGCGCCAAACTGCTGCGCAAACATATGTTGCTGCTGTTGATGGGGCTGTATGCCTTGGGCAACCTGGCCACGGCGTTCACCCCGACCTTTGGTTCACTGGTGGCTTTCCGCTTTATCAGTGGCCTGCCCCATGGCGCCTACTTTGGCATCGCGGCCGTCGTCGCCTCCAGCATGGTGCCCACCGACAAACGCGCCGGCGCCGTCGCGCGGGTAATGATGGGGCTGACCCTGGCGATGCTGCTGGGCAACCCGATTGCCACCTTCCTCGGCCAGTATCTGGGTTGGCGTTCGGCATTTGCACTGGTCAGTGCCATCGCCGTGTGCACGATTGCGCTGGTCTGGCGCTACGTCCCCGATCGGCGCGATGAACCGCGCAGCGACCCGCGCAAGGAACTGCGCGCCTTCACCAAACCCCAGGTGTGGATGGCCCTGGCCATTGGCGCCATCGGCTTTGCCGGGATGTTCTGCGTGTTCAGCTACCTGGCGCCGACGATGCTTGAAGTCACCAAGGTGACACCGCAATGGATTCCGTTCGGGCTGGCCGCATTTGGCGTCGGCGGGATTATCGGCAACATTGCCGGCGGCAAGCTGTTTGATCGCCTGCAATTTCGGGCGGTGGGTTTGATTCTGGTGTGGTCGATGGCGGTGCTGCTGTTCTTCCCATTCGCCGCGGGGTCGCTCTGGGGCGTGCTGCTGGGCATCGGCCTGGTCGGCACCATGGTGTCACTGGCCGCACCGCTGCAAATCCGCCTGATGGACATCGCGCACGAAGCACCGAGCCTGGCGGCCGCGTCCAACCATGCTGCGTTCAACCTGGCCAACGCGCTGGGCCCGTGGTTTGGCGGCATGGCGATTACAGCGGGGCTGGGATGGACCAGCACCGGGTATATCGGCGCGGCCACGGCGCTGGTCGGACTGGGCGTTTACCTGATGGCACGACGGATGCAAGGCGGTCATTGAACGAAAAAGGGGCAGGTAACCCTGCCCCGATCACGGGTTTAATCGTGCAGCAAGCCTGAGCTGTACTGGCTGAAACTACTGCCCAACCCGCTCCCGCCAACGTTCACCTTGGTCGCATTTGCGGCGCCATGGCCATCGAACGACTGACAGCCTTCGGAAAGGCATGTACTGGTGCTGACGCCCGCGCAACCACTGAGCAGCACAACACCGGCAATAAGCATGGTTTTTATAAGGTTCAAGCGCATTTTTCAGATCCCTGGCGGCTCAAGCGTGAACGAATCGGTCGTGCGAGTGATCCTATGCCAGTGTGTTGCCAGGCATCATGAAACTTCTGTACGTGCCAGCTGCAGTTCAAACTGCAATCAAAGCGCGAACAGTCGATTGAAACAACACCCGCCACAACAAACAGGAACTATTCGCATTTAATCGCGTTGGGATTAATACATGTCATATGTCGATTTTTTCTCTACAATCCGGGAACGTAAATAAAGGAATTTTTCGTGAGCATTTCAACGAATTCAAAACCGCGTTCCACAGATGATGAAATAGACCTGATTCCACTTCTCCTCGCCTTGTGGTCAAGTAAGAAAACCATCATAGCCACCACGCTCGCGGGCGCGGCTGTCTCATTTGCAATCAATGCAACGGCTCCCGAACAATGGACTGCCAGTACTTACATCACCAAGTCGTCGCTCTACAGCTTATATAAAGAAATTAAAGACAACGATGCAAGCACCCAAGCGAATCCACCACTGAAGGAAACCGAACTCTACAGTTCAATACAAAACGACATGTTCTATACGGCCATGGGCGTGATGGCGGCGCAGTCGGTTAACGTGAAGGAAACTACGCCGAAGACAGGTAAAAACGAGGCTATTCTGTATGTCGCATCGGCCACTGCTACAACTGAAGCGCTGGCGCGATCCCAACTCAAATCCGCCCTGGATGCAGCGAACACGGACGCCATCGCGCTGAACTTACCTGCCTTGACTCCTGGTGATAACGTGCGAGCGTTCAACGCCATCGACGACGTAAAAGCCACCAATACCACACCCTCAAAAAAATTCACTTTGCTAGGTGGCTTTTTAGGCTTGATATTGGGCAGCCTGTTTGTGATCAGTAGATTTCTCATACAGCAACACCAACACGCCCGTCGGACGTGAAGTGCGCTATAGAAATGCTTCAACCAGAAAATAGATAGTGCAGACCAATAGCGACGCAACAAAAACAATAAACAATTTCGCAGAAAATGTCGTTTTCATTAATAGTACTTATAAGAAATCAGATAATGGCCTGAAGCCATTATTGCACTGCGCCGCTTTTTTTTCACAGCGATTTTTTGCCCTATTGGCCGAGGAGAGCCCCCCCCCCTCTTCGGTCGATAGGCAAGCCGGCGTGCAACCTTCACCGCCGCGACAGTCTTGAGACTTTTAAAAAAAGGGACTGTCGTTTCGGGGTGATTGAAGCGGGCATCCAAGACCAGGGCAGGCACAGCATGAATCCTGCCCCTGATCTCTCATAAACTTGCCCCCTACCTTACCTACTCACTTGCTCGATCAAGATAAAAATTCAGCAGTGAAAAGCTTTGGTTTTTCATCCCCAGTGCTACATTGTGTAGCCTGAAATATGAGCGACTGATAAATCTAGGCATTGGAGTATAGATCGTGCAGCCTAGTCATTCGCTGCAACGATCCCTAACCCCACCCAAACCGCTTACTGGCGCTCTCTTAAAAGCTCAAACGCTTCGGCTGCCAGGCAACCCGAGGCAGCGCCCCGCAGCGTCGCGAGTGCTCGTATAGCCTCGTTGCTACGAGGAAAAGGAAACACGCCAAGCTCTGACTCATAAATTGCCATAGCCGCCAGCTTCTTTTCGAGATGGGCACTGATATCGATATAGAAATTCGGTGAAAACTTAGTCTGCCCACCCAACCCAAACTCTGTCTCAGAAAGGGTTTCATAAGCCAAAACTCGTTTGACCGATGGATATCTGAACCACTTTGTGCATCCAGCAACGGCATCAAATGTCACACGGTGATCGGAATGCACATCTGAAAAATGAGGAAGAAACACCTCATCCGGCTCAAATGATTTGAACACTTCCGAAAACGACTGAACCAAATCGCCCAGTGGAAACTTATCAACGTTAGCGGCCGGAAAACCCAGCTCATAAACCTCATCGAAGCCGATCAATTCTCTAACGCGCTTAATTTCCGCCGCCCTTTTATCGACTTTCTCTTTTGGCCATCCATCGTCTACGGAAATGGAAGTTACAATTAGCCATGCCACACTGCAGCCTTCCGCTTTCCTGCGAAGTGCCGTCCCACCAACGCCTAAAATCTCATCATCCGGGTGCGGTGCAATAATCAAAGTTTTCATAGTTCAACACTTGAAGTTCAGAATTATTTGGAAAATCAATAAACGTCCGAATCACCCATCTGTAAGTACCACCCACGATAGCTAGCCCACTGCCCAGGGAGCTTTTCAGGATTCAACTGCCGCCCGGCAAAATAGGTTATCGGTGCCACATTTGTGAAACCCAGCCGTTCTAAAATCGCATGAGACCAATGATGAGTAGGCATCCAGCAATTGATGCTCACCAGGCTCTCGGAAATCGACTTTTTGATAATGTGACCAAGAAGAGCTTTCGCTTCTGCGGCATTAGAAAAACACATGTCAACCACATCGATACTATTTCCGAAAACCTTAGTCACTAGGTACGAGGAAGCGACCCCAGCCTTAGAAACAATATGATTTTCATAGCTATTAACTGGGTTGTCCGCATATCTCCAACGTAAATACTCGCGAGACTTATGAACCCTGATAAGTCCGTCATCGTGCTGATGAGAGTACCCCTCCAAAAAATCATCGTCTCTTTTCACGAGGAAATCATCTTGAAAATGGCCGGCCTGTACCTTTGCAAGATCAAGCGTCATCGTTGGGATTTCGTAAATATCCGACCACTCTAACTTATTGATAAATGTGGAGTGACTGTTCGCATTAGGGAACCCCCAGATCGCAGCTATTTCGCCCTTCGACTCGGTGTAGAGCTCAGTAGCCAACTTCGGAAACAACCCCTTCCCGCGCCATTCTGGATGCGTCATTGTGGTCATGGACAGTGCAGTGCGCACAACCTTCCCATCACACTCCAAGTCTACCGGGAATGCAGAATAGCTTGCAGCAACTGTCTGAGCATCGACCTCAAGAGAGAAAAGAAGCTGCTCTTTATGATTATTTATATAACGCCAGTCAAAGTAGGCAGGGTCAATACTTTTACCAAAACTATCGTGAAACAGCGCTTCCAAACGTTCCTTGTAGCTCGACCACTCTGAAAAATCCAAAATCATCACTTGACCTCCCTGTCTACAAACTCTTTGGCCGACAGGTTTGGAATACCTATCATTTGTTTAATTTTTTCCAATATCTGCCCAGATGTATTACCCTCTCCATAAATCATTTGCACACCGTCAAAATTTTCACTCAGTGCACGATCTATCGCTTCACAAATATCATGTGCAATGGCTGTCGACCTTATGACGGAGGTTGGCGCGGCGCGCCCGCTCTGGCGCAGACCAATATCTACTGTCGGAGTATTGAGATAAGGAGCTTCGTAAATCCCACTTGACGAATTCCCTATCACAACCGCCGCGTGTTTGACCGCACTCAAATAGCGAAGCCGTCCAAGGGAGTCAAAAAGAAAGGCATTCTGTTGGCTATCAGAAAAATCTTCAAGAATCTGGTTGATTGCTTGCCCACCATTATCGGCATTGGCCTTGGTGAAAATTACAGATACGTCACCTCGGTCCAAATACGTCCGGATTGCATTCAGCAGTTCGCGCAACTCATCTTCAGACGATTCATCACCCATCGTTAACGGATGATGAGTAACCAAAAATAGCTTTTCCTGTAACTTCACCCCCAGGCTTTCTTCCAACGCTTCCCGAGACAGAAGTGGTGTATTCTTTATATTTTCAACACACGTTGACCCAAGGCAAAACACCCGGTCATCCCTTTCTCCAAGCTGCAACACTCGTTGCCTGGCATCCTCATGAGTCACAAAGTGCAGAGACGCAATCTTCGTCACACAATGCCTAATGGTATTATCGTAGGTTCCGCTACCCGTATCACCACCCGACAAATGAGCAAGCGGTATTTGCATCATTAATGCTACTTGTGCGGTCACCATGAGTTCGTATCGGTCACCCAGCCCTACAATCAGGTCCGGTTTCAACTCACTAAAAGCACTTGAAATCCCCACTAACCCTAATGCCATGGAGCTTAGAACCCCCACTGCAGAGTCTGATCGAGTGAGTATTTCAACTTTACTATTTATCGTGAACCCGTCTGCCTCAATCTCCCTATACGTGAGACCGAACTGAGGAGACAAGTGTGAACCGGTAGCAATAATTTGAAGTTCAAAGGAGGAATCTTCAGATATTTTTTTAATAAGCGGAAGCAACAGCCCGTAGTCTGCTCGGGTACCAGTAACAACACATATTTTTTTCAGAGAGGTCATATTCACACGATAAATTTTAATATTTTATATTGCGACGGGCGTCTTACTTTTCAACCAAACACTAATACCGCATTCATCTTGAGTGCTTTTCTACCCTGCCGCTTAAATGGCTGAAGGATGTTCTACATGCATGCAGTCTGTTGGTCAAGTCAAGTCAAGAACTGCTAAACCTGCGCAGAGCATTGCCGCTGGCTAGGAAGCCCGGATTGCGTTGCTTCACAGCACGCTTCAATCGCCCTTCCAAAGCATCTGACTTGCAATTCATAACAATCAGTTCTCCGCCGGCCTGCGCCTTTCTCTGCCGTCCAATAGCAGTGCTATAGCAGATACAATAAAACTCTCCAAACACCTTATGACTATAGGAGTGGTCATTGATGAGGACCATCACCTTCCCTTACCGCGCCGCATGAAGTCCGCCCATGCGCTGATAATTCTCAAAAAGGAACATCTACCCCATCGCCTGTCGTCTGCCAGTAAGGCGAATGCATCCAGTGAAAGTTGTGGGCCCGATCGTAACATTCAGCGCGCTCCAACCAGGATGTGGTCGCGGCGCCAAACGTCCGCCTCGTACCTTGGCAGCGAAGGCGTGGTGCCCGGCATACTGGGTGTCGGTGAGGGTCTCAGGACGTGTCATCTTCTGCCACTCGAACACCTGGCGGGAGCTTAGCGCCCATTTGAACTGGCGCACGAATTCTTCCAGGTGGTTCTGCACGACGCGGTACAGCGTCACTAGGTCGCCGTTTCTGTCGTCGAGGACTGAGCCAACTCCGTCTCCTGTCGCTTGATCCAGGCCTGGGCGGCCTGTTTCCGGGCGAAGATCTGGCTCTCTTGGTAGACTTGCACTCCGTCGCGCTTGATGGGGATTTGAGCTGTGTAGCTCACCGTCCCATCTGCCAGTTTTCTTGCCCTGATAGTCGCCATATCGAAAGTGGTACGCGTTAGTTTTTGAACGGTACCTCGTACCACCAAACCTGTAAAAAAGCCTGAAAACGCCCCAAAACACGTCAAGAACACGTTGAGTAAAATGCTAGATAAACAGAGCTTTAGCCCAGCAGAATCAAGCCCCGCACTGTCTCGGCGCTTTAGCGTCGCCCCCATGATGGATTGGACCGACCGCCACTGCCGGTATTTCCTGCGCCTGCTCTCCAAGCACGCCCTGCTCTACACCGAGATGGTCACCACCGGCGCAATCCTGCACGGCGATCACGAACGCTTCCTGCGTCACAACGAAGCCGAGCACCCGCTTGCGTTGCAGTTGGGCGGCAGTGTGCCGGCGGATCTGGCTGCGTGCGCGCGCATGGCTGAGGCTGCGGGGTATGACGAGGTGAACCTGAACGTGGGCTGCCCCAGCGACCGCGTGCAGAACAACATGATTGGCGCGTGCCTGATGGGTCACCCGGCCCTGGTGGCCGATTGTGTGAAGGCGATGCGCGATGCAGTGTCGATTCCGGTGACGGTGAAGCATCGTATCGGGATCAACGGCCGGGACAGTTACGCCGAGCTGTGTGATTTCGTCGGGCAGGTCAAGGACGCGGGCTGCACCAGTTTTACCGTGCATGCGCGGATCGCGATTCTGGAGGGGTTGTCGCCCAAGGAGAATCGGGACATTCCACCGTTGCGTTATGACGTGGCGGCGCAGTTGAAGCAGGATTTTGCCGAGCTGGAGATTATACTCAATGGCGGGATCAAGACGCTGGAGCAGTGCCACGAGCACTTGCAGACATTTGACGGCGTAATGCTCGGCCGCGAGGCCTATCACAATCCGTATTTGCTGGCAGAGGTGGATCAGCAGTTGTATGGCAGCTCGCAGCCGGTGATCAGCCGGGCTGAGGCGCTGGCGCAGTTGCGGCCTTATATTGCGCAGCACTTGGCCACGGGCGGTTCGATGCATCACATCACACGGCATGTGCTGGGACTGGGCACGGGCTTCCCCGGGGCGCGCAAGTTTCGGCAGTTGTTGTCGGTGGATATTCATAAAGCCACGGACCCTTTGGCCTTGCTGGACCAGGCTGGGGAGTTGTTGGAGGGGCGCTGATGGGCTGGGCGCCAGGGAACTGTTGAGTGGCTGGGCTGTTGTGGCGAGCAGGCTTGCCCTGCGTTGGGGTGCGAAGCGCCCCCA
>NZ_MAUE01000011.1 GCF_001702265.1 Pseudomonas aylmerensis
CGCGTTCATAGGTTTAGGGCCGCTGCGCGACCCAACGCAGGGCAAGCCTGCTCGCCACAGGGAGACGGCTTCCACGGGGCTGCGTTGCCCGCAGGGCAGTTGGGTTGAACCTGCCGGCCGTTTTGCCCTCCTATTTACCAGCAAGATCAGTCATTCAAACGGCTGTTTTCAGGTTGTTGCCCTCGCAAACGATCGAACGCATTTGCGCCCTTGAGCGCCTGCCAGCGCTCGGGTAATGTCATCAGACCCATAGGACAGAGCACGCCCATGACTTCCAAGCTGGAACAACTCAAGCAATTCACCACTGTCGTAGCCGATACCGGCGATTTCTCAACCCTCGCCAAGCTCAAGCCGCAAGACGCCACCACCAACCCTTCCCTGCTGCTCAAGGCCGCCTCGATTCCAGGCTATGCCAAGCTGCTGGATGAGTGCGTGAAGGACTGCAACGGTGATGTCGGCCTGGCCAGCGACCGGTTTGCAGTGGCCGTCGGCCAGGAAATCCTGAAAGTGGTGCCTGGGCGCATCTCCACCGAAGTGGATGCGCGCCTGTCATTCGATACCGACGCCGTGCTCAAGCGTGCGCATCGCCTGATCGACCTGTACGACAAGGCTGGTGTTGGCCGTGATCGCGTGCTGATCAAGATCGCCTCCACCTGGGAAGGTATCCGCGCGGCGGAGAAGCTCGAGAAAGAAGGCATCCAGACCAACCTGACGCTGCTGTTCTCCTTCGCCCAGGCCGTAGCGTGCGCAGAAGCCGGCGTGTTCCTGATCTCGCCGTTCGTGGGCCGTATCTATGACTGGTACAAGAAGGCCAATGGCAATGACTACACCGGCGCCGAAGACCCAGGTGTGCAGTCGGTAACGCGCATCTACAACTACTACAAGGCCAATGGCTACAAGACCGTGGTGATGGGGGCGAGCTTCCGTAATCTGAGCCAGATCGAAGAGCTGGCCGGGTGTGATCGCCTGACCATCAGCCCGGATCTGCTGGAGAAGCTGGCAGCCGATGAAGGCAAGTTGGAGCGCAAGCTTTCGCCAGGCCATGCCGGCGAAGCCCGTGTGCATCTGACAGAAGCGCAGTTCCGTTGGGAGTCCAACGAGGATGCGATGGCCACCGAGAAACTGGCCGAGGGTATTCGTCAGTTTGCTCGCGACCAGGAGAAACTGGAGGCGTTGCTGACTGCCAAGCTGTAAAAGCGGCGGTAGCAAAAAGGGCGGCACCCTCGCGGGTACCGCCCTTTTTTGTGTTTCATCGATCTTGAGCCGGCCACCGTTCAAGTTGCAGGCGCACGCTTGCTCACGGGTGCGGCAGCAACGGATAAGGTGATCGACACGCCGCCATCGCTGGCAAGCCAGCGCCTACCGTTGGAATCCAGGTCAGTGGCGTTCGAGGGCATTCACGAGGTCGTGGAACGCTTCGCGATTGGACTCGTTCAGGCCCATCAGGATCTTGTGCGCTTCCAGCACCTTGACCCGCACCACTTCCTCGGACTGATCCTGGGAAGGCAGGTCGGTCAGGCATTCAGGGCATGGGATCGGGCGATCAACGATGTTGAACACCTGGTCAAAACCCATGGACTGCAGCAGACGGGTGATGTCTTCATGGGTGGTGACGACCGTCGGCAACAGGCCGACCTTCTGCCGAGACAGAATGGACAACTTGGCCAACAACCCAAGGGTGGTGCTATCGATGCTGCGGGTTTCGGTCAGATCGATCACGATCGCCGAAAAATTCAACGCTGTGAAAATCCGCTCAATCGTCGCATCCAGCGCCGAACACAAGGTCAGGCGCACTTCACCGACAAACTTCAGGACGAAGGTCCCGTCTTGCTCGGCGAATTGGATTCTTCCGGTACTCATCAAAGATTCCTGCTCAACACCAATAGGGCGATATCATCCGGCATCTCCCCTAGCGTGGCCAATCCAAAAACCTGCCGCAGGCCATCCAGGCTGCCGCCCGCCGACTTGACCTTTTGGGGCAAGGCAGCTTCTTTCTCCTTGAGTGTAGGCTCTGGAAGCAGGTCCAGGATGCCATCGGACATCAGCGTCAGGCTGAACGCCGGTGGCAGCTCCAGGATGTGGTCTTCGTAGGTCGCTTCATTGAACAAGCCTACGGGCAGGCCACGCCCTTCCAGGTAGCACACACTGTCGGGAGTGTACAAAACCGGCATCGGCAGGTGACCGCCGATGCTGTAGGTCAAAAGACCGGTTTCTTCATCAATCACGCCGCCTACCATCGTCACGTGCTTGCCCAGCTTGCAACTGATCAAGCCCCGGTTGATGTGGCCCAACACCTCGGAGGGGGTGAACTCCGGCAAGGTGCCATTGCGCTTGGATTCGAACAACAGCCGTGTGGTCATGAACTTCAACAACACGGTTACAAAGGCAGAGGATGCGCCATGGCCGGAAACATCGGCCAGGTAAAACGCGACACGCCGCTCATCAACACGGAAGTAGTCGACGAAATCACCCGACAGGTACAACGACGGGATGATCTGGTGAGCGAACTGGAATTCGTCGATGGTCCACGGGCTGACCGGCAACATGTTCATCTGCACCTGGCGACCGGCGTTCTGGTCTTCCTGGAGCAGGTTGAGGCTGGCTTCGAGTTCGCGGTTGGCGGTTTCGAGCTTTCCGCGGTAACGCTGGTTTTCCAACAACAGGCGCGCACGGTCCAGGGCGCGACGTACCGAGTGCTCCAGCACCGCCAGGTCTTCCAGGGGCTTGATAAGGTAGTCGGCAGCGCCCAGGCGCAAGGCCTCGACGGCATCGTTCATCACCCCGGCACCGGACACGACAATCACCGGCGTCTGCGGAGCAAGCTCGGTCACCTGGCGAATCAGCTCGAGGCCGCCCATCTGGGGCATGCGCAGGTCGCAGATCACGAGGTCGGGCTTGTCGCGCTCGAACACTTGGAGACCCTGTTGGCCATTGCTGGCCTGCAGGACGCTGAAGCCACTGTCTTCCAAATAGGCCGCGAGGCTCGCGCGCACTACTTCGTCGTCATCGATTATCAGCAGCGTGGCACTGGTTTTTTGCATGTGGGCAAACGGCGCCAGAATTAGGTTGGCGTAGGTGGCTCGGCAATGGCCGGGCGCACGTACTGGATTCGCTTTCTAGCCTCTCTGTCCTACAACATACGGGATTTTAGCCCACGCACAACGGTAAAGCAGAGGTGCCCTTCTAAGGCGCAGACGGTACTCCCATCCGCCAGGGGTTTCAAGCTCATGCCGATGGTCGCCGGGCGTCTTTACACCGCAAATCACCGGGAGTTATAAGAACGGGCACGACCACAACACAAAGTAAGGATGGAACCCATGAGCGAACACGAGCGCGACTACGCCGAAAAACGCGATTTCATCCGCATGCGCGTGGATGCCGATGTGTCTCTTATCCACGCCGGGCAGGAGATTGCCGGGGTGTGCGTGGACCTTTCAAGCTCCGGGATGCAGGTCCAGGCGCCTCGCCAATTCAAGGCGGGCGACCACCTGACGGTGCGCATCGAATCGGAGCACGCCGCACTCAAGGGGTTGGAGGCGGACACCGAAGTGGTCTGGACCAAGACCACCGGTGAGGAGCAGCAACTGGGCCTCAAGATCTTGAAAATGCACTGAAAAGTGCGCACAAAAAAAGGCGACCGCCAGGGTCGCCTTTTTTCATTTCAAAACGTCACGGCTTAGAAGTCGTCGACGACCTTGCCATCCTTGACCTTGAACTCACGGTTCTGCAGGTAGGCGTTGCGGATAAACGTGTATTTGTCGCCGGTGATCAGCTTCTCGCTGTCGAGCAGGCTGGCACGGGTGTCCACGATATTCAGGCCGAAGGTGCTGTTGCGCCAGCCGATATCGTTCATGTAGCGGTACGGTTGGGTGTAGCTGTCCACGTACTTGGACGGCGCGTCACGCAAGGTGCTCGGGCCCAGCAACGGCAGCATCACGTAAGGCCCACTGCCGACGCCCCAGTAGCCGAGGGTCTGGCCGAAGTCTTCGTCACTGCGCTGCAGCCCCATTTTGGTGCCGACATCGATAAACCCCAGCACACCGAAGGTGGTGTTCATCAGCAGGCGAGCCGTGTCCACACCCGCCGCATGCGGCTTGAGTTGCAGCACGTTGTTGGCCAGGTTGCCGACATCGCCGATGTTGCGGAAGAAGTTGTGCACGCCGTCCTGCACGAACTGCGGGGTCACAAACTGATAGCCCTGGGCCAACGGCTTGAGCGCGTAGGTATCAACGGTGTCGTTGAAGGTGAAGATCGGGCGGTTGACGCTTTCCCATGGATCGTCTTCGGACGCGGCCTGTGCGGCGAACGGCGCCAGCAGCACAGTGGCACACACCGACAGCTGAGCGAAGTAGTGGCTCCAGCGCATAGCTTTTGCTCCTCGAATGGTCTGTCATGGGCGCTATGCCCTGAATAAGACGGCCAGTATATGACGGAAGTGTCCAATTAGGCAGCATGCAGGAAACGACATACGGGAAATGCACAAAATTCCTACAATTAACCCTGCTGTCATCGGCTTGTCATCGTGCCCCGTTAGCGTCAGGGCTATTTCAGGGATGTTGAAATGCCTCACGCCGAGATTGCCATCGCCAGCGCGCCTGCCTTGACTGCAGTTCTGTTTGGCCTGAGTGGCTGCCTGGTGGACTTCGGTTCCCGGGCACGCACCGATTCCCCCACGCTTGGTTCCGATGCCACACCCGGCGCCCTGAAAATCCTGCGTAGCCTGAAGGATCAAGGCGTGCCCTGTGCCTGGCTGGATGAATTGCCACCCCCGGTGACCACCGCGCTGTCGGCCTCACTCCCCGAGTGGCTCAAGGCTGCATCGCCCTCCTCCATCCGCTGGCCTGCGCCCCACGCGTGCTGGCAAGCCTTGATGGAACTGAATATCGAACGCCTGGAAGGCTGCGTGCTGGTCAGCGGCGAGCCGCGCTTGCTGCAATCGGGGCTGAACGCTGGCCTGTGGACCATCGGCCTGGCCTCGTGCGGCTCGCTGTGCGGCATGGCCCCCGAGCAATGGCGGGCGCTGAGCGAGCAGGAGCGCGAGTACAAGCGCGGCAAGGCCACCGTCGCCCTGTATGGCCTGGGCGTGCACTCGGTGATCGACCACCTGGGCGAGCTCGGCAGTTGCCTGGCCGACATCAGCCTGCGCCAGCTCAAGGGCGAGAAGCCCTGATCGAGATCATGCACGGAGGGCGCCAGTGGATTAATCTACAGGTCAGCTCGTAGACCTTTCTCGGCGTGCCGTGGTCTATGCCAGTGCCTATCGATAAAAGGAACCACGTCATGCCTGATCGCAAAAAACTGGAAGAACAGGTCGAGATCCTGCGCGGGCAGTTGGAACAGGAACCGCCGCTGCCGGAAGAAAAACGCGAAGCGCTGGAAGCCTTGATTGCCAAGTTTGAATTACAACTTGAACTTGAACCGGCGACTCAGACGCCGAGTATTTCCGATGATGTGAACCAAGCGGCCATAGAGTTCGATGCCGATCATCCGGTCATTTCCGGCACATTGCGCAATATCATGATCACCCTCGGCAACATCGGGATCTGAACCCAGCCCCAAGACAAGCGCAGAAACCCATGTGGGAGCTGGCTTGCCTGCGATCGCGATCATTCAGTCATCCATCAGGTGACTGATACACCGCAGTCGCAGGCAAGCCAGCTCCCACATTTGATTTGCGTGATAACTACTGGCGAGCCAGGCGCACGTTCTGGAACGCCACATCCTCGGTGCTGCGGTACGGGTTGATATCCAGCCCGCCACGCCGCACATACCGCGCATACACCGTCAGTTTCTCTGGCTTGAGCAAGCGCTGCAGGTCGAGGAAGATGCGCTCCACGCACTGCTCATGGAAGTCCGAATGCTGGCGAAAGCTCACCAGGTATTCGAGCAAACTGGCGTGATCGAGTGCCGCCCCGCGATAGTCCACCACCACGCTGCCCCAGTCTGGCTGGCTGGTCACCGGGCAGTTGGATTTGAGCAAGTGGCTGTGCACGCTCTCCTCGACCACACGCGAAGCATCGCAGCGCAAGAGTTCGGGGCGCGGGTGTTCGTAGTTGCTGACGCTGATATCCAGATCGTCGATGCACACACCCGGCAAAGCCTGCACGCCTTCGGCTTCAACCTCGGCCAGGCTGCGCACGCGCACGCTCACAGGCTTGCCGGCAGCCGCGCTGAGGTCGGTGCGCAGGGTGGCTTCCAGGCTGTGTACGTCGGCAAACGCGCTCTGGTTGAGCGAATTGAGGTACAGCTTGAATGACTTGGATTCGATGATGTTCGGCGAATCGGCCGGAATGCTGAATTCACCGATGGCCACCACCGGCTTGCCCGATGGCAACAACCAGGACAATTCGAAGCAATTCCAGAAATCCACGCCTTTATAAGGCAGGGTCTCGGCGCTCAGGCCCAGCTCGGCCCATTTGGCGGCGCGCGGAATCGGGAACAGCAACGAGGGGGTGTAGGTGGAGATGTATTCACTGGACTTGCCCAGCGGCGAATGTTCGGCTGCGGGATGCATGGCGGAAACCTGGCTAAATAAACCCCGCCAGTCTACCAGCCTTTGATCCCGCCTCTAAGAACCGCCTTACTCGACGGTCAGCTTGCCGACCATCCCCGCCTGGTAATGCCCCGGCAGGTTGCACGCGAACTCAAGCCCGGCGGCCTTGGTAAAGGTCCAGGTCAGCTCGGCGGTTTTGCCCGGCTCCACCAGCACACTGTTGGGGTCGTCGTGCTTCATGCCGCCCATGTCGCCATGGCCCATCGCACTGTGGTCCATCTTGCCCATACCGGTGGCGGTAAGCATGCCGCTGGCTTGCATCTGCAACATTTCCTTCTGGTGCTCGGCATGCATCGCCGCGTCACCCAGGTTGAATTCATGGAGCAACTGGCCTTTGTTGACGAGTACAAAGCGCACCGTCTCACCAGCCTTGACGTCCAAGGACTTGGGTGAAAAGGAAATGTCCTGCAGCGTGACTTGCACGGTGCGCGTGGCCTGGTTCGCCGGTGCCGGCTGGCCGAACGCGTAAGTGTGAGCCGTGTCAGCCGCCGCACCGAAACTCAGCGCCAACAGGCAGCCTGCCAACATCAGGGGAGTACGCAACGCCATCTCTCTTCTCCGAAACTATGTAAACCGCAGGATCAGCACTCTAAGATGACGCCGCTGCCAGCCAGCTGACTGCTAGATTACAACTTTGTCAGGTTGCGCCCTTACCCCGGCCTCCACGGTATAAAGCCGGTCGTGCCCTGTTTGCCAAGAGCTGCCCATGAAACTGTTGATTGTCGAAGACCAAGCCAAAACCGGCCAATACCTGCGCCAGGGCCTGGCCGAGGCTGGCTTCACCACCGAATGGGTGGCCGACGGCGCCAGCGGCCAGCACCTGGCGTTGACCGGCGACTACGACCTGCTGATCCTCGATGTGATGCTGCCCGGCCGCGACGGTTGGCAAATCCTGCAAGCGGTGCGCGGCGCCGGCCTGGATATTCCGGTGCTGTTCCTGACCGCCCGGGACGCCGTGGAAGACCGCGTGCACGGCCTGGAACTCGGCGCCGACGACTACCTGGTCAAACCCTTCGCCTTTTCCGAACTGCTGGCACGCGTGCGCAGCCTGTTGCGCCGTGGCAGCAGTGCCCCGCAGGAAACCGCCTTGCAGTTGGCCGACCTGCGCCTGGATTTGATTCGCCGCCGTGTCGAACGGGACGGCCAGCGCATCGACCTCACCGCCAAGGAGTTCTCGCTGCTGGAACTGTTGCTGCGCCGCCAGGGCGAAGTGCTGCCCAAGTCGCTGATTGCCTCCCAGGTCTGGGACATGAATTTCGACAGCGACACCAACATCATCGAAGTGGCGATCCGCCGGTTGCGCCTGAAAGTCGACGACAACTACCCCACCAAGCTGATCCACACCGTGCGCGGCATGGGTTATGTGCTGGAGGCACGGTGCAATTGATCTCGCGCCTGTCCCTGGCCAGCCGCCTGGCCTTGCTGTTTGCCGGCTGTACTGCGGTGGTGTCGCTGCTGGCCGGCGTGCTGTTCAATCATGCCAGCGAAATGCACTTTATCGAGTTGGACCAGCAACTGCTCGACGGCAAACTAGTCGCCTTGCGCAGTACCTTGCAGGGCGTCGACACGCCGCAGCTGTTTGCCCAGCGCGAAGCGCAACTGCGCACCGAACTCACTCGCCAACCCGACCTGACGCTGCGCATCAGCGCCGCTGGCCAGCGCTGGTTTGACGGCGCGGCGGGCATGAGCTTGCCCGAGGCACCGGGCTTGCACCGCCTGCAGAACGCCGGCACCGACTACCGCGTGTACAACGTGCCACTGGCGCCAAGCCAGCCGGACTCGCCGCAACTGAGCCTGATACTCGACATCACTCACCACCAACACTTCCTGCAGCGCATGCAGCACCTGATCTGGCTGACCGTCGGCCTCTCGGCCCTGGCCACCGCATTGCTCGGTGCCTGGGCCGCGCGCAGTGGGTTGCGGCCCTTGCGACGCATGGGCGATGTGGCGGCCAGCGTCTCCGCGCATTCCCTGACCCAGCGCCTGCCCGAGCAGCACATGCCGCCAGAGCTGGCGGAACTGGCCCAGGTCTTCAACGCGATGCTCGGTCGCCTGGATGACGCGTTCCAGCGCCTTTCGGCGTTCTCCGCCGATATCGCCCACGAACTGCGCACGCCGCTGTCGAACCTGTTGACCCACACCCAGGTCATCCTCACCCAGCCGCGCCCGCTGGAGGACTACCGCGAGGCGCTGCACAGCAACCTGGAAGAGCTGCAATGGATGGCGCAACTGGTCAACGACATGCTCTACCTGGCCAAGGCCGACCACGGCTTGCTGGTGCCCACGCGCGAACCGCTGGCGCTGGCGGAGGAAGTCGACGCGTTGCTGGAGTTCTTCACGCTGCTGGCCGAAGACGCGCAGGTCAGCCTGGTGTGCGCAGGCGCTGCCCATACACGCGGCGATCGCAGCATGCTGCGCCGTGCCTTGTCGAACCTGCTGGATAACGCACTGCGGTTTACCCCGGCGGGTGGCGAAGTGCGGGTACGGATGACAGAAGATGCCCGCGGGGTGACGCTGACCGTGGAGAACAGCGGTGAAGGTATTGCACCGGCGCTGTTACCGCGCCTGTTTGATCGCTTCTATCGAGTCGACCCGGCGCGCCGTGAAGGCAGCAGCGAGCATGCAGGGCTGGGCCTGGCGATTACCCAGTCGATCGTGCGAGCGCATGGCGGAAGGATTTATTGTGAGTCGCAGGCGGGGTGGACGCGGTTTGTGATTGAGTTGCCGAAGGAGGATTGAGGCAAGCTGGCGGACCCTATCGGAGGCAAGCCAGCTTGTGAATACATTCAAATGTGAGAGCTGACTTACCTGCGATCGCGGTGTTAACGGCTACGAATATCTGAGGGCATGCGCCGGCTCAATCTTCGCCGCGCGATACGCCGGGTAGATGGTCGCCAAGAAGCTCAACACAAACCCCGCCGAGCAAATCAACAACACATCCCCACCCTGCAGCTCCGACGGCAGGTTGCTGACAAAATACACATCCGAACTGAAGATATGCTGCCCCGTCACGCGCTCCAGCCAGCCCACCAGCTCACTGACATTCAGCGCCGCAATCACCCCCAGCACCCCGCCGATCAAGGTGCCGACGATGCCGATCACCGTGCCCTGCACCATGAAGATCGCCATGATCTGCCGAGGCGTGGCGCCGATGGTGCGCAGGATCGCGATGTCTGCGCCCTTGTCGTTCACCACCATGATCAAGGTCGCGATGATGTTGAACGCGGCCACGGCGACGATCATCAGCAACAGCAGGCCGATCATGGTCTTTTCCATCTTCATCGCGCTGAACAGGCTGCCCTGGGTGTGGGTCCAGTCATCCGCCTTGTAGGCTGCACCGAGGCTGCCGGCGATGTCCGTCGAGACCTTGGGCGCTGCGTACAGGTCCTTCACCGCCAGGCGCACGCTCTGCACCTGGTTCGGCTGCCAATGCTGTATCTCGGCAGCGTCGGCCATATGGATCAGGGCCATGGAGCCATCCAGCTCGGCGCCGACCTTGAAGATGCCGACCACATTCAAGCGCTGCATGCGTGGGGTGATACCGCCCGGGGCGCTGCTGATTTCCGGCACGATCAGGGTCAGCTTGTCGCCCACACTCAGGCGAAAACGCCGCGCGGTGATTTCACCGACGACTACGCCGAACTCGCCGGGCTTCAAGTCGTCGAGTTTGCCCTGCACGATGTGCTGGGCCACGATCGACACCTTGCCTTCCTGCGCCGGATCGACGCCGCTGATCTCGATCGGCTGCATCGCGCCCTTGTAGGAGAACATGCCGTCCATCTGCGTGAACGGAACAGCGGCGGTGACTTCTGGATTTTTCATCGCCGCCGCAGCTACCGGCTGCCAATCATCGATCGGGTTCACGCCGACGATGGTCGCGTGGGGCACCATGCCGAGGATGCGCGAGCTCATTTCGCGCTGGAAGCCGTTCATCACCGACAGCACCACAATCATTGCCAGCACGCCCAGGGCGAGGCCGATCATCGAGGTCATCGAGATAAACGAAACAAAACGGTTGCGGCGCTTGGCGCGGGTATAGCGCGTGCCGATGAAAATCGATAACGGTCTGAACATTCGCGGGCACCGTTGAAAAAATGAAAAAACCCGGCGCTATAGGCACCGGGCTTGAAACGGGTCAGATGGCGACCAAGTGACCTTCCTGCAGGTGCAGCACACGGTCCATCTGGCGGGCCATGCTCATGTCATGGGTCACCACCAGGAACGCGGTGCGCATCTGGGTGCTCAGTTCCAGCATCAAGTCCTTGATGCCCTGGGCGGTGTGGGAGTCGAGGTTGCCGGTCGGCTCATCGAGCATCACCAGGCCCGGGTTGTTCACCAGGGCACGGGCAATCGCGACACGCTGGCGCTCGCCGCCGGACAATTCGGCCGGCTTGTGCTCCAGGCGATGGCCAAGGCCGACGCGCTCCAGCAACGCCTTGGCACGCTCGCGCGCCTGCGGGATCGCAGTCTTGCCGATCAACAGCGGCATGCACACGTTTTCCAGCGCAGTGAATTCCGGCAACAGGTGGTGAAACTGGTACACAAAGCCCAGCGAACGGTTGCGCAACTGGCCACGGGCTTTTTCACCCAGGGCCGACAGCTCTTCACCGGCCAGCCAGACGCTGCCCTGGGACGGCGTATCGAGGCCGCCCAGCAGGTTGAGCAAGGTACTTTTGCCGGAGCCGGAACTGCCGACGATCGCCACGCGCTCGCCCGGATGCAGCTCAAGTTGCAGGTTGGACAGCACCACCACCGATTCCGGGCCTTCCTCATAGGATTTGCCCAGGTTGCGGCAGCTCAGGATTGCTTTTTCACTCATGCCCGATTCACTCATAACGTAAGGCCTGTGCTGGCTGGGTACGTGCCGCGCGCCAGGCTGGATACAGGGTGGCAAGGAAGCTCAGGACCAACGCGGCGCCACCCACCATCAGCACGTCCTGGGTTTGCACCTGGGACGGCAGGTAATCGATGAAGTAGACGTCGGCGTTGAGAAACTTGTGGCCGATCAGGGTTTCGAGGCCGGCGATCGCCGCACTCACATTCAGTGCGGCCAGGATTCCCACAGCCGTACCGATCAAGGTGCCGACCACGCCGATCACGGTGCCCTGCACCATGAAAATCGCCATGATCTGCCCCGGCGTGGCGCCCAGGGTGCGCAGGATAGCGATATCGCCTTTCTTGTCATTCACCACCATCACCAGCGTGGAGATGATGTTGAAGGCGGCGACGGCGACGATCAGCAGCAACAGCAGGCCGATCATGGCTTTTTCCATGCGGATGGCCTGGTACAGGTTGCCGTGGGTGCGAGTCCAGTCGCGGGCGTAGTACTGGGATTCGCCCAGGTGCTGGGCAATTTCCCAGGCGCCGCGCGGGGCGTCGAACAGGTCGTTGAACTTCAGGCGCAGGCCCTGCACCTGGTCCGGCTGCCAGCGGTGCAGGCGCGCCAGGTCGGTGAGGTTGGTCAGGCCGAGGTAGCCGTCGATCTCGCCGGCGCCGACGTGGAAGGTGCCGACCACGGTGAAGCGCTTCATGCGCGGGAACATCCCGGCCGGGGTCACGGTGACTTCCGGGGCGACGAAGGTCAGTTTGTCGCCGAGGCCCACGCCGAGCTTCGCCGCGGCCTTGTCACCGATGACGATGCCGAAGCTGCCGGGCGCGAGGTCGTCGAGTTTGCCCTGCAGCATGAACTTGTCGATGATCGAGACGTTGCGCTCCTGGACCGGGTCGATGGCATTGAGCAGGATTTTCTGCACCTTGCCGTCATTGGTCAGCAGCCCCTGCATCTGGGTAAAGGGCGCGACGGCCACCACCTTGGGGTTCTGCTTGACCTTGGCGGCCAGGCTTTGCCAGTCGCTGATGGGCGCATCGCCCTCGATGGTCGCGTGGGGCACCATGCCCAGCACGCGGGTGCGCATCTCATGATCGAAGCCGTTCATCACCGACAACACCACGATCATCACGACCACGCCCAAGGCGAGCCCGATCATCGAGGTCAGGGAAATGAACGACACAAAATGATTGCGACGCTTTGCACGGGTATAACGCGTGCCGATAAATACGAAGAGAGGTCTGAACATGTCGGGGCTTGTTCGGAGGAAAAGAAGACGTCCCGGTGGCGGGGTCTGGTAAGCAGCTTTACACTCAGACCATTACCGTTACCTGGGGTTCGCCATGTCGACATTAGATGAAGAAGAGCGCCGCGAATACTACCGTATCGACGACATGATCGCACTTCAAATCAAAAGCCTGTCTGCCCCCGAAGCGGCGAGCAAAGAAGTGTTGCTGGATGATTCCCCGCTGTTCAATCTGCTCAGTGAACTGCACCTGAGCGAGTTCGAAGCCCAGCACCTGTTACGCCAGCTCAGCGAGAAAGACCGCACCCTCGCCGCCTTCCTGCGCGTGCAGAACAAACGCCTGGACCTGCTCAGCCAGATCATGGCGCGCGGCCTGCTGGATGAAGTCGGCGCGCCGCAGCCGGTGATCATTTCCGAAGGCGGCATCGACTTCCAGCACCCCACGCCCCTGCCGACCGGCGCGCACCTGGCGGTCAAGCTGGTGCTGATGCCCCAGGCGCTCGGCCTGTTGCTGCGCGCGCGGGTCACCCACTGCGATCCCAAGGGCGCAGGTTTTGATGTGGGCACGGAATTCGAATCCATGACCGATGCCCAACGCCAGCTGCTCGCGCGCTATATCCTGCAGAAACAAGCCCAGGAACGGCGCCTGGCGCGGGAACAGAGCGACGCCCAAGACACCTGAATTCGTATCACCCCGCCAGCAGACCTGGCGCATAGGAGCAACTGTGACCCTGATTTACGGCCACCGCGGTGCCAAAGGCGAAGCACCGGAAAACACCCTGACCAGCTTCCAGGAGTGCCTCAAGCACGGTGTACGCCGCTGCGAACTGGATTTGCACCTGTCCATGGACGGCGAGCTGATGGTCATCCACGACCCGACGCTCAAGCGCACCACTGACCGGCGCGGCAAGGTCGTCGAGTATTCGGCGGCGGACCTGGTGAAGATGGACGCGCGCAAAGGCGGCCCCGGCTGGGTCAAGCCGTGCCCGATCCCACGCCTGGAAGAGCTGTTCGAGCAGTGCGACTTCGATCACTGGCAACTGGAAGTCAAAAGTGCCTCGCGCACCCGCGCCGCAACCACCGTACTGGCCATCCGCGAAATGGCGGTGCGCTTTGGCCTGATGGACAAGGTCACCGTGACCTCAAGCTCGCGGGAAGTGCTGAAGGCAGCGGTTGAACTGACCCCGGACCTGTCACGCGGCCTGGTCGCCGAATACGCCTGGCTCGACCCGCTGAAGGTCGCGCAGAACTATGGTTGTGAGTTTCTGGCATTGAACTGGACGTTGTGCACCCCTGAGCGTCTGGAAAAAGCCCAGCGCCAGGGCTTGCACGTGTCCGTGTGGACAGTCAACGAACCCGCGCTGATGCGCAGGCTCGCCGACTTCGGCGTAGATAGCCTGATTACAGACTTTCCCGGTTTGGCCACTGCCACCCTCGAGAATTACTGAAATCGGTCTCCCCGGCCGGCTCAGGCCACCGGCCGGAGCCGCTCAAAAAAGCCGGTTGAGGCCGTCGTAGGCCGCTACCCGATAGGCTTCGGCCATGGTCGGGTAGTTGAACGTGGTGTTGACGAAATACTTGAGGGTATTGAGTTCACCCGGCTGGTTCATGATGGCCTGGCCGATGTGGACGATCTCCGACGCCTGATAGCCGAAGCAGTGCACGCCGAGCACCTCAAGGGTCTCGCGGTGGAACAGGATCTTCAGCATGCCTTGCGGCTCACCGGCGATCTGCGCACGCGCCATGCTCTTGAAGAACGCCTTGCCCACTTCGTAAGGCACCTTGGCCTTGGTCAGCTCATGTTCGTTCTTGCCGATCGAGCTGATCTCGGGAATCGTGTAGATCCCGGTCGGCACATCGTTCACATAACGCCAGCTGCCATTGTCGACGATGCTGCCAGCGGCCGAACGGCCCTGGTCGTGCGCGGCACTGGCCAGGCTTGGCCAGCCGATCACGTCACCGGCGCCATAGATGTTCGCCACGCAGGTGCGGTAGTTCTCGTCCACCTCGATCTGGCCACGGCTGTTGACCTTGACCCCGATGTTTTCCATGCCCAGCTTGTCGGTGTTGCCGGTACGGCCGTTGCACCACAGCAAGGCGTCGGCCTTGATCTTCTTGCCGGACTTGAGGTGCAGGATCACCCCGTTGTCCAGGCCTTCGACCCGCTCGTACTCTTCGTTGTGACGCACAGTGATGTTGTTGTTGCTGAAGTGGTAGCTCAACGCCTGGGAAATTTCCGAGTCGAGGAAGCTCAGCAGTTGGTCGCGGTTGTCGACCAGCTCTACCAGTACACCCAGGCCGCTGAAGATCGAGGCGTATTCACAGCCGATCACGCCGGCGCCGTAGATGATCAATTTGCGCGGGGTGTGGCCCAGGCTGAGGATGGTGTCGCTATCGTAGATACGCGGGTGGTGGAAATCGATATCCGCCGGGCGATACGGACGCGAACCGGTGGCGATGATGATGTGCTTGGCCACCAGCTTCTCGACCACGCCGTTGGGGCATACCACCTCGATGGTTTGCTCGTCGGCGAAGCTGCCGGTACCGAAGAACAGGTCGACACGGTTGCGGGCGTAGTAACCGGTGCGCGAAGCCACTTGCTTGGAGATCACCTTCTCGGCGCTTTTCAGCACGTCCGGGAACGAGAACCAGCGCGGCTCACCAATCGCCCGGAACATCGGGTTGGTGTTGAACTGCATGATCTGGCGCACCGAGTGACGCAAGGCCTTGGACGGGATGGTACCCAGGTGGGTGCAGTTACCGCCGACCTGGCGACGGCTATCGACCATCGCCACCTTGCGCCCTGCCTTCGCGGCGTTCATCGCCGCACCTTCTCCAGCCGGGCCGGAACCCAGTACCACCACGTCGTAGTTGTAGACAGCCATGCGTACTCCTCAGAACAGGCCAGGCGCACGGTTGAACGCCTGGCTAAATCATGCCGCGGCCAGCGGTCATGAAGGACAATTTGGCTCAAGTGTGTGAACCGGGGCACAGTCTATATAAGGCTCAACGCCGCGCACATTAACCCTTGGTCGCGTCGTAGGCCAGTCTTGCCTTTACTACAGAAACACGAAACAGGCATTACACTGCTGGCACGCACCTTTACAGGACGAGCCATTATGCGGCATGTCGTTTTCTGTTTAATGATGATTTTTTCGCTGGCGGCGCAGGCGAGTGAGGCGGATCGGCTCCGGCAAGCCGATTTTCCGCTGCAATCCCATGAACTGGCGCTGAAAAACCAGGCGGTGCTTACCTACCTGTGGGCGGATGTCTACACGGCGGCGCTGTATGCCCCGTCCGACCTGAGCGCCAAGGAGGCCTGGTCGCAACAAAAAGCGTTGCGCCTGACGCTGTATTACTTTCGCGACATCGACCGCAACGACGTGATCAAAGCCGCCACTGCCACGCTGCAGCGCCAGCAGGCCAGCGCCCGACTGAAGCCCGAGATAGACAAACTGCACGCCAGTTTTCGCGATATCCGCAGCGGCGACCGGTATGCCCTGGATTTTCGTCCGGGGCGAGGCTTGAACCTGGAGATCAATGGGCAGGTAGTGTTCAGCAGTGGCAATGATGAGCTGGCGAGGGCTTACCTGAGCCTCTGGCTGGCGCCCAATGGGCTGTCCGAACGCTTGCGTACCCAGTTGCTCAATTGAGGATTTGCGCTGGCTGAACGACCGCCTTCGCGAGCAAGCCCGCTCCCACATTTGACCGCGCGCGCCTGAAGACACCCGGTCGAATGTGGGAGCGGGCTTGCTCGCGAAGAGGCCCTCACAGGCACAAAAAAGCCCCGAACCAGTCGGGGCTTTTTCACTCATCGCATAGGCTTAGCGCGGGAATGCAGGCGGGTTGACCCCAGCCATGTCTTCCATCACGCGAACCACTTGGCAGCTGTAGCCGAACTCGTTGTCGTACCACACGTACAGCACAACGCGGTTGTCCTGGATAATGGTCGCTTCCGCGTCCACCACACCGGCGTGGCGCGAGCCGACGAAGTCGGTGGACACCACTTCCTGCGAATTGACGAAGTCGATCTGCTTATGCAGGTCGGAGTGCAGCGCCATGTAGCGCAGGTACTCGTTCATCTCTTCACGGGTGGCGGCTTTCTCAAGGTTCAGGTTGAGAATCGCCATCGACACGTTCGGCGTCGGCACACGGATCGCGTTACCGGTCAGCTTGCCGGCCAGCTCAGGCAGGGCCTTGGCAGCAGCGGTGGCAGCACCGGTCTCGGTGATCACCATGTTCAACGCGGCGCTACGGCCACGGCGATCGCCCTTGTGGAAGTTGTCGATCAGGTTCTGGTCGTTGGTGTACGAGTGAACGGTTTCGACGTGACCGTTGACGATGCCGAACTTGTCGTTCACAGCCTTCAGCACCGGCACGATGGCGTTGGTGGTGCAGGAAGCGGCGGACACGATCTTGTCGTCAGCGGTGATTTCAGCGTGGTTGATGCCGTGAACGATATTCTTCAGCTTGCCCTTGCCCGGAGCGGTCAGGACAACGCGATCGATACCCGGGCAGGCCAGGTGCTGGCCCAGGCCCTCGGCATCACGCCAGACACCGGTGTTGTCCACCAGCAGGGCGTCCTTGATGCCGTACTGGGTGTAATCCACCTCGGACGGGTTCTTCGCGTAGATCACCTGGATCAGGTTACCGTTGGCGGTGATGGTGT
Organism: Pseudomonas aylmerensis; assembly: GCF_001702265.1. Classification (GTDB taxonomy): domain Bacteria; phylum Pseudomonadota; class Gammaproteobacteria; order Pseudomonadales; family Pseudomonadaceae; genus Aquipseudomonas; species Aquipseudomonas aylmerensis. The sequence continues at coordinate 17,297 of NZ_MAUE01000011.1, forward strand.
TGTTTTCTTCGTCGATGACGATGGTGCCGTTGAACGGACCGTGTACCGAATCACGACGCAACAGGCTTGCGCGCTTGGTCAGGTCGTTCTCGGCGCCTTTGCGCACGACGATGGCACGCAGGCGCAGGCCGTCGCCGCCACCGGTTTTTTCGATCAGGATGCGCGCCAGCAGGCGGCCGATACGACCGAAGCCGTACAGCACGACGTCGGTGCCTTTGCGGGCTGCGGCGTTTTGCTGGCCAACCACTTCGGCCATTTCTTCACGCACGAACTGCTCGGCGCTGCGGCCGGCACCTTCCTTGCGGAATTTATAGGCCAGCTTGCCCAGGTCTACCGAAGCCGCGCCGAGCTTGAGCTCGCTCATGGCCTTGAGCAGGGGGAATGTTTCGTGGACGGAGAGTTCGCTGTCGTCGGCAGAGCGATGGCGAGCAAAGCGATGCGCCTTGAGAATCGCGATGACTGATTGGTTGATCAGGCTGCGGCCATAGATCGAGCTCACCACATTGTTATTGCGGTACAGCTGACCGATAAGCGGAATCATCGCTTCAGCGAGTGCTTCACGGTCGATCCATTCACCAAGACACTGGTCGGGCTTCTGAGTCACGGGAACCTTCCACATGTAGGGGCAGAAAAAAGGGGCTACATTATGCCGCCCGACCGCCCTCGGAGCAATGCGCGCCCGGCAACAAAAAGTGCTTGCCAAAAACCAACACCGCGCTGCAGCCCAGTAAATACGCGGGTTCCAGAAGGCCACCTATTCGACGGCAACGCCGACTTGTCCGTAACCCTCCGAAACATACGCGCGAAATGGCACTACATATTGAGTCAAAACACGCCATTGTTTGTCTTAGCCACTACATTTCCTACAAACCGTAATAGGCTCAGTCAGCAACTGACAGGCGGCACCTCGGGCCGTTACAATTACCGACTTTGTCGCAACGCTTGGAGCTCAACCTTCCGTGCCCGTTCTGCGTCTACCGCTTCTCCCTGCCGCGGCAGGTAAACAGCACTGGGGCAACCTGCCCGGTGCCGCCCTGAGCCTGGCCATTGCCGAGGCTGCCAGCGCAGCCAAGCGCTTTACCCTGCTGCTCACCGCCGACAGCCAAAGTGCCGAGCGACTCGAGCAGGAGCTGAGCTTCTTCGCCCCCGATTTGCCGGTGCTGCATTTTCCCGACTGGGAAACCCTGCCCTACGATCTGTTCTCGCCGCACCAGGACATCATTTCCCAGCGCATCGCCAGCCTGTACCGCCTGCCGGAACTGGCCCACGGCGTGCTGGTGGTGCCGATCACCACGGCCCTGCATCGCCTGGCGCCGACCAAGTTCCTGCTGGGCAGCAGCCTGGTGCTGGATATCGGCCAGAAGCTCGATGTCGAACAGATGCGCACGCGCCTGGAAGCCAGCGGCTACCGCTGCGTCGATACGGTGTACGAGCACGGCGAGTTTGCCGTGCGGGGCGCGCTGATCGACTTGTTCCCGATGGGCAGCAAGTTGCCGTATCGCATCGACCTGTTCGACGACGAAATCGAAACCCTGCGTACCTTCGATCCGGAAAACCAGCGCTCCATCGATAAAGTCGAGTCGATCAAGCTGCTGCCGGCGCGTGAATTCCCGTTGCAAAAAGATGCGGTCACGCGCTTCAAGGCGCGCTTTCGTGAACGCTTCGACGTCGACTTCCGCCGCTGCCCGATATTCCAGGACCTCAGCAGCGGGATTACCCCGGCCGGTATCGAGTACTACCTGCCGTTGTTCTTCGACGAAACCTCGACCCTGTTCGATTACCTGCCCCAGGACACTCAAGTGTTCTCGCTGCCCGGCATCGAGCAGGCCGCCGAGAATTTCTGGAACGACGTGCGCAACCGCTATGAAGAGCGCCGCGTCGACCCTTCCCGTCCTTTATTACCGCCTGCCGAACTGTTCCTGCCGGTAGAAGACTGCTTCGCGCGCCTGAAAAACTGGCCGCGCGTGGTCGCCAGCCAACAGGACGTGGACGCTGGCAGTGGCCGCGAGCGTTTCCCTGCAGGCACGCTGCCGGATCTGGCGATCCAGGCCAAAGCCACGCAACCGCTGGAGGCGCTGTCCAACTTCCTCGGTGATTTCCCCGGCCGCGTGCTGTTCACCGCCGAATCCGCCGGGCGCCGCGAAGTGCTGCTGGAGCTGCTGGAACGCTTGAAGCTGCGGCCGAAAACCGTCGACAGCTGGCCAGACTTCGTCGCCGGCAAAGACCGACTGGCGATCACCATTGCCCCGCTGGATGAAGGCTTGCTGCTGGATGACCCAGCCCTGGCACTGATCGCCGAGAGCCCACTGTTCGGCCAGCGCGTGATGCAGCGTCGGCGCCGTGAAAAACGCGCCGACGCCAACAACGACGCCGTCATCAAGAACCTCACCGAGCTGCGTGAAGGCGCGCCGGTGGTGCATATCGACCACGGTGTCGGCCGCTACCTGGGCCTGCAGACGCTGGAGATCGACAACCAGGCCGCCGAGTTCCTCACCCTGGAATACGCCGAGGGCGCCAAGCTCTACGTGCCGGTGGCCAACCTGCACCTGATCGCGCGCTACACCGGCAGCGACGACGCGCTGGCGCCGTTGCACCGCCTGGGCTCCGAGACCTGGCAGAAAGCCAAGCGCAAGGCCGCCGAACAGGTGCGCGATGTCGCCGCCGAGTTGCTCGACATCTATGCACGCCGCGCCGCACGCGAGGGCTACGCCTTCGCCGATCCAAAGGCCGACTACGCCACCTTCAGCGCCGGCTTCGCCTTCGAAGAAACCCCGGACCAGCAAACCACCATCGAAGCGGTGCGCGCCGACATGCTCGCGCCCAAGCCGATGGACCGCCTGGTGTGCGGCGACGTCGGCTTCGGCAAGACCGAAGTGGCGATGCGCGCCGCCTTCATCGCGGTGCACGGCGGCAAACAAGTGGCGATCCTGGTGCCGACCACCCTGCTCGCCCAGCAACACTACAACAGCTTCCGCGACCGCTTTGCCGACTGGCCGGTGACCGTGGAGGTGATGAGCCGCTTCAAGTCCGCCAAGGAAGTGAATGCCGCCGTCGCCGACCTCGCCGAAGGCAAGATCGACATCGTGATCGGAACGCACAAGCTGCTGTCCGACGATGTGAAGATCAAGAACCTGGGCCTGGTGATCATCGACGAAGAACACCGCTTCGGCGTGCGCCAGAAAGAACAGCTGAAGGCCCTGCGTAGTGAAGTCGACATCCTCACCCTCACCGCCACGCCGATTCCGCGCACGCTGAACATGGCCGTGTCGGGCATGCGCGACCTGTCGATCATCGCCACGCCGCCGGCGCGCCGACTGTCGGTGCGCACCTTCGTGATGGAGCAGAACAAAAGCACGGTCAAGGAAGCACTGCTGCGCGAATTGCTCCGCGGCGGCCAGGTGTACTACCTGCACAACGACGTGAAGACCATCGAGAAATGCGCCGCCGACCTCGCCGAACTGGTGCCGGAGGCGCGTATCGCCATCGGCCACGGGCAGATGCGCGAACGCGAACTCGAACAGGTGATGAGCGACTTCTACCACAAGCGCTTCAACGTGCTGATTGCCTCGACCATCATCGAGACCGGCATCGACGTGCCCAGCGCCAACACCATCATCATCGAGCGTGCCGACAAGTTCGGCCTGGCGCAGTTGCACCAGTTGCGCGGCCGGGTCGGGCGCAGTCACCACCAGGCCTATGCCTACTTGCTGACGCCACCGCGCCAGCAAATTACCGGCGACGCCGAAAAGCGCCTGGAAGCCATCGCCAACACCCAGGACCTCGGCGCCGGCTTTGTGCTCGCGACCAACGACCTGGAAATCCGTGGCGCCGGTGAATTGCTCGGCGACGGCCAGAGCGGGCAGATCCAGGCCGTGGGCTTCACCCTCTATATGGAGATGCTCGAGCGCGCGGTGAAAGCCATCCGCAAAGGCGAACAACCGAACCTCGACCAACCCCTGGGCGGCGGCCCGGAAATCAACCTGCGCTTGCCGGCGCTGATTCCCGAGGACTACCTGCCGGATGTGCATGCACGGCTGATCCTGTACAAGCGCATCGCTTCGGCGACCGACGAAGAAAGCCTCAAGGACCTGCAGGTAGAGATGATCGACCGCTTCGGCCTGTTGCCCGAACCGACCAAGAACCTGGTGCGCCTGACCCTGCTCAAATTGCAGGCTGAGCAGTTGGGCATCAAGAAGGTCGACGCCGGGCCGCAGGGCGGGCGTATCGAATTCGAGGCGCAGACGCCGGTCGACCCGCTGGTACTGATCAAGCTGATCCAGGGCCAGCCCAACCGCTACAAGTTCGAAGGGGCTACGCTGTTCAAGTTCATGGTGCCGATGGAACGTGCCGAAGAACGCTTCAATACCCTGGAGGCGCTGTTTGAGCGCCTCATCCCGAAATCTTCTTGAAGGACGCCCCCATGCGCCTGTTCCGCATTCTGAGCCTGTTGTTGGTGGTACTCGCACCTTCGGCGTTTGCCGACAGCCCGTACCTGGTGGAAATGATCCTGGTGCGACAGAACGCCGAGCCGGTGATCAACAGCCGCCCCGCGCCGGAAAACTGGGATGCTGGCGCCGCGCGGCTGGGTGAGAGGATGAGCCCGCCACGCCTGGGCAATATCGTCGACAAGCTCAGCGCCGACTCTAGCTACACCGTGCTCGCGCACAAGGCCTGGGAGCAGAACCTCGGCGAGCAGCCCGTGAAGATCGCGATCAGCGACGGCCAGGAGCAGTTCGGCCAGTTTCCCATCGAGGGCGTGCTGAACCTGCAACTGGGGCGTTTCACCGATATAGACGCGGATTTCTGGATCAATCAATTCGACGCCAACGGCAGCGTGATTGCCAGCGAACACCTGAGCCAGCACGACGTGCGCACCAAGAACAACCAACTCAACTACCTCGACGGCGGCCACCTGGCGCTGCTGATCAAGATCACCTCGCTGACCGCCAAGCCCCCCAGCGCGCCGCCGCCCGACATTCAGGACTGATCCAGCGCCATGCCCCTGACGTCGTCGTTGACCAAACCCCTGGCCCCTTCGTGGGCCAACCGCTTCAAAGAGCAGAGCCTGGAGGGCGGGCGGCGTTATGCGCTGGAGAACCGCGTGCGCATCGTCGAGTCCGGCGACAGCACCATCGTTGCCAGTTGCGAAGGCTCGGGCGGCAACGTGTATCGGCAGACCATCTCGTTGCGCGAATCGGCCAAGGGCACGTTGATCCTCGTCGACAGCCGCTGTACCTGCCCGGTGCACACCAATTGCAAACACATCGCGGCAGTACTGCTCAAGGTCCAGGAAACCCTCGCCTACCCGGCCGCCGCCCAGGATGCCGAGCTGCTCGAGAAGCTGCAGGCCGTGCTGGATAACCGCGTGGTGGTACCGCAGGTGGTGATGGAAGACGTGCCGCCGGTGCCACGCCTGTGGCTGGCGAGTGTCGAGTTCAGCGCGTTTGAACCGCGCAACGGTAAAATGCAGCGCTATATCCAGCATCGCGCGGCGCTGTCGTTCAATTACCTGGGCAACTATGTCAGCGGGCAGAAGAACGCCGACATCATCGTGCGCCAGGAAACCCAGAGCCTGCGCATCAAGCGCCATCCCGAGCTGGAGCAGCCCTATCGCGAGCAACTGCGCCTGCTGGGCTTCAAGATCGCCACGCGCCAGAGCAAGGCCTTGCCGGAAAGCGCCGGCGAACTGTTCGAGATGGTCAATGACAGCGCCTGGCTGAACTTCACCCTCAACGCCTCTCCCACCCTGCGCGCCGAGGGCTGGGAGCTGCAGATCGATGAGGATTTCGGCTTCGACCTGAGCCCGGTGGACGACTGGTATGCCACCGTCGACGAAGGCCCCGAGCGCGATTGGTTCGACCTCGAACTGGGGATCATCGTCAATGGCGAGCGCCTGAGCCTGCTGCCGATCCTGCTCAACCTGATGCGCTCCCACACCGAAATCCTCAACCCGGAGAAACTCGCGCGGCGCCGCGATGATGAACTGATCCTGGTGAATATCCCCGGCCTGCCAAATGGCGGCCATGGCCCGCTGCAAGTGGCATTGCCCTATGGCCGGTTGAAACCGGTCCTGGCCACCCTCGGCGAGTTTTATCTGCAGGAACCCGGCACCACCACGCTGCGCCTGGCCAAGGCCGATGCGATCCGCCTCAACCCGCTGGATGACTTGCCGCTGCAGTGGCAAGGCGGTGAAAAGATCCGCAACTTTGCCCAGCGCCTGCGCGACATCAAGGACTTCACCAGCGTGGCGCCTGCAGGGTTGAACGCCACGCTGCGGCCTTATCAGCTGGAAGGCTTGAGCTGGATGCAGTCACTGCGCCAGCTGGATGTCGGCGGAATTCTTGCGGATGACATGGGCCTGGGCAAAACCCTGCAGACCCTGGCGCATATTCTTACTGAAAAAGCCGCCGGGCGCCTGGACCGGCCGTGCATGGTGGTGATGCCCACCAGCCTGATCCCCAATTGGCTGGACGAAGCGGCGCACTTCACCCCGCAGCTCAAAGTGCTGGCGTTGTACGGCGCCGGACGTAAGAAACACTTCGCCAACCTGCAGGACTATGACCTGCTATTGACCACCTACGCGCTGTTGCCCAAGGACGTCGAGATACTCGCCGCCCTGCCACTGCACGTCTTGATCCTGGACGAAGCCCAGTACATCAAGAACCCGACGAGCAAGGCCGCCCAGGCGGCACGCGAGCTGAATGCCCGGCAGCGCCTGTGCCTGAGCGGCACCCCGCTGGAAAACCATCTGGGCGAGCTATGGTCGTTGTTCCACTTCCTGTTGCCGGGCTGGCTGGGTGACGTCAAAAGCTTCAATCGCGATTACCGCGTGCCGATCGAAAAACGCGCCAGTGATGTGCGATTGCAGCACCTCAACGGTCGGATCAAGCCGTTCCTGCTGCGCCGCACCAAGGAACAGGTGGCGACAGAATTGCCACCCAAGACCGAGATCATCCACTGGGTCGACCTCAACGAGGCCCAGCGCGACGTGTACGAAACCATGCGCCTGGCCATGGATAAAAAGGTCCGTGACGAGATCACCCGCAAAGGTGTGGCACGCAGCCAGATCATCATTCTTGAAGCACTGCTCAAGTTGCGCCAGGTGTGCTGCGACCTGCGCCTGGTCAACGACGCCACCCTGCCCGCGCGTGGCAGCAGCTCGGGCAAGCTGGACAGCCTGATGGAGATGCTCGAGGAGTTGTTTGCCGAGGGCCGGCGGATCCTGCTGTTTTCCCAGTTCACCTCAATGCTGAGCCTGATTGAAGTCGAACTGCAAAAGCGCGGTGTTGCCTACGCACTGCTGACCGGCCAGACCCGTGATCGGCGCACACCGGTGAAGGATTTCCAGAGCGGCAAGCTGCAGATTTTTCTGATCAGCCTGAAGGCTGGTGGCGTGGGCTTGAACCTGACCGAAGCCGACACCGTGATCCACTATGACCCTTGGTGGAACCCGGCCACGGAAAACCAGGCCACCGACCGTGCGTATCGGATCGGCCAGGAGAAGCCGGTGTTCGTGTACAAGATGATCGCGCGGGGCACGGTAGAGGAGAAAATCCAACACCTGCAGAAGGAGAAATCCGACCTGGCGGCGGGCGTGCTGGATGGGCGTACGACCGGGGATTGGCAGTTGGGCAACGAGGACATCGAGGCGTTGTTTGCGCCGTTGCCCAACAAGCAAGAGAAGCGTTGACGGTCAGATGACCATCACCGGCAAGCCGGCTCCTACCATTGGAACGTATTCGCCTATAGGAACCGGCTTGTCGGCAATGGGCGCGACGCGGCCTCAATCAATCATCTGAGCATCCCGCAGTGCAGTCAGCGCCGCCAACCAACGTGGATCCTGCTTGTAGTCCGTCGAAGCAAACGCCTGCCCACGCATCCGCGCAATCCGCGCCGACGGCGTCACCTTCATGCGCTGAGCCGCACTCAGCGCCAGCTCCGCCGCCGCGCGGTCATTGCACACCAGGCCCATGTCGCAACCGGCGGTCAGCGCCGCTTCGATGCGACTGGCTGCATCACCGACCACATGGGCCCCGGCCATCGACAAGTCATCGCTGAAAATCACCCCATCGAACTGCAGCTCGCCGCGCAGAATGTCCTGCAGCCAACGACGCGAGAAACCGGCCGGCTGCGGGTCAACCTGTGGGTAGATGACATGCGCGGGCATCACCGCCGCCAGTTGCTGGCTCAGGCGTGCGAAAGGCACCAGGTCATTCGCACGAATCTGTTCCAGGCTGCGTTCATCATTGGGAATCGCGACGTGGGAATCCGCCTCAGCCCAACCGTGACCCGGAAAATGCTTACCGGTGGCGGCCATGCCGGCACTGTTCATGCCCCGGATAAAGGCCCCGGCAAGTACCGCGGCGCGTTCGGGGTCGCCTTCGAACGCGCGGGTGCCGACCACGGCGCTACGCTGGTAGTCCAGGTCCAGTACCGGGGCGAAGCTGAGGTCGAGACCGACTGCCAGCACCTCGGTGGCCATGATCCAGCCGCATTGCTCGGCCAGGTACTCGGCGTTGGGGTTATCCGCCAACGCACGCATGGCCGGCAGCCGCACAAAGCCCTGGCGCAGGCGTTGTACCCGACCACCCTCCTGGTCGACCGCCAACAGCAGATCCGGGCGCACGGCACGAATCGCCGCGCTCAGCTCGCGCACCTGGCGTGGATGCTCGATATTGCGCGCAAAAATGATCAGGCCGCCCACTTCGGGCTGGCGCAACAACTGGCGATCCTCGGCCGTGAGCCAGGTACCGGCCACGTCGACCATCAAAGAACCTTGCAGCGCAACACTCATAATCCTTCCTTAAATAACGCACACAACCCGTCGACCTCACACGGCGCGACTGGCGCGGTGAGCTCAACGGGTTGCGAGTAAATAGCTGAATTCGGCATGGCGGCTAGCTTAGCGGATGCAAGCGGCCACGCACACCCGGAGCGGTCAAACCTTGGCGACGGTCGGCGCGGATTTGCTGCGTGGGCGCAATTGCGCGGCGGCCATCGTCGGGTCGGTCACACCGGTTTCGGCGCGCATGCCGGCGGCCAGGAAAGGCACCATCAGGCGCATGACCTGCTCGATGGAAGTGTTGACGCCGAAATCGGTCTCGGCAATCGCACGCAGGGCCTTGATCCCGGACATGCTGAACGCCGCCGCACCGAGCATGAAGTGCACGCGCCAGAACAGTTCGATCGGCGGGATACGCGGGGCGGCCTCGTTGACCAGCAACATATAGCGACGAAACACCTTGCCGTACATGTCTTCCAGATAACGCCGCAAGTGGCCCTGGCTCTGGCTGAATGCCAGCCCCAGCAGGCGCATGAAGATCGACAGGTCGTTGCCGCTGCGCGGCTGCACCACCAACGCCTGCTCGACCAGGATTTCCAGCAGGTCTTCCAGGGTTGGCTTGTGATCGGCCTTGGCCTGACGGCGCTCGAGCTCACGGTCGAGGCTGGCACAGAACGGCCCCAGGAAGCGCGAGAACACGGCCTGGATCAGGGCCTTTTTCGAGCCGAAATGGTAGTTCACGGCGGCGAGGTTGACCCCAGCCTTGCTGGTGATCAGCCGCAATGAAGTTTCAGCAAATCCTTTTTCCGCGAACAATTGCTCGGCAGCATCGAGAATGCGTTCAACGGTTTCCGACTGGGCCATGGCTACTCCGCCTGACAAACACTTGTTTGAAACATACGTTTCAGGGTGTGTCTTGTCAAGCCTGCGGGTTCGCTTTCCGGCCGGGCAGTCATCTATTTCGTCGCTATTTAATCACATCCCTACCGGTCTGTAGGCAGCGCTATCTCTGCCCTGTAGGACGGATGACGAATGACCGTCCAGCGGAGTGCCCGAAAAGGATGATTGCCAAGCGCAGTTCACTGTATATAATCCCAGTCACTGTATAAAAAGACAGAGCGATCAACATGCTAAAACTGACGCCACGCCAAGCTGAGATTCTGGCTTTTATCAAGCGCTGCCTCGATGACAACGGCTACCCGCCGACACGAGCGGAAATTGCGCTGGAACTGGGGTTCAAGTCCCCTAACGCCGCCGAGGAACACCTCAAGGCCCTCGCTCGCAAAGGCGCGATCGAGATGACCCCGGGTGCTTCGCGCGGCATTCGCATCCCTGGCTTCGAAGCCAAGGCCGACGAATCGACCCTGCCGATCATCGGTCGCGTCGCTGCCGGTGCGCCGATCCTGGCGCAACAGCACGTCGAGGAATCCTGCAACATCAACCCCACCTTCTTCCACCCTCGCGCCGATTATCTGCTGCGGGTGCACGGCATGAGCATGAAGGACGTGGGTATTTTCGATGGTGACCTGCTCGCCGTCCACACCACCCGCGAAGCCCGTAATGGCCAGATCGTCGTCGCCCGTATCGGCGATGAAGTCACCGTCAAACGCTTCAAGCGCGAAGGCAGCAAGGTCTGGCTCCTGGCCGAGAACCCTGAGTTCGCCCCGATTGAAGTGAACCTGAAAGATCAGGACCTGGTGATCGAAGGCTTGAGTGTCGGCGTCATTCGCCGCTAAAGGAGGCATCATGCAGCTCGTGCACACCCCCCAACACACACAACTGTCGCTGTTCGAGGCCTTCATGGCCCAACCCCTTGCACCGATCCTCAAGGAAGCGGTCGAGGCGCCCTGGAGTGCCGAACCCGAGGCGTTCAGTGAATTGTCGTTGCGCGGTGCAGCTGGGAGCTGCCTGAGCCTGCTGGCGCCGATCCTTCGCGAATTGAGCGAAGAACAGGACGCACGCTGGCTGACCCTGATCGCCCCGCCTGCCAGCCTGACCCAGGCCTGGCTGCGGGACGCGGGCCTCAACCGCGAGCGCATCCTGTTATTGCAGCCACGCGGTACGCAAAGCGCCCAGCAACTGACTTGCGAAGCCTTGCGCCTGGGCCGCAGCCACACCGTGGTGAGCTGGCTGAACCCACTGAATGCCACCGCCAAGCAACAGCTGATCAGCGCAGCGCGCACAGGCGACGCGCAGAGTTTGAATATTCGATTGGGATAACACGAAGACCCAGCTTGGTGAGCAGCGGGCTTATCTTAAGAGCCGGCCTCTATGAGTAGCGGGCTTGTTATGACAAGCAGGCTTATGTGACAACCGGGCTTAGCTTATATGTGGTGGGCGGGCTTATATGTGGCGAGCGGGCTTGCCCCGCGTTGGGCTGCGAAGCGGCCCCAAAACCAAGCACCGTGGAATACCTGATATATCGCGTTGAATCCATTTAGGGCTGCTTCGCAGCCCAACGCGGGTGCAAGCCCGCTCGCCACACAAGCCAGCTCACCACAACACGCCGATTAACCAGCAAGCCGATTCACCTCAACAAGCCTACTCGCCAAAGCAAACCTGACTCACTCAAGAGATCTGGCGCCCCTCAAGACACCCGCCTCCGCCACAACAAGCCTGCTAACAACAGAACTCAGTGAAGCACTCGGGGCCCGTCTTCTTTCTCCGGCTCGCCTTCCGCCAGGCGACCAGCCATCTGCACGCCCACGCTCAACATGGCTTTAGCCACTTCCACGTGCTGGCCTTGGAGGAACACCTTGGCGTCCTCGGAAAAATCCAGAATAACCAGAGAACCCTCGTCCTCAGCCCGGCGCAGCTCGATTCGGCCGTCAGGCAACTCAACAATTTCCAGAAAGGACGTTGGCATAAAAGTCTGTTCTCCACGAAAGGCCGGGATTATATCAGTCATCCACCCGGAATCGCTGAGGATCTGGCCAGGTTTCTTTGCGGCTTGATGAATGGTGCCGGTATGCCTTGGTTAAAATGTGGCAGCGGGCTTGCTCGCGAAGGCGGTGCATCAGTGCCCTATAAACGCCTGGCACTCCGCCTTCGCGAGCAAGCCCGTCCTGGTGTAAATCAGTGACGCCGCCTCAGCACTCGTTGAGGCCTTCACGAAAGCGCAGGGCCATCTTTTTCAGCTCCTGGCGCCAGCCTTCCAGCTCTTCCCGGCTCAGGGGCTTGGGCTCTTCCTCTTCCAGCGCAACCGCTACGATCAACGGCTGAGTCACGTCGCCCTTGGGCACGTGGGGAATTCGCGGTGGCTGGAACATATCCGCATGCGCCTTGAGCAGGCGCGCCACCCAGCTATCAGGGCTCTGGGCCATTTCCACCAGCTCGGCCAGCTCAGGAATAGCCATGGTCTCCAGCACTTCGCGGTTCATGATCATTTCCGCGCGCGGCGAACCCGCCTGGGGCAAGCGATAGAACCCGGCGATTTCATGGCACAGCCCCAGCAACGCGCCGTACAGGTGGAACAACGCCGCCTCACGCCCCGCCTGGACCAGCGCGATGGCATTCATCTCCTTCCCTTCCTCGGCGCGGCCGAGGGCTTCCAGGGATAAGCCCGCGAAGTAAATTTTCTGGTTGGTACGGGTATAGAGTTCGTTGGCCATAACGGCAGTCTCCACAACGAAAAAGCGTGATGCTGGCTTAACAGTGTCACGGATCAACCGCCCACACTGCAAGCATGGAGTAGAGGGCGGGCACTCCCCCTCCTCCACCAACTATCACGAGTTGCACACCCGACACACTCTACTTCATATCCAAAGCTCACTAGGACAGCAAGAGGCGTGCGCCCGAATTCCCCGGACACGTACTTATGGTATGCGCGCCCGCCTTAAAAGGTGACCTGCGGAGGCGCGGCGTTTTTTTCGTTGCCAGCTACGTTTGCGGGCTCTTTCTCATCGGCTTCTTTCTTCTCGAATTGTTTAGCGCCATAGCCTATTGCTCCCTCCACCAAGAACTCAGCGCCCTTAATCGCAGGCATCAGCATCACTTCAAATCCCATTTCACTTGACCCTCTATCGATAATTGACGGGCTAATACCCGGCTAATTGGTGGTCAGCTTTATGGGGAACGTTCCGTCACCTGTCACTCATTTCTCTGACAGCTAACCTGCGTGCCGTGAATGGAAAGTCCTTTTGCATAACCACAAAAGCAAATGCCCCGACAAGTCGGGGCATTTGCTTTCAGCCTGTTTCAGGCGACTTCGTATTACTCGACCACGTCGATCAAGCGCCCTGGCGCTTGTCCTCGACCTTCCACTTACCGCCGTCGTAGAACGCTTTCCAGCCGGTAGGCTTGCCGTCCACTTCGGACTGCACGTACTGCTCCTTGGTCTTGCGGCTGTAGCGGATCACGGCCGGACGACCGTCGGGATCCTTCTTCGGCGCTTCACACAGGAAGTGGTACTTAGGATCGATCTCGTCCTTGTGCGGCACGATCTCCAGCACCAGCGGCGCTCGGGTCTCACGGTTTTTCGGGAACTGGCTGGCGGCCAGGAACAGCCCCGAAGCGCCGTCACGCAGGATATAGGTGTCGTTGACCTTCTCGCACTTGAGTTCAGGCATCTTCACCGGGTCCATTTTCGGCGGCGCCGCGTCACCGCTTTTCAGCAGTTTACGGGTGTTCTTGCACGTCGGGTTGGTGCAACCAAAGAACTTGCCGAAGCGGCCAGTCTTGAGTTGCATCTCGCTGCCGCACTTGTCGCACTCCAGGCTTGGGCCTTCGTAGCCCTTGATGCGGTAGCTGCCTTCCTCGATCTCGTAGCCGTCGCAATCCGGGTTGTTACCGCAGATGTGCAACTTGTGCTTCTCGTCGAGCAGGTAGGCATCCATCGCCGTGCTGCAGATCGGGCAGCGGTGCTTGCCACGCAGTACCAGCGACTCGGATTCACCCTCGTCGTCGGCGGCGATTTCATCACCCGGCACAAGGTTGACGGTCGCCTTGCAGCGCTCTTTCGGCGGCAGGCTGTAGCCCGAGCAACCGAGGAACACGCCGGTAGACGCGGTACGAATCTGCATCGGGCGGCCGCACGTCAGGCACGGGATGTCGGTCATCACCGGCTGGTTGGCACGCATGCCGTTCTCGGGGCTTTCGGCCACTTCGAGTTTTTTCTTGAAGTCGCCGTAGAACTCGTCGAGCACGTTCTTCCAGTCGCGCTCGCCCTGGGCCACGTCATCGAGGTTCTCTTCCATGCCGGCGGTGAAGCCGTAGTCCATCAGGTTGGAGAAGCTCTCGGACAAGCGCTCGGTGACGATATCGCCCATCTTTTCCGAATAGAAACGACGGTTGTGCAGCGCGACGTAGCCACGGTCCTGGATGGTGGAAATGATCGCGGCGTAGGTCGACGGACGACCGATACCGCGTTTTTCCATCTCTTTTACCAGGCTGGCTTCCGAATAACGCGCCGGCGGCTTGGTGAAGTGCTGGGACGGGTCGAGCTTGATCAGCTTCAACGTGTCGCCCTGGGCCATGTCCGGCAGCACATCGTCGTCGCCCGGCTTGGCGATCTGCGGCATGACGCGGGTGTAACCATCAAACTTGAGGATACGGCCCTTGGCACGCAGCTCGAAGTCACCAGCGCCCACGCTGACGGTGGTGGACAGGTATTGCGCCGGCAGCATCTGGCAAGCCAGGAACTGGCGCCAGATCAGCTCGTAGAGACGCTCTGCATCGCGTTCCATGCCGCTCAGCTTGCTCGGCTCGGTATTCGCGTCGGAAGGACGAATCGCTTCGTGAGCCTCCTGGGCGCCCTCTTTGCTGCTGTAGACGTTCGGCTTCTCCGGCAGGTACTTCTTGCCGAATTCGCTTTCAATATACGTACGCGCCATCGCCACCGCGTCAACCGAGAGGTTGGTGGAGTCGGTACGCATATAGGTGATGTAGCCGGCTTCGTACAGACGCTGGGCCATCATCATGGTTTTCTTCACGCCGAAGCCCAGGCGGTTACTCGCGGCCTGTTGCAGGGTCGAAGTGATGAACGGCGCCGACGGCTTGCTGCTGGTCGGTTTGTCTTCGCGCTTGACGATGCTGTAGCTGGAGGCCTTGAGCTTCTCCAGCGCGGCCATGGCCTGGGCTTCGTTCAGCGGCTTGAAGGCCTCGCCTTTCTCACGGGCCACTTCAAAGCGCACATTGGCGCCCTTGGCAGTCCCCAGGTCGGCATGGACTTCCCAGTATTCTTCGGGGTTGAACGCACGGATCTCGCGCTCACGCTCCACCACCAGCTTTACCGCGACCGATTGCACACGGCCGGCGGACAGGCCACGGGCAATCTTGGCCCAGAGCAGCGGCGAGACCATGTAACCGACGACGCGGTCGAGGAAACGCCGGGCCTGCTGGGCGTTGACGCGGTCGATATCCAGCTCGCCCGGCTTGGAGAAGGCTTCCTGGATGGCTTTCTTGGTGATTTCGTTGAACACCACGCGCTTGTAGCGGCTGTCGTCACCGCCGATGGCTTCCCGCAGGTGCCAGGCAATGGCTTCCCCTTCGCGGTCCAAGTCCGTCGCGAGATAGATGGTGTCAGCATCCTTGGCGAGCCGGCGCAGCTCTTCGATGACCTTTTCCTTGCCTGGAAGGATTTCGTACTTGGCCTTCCAGCCATGTTCCGGGTCCACACCCATGCGCGAGACCAGCTGCTTGCGCGCTTTCTCTTTAGGGCTGAGCACCGGACCTTCGCCCGCAGCTGCCTTGCCGCGCTTGGCGGCTGGCTCCTTGCTGGCGCTAGCCGAACCGCTGGTGGGCAGGTCTCGGATATGGCCGATACTCGACTTCACCACGTACTCGTTGCCCAAGTACTTGTTGATGGTCTTGGCCTTAGCCGGGGATTCCACAATGACCAGCGATTTGCCCATGGATCGGAAAATTCCTGAATTCGAGAAGTGAAAGGCAGTTGGCGCCTGTCGCGGCAACGCTATATATAGTGGCAACAAGGTGAGGTCAAGCGCAGCATTCTGCGCGGCCTGCCGTTATTGCCCTGAAAAAAGACTGGGTTCGGCCTGGACCAAAGCAAAGCGCGGGACCTGCTCGCCGTCAACTTCGACGGTCTCCAGGAACATGCTCAAAGGGCGTACCCAAAAGCCGTAATCGCCATACAGTGCTTGGTAAAACACCACTTCCTCTTCGGTCTCGGAGTGCCGTGCCACGTTGAATACGCGGTACTGCGGCCCCTTGTAATGTTGGTAGAGCCCTGGTTCGACTTTCATGCTCTGGCCCTCTTACAAAATTTGTTGAAAAAAAATATTAAAAATTCCAAAAAACAAAAACCGGGGCACTGGGCCCCGGCTTCCGTCATCCCAACGCTTAGAGGCGTTCGAAGACGGTGGAGATGCCTTGGCCGAGGCCAATGCACATGGTAGCAACCCCAAGGTTGCCGCCATTTTGCTTCATCACGTTAAGCAGAGTGCCGGAAATACGCGCACCGGAGCAACCAAATGGGTGGCCCAGGGCAATCGCACCGCCGTGCAGGTTAACCTTCTCGTTCATCTTGTCGAGTACTTTCAGATCTTTCAGCACTGGCAGGGCCTGTGCGGCGAAAGCTTCGTTGAGCTCGAAGAAGTCGATATCGGAGATGGTCAGGCCTGCGCGCTTCAAGGCTTTTTGTGTGGCCGGTACTGGACCATAGCCCATGATTGCCGGGTCCACACCTGCGACTGCCATCGAACGAATCACCGCCATCGGCTGGATACCCAGGTCCTGGGCCCGCTGCGCCGACATCACGATCATGCACGAAGCACCGTCCGTGATCTGCGACGAAGTACCGGCTGTCACGGTGCCACCTTTTGGATTGAAGGCCGGCTTGAGGGCCGCCAGGCTTTCCAGGGTGGTATCCGGACGAATGGTTTCGTCGTAGTCGAACAGTTTCAGGAAACCGTTCTCGTCATAGCCGTTCATCGGGATGATCTCATCCTTGAACTTGCCTTCCACGGTCGCCTTGTGGGCGAGCTGGTGGGAACGCAGGCCGAAGGCGTCCTGGGCTTCACGGGTAATGCCGTGCATCTTGCCGAGCATTTCCGCGGTCAGGCCCATCATGCCCGAGGCTTTTGCCGCATACAGCGACATGTGCGGGTTAGGATCGACGCCGTGCATCATGCTGACGTGGCCCATGTGCTCCACGCCACCGACCACGAACACATCACCGTTACCGGTCATGATCGCCTGGGCGGCGGTGTGCAGCGCGCTCATCGACGAGCCGCACAGGCGGCTGACGGTCTGGCCAGCGGCCGTGTGCGGGATCTGGGTCATCAACGACGCCATGCGCGCGATGTTCCAGCCCTGCTCCAGGGTCTGGTTGACGCAGCCCCAGATCACGTCCTCGACTTCGTTCGGGTCGACCTTGACGTTACGCTCCAGCAGTTTGCTGATCAGGTGCGCCGACATGTCTTCGGCGCGGGTGTTGCGGTGCATGCCGCCCTTGGAGCGGCCCATCGGAGTACGACCGAAGTCGACAATCACGACGTCTCTTGGATTCAAGCTCATAAATATTCTCGCTCAAGTGTATGGGACGCTTAACCGAAGAAGCTCTGGCCGTTCTTGGCCATTTCACGCAGCTTCGCGGTCGGGTGGTACAGCGGGCCCAAATCAGCGTATTTGTCAGCCAGGGCAACGAACTCGGCCACACCGATCGAGTCGATGTAACGCAGCGCACCGCCACGGAATGGAGGGAAACCAATACCGTACACCAGGCCCATATCGGCTTCGGCGGCGGTCTCGACGATGCCGTCTTCCAGGCAACGCACGGTCTCCAGGCACAGGGCGATCATCATCCAGTTGATGATGTCCTCGTCGGACACCTCACGCTGTTCGTAGATGACCGGCGCGAGTACTTCGTGCACCGACGGGTCGGCCACTTTCTTCTGCTTGCCCTTCTTGTCAGCCTCGTAGGCGTAGAAGCCCTTGCCGTTCTTCTGGCCCAGGCGCTTGGCTTCGTAGAGCGCGTCGATCGCCGAACGGCGGTCGTCTTTCATGCGGTCCGGGAAGCCCTCGGCCATTACGTCGCGACCGTGGTGGCCGGTGTCGATGCCGACCACGTCCATCAGATACGCCGGGCCCATCGGCCAGCCGAATTTTTCCATGACCTTGTCGATGCGCACGAAGTCCACACCGGCACTCACCAACTTGGCGAAGCCGCCGAAGTACGGGAACAGAACGCGGTTGACCAGGAAGCCCGGGCAGTCGTTGACGACGATCGGGTTCTTGCCCATTTTCTTCGCGTAAGCCACGGTGGTGGCGATTGCCAGCTCACTGGACTTCTCGCCACGGATCACTTCCACCAGCGGCATCATGTGCACCGGGTTGAAGAAGTGCATGCCGACGAAGTTTTCCGGACGCTTGAGGGCCTTGGCCAGCAGCGAGATGGAAATGGTCGAGGTGTTGGACGCCAGGATGGTGTCGTCTTTGACCTGGGCTTCCACTTCTGCCAGTACGGCTTGCTTGACCTTCGGGTTCTCGACAACGGCTTCGACCACCAGGTCGACGTGGCCGAAATCGCCGTAGGACAGCGTAGGACGAATGCCGTTAAGCACTTCAGCCATTTTCGCGGCGGTCATGCGGCCTTTGTCCACGCGGCCGACCAGCAGCTTGGCGGCTTCTGCCAGGCCTTGCTCGATACCGTGCTCGTTGATGTCCTTCATCAGGATCGGCGTGCCTTTGGACGCCGACTGATAAGCGATACCGCCACCCATGATACCGGCGCCGAGTACGGCAGCCTGTTTCACGTCCTTGGCGATTTCGTCGTAGGCCTTGGCCTTTTTCTTCAACTCCTGATCGTTCAGGAACAGGCCGATCAGGCTCTGGGCTGCCGAGGTCTTCGCCAGTTTGACGAAACCTGCCGCTTCCACTTCCAGGGCTTTGTCGCGACCGAAGTTCGCGGCCTTCTGGATGGTCTTGATCGCTTCAACCGGCGCCGGGTAGTTCGGGCCGGCCTGGCCAGCCACGAAACCCTTGGCGGTTTCGAACGACATCATTTGCTCGATGGCGTTGAGCTTGAGTTTTTCCAGCTTCGGCTGACGCTTGGCCTTGTAGTCAAATTCGCCACTGATGGCGCCCTTGATCAGGTTCAGCGCGGCTTCGGCCAGTTTGTCCGGGGCGACTACAGCGTCGACAGCACCGACTTTCAGCGCGTCTTCGGCTTTGTTTTCCTTACCGGCGGCGATCCACTCGATCGCGTTGTCGGCACCGATCAGGCGCGGCAGGCGCACGGTGCCGCCAAAGCCCGGGTAGATGCCCAGCTTGACTTCAGGCAGGCCGATCTTGGCGGTAGCCGACATGACACGGAAGTCTGCCGCGAGGCACATTTCCAGGCCGCCGCCCAGCGCGATGCCGTTGATGGCAGCCACGGTCGGCACGTTGAGGTCTTCGAAATCGCTGAAAATCTTGTTGGCTTCGAGGTTGCCAGCCACCAGCTCGGCATCGGGCAGCTTGAAGTTGTCGACGAATTCGGTGATGTCAGCGCCGACGATAAACACGTCCTTGCCGCTGGAGACGATCACGCCCTTGACCGAAGCATCTGCTTTGATGGTGTCTACGGCCTGACGCAATTCATTCAGGGTTAGACGGTTGAACTTGTTGACGGACTCACCCTTGAGGTCGAATTTCAATTCGACGATGCCACTTTCAAGAGCCTTAACCGTGATGGCTTTACCTTCGTAAATCATCAACTGATCTCCACGATATGGAAGCTGAACAGTACACACTGGACGCTGGCCTCTGGTTGGACACTGACTGTTGCGTCAATGCTCATGCCAATCCGCCAGGCACACCCGCCAATGCGATAGTCGGGATTCTGTATGAGCGGTCTGACAGACAAACGCTCAATTCATACGCCCGTTTGATTTGGGTACGCCACCTTCATCCAATTCCGGGCAATTGTCAATCGCTCGAAAGGCTAGGAAAAACGCGACTTTCCAGTCATTTCAGAACCCCGACCTTAAGCCGGTGACTCGTCAATATTCAAATATTCACAAGATCAATAATAGAAAATATGTGGGAAAAGGCTGTACAGAACGGGATATGCCGCTAGGCTAGCGACAACCGTAACGCGACTGGATGAACATCCGTCGCGGGAACCACAGATTTACCGGCCTGCCTGGCCAACTCCAGCCCGATGATGATGTCGGGCTTTTTATTGCCTGCTATTTCTCCCGAATACGACGACCGTAGGAGCCCAGGGCCGGGAGGATAGGTGTCAGGCCAGCGCCTTGAGCAACGCATCGATGTCTTTCAACACACTTGGCTCGCCCTTCTCGCCCCAGTACAAGGCGATCATTTGCTTGTCGGCTTCGACTTTGTAGACGTTGGCCGGCAGCGTTGCAAAATACGGCAACAACTTTTCATCGACGCACACCTCACGCCACTGGTTGACCCACACGCCCGGCTCCAACTGCCAGTAACTCCAGATCGTCGGCGTGCTGCTGCGCCGTGGCCGGCAGTACTGCGCACACGGGCTCGGCGGCTCCTGCTTGAGCCAGTGTGGCCACTCCTGGGGCGCCAGTTGCATGGCCAGGCCGATGCGGCGCGCCTCCATGCGCAGGGCCATGCGCCCGCTCTGATGGCGCGACGGCCGCAGCCATGCCAGGGGGCTCAGAACCACCACAAGGATTGACACCACTATCCAGACCGTCATATGTGTACTCCCGAATTTCTAGATGAGCGGATTTGACCTGACGCAACCCCATCCGCTTGAAAGCAGCCATACTGAATCTATTGCAGTCCCCTGGAGGAACGCCCCATGTCCTACGAACATATTCTGGTCGCTGTCGACCTGACCGAAGAGTGCGATCCAGTGATCAAGCGCGCCCGCGCCTTCGCGGTCGCCAGCAACGCCAAACTCTCCCTGGTGCACATCGTCGAGCCGATGGCCATGGCCTTTGGCGGTGACGTGCCCATGGACCTTTCCCAGCTGCAGCAACAGCAGTTTGACCAAGCCAAGGAGCGCCTGGACCGCTTGATCCTCAAATACCCGGAAGTGACCAAGGAAAACTCCCACCTCACTTACGGCCAACCGCGCCAGGAAATCCACCACCTCGCCAAGGAACAGGGCTGCGACCTGATCGTGGTCGGCAGCCATGGCCGCCACGGCTTGGCGTTGCTGCTCGGTTCTACCGCCAACGACGTGCTGCACGGCGCGCCGTGTGATGTGCTGGCGGTGAAGCTGGTCAAAGCCTCGTAATCCTAACGAAGATCAAATGTGGGAGCGGGCTTGCTCGCGAAAGCTTTTTGTCAGTTGATGCATCTGGTAACTGACACACCGCTTTCGCGAGCAAGCCCGCTCCCACATTTGGATCGTGCTTCATATAAAAAACCCGGTGTTCACTCAATGAACACCGGGTTTTTTAATGCACGCGAATCAATCAGGCATCCAGCTCGGCCCAACGCTCAACCAGCGCTTCCAGCTCCTGGTTCAATGTCTCCAGGGAAGCAATCACCTTCGCCGTCTCTGCTGCCGGACGCAGGTAGAAGCCCGCGTCAGCCATTTCCGCTTCTACGGCGGCAATCTGCTGTTCCTTGGCATCGATGTCACCCGGCAAGGCTTCCAGCTCGCGCTGCAGCTTGTAGCTGAGTTTCTTCTTGGCCGCCGGCGCAGCGGTTTCCTGCACCGGTGCCGCAGCGGCCACTGGCGCGACCACAGCGGAGGTCAAGTCGGCCTTGCCGGACTTGCTCTCGGTCACGCCCAGCAGGCGCGGCGAGCCGCCCTGGCGCAGCCAGTCCTGATAACCACCGACGTATTCACGCACTTTGCCTTCGCCTTCGAAGACCAAGGTGCTGGTGACCACGTTGTCGAGGAATGCCCGGTCGTGGCTGACCATCAGCACAGTGCCGTTGAAGGTCAGCAGCACTTCTTCCAACAGCTCGAGGGTTTCCACGTCGAGGTCGTTGGTCGGTTCATCGAGTACCAGCAGGTTGGCTGGCTTGCTGAACAGCTTGGCCAGCAACAGGCGTGCGCGCTCACCACCGGACAAGGCTTTCACCGGTGTGCGGGCACGTTGCGGGCTGAACAGGAAGTCGCCCAGGTAGCTCAGCACGTGGCGGCTCTGGCCGTCGATGTCGATAAAGTCGCGACCTTCGGCGACGTTGTCGATCACGGTTTTTTCCAGGTCCAACTGGTGACGCAACTGGTCGAAGTACGCCACGTCGATGCGCGTGCCCTCTTCCACGGTGCCGCTGGTCGGTTGCAGGCCGCTGAGCATCAGCTTGAGCAAGGTGGTCTTGCCGGTACCGTTGGCGCCCAACAGGCCGATGCGGTCGCCGCGCTGCAGGACCATCGAGAAGTCCTTGATCAGGAACGGGCCGTCCGGGTGATGGAAGCTGACGTTCTCCAGCACCATCACCTGCTTGCCGGATTTATCGGCGGTATCCAGCTGGATATTGGCCTTGCCGGTGCGCTCGCGACGTTCGCTGCGCTCAACGCGCAGGGCCTTGAGGGCACGTACGCGGCCTTCGTTACGGGTGCGGCGGGCCTTGATGCCCTGGCGAATCCAGACTTCTTCCTGGGCCAGTTTCTTGTCGAACAAGGCGTTGGCGGTTTCTTCGGCGGCCAGGGCGGCCTCCTTGTGCACCAGGAAGCTGGCGTAGTCGCCGTTCCAGTCGATCAGGCCACCACGGTCCAGCTCAAGAATGCGGGTCGCCAGGTTCTGCAGGAAGGAGCGGTCGTGCGTGATGAACAACACGGCGCCCTGGAAATCCTTGAGGGCTTCTTCCAGCCAGGCAATCGCGCCGATGTCCAAGTGGTTGGTTGGCTCGTCAAGCAGCAGCAAGTCCGGCTCGGAGACCAGAGCCTGGGCCAGCAGCACGCGGCGACGCCAGCCGCCGGACAACTCGGCAAGGGTCTTGTCGGCCGGCAGTTGCAGACGGCTCAGGGTGCTGTCGACCAGTTGCTGCAAGCGCCAGCCGTCACGGGCTTCGAGGTCTTGCTGGACATGCATCAGCTTGTCCAGGTCTGCCTCGGTGACGCAGTTCTGCGCTAGGTGATGGTACTCGGCGAGCAACGCGCCCACGCCGTCCAGGCCTTCGGCAACCACGTCGAAGACTGTCCGTCCGTCGGCCACCGGCAATTCCTGCGGCAATTCGCCGATCTTGAGGCCAGGGGCGCGCCAGACAGAGCCGTCGTCGGGCTTCTGGTCGCCTTTGACCAGCTTCATCATGCTGGACTTGCCGGTGCCATTGCGGCCGATGATGCACACCCGCTCACCACGGGCGATCTGCCAGGACACCTTGTCCAACAACGGCATAGCGCCGAAAGCAAGGGACACATCGCTGAATTTGAGCAGGGTCATACGCTTCTCCAAAAACTGGGCGCGCATTCTACCTGACTTGAGGAGGGGATGCGGCCAGCATTTTCCCAGCTGACACGTTCAGCAGGACATTTGCCGCGAACTTGAACGAACCGGCCGGCAAAGCTTTCGTAGGCGTCGGGCAAAAGGCTAAGCTAGGGGCAATCAGTGTCGGCGGTGCCGGTGCTAGTCGTGATTTCTCTGCACGGACGTCTCATGCGCAGTCGCCTTTTCAATTTCTTGTCTTGTCTGCTTCTTTCCGCCACCGCCATTCAATCTGCCCAGGCCGTGGACCTCACCACCCAACGTCGATATTACGATGAAGCCAAACGTGCGCTGGCCAAGGGCGATACCGGCCCGTACATGCAATACAGCCAGGCGCTGGCCGATTATCCGCTGACGCCCTACCTTGCCTACGACGAACTGACCGCGCGCCTGAAAAGCGCCAGCAACGAGGAAATCGAACAATTCCTCGCCAAGAACGGCGACCTGCCCCAGGCCAACTGGATGAAGCTGCGCTGGTTGCGCTGGCTCGCCGACCGTGGCGACTGGCAGACCTTTGAAAAGTACTACGACCCCAAGCTCAATTTCGTCGAGCTGGACTGCCTCCACGGCCAGTACCAGCTCACCCACAACCTGAAGGCCGAAGGGTACAAGACCACTGAAAAACTCTGGATGACCGGCAAATCCCAACCGGCCGCCTGCGACGCCACCTTCGGCCAGTGGGCCGCCGATGGCCAGCTCACCGAACAGAAGATCTGGGACCGCGCCAAACTGGCCGCCGAGGCCCGCAACTACGCGCTGGCCAACAGCCTGGTGAAAACCCTGCCGACCCTCGGCGCCCAGGGCCGCCTGATGGTGGACGTGGCGCAAAAGCCCGACATGCTCAGCGATCCGTCACGTTTCCTGCCAGCCAACGAGGCCATGTCTGACGCGGTCGGGCTGGGTCTTCGCCGCCTGGCGCGCCAGGATCCCGACAAGGCCATGGCCTTGCTCGACGGTTATGCCAGCAGCATGCACTTCTCCCGTGACGAAAAAGTGGCAATCGCCCGTGAGATCGGCCTGACTCTGGCCAAGCGTTTCGACCCACGCGCCCTTGAAGTGATGACCAAGTACGACCCGGAGCTGCGCGACAACACTGTGTCGGAATGGCGTCTGCGCCTGCTGTTGCGCCTGGCCCGCTGGGAAGATGCCTACCAGCTGACCCGCAAACTCCCACAGGACCTGGCGACCACCAACCGCTGGCGCTACTGGCAGGCACGTAGCCTGGAACTGGCCGAGCCGAAAAACCCGCAAGCCCTGGTGCTGTACAAGAACCTCGCGCAGGAACGCGACTTCTATGGTTTCCTCGCCGCGGATCGCTCCAAGGCCCCGTATCAGTTGAAGAACAAGCCACTGCTGATGAGCCAGGCACTGGTCAACAAAGTGCGCAACACCCCAGGCGTGCGCCGTGCGCTGGAGTTCTACGCACGTGGCCAGGTGGTCGACGGACGCCGCGAGTGGTACCACGTCAGCCGTCACTTCAACCGCGACGAAATGGTCGCCCAGGCCAAGCTGGCCTATGACATGAAGTGGTACTTCCCGGCAATTCGCACCATCAGCCAGGCGCAGTACTGGGACGACCTTGACATCCGCTTCCCGATGGCCCACCGCGACACCCTGGTGCGCGAAGCCAAGGTGCGTGGCCTGCATTCCAGCTGGGTGTTTGCCATTACCCGCCAGGAAAGCGCCTTCATGGATGATGCGCGCTCCGGCGTCGGCGCCAGCGGCCTGATGCAACTGATGCCCGGCACCGCCAAGGACACCGCGCGCAAGTTCAGCATCCCGCTGGCCTCACCGGCCCAGGTACTGGACCCGGACAAGAACATCCAGCTCGGCGCCGCGTACCTGAGCCAGGTACACAGCCAATTCAACGGCAACCGCGTGCTCGCCTCCGCTGCCTACAACGCCGGCCCCGGCCGCGTGCGCCAATGGCTGCGAGGTGCCGACCACCTGAGTTTCGACGTGTGGGTGGAAAGCATTCCATTCGACGAAACCCGCCAGTACGTGCAGAACGTGCTGTCTTATTCGGTGATCTACGGACAAAAGCTCAACTCGCCACAGCCGTTGGTGGATTGGCATGAGCGGTATTTCGATGATCAGTGATTCACACTGAATAAAGCTCCGCGATCAGCCGGATTACTATGGCGAGCAGGCTTGTTAGTGGTGAGCTGGCTTATTGTGGATTGAGTGGGCTTGTTGTGGATTCAGCGTACTTGTTGTGGACTCAGTGGGCTTTTTGTGGCGAGCGGGCTTGCCCCGCGTTGGAGCGCGAAGCGCTCCCATCCAAGCCACCCTCACTCCCACTGGAAGACCGAGCCAGTAGGTTTTAGGGCTGCTACGCAGCCCAACGCGGGGCAAGCCCGCTCACCACAAACAAGCCTGCTGCTGCCTTCACTCCAACTGGAAGGCCGAGGCAGTAGGTTTTTAGGGCTGCTACGCAGCCCAACGCGGGGCAAGCCCGCTCACCACAAACAAGCCTGCTCACCACATTCAAGCCTGCTCGCTTGCTCCCCAGCTAGCCTTCGTTTTTCGCAACCTCAATCCCGTCATTGAACTGCAACGCCGCCAACCGCGCATACAGCGGATTGTTCGCAATCAACTGCTGATGCGTGCCCACCGCCACCAGCTTGCCCTGGTCCATCACTGCAATGCGGTCCGCATGTTTCACCGTCGCCAGGCGATGGGCGATCACCAGCGTGGTGCGCCCTTGCATCAATTGCGGCAAGGCCTGCTGGATCAGGTGTTCACTTTGCGCATCAAGGGCGCTGGTGGCCTCGTCGAGCAGCAGGATCGGGGCGTCCACCAGCAACGCCCGGGCGATGGCCAGGCGTTGGCGCTGGCCGCCGGAGAGGCCCATGCCGCCATCGCCCAGGTGAGTCTGGTAGCCATCGGGCATTTGCAGGATGAAGTCGTGGGCGTGGGCGATCCGCGCGGCAGCTTCGACCTGCTCGCGCGTGGCGGTCGGGTTGCCGTAGCGGATGTTTTCTTCGACGCTGCCGAAAAACAGCGCCGGGCTCTGCGAGACCAGCGCGAAATGCCGGCGCAGGTCCAGGGGGTCGAGTTCGGTCAGTGGATGGCCGTCGAGCAGGATGCGGCCGTGCTGGGGATCATAGAAACGCAGCAACAGGTCGAAAATCGTCGACTTGCCCGCGCCGGAAGGCCCCACCAACGCCAGGGTTTCACCGGGATTGATGGTCAGATTCAGCCCATCGATCGCGTAACTGTCCGGCCGTGACGGGTAGGAAAAACGCAGATCCTGCAGCTCCATCCGGCCACTGACGCGTTCGGGCAACTGCACACTGCCGCTGGCCGGCGCCTGGATTTCGTTGCTTGACTGCAACAACTCGCCAATCCGCTCGGCGGCACCCGCCGCACGTTGCAGCTCACCGAGCACTTCGCTGAGGGTGCCCACGGCGCTGCCGACGATCAGGCTATAGAACACAAACGCCGCCAGTTCGCCGCCGGAAATGCGCCCGCTGATCACGTCCATGCCGCCGACCCAGAGCATCACGCCCACGGCCCCGAGCACCAGCATGATCACCAACGTGATCAACCAGGCGCGCTGGGTGATGCGTTTGCGCGCCGTGGTAAACGCCTCCTCCACCGTGACGGCAAAGCGCTGCTCATCCTGGACCTGGTGGTTATAGGCTTGCACCGTCTTGATCTGGCCGAGAGTCTCGGACACATAGCTGCCCACATCGGCGATACGGTCCTGGCTCAGGCGCGACAAGCTGCGCACACGGCGGCCAAAGATCAGGATCGGCGCCAGCACCAGCGGCAGCGCGATCACCACGATGCTGGTGAGCTTGGGGTTGGTGACAAACAGCAGCACGATGCCGCCAATGACCATCAAGGCATTGCGCAGGAACAGCGACAGCGATGAGCCGATCACCGATTGCAGCAAGGTGGTGTCGGTGGTCAGGCGCGACTGGATCTCCGAACTGCGGTTGTTCTCGTAGAACCCGGGATGCAGGTAGATCAAATGGTTGAACACCTGGCGACGAATGTCAGCCACTACCCGCTCGCCGATCCACGACACCAGGTAAAACCGCGCAAACGTGCCCACCGCCAGGCCCACTACCAGCACCATGAACAGGCCAATGGATTGGTTGAGCAGGTGCGGCGACTGGGTCATGAAGCCCTGGTCCACCAGCAGGCGAATGCCCTGCCCCATCGACAAGGTGATCCCAGCGGTAACGATCAGCGCCAACAGGGCACCGAGGGCCTGCCAGCGGTACGGCGCGATGAAGCGGCTGGCCAGGCGAATTGCACGGCGTTGACGGACTGAGAACATGGAGGGCATCACCTGATCGGAAAGGGTTGGTACCTGCGTCCTTACATGGGGGGAACTTGCGCGAATAACAATGAGTCAGGTTAATTATGCCCGCCGATGCTGGCCCCTAGAGGCTATCGGTCTAACGCCCGGCTGGAAATCCACAGTGGTTTCTGGTGGACTGGGTGTTCGAACCGCTGACTGTGCAAGGAGTTGTAACAGCTTGGTCACGCGGGGGGTTCAGAGTAGGTACACAACCTGATGAGGAGACAGGCCATGACCTTGCAAAACAGCAGCGACGCCAAAATTGAAGTGATCCGCCAACCGCAACAGTTGCCTTGCTCGTACATCGACGCCACGGGCCGCGAAGTGCAGATTACCGAAGAGATGATCCAGCAAGCCTGCAGCGAGCTGGAACAACGACTGGTCAAGCCTGCCCAGCAAGGCTGAAGCGCCCACGCTCTTTTAGAACCGGCCCAGGTGGCCGGTTTTTTTATGCCCGCCACCCTGTAGGAGCGACCCGCAAGTCGAGGTCAGAGCAATTCTGCGCCGAGGGCCGAGACCATAGCCGAGAGCGCGGCAGATTCCCCATTGATACGCACCTTCAGCGCGTCAATCTCGCGCCGCGCCGGGTAGCCCTTGCGTAACAGGTCGAACGCCTTGCGCTGTTCTTCCACGGTGCCCACCAGGCTACGGCGGAAATCCGCATCATCACGGCGCGGGTCGTACACGCTGCGGCACAAGGTGGCCAGGGCCCAGGCCGGATCGGTGGCCGCGTTCAAATGCACCTCGGCCAGCCAGGGCGCTGGCAGCAGGTCGTTCAACAGAATCACCGGTTCCTGACCCAGGTAGGCACAGAACGCCTGGTAGATCTGCGCCGTGCCGCGCTGCCGGCCATCCAGGCTGTAGCCGGCAATGTGCGGGGTGGCCAGTACGCACAGGTCGGCCAGGTCGACGTCCACTTCCGGCTCGCCTTCCCACACATCCAGCACCGCTTGCAGGTCTTCGCGCGCCAGCAGGACTTCGCGCAGGGCGGCATTGTCGACCACCGGGCCGCGGCTGGCGTTGATCAGCCAGGTGCCCGGTTTAAGCTGCTCGAGGCGCTGGCGGTCGAACAGGTGCCAGGTGGAGCCATTGCCGGACTTGGTCAGCGGCGTGTGCAGGCT
Source organism: Pseudomonas aylmerensis (assembly GCF_001702265.1). Lineage (GTDB taxonomy): Bacteria > Pseudomonadota > Gammaproteobacteria > Pseudomonadales > Pseudomonadaceae > Aquipseudomonas > Aquipseudomonas aylmerensis. Next base: position 45,827 of record NZ_MAUE01000011.1, read on the forward strand.
GATCACGTCGCACTGCTCGATAATCTGCTCCAGGCTGACGTAATCGCCGTCTTCGGCAATCTGGCGTGGCGGGTCGCACACCTGCACGTTCCAGCCCAAGCCCTTGAGTACCTTGACCAACCGCCCGCCCACTTCACCGGCGCCGACCACACCGTAGGTTCGCTGGTTAAGGTCGGCGCCTTCGATCTCGGCCAGCGTCTGCAGGCTGCCCAGCACGTAATCGACCACGCCGCGCGCGTTGCAGCCCGGCGCGCTGGACCACTGGATGCCCGCCTGCCGGAAATACTCCAGGTCCAGGTGGTCGGTGCCGATGGTGCAGGTGCCGATAAAGCGCACGTTGCTGCCTTCGAGCAGCGCACGGTTGACGTTGGTCACCGAGCGCACCAGCAGCACGTCGGCCTGCTCGACCGTGGCGCGGTCGATGGAACGGCCGGGCACGCGGCGAATCTCGCCAAACCCTTCGAAGAATGCATCGAGCAGCGGGATATTTTCGTCGGCAACAATCAACATGGCAGGCTCCTTTGGCGGATCAGCAGTGTACAGGCATCACAGCCGTCGCTTACAAATCGCTAACACAGGTTTTTTCCTGACCGTTGCGTCAAGGCGTAGAATCCGCCGTCCTTGCGCTGCTCGACTGGACATTTGTACGTGAACACTGCCACCGCTCCCCTTACCCGCCCCGCCCGCATCAGCCGGGAAGTGCGCGGCCTGCTGACGCTGGCCCTGCCGATCATGATCGGCCAACTGGCCACCACCGCGATGAGTTTTGTCGATGCGGTGATGGCCGGGCGCGTCAGCCCCCAGGACCTGGCGGCAGTGGGCCTGGGCAACTCGATCTGGATCCCGGTGTACCTGCTGATGACCGGTACGCTCCTGGCGACCACGCCAAAAGTTGCCCAGCGCTACGGTGCCGGGCAGTTCAGCGAGATCGGTCCGCTGGTGCGCCAATCACTGTGGCTGGCGGTGGTGGTCGGCATCAGCGCGGCCCTGTTGCTGCTCTGCGCCGAACCGATCCTGCACGCGATGAAGGTCGAGCCCGACCTGATCAAGCCCTCCATGGGCTACCTGCACGGCATCGCCGCCGGCATGCCGGCCATTGCGCTGTATTACGTGCTGCGCTGTTTCAGCGATGGCCTGGGCCGCACGCGACCGAGCATGGTCATGGGTCTGTGCGGGCTGGCGCTGAACATTCCACTGAACTACATCTTCATCTACGGCCACCTCGGCGTGCCCGCCATGGGCGGCGTGGGCTGCGGCTGGGCCACGGCGATTGCGATGTGGGTGATGATGCTCGGCCTGGCCGTTTGGACCCGCTGGGGCCCGGCCTACCAGAGCAGTGAGCTGTTCACGCGCTTTGACTGGCCGCAGTGGGCGGTGATCAAGCGCGTACTGGGGATCGGCTTGCCGATCGGTATCGCGATCTTCGCCGAATCGAGCATCTTTGCGGTGATCGCGCTGCTGATCGGCAGCCTGGGCGCCACGGTGGTGTCCGGGCACCAGATCGCCCTGAACGTCAGCTCCCTGGTGTTCATGATCCCCTACTCCCTGAGCATGGCCGTCACCGTGCGCGTCGGCCAGGCCCTGGGGCGCGGCGAGCCGCGTGAAGCGCGCTTCGCCGCCGGGGTCGGGATGGGCACGGCGCTGGCGTATGCCTGCCTGTCCTGCAGCCTGATGCTGGTGTTCCGCGAGCAGATCGCGACGATCTACACCCCGGACCCGATCGTGATCCACCTGGCTTCGACGCTGATCGTGTTCTCGGCGCTGTTCCAGTTCTCGGATTCGATCCAGGTCACCGCCGCCGGCGCCCTGCGGGGTTACCAGGACACCCGCGTGACCATGGTGCTGACGCTGTTTGCCTATTGGGGCGTGGGGCTGCCGGTGGGGTATGCGCTGGGCCTGACCAACTGGCTCGGCGAACCCAGCGGCCCGAGCGGTTTGTGGCAGGGGCTGATCGTCGGCCTGAGCTGTGCGGCGGGGATGTTGCTGGTGCGCCTGGCGCGCAGTGCACGCCGGCGCATTCGCCTAGAGAAGGCGCGGGGTTAATCGGCCTTCTTGCGGATCCAGTACAGGTACGTGCCGGCCTGCTCCTGCTGATCCACCAGTTCGTGATCGAGGAACACGCAGAACTTGGGGATATCGCGACGCGTCGACGGGTCGGTCGCGATGACCTTGAGCAAGCCGCCGGCCGGCAGGTCGCGGATGTGCTGGTGCAGCATCATCACCGGCTCCGGGCAGTTGAGGCCGGTGGCGTCCAAGGTCGCGTCGACAGGCAAATCAACAGACTGATTCATCATTTACTCCTAAATCCAGCCTGCTCCACTCTGGGAGCGGGCTTGCCCGCGATGACGGGGCACATTCAACATAAATTTCGACCGTTATACCGCTTTCGCCGGCAAGCCAGCGCCTGCCTTTGATCTCAGCGGCCTTTAGATTTCTTTACATCGACCAACCGACGCAGGTGGCACGTCACTTCCTCGCGGTCGTGGTACAGCTGCTTGCAGCCAATCTCCACGCGGATGCCACGCGCCTTGAAGCCGTCCTCGATGCGCTCCAGCAAACGCTTCACTTCGGCGTAGCGCTGCTTCATCGGCAACTTCAGGTTGACCACCGCCTCGCGACAATGCCCTTCACCGATCCAGGTTTCCAGCAGGGCTGCGTTACGCGCCGGCTTTTCGACGATGTCGCAGACCATCCAGTCCACCGGCTGCTTGGGCACGAAGGTGAAGCCGTCAGCCATCAAGTGCTGCACCAGACCGGTGTCCATCAGGCTTTCGGCCATCGGGCCGTTGTCGATGGCGGTCACCAGCATGCCACGATTGACCAGTTGCCAGGTCCAGCCGCCGGGCGCTGCGCCGAGGTCGACGCCGGTCATGTCGCCGTGCAGGCGTTCATCCCACTGGTCGCGAGGGATGAAGTGGTGCCAAGCCTCTTCCAGCTTCAGGGTCGAGCGGCTGGGTGCTTCACGCGGAAACTTCAGGCGCGGGATGCCCATCGGCCACATTGCCGAGTTGTTCGACTCGGCCAGGCCCATGAACACTTCGCGGCCACTCTTGAAAGTCAGCAGCAGGCGCGGCTTGCTCGGGTCGTCCACCAGCTTGCCGGCATTGAGCAGGGCTTTGCGCAGGTGCACTTCGAATTTCTTGCAGAAGTTCGAGAGTTCCTTGCCGTCATTGGTGTCGACCATCTCCAGCCACAGGCTGCCGCACACCGGAAACTCGCGCAGGTGGGTGAGGATCACGCTGATGCGGTCGGTTTCCGGCAGGTCGATGAACACCCCGCGCGCCCACTGCCTTGGGAAGATCAGCTCGGCAAAGCGCTGGCCGTGCATCAGGCGCTGGGCGCCGTCTTCTTCGGTGCAGACAAATTCGGCGCAGGCGCTGCCGGTCTTGGCCTTGGCGTAGCCGGAAACGTTCAGGCGCGCGGCGTGTTCCGCGATCTCGGAACAGACTTCGCCTTCAAAACCCGGGCGGCAGTGCATAAAAAGGGTGTTCATCAACTCTCCTGGTAACACGCTTGCTGTAGCGCAAGGCCTGTCATGAAAACGCGCGCATGATAGCCGAGTTCGGAACCTTGGTTCTGTCCATAGAGTCCAGTAATTAGCCAGCTACTGAAAACAGGGCTAGTTTGAAAGCTCTGTTCGTCCCGTCAGGTCCGTAGCCGTGCGGACCATAAGGAGTCATGTAATGTCATCCCTTGATAGCCTGAGAACCCTTAAGACCCTGCAGATCGACGCAAAAACCTACCACTATTTCAGCCTGCCCGAAGCCGCCAAGAGCCTGGGTGACCTGGATAAGCTGCCGATGTCCCTCAAAGTGCTGCTGGAGAACCTGCTGCGCTGGGAAGACGACAAGACCGTCACCGGCGCCGACCTGAAGGCCATCGCCGCCTGGCTCAAAGAGCGCAAGTCCGACCGCGAGATCCAGTACCGCCCCGCCCGAGTATTGATGCAAGACTTTACCGGGGTCCCCGCCGTAGTCGACCTGGCCGCCATGCGCGCCGCCGTGGCCAAGGCCGGTGGCGACCCGCAGCGCATCAACCCGCTGTCGCCCGTGGACCTGGTCATCGACCACTCGGTGATGGTCGACAAGTTCGGCACCACCAGTGCGTTCGAGCAGAACGTCGACATCGAGATGCAGCGCAACGGCGAACGCTACGCCTTCCTGCGCTGGGGCCAGAGCGCCTTCGACAACTTCAGCGTGGTGCCGCCTGGCACCGGTATCTGTCACCAGGTCAACCTCGAATACCTCGGCCGCACCGTGTGGACCAAAGATGAGGACGGCCGCACCTATGCGTTCCCCGACACCCTGGTGGGCACCGACTCGCACACCACCATGATCAACGGCCTAGGCGTGCTCGGCTGGGGCGTGGGCGGTATCGAGGCGGAAGCAGCGATGCTCGGCCAGCCTGTGTCGATGCTGATCCCGGAAGTGATCGGCTTCAAGCTCACCGGTAAATTGAAAGAAGGTATTACTGCCACCGACCTGGTGCTGACCGTCACCCAGATGCTGCGCAAGAAAGGCGTGGTGGGTAAGTTCGTCGAGTTCTACGGCGACGGCCTGGCCGACCTGCCGCTGGCTGACCGCGCGACCATCGCCAACATGGCCCCGGAATACGGCGCCACTTGCGGCTTTTTCCCGGTGGACGAGGTGACGCTGGACTACCTGCGCCTGTCCGGGCGTCCGGCAGAAACCGTCAAGCTGGTCGAGGCCTACACCAAGGCCCAGGGCCTGTGGCGCAACGCTGGCCAGGAACCGGTGTTCACCGACAGCCTGGCGCTGGACATGGGCAGTGTCGAAGCCAGCCTGGCCGGACCGAAACGCCCGCAGGACCGTGTGTCGCTGCCGAATGTCGGCCAGGCCTTCAGCGACTTCCTCGACCTGCAATTCAAACCGACCAACAAGGAAGAAGGCCGCCTGGAAAGTGAAGGCGGCGGCGGTGTCGCCGTGGGCAATGCCGACCTCGTCGGCGAAACCGACTACGAATACGACGGCCAGACCTACCGCCTGAAAAACGGCGCGGTGGTGATCGCCGCGATTACCTCCTGCACCAACACCTCCAACCCCAGCGTGATGATGGCCGCCGGCCTGGTGGCGAAAAAGGCCGTGGAGAAGGGCCTGACGCGCAAACCCTGGGTGAAAACCTCGCTGGCGCCGGGCTCCAAAGTGGTCACCGACTACTACAAGGCAGCCGGCCTGACCCACTACCTCGACAAGCTGGGCTTCGACCTGGTCGGCTACGGCTGCACCACCTGTATCGGCAACTCCGGCCCCTTGCCCGAGCCAATCGAAAAAGCCATCCAGAAAGCTGACCTGGCCGTCGCCTCGGTGCTGTCCGGCAACCGCAACTTCGAGGGCCGCGTGCATCCGCTGGTGAAAACCAACTGGTTGGCCTCGCCACCGCTGGTGGTTGCGTACGCACTGGCCGGCACTGTGCGCATCGATATCAGCAGCGAACCACTGGGTAACGATCAGGAAGGCAAGCCGGTGTACCTCAAGGACATCTGGCCCAGCAGCCAGGAAATCGCCGACGCGGTAGCACAGGTCAGCACGAGTATGTTCCACAAGGAATACGCCGAAGTGTTCGCCGGCGACGAACAGTGGCAAGCGATCGAGGTGCCGCAGGCGGCAACGTATGTGTGGCAGAAGGATTCCACCTACATCCAGCACCCACCGTTCTTCGACGACATTGCCGGCCCGCTGCCGGTGATCAAGGACGTCAAGGGCGCCAACGTGCTGGCCCTGCTCGGTGATTCGGTGACCACCGACCACATCTCCCCCGCCGGCAACATCAAGACCGACAGCCCTGCCGGCCGCTACCTGCGCGAGCAGGGCGTGGAACCGCGTGACTTCAACTCCTACGGTTCACGTCGGGGCAACCATGAAGTGATGATGCGCGGCACGTTCGCCAACATCCGGATCCGCAATGAAATGCTCGGCGGCGAGGAAGGCGGCAATACGCAGTACATCCCTACCGGTGAGAAAATGCCGATCTACGATGCCTCGATGAAATACCAGGCAGCGGGCACCCCGCTGGTGGTGATCGCTGGCCAGGAATACGGCACCGGCTCCAGCCGCGACTGGGCGGCCAAGGGTACCAACCTGTTGGGCGTCAAGGCGGTGATCGCCGAGAGCTTCGAACGCATCCACCGCTCCAACCTGGTGGGCATGGGCGTGCTGCCGCTGCAGTTCAAGCTGGATCAGAACCGTAAGTCACTCAAGCTGACCGGCAAGGAGAAGATCGACATCCTCGGCCTGACGGATGCCGAGATTGAGCCGCGCATGAACCTGACGCTGGTGATTACCCGGGAAGATGGCAGCAGCGAGAAGGTCGAGGTGCTGTGCCGGATCGATACGCTGAATGAGGTGGAGTACTTCAAGGCGGGGGGCATCCTGCACTACGTGCTGCGCCAATTGATCGCCTCTTAAGCAACCCTGCAAAACCAACTGTGGGAGCGGGCTTGCTCGCGAATGCGGTGGATCAGTCAAGAATGTATCGACTGACACTCCGCATTCGCGGGCAAGCCCGCTCCCACAGTTTCGAGCGCATTTGAGATCAGCCGAACAACCACTTCCACAACAGCACCAGCACCACTACCGCCAGCACCGGCCGTGCAATGCGGTAGGCCTTGGGATGCTTGCGCTTCCACTGCTTGACCACACCGCTGAACTTGTCGCTGAAGGTCTTGCTCCAGGCGTACGCCTGGTTGATGCCGCCGACGCGCTCGTCATCGAGGTTCTGCGGCGCGGTGGCGCGGCCCAGTTGCTTGCTGACCCAGCGGTTGACGCGGGTCATCAGGCGGTTGCTCAAGGGGCGCTCGATGTCGCAGAACAGGATGACGCGGGTCTTTTCCGTCTCGTTCTTCACCCAGTGCACATACGTTTCGTCGAACATCACGTCTTCACCGTCGCGCCAGGCGTACACCTGGCCATCGACGAAGATGCGGCAGTCGTCGGAGTTCGGCGTGGACAGGCCCAGGTGATAGCGCAGCGAACCGGCAAACGGGTCGCGGTGGGGGTTGAGGTGGCTGCCGCCTGGCAACAGCGCGAACATCGCGCCCTTGACGTTGGGGATGCTGCTCACCAGCGCCACGGTTTTCGGGCACAGCGCCTCGGCCGATGGCAGGGGTTTGTCGTACCACTTGAGGTAGAAACGCTTCCAGCCCTTCTTGAAGAACGAACCGAACCCGGCGTCGTTGTTCTTTTCGGCGGCGCGGATGTACCCCTCGTCGAACAGGTGCATGGCCTCTTCGCGGATCACTTCCCAGTTGTCCTTGAGCACATCCAGTTCCGGGAATTTGCTGCGGTCCAGGTAGGGCTTGGACGGCACGGCGGAGAACAGGTACATCAGGGCGTTATACGGGGCGAACAGCGCCGAATGGTTGACGAACTGGCGCAACATCGGCAAACGGGCCTTGCCGCGCAGGTGCACATACAGCGTGCTGCCGATAAACAACGCCAGCACCGACAGTTTGGCGGCCAAAGAAAAGGTCATGCAGCAACTCCTGGAAATAAGCGCCTGGCCAACAGCAGACGTAGCAGCCGGCCATGATAAACAGTTGGGCCATTATGCAGAAGGCCCGAGCTGACCGGCTGACACAAATCAAACATTGCAAGCAACGCGGGTGGGGCAGCGGATCTCATATGGTGACTGGGCTTCCCGTGGTGGCCGAACCTGTTGTGGCTAGTGCGGGCTTATTGTGGTGAGCGGGCTTGCCCCGCGTTGGGGCGCGAAGCGGCCCTGAAACCATTCACCGCGTTCCTCCCTGCAAAAACCCGCTGGATTGATTGGGGCCGCTTCGCAGCCCAACGCGGGGCAAGCCCGCTCACCACAGGAAGCGAAAAGCGCGCTCACGACAAATCAACAATAAGCCTGCTCACCCCATCAAACCTGCTCACCACAAAACAACCATCAAGCCTGGTTTTCCTGCTCGGTAAACAAATCGCTGAACAGCATGCTCGACAGGTAGCGCTCACCGGAGTCCGGCAAAATGACTACGATAGTCTTGCCCTGCATTTCCGGCTTCTCCGCCAGACGCACGGCCACGGCCATCGCCGCCCCGCAGGAGATTCCGCAGAGGATGCCTTCTTCCTGCATCAGGCGCAGGGCCATGGCCTTGGACTCTTCGTCGGTCACCAGCTCCACGCGGTCGACCATCGACAAATCCAGGTTCTTCGGCACAAAACCGGCGCCAATGCCCTGGATCTTGTGCGAACTCGGCTTGATCTCTTCACCGGCCAGGGCCTGGGTGATCACCGGCGATACAAGCGGCTCCACGGCCACCGACAGAATCGGCTTGCCCGCGGTGTTCTTGATATAGCGCGACACGCCGGTGATCGTGCCGCCGGTGCCCACGCCTGCGACCAGCACGTCGACGGCGCCATCGGTGTCATTCCAGATTTCCGGGCCGGTGGTTTTTTCGTGGATCGCCGGGTTGGCCGGGTTTTCGAACTGGCCTGGCATGAAGTACTGGGCCGGGTCACTGGCGACGATTTCAGCGGCTTTGGCGATGGCCCCTGGCATGCCCTTGGCCGGCTCGGTCAGCACCAGCTCGGCGCCGAGGGCCTTGAGCACCTTGCGGCGCTCGATACTCATCGACGCCGGCATGGTCAGCAGCAGCTTGTAGCCACGGGCAGCGGCAACGAACGCCAGGCCGATACCGGTGTTGCCGGAGGTAGGTTCGACGATGGTCATGCCCGGCTTGAGTTTGCCGGTGCTTTCGGCGTCCCAGATCATGTTTGCGCCAATGCGGCACTTCACCGAGTAACCCGGGTTACGCCCTTCGATCTTGGCCAGGATGGTCACGCCACGCGGGGCGATGCGGTTGATCTGGACCAGGGGCGTGTTACCGATGGAGTGCGCGTTGTCTGCAAAGATGCGGCTCATGACGGGTCCTTAAGGCAATTTCAAGAAGGTCACAAGGGTATGCCTCGTCCACCAAGGCGTCCAGTCAGAGGAACGTTGCGCCCACCCGGGCGGTCCATCGCCTATACCGTTGGAGAACCTGACCATGAGACGTCGCTACAGTTGGCCACTCTGGACCTTCGCCGCCCTGGTGGTGGTGCTGGTTGCTATCGACCTGGCCCTGCCCTACCTGGTGCGCAACTATTTGAATGACAAACTCGCCGACATGGGCGACTACCGTGGCCAGGTCACCGACGTGGACGTGGCCCTGTGGCGCGGCGCGTACAGGATCAACGGCCTGCAGATCGTCAAGGTCGACGGCAAGGTGCCGGTACCGTTCGTCAAGGCGCCGTTGATCGACCTGGCAGTGAGCTGGCATTCGCTGTGGTACGACCATGCGGTGGTGGCTGAGGTGCAGTTCGTCAATCCCGAGGTCAATTTCGTCGATGGCGGGGCCAACAAGCAGGCGTCCCAGACCGGTAAAGGCACCGACTGGCGCGCGCAATTGAGCAAACTGCTGCCGATCACCCTCAACGAAGTGCGCATCCAGGACGGCAAGATCGCCTTCCACAACTTCAGCTCCAAACCGCCGGTGAACATCAATGCCACGTCGGTCAACGCCAGCTTCTATAACCTCACCAACGTGGTCGACGTCAAAGGCAAGCGCGATGCCCGCTTCGACGGCAAGGCCCTGCTGCAAGGCCAGGCGCCCCTGGAAGCGACCGCCACGTTTGACCCGCTGAGCAACTTCGAAGACTTCGAATTCCGCTTTCGCGCCAGGGACCTGCAACTGCGCCGCATGAATGATTTCGCGTCGGCGTACGGCAAGTTCGACTTCAAGGCCGGTACCGGTGATGTGGTGATCGAGGCCCAGGCGGAAAAAGGCCAGTTGACCGGCTACATCAAGCCGCTGATGCGCAATGTGGAAGTCTTCGATTGGCAACAGGACGTCGAAAACAAGGACAAGAACATCTTCCGCTCGATCTGGGAGGCCGTAGTCGGCGCCAGCGAGACGGTGCTGAAGAACCAGGCCAAGAACCAGTTCGCCACCCGCGTGGAGCTGAGTGGCAGCGTGCATCAGCAGAATGTCAGCGCGTTCTCCGCGTTTTTGGCGATTTTGCGCAATGGCTTCATCCAGGCATTCAACGCGCGCTATGAACAACCCAAGCCATCGGCGGATTGAGCCTGACCGGCCATTCAGAGACTGAATAACCCGTCTGCGTTCACAGTCGCCGGGGCCGCGCGGTATAGTCCGGGCATTGATGAATTCGAGGAATGACCGATGAAGTTCGAAGGCACCCAGGCCTACGTTGCCACCGATGACCTGAAACTGGCCGTCAACGCTGCCATTACCCTGGAGCGTCCGCTGCTGGTCAAGGGTGAGCCCGGCACCGGCAAGACCATGCTCGCCGAGCAACTGGCCGAATCCTTCGGTGCCAAGCTGATCACCTGGCACATCAAGTCTACCACCAAGGCCCACCAGGGCCTGTATGAGTACGACGCGGTCAGCCGCCTGCGCGACTCGCAACTGGGCGTGGACAAGGTGCACGACGTGCGCAACTACCTGAAGAAAGGCAAGCTGTGGGAGGCGTTCGAGTCCGAAGAGCGCGTGATCCTGCTGATCGATGAAATCGACAAGGCCGACATCGAGTTCCCCAACGACCTGTTGCAGGAACTCGACAAGATGGAGTTCTACGTCTACGAAATCGACGAGACCATCAAGGCGAAGAAACGCCCGATCATCATCATTACCTCCAACAATGAAAAAGAGCTCCCGGACGCCTTCCTGCGCCGCTGCTTCTTCCACTACATCGCCTTCCCCGACCGCACCACCCTGCAAAAGATCGTCGATGTGCACTACCCCGACATCAAGAAGGACCTCGTCAGCGAAGCGCTGGACGTGTTCTTCGATGTGCGCAAGGTGCCGGGCCTGAAGAAGAAACCTTCCACCTCCGAATTGGTGGACTGGCTCAAGCTGCTGATGGCCGACAATATCGGCGAAGCGGTGCTGCGCGAGCGCGACCCCACCAAGGCGATCCCGCCGCTGGCCGGTGCCTTGGTGAAGAACGAGCAAGACGTGCAACTGCTTGAACGTCTGGCATTCATGAGCCGTCGCGGTAATCGATAATGTTGCTCAACCTGTTCAATGAAATGCGCGCAGCCAAGGTGCCGGTCTCGGTGCGCGAGCTGCTCGACCTGATCAACGCGCTGAAACAGCGCGTGACCTTCGCCGACATGGACGAGTTCTACTACTTGGCCCGGACGATCCTGGTCAAGGACGAACGGCATTTCGACAAGTTCGACCGAGCCTTCGGCGCCTACTTCAACGGCCTCGAAAAGCTCGACGACCACCTGCAGGCGCTGATCCCCGAAGACTGGCTGCGCAAGGAATTCGAACGCTCGCTGAGCGACGAGGAACGCGCGCAGATCCAGTCCCTCGGCGGCCTCGACAAGCTGATCGAGGCGTTCAAGCAACGCCTGGAAGAACAGAAGGAACGCCACGCCGGCGGCAATAAGTGGATCGGCACCGGCGGTACCAGCCCGTTCGGCTCCGGCGGCTACAACCCGGAAGGCATTCGCGTCGGCGACGCCGGCAAACGCCAGGGCAAGGCCGTCAAGGTCTGGGACCAGCGCGAGTACAAGAACCTCGACGACCAGGTGGAACTGGGCACGCGCAACATCAAGATCGCCCTGCGCCGCCTGCGCAAATTCGCGCGCCAGGGTGCGGCCGAAGAGCTGGATATCGACGGCACCATCGACCACACCGCCCGCGACGCCGGGCTGCTGAACATCCAGATGCGCCCGGAGCGGCGCAACACCATCAAGCTGTTGTTGCTGTTCGACATCGGCGGCTCGATGGACGCCCATGTGAAGATCTGCGAGGAACTGTTCTCGGCATGCAAGACCGAGTTCAAGCACCTGGAGTACTTCTACTTCCACAACTTCGTGTACGAGTCGGTCTGGAAGAACAACCAGCGCCGCACCTCGGAGCGCACTTCCACCCAGGACCTGCTGCACAAGTACGGCGCCGACTACAAAGTGATCTTTATCGGTGACGCGTCGATGGCGCCGTATGAGATCACCCAGGCCGGCGGCAGCGTCGAGCATTGGAATGAAGAGCCAGGGTACGTGTGGATGCAGCGCTTCATGGCCAAGTACAAGAAGCTGATCTGGATAAACCCGTACCCGAAAGACACCTGGGGCTATACCGCATCGACGGGGATTGTGCGCGAGTTGGTCGAAGACCAGATGTACCCGCTGACGCTGCGCGGGCTGGAAGAAGGGATGCGCTTCCTGTCCAAGTGATGCAGGCCTGTAGACGATGGTATCGGCTACAGGCAACTTCACTCAGCAGTGCTCGCTGTCGATCCAGGCAAACTTGAGGAACAGCGCAGCGAACTGTTTGACCAGTTCCGAATCCTGACGGTCGACTTTCCCATCATTGTTGACGTCCTGGTTGATCGAGACAGTGCTCCCCCGACCATTACCGTCGCTGTACACCGCCGCCGAATAGACAATGGTTTCATCTCGGGGCGCCCCTTCCCCTTGATGAAAGTGCAAGCGCACCGTGTCGGGAATCCCGTTGTTATCAAAGTCCCCGGCAAATACCTTCAGGTACTTGTCGAAGGGTTCGTCGAGGCTGAACCATTCGAACGCCAGGAACAGCTGGGCAAACTCAAGGGCCATCTCCCGGTCCACGGCGTCGACAATACCGTCCTGATTGAGATCGTCCGTAATGACCCAGTCGAACTTGCCGTTTTCGGTGATATCGAACGCCGTCGCCCGGTGGACAAGCGCGGGGGCTTGGGAGTCGTCATAGAACTCCAGATAGACCACGTCGGGAATATCGTTATCGAACACATCTTGGGCAAATATCTTCAAATAGCGCATGGCAAAACCTGACTAGGGGATGGACCTATCAAGATTTGCATGACTGCACTCAAGCAGCGAAGACGACAAACGCTGGCACTCCCGTAGGAGTTTTCTTTACGCGGTAAACCTGCGCAGATACGCCACATGCTGCCGATGCGCCGTCTCCTGCACCACCGGCGCCAACCTGACATTTTCCCCCGGCAGGCACTGCGCCAGTCGCGCCAGCGCCAACGGCGTCAACGCGCCCAGGCGTGGATACCCGCCAATGGTCTGCCGGTCATTGAGCAACACAATCGGCTGTCCATCCGGTGGCACCTGGATGGCCCCCAACGGAATCCCTTCGGAAATCAATGACGGCCCCTGGTACTGCAACGGCGTGCCCAACAGGCGCATGCCCATGCGGTCGGCGCGGCTGTCCAGCGCCCATTCGGTATTGAAGGCATCGAACAGGCTCTGGCCGCTGAACTGGCCGATCTGTGCACCGACGATCACGTCCAGCGGCCCCTTGGCGGGCAGGACTGAATCGCTCAGCACTTTCATTGCACCGCCGGTCCCGGAATAGCTCAACCGCGCGCCTTCGAGCAACGCCCTGCCGAAGCCATCCAGCCCGCCCAACTCCTCGCGCACCACCGTGGCACAACTGCCCAGCACCTGCGGCGCATCAAAGCCGCCCGGCGCCGCCAGGTAGGCCCTGGCCCCGCTGAAAGGCTGGGTAAAGCGCAGGCGCTGGCCCTTTTGCAGGATGAAACTGCGGCCGGGGCTGATGGCGCGTTCGTCGATGTACGCACCCAGGTCCGCACCGGCCAAGGCCAGCAGGCAATATTCCTCGGCCTGCACGGTAAAACCGCCGAGGGTGATTTCCACCACCGGCGCATCCAGCGCATTGCCCAGCAACCAATTGGCCCAGGACATCGACACCCAATCCAGCGCACCGCCCTGGGTCACGCCCAGGTGGCGCACGCCAAAGCGGCCGGCGTCCTGCAACAGGCACAGCGGCGTGCTGGCCTCGATCAACAAGCGGCTCATGCCTGCGCCTCCAACGGCGTGTCATCGCCACCCAGGTGGATAAATTCCGCGTGATCGACGGCTTCAAAACGCACCGTATCACCGGGTTGCATCAGGCTGTAGCCGTCGCGTTCGCGGTCGAACAGCTTGGCCGGGGTGCGGCCGATCAGGTTCCAGCCGCCGGGAGATACCACCGGGTAGGCGGCCGTTTGCCGCTCGGCGATGCCGACGCTGCCGGCCGCCACGCGTTTGCGCGGGGTACTCAGGCGTGGTGTGGCGAGGATTTCGTCGACCAGCCCCATAAAGGCAAAACCGGGGGCGAAGCCAAGGGCGAATACCTGGTATTGGTGGGCACTGTGACGACGGATCACTTCATCGACAGCCAAGCCACTGCGCTGGGCGAGCAATGTCAGCTCAGGGCCGACGCTCGGGTCGTACCACACCGGCAGCACATGGCACTGGCCGCCGCCCTGGGCTTGGGGTTGCAGGTCAGTCAGGGCTTCGTCGATCAACGCGCGGGCCTGGGACGGGCTCAACGCGGTGAGGTCGTAATGCACCATCAACGTGGTGTAGGACGGCACCAGGTCGACCAGCGCGGACCCGAAACCGCTGCGCAAGCGCTGGGTGGCGGCGAGCATCCACGGCATGTTGGCTTCGGCAATCACGTCAAACAGACGCACCATCAGCGCGTCGATGGCCACCACTTCAATGCGTGGCTTCATGCTGGCTTCAATGCCTCGCGAATGCGCTGCACGGCGGCGACCGAGCTGGCGTTGTCGCCATGCACGCACAGGGTGTTGGCCCGCAATACCAGCGGGCTGCCATCGCTGGCCTTCAGGGCCTCGCCACGGGAAAGGGTCAGGGCCTGCTGGACGATGGTGTCGGAATCATGGTGCACGGCACCCGGCAATTGGCGCGAAACCAGATGCCCCTTGGGGTCGTAGGCACGGTCGGCGAAGGCCTCGAACCACAGGATGACCCCGTATTCATCGCCCAGGGCCTGGGCCGCGCTGTTGTCGCGGGTGGCCAGCAGCATCAGTGGCAGGTCGCCATAGGCGGCCACGGCCTGGATCACCGCGCGCAGCTGCACCGGGTTGGCCATCATGTCGTTGTACATCGCGCCGTGTGGCTTGACGTAGCTGACCCGCCCACCCTGGGCGCGGCAGATGCCGTCGAGGGCGCCGATCTGGTAATGCAGCAGGTCCTGGATTTCTTCGGGCGTGTAGGCCATGGAGCGACGACCGAACCCTTGCACGTCCTGATACGCCGGGTGCGCGCCCACTTGCACACCGTGCTTGAGCGCCAGGCCGACGGTCTTGCGCATGATGCTCGGGTCGCCGGCATGGAAGCCACAGGCCACGTTGGCGCAATCGATGAATGGCATGACCTCGGCGTCCAGACCCATCGTCCAGTTGCCAAAGCTTTCGCCGATGTCGCAATTCAATAGCAGGCGGCTCACGGTGGTCGCTCCTGTAGGCTTTGTTTTTTTGTAGTGTGGGATTTTTTACACAGAACTCGCAACTTGTCCTGGCACCCCTACGACGCTTATCGTGGAATAACTCGATTTTTGGCGCTGGCCCGGTGCGGCGTCCAACTAATAAAAACCGATCCAAGCATAAGAAAAGTTGATCCCATGAATTTGAAGTTCCTCGAAACCTTCGTCTGGGTGGCCAAGCTCAAGAGCTTTCGGCTGACCGCCGAGAAGTTGTTCACCACCCAGGCCTCGATTTCCAGCCGCATTGCCGTGCTGGAAAGCGAGCTGGGCGTGAAGTTGTTTCTGCGCGACTCACGGGGCGTGAGCCTGACCCCGGAAGGCCTGAAGGTGCTCGATTATGCCGAGCAGATGATGGTGACCATGCAAGGCCTGAAGCAGTCCCTGGAGACCACCAGCAGCAAGGTCGGGCGCATCCGCATCGGCGCGATGGACACGGTGATCCACACGTGGCTGAGCCCGCTGGTCGCCGAGTTGATGGACCATTTCCCGCTGGTTGAAATCGAGTTGGTCGCCGATACGGCGCTGAACCTCAGCGATCAGCTGCAAAAAGGCTTTCTGGATTTGATCCTGCAAACCGACCTGCTGCGCCTGGAAACAGTGCGCAGCCTGGAACTGGCCAGCCACCCCATGGCGTGGATCGTCGCCAGCCAATCGATCTACAACCGCGACTACGCGTCCCTGGCCGAACTGGCCCAGGAGCGCATCATCACCTATTCGAAAAACTCCCACCCGCACCAGGATGTTCTCAGCCTGATGCAAGCCAATGGCGTGGCCGCGCCGAGGATGAACTGTGTGAACTCCGTGTCGGCGATCACGCGGTTGTTGCGTGATGGCTTCGGCATTGGCGCACTGCCGCCGGTGCTGGTCACTGAGGAACTCGCGCGCGGCGAACTGGTGATGCTGCCGATGGCGCAGCAACTGCCGAATCTGCAGGTGGTGGTGTCGTGGCGTGTGGGGGTGGAGTTGGTCGAGGAGATTGTCGGGCTGTGCCAGAAGGTGGTGGCGCAGTATGCCAAGGAAGCAGGCGCGGAGCGCATGGTGCTGGCCTGACCCGCCCAAACCTGCAGGAGCCGGCTTGCCGGCGATAGCGCTTCAGCGTCGCGTGAGCCGCATCGCCGCAAGCCGGGCGCCTACAGTGAATCAAGGTGGCCGTTAGAGGCCTTTCAGATCTCGCTCTTCGATCGGCCGGCTCTGGCGCAGGCGCTTGCCGCCCAGCACTACCCAGTCGATCAGGCGGAACAGGCATTCCAGGCCGAACGACAGCAGCATCGCCCCGCCCAGGCCCCAGCCCATGGCTTCGGGGGTCAACAGGATCTGGTAGCTGTAGCCATTCCAGGTTTCCAGGCGGATATCCGGGTCGGCAGCCACGGCCACTTGCAGCGCGCGGATGTACCAGGGGCCTTGCATCGCCTGGAATTGCTTATCCAGCGCCACCTGCCGATTGAGCATGGCTCCCAGGCTGTTGGCATCGCTCTGGAACACCGGGTCATCGCTGGCGCGGTAGTGGGCGACCAGCGCCTGCAGGTCGCCATTGAAGAACTGCTGCGCGGTGGACTCGAACCCGCGCAGGCCGGTCTGGGCCTCGATCAAGTGGGCTTCGACGCGCTTGGCGTAATCGTTGATGAACCCCGGCACTTGCACGCCGACCAACAAGCCAATGGCAAACAGCACCAACCGCAGGTAACTGAGCAACATGGTCGATATCCTTACTCGGTGATGCCCTGGCTGACGCATTCACCGCTTCGCCACAGGCTCCATTGGCCCGGTTCGTAGCGGGTCCAGTTTTCGTTGTCGGTCAACGGCTCGGTGGCTATCACCGTCACCACATCGTTGGGCGTGGTTTCGGCCTGAAAATCGACGATCACGTCGACATCTTTCAGGCGCGCGGGGCCAAACGGCGCACGCCGGGTAATCTGCGCCAATTTCGTCGAGCAAAAGCAAAACAGCCAGTCGCCATCGCTGAGCAGGCAGTTGAACACGCCTTTGCTGCGGTATTCAGCGCAGGCGGCGATCAGGTCCGGCAGCATTCGTTCGATGTCCACCGGCTCGGGGAATGCCTCGCGCACGCGGTTGAGCAGGTCGCAGAACGCCGCTTCGCTGTCGGTATCGCCGACCGGGCGGTAGAAGGTGGCGCGCGGGGTGAAGTCCGCCAGCTGGCCGTTGTGGGCGAAACACCAGTTGCGCCCCCACAGCTCACGCACGAACGGATGGGTGTTGGCCAGGCTCACCTTGCCGACATTGGCCTGGCGGATATGCCCGATCACCACTTCGCTCTTGATGGGATAACGCTGCACCAGCAGGGCGACTTCCGACTCGCTGCTGGCGGCCGGGTCCTGGAACAGGCGCAGGCCACGGCCTTCGTAGAAGGCGATGCCCCAACCGTCGCGGTGCGGGCCGGTGCGCCCACCGCGCTGCATCAGCCCGGTAAAGCTGAACACGATATCGGTGGGGACGTTGGCACTCATGCCCAATAATTCACACA
Source organism: Pseudomonas aylmerensis (assembly GCF_001702265.1). Taxonomy (GTDB): domain Bacteria; phylum Pseudomonadota; class Gammaproteobacteria; order Pseudomonadales; family Pseudomonadaceae; genus Aquipseudomonas; species Aquipseudomonas aylmerensis. The sequence goes on from NZ_MAUE01000011.1 coordinate 63,583, forward strand.
TGCCAGGGCTCTCGCTGCAGGGCGGACAACGTTAAAGGCGCGGCTCGACGCGCATACCGCTCACGGGGGCAGGACGGCGCAAAGGCTCGTCGTCATCGTCCGGCTCGGCGGCCAGGGCGGCATCGACGGCGGCCTTGCGCTCCCGGCGGGCATTGGCGGCGCGCTCGATGGGCCAACGGATCAACACGAATACGAGGTACACGGCAAACGCGATCATCGTGTACATGAACAGATCGGAGATCGCTCGCCAGGCGTTGTTGCCGACCTTGAGCACCAGGTCCAGCGCGGTAATGGCCACGGCCGGCGCGAACTGGGTCTTGACCGGGTCGACGATGGTCGGGCTGAACAGCAGCACCGCCATCAGCAATTGCAGCGGCTCGCGCAGCCAGCGCCAGATCCAGCGGGTCATGCGCCACCACACCAACAGGCAGCCCAAAGCGGCAAAGGCGTAGAGGCCCCAAGCGGTCAGATAGTCGTTCTCGGTCATGGTGTCCATGGCAAGGTAGGCAAACAGGCGGCTATGATAACGGCTTTTGCGTGTCGCGGCTGCAATGCCTGCCACCTTCCGCCAGACAGAGAGTGATCCATGCCGTCATCGACCCACATCACTGCCGCCCCGATTGCCCGCAAGGCCCCAGGCCAGGACCCGTACGCCTGGCTGCAGGAGCGTGACAGCGCCGAAGTCCTCGATTACCTCAAGGCCGAAAACGCCTGGCAGGAAGCCCAGCTCGCCGACCAGCAGGCCTTGCGCGAAACGCTGTTCGAAGAGATCAAGGGCCGCATCCTCGAAACCGACCTGTCGCTGCCCTCGCCGTGGGGCCCGTACCTGTACTACACGCGCACCACCGCCGGTGACGAATACGCCCGCCACTACCGCTGCCGCCGTCCGGCCGACGACAGCAACCAGGTCGACGACAGCAGCGAAGAACTGCTGCTGGACCCGAACGCGCTGGCCAATGGCGGATTCTTCTCCCTCGGGGCATTCAGCATCAGCCCCGACCACCAACGCCTGGCCTACAGCCTGGATACCAGTGGCGAGGAGATTTACACCCTGTTTGTGAAGGAATTGGCCACCGACAAGGTCAGCGAACTGGCGTTCGAGAACTGCGACGGCAGCATGACCTGGGCCAACGACAGCCTGACCCTGTTTTTCGGCGAACTCGACGACACGCACCGCCCGCACAAGTTGTATCGCTATCGCCTGGACGGCACCGCGGCACAGGAAGTGTTCCACGAGCCCGACGGGCGTTTCTTCCTGCATTGCTATCGCTCCAGCTCCGAGCGCCAACTGTTGCTGGCCCTGGGCAGCAAGACCACCAGCGAAATCTGGGCGCTGGACGCCAACCAGCCGCACCTGGACTTCACTTGCCTGGCGCCACGGGTCGAGGACCATGAATATGACGTCGACCACGGCAAGCTCGACGGCGAGTGGACCTGGTTTATCCGCAGCAACCGCGATGGCATCAACTACGCGCTGTTCGTCGCTGCCGATACCGGTGATGTACCGACCGAAGACCAGTGGCAGAACCTGATCCCCCACAGCGACGACGTGATGCTCGACGGCGTCAGCCTGAACGCCAGCGCCATGACCCTGAGCCTGCGCATTGGCGGGCTGCCCGTGATCGAAGTGCACCCGCAAGGCGTGCCGGCCTATCGCGTGGAATTGCCTGACGCCGCCTACAGCCTCTACGTACAGAACAGCCTGGAATTCCCCAGCGACAAGATTCGCCTGCGCTACGAAGCCCTGAACCGCCCGGCCCAGGTCCGTCAGCTGGAGCTGGCCAGCGGCGCACAACAGGTGCTCAAGGAAACCCCGGTACTCGGCGTGTTCAATGCCGATGACTACGTCAGCCAGCGCCTGTGGGCCACCTCCGCCGATGGCACCCGGGTGCCGATCAGCCTGGTGGTCAAGCGCGACCAGCTCGGCAAGCCGACGCCGCTGTACCTGTATGGCTACGGCGCCTACGGCCACAGCCTCGACCCATGGTTCTCGCATGCGCGCCTGAGTCTGCTCGACCGTGGCGTGGCCTTCGCCATTGCGCATGTGCGCGGCGGCGGCGAACTGGGTGAAGCCTGGTACCGCAACGGCAAGCAGGCCCACAAGCAGAACACCTTCAGCGACTTTATCGCGTGTGCTGAACACCTGATCGCCCAGGGCCTGACCACGTCCAGCCAACTGGCGATCAGTGGCGGCAGCGCCGGCGGGCTGTTGATCGGCGCGGTGCTCAACCAGCGTCCGGAGTTGTTCCAGGCGGCGATTGCCGAGGTGCCTTTCGTCGATGTGCTCAACACCATGCTCGACCCGGAACTGCCGCTGACCATCACCGAGTACGATGAATGGGGCAATCCCGAAGAGCCCGAGGTGTATGCGCGCATCAAGGCCTACGCGCCGTACGAAAACGTCAGCGCCCAGGCCTACCCGGCCCTGCTGGTGATTGCCGGCTACAACGACAGCCGCGTGCAGTACTGGGAAGCGGCCAAGTGGGTGGCCAAGTTGCGTGACACCGCCACCTCCGACAACCTCCTGCTGCTCAAGACCGAGCTGGGCGCCGGCCATGGTGGGATGAGCGGTCGTTACCAGGGATTACGTGACGTAGCGCTCGAATATGCATTTGTGTTCAAGGCGCTGGGGCTGGTTTAAGGAACTTAGCGCGGCGGTCCTGTCTGAACACAGGACCGCCTACCTGATTGATGGATCAATACTGCAGCCATGCCTCCACCGACGCTCCTGAATAACGAAATCCGCGACATGCTCATGGACTGCGGCCTGTTCGACCCGCTGTTGCCGGAAGATTTCCACGTGGCCGCCGGCTACTTCAATATCAGCAGCATTGCCCGCGATGAGGTGATTTTCCTCGAGGGCGATGCCGGCACGTTCATGTGCATCCTCCACAGCGGCCAGGTGGCCGTGCAGAAATCCAGCCACACCGGCCAGCGCCTGACGATCGCCACCCTGCGCAGTGGGCGCGCTTTCGGTGAAATGGCGGTGCTGGACGGCGAGCGGCGTTCGGCCAGCTGCGTGGCCGCCAGTGACTGCGTGCTGTTGAACCTGGGCAAGGATTCCCTGGAGAAGATGCTCAACGAAGCGCCCCGGGTGGCCGCCAAGATCATCCGCGCCATTGCCATTGCCCTGTCCAAGCGCCTGCGCATGGCCGACGGGCAATTACTCTCGCAACAGTTCTAGCCGCCGGGCGTCTTCGGTTTGCTGTCGTTTTGCAGCAGGCCCGGCACCGTCTGGTCCTTAGGCGGCGTCGGCAGCACGATGGGCACCAGGGGCGGCGAGCCGTTGGTCTTGGGCACGGCGGGCGGGGTGACTTGCGGGTAGAGCGTCGGCGTTGGCGTGCCCGGCGCGCCTGGGGTTGGCGTCGGGGCGACCGGTACGGTTTGCAACTCCTGAGCCTGCGCCGCACCCAATGCGAGCGCGCTCAACACAATGACCGTTAGAATGCTGCACTTCATCGATGGCTCCATGGCCTGACCGGAATGTCACAAGGCTACTCCCAACCGCGCAAGAATGCCCTTCCCAATGAGATTTCCATGAAACGTTTCGTTCTGCTGGACACCACCCCGATCCCCGACAATGGCGGAGCCTTGTGCCTGTTCGAATACGGTGAGGATTTTGTCATCAAGATCCAGGGCGGGGACGGCGGCCAGTTGATGAACACGCGCATGCACGGTTCGGAAGACGCCCTGGCGGAAATTCCCTGCCGCAAAGTCGCTGGCCGTCCGGGTTCGCGGGTGTTGATCGGCGGGCTGGGCATGGGCTTTACCCTGGCTTCGGCGCTCAAGCATTTGGGCAAGACTGCCGAGGTGGTGGTGGCGGAACTGGTGCCCGGCGTTGTGGAATGGAACCGTGGCCCGCTGGGGGAGAAATCCGGTCGGCCATTGCTTGACCCGCGCACCGTGATCCGCCTGGAAGACGTGGCCAACGTACTGCAGGCCGAGCCCCAGGGTTTTGACGCGATCATGCTCGACGTCGACAACGGCCCCGAAGGCCTGACGCAAAAAGCCAACAGTTGGCTCTATTCCGCCGGTGGCCTGGCAGCCTGTGCCAAGGCCCTGCGCCCCAAGGGCGTGCTGGCGGTCTGGTCCGCCAGCGCCGACAAACTGTTCAGCGACAAACTGCGCAAGGCGGGTTTCAAGGCCGAAGAAGTGCAGGTGTTCGCCCACGGTAACAAGGGCACCCGGCACACCATCTGGATCGCCGAGAAGCTCAAGGGCTGAGCCCCCTGTAGGCGCTGGCTGGCCTGCGATGGCATCAACCCTGAGCGCCTGCCCCCCGGGTGCCCACATCGCAGGCCAGCCAGCGCCCACATTTCCAATCCCGCGTCAGTTGCGGGATTTGCGGTAATCAATCACATACGGCACTTTTTTCTCGAAGGTCTTCTCCAGCTCATCGCGGTCCAGCGTGGTCATGCCGCCCAGTTGATGGGCGGTAAAACCGCTGTCGCCAACCTGTGAGCCCGGCGCGAGGCTGACCATGCGCTGGGCGACGGCTTCAATGGCGTCCTTGTAGCCGCTTTTCTTGTCCAGGTTGTACTGGCTCAGGTCGACCTGCGTGCGCAGCCAGTTGCCCCAGTAGAACTCCAGAAATTCCGGCGCTACCGCACCCTCCTCCGGCTTGCCATAGGCGGCCTTGCGCGTGAAGTACACGAGGCTGCGGAACATGTCGTCCTGCAGGTTCTTGAAGCCCAGGTGGGCCGGCAATTGAGTCGGCGGCAGGGTCTGGCCCTGGTTGTCCTTGAGCCAGACCTTGCGCGCCGCCTGCATGCGCTGCCAGAACGTGGCGAGGTCGGGGCTGTCGCTGAAGTCGTCGGTGACCTTGACCCACATGTTCAACCGGGGACCGCCGCCGGGGACTTCCCACAAGGTGGTGAAACTGTGGTGGCCGTCGGTCAGGTACAACTGGCCCGCGGGGCCGACCACCACGGTTTTCATGTCCTCGGGATGGGTGCCCACCGGGTCCTTGCAGGTGAAGCTGTCGGGCCGCTGCAGGTCGGCCTTTTTCGGTACGTTGTCGGCCTCGCCCTGGCCGTTGGTTTCGCAGTACTCATCGAAGACTTTCTTCGGTTTGTCGGCAAACAGCCCCAGGCTGTAGTAAATCTGGTCGAACCCCACCACCGCCTGGGTCGGGTGCAACTGTTCGAGGCTGACCTCGATCACCTGGCCGGGCTTGGGGGTGGAAAACGCCTGGGCTTGAGCCGCCAGCACGCAAAGCAGCAGTGCAACTGTCCATGTAGGTAAACGCATAGGCTTCAGATCCTTATAAAGTGAGTGAACCGATACTACAAACGTTCGTCGCGGCCAGGCTGTACGGTTGCTGAAAAAGCCAGCGGTCTTTTACAGCGCGAGCGGCTAGAATCAACCCTATCCGTGACCCACCAAATAGCCAGGAGCCATGATGAGCTCGACCAACCCGCCCTCCCACACCGCCAAGCTGGACCGCATCCTGGCCGATGCCCAGCGTGACCGGGAAATGGGCTACCGCGACAAAGCCTTGAAGATGTACCCCCACGTGTGCGGCCGCTGCGCCCGTGAGTTCTCCGGCAAACGCTTGAGCGAGCTCACCGTACACCACCGAAATCACAATCATGATGACAACCCCCAGGACGGTTCCAACTGGGAGTTGCTGTGCCTGTACTGCCACGACAACGAACACTCGCGCTACACCGACCAGCAGTACTTCGGCGAAGGCTCCACCAGCAGCCCGACGATTGCCAAGGCCACGCACAACCCGTTTGCGGCGTTGGCGGGGCTGATGAAGAAAGACGACTGAATGACGCAGCTGCAAGTTTCAAGCAGCAAGCTACAAGAAAAAGCCATGCCGCTTTTGCTTGCAGCTTGTAGCTTGCCGCTATACTGCTGCCTTTTTAAGGCACTCCCGTGGGCAATAAACGCTACAGCTGCATCGGTCTGTATAACCCCAAATCCCCCGAAAACGTTGGTTCGGTGATGCGTGCCGCCGGCTGCTACGGCGTGGCCTCGGTGTTCTACACCGGCGTGCGCTACGAGCGCGCCCGGGACTTCATCACCGACACCAAGAAAGTCCACCACGACATTCCGCTGATCGGCATCGACGACCTGAAGAAGATCCTCCCCCTGGGCTGCATCCCGGTCGCGGTGGAGTTGGTGGAAGGCGCCCGCCCGCTGCCCGAATACACGCACCCTGACCGCGCGCTGTATATCTTCGGCCCCGAAGATGGCTCGCTGGATAAAGAGATCCGCGACTGGTGCGAAGACGTCGTGTACATCCCGACCACCGGCTGCATGAACCTTGCCGCGACCGTCAACGTGGTGCTCTACGACCGCCTGGCCAAGGGCAACAACACCCGTTCGGGCCCCAAGTACTGATTTATCGGGAACATCCGGCGCCTGCCCGCAGTCAGCTGCATATCACTAGCCCTCGTTGGAGACAGATCATGAGCGACAGCAAAACCTTGCGCCCTATCATCGAACACACGCCGTTCCAGACCCAGCCCACCCAGAACGTGCACGGCTGGGAACGCATCGGCTCGGTGGCCGGTGGCGTGATGATGGTCGGCAAAGGCCTGCGCCGCGGCGGGATTTTCGGCTTGATCCAGGTGGCGATTGGCGGCGTGGCGCTGGTGCGCGGCGTCACCGGGCACAGCTCGCTCAAGGACAAGCTGGAACAGGGCCGTCAGGAAATGAACAGCGTGCGTACAAAGATCGAACGCGCCGGTGAAGAGCTGAAAAACCTGAAGACCAAGGCCGAAGTGGCGGCTGAAAAAGCGGTAAAAACCACCGGCTAGCCTTACCTGTAGGAGCCCGGCTTGCCGGGCTCCTACAGGAAGCTGCAGTCTGTTCGGCGGATTCAGCGCAGCAACTTGCTGTCCAGCACCACCGACGTCTCGCCGATGATGCTCTCGGCCAGTTGCACAAACTCCGCAGTGGTAATGCTGTTGGCCCGCATCACCGCCTGGGCGAGATCATCGAGGGAGCGCTTGTTGTGGGTTTTCACGCGGATCTCGCGATCCAGCTCCTGCAACACCACCACCGCCCGTGACACCGTCGCCCCGCTGACGTGCTCGCCGCGCAGGCTGGTCACGTCCTTGCCCTCCTTGACCAACCGCGCCTGGATTGCCTGATACCGTTCATCGGTAATGCCGCCGGCACGGCGCAGCAACTCGATGGCGTAGTACTCGCCCAGGCCCTCGCTGATCCAGTCACTGGTGTCGTGATCGTTGAAACGGCCAATCGCCTGCACTACTTCACGGAGTAGCGGGCTGCTGCCATTTTCACTGACCAGCGGCGTACGGCTGTTAAGGTAGATCGAGTCGCGCGCGGCAAACGCGCCACGTCGCATCGGGTCGCTGGCGCCTACCACCAGTAGCTTGGCCGGATGGCGCGGGAACGCCGCTTCCACCTGGGGCCAGACGAACGTCAGCAACGTCAGCACATCCATGCGGCGCATGGCCTGGCCCTTGGGCGACGCGACGGTGACTTCGCTCTCGCCCAGGCGTACGCGGCGGCTGCCGAGGGTGCCGGCGAGCATCCAGCCGGTCGGCCGGTCGAACAGGCGCGAAACATTGTCGATACGAAATTTGTTCTTGCCGATGCGCGGCCAGGCGGTTTCGACGCTTTTCCAGCCCGCCGGCAGTTCGAACACCAGGCGCGAGACCAACTCCACCCCGTCCTGCTGGTCGAGGCGCGCGGGCGGCACCAGGTCTTCGCCGCGAAACAGCGCCCAACTCGGCGTCATCCGCGCCTCATAAATGCCTGGTTTGCGCGCGTGGGTGAGGCGAACCCGGTAGGTCAGGCTGGCCTTGTTGGCGCCGGGTTGCCACCGGCCGCGGTGCTCGGTGACGCTCCATTGGCCATCAGCCTTGAAGTCGCTGTAGTCACCGTCATGACCAAGGTCGAAATCCAGGCTGCGCACCGCCGAGCCCTGGGACAGGCTCACCCGCACCTCGGCCTGATCGCTCTGGGGCAACAACTTGACGTGATAATCCAGGTCGACCTTCTTCGCGCACCACGCAGGCATGCTCAACGCCAGTAACACCAGGCTTGCCGCCAGCTGGGTCCCCGCCCTCATACACACTCCTCGTTCAGCCCGCGCGGAAAATCAGGTAATCCTCCCAGTCATCCTCGGGCACGCTGCCTTCGCTGAGCATGCGACCGGACTGGGAAATGCGTTCATGGTGCACGGCGTCCCGGTCGCCGCAGACCAGGTGGTGCCACAGCGGCAGATCCTTGCGCTCGCTGACCAGGCGATAGCCGCAGGTGGGCGGCAGCCATTTGAACTGGTCGGCCTGGCCCGGGGTGAGCTGGATGCAGTCGGGTACCGAGGCGCGGCGGTTGGGGTAGTCGGTGCACTGGCAGGTCTTCAGGTCGAGCAGTTTGCAGGCGATACGCGTGTAATAGACGCTGTTGTCGTCCTCATCCTCAAGCTTTTGCAGGCAGCACAGGCCACAGCCGTCGCACAACGACTCCCACTCCTCCTGGTCGAGGTGTTCAAGGGTTTTGCGTATCCAGAAAGGTTCGACTTTGGCGGCCATGGCTCTGCATCAGTATCGGTAGGTGAAAAGGCCGCCAGTCTAGTGCCCAAGGCCCTTGGGGCCAAGCGCTGGCGACTGTCGGTACGACAAGACTTGTCAGCGACCCTGCGTCGCAGTAGCTTTGTGAGCCGCGAAGGCCCTGCGTCGGCCGCCATAAATGCTTAGCCGCATTGCCCACGACGCCCCATGGAGCCTTGAAAAAACCCTCGCCGAGCTCATCGGTGCCCCGTTTTTTTGAACTGCGCTTGCCTATCTCACCGTAGCCCATCGTCGTCATCAGGAACTGTTCATGAGCACAAATCCACGCGTTGCCGATTACCCGATCCACACCCAGTTCACCGAGCGCTGGTCGCCACGCGCCTTTACCGGTGAAAGCATTCCCCAGGAAACCCTGCTGAGCTTCTTTGAAGCCGCACGCTGGGCGCCGTCGGCCTACAACTCGCAGCCATGGCGCTTTCTCTACGCGCGCCGCGACACGCCGGACTGGGAACGTTTCCTGGGCCTGCTGAATGAATTCAACCGTGGGTGGGCGCAGCATGCCTCGGCCCTGGTGATCATCGCCTCGAAAACCGACTTCACCGCCCCCGGCGCCACGGAAGAAACCCCGGCGCTGTGGCACACCTTCGACACCGGCTCGGCCTGGGGCCACCTGGCGCTGCAAGCCAGCCTCAGCGGCTGGCACACCCACGGCATGGCCGGCTTCGACCAGGAGCTGACCCGCAAGGAGCTGAAGATTCCTGAAGGGTATGCGCTGCACGCGGCCGTGGCCGTCGGCAAGCTGGGTGACAAATCGACCTTGCCCGAGTACCTGCAAGGCCGCGAAGCACCGAGCCCGCGCAAGCCGCTGAGCGAGCTGGTGTCAGAGGGTGATTTCAGCCTTTGAGCCGTGACACCCTGGCGTTGCCGAACGCCAGGGTGAGCCGGTCAAGACGCGGGGGCGATCAGCTGATTGAACGCCGCCCGCAGTTCGGCGACTTGCCGGTCATACACGCGCTTGACCACCGGCACCATGAACTCCCCAGGCATGCCATTCAAGTCCACCGGATACAGCTTGTTTGGCCGCCAAGGCGGCGTCGGTCGGAGCCGGTGTTCCCCGGCTGGAAAACGCCAAGGCTGGCGTATTGAAAGAGGAAGGGGTGAGCGTGGTCATGGGCGAACCTGTCCTTAGTCATATGGATATCCTTAAAGGGCGCGACCTTGCGCCCTTTGCGGTCACTGGGTGGGAGTGCCCGCGAAGAAGGTTCCATCTTGACTGTCAGGTTGTGTGTCGCCGTCAGTAACCGCGCTCGAAATCCACTTCTCCGCGCAGGGCTTGCTTGGCCTGAAACGCGCGCACGTTCTGCACAAACAACTCGACCATCATCGACGGCGAGGTCGGTGCGGAACTGTGCCCGGTCAGCAACAGGCCCCACGCCGTCCAGAACGGATGGCGCTGCGGCAGCGGTTCCTGGCGGCACACGTCGATCACCGCGCCGGCCAGGTGACCTTCCTTCAAGGCCTCGACCAGGTCGGCATCGACCACGGCCACGCCGCGCCCGACGTTGATAAACAGCCCGGTCGGCTTGAATTGCTTGAACAGCGCCGCGTCATACAGATCGTGGGTGTTCGGCGTGTTGGGCAGCAGGTTGATCACATAATCCGCCTCGCCCACCAGCCGGCCGAGCTGATCGAGCCCGGCCACTTCGATAAACGGCGCCTGTTCCCGCGCGGTGCTGGCGATGCCGTACACCTTGACGCCAAACGGCACGAGAAACTCCGCCACGCTCTGGCCGATATCGCCGGTACCGACGATCAGCGCCGCACGCCCCGCCAGGCTCTGGCCCATGCGGTTGTCCCATTTGCGCTCGACCTGGCTGACCAGCCGCGCGAGCACTTCGCGCTCGTGGCCGAGCATGTAGGTGAGGACGAACTCAGCCATGACCTGGCCAAAGATGCCGACCGCACGGGTCAGGCGATAATCGCGTGGCAAGCCGTCGGCCAGCAGCGGCGTGATGCCCGCCCAGGTCGATTGCAGCCATTGCGGTTGATGGCCCTGGCGCAACAACGTCGCCAGCAGGTCAGGTTGGCCGAGCCATACCGGGCAATCGGCGGCCAGGCGCGACAATTCGGCCGAGTCGCCGCTGGTCAGCACCTCAAGGTCCGGTGCCGCTTCGCCCAGCAACCGGGCGTATAGAGGGTGATCCTGTTCAGCAATCAGAACACGCATGCTTCAAACCTTTCAAAAACAGTGCAGACGGCCGCCCGCATCCCTTGCGGCCAGCGCCCGATAATACGATTCCATGGATGAATGTGCCCTGAACAGGGCACCCACCGATCACACCGGGTCGTTGCGTCGCAGCAGCTCTTCGGGCAAGTGCTCGATGTACTCGTCCTCGGCCGGCGGCATTTGCAGGTGGTAGCCCTGCTTTTCGAGGTTTTCCAGCACCACGGTGATGTCTTCGCGCGACAGCTTGCGCTCCGGCGTCAGTACCATGTCAAACGCGTGATGGGCCTTGCCGAAGGCTTCCATCAACGGTTCCGGCACGCGCTCCAGGGCATCGCTTTTCAGCACATAGAGATACATTTCGTTGCGTTTCAAGCTGCGATAGATGGAGCAGATACGTTTCAAGGCTGTTCTCCGGCAGTGGCCAGGCTGTCGAGCAGCGCCTGGCCCATCAACTCGCGGCGCCAGCCACGCAGCGAGTCTGGCAATTGGTAAGGCCCATCGGGATAGCCACTTTTGACCAGGGCTTCGAGGGTTTTCTTGCGCAGCATCAGCTCGGGCGCCATGTCGAGGCGCTCGGCGAAGGTCTGGCCAAGGGCACGCAGTTGCTTGATCAGCGCCGCGGCGTCCACCGGCAGCGGTTCAGCAACGGCCGGTGGCCATTGGTCCATGGGCACGCTGCCGGCACGCTTGATCAGGTCCAGCAGGAACTGGCCGTCCTGTCGCACAGTACGCGGGTGCATGTCTTCGATCTTGCCCAGCGCGGCGAGGTTATCCGGCTGGGATTTGGCCAGGGGCCACAGCGAGTGTTCGCGAATGATGCGGTTGCGCGGCAAGTCACGCGCACGCGCCTGCTGTTCGCGCCAGGCGCACAGCTCACGCAAGACGGCGAGCTGGGCACGCGAGAGTTTCCACGCCAGCTTGGCGTCGCGGTACACCTCGTACGGGTCGACTTCGCGGCGCAGGTTGGCGACCAGCTCGGCGCCGTCCTCCAGGACCCAGGCGTACTTGTCGTCGGAAAGCTGCGGGCGCAGGCGTGTGTAGACTTCGGCCAGGTGCACCGCGTCTTCGGCGGCGTAGCTGATTTGCGTCTCCGACAATGGCCGCTGCAGCCAGTCGGAGCGCGTCTCGCCCTTGGGCAGCTCGATATCGAGCACGGCCTGCACCAGGCGCGAATAGCCCATGGAGAAACCAAGGTTCAGGTAGGCCGCCGCCAATTGGGTGTCGAACAACGGCACCGGCAGGCTGCCAGTCAGGCGCAGCAGCACTTCGAGGTCTTCGCTGCAGGCGTGCACCACCTTGATCACAGCTGGATTTTCCAGCAAGGCGGCCAAAGGTTGCCAGTTGTCGATGGTCAGGGGGTCGATCAGGTAAGCGCGAACGCCATCACCGATCTGGATCAGCCCGGCAATGGGATAAAAGGTGTCGACCCGCATGAATTCGGTGTCGAGGGCGACGAATGGCAACTGCTGCCATTCGGCACAATGCTGGCCGAGGCTATCGTTGTCGCAGATCCAGTGAATATCGATGGCCACACGGCTCTCCCTTGAAGAATGGCGCGCAGTATATATCGCGAAAGGGACTTGCGAGCATTCGCAGTGCACAGGCGTCCATGAAAACTCAGACAAGAGATGAAGAATAGTCCGACAGACGGGACTTATCCTCTCTTACGTAGAACGTAGACCCGCCACAGGTGGGAGCCGGGCATGAATTCCTGGTGATGCAGGATTTTGAAGCCGGCTTGGCGAAACTCCTCTTCCACCGGGGTGCGCGACGGCACCGACACAATCACCGTGTCACGGCTGACCCGGTGAAACTCGCGCAACAACGCCAGGCGCCCTTCACTGCTGGGCACATGACGAAATAATTCCAGGCAAAAAATGCAATCCACCGCGTTGGCCGACAAGCCGACGGAAAACGCCGAGCCCTGGAACGTCTTGACCCGCTTGAGCAACGACGCCGGGTGGTGGGTGCGGGCGTGGTCGAGCATGGCCTGGGAGTTGTCCGACGCCAGGATCACCCGGTTGACGTGTTCGGCCAACACCGGCCAGAACCGCCCCGAGCCGCAGGCCAGGTCCAGCACCAGCCCCGGTTCGCCGGCGACTTTCAGCGCCTGGCGCACCAGCCACTCATCGCGCCACGACGCCAGGCGCCGCCGCAGCCCTGGCGGACGTGTATCGCCGCAGACCCTGGCGTGCTCACGGTCACAGCGCTCGGCGTATTCAATCTCGATGGAAGAAGGCGGTTGTGGCGACATCACAGGCTCATGTGAGTTAAACGGTAGTGAACGACCTTGATTCGCAGCTTAACCACCGGAACGTGAAAAAAAAGTTGAAACGCGTGACGGGGGTGTTGCTGGGGAAGGATGTAGTGATCTCTGTGGCAAGTGAGCTTGTTGTGGTGAGCAGGCTTGTTATGGAGAGCAGGCTTGGTTGAGCAGACTTATTGTGGACAGCAGGCTTGGTTGAACAGGCTTGTTGTGGGCAGCAGGCTTGGTTGAGCAGACTTATTGTGGGCAGCAGGCTTGTTGTGGACACCAGGCTAAGTTGAGCAGGCTTATTGTGGCGAGCGGGCTTGCCCCGCGTTGGGCGGCGAAGCCGCCCCAAAACCAGTCAACTGGTTATGCCTGACACACTGCGGGGGCCTTAGGAAGGGGCGGCTTCGCCGCCCAACGCGGGGCAAGCCCGCTCGCCACAACAAGCCCGCTCACCACAAAAGCAACGCTGCGCTCATCCCGACTAGCCAAGCATCACGCCTGATGCAGGTACCACCGCCAGTCCTGCTCGCCCACCTCCCCCATGAACTGGCGATATTCGGCACGTTTCACCGCCAGGTACACGCCGAGGAATTCACTGCCAAACGCCTCGCGCGCCCAGCTCGAACCTTCCAGTGCACGCAGGGTGGTGAGCCAGTCGGTCGGCAGCAGTTCCTTGGCCTGGGCATAACCATTGCCTTCCACGGGCGCGCCAGGGTCGCGTTGTTCGCGAATGCCACGGTGGATGCCGGCGAGGATCGCGGCCGCCGCCAGGTAGGGGTTGGCGTCGGCACCGCAGATGCGGTGTTCGATGTGCCGCGAATAGGCCGGGCCACCGGGCACCCGCAGGCTCACGGTGCGGTTGTCGACGCCCCAGGTGGCGGCGAGCGGCGCGTAGCTGTTGGTCTGGAAGCGGCGATAGGAGTTGGCATTGGGGCAGAACATCAGCAACGAGTCGAGCAAGGTGCTGAGCATGCCGCCCACCGCCTGGCGCAGCAGCGGCGTGCCGTCGGCGGCCTCGCTGGCAAACAGGTTGTTGCCCTCGGCGTCCGCCAGGCTGACGTGCATATGCATGCCGGTGCCCGCCAGGTCGTCGAACGGCTTGGCCATGAAGCAGGCGCTCATCCCGTGTTTATGCGCCACGCCCTTGACCAGGCGCTTGTAGCGCACCGCCTCGTCCATCGCCTGCAGGGCATCGGCGCGATGCTCGAGGGTGATCTCCACCTGGCCAGGGGCGTATTCGGAAATCGCCGTGCGCGCCGGGATGCCTTGCAGTTTGCAAGCGCTGTACAGGTCCGCCAGGAACGGCTCGATCTGCTCAAGCTCACGCAAGCCGTACACCTGGGTCGAACGCGGGCGGCCACCGTCGCTGTCCCGTGCCGGTTGAGGGCGGCCGTGGCTGTCGGGCTTCTGGTCGAGCAGGTAAAACTCCAGCTCCGCTGCCATCACCGGGTAATACCCGTCGGCATTCAGCCCCGCGATCACCTTGGCGAGCAGATGCCGCGGGTCGGCCACGGTGGCGGGCAAGCCCTCGGTGGGGTGCATGCTGACCTGCACGGCGGCGGTCGGGATCAGGCGCCACGGCATGCGCTGCAAACTGCCGCTGATCGGGTAGGCGCGGCAGTCGATGTCGCCGACCTCCCACACCAGCCCGGAATTTTCCACGTCATCGCCATTGATGGTCAGGCCGAGGATCGTGCTGGGCAACGGCCGGCCGCTGGCATACACCGCCAGCAGTTCGTCGCGGTGCAGCAACTTGCCACGTGGCACGCCGTTGTTGTCGAGGATAAACAGCTCGAACATCTCGATGTCCGGGTGCTGCTCAAGGAAAGCTTGGGCTTCGTGCAGGCTGGCAAAAACACTCATGGGAAATCTCATACGTTTGCGTCAGGCAGGCGCGCAGGCGCCGCCGGGCAGATGCGCACAGGTGCGCGTCATCCGTGAGGTGGATCAACGTAGGAGAAAGCTATCTGGTGGGCGCGCATGTCGGCAGTGAAACAGCGCCCAGAAGGCCAGTGCGGACGGCAGTGTCGCGGGGTGAGCGTCGGGGCAGCCGTCCATGCGGGAATCACACTGAGGAAGATGCCGGACAGCGTCACATGCCCGCATAGGCGATTAAATTCAGGGTTGGCGGAGTTTGGTTGCAACTTGGCTAAACATTCGACGGCCCTTGCTACCTGGCCATTCGCCTGGAAATAATGACCGCCCCCGATCATGCCCCAAGGACTCGATCGCATGAAAACAACAATAACCTTATGCGTACTGGCGAGCCTCGCCACCTCGGCCCTGGCCGATGCCGCGCCGTCGCGCCTTGATGAAGTGCTGCAGCGCGGCACGCTCACCGTGTGCACCACGGGCGACTACAAACCCTATACCTCGCTGCGCGCCGATGGCGGCTACGAAGGCATCGACATTGCCATGGCCGAATCCCTGGCCAAGAGCCTCAACGCCAGGATCCAGTGGGTGCCGACCACCTGGAAAAGCCTGATGCCGGATTTCCTCGCCCAGCGCTGCGACATCGCCGTGGGCGGTATTTCGGTGTCTCTTGAGCGTCAGAAAAAGGCCTTCTTCAGCCAGTCTCTCGGCGTCGATGGCAAGATCCCGCTGGTGCGCTGCGCGGATGTGCAGCGCTATCAGACCGTCGAGCAGATCAACCAGCCACAGGTACGGGTGATCGAACCGGCGGGCGGCACCAACGAAGTGTTTGCCCGCGCGCACCTTGGCCAGGCCAACATCCGCCTGCATGACAACGTGACCATTTTCGACGAGTTGCTGGCAGGCAAGGCCGACGTGATGATCACCGACGCCAGCGAAGCGCGTTACCAGCAGAAGCTCAAGCCAGGGCTGTGCGCGGTCAACCCGGAACGGCAGATGCAGTACAGCGAAAAAGCCTTCCTGCTGCCCCGCGACGATGTGGCCTGGAAAAGCTATGTCGACCAATGGTTGCACCTGAGCGTAGCCACCGGGGTGTATGCCGGTATCGTCGATCAATGGCTGGCGGCGCCTTGAGCCACAGGCGTCTACGCTCTTGTCACACCAACAATAATGAGGGACGGAACATGAAGGGACTGCTCCGCATCACCGCGCTGCTGCTGTTGTGTTTCAGCCAGGTGCACGCTGCGACGACTCAGGACGAGGACGCCCAGGCCGCCAAGGCGCTGCTGCAAAAAGCCCTGGCCTACTACCAGAGCAACGGCGACAAGGCGTTTGCCGCGTTCAGCCGCCAGGGCGAGTTTGTCGACCATGATCGCTATGTGTTCGTGGTCGACACCCAGGGCGTACTGCTGGCCAGCGGCGGCCCCTCCTCGGCCTTGATCGGACGCAATGTCTCTGAAGTGCTCGGCCCGGATCTGCGCCAGTCGTTCAAGGACGCGCTCAAGGTTCCGCAGGACCAGGGCATCCAGCAGGCCGACTACCGCTGGCAGAACTGGAACGATGGCAAGGTCGAGCACAAGCACGTGTTTTATCAGCGCGTCGGCGAACGCATCCTGGCGGTCGGCTACTACCTGCCGCGCGCCACCCCGGAACAGGCACGGGCGCTGCGCAACAAGGCGGTGAACGCACTGCTCAAGGATGAGGCCGGTACGCTCAAGGCGATCAACGCCTTGCAGGGCGGTTTCCTGCAGGATGACCTCTATGTGTTTGTGGTCGACCTCAATACCCGGCGCTACGTGGCCCATGGCACCAACCTGCGCCTGCTCAACACCGACTTCAGCAAGATCAAGGACCCCGACGGCAAGCCGGTAGGCGAGCCGATCCTCAAGCTGATGGCCGAGCAGGACCAGGGTGAATACAAATATCGCTGGAAGAACCCGGTGACCGACAAGGTCGAGAACAAACATGCGTATGTGCGCAAAGCCGGGCATTTCATGGTGGCGGTCGGGTACTACAGCCCTTGAGGTTGACCTTGTAGGAGCCCGGCTTGCCGGCGATGGGATCGGCAAGCCGGGTACCTACTGGGTCAGCGCGCCTTGTCTTCGCGGCCGCGCAGTACCCGGTTCGGCATCGCGATCGCCGCCGCCAGCCCCAACAGCGACACCGCCGCACTGACCATCAACAAATGCCGAAAGGTCACCGCCAACTCCCCGCGCAGGGCATCCTGCGCCGGGCCCGGGGCGGCGTTGAGGCCATCGAGCAGCACGTTGCCGGAACTGCCTTCGGCCACGAGTGCACCGCTGGCCAGGTGGGCGAAGCTGGAGTCCTGCAACAGCGCCAGCAACAGCGCCGACATGCACGCCACGCCTACCGCCCCGCCCAATGAACGGAACAGGTTGGTGGTGCTGGTGGCCACGCCGATATCACGCTGCTCCACCGAATTCTGCGACCCCACCAGCGACGTAGGGAACTGCATGCCGGCGGCAATCCCGCACAGCAGCATGAACACGCCCGTCAGCAGCACCGCCTGGGGCGCGCTGTAGGCCATGCCGAGGATCGCCAGCGGGCTCAACAGCGCGCCGCTGAGGATCATCGGCTTGTAGCGCCCGGTCACCGAGGTCATGCGCCCGGCGGAATACGCGCCGATGGGCAGGCCGATGGCGAGAGGCAGCAGGTGCAGGGCCGCGCTGTCAGCGCCGGCGCCGGTTACCGTCTGAAAGCGCAAAGGCATCAGCACGGTCAGGGAAATCGCCTGGAAGCTGGTGAAAAACACCGTGCACCAACACAGCACCGCGCTGCGGTTGGCAAACAGGTGCATCGGCAGCAGCGGCTCGCGGGCACGGCGTTCATGCCAGACAAACGCGGTCAGCGCCACCAGCGCACACGCGAGCAGGCCCAGCACTGCATCGTCACGCCAATGATGGCCCTGGCCGATTTCGGTGATGCCCAGCAGCAAGGCGGTCAAGCCGATGATCATCAGCACGGTGCCCAGGTAGTCGATGACCGGCTTGCGCTGCGGCACCGGCAGCCCCACCAGGGTGCGATGGGCCACGTACCAGGCACCGGCGCCCAATGGCAGGTTGATCAGGAACACCCAGCGCCACGACAGGTACTCGGTCATGTAGCCGCCCAGTACCGGCCCGGCCACGCTGGCCACCGCATACATGCTGCTGAAGTAGCCCTGATAACGCCCGCGTTCACGGGGCGGGATGATGTCGCCGATGATCGCCTGGCTCACCGAGATCATGCCGCCGGCGCCGATGCCCTGGAGAATCCGCGCCAGCACCAGTTGCTCCATGCTTTGCGCCATGCCACAGAACAGCGAGGCCAGGGTGAACAGGCCCATGCCGATCAACATCATTGGCCGCCGCCCGTACAGGTCGCCAAGCTTGCCGTAGATCGGCACCGCCACCGTCATCGCCACCATGTAGCCGGAGATCACCCAGGCCAGCAGGTTGACGTCGTGGAACTGCGCGGAAATGGCCGGCATGGACACCGCGACAATGGTCTGGTCCAGGGCACCGAGGAAGATCGCCATCATCAAGGCGGCAAGCACACTGCGCACGGCAGGTACAGGTTGGGCGGGCTGATTCAGGTTGGTCACGGCAGAACCTTCGAGCAGGGCCCGCGGGAAAGGGAGGGCCCGCGGGAATGCTCGATACGATAGCAGGCTACTCGATAGCTTCGTAAGGAAGCCCGACGTAATTTTCTGCAATGGTTTTACGCCCCGCCTCGGAGCCGATGAAGTACGCCAGCTCACTCTCGGCAATGCGCTGGCTGAAGCCGTCCGCCTCGGGAAACTGATGCAGCATCGAGGTCATCCACCACGAGAACCGCTCGGCCTTCCACACGCGCCGCAGGCAAATCGCCGAGTAGCGCTCCAGCAAGTCCACCCGCCCCTCGCGATACACCTTGAGCAAGATCCGAAACAACGTGCTCACGTCGCTGGCCGCCAGGTTCAAGCCCTTGGCCCCGGTGGGCGGCACGATATGCGCCGCATCGCCAAGCAGGAACAGGCGCCCGTACTGCATCGGCTCCACCACGAAGCTGCGCAGCGGCGCGATGCTTTTCTCGATGGATGGGCCGGTCACCAGTTGATCGGCCAGGTGGCTGGGCAGACGGGTTTTCAGTTCGTCCCAGAAACGCGCGTCCGACCACTCTTCCAGCGGTGTTTCGACCGGCACCTGCAGGTAGTAACGACTGCGCGTCGGCGACCGCATGCTGCACAGGGCAAAGCCCCGCGCATGCTTGGCGTAGACCAGTTCGTCGTGCACCGGCGGGGTGTCGGCGAGGATGCCCAGCCAGCCGAAGGGATAGACCCGCTCGAAGACCTGCAACGCCTCGGCCGGGATCGACTGGCGGGCGATACCGTGGAAACCGTCGCACCCGGCGATGTAGTCGCACTCCAGGCGAAATGCCTCGCCCTGGTGCTCGAAGGTCAGCCACGGTCGATCACTTTTCATGGCGTGGGGCTGTACGGCGCGCGCCTCGTAAAACGTCGTGGCACCGGCTGCGGCGCGTGCGGCCATGAGGTCGCGGGTAACTTCGGTCTGGCCGTAGATCATCACCGACTGGCCGCCGGTCAGGGCCTTGAGGTCGATGTGGGTGAGTTGGCCATTCAGCGCCAGTTCGAAGCCATCATGCACCAGGCCCTCGCTGTCCATGCGCTGGCTGACGCCGGCCTCGCGCAGCAGGTCGACCATGCCTTGCTCCAGCACCCCGGCGCGGATGCGCCCTTGCACGTAATCGGCGCTCTGGCGTTCTATGATCAGGGTCTGGATGCCCGCATTGTGCAGCAGCTGGCCGAGCAGCAGTCCGGAAGGACCGGCGCCGATAATGGCGACTTGGGTTTTCAGCGTTTTCATTATTGTTATGGCCCACAGGTTCCACCCGAACGGATCAAGTGAAAGAGTTGTCATTGGTTTTGTTGCTGACATTTTTCACTTGAGTGCGCAGCATAAGAAGGTGAAAACTGAGACAAAGCCTGTGCTTTCCGCCAATCGGGGCGATTACCGCACCACTCTTCTGAGTATCGGATTGAAACCATGACCAAAACCGCGATTCCGGTCTTCAAGCTTTACGGGGAAAGCCAGCAATGGCCGACTCCCGATTTGTTGCACTGTGAAACCATTTCCCGGCGCAGTCGGGAATACCAGTGGGAAATCCAACCCCACCGGCACGCGGATCTGTGCCAGTTGCTCTACGTGCACAAAGGCCAGGCACAGTTGGAAATCGAAGGGCAGCGCACCACCCTCAACGAAGCGACGCTGCAGGTGCTGCCACCGCTGTGCGTGCACGGGTTTCGATTTGCCGAGGATGTCGAAGGCTATATCGTGACCCTGGCGGCGCCGCTGGTCAGCCATTTGCAGGCGCAACTGGGCACGACGGTCGACGGTCTGCACACGCTCGGCAGCTACCGGGCGGGCAACGACAGCGATTACCTCAACAGCCTGTTCACCCGCCTGCAGGAGGAATACGCCGATGCGCAGCCGGCTCGCGACATGCTCATGCACGCGCTGGTCAGCGTGCTGCTGGTGTGGATCAGTCGCCAGGCCATCCAGCGCCGCCACCCACGGGCCCCACGCGGACGTGAATATTTCCGGCGCTTTACCCAGTTGGTCGAACAGCATTATCGCGAACACCCGAAGATCGAAGACCTGGCCCACAAGCTGGGCATCTCGGTCTCACACCTGAACGGCACTTGTCGGGAATTAGGTGGGCAACCTGCGCTGCAGATCATGCACGACCGCCAATTGCTGGAGGCCAAGCGCCTGCTGACTTACACCAGCATGACCATCAATGAAATGTCAGAGGTCCTGGGGTTTTCCGACCCGACCAACTTCTCGCGGCTGTTCCGCCGCCGTGTCGGGTTTTCACCCAAGGCATTTCGCGAACAGCTCAAGACCGAAACACCACCGACATCACTGTAGGTACAAGCTTCAGCGCAATGCGCTGAAACTGCCGGTGTGGGGCACGCATTGATCCTGATGGCAACTGATCGCAAAGGTCGGCTGCATCCGGGTTTGCTCCACACGGTAGGCGGCAGTGCCATACAGCCCGGTCGCCAGCGCGCAGAGGAAGAAAATCATCAGGTATTTTCGGGTTTTGATGCTCATGGCACAGACCTCTGAACGGATCTACAGGGTGCTGTTTAAAGCATAGGTCAGCTGCGGTGAGTTGCCATTATCGGGCGCCATTCAACACATTTATGTCGACTGCAGCCCGATGTCCCACTCCGGCTCTTCCGGAAACCTCAACACCAGGAAATCCAGCAGGCTGCGCAGCGCCGACGGCATGTGTTTGCGCGAGGCATACACCGCATAAATATTCATCTGCCGGGGCTCGGCTTCGGGCAACAGCCGCACCAGTTCGCCACGGCGGATATGCTCGCCGGCCTGATAACTGGGGAGCATCGCCACCCCGGCGCTGGCCAACGTCACGCGCAACAGCGTACTGGCCTCGTTGGCGGTGATGTTGCCGTGCACCGGCACCGACACGTGCTCGCCGCGCTCTTCGAAGTGCCACAGGCTTTTGCCGAAATACGAGTGGGTCAGGCAATTGTGCCGGGCCAGGTCTTCGACTTTCTGCGGTGCCGGATGCTCCCGCAGATAAGCCGGCGTGGCGCACACCACCGAGCGACAGACGGTGAGGCGCCGCGCAATCAGGTTGGGATCCAGGTCGTTGCTGGTGCGGATGGCCAGGTCGATACGCTCGTCCACCAGGTTCACCGTGCGGTCGAGCATCTGCAGGTCGACGGTGACCAGGGGATAGCGCCTGACATATTCGGCAATGGCATCGGCCAATTGCGCCTGGCCGAACGAGGTGCTGACACTCAGTCGCAGCAGGCCGCGCGGGGCGTCATCGGGCTCGCTGACGGCGGCCTGCATGTCGCCGCACAGCTCCAGCAATTGCCGACAGCGCGGCAGGGTTTCACCGCCGGCCGCCGTGAGGCTCAGTTTCCGCGTGGTCCGGTGCAACAGGCGCGCGCCCACCCAGTCCTCCAGCTCCGCCAGGTAGCGCGACACCACCGGGCGCGACAGGTCCAGATGGTCGGCGGCGGCAGACTGGCTGCCCAAATCCACCACCGTGACAAACACGCGCATTGCTTGAAGACGATCCATGATTTGCCCGATTTTAGAAACAAACTATGTCCCAGCATCGCATTTTTAGTTGCGTTTGGTGCAACTAAGCTCTGTGCATCCTTTACTCACTGCCGGATTGCCCGATGCTCTCGACCCTCAAGCGCTTGACCCTGACCGCCGCCGCCCTGGCCTTCGCCGCCAACGCTGCGGCAGCCGACCTGACACTCGACGTCTACAATCCCGGTGAGGCCGCGATCTTCCCGGTCAGCTCGGTGCTGGTCAGCGGCACCCGGGACGCAATCCTGGTGGACGCGCAATTCGGCAAGGGCCAGGCCGAGCAGCTGGTGCAAAAAATTCGCGCCAGCGGCAAACACCTGACCACCATCTACATCAGCCACGGCGACCCGGACTACTACTTCGGCCTCGACACCCTGACCGCCGCGTTCCCCGACGCCAAGGTGCTGGCGCCGCAGCCGGTGGTCGACCATATCAACGCCACCGTGGCCGCCAAGCTAGCGTTCTGGGGACCGAAAATGGGCGCCGACCAGCCGGCGAAAACCATCGTGCCGCAGGTCCTCGAAGGCCACAGCCTGACGCTGGAGGGGCAGGCCCTGGAGGTAATCGGCCTGGACAGCGCACAGCCGGATCGCAGCTTCGTGTGGATCCCGTCGATCAAGGCCGTGATCGGTGGCGTGGTCGTTGCCGAGAACATTCACCTGTGGATGGCCGACACCCAGGGGGCGCAGTCGCACCAGGACTGGCTGGCGACCCTGCAACGCATCGAGCAGTTGAAACCGCGCACCGTCATTCCCGGTCACTACCTGGGCACGCCATCGCCGGCCTCGGTCAAATTTACCGCTGACTACATCAAGGCCTTCGACGTGGAAACCGCCAAGGCCAAGGACTCTGCCACCCTGATCGCGGCGATGAAAAAACGTTACCCCGCCCTCGCCGACGAAAGCTCGCTGGAACTGAGCGCCAAAGTCGCCAAGGGCGAAATGAAGTGGTGAAGTGTTTCAAACCCTAACCGTACTGGAGAACGTCATGAGCAAGATCGCAATCATTGGGGCTACCGGCCGTGCTGGCAGCCAATTGCTGGAAGAAGCCCTGCGTCGCGGGCATAGCGTGGTCGCCATTGCGCGTAACACCGACAAGCTGCCTGAGCGCGACGGCGTAACCGTCAAGCAGGTCGATGCACTCGACGCGCACGCCCTGGAGCAAGCCGTCAGTGGCAGTGATGTGGTGATCAGTGCGGCGCACTTCGCCACCCTCCCCGCTGCTGCCGTGATCGACCCGGTGAAAAAAGCCGGGGTCAAGCGCCTGCTGGTGGTAGGGGGCGCCGGTTCGCTGTTGCTGCCGGGCGGCGGACGAGTGATCGACAGCGAAGGCTTCCCGGCTGAATACAAAGCCGAAGCCAGCGCCGGCGCTGAGTTTCTCGACGTGCTGCGTCAGGAAAAGGACCTGGACTGGACCTTCCTGTCGCCCTCGGCGGAATTCGTGGAAACCGAACGCACCGGCAAATTCCGCCTGGGCCAGGACAATCTGCTGGTAAGCAGCGCCGGCCGCAGCTGGATCAGCTTTGCCGACTACGCCATCGCCCTGATCGACGAAGTAGAAACCCCCAAGCATTCGCGCCAGCGCTTCACTGTCGGCTACTGACTCACCGAGAGCGGGCTTGCTCGCGAAGGCGGTGGGTCAGTTGGAACAGCGTCGACTGACACACCGCTTTCGCGGGCAAGCCCGCTCCCACAGGGGGGGATGCGCTGTCCATGCCTGCGGTGCACGGCCGGACTATTCCAGCCACACCGCCACACCCCAAGCCTCACACCAACTAAAAATGTGGGAGCGGGCTTGCTCGCGAAAGCGGTGGTTCAGTTGAATCATCATCGACTGACACACCGCTTTCGCGAGCAAGCCCGCTCCCACAGTGGGGAGATGCGTCGTCCATGCCTGCTGTGCACGGCCGGACTATTCCAGCCACACCGCCAGACTCCAAGTCTCACACCGAGTAAAAATGTGGGAGCGGGCTTGC
>NZ_MAUE01000012.1 GCF_001702265.1 Pseudomonas aylmerensis
AGATGTAAACCGTGGGCAGGTTTTGGGGCTGCTGCGCAGCCCAACGCGGGGCAAGCCCGCTCGCCACATTGATATTGCCCAACCTCGCGCGCAGCATCGAGAATCACAACGCCATGACTACCTTGGCCCCTCCCAGGCCTTCGAGGGCATAACTCTTGTACTCATACACCCGCCCCTGAACATCCAATCGAAGCTCGCCATCCTGCTCACTCACTTGCACAGTGGGCTCTTGGGTTTTCAGAAAGGGATGTGCCGACACTAATGTGGTGAGTATTTCCTGATCATTACCCAGATCCTTATGGACGTAGTATCTGTAGGAAAAGCCCACCGTCGCTCCGCCTTGGCCATCTCGCGCACCGTAAATCGAATTACCGTTGCCCAAGGAATACTTCAACACCACTTCGTCCAGAGCCGGCGCTCCGGGTGACATCAGCCAACTGCCGCCGATATAGATCAGGCAGACCGCCAGCAAGCAATTACGCAGAACAGGTGTGAGTCCCTTAATGGCCTTGAGAAATTGCATACTCAATACCTCTCCTTATCCAATATTGATCTCGCGGGTCGTCACCAAAAGGCTCACCGCCCCACCATAATCCAAAATCCGGAAGCGTGGTTTTTGCGAGGGTTTGAGCAACACCTGCCGCCCGCAACAGCACATGCTCTGGAATCCCCAGCACGGCGCCTGTTGCACCGTAATTGAAATTACCAAAAGCCTCGTATTGACGTCCCCGCCTCTTGTAGTTCCAGGGGCCGGCGGCACGAACCTGAGAATAAAACCAGGAGTAGGCGAATGCCGACCCGGGCTTGAGATGAATGCGTTTGCATGTAGATATCGCCATGTTTTCAAGAATTGAAACACCAGGCGGCATTAACGGTACGGCCATTGCGAGTCCTAGCTGGCAGTGAGGAGCTAAGAAGCTAGCCATCCCACCCAGGCTTGAATACCCGCTCAATCAAATGCAGAACTCGCCTACAGCCAACTCATACCATTCCGACATTCTTTGATCATTTGCATGGTCTGCGAGGACGTGTCGCCGTGTCCTCCGACAGACAGCGAAGAATGTTCGGATAGGCTTTTCAGGCTATGGCTCAAAGACCCAGCCGAAATAGTCGATTATCTTGACTACCACTGAGTAGGAGTACCTATATGGGTATGCACAACCCACCTCACCCGGGTGAAATCCTGCTAGAGGATGTGGTCCCTGCCCTGGGCATCACCATCACCGAAATGGCCAGGCACCTTGGCTTCGCCCGCGAAACCTTTTCAAGGATCTTGCATGGCCACGCGCCTCTCAGCCCCGGCCTTGCCGTGAGGTTTGAGCGAGCCGGCGTGAGTACCGCGCACCTATGGCTGTCGATGCAAAGCGCCTACGACTTGTGGCAGGCCGAGCATCGGGAGCAGCCGATGATTGAGCCGTTTGCGCGGATTGATTGAGATCTTGGGCCGAGCACAATTCAGTGTGGGAGCTGGCTTGCCAGCGATAGCGGCGGGTCGGTTGTTGATGTTGCGACTGACAAGCCGCCATCGCAGGCAAGCCAGCTCCCACATTTTGATCTTCACGGGATTTGAGTGTGGGGTTCAGGCCAACCCGGACTCCACCAGCAGCGCCTCCAACCCCATCAAATCCGGCACCTTCGCCACATGCTCACCCACCTGTACCGCTGCCAGTTCCAGCGGGCACAGCGGTACATCGACATAGCTCAACTGGCTATCGAGCTTGTAAGAACGCGGAATTCCCTGAATCACCAGCGCAATAAACTTCAACGTCGGCCGCCCGCCCAAGGCGTTCAACACCACAATGCGCGAGCGCTCTCCCGTCACGATGGCCTCGCCGCATACCGCTTCGAAGCTGATCAATGGCAATTGCCGATCACGCCACGTCACTTGCCGCAAATACCATGGCGGCGCATCACTGGCCGGTTCGCCGCGTTGGAAGTCGATCAGCTCGGCGATGGCGACGTTGGGCAGCACCAGGTGGCGGTCGGCCAGGGGCAGGAGCAGGCCGGTGAGTTGGCTGGTGCGGTGGTCAAGCATGGGACTTGCTCCAATAGGCGATGCTTTCCAGCAGCACCGACTCTTGATACGGCTTGCCGAGGTAGTCGTTGACGCCAATCGCCATGGCGCGGTCGCGGTGTTTCTGGCCGGTACGCGAGGTGATCATGATGATCGGCAGCCGCATCAGGCGCGGGTCGTTGCGCACCTGGATGGCCACCTCGAAACCGTCCATGCGCGGCATTTCGATGTCGAGCAGCATCAGGTCCGGGGTGTGTTCTTCGAGCACGGCGATGGCGTCGATGCCGTCTTTGGCCGTGAGCACGTTCATGCCGTTGCGCTCCAGCAGGCGGCTGGTAACTTTGCGCACGGTGACCGAGTCGTCCACCACCAACACCAGCAATGGGCGCTTTTTCAGCGGGTCGTTGAGGATCAGTGGTGCATCAACCGTCTGCGCGGGCAACGCCGGTTGCCGCGCGCGGATATGCGCGAGCAAATCGATGATCAGCACCACGCGGCCATCGCCGAGGATGGTCGCCCCGGACAAGCCCTGGACCCCGGCAAACTGCGGGCCCAGGCCCTTGACCACAATCTCGCGCGTGCCGGCCATGGCATCCACGTGCACCGCCACGCGGCGCTCGTTGCACTGCACCAGTAGCACCGGCACCGGCTGGTACTGACCCAGCAATTTCGGACGGGCAACGGTGTGTAGCAGGTCGCCGAGGTAGAACAGCTCGTAGCGCTGGCCGGCGTATTCGTAGCGCGGCGGGTCTTGCTGATAGTGCCCGGCCAACTCGTGCGGCAGCACGCGCACCAGGCCCTCGATGGTGTTGAGCGGGATCGCGTATTGATCGTCTGCGCATTGCACCATCAGCGCGCGGTTGACCGACACGGTGAAGGGCAGGCGAATGCGAAAGTGCACGCCCTCGCCCGGCGTCGAATCAATGAACATCGAGCCGCCGAGTTGACGCACCTCTTCATGCACTACGTCCATGCCCACGCCACGCCCGGAAATCTGCGTGATTTTTTCCGCCGTGGAGAACCCCGGCTGCAGGATGAACTGCAAGACATCGCGGTCGCTGATCTCTTGATTGGGATCGAGCAGGCCACGCTTGATCGCCTTGCGCCGCACCGCTTCGAGGGGCACGCCGGCGCCGTCGTCGCGCATGTCGAAGACGATGTCGCCGCCTTCGTGGGTCAGGTCCAGGGTGATGCGCCCCTTCTCCGGCTTGCCGGCGGCCAAGCGTGCGTCGCGGGATTCCAGGCCATGGTCGACGGCGTTGCGCAGCATATGTTCGAGCGGCGCGGCCATGCGCTCCAGCACGTTGCGGTCCATCTCACCCTCGGCATTGCCGACGATGAATTCCACGTCCTTGCCCAGCTCGCCCGCCACTTGGCGCACGATGCGCTTGAGGCGCGGCAGCATGCGCTCGAACGGCACCATGCGCGTGCGCATCAGGCCTTCCTGCAACTCGGTGTTGATGCGTGCCTGTTGCTGCAACAGGTCGTGGGCGT
Source organism: Pseudomonas aylmerensis (assembly GCF_001702265.1). Classification (GTDB taxonomy): domain Bacteria; phylum Pseudomonadota; class Gammaproteobacteria; order Pseudomonadales; family Pseudomonadaceae; genus Aquipseudomonas; species Aquipseudomonas aylmerensis. The sequence goes on from NZ_MAUE01000012.1 coordinate 3,509, forward strand.
CCTGGTTGCGGCGTTCGAGCGTGTCCTTGAGGTCGAGCAGGTCGGAGGCCGATTCAGAGAGTGCGCGGGACAATTGCTGCAACTGTGAATGGCGGTCCATTTCCAGCGGGTCGAATTCTTCATACCCCAGGCGTTCGGCCTCGGCCTGCTGGCGACTGAGGATGCGGCCCTGGGTCTCGGTGTCGAGGCGGCGCAGTTGGTCGCGCATGCGCTCGATGGTGGTTTCCACTTCAGTCAGAGCGATGCGCGCGTCGTTGACCTGCTGCTCGATCCGGCCACGAAAAATCGAGGTTTCACCGGCGAGGTTGACCAGGTCGTCGAGCAGGTCGGCGGAGATTTTCACCATGTCCGCAGCGGGGTCTACCGCGGCTTCGACCTTGCCCGCCGGCAATGCCACCGGCACCACCGGTTCATCGCTGGGGTGCACGAGGCTTTTGATGCGCTCGATCAGCTTGTCCACCGAACCCACCGGCAGGCCATCGGCGACCGCATCGATCATCTGCGCCAGGCGGTCATGGCAGCCTTGCAGCAATGCAAACAACTCGTCGGACGGCGCCAGCAAGCCGGCGGACAAACCCTCGTAGAGAAACTCCAGTTCATGCGCCAGATCACCAATCGGCCCGATCTCGACCATGCGCGCGCCACCCTTGAGGGTGTGCAGGTCGCGCAGCAGGGTTTCGACTTCCTGGCGATTGTTCGGCTCGGCCTGCCAGCGCAGCAACGCGCTGCCGGAACTGTCGAGAATGTCGGCGGCCTCTTCAAGGAAGATATCCAGCAACTCCGGGTCGGCGCTCGAAGTTTCAGCGGCCTGCGCCGCGGCGGAGGGCGTACCGCCCTGGCGCAGCGCGCGCACCTTGGCGATCAGCTCGGCGCTGTCACTCAGGGGCTGATGGTGTTGCAGCTCTTCCAACTGCAGCGCCAAGCGTTCATGGCTGGCCATCAGTACTTGGGACAGCTCGGGGGAGTAGCTGTAGCGACGGTCCACCAGGCCTTCGTAAAGGCATTCCAGCTCATGGGCCAGGTCGCCCACCGGGCCGATTTCGGCCATCCGCGCGCCGCCCTTGAGGGTGTGCAGGTCGCGCTGCAATGAGGACAACGGCGCCGCGCTGTCGGGCTCCAGCAACCAGCGCTTGAGGGACTGCCCGGCGCTGTCGAGGATATCCACCGCCTCTTCCAGGAAGATCTCGACGATCTCGTCGTCCATGACGGTGTCGTGCTCCAACTGCTGCGTCGCGGCGCCCAGTTCGGAGATGCTCAGGGCGCGGCTGCCATCACTTTTGATCAGGCCGGTGGCGGACGGGTCGAGCGCCTCATCCAACAGTTCACGCAGCGCCTCGACCCGTGCCGGCGCCGGATTGATTTCCTGCCCCGCGGCCAGTTGGTCGAGCATGCTGATCAACGCTTCATGGGCCTGCTCGGCCTCATGGAAAAACCGCTCGCTGACCGCCAGGCTGCTCTCTTCCACGGCGCCATACAGGTCGAGCAAGGCTTCACACAGTTCGTCGATGGCGTGCAGGTCGGCGACGTGCGCGCCCTCGCCCAGCGTAGTCAGTTCGTCGAGCAGCGCGGTGAGCTCCTGGCGTTCGCCGGGATGCTGTTGCCAGCGGCGCAGCAGGCTTTCGGCGTCCAGCAGGATGTCCATGCCCTGGGCCAGGAAGTTGGCGATCAACTGCGGGTCGCGCTTGATGCGCAGGCCGGTGTTGGGCGCATCGAGCAGCGCTGCGAGCTGTTGATCGAGCAGGCTTTGGGTCCGATTGATCAGGTCCTGCGCGCCCTGGATCGGCGCCAGGGGATCGCTCAGGCGGCGCAGCCCGCGCTGGAACAGGCCCTCGGCTTCGAGCAGCAACTCCACTTCGTCCAGGTCCAGTGGCAGGCGGTGCGCCTTGTACTCGCGGGTCAGGTGATCGAGCGGACGCGCCAGCTCGGCGATAGGCAGCACGCCAGCCATGTAGGCGCTGCCCTTGAGGGTATGCAGGGCGCGCTGCAATTCATCGCTGACTTGCAGCGGCACATGCTCGGCGGCTTCTTGCAGGAAGTGGTTGAGGCTCTCCAGGTGACTCTGGGCTTCGTTGCGGAAGATCTCCAGCAGCATCGGGTCATGGGCTTCGGCGACCGGCGCCTGCGCACCGCTGGCCAAGGCGTGGGCGCGAGCGGCCAGGGCGTCGACTGCATCACGCTGGTGCTGGTCGTCGGTGGCAAAATCGGCGATCAGTTCCGGCAGCAAATCCACCGCCTCGTCCAGCACCTGTTGTACCTCGGGACCGAGCGCCACGCTGCGCTCCAGCACGCGGTTGAGCAGGTTCTCCACGGCCCAGGCCAGCTCGGCCAGCACCAGCGCGCGCACCATGCGGCCGCTGCCCTTGAGGGTGTGGAAGGCGCGACGCATTTCGCCCTGGGCGGTTTTATCGCCGCTGTTGGGCAAGGAGCGGTGCAGCACCTCAAGGACTTCGTCGGTTTCTTCGAGGAAGACCTCACGCAGCTCGTCGTCGATCGGTTCCTCATCGGCCGGCGGCGGCAGCAGGCTGCCGGGACGCTGCAGGGCCGGCGGGTTGAGGCGCGAAGTGGGGCTGGCCAGGGCGTCGAATTGGGATTGGCTGGGCGCGATCTCGGTCGAGAGTGCCCCGTCCGGCGCGACCAGCGCCTGGCGCCAAGGCTTTTCGGCGGGCAGATAACCCAGCGCGGCCAAGCCCTGGGTGGCCAGCTCCAGCACTCGTTCGCCGGCGGCGTCGGGGTCCTGGAGCATGCGTTCGAGGTAGTATTCCAGGCTGCTGATCACATCGGCAAAATGCCCCAACTGCGCCTCGGAAGGCGGGCTGTCGTGGGTCATTAACTGTTCATCGACATAATCGGTGCAACCGCGCATCAGGCTCGCCGCCCGTGGCAGCGGAATCATCGCCAGCGCACCGCGTACCTGGCTCAGCAGCTCCGGCAGGGATTCCAGGCGCTGGCGGCCCCACTGCGCTTCGATGCAATCAATCACTAACTCCTTGGCCTGGCGCAGGCACTGGCAGGACTCGCGGATCACCAGTTGATGAATCTGGGTCAGGTCCGTGGTCGGCAGGCGGCTCTCTTCGCGGCTTTCCGGCTCGACGGTGCCGACCATGCCGGCCAGCGTCGCTTCGACATACAGCAAGGCACCCGCGACATCCATGAGCACCGCGTCATTCGGCTCGCGCTGCCCCTGGGCCAGGCTCAGCACCACGGCGAGCTGGTCGATAATCACTTTGCGTGGCTGGCCAAAGCCCAGCACGGCCAGGGTATCGGCGATCTGCCGCAACGGCGCGAGCAGCGCGTCGAGGTCGCTGGTGTGCTGGCGGTCGCTGCGCACGAACAGGTCGAGACGTTCCTTGACCCGCACCAGTTCCTCGCACAACGCACCGAGTACCGAGCCCATGGCATTGCGGTCCGGCCCGGCCAGGCGCGCGCGTTCGGCATCGACCACGGCACTGTCGGGCAAGGCCTCATCCAGGCCGTAGCGCTCCTTGAGGCTTTGCATGCGCGGCGTCGGCCGGGTGACCTTGGCCACGTAGAACAGCAGGCTCTTGAGCAATTCATCCGGCGCCGGCCGGTTGATCGCGCCAATGCCCTGGGCCAGCAGGCGCTTGAGTTCCTTGTCACTGGCCTTGAGCAGGCTGCGCAGCGCCGGGCTGTTGGCGATCACGCCGGTGAGCATGCCCTCGACCAGCGCCGAGGTGACCTGCCACAGCGGCAACAGCGGCGCACCCTGGCACAGGGCTTCGAGGCGGGCAAAGACCCGCGCCATGTCTTCCAGGTTGCTCGGGCCGTGGTCTTCACGCAGCAGGCCGGCCAGGGCCTGTTGCAGCAATTGGTGCCACTGGCGCAGTTGCTCGGCAAGGTCAGGGGCGGCGCGCTGGGCCAGGGCTTCGTCGGGCAGCGGTGCAATCGACAGCAGTTGCGGGCTGAACAGGCTGGTTTCCGAGAGCAGGCTTTCACCGCGTGCGGTGCGCAGGTCGTTGAGCAGCGGCAACACTACCAACGGCAGGTCGCGGCGGGCGCTGTGGATGCGGTCCAGGTACAACGGCAATTGACCGAGGGCCTGTTGCAACAGGCGGATGCTTTCATCGCGCCGGCTGACACGCCCGGCCTGCAGGGCCAGGGCCAGTTCTTCGATCTCTTCGGCGAGCAGCGCCGCGCCGTAGAACTCGACCATTTGCAGCGCACCGTGGACCTGGTGGATACCGGCCAGGCACTCGGCGATCGCGTCGCCATCGCTGGTGTCGACATAGGTATCGAGCGCCGACCGGGCCTGCTTCAGGGTTTCGGCAATGTCGCCCTTGACCCATTCGAGGGCCACGTAGTCGTGCCGATCAACCATAACTGCTCCGCTTAGATTTCGTGAATTGCGTGTGTTGCCAAGAACCCTGGAGATCCATGTGGGCGCTGGCTTGCCTGCGATGGCGGTGGGTCAGCTGCAGATGTATCCACTGACAGTCCGCTATCGCAGGCAAGCCAGCTCCCACAGTTGGACTGTGGTGTTCTCCAGATAGCCTTTCAATCATCCACCTGTTTTGGCGGCGGCAAGGTGAACCCCGATACCGACCGGCGCAACTGGCTGGCCATCTTCGCCAGGTTGCCGATGCTTTCCGCAGTGGCGGTGGAGCCCGACGACGTCTGGGTGGTGATCTGCTGGATCACGTTCATGGTCAGCGAGATCTGCCCCGCCGACGAGGTCTGCTGCTGCGCCGCATTGGAGATGCTCTGGATCAGTGCCGCGAGGGTTTTCGACACGCCTTCGATCTCTTCCAGCGCCACCCCGGCGTCCTGCGCCAGCCGCGCGCCGCGCACCACTTCGGTGGTGGTCTGCTCCATGGAGATCACCGCTTCGTTGGTGTCGGCCTGGATCGCCCGCACCAGGGTTTCGATTTGCCGGGTGGCGGCGGAAGAACGCTCGGCGAGCCGCTGCACTTCATCGGCCACCACCGCAAAACCGCGCCCGGCATCACCGGCCATGCTCGCCTGGATCGCCGCGTTGAGGGCGAGGATGTTGGTCTGGTCGGCGATATCATCGATCAAGCTGACGATATCGCCAATCTCCTGGGACGACTCGCCCAGGCGCTTGATGCGCTTGGCGGTGTCCTGGATCTGCTCGCGAATGTTGTCCATGCCGTGGATGGTGTTGTGCACCACCTCGTTGCCTTTGTTGGCAATCTCCACCGAACGCTCGGCCACCGCCGAGGATTCAGCGGCGTTGGCCGAGACCTGGTCGATGGACTGGGCCATCTGGTTGATCGCGGTGGAGGCTTCGGCGATCTGTTGGGCCTGATGCTCCGAGGCCTGGGCCAGGTGCATGGCGGTGGCCTGGGTGTCCTGCACCGCGCCGGCGACTTGCCCGGCGGTGAGGTTGATGGTGGCGACCAGGTCGCGCAGTTGGTCGACGGAATAGTTGATGGAGTCGGCGATGGCGCCGGTGAAGTCCTCGGTCACAGACGCCGTCACGGTGAGGTCGCCGTCGGCCAGGTCCTCGATTTCATCCAGCAGGCGCATGATCGCGTTCTGGTTGCGCTCGTTCTTCTCGGCGGTTTCATGCAGCTGGCGGTTGGTCTCGCGCACCATGACCAGGCCGATGAGGATGATCGAGGTCAGCGCCAGCAGGCCCAGCACGTAGCCGCCGATGGTGTCGAAGCTGCGCCCGCTGGCGAGGTTTTCAAAACCGGTGGCCAGGTGCGAGGCTTCATCGAGCAGGGTTTGCGACAGGTTGAAAATATTGCTCGCCGAAGCGCGCACCTGGAACAGCTGCGGCGAGGTCTCGAGGATTTCATCCACGGAGCCGGAGACAAACTCGAACAGCTCGGCAATTTCTGCCAGCCGCGCACGGGCGTCGCGGTCTTCGACCTGAGTGATGCGCAGCCCGGCGTTGCCCTGGAGCATGCCGTTGAGCACCTGGCCGAAGCGGTTGGCGTCGCGGCCGAAAGCGTCGGCGGCCTGCACGGCGGTTTCGTCGCCGGCGAGCACGGTATTCACCGCGCCGAGAATGCGCTCGGCCAGCAGCGACTGGCGCTGGGCCAAGGCCACCTGGCTGGCCGGGGCGCCGCGTTGCAGCAGGATATCGACGACTTTTTCCGACTCCATCTGCAACTGCGGCACGGTTTCAGCCAGGGTTGCGGCCACCTGGTGCAGGGACAGCACGGTCTGCTCGCTGGCGAGGATCGCGTCGGTGTTCTTCAGCAGCGCTTCCCAGTCGGTCTGTACCGCGCGCATTTCCGCACGTACAGCATTGGGCGCGGCGGGCAGCCCGGTCTCAATGTCACCTTTTTTCAGGTAGCCCCAGCGTTGCGCGAAGTCGTTGCGCGCATCGCTCAAGAGCTTGAACGCAGCCGCCTTGCCGGCAGCCGCTTCGGTGGCGTTCTTGGCGATGCGCTGGGACAGCACGCGCAACTCACCGGCGTGGCCGATGTACTGCTTGTCGTAGGTGGACTGGGTATTGAGGTACGCGAAGTTGGCGAACAACAGCATGATGAACACGATCAGCGCGATAAACAGCATGATGATCTGCGAGCGGCTGCGTGAAGCGGCCTGGGGTTTGGGCGTGGTCGGGGTGCTCATGCGGCAACATCCATGAAGCCTGGGGCCTGGGCCAGGGCGAAGGGGCTGAACACCTGCCACTGCTGGTCGCCATCGAACTGGCCCTGGATAAACGGTGCGGCGAAAGCTGCGCTCGCCCGCAGTGCGTCTTGTGCGAAATGCTGCATGCCTACCACCTCGTCTACCAGCAGCCCGACAAACAGGTCGTTGAATTCCACTACCAGCACCCGCCGCTGCTTGCGCGCCCGGGACAGTTCCAGGCCGAGAAACCCGCCCAGGTCCATCACCGGCAGCAAACGCCCGCGCAGATTGGCCACGCCCTTGACCCACGGCTTTACCCCCGGCATCAAGGTGCAGCGCGGCTCGTGCAAGACCTCGGCGACTTCGCCCATGGGCGCCACATACCAATGCGGCCCCAGGCGAAAACCGATCCCGCTCCAGCGCTGCAGGCGGGTTTCCTGCGACGGCAGGTCGGCGGCCAGCAGGCGGCAGCGGCGGTCGATGTCCAGCAGCAGCTCGAAGGCGGTTTGCGACTCGGTCATCATCGCGAGCCTTTAGCCGGCCAGCACCTTGTTCAGCGTGGCGATCAGGGTTTCTTCATCCACCGGTTTGGTCAGGTAATCCTTGGCGCCCTGGCGCGCGCCCCAGATCTTGTCGGTTTCCTGATCCTTGGTGGTGATGATGATGATCGGGATGCCGTTGGTTTCCGGCTCCTTGGACAGCTGGCGCGTGGCCTGGAAGCCATTGAGCCCCGGCATCACGATGTCCATCAGCACGGCATCGGGCTTTTCCTGGCGGGCCAGGGCCACGCCGTCCGCGCCGTTTTCGGCCTTGAGCACCTGGTGGCCATGCTTTTCCAGCATGCCGGTGAGTTTGTACATTTCAGTCGGCGAATCGTCGACGATCAGAACGCGTGCCATGGTTTTCCCCACTACATTGGTCGGCGCCAGCCCTTGTGGGGCGGCGTCAGTGTGCTTGTTCTACTGCGGCGAACCCAGGCACGTAGGCCTTGATCGCGCCCAGCAGTTCTTCCTTGCTGAAAGGCTTGGTCAAAAACTGATCGACACCGACGATGCGCCCCTTGGCCTTGTCGAACAGGCCGTCCTTGGAGGACAGCATGATCACCGGGATCGACTTGAACGCCGGGTTGTTCTTCACCAGGGCGCAGGTCTGATAACCATCCAGGCGCGGCATCATGATGTCGACAAAGATAATGTGCGGGTGATGATCAACAATCCGGGCCAGGGCATCGAAACCGTCGATGGCCGTGATGACATCGCACCCCACGTTCTTCAACAGGGTCTCGGCGGTGCGGCGGATCGTTTTCGAATCGTCGATCACCATCACTCTCAAGGCGTTGGAATGCTGTTCCATATCTGCTCTACCATCGCCACAGCGAATCGGTTTTCGGTGTGTACTGCCTGATGTTGCACAGGATGAGCGCCGCAAGCCTTGGAATTCAAGGGCTGCTGCGCCGTGGCAGTCTTTTTAGCACAGTCTCCGGGCGCAATCTATCGAGCAACCGGCCAGGTGGTTTTTCCTTGACCCACAACAGCCGCAGCGCCACTCTGACGCCACTTTTATGCGCCTAATTTGCTAGAGGAAATCCCCCATGAGCGTTCGCGTCGGCATTGTCATGGACCCTATCGCCAGCATCTCCTATAAAAAGGACAGCTCGCTGGCCATGCTCCTGGCCGCCCAGGCCCGCGGCTGGAGCCTGTTCTATATGGAACAGCCGGATCTTTACCAGGGTGACGGCCAGGCTCGCGCGCGCATGCGCCCGCTGCAGGTGTTTGCCAACCCCGAGAAGTGGTTCGAGCTTTCGGACGAAATCGACAGCCCCCTGAGCGACCTGGACGTGATCCTGATGCGCAAGGACCCGCCGTTCGACATGGAATTCGTCTACTCCACTTACCTGCTGGAGCAGGCCGAGCGCGCCGGGGTATTGATCGTCAACAAGCCGCAGAGCCTGCGCGACTGCAATGAAAAACTGTTCGCCACGCTGTTCCCGCAGTGCACGCCACCGACCGTGGTCAGCCGCCGCGCCGATGTGCTGCGTGAATTCGCCGCCAAGCACGGCGACGTGATCCTCAAGCCGCTGGACGGCATGGGCGGTACCTCGATCTTCCGTCACCGTGCAGGGGATCCGAACCTGTCGGTGATCCTGGAGACCCTGACCGCGCTGGGCACCCAGCAGATCATGGGCCAGGCCTACCTGCCGGCGATCAAGGATGGCGACAAGCGCATCCTGATGATCGACGGCGAGCCGGTGGACTATTGCCTGGCGCGCATCCCGGCGGCCGGCGAGACCCGTGGCAACCTCGCCGCGGGTGGCCGTGGTGAAGCGCGGCCGCTGTCGGACAAGGACCGCTGGATCGCTTCCCAGGTCGGCCCAACCCTGCGCGAAAAGGGCCTGCTGTTTGTCGGCCTCGACGTGATTGGTGAAAACCTCACTGAAATCAACGTCACCAGCCCCACCTGTATCCGCGAGATCGACAATGCGTTCGGCACCAATATTGGTGAAATGCTGATGGCGGCGATTGAGCGCAAGCTCCAGGCCAAGTGACATAGAACAGCCGGACATAAACCAACATTGCGTTATCATGCGCCACCTGTGAAACGCGCGATGTTGGTTTTCTTGTCATGACACTCCCGTCCGATCTGCCCCCCGAACTCTCCCACAGCGGCGTGCGCCCGGCTGATCGGCTCGGATTTACCCTGTTCCTCGCTGCACTGATTCACCTGGCCTTGATCCTCGGCGTGGGGTTCACCATGGTCGAACCCAAGCAGATCACCCAGACCCTGGAAATCACCCTCGCCACGTTCAAGAGTGAAAAACCGCCCGAAAAGGCTGACTTTCTCGCCCAGGACAACCAGCAGGGCAGCGGCACGCTCGACAAGAAAGCGGTGCCCAAGACCACCGAAGTGGCGCCGTTCCAGGACAACAAGGTCAATAAAGTCACCCCGCCACCGCCTGCGCCCAAGCCCGAAGTCAAACAGGCTGCGCCCAAGGCCGCCGTGACCACCGTCGCGCCCAAACCGCAAAAAGCCCCGACCCAGCGCGAAAAGGCCAAGACCGAACCGCAACCCGAGCCTGTAAAGCCGGCGCCCACGTTCGACAGCTCGCAGCTCTCCGACCAGATCTCCAGCCTCGAAGCCGAACTGGCCAACGAACAGCAGCTCTACGCCAAGCGCCCGCGCATCTACCGGTTGAACGCCGCGTCGACCATGCGCGACAAGGGCGCCTGGTATAAGGATGAGTGGCGCAAGAAGGTCGAGCGCATCGGCAACCTGAATTACCCGGATGAAGCCCGACGCCAGCAGATTTATGGCAATTTGCGCTTGTTGGTGTCGATCAACCGCGACGGCACGTTATATGAGGTGCAGGTGCTGGAGTCCTCCGGCCAGCCGCTGCTCGACCAGGCTGCCCAGCGCATCGTGCGCCTGGCCGCGCCCTTTGCGCCGTTCACCGGCGACCTGAATGACGTCGACCGCCTGGAAATCATCCGCACCTGGAAGTTTGCCAAGGGCGACCGGCTGTCCAGTAACTGACACACCGCCCCCTGGCAGCCAGCAGGACTAATAGGGCGAACAGGCTTATTGTGGCGAGCGGGCTTGCCCCGCGTTGGGCTGCGCAGCAGCCCCACTCTTCTCATCGCGCTCCTGCTGAAAAACCGCAGTGTCAGATTTTAGGGCCGCTGCGCAGCCCAACGCGGGGCAAGCCCGCTCGCCACAGTGAGCCCGCCCACCACAGCAGCCCCGCTCGTGACAATTAGGGCCCGCCGCAGCTTGTCAGTTCGCGCCTCCCCCGCCACACTAGCGGACATGAAAAATGTCAGCCCGACCTACCTCAAGCACCAATTCCTGATCGCCATGCCCCATATGGCCGACCCGAACTTTGCGCAGACCTTGACCTATATAGTCGAGCACACGGCCAATGGTGCCATGGGGCTGGTGGTGAACCGCCCGCAGGAGCTGAACCTGGCGGATATCCTCGAGCAACTGCGCCCCGAGATCGACCCGCCGGCGCGTTGCCAGGGCGTGCCGATTTATATCGGCGGGCCGGTGCAGACGGATCGCGGTTTTGTGCTGCACCCCACCGGGCCAAAGTTCCAGGCCACGGTTGACCTGGAAGGTGTGTCGCTGTCCACCTCCCAGGACATACTGTTCGCCATCGCCGACGGCGTCGGCCCGGAGCACAGTGTCATCACCCTCGGTTACGCAGGGTGGGAGGCCGGGCAGCTGGAAGCCGAACTGGCCAGCAATGCCTGGCTGACCTGCCCGTTCGACGCCGACATCCTGTTTCACACCGCCAGCGAACTGCGCCTGGAGGCGGCCGCCGCCAAGCTGCGCGTCAACCTCAGCCTGCTCACCAGCCAGGCGGGGCACGCCTGATGGCTTTGCGCTTGATCCTCGGGTTTGACTACGGCACCAAACAGATCGGCGTCGCGGTCGGCCAGGTCATCACCGGCCAGGCCCGCGAGTTGTGCACCCTTAAAGCCCAGAACGGCGTGCCGGACTGGAACCAGGTCGAAGCCCTGATCAAGGAGTGGAAGCCCGACGCCGTCGTGGTTGGCCTGCCCTTGAACATGGACGGCACACCCAGCGACATGTGCCTGCGCGCCGAGAAGTTCGCGCGTCGCCTCAATGGCCGCTACAACCTGCCCTTCTATACCCACGACGAACGCCTCACCACCTTCGAAGCCAAGGGTGAGCGCCTGGCCCGTGGCGGGCAAAAGGGCAGCTACCGCGACAACCCCGTGGACGCCATCGCCGCCGCCTTGCTGTTGCAGGGTTGGCTGGATGAAAACACCGCTTTATTTGAATCCTGACTGACGCGGCTTGCCGCGTCTTTTTACGTTTGAGCCCGGACCTTGCCGTCACCCCGCCGCGCAAGGCCTAGAAGGAGCCACCATGAGCCTGCCCAATCCCGCCGAACTGATCAGCCAGATGGCGACGAGCCTGACGGCCCATCTGCAACACCGCGCCATCAGCGAACCGCGCTTCATCGGCATTCGCACCGGCGGTGTGTGGGTGGCCCAGGCGTTGCTGGAAGCACTGGGCAGCGATTCGCCCCTGGGCACACTGGATGTGTCCTTCTACCGCGACGACTTCAGCCAGAACGGCCTGCACCCACAAGTGCGCCCATCGGCCCTGCCATTCGAGATCGAAGGCCAGCACCTGGTGCTGATCGACGACGTGCTGATGAGCGGCCGCACCATCCGCGCCGCCATGAACGAGCTGTTCGACTACGGCCGCCCAGCCAGCGTGACCCTGGTCTGCCTGCTGGACCTGGACGCCGGCGAACTGCCGATCAGCCCGGATGTGGTCGGCGCCACCCTGTCGCTTTCAGCCCATCAGCGGGTAAAATTGTCCGGTCCTACGCCGCTCGAACTCGAACTGCAAGACCTTGCCCTTTAAACCGCCTTGTAAAGAGTCCCCGCGATGACGCCTCTAGATGCCAAGCGCCCGCTGCAGCTCAATGCTCAGGGCCAGTTGCAACATTTCTTGTCCCTCGACGGTTTGCCCCGCGAACTGCTCACCGAAATCCTCGACACCGCCGACTCGTTCCTCGAAGTCGGTGGGCGGGCGGTGAAGAAGGTCCCGCTGCTGCGCGGCAAGACCATCTGCAACGTGTTCTTCGAGAACTCCACCCGCACCCGCACCACCTTTGAACTGGCGGCCCAGCGGCTGTCGGCCGACGTGATCACGCTGAACGTGTCGACGTCGTCGGCGAGCAAGGGCGAGACCCTGCTCGACACCCTGCGCAACCTGGAAGCCATGGCCGCCGACATGTTCGTGGTCCGCCACGGCGACTCCGGTGCCGCACACTTCATCGCCGAGCACGTGTGCCCGCAGGTCGCGATCATCAACGGCGGCGACGGCCGTCACGCCCACCCGACCCAAGGCATGCTCGACATGCTCACCATCCGTCGGCACAAGGGCAGCTTTGAAAACCTCTCGGTGGCCATCGTCGGCGACATCCTGCACTCGCGGGTCGCGCGCTCGAACATGCTGGCCCTGAAGACCCTGGGTTGCCCGGACATCCGCGTGATCGCGCCGAAAACCCTGCTGCCGATCGGCATCGAGCAATACGGCGTGAAGGTCTACACCGACATGACCGAAGGCCTCAAGGACGTGGACGTGGTGATCATGTTGCGCCTGCAGCGCGAGCGCATGGCCGGTGGCCTGCTGCCGAGCGAAGGCGAGTTCTACCGCCTGTTCGGCCTGACCACCGCGCGCCTGGCCGGGGCCAAGCCGGATGCCATCGTGATGCACCCCGGCCCGATCAACCGCGGGGTGGAGATTGAGTCGGCGGTGGCCGACGGCAACCAGTCGGTGATTCTCAACCAGGTGACCTACGGCATCGCCGTGCGCATGGCGGTGTTGTCCATGGCCATGAGCGGGCAAACCGCGCAACGTCAATTCGAGCAGGAGAAGGCCCAGTGAAGCTCAGCATTCTCGGCGCCCGAGTCATCGATCCGGCCAGTGGCCTGGATCAAGTTACCGATCTTCATCTGGAAGCCGGCAAGATCATCGCCCTCGGCGCGGCGCCCGCAGGCTTCGCCGCCAGCGAGACCATCGACGCCAAAGGCCTGGTGGCCGCGCCTGGGCTGGTCGATCTGAACGTCGCCCTGCGCGAGCCGGGTTACAGCCGCAAAGGCAACATCACCAGCGAAACCCGCGCCGCCGCTGCCGGTGGCGTGACCAGCCTGTGCTGCCCGCCACACACCAAGCCTGTGCTGGACACCTCGGCCGTGACCGAGCTGATCCTCGACCGCGCCCGCGAAGCCGGCAATTGCAAGGTGTTCCCCATCGGCGCCCTGAGCAAAGGCCTGGAAGGCGAACAACTCGCCGAGCTGATCGCCCTGCGCGACGCCGGTTGCGTGGCCTTCGGCAACGGCCTGGAAAGCTTTCGCAGCACCCGCACGCTGTGCCGTGCCCTGGAATACGCGGCCACCTTCGACCTGACGGTGATCTTCCACTCCCAGGACCGCGACCTGGCGGAAGGCGGCCTGGCCCATGAAGGCGCGGTCGCCAGCTTCCTCGGCCTGCCGGGCATTCCGGAAACGGCGGAAACCGTGGCCCTGGCCCGCGACCTGCTGCTGGTGGAACAAAGCGGCGTGCGCGCGCACTTCAGCCAGCTGACCAGCGCTCGCGGCGTGGCCCTGATCGCCCAGGCGCAGGCTCGCGGCTTGCCGGTGACGGCGGATGTCGCCCTGTACCAGCTGATTTTGACGGACGAGGCGCTGATCGACTTCTCCAGCCTGTACCACGTACAACCGCCCCTGCGCACCCTGGCCGACCGTGAAGGGTTGCGTGCGGCGGTCAAATCCGGCGTGGTCTCGGCGATCTCCAGCCATCACCAGCCCCACGAGCGTGATGCCAAGCTGGCGCCGTTTGGCGCGACCGAGCCGGGCATCAGCAGCGTAGAGCTGTTGCTGCCGTTGGCGATGACCCTGGTGGAAGACGGCCTGCTGGACTTGCCAACCCTGCTGGCACGCCTCAGTGCCGGCCCGGCCGAAGCCCTGCGCCTGCCGGCGGGCAAACTGGCGGTGGGTGCAGCGGCGGACCTGGTGCTGTTTGATCCGGCCAGCTCCACGGTGGCCGGTGAGCACTGGCTGTCCAAGGGTGAAAACTGCCCGTTCATCGGCCATAGCCTGCCGGCGACGGTGCGCTACACCTTGGTGGATGGGCGGATCAGCTACCAGGCCTGAAGCGGGCGCGGTAAAAAAGCGGGCTTGCTCGCGAATGCGGTGGATCAGTCAGCCTGTTTGGCGGCTGACACACCGTATTCGCGAGCAAGCCCGCTCCCACATTGACTCTCTATTAGGCTTGAAAGTCTCAGCGTCCGCTGTTGCGCTCGGCATTGCGGATCGAGACCTGGGTATTCAACGTCCAGAAGTCATACAGCACCCCCACCAGGAACAACCCGCCGGTCAGCAGGTAGATCAGGCCGGTGATCCATTTGCCCTGGTACATGCGGTGCACGCCGAATACGCCAAGGAACGCCAACAGAATCCACGCCACGTTGTATTCGATGGGCCCGGCGGTAAAACGCAGGTCCGCTTCACGGTCCATGGCCGGGATCAGGAACAGGTCGATCAGCCAGCCGATGCCCAGCAGGCCGAAGGTGAAAAACCAGATCGTACCGGTCACGGGCTTGCCGTAATAGAAGCGGTGCGCGCCGGTAAAACCGAAAATCCAGAGCAGGTAACCAATCACCTTGCTGTGGGTATCTTGCTGCGGACCAATCTGTTGATAGGTGTTCATGCAGTACCTCTTTTGCCTCGATAGATAAATTTTTTCACTTTCTTTGTGACTTTTTTACGGGCGCCCGACGTACGGCCAATGGTATCTTCACTGCCCTGAAAGCCTTATGCCACCTGACTTGTGTAGGACAATTGCGGCGATTCGTCGCGTTTTTCCTGAATTTGACCCCAAGGTTCAGTCGACAAACGGCCTGAGAACAGCACAAAAAGCTGTTATAAAGTTGCGCGCAAACCCATAAGAGCCACGCCTAATGCGACCATTTTTCAAGACATGGCTAACCATCTGCCTATTAATGCCACTGGCCGCCCACGCCACCAATCGTGAGCAACGACTTCCTAACGTCAACGGTTTCACCCCTAAAGTCCACAGCACGCCAAGCACGGCCAAGTCGGTAAAGCAGACCGTCAACCGCCCGACTCAACTGAGCACGGTGCACGGCAAATCGTCGACACACCTGGTTGCCGCCAACACCAAGCAAAGCAGCAACGTCCTCAGCCGCGCCGTCAACGTGCTCGGTACACCTTATCGTTGGGGCGGCAGCAGCCCAAGTAAAGGGTTCGATTGCAGCGGTTTGGTGAAATATGCGTTTAACGACGTCGCCGCAGTGGATTTGCCACGCACTTCCAACGCCATGGCCGCTGGCCACGGACAGAAGGTCGAGCGCAAGGACCTGAAACCGGGTGACCTGTTGTTCTTCAAGCTCAAGAGCCGCCAGGTCAACCACGTAGCCATCTACCTGGGCAACGACCGCTTCATCCACGCACCACGCCGTGGCAAGGCCGTCAGCATCGACACGCTGAAAAAGCCGTTCTGGGACAAGAACTACGTGATTGCCAAGCGCGTTCTGCCTAAAGAGCAAAACAGCAACCTGCGCGTCGTGCAGCGCTAGATCCAACCGGCAGCCGCCCTCCTGTTTGAAATGCAATCAAATGTGGGAGCGGGCTTGCCTGCGATGACGGTGTGTCAATGGCAGAGATGTCGTCTGACAGTGCGCTATCGCAGGCAAGCCAGCTCCCACATTCAACCTGCGTCGCGTCGAATATGGCGATCACACAGCGGATTATCCCCTGTGGGAGTTGTCGAGCCTTGGCGAGGCTGCGAAAGCGGTGTGTCAGCCAAAGATAACGCCCGCAATGCCGTCGCCTTCGCAGCCTCAATGGGGCTCCACAGTTGCTCCCACATTGATATCAGCACTCTCTAGATATCTGCAGGCACCCTCGCCTTCTCCCGTGCATCCGCTTGGCTGACCAGCCCTTCGCTGACCAGCGCCTTCAAGCTCATGTCCAGCGTCTTCATCCCCAACGCCCCGCCGGTCTGAATCGCCGAGACCATCTGCGCCACCTTGTCTTCGCGGATCAAATTGCGAATGGCCGGCGTGGCCAGCATGATTTCATGGGCCGCCACCCGCCCGCCGCCGATCTTCTTGACCAGCACTTGGGCCACTACCGCCTGCAGCGACTCCGACAGCATTGAGCGGACCATGGCTTTTTCTCCCGCCGGGAACACGTCCACAAGGCGGTCCACGGTCTTTGCCGCCGACGACGTGTGCAGGGTGCCAAAGACCAGGTGGCCGGTCTCAGCGGCCGTCAGCGCCAGGCGGATGGTTTCCAGGTCGCGCAGCTCACCCACCAGGATCACATCCGGGTCTTCGCGCAGTGCCGAGCGCAAGGCCGTGGAAAAGCTATGACTATCGCGGTGGACCTGGCGCTGGTTGATCAGCGCCAGGTTCGGCGTGTGGATAAATTCGATCGGGTCTTCCAGCGTGAGGATGTGCTGGCGTCGGTGCTGGTTGAGGTAGTCGATCATCGCCGCCAGGGTGGTGGACTTGCCGGACCCGGTCGGCCCGGTCAGCAGCACCAGGCCGCGCGGCAGTTGGGCGATACGCCGGAACACCTCGCCCAACTCAAGGCCTTCCAGGCTCTGGACTTCAGAGGGAATGGTGCGAAACACCGCGGCCATGCCGCGATCCTGCTGGAACACATTCGCCCGGAACCGCGCCAGCCCCGGCAGCGCGAAGGCGAAATCCGTTTCAAGAGATGTTTCGAAATCCTTTTGCTGGTATTTGTTCAGCAACGGGCTCAACAAGTCCGCCACTTGCGGGGCCGAAAGCACCGGGCAATCCAGCGGCCAAACCTCGCCATCGATTCGCAACATGGGTGCAAGGCCTGCCGACAGGTGCAGGTCAGAGGCGCCACGACGCACGCTGGCCGTGAGCAATTCAGTGATATCCATAGGGCTTTCCATTTCCAGTAGAATGCCGCGGACTCCATATCCACGGGCGCATCTTGAATGTCGACGATAGCAGACAACATCGGCCTGGTTAGCCAGCGCATCCGCGCCGCAGCCGACGCCGTGCAACGTGACGCAAGCAGCATCCACCTGCTGGCCGTGAGCAAGACCAAACCCGCGCAAGCCGTGCGCGAAGCCTATGCCGCCGGCCTGCTCGACTTCGGCGAGAACTATCTGCAGGAGGCCCTGGGCAAACAGGCGCAATTAACCGACCTGCCCTTGAGTTGGCACTTCATCGGCCCCATTCAATCGAACAAGACTCGCGCGATCGCCGAGAACTTCGCTTGGGTGCATTCCGTGGACCGCCTGAAAATCGCACAACGCCTGTCCGAACAACGCCCGGCCGACCTGCCACCGCTGAATATCTGCATCCAGGTCAATGTCAGCGGCGAAGCCAGCAAGTCCGGCTGTACACCCGCCGACCTGCCGGCCCTGGCCAACGCCATCAGCGCCCTGCCGCGCCTGAAACTGCGTGGCCTGATGGCGATCCCTGAGCCGACTGAAGATCGGAGCGCACAAGATGCAGCGTTCGCTGCCGTGCGCGAGCTGCAAGCCAGCCTGAACCTGGCGCTCGACACACTTTCCATGGGCATGAGCCACGACCTCGAGTCGGCCATCGCCCAAGGCGCCACCTGGGTGCGGATCGGTACCGCCCTGTTTGGCGCCCGCGACTACGGCCAGCCATGAAATGGCTGACATCCATCTGAATAAGGACCTGTCATGAGCAACACGCGTATTGCCTTTATCGGCGCCGGCAACATGGCGGCCAGCCTGATCGGCGGCCTGCGGGCCAAAGGCCTGGACGCCGCGCAGATCCGCGCCAGCGACCCCGGTCACGACACCCGTGCCCGCGTCAGCGCCGAACACGGTATTCAAACCTTTGCTGACAACGCCGAGGCCATCAGCGGCGTCGATGTGATCGTGCTGGCGGTCAAGCCACAAGCGATGAAAGCCGTGTGCGAAAGCCTGCGCCCGAGCCTGCTGCCACACCAGTTGGTGGTGTCCATCGCTGCCGGCATCACCTGCGCCAGCATGAACAACTGGCTCGGCGCGCAGCCGATCGTACGCTGCATGCCCAACACGCCGGCGCTGCTGCGCCAGGGCGTGAGCGGCCTGTACGCCACCGCCGAAGTGAGCGCCGAACAGCGCGACCAGGCCCAGGAGTTGCTGTCTGCCGTGGGCATTGCCCTGTGGCTGGAACAGGAACAACAGCTGGACGCCGTCACCGCCGTCTCCGGCAGTGGCCCGGCGTACTTCTTCCTGCTGATCGAAGCCATGACCGCCGCTGGCGTGAAACTCGGCCTGCCCCACGAAGTCGCCGAGCAACTGGCCGAGCAAACCGCCCTCGGCGCCGCGAAGATGGCCGTTGGCAGCGAAGTTGACGCCGCCGAGCTGCGCCGTCGCGTGACGTCTCCAGGTGGCACCACCCAGGCGGCTATCGAATCGTTCCAGGCCGGCGGCTTTGAAGCCCTGGTCGAAAAAGCTCTGGGTGCCGCGGCACATCGTTCGGCTGAGATGGCCGAGCAGCTGGGCAAATAGTCGTCCCCTACATAGGAAACAAACATGCTCGGAATCAATGACGCTGCCATTTTCATCATCCAGACGCTGGGCAGCCTGTACCTGCTGATCGTGCTGATGCGCTTTATCCTGCAACTGGTGCGGGCGAACTTCTACAACCCGCTGTGCCAGTTCGTGGTCAAGGCCACCCAGCCCTTGCTCAAGCCGCTGCGCCGGGTGATCCCGAGCCTGTTCGGCCTGGACATGTCGTCGCTGGTGCTGGCGCTGCTGCTGCAGATCCTGCTGTTCGCGGTGATCCTGATGCTCAATGGCTACCAGGCCTTCACTGTGTTGCTGTTGCCTTGGGCGCTGATCGGCATCTTCTCGCTGTTTTTGAAGATCATCTTCTGGTCGATGATCATCAGCGTGATCCTCTCCTGGGTCGCTCCCGGCAGCCGTAGCCCGGGTGCCGAACTGGTCTACCAGATCACCGAGCCGGTGCTGGCGCCGTTCCGTCGCCTGATCCCCAACCTCGGCGGCCTGGATATTTCGCCGATCTTCGCGTTCATCGCGATCCAGCTGGTGCAAAGCTGGGTGATTCCGCGCCTGGCGTTCTATGCGTTCATGCCCAAGGAACTGTTCGGCCTGATCTGACGCTGAACAAATGTGGGCGCTGGCGTGCCTGCGATAGCAGCACAGCGGTGTAACCCAAACACCGAGGTGCCCGCATCGCAGGCAAATCGGCGCCCACATTTTGTATCTGCCTACCGGTGCAGGCCTTTGCTTGCCGCTGGGTGCAGCGGTCTTTAGACTTACGCCTCATTTAAACGAGAGCAGGGTCGATGCCAGCTGCCTTCCCCCCCGATTCTGTTGGACTGGTCGTGCCCCAAGTGGCGCACTTCAGCGAACCGCTGGCCCTGGCCTGCGGCCGTTCGCTGCCTGCCTACGACCTGATCTATGAAACCTACGGCCAGTTGAACGCCACGGCGAGCAACGCCGTGCTGATCTGCCACGCCTTGTCCGGCCATCACCATGCCGCCGGCTACCACAGCGTCGACGAGCGCAAGCCCGGCTGGTGGGACAGCTGCATCGGCCCCGGCAAGCCCATCGACACCAACACGTTCTTTGTGGTCAGCCTGAACAACCTCGGCGGCTGCAACGGCTCCACCGGTCCCAGCAGCCTCAACCCGGAAACCGGCAAGCCGTTCGGCGCCGACTTCCCGGTGCTGACCGTGGAAGACTGGGTGCACAGCCAGGCACGCCTCGCCGACCTGCTGGGCATCGCCCAATGGGCCGCCGTGATTGGCGGCAGCCTGGGCGGCATGCAGGCCCTGCAGTGGACCATCACCTACCCGGATCGCGTGCGCCACTGTCTGGCAATCGCCTCGGCCCCCAAGTTGTCGGCCCAGAACATCGCCTTCAACGAAGTGGCGCGCCAGGCCATCCTCACCGACCCCGAGTTCCACGGCGGTTCGTTCCAGGAAGCCGGCGTGATCCCCAAGCGTGGCTTGATGCTGGCGCGGATGGTCGGGCACATCACCTACCTGTCCGATGACTCCATGGGCGAGAAATTCGGCCGTGGCCTCAAGAGTGAAAAGCTCAACTACGACTTCCACAGCGTCGAGTTCCAGGTCGAAAGCTACCTGCGTTACCAGGGCGAGGAGTTTTCCGGGCGTTTCGACGCCAACACCTACCTGCTGATGACCAAGGCCCTGGACTACTTCGACCCGGCAGCCAACCATGACGATGACCTGGCGAAAACCTTCGAAGCTGCCACGGCCAAGTTCTGCGTGATGTCGTTCACCACCGACTGGCGCTTCTCGCCGGCCCGCTCCCGTGAGCTGGTGGACGCGCTGATGGCTGCGCGCAAAGACGTCTGCTACCTGGAGATCGATGCTCCGCAAGGCCACGACGCCTTCCTGATCCCGATCCCGCGTTACCTGCAGGCGTTCGGCAATTACATGAACCGCATTACTTTGTGAGAACGCCATGAGAGCCGACCTGGAAATCATCCAAGACTGGATCCCCGCCGGCAGCCGCGTGCTCGACCTTGGTTGCGGCGATGGCGAACTGCTGAGCTGGCTGCGCGACAACAAGCAAGTCACCGGCTACGGCCTGGAAAACGACCCGGACAACATCGCCCAGTGCGTGGCCAAGGGCATCAACGTGATCGAGCAGGACCTGGACAAGGGCCTGGGCAATTTTGCCAGCAACAGCTTCGACATCGTGGTGATGACCCAGGCCCTGCAGGCCGTGCACTACCCGGACCGCATCCTCGACGAAATGCTGCGCGTAGGCCGCCAGTGCATCATCACTTTCCCCAACTTCGGCCACTGGCGTTGCCGCTGGTACCTGGCCACCAAAGGCCGCATGCCGGTGTCGGACTTCCTGCCCTACACCTGGTACAACACGCCGAACATTCACTTCTGCACCTTCGAAGACTTCGAAGCCCTGTGTGGCGAGCGTGAAGCCAAGGTGATCAACCGCCTTGCCGTCGATCAACAGCACCGCCACGGCTGGGCGAGTAAGCTATGGCCCAATCTGTTGGGCGAAATCGGTATTTACCGGGTCAGCAGTCCTGGCCTGACGGACCACAAGATTGCCGTCTAATCACCTTCAAGAGGGACGATCATGAGTCGCCTGGCTATTTTTCTACTGACCACACTGCTTGGGGCCAATGCCATGGCTGCCGACGCTATCGACCCCAATCGCACGAAAGAATTTGGCGATATCACCGTGCGTTACAACACGTTTACCTCGAGTTTCCTGCAACCGGAAACCGCCCAGGAGGTAGGCGTTGTACGCAGCAAGAACAAGGGGTTGATCAACGTTTCGGTATTCAAGGGCGTAACGCCCGTGGTGGCGCAGGTGACTGGCACCATCAAGGACTTGAGTGGCAAGAGCGAAGTGCTGACGTTCAAGCAGATCACCGAAAAAGGCGCGACCAATTACCTGGCGCCTTATTCCGTACCGCAGCAAGAGGTCAAGATTTTTACCATCAACGTTGAAACCGGTGGCAAGGCTCATAGCTTCCAATTCAACCAAGAACTGTTTCCGGCGCAATGATGAACCTCACCCAACTCGTATTGGCCAGCCATAACGCCGGCAAACTCAAAGAACTCCAGGCCATGCTCGGTGAGTCCGTGCAGCTGCGCTCGATTGGCGAATTCAGCCAGGTCGAGCCGGAAGAGACCGGCCTGTCGTTCGTCGAAAACGCCATCCTCAAGGCTCGCAACGCCGCACGCATCTCCGGCCTGCCGGCGCTGGCGGATGATTCGGGCCTGGCGGTGGACTTCCTCGGCGGCGCCCCTGGCATCTATTCGGCACGCTATGCCGACGGCAAAGGCGATGCGGCCAACAACGCCAAGCTGCTGGACGCCCTCAAGGACGTACCGGACGCGCTGCGCGGCGCACAGTTCGTCTGCGTGCTGGCCCTGGTTCGGCATGCCGATGACCCGCTGCCGATCCTCTGCGAAGGCCTGTGGCACGGGCGCATCCTGCACGCGGCCAGCGGCGAGCACGGGTTTGGCTATGACCCCCTGTTCTGGGTGCCGGAGCGTAATGTTTCCAGCGCCGAACTGAGCCCCGCCGACAAGAACCAGATCAGCCACCGCGCCCGCGCAATGGATTTGCTGCGCCAACGCCTGGGCCTGAAATGACCCAGAACACCTCTGCGCAGCCACTGATCCACGGTGGCACGCAAACACCACGGGCGGCCCTGCCCCACCTGCCGCCCCTGGCGCTGTATATCCACATCCCGTGGTGCGTACGCAAATGCCCATATTGCGACTTCAACTCCCATACCGCCAGCGCAGTGCTGCCGGAAGAAGAGTATGTCGACGCGTTACTGGCCGACCTTGATCAAGACCTGCATGCCGTTTATGGCAGGGAACTGAGTTCGATCTTCTTTGGCGGCGGTACGCCGAGCCTGTTCAGCGCCGCCGCGCTGGGCCGCCTGCTCAAGGGCGTGGAAGCACGCATCCCGTTTGCCAGCGATATCGAGATCACCCTGGAAGCCAATCCCGGCACCTTCGAACAAGAGAAGTTCGTGGCCTACCGCAAGCTGGGGATCAACCGGCTGTCGATCGGCATCCAGAGCTTCCAGCAGGAAAAGCTCGAGGCGCTCGGGCGCATCCACAATGGCGATGAAGCCGTGCGCGCTGCCGGCATGGCGCGCCAGGCCGGGTTTGATAACTTCAACCTGGACCTGATGCACGGGCTGCCCGATCAGTCCCTGGACGACGCCTTGAGCGACTTGCGCCAGGCCATCGCACTGAAGCCGACGCACTTGTCCTGGTACCAGCTGACCCTGGAACCCAACACCGTGTTCTGGAACCAGCCGCCCGCGCTGCCGGAAGACGACACGCTGTGGGACATTCAGGAAGCCGGCCAGGCGCTGCTGGCCGAACACGGTTACGCGCAATATGAGGTCTCGGCCTATGCCCAGCCAGGTCGCCCGGCGCGGCACAACCTGAACTACTGGAGCTTCGGCGACTTCATCGGTATCGGCGCCGGTGCCCACGGCAAGCTCAGCCACCCGGACGGGCGCATTGTGCGCACCTGGAAGACCCGTGCGCCGAAGGACTACCTCAACCCGGCCAAAAACTTCCAGGCCGGAGCGAAAGAACTGACCAATGAGGAGCTGCCGTTCGAGTTCCTGATGAACGCCCTGCGCCTGACTGAAGGTGTCGACGCCAAGCTCTACGCCGAACGCACCGGCCTTGAGCTGGCGAGCCTGGACGCCGCGCGCCGCGAGGCAGAACAAAGTGGCTTAATGCAGGTCGAACCGTCACGCCTGGCGGCCACTGACCGCGGGCAACTCTTTCTCAATGACCTGTTGCAGAAGTTTTTGAGCTGATCGCTCTAAGGAAATCGAATGGATCTGGTACTCGACCTGCTCGCCACCGTATCCCGCTGGAGCCGTAGCAACCTGTCGGAAATCTCCCTGGCCCTGGTCGGCTGTTTGCTGGTGTTGTTTGGCGCCGATATCAAAGGCTGGGTCGAAGCGCGCCTGGGCAGCATCGCCGGGGCATTGCGCGTGCCGTTGATGGCCCTGGTGTGCATGATCGGCAGCGGCGCCGCGCTGATCTACGCCACGCCATGGATCGTGCGGGGGCTGAGCCAGTTCAATAACTACAGCCTCGCACCGGTGCTGGTGGTGGTGCTGGTATTGATTGGCGTAGTTGCGGACCGCCGCTGATTTAAAGCGCACCGCAAAACAACTGTGGGAGCTGGCTTGGCTGCGATGCAGGCACCTCGGTGTATCAGTGATACCCAGGTGTTGCTATCGCAGGCAAGCCAGCTCCCACAGTTGATTGCACTTCAGGTTTCCAGCTGATTAAGCCAGCTTCTCGAACTTCAAATCCCAGACACCATGCCCAAGCCGCTCGCCGCGGCGCTCGAACTTGGTGATCGGCCGCTCGGCCGGGCGTGGCACGCATTTGCCGTCTTCGGCCAGGTTGCGGTAGCCAGGGGCGACGTTCATCACTTCCAGCATGTATTCAGCATACGGCTCCCAATCGGTGGCCATGTGCAGGATACCGCCGACTTTCAGCTTGCTGCGCACCAGTTCCGCGAAGGATGCCTGGACGATGCGGCGCTTGTGGTGACGGGCCTTGTGCCATGGATCGGGGAAGAACAGCATCAGGCGATCCAGGCTGTTGTCGGCGATGCAGCGGTTGAGCACTTCGATCGCGTCGCAGTCATACACCCGCAGGTTGGTCAGGCCTTGGGTCAGCACGCCATTGAGCAGCGCGCCGACACCCGGACGGTGTACTTCCACGCCGATGAAATCCTGCTCCGGCGAGGCGGCGGCCATTTCCAGCAGCGAGTGCCCCATGCCGAAACCGATTTCCAGGGAGCGCGGGGCCGAACGGCCGAAGACGTGGTCGTAGTCCACCGGCGCATCGGCCAGCGGCAGGACGAACAGTGGCGTGCCCTGCTCCAGGCCCTTTTGCTGGCCTTCGGTCATGCGCCCGGCACGCATCACAAAGCTCTTGATGCGGCGGTGCTTGGACTCGTCACCTTCGTCCACGGTGTTCGGCGTTTCGTTTGATTCAGTCATCAATAGCTCTTACTTGATCAGACCATCCAGCGGCGAAGAGGCGCTGGCGTAGAGTTTTTTCGGCATGCGACCGGCGAGGTAGGCCAGGCGGCCCGCGACGATGGCGTGGTTCATGGCTTCAGCCATCATGATCGGCTGCTGGGCGTGAGCGATGGCCGAGTTCATCAGCACCGCGTCGCAGCCCAGCTCCATGGCGATGGTGGCGTCGGACGCAGTGCCCACGCCCGCATCCACCAGCACGGGGATCTTGGCTTCTTCGAGGATGATCTGCAGGTTGTACGGGTTGCAGATGCCCAAGCCGGAACCGATCAGGCCGGCCAGCGGCATCACGGCGATACAGCCGATTTCTGCCAGTTGGCGCGCGATGATCGGGTCATCGCTGGTGTAGACCATCACGTCGAAGCCTTCCTTGACCAGCGTTTCGGCGGCCTTGAGGGTTTCGATCACATTGGGAAACAGGGTTTTCTGGTCGGCCAGCACTTCCAGCTTCACCAGGTTGTGGCCATCGAGCAGCTCACGGGCCAGGCGGCAGGTGCGCACGGCCTCGATGGCGTCGTAGCAACCGGCGGTGTTGGGCAAGAAGGTGTAGCGATCCGGCGACAGCACTTCGAGCAGGTTTGGCTCGCCTTCGATCTGGCCGAGGTTGGTGCGGCGCACGGCGAAGGTTACGATCTCGGCACCCGAGGCTTCGATGGCCAGGCGGGTTTCTTCCATGTCGCGGTACTTGCCGGTGCCGACCAGCAGGCGGGACTGGTAGGTACGACCGGCCAGGACGAAGGGCTTGTCGCTACGAACGATGCTCATGGGAAATCCTCTGTGTGGGTGAGGTTCTGCAGAATACGCGGTGGCGCACAGGCGCCGGGCGGGCTAGCCGCCGCCGATGGCGTGGACCACTTCGACCTGGTCACCTTCGGTGAGCGCGGTCTCGGCGTGCTGGCTACGCGGGACGATATCCAGGTTGAGTTCCACTGCGACGCGACGCCCGGTCAGGTCCAGACGGGTCAGCAGGGCCGCAACGGTTTCACCGTCGGGCAGTTCAAAGGATTCGCCGTTCAACTGAATGCGCATGCCACGGGCCGCCATCGTTTTTAGGGGCCAGCATTCTAGCCCGATTGGGACCCAAAGGTCAGCTCCAAGCGTCAAGCGGTCAGCTGCAAGCGCCAGGCAGCGAGGCCAAGGAAAAACCAGCCGAGCAGAAACGCCAACCCGCCGAACGGCGTAATGATCCCCAGTTTGCTGATGCCGGTCAGGGTCAGCACATACAGGCTGCCGGAGAACAACAGGATGCCGACGGCAAAGGAGATGCCCGCCCAGCCGACCAACCGGCCAGGAATATGTGCGGCCAGCAGCGCCACGCCAAACAGTGCCAGGGTGTGTACCAGCTGATAGGTCACGCCGGTATGGAAGATCGCCAGGTAGTCGGCGCTCAGGCGGTTTTTCAGGCCATGGGCGGCGAAGGCGCCGAGGGCAACACCGGTGAAGCCGAAAAAGGCAGCCAACATCAGAAAACCACGCAGCATGAGGAACTCCAGTCAGACTCAAAGGGCCGGGTCTGTATAATGGCCCGCTCAACGGGTTCGGCCAAGCCATCTCTATGCTGCGTCTCCTCTTCAATCGTTTTCTCAAAGTCGTGAAATGGTTCGCCATCGGCAGTGTCTTGCTGGTGCTGCTGTTTCGTGTCGTCCCGCCCCCCTTCACCGCGTTGATGGTGGAGCGCAAGGTCGAATCCTGGTTTGACGGTGAGCCGATTGACCTGCAACGTACCTGGGTGCCGTGGGACCAGATCTCCGATGACCTGAAAGTGGCGGTGATGGCCGGTGAAGACCAGCGTTTCCCGCAACACTGGGGCTTTGATTTCGGCGCGATCCAGGCAGCGATCCTGCACAACGAGCGCGGTGGTTCGATCCGTGGCGCCAGTACGCTGAGCCAGCAGGTCTCGAAAAACCTGTTCCTGTGGGCCGGCCGCAGTTATCTGCGCAAGGGCCTGGAGGCCTGGTTTACCGGGTTGATCGAGGTGCTTTGGCCCAAACAGCGGATTCTTGAGGTGTACCTCAACAGCGTGGAATGGGATGAAGGCGTATTTGGCGCCGAGGCTGCCGCGCGGCATCACTTTGGGATGAGTGCCAAGGCGCTCTCCCGTCAGCAGGCCAGCTACCTGGCGGCGGTGCTGCCTAACCCTCGGGTGTGGAGTGCCAGCCATCCGACTGCCTATGTGGCGCGGAGAGCCGCGTGGATTCGCCAGCAGATGAGCCAATTGGGTGGGGATGGTTACTTGGTGGAGTTGAATAACTCCCGCAAGGCGCCGTGGTCCGACTGAGACCCTACCAGGGATTGCGTGAGGCTCTGGGTTTTGCGCACAAACAAAAATGCCCCAATCTTTCGATCGGGGCATTTTTTTAGCTTTTCGCAGCGTTTTAGGCGGCGATCGACAACTTCAGCTTGTTCATCGCGCTTTTCTCAAGCTGACGAATCCGCTCGGCCGACACGTTGTACTTCTGCGCCAGGTCGTGCAGCGTGGCTTTTTCTTCCGCCAGCCAGCGCTGGTAGAGGATGTCACGGCTGCGGTCGTCCAGCACTTCCAGCGCTTCGTGCAGGTTGTGGTTGGAGTTGTCGCTCCAGTCGGCGTCTTCCAGTTGACGCGCCGGGTCGTACCGGTGGTCTTCCAGGTAATTGGCCGGCGATTGGAAAGCACTGTCGTCGTCCGCTTCGGCGGCCGGGTCGAACGCCATGTCATGGCCAGTCAGACGGCTTTCCATCTCGCGCACTTCACGCGGCTCCACGCCGAGGCTTTCGGCCACGCGGTGGACTTCCTCGTTGTTCAGCCACGCCAGGCGTTTCTTCTGGCTGCGCAGGTTGAAGAACAGCTTGCGCTGGGCCTTGGTGGTCGCGACTTTCACGATGCGCCAGTTGCGCAGGATGAACTCGTGAATTTCCGCCTTGATCCAGTGCACAGCAAACGACACCAGGCGCACACCCATCTCAGGGTTGAAGCGCTTCACAGCCTTCATCAGGCCGACGTTGCCTTCCTGGATCAGGTCAGCCTGGGCCAGGCCGTAGCCGCTATAGCTACGGGCGATATGTACGACAAAACGCAGGTGGGCGAGCACCATCTGCCGAGCCGCCCCCAAATCCTGCTCATAGTAGAGACTCTCGGCCAGTTCACGCTCCTGCTCCGGTGTCAGCAATGGAATGCTGTTCACCGTGTGCACATAGGCCTCCAGGTTCGCACCCGGGACCAAAGCATAAGCAGGTTGCAAAGAAGTGGTCATACGAAAAAACCTCCGACTCACATAACTCGTGCAGTTCAGCACTGCGAAAATTGACCGGGAACCGTAGGACAAGTTCCCTAAACCACTGATACGGTCAATACAAACGAAACCACATTACCTTGACATTAACTACTTCGGCGCCAACTCACGTAAATGCCGTGCGACCGCAATCCAAGCACCGATATACCCCAACAGGACCGCGCCAAGCAAGAGCGACAGACCATCGGCCACTGGCACACCGGCCAGGGCAAAATCACTGCCGTACAAGCCGGCAAGCCCGACTACCGCGTCGTTCAGCCAGTTCAAGCCAAACGCCAGCACACCCCAGGACAAAATCCCGGCACCGAAGCCATAAAGCGCGCCCATGTACAGAAAAGGCCGACGCACATAGCTGTCCGTGCCGCCGACCAGTTTAATCACTTCTATCTCGGTGCGACGGTTTTCAATATGAAGACGAATGGTATTACCTATCACCAAAAGTAATGCAGACACCAACAACACCGTCAGGCCGAACACAAACCGGTCACCCAGCTTGAGAATTGCCGCCAGCCGCTCAACCCAGACTAGATCAAGTTGTGCCTGTTGAACCTTGGGCAGCTCTGCGAGTTTTTGTCGCAGGGCTTCCAGGGCCGGCTTGTCGACTTCATTCGGCGTCACCAGCACCACGCCCGGCAGTGGGTTCTGCGGCAGCTCCTTCAGTGCCTCGCCCAGGCCGGATTGCTGCTGGAACTCTTCAAGGGCCTGGTCGCGGCTGATGTACTCGGCATCGGCCACACCCGGCAGGTTCTTGATGTCATCGCGCAGGCTCTCGCCGTCTTTGGCGCTCGCATCCAGGTTCAGGTACAGCGAAATCTGCGCCGCACGCTGCCAGGAGCCGCCCAGGCGCTCGACATTATTGAGCAGCAGCGACAGGCCCATCGGCAGGCTCAGGGCCACGGCCATCACCAGGCAGGTGAAAAAGCTGCCGATCGGTTGTTTGCCCAAGCGACGCAGGCTGTCCAGCAGGCTGGCGCGGTGGCTTTCGATCCAGGCGCGCAGCAAGGTGCTGAAGTCAGGACCGTCGTCTTCGTCGTGTTTTTTCTTTTTCGGCTGCGGATCGGCCGGTTTCGGTGCCACGCGTTCGGACACCTTGGGGCTGCGTGTAGCACTCATACGCCGGCCTCCCCGTCACCGATCAGGCGGCCACGCTGCAGGGTCAGCATGCGATGGCGCATGCGCGCGATCAGGGCCAGGTCGTGACTGGCGATCAGCACGCTGGTGCCCAGGCGGTTGATGTCTTCGAACACCCCCATGATCTCGGCCGCCAGGCGCGGGTCGAGGTTGCCGGTCGGTTCGTCCGCCAGCAGCAAGGCCGGACGGTGGACGATAGCGCGGGCAATGCCGACGCGCTGTTGCTGGCCGGTGGACAGGTCGCCGGGGTAGAGGTCGGTCTTGTCCGACAGCGCTACGCGCTCCAGGGCCGAATCCACGCGCTTGACGATCTCGGCCTTGGACAGCCCGAGGATCTGCAGCGGCAAGGCAATGTTGTTGAACACCGTGCGATCGAACAGCAACTGGTGGTTCTGGAACACTACGCCGATCTGGCGGCGCAGGAACGGAATCTGTGCATTGCTGATGGTGGCCAGGTCCTGGCCGGCCAGCAGCAGTTTGCCGGTGGTCGGGCGTTCCATGGCCAGCAGCAGGCGCAACAGGGTACTTTTGCCGGCGCCAGAGTGGCCGGTGACAAACAAGAACTCGCCCCGCCGTACTCGAAAGCTCAGCTCATGCAAGCCGACATGCCCGTTGGCATAGCGTTTACCGACCTGTTCGAATCGAATCATGAACGCTCCCGCTCGGCAAACAGTGCCTGTACAAAGGGTTCGGCTTCAAAAGTGCGCAGGTCGTCGATACCTTCACCGACGCCGATATAACGAATCGGCAACCCGAACTGTTTGGCCAGGGCGAAGATCACACCGCCCTTGGCCGTGCCGTCGAGCTTAGTCAATGCCAGGCCGGTCAGTTGCACCGTCTGGTTGAATTGTTTGGCCTGGCTGATGGCGTTCTGGCCCGTACCGGCATCGAGCACCAGCAGCACTTCGTGCGGCGCGTCGGCGTCGAGCTTGCCGATCACGCGGCGGACTTTCTTCAGCTCTTCCATCAAATTGTCTTTGGTGTGCAGGCGACCGGCGGTATCCGCGATCAGCACATCGATGTTACGGGCCTTGGCGGCTTGCACGGCGTCGAAGATCACCGAGGCGGAATCGGCGCCGGTGTGCTGGGCGATGACCGGGATCTTGTTGCGCTCACCCCACACCTGCAACTGCTCCACGGCAGCGGCACGGAAGGTGTCGCCGGCAGCGAGCATGACTTTCTTGCCTTCCGACTGCAGCTTCTTCGCCAGCTTGCCAATGGTGGTGGTCTTGCCGGCGCCGTTGACACCGACCACCAGGATCACGAACGGCTTGTTCGGCGTGATCACCAGCGGCGCTTCCACCGGTTTGAGCATCGCTGCCAGCTCGGCCTGCAGGGATTTGTAGAGGGCATCGGCGTCGGTCAACTGCTTGCGCGCGACCTTCTGGGTCAGGCTCTGGATGATCACCGCGGTGGCTTCGACGCCCACGTCGGCGGTCAGCAGGCGGGTTTCGATGTCTTCCAGCAGCTCGTCATCAATGACCTTCTTGCCCAGGAACAGGCTGGCCATGCCTTCGCCGATGCTGGCGCTGGTTTTGCTCAGGCCTTGCTTGAGGCGGGCGAAGAAACCGGTCTTGCTGGTTTCGGCAGGCGCGGCAGGCTCTTCGATGACGGCAGGGGCGGCAGACACTGGCTCGACCACCACCGGTGCCGGTGCTGGCGCTTCTACGACAACCGGCTGCGGCTCAATGACCACCGGAATCGGCGGCGCCACATGTTCGGCCTGTACATCTTCAACCAGTGCCACGGGCTCTTCGGCCACCGGCAATTGCGGCCATGGCTTGTGCTCGGGTTCTGGTTGCGGCTCTGGCTCTGGCTCTGGCTCAACCTCGGCCAGCGGCTGCAGCACCGGCTCGGCCATCGGCAATACCACCGGCGCCGGCGCTTCGGCAACCGGTTCGGCTTCTACTATAGGGTCCGGGATCGGTTCGGCTGGAACCTGCGGCTGTTCGGCGACGGGGGTTTCCTGCGGCTTTTTGCGCAGCCATCCGAACAGGCCTTTCTTCTCGCCAGCCGCAGCTGGGGTCTTCTTGTCGTCGTTGGAACCAAACATGGAGACGGCTATCTCAAGGTAGCGACGCGCCTGGGGGGGCGTCGGTAAATAAAATTCGATGCGTAACAGACTGTTTTTTAGCCAGCTCGTTCATGCGCAACATTTCGTAAGGCCTAAAACGGCCTCAACACGACTGCCGCAGTGGCCGTCCTTAAATCCGATCAGTATCCTAGCACCTCCTCGCCCGCCGACGCTAAGACCAAGCGGGCAGCCCAACAGGTTTAAAAACGAATGAATGCTCTAGCCCGCCACGCCGCAGGCCTGCTGTTCAGCACAGTTTGTCTGCCTCTCTCAGCCCTGGCTGCCGACCCACAACCCACCCACGAATTCACCCTGGATAACGGCCTCAAGGTGGTCGTGCGCGAAGACCATCGCGCGCCGGTGGTGGTTTCCCAGGTCTGGTACAAGGTCGGTTCGAGCTACGAAACCCCGGGCCAGACCGGTTTGTCCCACGCCCTGGAGCATATGATGTTCAAGGGTAGCGCCAAGGTCGGCCCCGGCGAAGCGTCGCTGATCCTGCGCGACCTGGGCGCCGAAGAAAACGCCTTCACCAGCGATGACTACACCGCCTACTACCAAGTGCTGGCCCGTGACCGCCTGGGTGTTGCCTTCGAGCTCGAAGCCGACCGCATGGCCAGCCTGCGCCTGCCGGCCGACGAGTTCAGCCGCGAAATCGAGGTGATCAAGGAAGAGCGCCGCCTGCGCACCGACGACAATCCAATGTCCAAGGCCTACGAGCGCTTCAAGGCCATGGCCTACCCCGCCAGCGGCTACCACACGCCGACCATCGGCTGGATGGCCGACCTGGACCGCATGAAGGTCGAAGAGCTGCGCCACTGGTACCAATCCTGGTATGTGCCGAACAACGCCACCCTGGTGGTGGTCGGCGACGTGACCCCGGACGAGGTGAAAAACCTGGCCCAGCGTTACTTCGGCCCGATTCCCAAGCGCGACGTGCCACCCGCCAAGATCCCGATGGAGCTGGCCGAGCCTGGCGAGCGCCTGCTGACGATGCGTGTGCAGACCCAACTGCCGAGCGTGATCCTCGGTTTCAACGTCCCGGGCCTGGCTACCGCCGAAGACAAGCGCTCGGTACAAGCCCTGCGCCTGATCTCGGCCCTGCTGGACGGCGGCTACAGCGCGCGTATTTCGGAGCAACTGGAGCGCGGTGAGGAGCTGGTCTCCGCCGCATCCACCAGCTACGACGCCTACACCCGTGGCGACAGCCTGTTCACCCTGACCGCCACGCCGAACCAGCAGAAGAAAAAGACCGTCGCCCAAGCCGAAGCGGGCCTGTGGCGCCTGCTGGAAGAATTGAAGTCCAAACCGCCGACCGCCGAAGAACTGGAGCGCATCCGCGCCCAAGTGATCGCCGGCGTGGTC
Source organism: Pseudomonas aylmerensis (assembly GCF_001702265.1). Lineage (GTDB taxonomy): Bacteria > Pseudomonadota > Gammaproteobacteria > Pseudomonadales > Pseudomonadaceae > Aquipseudomonas > Aquipseudomonas aylmerensis. The sequence continues at coordinate 36,051 of NZ_MAUE01000012.1, forward strand.
TATCAGCGCGATTCCATCACCAGCCAGGCCACAGCCATCGGCTCGCTGGAAACCGTGGGGCTGTCCTGGACGCTCATGGACACTGAACTGGCCGACCTGCAAAGCGTGACCCCGGAAGATATCCAGAAAGCCGCGCGCACCTATTTCACCCGCGAACGTCTGAGCGTCGCCCATGTTATGCCTGAGGAGACCGCTCATGAGTGATCGCAAAAGCAGCCGCCTGGTCCTGCCGGGCTTGATCGTCGTCACCTTGATCGCGGCAAGTGCCGTGTATTTCCTGCGCCCGAGCGACTCGATGGCCAGCCAGGCGCTGGACACGGCGCAATCGGCCAACACGCTGCAATCGCTGGCTGAGCTGGACGGCAAGGCGCCGACGAACCGCAAGCTCGATGTGCAGACCTGGACCACCGCCGAAGGCGCCAAGGTGCTGTTCGTGGAAGCCCATGAACTGCCGATGTTCGACATGCGCATCCTGTTCGCCGCCGGCAGCAGCCAGGACGGCAACACCCCAGGCGTGGCACTGCTGACCAACGCCATGCTCAACGAAGGCGTGCCGGGCAAGGACGTCAGCCAGATCGCCAGCGGTTTTGAAGGCCTGGGCGCCGACTTCGGCAATGGCGCTTATCGCGACATGGCTCTGGTATCCCTGCGCAGCCTCAGCGACAGCGATAAACGCGACGCCGCCCTGGCACTGTTCGACCAGGTGATCGGCAAGCCGACCTTCCCTGCCGACTCTCTTGTGCGGATCAAGAACCAGATTCTCGCCGGCTTCGAGTACCAGAAGCAGAACCCCGCCAAGCTGGCCAGCCTGGAGCTGTTCAAGCGCCTGTATGGCGATCACCCGTACGCGCACCCGAGCGAAGGCACGCCGCAAAGCATCCCGAAGATTACCCTCGCGCAGTTGCAGGCGTTCCACGCCAAGGCTTATGCAGCAGGTAATGCGGTGATCGCCGTGGTCGGCGACCTGACCCGCGCCGAAGCCGAAGCCATGACGGCCAAGGTCTCGGCGTCGTTGCCCAAGGGCCCGGCGCTGGCCAAGATTGCCCAGCCGACCGAACCCAAGGCCGGCCTGAGCCATATCGAGTTCCCGTCCAAGCAGACGCACTTGCTGTTCGCCCAACTGGGCATCGACCGCGCCGACCCGGACTACGCAGCCCTGTCCCTGGGCAACCAGATCCTCGGCGGCGGCGGTTTCGGCACGCGCTTGATGAGCGAAGTGCGCGAGAAGCGCGGCCTGACCTACGGCGTGTACTCCGGTTTCTCGCCGATGCAGGTGCGCGGCCCGTTCATGATCAACCTGCAGACCCGCGCCGAAATGAGCGGTGGCACCCTGCGCCTGGTCGAGGAAGTGCTGGCCGACTACCTCAAGACCGGCCCGACACAGAAGGAACTGGACGACGCCAAGCGTGAGCTGGCCGGCAGCTTCCCATTGTCCACCGCCAGCAACGCGGACATCGTCGGACAACTGGGCGCGATGGGTTTCTACAACCTGCCGCTGAGCTATCTTGAAGATTTCATGAAACAATCCCAGGCCCTGACCGTAGAGCAGGTCAAGGCTGCCATGAACAAACACTTGAGCGCCGACAAGATGGTCATCGTGACCGCCGGCCCGACGATTGCGCAAAAGCCACTACCGCCCCCCACTGACAAACCCGCCGAGCAGCCGCTCGGGGTTCCGGAGCATTAATGGCCAGTTCATCTCGCCCGAAAAAACCTGTCCACAACGTGCATAACGGTGTGGGCCAACTGCGCATCATTGGTGGCGAATGGGGCAGCCGCAAGCTGAGCTTCCCCGACGTCGTCGGCCTGCGCCCCACGCCTGATCGCGTGCGTGAAACCCTGTTCAACTGGCTCGCGCCGTATATCGGCGGGGCCAAAGTGCTGGATCCGTTTGCCGGCAGCGGCGCATTGTTCCTCGAGGCGCTGTCCCGTGGCGCAGCCCAGGCCCAGGCGCTGGATGCAAGCAATGTGGCGGTGTCCAGCCTCAAGGAACACCTCGGCACCCTGCGCTGCACCAACGGCCAGGTGCAAACCGCCGACGCGCTGCGCTATCTGGAAACCCAGCCGGCAAGCGAATACGACGTGGTATTCCTCGACCCGCCGTTCAACCAGAACCTGTTGCCCGCCGTGTGCACCTTGCTCGAAGAGCGCCAATGGCTGGCGGCGGATGCATGGATCTACACTGAAAGCGAGACCGCGCCGTCAACCCTCGGCTTGCCTGGCGCCTGGCGCCTGCACCGGGAGCAGAAGTCCGGTCGGGTGTATTACGCGTTGTGGCATCGGTTGGTCGACAGCGTCGCTTAATCTGTGGCGAGCAAGCTTGTTGTGGTGAGCGGGCTTGCCCCGCGTCGGGCTGCGCAGCAGCCCCATAACCGCGACGGTGCTCTAACTGAATTAATGCGGCGTTCGTGTTGGGGCCGCTTCGCACCCCGACGCGGGTGCAAGCCCGCTCGCCACAGACTGAGAGTTTCATGACACCGTCCTCCGAACTGTTCACCCCCGCCTTCGGCCTCGGCAACCCTCACCTGCAAACCCTGTGGGGGCCGCTATGGCGCCCCACTACCCATATCGAACGCCAGCGCGAACGCCTGTGGCTGGAAGACGGCGATTTTCTGGACCTCGACTGGCATGGTCCGCATGACGCGCAGGCGCCATTGGTGCTGGTGCTGCATGGGCTGACCGGCTCATCCAATTCCCCCTATGTAGCCGGCCTGCAAAAAGTCCTCGCGGCTCAAGGCTGGGCCAGTGCCGCCTTGAACTGGCGTGGCTGTTCCGGCGAACCAAACCTGTTGGCACGCAGCTATCACTCGGGCGCCAGCGAGGATCTGGCCGCGGCGATTGCCCACCTGCGCGCGAAACGGCCGTTGGCGCCGTTGTATGCAGTGGGTTATTCGCTGGGGGGCAATGTGCTGCTCAAACACTTGGGCGAAACCGGCGAAGCCTCCGGCTTGCAAGGCGCGGCGGCGGTGTCGGTGCCGTTCCGGCTGGACCAGTGTGCGGACCGTATCGGGCTGGGTTTCTCGCGGGTTTATCAAAAGCACTTCATGCGTGAAATGCTCGCGTATATCCGCGTCAAACAAAGCCGTTTTTTACAGGATGGCCGGGCAGACGGGCTGAAAACCCTGGAAGCCCTCGGCTCACTGGAGAAGATGCGCACGTTCTGGGACTTCGATGGCCGGGTCACCGCGCCACTGCACGGTTTCCTGAGTGCCGAGGACTACTACCGCCGTGCGTCGAGCCGCTACTACCTGGGGGCGATCCGCACCTCGACGCTGATTATCCAGGCGGCCGATGATCCATTTGTATTCGCCCATAGCCTGCCCGAGGCCAGCGAGTTATCGGAGTGCACCGAGTTTGAGCTGACGGCAAAGGGTGGGCATGTGGGGTTCGTCGACGGCTCGCTGAGGCGCCCGGGTTATTACCTCGAACGCCGAATTCCTCAGTGGCTACTGGCACAACACGGCTGAACATGGAGAGGCTGGCTTGCCTGCGATAGCAGTGTGTCAGCCGATTATCCGCTCGCTGACACGCCCTCATCGCAGGTAAGCCAACTCCCACACTCGATGCGGTTCACACCGCAACCGACTCAGTCGCCCGTAGCAATTTCACGCTGCGGATCGGTAATCCACTCACTCCACGACCCCGCATACAACTTGCCCAACGGATAACCCGCCAGGCTCAGGGCGAACAGGTTGTGGCACGCCGTCACCCCTGAACCGCAATACGCCACCAACTCCTCCGGTGAACGCCCCTGCAATTGAGCGGCGAAACGCTGCTTGAGCTGGTCGGCTGGCAGGAAACGGCCATCACTGCCAAGGTTTTCGGTGAACGCCGCACACTGCGCGCCGGGGATGTGCCCGGCGATCGGGTCGATGGGTTCCACGTCACCGCGAAAACGTGGCTGGGCGCGGGCATCGATCAAGGTCAGGCCCGGTTGGCCCAGGCGTTTTTGCAGGTGTTCTGCATCCAGCACCAGGCGGTTGTCCGGCGTCCCGGCGAAGGTACCCGGCTCGACCACCGGCGCGTCCAGGCTCAGCGGGAAACCGGCGACGTGCCAGGCCTTGAGGCCGCCGTCCAGGATAAACACACCGTCACGTTTGCCCAGCCAGGCCAGCAACCACCAGGCGCGGGCAGCAAAGGCGCCGGGGCCGTCGTCATACAGCACGACATCGGTGTCGGCGTTAATACCCCAGGCGCGCAATTGCCGGGCAAAGGTGTCCGCCACCGGCAACGGGTGACGACCGGTCACGCCCTTGGTCACCGGGCCGCTGAGATGGCGCTCGAGGTCGGCGTACTGCGCGCCCTCAATATGCCCTTCGGCATAGCTGCACAGCCCGTAGTCCGGGTCTTCCAAGGCAAAACGGCAATCCAGGATCACCAGCCCGGCCGACTTCTGGCGCTCGGCCAATTGCTGGGGGCTGATCAGTTGGGCAAGCGGCATGACGGACTCCTGTGAACAGATTCGGGAAAGGTCCTACTTCACTTCTTCCAGTGCCTGATTCAACGGCACGTAAAACTCTTTGAACAGGGCATCCACCGCGTCTTTCGCCTGGGGCGTGACGAACCCGGCCTCCAGCACCAGCACCTGGTAGACCCCGCGCTTGATGGCTTCGGCGCTCAAATGGGCGGAGTTTTCATTGGTGGTGCACAAGAACCGCACCCACGAGGTGAGGATGATCCACGCATTGAGGGTCAGGGCCTCGGTCTGCACCGGGTCCATGTTGAGGATGCCGGCATCGACAAACCCTTGGTAAATGGCGTTGCCCTGGATCAGGCAGCGCTGGGAAAACCGTCGGTAGCCAGTCGCCAGTTCCGGGTCGCTTTCCAGCAAGTGCTCAAGGTCACGGTGCAGGAAGCGGTAGCGCCACATGCCGGCCAGCACGGCCTGCAGGTAAAAGCGCTTGTCTTCGACGGTCACGGCGCGGCCTTGGGGCGGGCGCAGAAAACTGTCCACCAACGCTTCGTACTCACGAAACAACACGGCGATGATCGCCTGCTTGTTGGGGAAGTGGTAGTACAGGTTGCCCGGCGAAATTTCCATATGGGCGGCAATGTGATTGGTGCTCACACTGCGCTCGCCCTGCTGGTTAAAAAGCTCCAGGCTGGTTTGCACAATGCGCTCGCTGGTCTTTACTCGTGGTGCCATAGGGGATCAGCTTCTAAACACGTGATGGGGCATCTTACGGCCTATCCTTGCAAGGATAAATCTGCATGTTGCTGCAATGTTATTTGACAATTTAGAGCAATGACTCTAAAAATCCACGCAGACCTATAACAATCGGGAACTGCGCCATGTCTGCCAACATTGCCTATCTGCAAGATTCCCAGGCGCTGGATCATCTCCAGGACCTGTTCGACGCGCAACGCCGTGCCTATGCCGCCAACCCGATGCCGCCGGCGGCGCAGCGCCAGCAGTGGCTCAAGGCTCTGCGTGATGTGCTCAGCGACGAACGCCAGGCGTTGATCGACGCGATCAGCCAGGACTTCAGCCACCGCAGTGCAGACGAAACCCTGTTCGCCGAATTGATGCCCAGCCTGCATGGCATTCACTACGCCAGCAAACACCTCAAGGGCTGGATGAAACCTTCCCGTCGCGCTGTAGGCATTGCCTTCCAGCCGGCTTCAGCCAAGGTGATCTACCAACCGCTGGGCGTGGTCGGGGTGATCGTGCCCTGGAACTACCCGCTGTACCTGGCCATTGGCCCCCTGGTCGGGGCGTTGGCCGCCGGAAACCGGGTGATGCTCAAGCTCAGCGAGTCCACACCCGCCACCGGCGAGTTGCTCAAGGCGCTGCTGGCGAAGATTTTCCCCGAGGACCTGGTGTGCGTAGTGCTCGGCGAGGCCGAAGTGGGCATGGCGTTTTCCAAGCTGCGTTTCGATCATCTGCTGTTTACCGGCGCCACCAGCATCGGCAAACATGTGATGCGCGCCGCGGCCGAACACCTCACGCCGGTGACCCTGGAATTGGGCGGCAAGTCACCGGCCATAGTGTCTGCCGATGTGCCACTCAAGGATGCCGCCGAACGAATCGCCTTCGGCAAGGCCTTGAATGCCGGGCAAACCTGTGTGGCGCCAGACTACGTGCTGGTGCCGGAAGATCGCGTTGAGGGTTTCGTCGAGGCTTACAGCAAGGCCGTCCGCGGGTTTTATCCGACGCTAACCGATAACCCGGACTACACCGCCATCATCAATGAGCGGCAACTGGCCCGGCTGAATGCCTACGTCAAGGACGCCACCGACAAGGGCGCCACGCTGGTCCCCTTGTACGATCAGGGCCAGGCCCGGCGCATGGCCCACAGCCTGTTGCTGAATGTCAGCGATGACATGACCGTGATGCAGGACGAGATCTTCGGCCCGGTGCTGCCGATCGTGCCGTATCGAGGCCTCGACCAGGCGTTTGCCTACATCAACGAAAGGCCTCGCCCACTGGCCCTGTATTACTTCGGCTACAACAAGGGCGAGCAGAATCGCGTACTTCACGAGACTCATTCCGGCGGCGTGTGCCTGAACGACACCCTGCTGCACGTGGCCCAGGATGACATGCCCTTTGGCGGCATCGGCCCCTCGGGCATGGGCCACTACCACGGCCACGAAGGTTTTCTCACGTTCAGCAAAGCCAAGGGCGTGCTGGTGAAACAGCGCCTCAATGCGGCCAAGTTGATCTACCCGCCGTACGGCAAAGCCATCCAGAAGTTGATCCAGAAGCTGTTCGTTCGCTGATTCCGCCACTCTCGGGATAACAATAACAATGAACCCTAGCCTGACTGATTCACCCGCGCTGTCGCGGCGCGGCGTATTGAAAATCGGCTTGTGCGCCAGTGCTTTCCTGGCCACGGCCGGGCTCGGCGCCAGCCTCAGCGGCTGCTCCAGCAGCACCCCGGCCAGCGGCTTTGCCATGCTGCGCAGCAGTGACCTGCCGTTTTTGCGCGCGGTAATCCCGGTGTTGCTCGAAGGCGCGGCAAGCGCCCAAGAGGTGGTCGCCGGGATTGACGACACTCTGAAAAAACTCGACTACAGCCTGCAGCACCTGTCGCCGGAAATGTTCAAGCTCACCCAGCAACTGTTCGACGTATTGGGCATGGGCATCACCCGTGGCCCATTGACCGGCATCTGGGGCAGTTGGGAAAACGCCAGCGCGGAGCAGATCCGCAACTTCCTGCACCGCTGGGAAAACAGCTATCTCAACCTGCTGCGCATGGGCCAGGGCTCGCTGCTCAAGCTGGTAATCATGTCGTGGTACTTCCGCCCGCAGTCCTGGGCGCATTGCGGCTATCCGGGCCCGCCCAAGGTCTAGCCCTGGCTGAAAACCCGCTGCAATGTGGGGCTGTACCCGCAGGCAGGCCGCTTTCGCAGGCAAGCCAGCTCCCACACTGACTGCAACTTCGTATAACAATAAGAGTGCCTGTCTATGCCCGTACCCGATCTGTTCCGCGACGGCCTGGCCCGTGGCTGGAAAACCCACAATGGCGCCGCCCTCGACAACGACCTGACCCTGGAGGCCGACGTAGCGATCATCGGCAGCGGCGCCGGTGGTGGCACCACCGCCGAGATCCTCAGCGCCGCCGGCTACAAGGTGTTGCTGATCGAAGAAGGCCCGCTCAAGACCAGCAGCGACTTCAAGCTGCTCGAGGACGAGGCCTACACCAGCCTGTACCAGGAAGGCATCGGCCGCATGAGCAAGGATGGCGCGATCACCATCCTGCAGGGCCGCGCGGTGGGCGGGACCACGCTGATCAACTGGACCTCCAGCTTTCGTACGCCGGACGCGACACTTTCCCACTGGGCCAGCGAATATGCGGTGAAGGGCCACAGCAGTGCCGAAATGGCGCCCTGGTTCGAAAAAATGGAGCAACGCCTGGGGATTGCCCCCTGGGCCATGCCACCCAATGCCAACAATGACGTGATCCGCAAAGGCTGCGAAAAGCTCGGCTACAGCTGGCACGTGATCCCCCGCAACGTGCGCGGCTGCTTCAACCTGGGTTATTGCGGCATGGGCTGCCCGGTCAACGCCAAGCAATCGATGCTGGTAACCACCATCCCCTCGACCCTGGAAAAAGGCGGCGAGCTGCTGTATCTGGCCCGCGCCGAACGCCTGCTCTACAGCGGCGACCACATCAGCAGCCTGGAATGCGTGGCGATGGATGAACGCTGCGTGGCACCGACTGGCCGCAAAATCACGGTCAAGGCCAAGCATTACGTGCTGGCCGGCGGCGGCATCAACAGCCCCGCCTTGCTGATGCGCTCGGATGCCCCGGACCCGCATTCGCGGCTGGGCAAGCGCACCTTCCTGCACCTGGTGAATTTCTCCGCCGGGCTGTTCGAGGAGGTGATCAACCCGTTCTACGGCGCGCCGCAGTCAATCTACTCCGACCATTTTCAATGGCAGGACGGCACTACCGGCAAAATGTCCTACAAGCTTGAGGCGCCGCCGCTGCACCCGGCACTCGCCAGCACCCTGCTGGGCGGCTACGGCACGCAGAACGCCATGGACATGAAGCAATTGCCCAACACCCACGCGATGCTGGCCTTGCTGCGCGACGGTTTCCACCCCGACAGCCCGGGCGGCAGCGTGGAGTTGCGCGGCGATGGCACACCAGTGCTCGACTATCAGGTATCGGCGTACGCCTGGGACGGCCTGCGTCGCGCCTTTCACAGCATGGCCGAGATCCAGTTCGCGGCGGGAGCCAAGTCGGTCAAGCCGCTGCACCACGATGCGCGCTACGTGACGAGCCTGGGCGAAGCCCGCACGCTGATCGAAGGGCTGAACCTGGAACTGCACCGCACCTGCCTGGGCAGCGCCCATGTGATGGGCGGTTGCGCCATGGGTGAAGACCCGAAAAATGCGGTGGCCGACAGCCTTGGCCGTCATCACCAATTGCGCAATCTGTCGATCCACGATGGCTCGTTGTTCCCCACCAGCATTGGGGCCAACCCGCAATTGTCGGTGTATGGATTGACCGCGCAACTGGCGACAGCCTTGGCCGAACGTCTGAAAACAGCGTGAAAAAACACGCTATTCGCCATGTCTATAGTGCTTTCTTCTGCATAAGTTGACTTGGCCGACCGGGACGGCTGCGATACCATCCGGTTCCCCAACGGACTCCGCCAGGACGACGCGATGAACCGAGTGTTGTACCCAGGTACCTTCGACCCGATTACCAAAGGCCATGGCGATCTGGTCGAACGTGCCTCACGCTTGTTCGACCATGTGATCATCGCGGTCGCGGCCAGCCCCAAGAAAAACCCGCTGTTTCCCCTGGAACAGCGCGTGGAGCTGGCGCGTGAGGTCACCAAGCACCTGCCCAACGTGGAAGTGGTGGGCTTTTCCACATTGCTGGCGCACTTCGCCAAAGAGCAGAACGCCAATGTGTTCCTGCGTGGCCTGCGTGCGGTGTCGGACTTCGAATACGAATTCCAGCTGGCCAACATGAATCGCCAACTGGCACCGGACGTGGAAAGCCTGTTCCTCACGCCGTCGGAGCGATATTCGTTCATTTCCTCGACGTTGGTCCGTGAAATTGCCGCTTTGGGCGGAGATATCACCAAGTTCGTGCACCCGGCCGTGGCCGATGCGCTGACACTGCGTTTCAAGAAGTAATTTCTGTAAGCGGGCTTATTGTGGCGAGCGGGCTTGCCCCGCGTTGGGCTGCGAAGCGGCCCGAATAAAGCCACCGCGTAGTTTCAGCCAGCGCACAGCCGCCTGTTTCAAGGCCGCTTCGCAGCCCAACGCGGGGCAAGCCCGCTCGCTACAGGTCAGCATGCCAGTTGGCCGCAGGTCATGTGCACTCGCACTGCGGGCGCCAATGCGGCACAATTGCGCGCATTAGTTTTCAGATGCCTTGGCTGACAGCCCTGGCAGGAGTTTCCATGTCCCTGATCATCACCGACGATTGCATCAACTGCGACGTCTGCGAACCCGAGTGCCCGAACGCTGCGATTTCCCAGGGCGAAGAGATCTACGTGATCGACCCGAACCTGTGCACCCAGTGCGTCGGCCACTACGACGAGCCTCAGTGCCAGCAAGTGTGCCCGGTGGATTGCATTCCGCTGGATGAAGCCCATCCGGAAACGGAAGAGCAGTTGATGGCCAAGTACCGGTTGATTACCGGCAAGGCCTGAGGTTCTTTAGTGCCTGTAAGGGCCTCTTCGCGAGCAAGCCCGCTCCCACAGTTGACCGAGTTCCAAAATGAGAATGCGGTCGAATGGGAGAGCAGGCTTGCTCGCGAAGGCGGCAACAGCCATCCCCTGGCAATCAGCTCTGGCACTTGGGGCAAAACACACTCGCCCGCTGCCCCAGCACCACATTGCGCAGCTCGGTCCCACAGACCTTGCACGCCTCGCCCCCGCGGCCGTAGACGAACAGCTCCTGCTGGAAATAGCCCGGCTGCCCGTCGCCACCGATAAAGTCCCGCAGCGTCGTGCCACCCCGCTCAATAGCAGCGGCCAGCACGCGCTTGATCTCGATCGCCAGCTTCAAATAACGCGCCCGTGAAATGCCTCCAGCCGCGCGACGCGGATCGATCCCCGCCGCAAACAGCGCCTCGGTCGCGTAGATATTGCCCACCCCCACCACCACCGCGTTGTCCATGATGAATGGCTTCACTGCCATCGACTTGCCGCGGGACAGTTGGAACAAGCGCTCACCATCAAACAGGTCGGTCAACGGCTCCGGCCCCAGGCGAATCAGCAGTTCATGGTTGTGCGGGTCCTGGCTCCAGAGCATCGCGCCGAAGCGCCGGGGGTCGGTGTAGCGCAGGGCCATACCCGATTCCAGCTCGATGTCCACGTGCTCATGCTTGGCCGCCGGCATGCCGACTTCCACCAGCCGCAAGTTGCCCGACATGCCCAGGTGGCTGATCAAGGTGCCGACTTCGGCGTTGATCAACAGGTACTTGGCCCGCCGCTCCACCAGCACGATGCGCTGCCCGGACAGGCGCACATCCAGGTCTTCCGGGATCGGCCAGCGCAGGCGCCGCTCGCGCACCACCACGCGACTGACCCGCTGGCCTTCCAGGTGCGGAGCAATCCCGCGCCGGGTGGTTTCGACTTCTGGTAACTCGGGCATGTGTATCTCTTGAAGGAAGGGTCAGTGCGCGCCCAGTTCGCGGATCGACAACTTCATGCTCTCGAAGTCGTAGTCCGACAGGCCCACGTAGTCCAGCACCATATGCCCGATCGCATTCCATTCATGATCGACCGCCTGGTTGCCCAGCACCCGATACGACGAACAGATGTGCTCGGCCATTTTCAGGATCGCCAGCAGGTTTTTCAGCTGAGAGTTGCGCGACGACTCATCGCTGAAAATCGCCAGGGCGTTGTGGTGGTTGGCGATGGCGTCGGTCACATGTTCCGGCAGGCGCCAGGACTTGGCGGTGTAGTAGCCGACCACCGCGTGGTTGGTGTTGAACGCGTTGTTCTCGGTGTCGACCACACGGCAGTCGGGGCCGGCATTGCCATAGGCCTCTTCCAGCACCGCCATGTAGTTGGGGAAGCGCTTGAGCATCAGCGGCACGCCGCAATCGTGGAACAGGCCCAGCGCATACGCCTCGTCGACGGCTTGCGAGCCGGTGCGCTTGGCGAGTGTCAGGCAGGTCATCGCCACATCCTGGGCGGTGTCCCAGAAGCGGTTGAGGGTGACGATGGTGTCATCGCTCATCTCGCCCTTGATCGACTGCGCGTTGATCAGGTTGATGATCGAACGGCTGCCCAGCAGGTTCACCGCGCGCTGGATCGAGGCGATCTTGTTGCTCAGGCCGTAATACGGCGAGTTGACGATTTTCAGCAATGCACCGGACAGGCCAGGGTCCTGGGAGATCAATCGCGCGATCACTTCCAGGTCCGGGTCGGGCATGTATTGCTCCATCTGCAAATCCACCATGATTTGCGGCTGGGGCGGCACGCTGATGCCTTGCAGGGCCTGTTGGATCTGTTCGGCGGAAAGCTCTTGGGACATAAGTACATACTCTGGGCTAGGCGGGGATTCTAACCCTTATGAAGACTTGACCGACACCCAAATGCCGAACTGAAACCGGATCAAAATGTGGGAGCGGGCTTGCTCGCGAAAGCTCGGTGTCAGTCGCCGAATACAGTGGCTGATCCACCGCTTTCGCGAGCAAGCCCGCTCCCACATGTCTGGCGGCGCCGCGAACTCATGCACAACACGGTATACTCCCGCTCTTTTTTCCGGAGCGACGTCATGTCCCTGCCAAGCCTGCGTCTCAAAGCCAACGCCGATCGTCGTTTGCGCAACGGCCACCTGTGGGTCTACAGCAACGAAATCGACGTGGCCGCCACCCCACTTCACGGCTTCCAGGCGGGCGACCAGGCCATCCTCGAAGCGGCCGGCGGCAAGACCCTGGGCATCGTGGCCATGAGCCCGAACAACCTGATCTGTGCTCGCCTGCTGTCGCGCGACATCAAGCTGCCATTGGACAAGTCGCTGCTGGTGCATCGCCTGAACGTCGCGCTGTCCCTGCGTGATCGCCTGTTCGACAAGCCGTTCTACCGCCTGGTCTACGGCGATTCCGACCTGCTGCCAGGCCTGGTGGTCGACCGTTTCGGCGACATCCTGGTGGTGCAGATCGCTTCGGCGACCATGGAAGCGCATAAAGAAGACGTGATCGCCGCCCTGACCCAAGTGCTCAAGCCGAGTGGCATCCTGTTCAAGAACGATTCCGCCGCGCGCGACGCCGAAGGCCTCAACCGCTACGTCGAAACCGTGTTCGGCCTGGTGCCGGAATGGGTTGCGCTGGAAGAAAACGGCGTGAAATTCGAAGCCCCGGTGATCCAGGGCCAGAAGACCGGCTGGTTCTACGACCACCGCATGAACCGCGCACGCCTGGCCCCGTACGCCAAAGGCAAGCGCGTGCTCGACCTGTACAGCTACATCGGCGGCTGGGGCGTGCAGGCTGCGGCTTTCGGCGCCAGTGAAGTGTTCTGCGTCGACGCCTCGGCCTTCGCCCTTGATGGCGTGGAGCGCAACGCCGCGCTGAACGGCTTCGCCGAGAAGATGACCTGCATCGAAGGCGACGTGTTCGAGGCCCTCAAGGAACTCAAAGCCAGCGAAGAACGCTTCGACGTGATCGTCGCCGACCCGCCGGCCTTCATCAAACGCAAGAAAGACATGAAAAACGGCGAAGGCGCCTACCGCCGCCTGAACGAGCAAGCCATGCGCCTGCTCAGCAAGGACGGCATCCTGGTCAGCGCGTCGTGCTCGATGCACTTGCCCGAAGACGACCTGCAAAACATCCTGCTGACCAGCGCCCGTCACCTGGACCGCAATATCCAGATGCTCGAACGCGGCGGCCAGGGCCCGGACCACCCGGTGCACCCGGCGATTGCCGAGACGCGGTATATCAAGAGCATTACGTGCCGGTTGTTGCCGAATAGCTAACGCTGAGACTGACTGTAGGAGCCAGCAGGCTCCTACAGGAATCCAGGAATTTTCATACCCTCTCTTGCTTTGACTTTCCTCGCTCCAGACTCGATCCTCGACCCCCTCAAGGAATAGAGTCCATGTAAATGCACAGCGCCACAAAGCCCACAACGAAACCGTTTCTCATCGCACTGCTGATGATCCTGACGTTGCTGGGTGTATTTCCCCTCGACGTCGTACTCCCTTCATTTCCCGCGCTTGCCGAACACTTTCAAACCTCAACAGTAGATATCGCTAGGTCCATCAGCCTTTTCGCGATTGGCTTTTCTTGCTCGTTGCTGTGGATAGGGCCGCTATCCGACAGGATAGGTCGCAAGAAGCTGCTACTGGCCAGCATGACCGTGGCGATTGTTGGTGCAATTGGCTGCATAACCGCCAATAACTATTCACAGTTCTTACTTTTCCGAGTAGTTCAAGCCGTTGGTTGTGGCGGCTTTGTGCTGTCTCAAGCGCTGGTTCAGGATATGTTCGTGGGCAAGGAACAGGAGCGACTGCGGATCGCAATCGTGACCGCCGGAGGTATCTTCATTTCGATCTCGCCATTAGTTGGTGCATGGCTGCAAACGCATTGGGGTTGGCAGGCCAGCTTCTACGTATTTACAGCATTTGCCATATTGCTCCTGTTTATGACCTATCGACTACTCAGCGACACCCAACCCGCCGTCCATCCAAGCCGCCACACTATTCTCAAGGGCTACGCGCAAATTTTTGCAGATCGCCATTTCGTCAGTTACGCCACGATTTCCGGAATCACCTTTGCCTGCCATTTTTCATTTATCGTCATATCCCCCATCATTTTCATGGACCAGTTAGGGCTGTCGCCCTATCAGTACTCACAGGTCTTGCTGCTTTATGGCGCAGCTTATGTGTTAGGCGGCGTGTCAGCGGGCTGGTTGAACAAACGGTTACTGGCCAACACCCAGATCGCGACCGGCTTGTGGTTAATCGCGACATCCGGTGGGGTAATGTTGTTGCTGGCCTATGGGAACGATATTTCTACCTGGACCGTTTTGATTCCAATGCTGATCTGCACAGCCGGTACCACCATCACCAGGCCAATTTCAAACTCACGGGCCATGAACCTTTTCCCCCACTCCGCAGGCGCGGCCGCATCAGCCACCACAGTTGTGATATTCATTGCCGGTGGGTTGATCAGTGCTCTGATCAGTACTTTGACGCACAATCTGAGCACCACCCTCGGATTGTGCTTTTTGATTCTGAGTGCTCTGGGCCTGGGGTTGAATGAATGGGCCAAACACCGCCCACACGTCCTGTAGCCGCTATCTCCACACTTACGGCCATTCCCTCCAGCCGCCAGCGGTGTAGAATCGGGCGTATTCATCGCCAGTCATCCCCCGGCGGGTTTATGAGCTCGAGGCCCAAGCAAGCGGCGATCCCGCGACGCGAGTGGCAACTTCCGGACACACGGCCATTTTCTGAGTGTTCCAGACGTCAATAGAAGCTCACTCCCCAGTAGTAGTTACCTGATTAGCCGCCCGGAGTGCTCCATGCCAGATTACCGCTCGAAAACATCCACCCATGGCCGCAACATGGCCGGCGCGCGCGCACTGTGGCGCGCCACGGGGATGAAAGATGACGACTTCAAGAAGCCGATCATCGCGATTGCCAACTCGTTCACCCAGTTCGTACCGGGCCACGTCCACCTCAAGGACCTGGGCCAACTGGTCGCCCGCGAGATCGAACGTGCCGGCGGTGTAGCGAAAGAATTCAACACCATCGCCGTGGATGACGGCATCGCCATGGGCCATGACGGCATGCTGTACTCGCTGCCGAGCCGCGAGATCATCGCCGACTCCGTGGAGTACATGGTCAACGCTCACTGCGCCGACGCCATCGTGTGCATCTCGAACTGCGACAAGATCACCCCTGGCATGCTGATGGCCGCCCTGCGCCTGAACATCCCGGTGATCTTCGTCTCCGGCGGCCCGATGGAAGCCGGCAAGACCAAACTGGCCTCCCACGGCCTCGACCTGGTCGACGCCATGGTCATCGCCGCCGATTCCAGCGCTTCTGACGAGAAGGTCGCGGAATACGAGCGCAGCGCCTGCCCGACGTGCGGTTCGTGCTCCGGCATGTTCACCGCCAACTCGATGAACTGCCTGGTCGAAGCCCTGGGCCTGGCCTTGCCGGGCAACGGCTCGACACTGGCCACCCACAGCGACCGTGAGCAGCTGTTCCTGCAGGCCGGCCGCACCATCGTCGAACTGTGCAAGCGCTACTACGGCGAGAATGACGAGTCGGTGTTGCCGCGCAACATCGCCAACTTCAAGGCGTTCGAAAACGCCATGACCCTGGACATCGCCATGGGCGGTTCCACCAACACCATCCTGCACTTGCTGGCCGCGGCCCAGGAAGCCGAGATCGATTTCGACCTGCGCGACATCGACCGCCTGTCCCGTCACGTGCCGCAACTGTGCAAGGTCGCGCCGAACATCCAGAAGTACCACATGGAAGATGTGCACCGTGCCGGCGGGATCTTCTCGATCCTCGGCTCGCTGGCCCGTGGCGGCCTGCTGCACACCGACCTGCCGACCGTGCACAGCGCGTCCATCGCCGAAGGCATCGCCAAGTGGGACATCACCCAGACTGACGACGAAGCCGTGCACACCTTCTTCAAGGCTGGCCCGGCTGGCATCCCGACCCAGACTGCGTTCAGCCAGTCGACCCGTTGGGACACCCTGGATGACGACCGTGAAAACGGCTGCATCCGCAGTGTCGAACACGCCTACTCCCAAGAAGGCGGCCTGGCCGTGCTGTACGGCAACATCGCACTGGATGGCTGCGTGGTGAAAACCGCCGGCGTGGATGAGTCGATCCATGTGTTCGAAGGCAACGCGAAGATCTTCGAAAGCCAGGACAGTGCCGTGCGCGGCATCCTCGCCGACGAAGTGAAGGCCGGCGACATCGTGATCATCCGCTACGAAGGCCCGAAAGGCGGCCCAGGCATGCAGGAAATGCTCTACCCGACCTCCTACCTGAAATCCAAGGGCCTGGGCAAAGCCTGCGCCTTGCTGACCGACGGACGTTTCTCCGGCGGTACTTCCGGCCTGTCCATTGGCCACGCTTCGCCTGAAGCCGCTGCCGGTGGCGCGATTGGCCTGGTGCAGGACGGCGACAAGGTGTTGATCGACATTCCGAACCGCTCGATCAACCTGTTGATCAGCGATGAAGAGCTGGCGGCACGCCGCGTTGAGCAAGACAAGAAAGGTTGGAAGCCGGTCGAGAAGCGTCCGCGCAAAGTCACCACTGCGTTGAAGGCCTATGCCCTGCTGGCCACCAGTGCCGACAAGGGTGCTGTGCGTAACAAAGCGATGCTCGACGGCCTGTAAGCCTCGCGCATAAAAAATGCCCCGCCAAGTGCGGGGCATTTTTTTGCCTGGAACAACGCTCCAAAACACTGAAGATCAACTGTGGGAGCTGGCTGTCTGCGATTGCGGCCTTGAGTCCTGCATTGATCTCGTTGACGCCATCGCCGGCAAGCCGGGCTCCCACAGGGGCAGGCTGAGCCTGAACGAACTCGGTTCATGTGGGAGCTGGCTTGCCTGCGATGGCGGCCTTGAGTCCTGCATTGATCTCGTTGACGCCATCGCTGGCAAACCGGGCTCCCACACGGGCAGGCTGAGCCTGAACGAACTCGGTTCATGTGGGAGCTGGCTTGCCTGCGATGGCGGCCTTGAGTCCTGTATTGATCTCGTTGACGCCATCGCCGGCAAGCCGGGCTCCCACAGGGGCAGGCTGAGCCTGAACGAACTCGGTTCATGTGGGAGCTGGCTTGCCTGCGATGGGCGCGCCTCGGTGTTACTGAATCTCCTCAGGCTTGACGATCACCCAGTTCTTGTCCGCCGTCACCGGCAACCCTTCCTTGGCCTGCGCCGCCGCGTGCTTGGCGATCATGCCGTTGAGTTGGGTCATGTATTTGTCCTTGCGGTTGATCCACAGGTGGATGCCGCCCTTGGCCACGTCCACATCGTGGAACAGCATGTAGCCATCGCTGGTCGGCGTGTCGCCGCCGACGATCACCGGTTTTTTCCATTCGTCGATGTAGGTGAGGATGGCTGCGTGCTTGCCCGCCATCCAGGTGGCCGGGGTCCACAGGTACGGGGTCAGCTCCAGGCCGAGGTTGGCCTTCTCGTCATATTTGCCGGCGGCAATCTGCTTGCGCGCGGTGGTCAGCTCGCCGGTCTTGCGGTCCTTGAGCAAGGTGCTCACGCCGATCACATTCTCCGGCTTGACGTTGTAGCCGTACTTCGGATCGGCGGCGACCATGCGCACCAGCTCTTCCGACGCGGCGGTCATCACATACACCTCGATGCCGTTTTCCATCAGCTTGTTGTACAGCTCGGCCTGGCCGGTGAAGACTTTCGGCGGCTGCACCTCAGATTGCTTCACCACGTCGCCTTCAAAATAGCTGACCGGCACGGGCTTGCCAGACGCCATCAGCTCATCGACCTGCACCTTGAGCTCCTTAAGGGTGAAACCGGAGAACACCTGGGCAACCCACGGGTAGCAGACCATGTCGTCGACTTCGCAGAGGCGATAGTAGTAACTGAACAGACTTTCCTTATGGTCGGCGGTGTCTTTGAACGGCATAAGCTTGAGCGACGGATCAAGGCTGTCGCGGGTGATCAGGCCCTTGTTTTCCATGTAGGGCAGCAGGGATTCTTCGAGGTCGTAGCGGTAGCTGGTGTTGTCCATGTCGAACACCGCGTAATTACCCTTGTTGGCGTTGGCGGCGATCATTTTGTTCAGTTGCTCGGCGGCCGGTGCCGGCCAGTGTTTCAACTCGGTGGCGGCCATGGTTTGTCCGGCAAGGCCCAGACACAGCGCGGCGGCAAACAATCTCGAAGCGAGCTTCATATGCGTTTTCTCCCTGAGTTAAAAACATCGACGCTAACAAATCCCTGTGACAGTTACCGCCCGAGCGCGACCGCTTGCGTCGTGATTGCGCCAAAGGCGTGTGCATGCGCGCCAGATGCTTATTCCAAAAACGACAGTCACCATTCCATATCGGTATTAAATCAATATATTTCAAGCTGTTAGGCTTTCCGGTTCGCAATCGCAGGCTCACGCGATTGGCTGCCTTCTCAACGGAGCTTCAATGAATCTGCCCCTGATTCTCAACTTACTGGTGTTCGTGGCCCTGCTGCTGGGCCTGGCACAAACTCGTCGCACCAACTGGAGCCTCGCCAAGAAGGTGCTGGTTGCGCTCGTACTCGGCGTGGTGTTCGGCACTGTCTTGCACACGATCTACGGCGACGGCAACCCGGTGCTCAAAGCCTCCATCGGCTGGTTCGACCTGGTCGGCAACGGCTACGTGCAACTGCTGCAAATGATCGTGATCCCGTTGGTGTTCGCCTCGATCCTCAGCGCCGTGGCGCGCCTGCACAATGCCTCGTCACTGGGCAAGATCAGCTTCCTGACCATCGGCACACTGCTGTTTACCACCGCGATTGCGGCGCTGATCGGCATCGGCCTGACCAACCTGTTCGGCCTCACCGCCGAAGGCCTGGTGGCCGGCACCCAGGAAATGGCGCGCCTGCAGGTGATCCAGAGTGATTACGCCGGCAAGGTCGCCGACCTGAATATCCCGCAACTGCTGCTGTCGTTCGTGCCGGCCAACCCGTTTGCCGACCTGGCCCGGGCCAAGCCGACCTCGATCATCAGCGTGGTGATTTTCGCCGCCTTCCTGGGGGTTGCCGCGCTGCAGCTGCTCAAGGATGACGTGGAAAAAGGCCAGAAAGTGCTCAACGCCATCGACACCCTGCAAGCCTGGGTGATGCGCCTGGTGCGCCTGGTGATGAAGCTGACGCCGTACGGCGTATTGGCGCTGATGACCAAAGTGGTCGCCGGCTCCAACCTGCAGGACATCATCAAGCTCGGCAGTTTTGTCGTGGTCTCGTACCTGGCCCTGGGCCTGATGTTTGTGGTGCACGGCCTGCTGCTGTCCCTGGCCGGGATCAACCCGCTGCGTTTCTTCCGCAAGGTGTGGCCGGTGCTGACCTTTGCCTTCACCAGCCGCTCCAGCGCGGCGGCGATCCCGCTGAGCATTGAAGCGCAGACCCGTCGCCTGGGCATCCCGCAATCCATCGCCGGGTTCGCCGCCTCGTTTGGCGCGACCATCGGCCAGAACGGCTGCGCCGGCCTCTACCCGGCGATGTTGGCGGTGATGGTCGCGCCGACCGTAGGCATCAACCCGCTGGACCCACTGTGGATCGCGACGTTGGTAGCAATTGTGACCCTGAGTTCGGCCGGCGTTGCCGGCGTGGGTGGCGGTGCAACCTTCGCCGCGCTGATCGTGCTGCCGGCCATGGGTTTGCCGGTGTCACTGGTGGCGCTGCTGATTTCCGTGGAGCCACTGATCGACATGGGCCGCACGGCATTGAACGTGAATGGCTCGATGACGGCAGGCGCGATCACCAGCCAGGT
The DNA here is from genome assembly GCF_001702265.1 of Pseudomonas aylmerensis. Taxonomy (GTDB): domain Bacteria; phylum Pseudomonadota; class Gammaproteobacteria; order Pseudomonadales; family Pseudomonadaceae; genus Aquipseudomonas; species Aquipseudomonas aylmerensis. The sequence goes on from NZ_MAUE01000012.1 coordinate 55,933, forward strand.
CATGGGGCAGACGGACAAAGCGTTGTTGAATGCGGATGAGCATGCGGAGTTGGCGCAGGCCTGATAGACCGCATTCGCGAGCAAGCCCGCTCCCACATTTTGACCACATTCTCATGTTAGAACTCGGTCAAATGTGGGAGCGGGCTTGCTCGCGAAGCTCTTAGGCTTTTTCCCAAACCTCGAAGTTATACGCCGGCTTATCTCCCTCAGCCGCATTCTCGACATTCGACACCAGCTTCCACTGCTTCGTATCAAACTCCGGAAACCAAGCATCCCCTTCCGGACTCAGCGCCACCCGCGTCAAATACAGGCGATCCGCCTGCTCCAGCCCCTGCGCATACAACTGCGCGCCACCGATCAGCATCAGTTCGTCCACGCCTTGTGCCTTGGCCCATTCCTCAGCGCGCTCTACCGCCGCGTCCAGTGACGGAAAAACTTCCGCACCTTCCAGCGCCAGGCCGGTCTGACGGCTAACCACAAGGTTCAAGCGCCCAGGCAGCGGTCGGCCCAGGGAGTCCCAGGTCTTGCGCCCCATGATGATCGGCTTGCCGAGCGTGGTGGCCTTGAAATATTTGAAATCCCCCGGCAAATGCCAGGGCATGCTGTTGTCGACGCCGATCACGCGGTTTTCACCGAGGGCTGCGATCAGGCTTAAAGGGAGAGTTTTTTTCATGGCGACGAGAATACCAGAGGTGCGAGCCAGCGGTTATGCTCCAACCTCACTTGCTCAACAGGACGGCGCGTGACTGCACTGAACCCCCTGCAAAAACTCTGGCTGACAGAAACCGTGCGCCTGCGGGAAGAACACGCCGGCCCCCTGGAAGACCTGGAAGCCAATCGCCTGGCCCGCACCGCCGGTGGCGACCTGCCGACACGCATCCAGCAGCGTGCCTTGCACCTGGCCGAGCGCGATGGGCTCACGGCCGCCCTCACCCGCTGGCTGCAAGGCGCGCGCCTGGCGCTGGTGCTGCTGGCCATCGTCGCCGTGATCAGTGGCGCGGGCCTGGCGTTTGCCGCATTGGGCAGCGGCCTGACGCCGGTGAATGTGTTCTGGGCGCTCGGCAGCCTGCTCGGCTTGAACCTGATCCTGCTGCTGAGCTGGGCGCTGGGCCTGCTGTTTGCCGGCGAACACAGCGCCAGCCTCGGCCGACTGTGGTTATGGCTCAGCGAAAAACTCGCGCGTGATGCCAAGGCCGCCCAACTGGCGCCGGCATTGCTGCTGTTGCTGCAACGGCAAAAGCTCAATCGCTGGGCCGTGGGTGTGCTGGTCAACAGCCTGTGGCTGCTGGCGTTGCTCAGTGCCCTGGTGATTCTTCTTACGCTACTCGCCACCCGCCGCTACGGCTTTGTGTGGGAAACCACCATCCTCGGTGCCGACACCTTTGTTACCGTGACCCAGGCCCTCGGCACCCTGCCCGCCCTGCTCGGCTTCAATGTCCCGAGCATCGAGATGATCCGCGCCAGCGGCGATGCCGCGCTGAATATCGAAAGCGCTCGCCAGGCCTGGGCCGCCTGGCTGGTGGGCGTGCTGCTGGTCTACGGCCTGCTGCCCCGGCTGATCCTCGCCCTGCTGTGCCTGTGGCGCTGGAAACGCGGGCGCGCCGCGCTGCGCCTGGACCTCAACCTGCCCGGCTACAGCCAACTGCGCGAACGCCTGATGCCGAGCAGTGAACGGCTTGGGGTCAACGACGCCGCGCCCGAACAGCTGCACCACGCCACCGGCGGCGTCAGTGAACTGGAAAGCGACGGCGCGTTGCTGGTGGCCATCGAGCTGGATGACCAGCACCCCTGGCCGCCGAAACTGCCGGCCAGCGTGAAGAACGCCGGCATCCTCGACAGCCGCGAATCGCGCAACAAACTGCTGGAGCAGCTCAGCCGCTTCCCGCCGGCACGCCTGGCCATCGCCTGCGATCCACGCCGCTCGCCCGACCGTGGCAGCCTGGCGCTGATCGCCGAACTTGCGCGCAGCGCCACCGCCACCCGTGTATGGCTGCTGCAGGCCCCGCCTGGCCAGGCGCTGGACGCAGAGCGCCTGGGTGATTGGCATGCCGCGCTGCACCAACTCGAGCTGCCCTTCGCCGACTGCGCGCCGCTGAACTGGCTGGAGACCGGTCATGACTAAACCGCTCAAACTCGCCGTGGTCGGCCACACGAATGTCGGCAAGACCTCCTTGCTGCGCACCCTCACCCGGGATGTCGGCTTCGGCGAAGTCTCTCATCGCCCCAGCACCACGCGGCATGTAGAAGGTGCACGCTTGTCAGTGGACGGCGAAGCCTTGCTGGAGCTGTACGACACGCCCGGCCTGGAAGATGCCATTGCCCTGCTCGACTACCTGGAGCGTCTGGATCGACCCGGCGAACGCCTGGACGGCCCGGCGCGCCTGGCGCGCTTCCTGGAGGGCAGCGAAGCCCGCCAGCGCTTTGAACAGGAGGCCAAGGTGCTGCGCCAACTGCTGGCCTCGGACGCCGGCCTGTATGTGATCGATGCCCGCGAGCCGGTGTTGGCCAAGTACCGCGACGAGCTGCAAGTGCTGGCCAGCTGCGGCAAGCCGTTGCTGCCGGTACTCAACTTCGTCAGCAGCAGTGACCACCGCGAGCCGGACTGGCGTGAAGCCCTGGCGCGCCTCGGCCTGCATGCGCTGGTACGGTTCGACAGCGTCGCGCCGCCGGAAGACGGCGAGCGGCGCCTGTATGAAAGCCTCGCCCTGCTATTGGAAAACGCCCGTCCGCAACTGGAGCGGTTGATTCTTGACCAGCAAGCCCAACGCCAGGCCCGCCAGCAAAGCGCCGCGCGATTGATTGCCGAGCTGTTGATCGACTGTGCCGCGTGTCGACGCAGCGTGGTCACCGAAGACGAACAGCAGGCCATCGTGGAGTTGCGCAAAGCCGTACGCCAGCGTGAGCAAAAGTGCGTCGAGGCGTTGCTCAAGCTGTTCGGCTTTCGCCCACAGGACGCCGCCGCCAGTGATTTGCCGCTGCTGGACGGCCGCTGGGGCGATGACCTGTTCAACCCGGAAACCCTCAAGCAGCTCGGCGTGCGCGTCGGCGGCGGGATTGCGGCAGGCGCGGCCGCGGGTGCCGGCGTGGACCTGCTGGTCGGCGGCCTGACCCTCGGCGCCGCCGCCATCGCCGGTGCCATTGCTGGCGGCGCGCTGCAGACCGCGCGCAGCTATGGCAGCCGCCTGCTCGGCAAGATCAAGGGCCAGCGCGAGCTGACCGTCGACGACAGCGTGCTGCGCCTGCTGGCCCTGCGCCAACGCCAATTGCTCAAGGCCCTGAACCTGCGCGGCCATGCGGCGATGCACAGCATCAAAATCGATACGCCCCAGGACAAGACCTGGCGCGAAGGCAAGTTGCCGGATGCGCTGCACAAGGCTCGCGCCCATCCACAATGGTCATCCCTCAACCCGCACGCCAAACTCAGTCAGGCCGAGCGCCAGGAACAGGTCGAGGCCCTGGCCCAGCGTCTCGACCAGACTTAAGCCGCCAGCAGCTGCCGAGCCTTGGCCTTGAGCACGTCGAGGTCGAGCACCGGCACGTGCATTTCCTTGGCCTGCTCGTCCCAGTGGCGCAGGCGCAGGCTGACCTGGCACAGCGGATCCTGCTCGAAGGCCCGGGCCTCCTCGGCTGTCATGACCCCGCCCTGATAACCCAGGGTGCGCCGGCTGGCTTCGCTCAAGCGCGCGTAGTAGTCCGGCTGGCTGAAGGTCAGGTAACGCTTGGCCTGCACGTGGTACTCCACGAGTTTGGCCAAGCGCTCGCTGAAACCCGCGCGGCGCAGGTAATCCGCCCCCAGCCGTTCGTGGCTGACCACGCCGTACCCGTCCATGTTCTCGGCGCCCTGGCCGCACAGGTGGCCGATATCGTGGAAGAACGCCGCCAACACCACTTCATCGTCAAAGCCTTCGGCCATGGCCAACTGCGCCGCCTGGGACATGTGCTCGATCTGCGACACCGGCTCGCCAATGTAATCCGCCGTGCCGTGCTGTTCGTACAAGCCGAAGACGTCGGCTATCGCCTGTTCCGGGTTCATCACGCCTCTCCCCACAGTGTGGTGATATTTCGCTCGGCCAGCGCCGGCCCCACGCTCATGCCCACGCCGGTGTGCATCAGCGCCGCACTCACGCCTGGCGCCGCGCGCAGGAAGGAAAACGGCCCCGGCCCACGAGCACCGTAGACGCCCTGCCAGCGCTCGACCACCTGGATCTTGCACCCCAGCGTCTGCTCTGCCAACTCGATCATCCAGTCATCCACCTGCTCGGCATTGAACGGCGAGGCGTCGCTGCCGTAGTGGTGGGAGTCACCGATGATCAACTCGCCATGCGGCGTCGGACTAATCAGCAAATGAATGCCGTGTTCGTGCAGGTGCGGCGTTTCGCGCAGGATCTGGGCCTGCACCGGCGCGGCTTCCGGCAGGTCGGCGAAGGCACCGTAGTGCACGCAACTAAGGCCAGTGAGCAGCGCGTGTTGCAGGTTCAGGTTGACCGCCGGGCGCGCACGCAGCATCTGCAGCCGGCAGATGCTCGGGTTGAGTTCGGCGATCGATTCGGCCAGCAGGGTCTGGTAGTCGTGGCCGGAGCACACGATGATCTGCTCTCCGCGAAAGCTGCCCGCCGTGGTGTGCACCTGGCCCGGCTCGACGTCGCGCACCAGCGTGGAGAAATAGAACTCCACGTTCAGCTCTTGCGCCAGGTAGCTGATCAGCGCCGGGATCGCTTCACGCGAATACAGCTGCTGATCGTCCTTGCCATGCAGCGCGGCACGGTGATGACGGAACTGGCCGCCGTACAGATCCTTCATGGCAGCGCCTTGCAGCAGTTCGACGTTGTAGCCGTGCTCTGCAGCGCGGCCAGCGCAAAAGGCTTCCAGCAGATGCTCCTCCGCTTCGGTGCGGGCGAACAAGTAAGAGCCGTTACGCTTGAGCTGCAGACCTGCCCGCTCAGCCCAGTGCCCCCAGATAGCACGGCTTTCCCGGGCCAGGTCAAGCATCGGCCCCGGCGGTTGGCCGGTGACCAGTGCCTGGCCGAAGTTGCGCACCGAGGCACCCAGCGGCGTGGCGCTGCGCTCGAAGACCTTGACCTTGAGGCCGCGCTTGGCCGCGGCGTAGGCGTGTGACAGGCCGAGGATGCCGGCGCCGATGATCAGCAGTTGTGTCATGAAGACCTCTCGTTCCCGCGCTCCGCGTGGGAATGCATCCTGTGACGCTCTGCGTCACGACTGCAAAAGCGGACGCAAAGCGTCCAGAGCCGCATTCCCACGCAGAGCGTGGGAATGATCAGGGTTATTGTTTTTCCGACTTGCCGTCATAGCGCTTGCGCCATTCGGTCAGGATGCTGTCGCGGTTTTTCGACGCCCAGGCGAAGTCGTTCTTGATCAGGCGCTGCTCGTAGTCGGCCGGCAATTCGGTCTGCGGCTTGGCAATACCCGGCTGGGCGAGCACCGCGAAGTTGTCCTTGTACAGGTCCATCGCCGCTGCACTGGCGGAGAAGTCGGCGAGCTTTTTAGCCGCGTCGGCGTGGGCAGTGCCCTTGATCACCGCCGTGGCTTCAATGTCCCAGCCCAGGCCTTCTTTCGGCAGGATGATGTCCAGCGGCGCGCCCTGGCGTTTCAACTGCACCGCCGGGTATTCGAAGGAAATGCCGATCGGGAACTCGCCCGAGGCCGCCAGCTTGCACGGCTTGGAACCGGAGTGAACGTACTGGCCAATGTTCTGGTGCAGGTCGTCCATGTACTGCCAGCCCTGCTTCTCGCCGAAGGTCTGCAGCCAGGCGCTCACATCCAGGAAGCCGGTACCGGACGACGCCGGGTTAGGCATGACGATCTTGCCCTTGTACTCGGGCTTGGTCAGGTCCTGCCAGCTCACCGGCTTGGTCAGCCCCTGCTTCTCGGCCTCGACGGTGTTGAAGCAGATGGTCGCGGCCCACACGTCCATGCCGACCCAGGCGGGTGGGTTGGCAGCGTCGCGGTAATTCTTGCCGATCTTGTCGAGGTCCTTCGGCGCGTAGTTGTCCAGCATGCCCTGCTGGTCGAGGATCGCCAGGCTGGAGGCCGCCAGGCCCCACACTACGTCGGCTTGCGGGCGATCTTTCTCGGCCAGCAGCTTGGCCGTGATGATGCCGGTGGAGTCGCGCACCCATTTGATTTCGACGTCGGGGTTGGCCTTTTCGAACGCCTGCTTATAGGTCTTCAACTGCTCGGCTTCGAGGGCCGTGTACACGGTCAGCTCGGTCTTGGCGAAGGCATTCAGGCTGAATGCAGTGAATACGGCAGCGACCAGCGCCAGGGGCTTGAACATGGAGCACCTCCTTCAGGGATGTTTTATTGGCCCGGCGCGCTTTGGCGCCAGGCTTGGGAGCGGCGCAGCGCGCCACGTGAAGCCCACGCCAGCAGCAGCGAGACGCCGGCCGAGGTGAACAGGATCAGGGTCGACATGGCAGCGGCGCCGCCCACGTTGCCGGCGTCGTCCATGTTCAACACGGCGACGGCGGCGAGGATGGTGTCGGGGCTGTAGAGGAAGATCGCGGCCGACACGGTGGTCATCGCCGACACAAACAGGTAACGCACGATGTCCAGCAGCGCCGGCAGGCAGATCGGCACCGTCACGCGCAGGTAGTGGCGGTACAGCGGCGCCTTGAGCGACAGCGCGGCCGCTTCGAACTCGGCGTCGAGCTGGCGCAGCGCAGTGGTGGCGGTCATCTGTGCGGTGGTCAAATAGTGAGCAATGGTGCACACCACCAGCAACGTCATGGTCCCGTAGAACACATGCAACGGGTTGCCGTTGAGATTGAAAAAGAACACGTAGCCCAGGCCCAGCACCAGCCCCGGCACGGCCATCGGCACGAAGCTGAGCATGCGCAGCGCCAGGTTCAGGCCTTTCTGGCCCTTGGTCTTTTCCATCAGGTAGGCGCCGGTAAAAATCAGCACGCTGCCGATCAACGCGGTGCACAGGGCCATCGTCAGGCTATTGCGATAGGCCAGCCAGCCGCCGCCGGCCGTGTCTTCGAACTGGTAGTGGTTGAGCGACAACGACAGGTTGTACGGCCAGAACTTCACCAGCGACGAATACACCGCCATGCCAAACACCAGCAGCAACACCGCGCAGATCAGCAGCACGATGGCCAGGTAGCAGCCGTCTCTGGTGCGCGACGGCGCCGGCCGGAAGACCTGGGCGCGGCCGCTCATGGAATCGCCATGACGACGGCGCAACCAGGCATCCACGCCAAAGCTGAACAGCGCCGGCAGCAGCAACACCATGCCGATCAATGCACCGCGACCGAATTGCTGCTGGCCGACTACCGCCTTGTAGGCCTCCAGCGCCAGCACCTGGTAATCGCCGCCGACCACCACGGGCACGCCGAAGTCGGTGATGGTCAGGGTGAACACCAGGCAGAACGCGGCGAACACCGCCTGGCGCGTGGCCGGCCAGGTGATACTGCGAAACGCTCGTGCCGGGCTGGCGCCCATGCTTGAGGCTGCATCGAACAGTCGCGCGTCCGCGAGGGAAAGCGCTGACAGCAGGATCATCAAGGCGTGTGGGAAGGTGTAGATCACCTCACCGAGCACAATGCCCCAGAAGCCGTAGATATTGTCCGAGAGCATCCCGCGCAGCATGCCCTGGTTGCCGAACAGATAGACCAGCGCAATGCCCGGCAGCATCGACGGTGCCATCAATGGCAGCAACGACAGGCCACGCCAAATCGCCTTGCCGGGAATCAAGGTGCGTTGCAGCGCGTAGGCAAACAGGTAGGCCAGCGGTACGACAATGGCCGCCACGCTGAGGGACACCTTCAGGCTATTGCCCAGCAGCCAGTGGAAGTTATCGCTGGTGACCAATTCCCGCGCCGCGACCAAGCCACCGCCCTGCCCGGCCTCGCTGCTGAAGCCGCGCCAGAAGATCGCCAGCAACGGCAGCAACACGGCGATGCCCAGCAGTAACAGCCACACCAGTTTGCCGCCGACCACGAAAATGCGGTCGCCCCGTTCGGCGTGGGACACCTGTCGCGCGGTGGGCAGAATCATCACGGCCGCCATCTCAGGCAAACACCTGCAGGCTGCGGGGCGGCAACGCCACCCAGATGTCCTGGGCGCCCAGGCGCGGCATGGCTTCCGGGGCGAGTTCGGCGAGCAGCGGATGACCGGGCAGTTGCTCCAGCTCAAAGCTCATGCGGCAGCGATTGCCGAGGAAGGTGATCTCGCGAACTTTGGCCGGGAACAGGTTTTCTTCATGCACCGGCGGATTCACGCTGATCGCTTCCGGGCGACAGAACAAACGGCCGGAACTGGCCACGCCGGCATCATCGGCCAGGCGCATGTTCATCCCCCCCACCTGGGCATGGCTGGCACTGTTGCGGCTGAAGGGCAGCCAATTGCCCTGGCCGACAAACTCCGCCACAAATGGCGTGGCCGGGCGGTCGTAGATTTCCTGCGGCGTGGCGTATTGCTCGACCTTGCCGTTGTTCATCACGGCGATGCGGTCGGCCATCAGCATGGCTTCGTCCTGGTTGTGGGTAACCATCAGCGTAGTGATGCCCAGGCGCCGCTGCAGCTGACGCAACTCGGTGCACAAATGCTCGCGCACACGGGCGTCGAGGGCCGACATCGGCTCGTCCAGCAGCAGCAACGACGGCGCGGGCGCCAGCGCACGGGCCAGGGCGACGCGTTGCTGTTGACCGCCGGAGAGTTGGCCGGGGTACTTTTTTTCACTGCCGACCAGGCCGACCAATTCGAGCATCTGGCCGACGCGCTTGCGCACTTCATCGCGACCACTGCCGGTGAGGCCGTAGCCGATATTCGCTTCGACGGTCAGGTTGGGGAACAACGCGTAGGACTGGAACAGAATGCCGTAGTCCCGCGCCTGGGGTGGCAGCAGGGAAACGTCGCGGCTGCCCAGGTAAAGTTCGCCGCTGTCCTGGCGTTCCAGGCCGGCGATGCAGCGCAGCAAGGTCGTCTTGCCGCAGCCGGACGGGCCCAGCAGGCACACCAGCTCGCCGGCGGCGACGTCCAGGGACACGTTGTCCAGCGCGGTAAAGGCGCCGAAGCGTTTCTGGATACCGCGCACCTTCATCGGTGCGCCGGGTTGGGTCAGGGCTGTGTTCATGCAAGGCACCTCATCAAACGGATGAAGGCCATGCTAGGCAGCCAATGCGTCCCTCGTGTGGCAGAAAGGCAAAAGGGAGTGATAGTCGTATTGGTGGATTTGGGTAGGCCTCATAGAGATGCGTCGCCGGGTGTAGCGCTTTCGCGGGCAAGCCCGCTCCCACATTTGGACCGCATTCTCATGCTGGAACTCGGTCAAGCGTGGGAACGGCCTTGCCCGCGAAGAGGCCCGTCAACCCCACCCAAAAACTCAGAGCGGCGACATTTCCTGCGCCAACCCCAGGAACGCCGCTGGCAGGCGAGCCGATTTTCTTTCCTTGAGGCAGTACAAATACTCCGGGATCTGCGGCGCATTCTCGATAGTCAGCACCCGCAGCTGCGGGTCATGGGGCACTTCCTGGCGGGCAATGATGCTGATACCAATATTGCGCAGCACCGCCTCGCGGATCGACTCCCGGCTGCCGATTTCCAGCAATGGCCCGTAGCTCACGCCCGCGCCTTGCAGCATCTCTTCGGTCAGCCGCCGCGTGGTCGAGCCCGCTTCGCGCATCAACAAGGTGTGCCCGGCCAACGCCGTCAGCGGCACATGATCAAGCTTGGCCAGCGGATGGTTGCGATGCACCGCCAGCACCAGCGGGTCGGTGCCCAGCACGCGGCGGATCAGGCGCGGGTCTTCCAGCAGTTGCGAGGAGGCGGCGACATCGACGCGGTAATCGTCGAGCGCTTCGAGCACTTGCTGGGAGTTGCCGATTTCCACTGACACCTCCACCTGAGGCAGGCGTTCGCGAAAGGCTTTGACCAGGTCGAGAATGTAGTACGGCGCGGTGGCGGCAATCCTCAGCGCGCCCTGGACCTGGCCGCTGTTGCGCAGGAAAAACTCGATGTCGGCTTCCTGCTGCAACAGCGCCTTGACCATCGGCAGCAGGCGCGCGCCCTCGTCGCTGACAGTGAGGCGGCGCCCGCCGCGGTAGAACAGCTCGACGCCGTACTGGCTTTCCAGGTTACGAATCTGGGTGGTGACCGTGGGCTGGCTCAGGCCGAGTTTTTTCGCCGCCTGGGTAATGCTGCCCAGGCGGGCGACCATGAAAAACGCCTTCAACTCGGCACTCAGCACACCACCCTCTCATCGTCTATTTGCGCAACAGGCGCAGGCCATTGAACACCACCAGCAGGGCCACGCCCATGTCGGCGAACACCGCCATCCACATGGTGGCCAGCCCCAGGAAGGTGACCACCAGGAAGATCGCCTTGATCACCAGCGCCAGGGTGATGTTCTGCCTGAGGATACTCGACGTTTGCCGGGAGAGCCGAATGAAAGCCGGAATCTTGCGCAAATCATCGTCCATCAACGCCACGTCGGCGGTCTCGATGGCGGTGTCGGTGCCCGCTGCGGCCATGGCAAAACCGATCTCGGCGCGCGCCAGGGCCGGGGCGTCGTTGATGCCATCACCGACCATGCCGACCCGATGACCCTGGCCATACAGGGTTTCGATGGCTTGCAGCTTGTCGGTGGGCAGCAGGTCGCCCTGGGTCTGATCGATGCCGACCTGGGCCGCGATGGCCTGGGCGGTGTGGGTGTTGTCGCCGGTAAGCATCAGGGTCTTGATGCCCAGCGCGTGCAGTTGCTGGATGGCTTCACGGCTGCTGTCCTTGACCGTGTCGGCCACGGCGAACAGCGCCAGCGGGCCGGATTTGTCGAGCAGCAGCACCACGGACTTGCCTTGTTTTTCCAGGGCGAACAGTTTCTCTTCCAGCTCCGGCGAGCACAGGCCCAGGTCTTCGACCAGGCGGTGGTTGCCCAAGTGGTAGGTCTGGCCATTGATATCGCCGCGTACCCCACGGCCGGCCAGGGCCTCGAAGTTATCCACAGGGTGGCTCGGCAGGTTTTTATCCACCGCTGCGTTGGCAATCGCCAGCGACACCGGGTGGTCGGAACGCCCGGCCAAACTGGCGGCCAGCGCCGGGGCACTGGCCTCGACGTTAGGGAACAGCGCCAGGTAATCGGTTTGCACCGGCTTGCCGTGGGTGATCGTGCCGGTCTTGTCGAGGGCCAGGTAGTCAAGTTTGTAACCGCCCTCCAGGTACACGCCGCCCTTGATCAGGATACCTTTGCGCGCCGCTGCCGCCAGGCCACTGACGATGGTCACCGGGGTGGAGATCACCAGCGCACAAGGGCACGCCACGACCAGCAGCACCAGGGCGCGGTAGATCCAGTCGAACCAGGCGCCGGCCATGAACAGCGGCGGGATCAGCGCCACGCCCAGGGCAAACAGGAATACCGCCGGGGTGTAGACCTTCGAGAAGCTGTCGACAAACCGCTGGGTCGGCGCGCGTGCGCCCTGGGCCTGCTCCACCGCGTGGATGATCCGCGCCAGCGTGGATTGATTGGCCGCTGCGGTGACCTTGTACTCCAGCGAACCGGCCTGGTTGATGGTGCCGGCGAACACTTTGTCGCCCACGGTCTTTTCAATCGGCAGGCTTTCACCGGTGATCGGCGCCTGGTCGATGGTGGATTGGCCAGCGGTGACTTCACCGTCGAGGCCGATGCGCTCGCCGGGCTTGACCCGCACGATCGCCCCAAGATCGATACTTTTAACCTCTAGTTCCAGCCAGCTGCCATCGGCCTGTTGCACGGTGGCCTGTTCCGGAGTCATTTGCATCAAGCCACTGATGGCGTTGCGCGCACGGTCCAGGGATTTGGCTTCGATCAACTCGGCCACGGTAAACAGGAACATCACCATCGCCGCTTCTGGCCACTGGCCAATCAACACCGCACCGGTCACCGCGATGCTCATCAAGGCGTTGATGTTCAAGTTGAGGTTTTTCAGGGCAATCCAGCCCTTTTTATAGGTGGTCAGGCCGCCGCTGAGGATCGAGACCAGCGCCACCACGGCAATCACCCAGGTCGGCGCGGCATGGGTGAAGTGCAGCACTTCGGCGGCCAGCGCGCCGACGCCGGACACCGCCAGCGGCCACCAATGTTTCTTGGCCGGCGGCGCGGCGGCCGGGGCGCCTTCTTCGATGGGGTCGGCCTGCATGCCGATGGATTTGATGGCGTCGATGATCGGCGTGGTGCTCGGCAGATCGTGGGTGACGCCAAGGATCCGGTTGATGAGGTTGAATTCCAGCTGCTGCACGCCGGCGAGCTTGCCCAGTTTGTTCTGGATCAGCGTCTGCTCGGTGGGGCAGTCCATGGCTTCGATGCGGAAGGTACTCAGGCGCGAACCGGCAGTCGGCGCCTCACTCAGTTGCACCACCGCAGGCGCGGGTGCGCCGGAGCAGCAGGAACCGCCGTGGCCGTGGTCGTGCACGGGGGTGAGTTTCTTCGGGCCATGATCATGGTCATGCTTGTGGTCGTGCTTGTGCGGGGTGTGAAGGGAGTCGCTCATCAGGTCGCGTCCGTAAGGTGCCTGTTGCCAAGTAAAGACCCTATAGCCACTATAGGGTCAAGCACCCATTTGGAGATTGCTGCGATGAAGATCGGCGAACTGGCCAAACTGACCGACTGCCCGGTGGAAACCATCCGTTATTACGAGAAGGAAGGCCTGCTGCCGCCGCCGGCGCGCACCGAGGCCAACTACCGCGTGTACACCCAGGCGCACAGCGAGCGGCTGGTCTTTATCCGCAACTGCCGCAGCCTCGACATGACCCTCGAGGAAATCCGCAGCCTGCTGGGGCTGCGCGACAGCCCACAGGACCAGTGCGAAAGCGTGAATGCGTTGATCGACGAGCATATCCACCACGTGAAAGCGCGGATCGACGGGCTGCTGGCGCTGCAGGAGCAACTGCTGGACCTGCGCCAGCGCTGTGGCGGCGGGCCAGAATGCGGGATATTGCAGCGGTTGGAGGTCAGCGGAAGCGTGCTGGCCAGCGAGGCCGAGCCTTCACACGTGGGCCGAAGCCACGGGCATTAACTCAAGCGAACACAGAACCCAATGTGGGAGCAGGCTTGCCTGCGATAGCGGTGTATCAGCACCCGATAGGTGACTGATATACCGCTATCGCAGGCAAGCCTGCTCCCACAGTTCAGACCAAGGCAGTTTTTAAATGGCGACGTCAGCCTTGATGCTCGGATCAGCGTCGTAGCCCACGATCTCGAAGTCCTCGAACTTATAGTCGTAGATCGACGCAGGCTTACGCTTGATCACCAGCTCCGGCAGCTTCTTCGGTGTGCGCGCCAGCTGGGTGCGGATCTGCTCCATGTGGTTGCTGTAGGCATGGGTATCGCCGGTGGTGACGATGATCTCGTGCGGGATCAGGTCGCACTGCTGGGCCAGCATATGGGTCAGCAGCGCCAGTGCGGCAGTGTTGTACGGCAGGCCGAGGAACACGTCGGAGCTGCGGATATACAGCTGCATCGACAGATGACCGTCATGCACGAACGCCTGGTACAGCAAGTGGCACGGCGGCAGGGCTTGCTTGCCGTTGCGCGCGTTTTCCTGCGGGCTCTTGGTTTCGTCGGGCAGGTACTCGACGTTCCAGCCGTGGAACAGGATGCGGCGGCTGTTGGGGTTGGTCTTGAGCGTGTGGACCATGTAGTCGATCTGGTTGATCTTACCGCCGTCCTTGGTCGGCCAGGCGGTCCACTGCTCGCCGTACACCGGGCCCAGGTCGCCGTCTTCGGTGGCCCATTCGTCCCAGATACGCACGCCGTTTTCGTTCAGCCACTTGATGTTGGTATTGCCGCTCAACATCCAGATCAATTCGTTGGCGATGCTTTTGAAGTGAAGCTTCTTGGTGGTCAGCAGCGGGAAGCCGTCGGCCAAGTTATGCCGATACTGACGGGCGAACACGGCCTTGGTGCCGGTGCCGGTGCGATCGCCCTTGGTCAGGCCATTGGTCACGACGTCGTTCAGTAGTTCGAGATATTGCTTCATGTGTTTACCCGTATCGTTGAAGCCGAGACCTCCTGGCCTCGGCGTTCGAATTTAAAGCGCGGTGTTCTTGATCGGCTGTGGACGGTTGTAGGCCCACCACAACAGGCCCAGGCCGCCGAGGATCATCGGCAGGCTGAGGATCTGGCCCATGGTCACCCAGCCCCACGCCAGGTAGCCCAGCTGCGCATCCGGCACGCGCACGAACTCGACGATGAAACGGAAGATCCCATAGAACAGCGCGAACATCCCCGACACTGCCATGGTTGGGCGTGGCTTGCGCGAGAAGATGTACAGAATGAGGAACAGTGCCACACCTTCCAGGGCGAACTGGTACAGCTGCGACGGATGGCGCGGCAGTTGCGCCGGGTCGCTGAACGGTGGGAACACCATGGCCCACGGCACGTCGGTCGGCTTGCCCCACAGCTCGGCATTGATGAAGTTGCCAATCCGCCCGGCGCCCAGGCCGATCGGCACCATCGGCGCGACGAAGTCCATCAGTTGGAAGAACGACTTGCCATTGCGACGGCCGAACCACCAGGCGGCGATCATCACACCGATGAACCCACCGTGGAACGCCATGCCGCCCTTCCACACTTCAAAGATCAGCGTCGGGTTGGCGATGTACGCCGACAGATCGTAGAACAGCACATACCCCAGTCGTCCGCCGACGATGACGCCCATCGACAGCCAGAACACCATGTCGGAGAGCTTCTCCTTGGTCCAGGTCGGGTCGAAACGGTTCAGGCGGCGGGAGGCCAGCAGCCAGGCCCCGCCGATGCCGATCAGGTACATCAACCCGTACCAGTGGATTTTCAGCGGACCGATGGCCAGGGCCACCGGGTCGATCTGCGGGTAAGGCAGCATTGCGACTCCTCGTTAATCATTCGATAGTGCGACCGGACCATGCCCGTGCGCGATTAAGCCTGCGTTACAACAAAAAGTTTAAACCGACGCAAAACAGCAATCCGGCGAACAGCCGCTTGAGCAAACGCGGCGACAACCGGTGTGCCAGGCGTGCGCCGAAGCGGGCGAACACCATGCTGGTCAGGGCGATGCCCAGCAGCGCCGGCAAATACACGAACCCTAGACTATGAGCGGGCAAGAGCGGGTCATGCCAGCCCAGAATCATGAAACTTAATGCACTGGCCACGGCAATCGGCAGGCCACAGGCCGATGAAGTGGCCACCGCCTGCTGCATCGGCACGCTGCGCCAGGTCAAGAACGGCACGGTCAGCGAGCCGCCGCCAATCCCGAAAATCGCCGAGGCCCAGCCGATCACCGAGCCGGCTACGGTCAGGCCGACCTTGCCCGGCACCGTGCGGCTGGCCTTGGGCTTGACCTCCAGGGCCAGTTGCACGGCCACCAGCAGGGCAAACACCCCAATGATCTTCTGCAGATGCGGGCCGGAAATCGCCTCGGCGGTCAGCGCACCAAAACCGGCGCCGATCAGGATGCCCAAGGTCATCCACAGGAAGATCGGCCAACGCACCGCGCCACGCCGGTGGTGCTCACGCACGGCATTCACCGAGGTGAAGATAATCGTCGCCAGGGACGTGCCCACGGCCAGGTGCGTCAGCACCTGCGGGTCGAAGCCCTGCAAGGTAAAGCTGAACACCAGCACCGGCACGATGATGATCCCGCCGCCCACGCCAAACAGCCCGGCGAGCACGCCCGCACAGGCGCCGAGTAGCAAATACAGGAGAAATTCCATGGGAGCCCCCAAACCAAGTCCGGCATGTTAACGGATGGAAGGCATGCGACCCAACTGGATACGATGGAACGCCGCTGCCTGTATGGGTAGAGTGGCTAAAAACACAAAAGGGAATCGCCTGATGTGCCTGATTGTTTTCGCCTGGCGGCCGGGCCACGCCCAACCGCTGATCGTCGCGGCCAACCGCGATGAGTTCTACGCCCGCCCCAGCCTGCCGCTGGCCCAGTGGCCGGATGCGCCAGCTATCTACGCCGGCCGCGACCAGGAAGCGGGTGGCACCTGGCTGGGGGTCAATGCCGATGGGCGGTTTGCCGCCCTGACCAATATCCGCGACCCGCATCAGCCGCCAGCACGCAAGTCACGCGGCGAACTGGTCTCACGCTTTCTCAGCGGATCGCTGCCGATTGACCAATATCTCGCCGACGTTAACGGACGTTCGATTGAATATGCCGGTTTCAACCTGCTGGTGGGCACGCGGGATGCGTTGTGGCATTACAACGCCAACCACACCGAGCCGACGCAGTTGAAGGCTGGGGTGTATGGATTATCCAACGCAGGGCTGGACACGCCGTGGCCCAAGTTGCTCAAGGCCAAGGCAGCACTGAGCGAGTTGCTGGACGATCCGCAGCCGGATGCCTTGCTGGCGATCTTGAGCGACCCGCAGACCGCGCCCTTTGCCGACTTGCCGGATACCGGCGTGGGACTGGCGACCGAGAGCCTGTTGTCGAGCGTGTTTATTGCGAGTCCCAGCTATGGGACAAGGGCGAGTACGGCGTTGATTGTGAATGCCGACGGCACGCGACGGATGGTGGAGCGCAGTTTCGGCCCGCACGGGGGGCGTTTGGGTGAGGTGGAACTGAGTATTTGACGGCGCCTGGATTGGCGCCATCGCCGGCAAGCCGGCTCCTACAGGGGAATGCATTCCAACGGTAGGAGCTGGCTTGCCAGCGATGTCTAGAGGGTCTTGGCAGAAGCCGGGTTGATCATCCGCGTCAGCCCCAGGTTCTTCAGCGCCAACTGCAGCGAACTGTGGATAACTTGCGGGTTGTCGATGGTCATCAACTCCGCCAGCAGGTCCTTGGCCATGCTCAGTTCGACCTGGCGCAGCATCCACTTCACCTTCGGCAGGTTGGTGGCGTTCATCGACAGGCTGTCAAAGCCCATCGCCATCAACAGCACCGCCGCCGCCGGGTCGCCGGCCATTTCACCGCAGATACTCACCGGCTTGCCTTCGGCATGGGCGTCGCGCACCACGTGCTGCAGGGCTTGCAGCACCGCCGGGTGCAGGTAGTCGTAGAGGTCGGCCACCCGTGGGTTGTTACGGTCCACGGCCAGCAGGTATTGGGTCAGGTCATTGGAGCCCACCGACAGGAAGTCCACCTGGCGCGCGAGCTCCTTGGCCTGGTACACCGCTGCCGGAATCTCGATCATCACGCCAATCGGCGGCATCGGCACGTCGGCGCCTTCGTCGCGCACTTCACCCCAGGCACGGTGGATCAGGTGCAGGGCCTCTTCCAGCTCATGGGTGCCGGAGATCATCGGCAGCAGAATGCGCAGGTTGTTCAGGCCCTCGCTGGCCTTGAGCATGGCGCGGGTCTGCACCAGGAAGATTTCAGGATGGTCGAGGGTGACGCGGATACCGCGCCAGCCGAGGAAGGGGTTGTCTTCCTTGATCGGGAAATACGACAGTGACTTGTCGCCGCCGATGTCCAGGCTGCGCATCGTCACCGGTAACGGGTGGAAGGCGGACAGTTGCTCGCGATAAATCGCCAGCTGCTCCTTCTCACTCGGGAAACGCTGGTTGATCATGAACGGCACTTCGGTGCGGTACAGCCCCACCCCTTCAGCACCGCGCTGCTGCGCACGGGCCACATCGGCGAGCAGGCCGGTGTTGACCAGCAGCGGCACGCGATGGCCATCGAGGGTCACGCACGGCAACTCGCGCAACGAATCGAGGCCCAGCGCCAGTTGTTTCTCTTCCTCGACCACCTCGGCGTATTGCTTGCGCAGCACTTCGCTGGGGTTGGTGAAGACTTCACCGCGATGGCCATCGACGATCATGTCGATGCCGTCGACCTTGGAATACGGCAGGTCCACCAGGCCCATCACCGTCGGGATGCCCATGGCCCGGGCCAGGATCGCGACGTGGGAGTTACCCGAACCCAGTACCGAGACCAGGCCCACCAACTTGCCTTCCGGCACTTCGCCGAGCATGGTCGCGGTCAGTTCTTCACTGATCAGGATGGTGTTGTCGGGGTAGACCAGGTTGGTGGTGCGGTCTTCCTGCAGGTAGGCCAGCAGACGGCGACCGAGGTCACGCACATCCGAGGCCCGTTCGCGCAGGTAGGCGTCGTCCATCAATTCGAAACGGTTGACGTGATCGGTGACCACCTGGCGCAGCGCGCCCTGGGCCCACTGGCCGGTCTTGATCACGGTCTTGACTTCGTTACCCAGGGACGCGTCGTCGAGCATCATCTGGTACACGTCGAACAGTGCGCGCTCTTCAGGGCGCAACTGCGTGGCCAGCTTGGTCGACAGGTTGCGCATGTCGGCGCGCACGCCTTCCAGGGCAGTCTTGAACAGTTTGATTTCAGCGTCGATGTCATCGACGGTCTTGTCCGGCACCACATCCAGGTCGGCCGGCGGCAGCATGACCACGGCGGTACCGACCGCCGCACCCGGCGAACCCGGCACGCCGACGAACTTGGCTTCCTGGATGCCCTTGCCCTGGCGCCCCAGGCCGCGAATCGAGCCGGTGGCCTCGGCGTGGGCAATAACCCCGGCGAGCTGCGCGCTCATGGTCACGAGGAAGGCTTCTTCACCTTCGTCGAACTGGCGGCGTTCTTTTTGCTGGATGACCAACACGCCGACAACGCGGCGGTGGTGAATGATCGGTGCGCCGAGGAACGAGGCGTAGCGCTCTTCGCCGGTTTCGGCAAAGTAGCGATACCGCGGGTGATCGGCGGCGTTTTCAAGGTTCAGGGGTTCTTCACGCGTCCCCACCAGGCCCACCAGACCTTCATTGGGCGCCATGCTGACCTTGCCGATGGAGCGCTTGTTCAAGCCCTCGGTGGCCATCAGCACAAAACGGTTGGTCTCGGGGTCCAGCAGGTAAACCGAGCAGACCTGGCTGCCCATGGCTTCCTTGACGCGCAACACAATAATCCCCAACGCCGCCTTGAGATCCTTGGCGGAGTTAACTTCCTGGACGATCTTGCGCAGCGTATTGAGCATGGCTCGGGGTCGAACTCCGTCGTCAGTCGCGCGCTAAAAGGCGCGGGGCAAGCTCTTTGAGAGCGCGACGATAAACCTCGCGCTTGAATGTCACCACCTGGCCCAACGGGTACCAATAGCTGACCCAGCGCCAGCCATCGAACTCCGGTTTACCGGTCAAATCCATCCGCACCCGCTGCTCGTTGGAGATCAGGCGCAGGAGAAACCATTTCTGCTTCTGGCCGATGCACAGCGGTTGGCTGTGGGTACGCACCAGGCGTTGCGGCAAACGATAGCGCAACCAGCCACGGGTACAGGCCAGAATTTGCACATCTTCGCGCTCAAGGCCGACTTCTTCATTCAACTCACGGTACAAGGCGTCTTCAGGGGTTTCATCGGGGTTGATTCCGCCTTGAGGAAACTGCCAGGCATCTTGGTTGATTCGGCGAGCCCATAGCACCTGTCCGGCATCATTCGTAAGAATAATCCCGACATTAGGACGGAAACCATCGGGGTCGATCACGGCAACAACCTCGCAAACGCATGTCGCCGCATTGTTCCACAAAGGTTGCTGAAGCGGCAACGAGGCTTCTTACCTTATGTGCACTCTTGTGAAAAGACCGTATTCTGGACGCCTTTTTACAGACTTTTCAGCGAGTAACTGCAATGCGCCTGGCTTTATTCGACTTGGACAACACCCTTCTCGGCGGTGACAGCGACCACGCCTGGGGCGATTACCTGTGCGAGCGCGGGATTCTCGACCCGGTGGCCTACAAGGCCCGCAACGACGAGTTCTACCAGGATTACCTGGCCGGCAAGCTGGACAACGCCGCCTACCTGAACTTCTGCCTGGAAATCCTCGGCCGTACCGAGATGGCCCAGCTGCAGGAGTGGCACAACGACTATATGCGCGACTGCATCGAGCCGATCATCCTGCCGCTGGCCGTAGAGCTGCTGGCCAGGCACCGCGCCGCCGGTGACAAGTTGGTGATCATTACCGCCACCAACCGCTTCGTCACCGCGCCCATTGCCGCACGCCTGGGCGTGGAAACCCTGATCGCCACCGAGTGCGAGATGGAAAACGGCCGCTACACCGGGCGCAGCACCGATGTGCCGTGCTTTCGCGAAGGCAAGGTGACGCGCCTGAATCGCTGGCTGGAAGAAACCGGGTACACCCTGCAAGACAGCTACTTCTATAGCGACTCGATGAATGACCTGCCGCTGCTGGAGCAGGTGACGCATCCGGTGGCAGTGGATCCGGATCCGAATCTGCGCGCTGAAGCCGAGAAGCGCGGCTGGCCGGTCATCACCCTGCGCAACTGATACCCCTGTGGTGAGCGGGCTTGCCCGCTCACCACAAAAAGGCCTACTTGTCAGAGTAACCGCCTGAAGCCCTAGACCGGCTTGGCCCCCATCAACCCCGCAATCACCACGAACCCCACCAGGCTGACCACCGCCAGCACCAGGGTGAAATTCAAACTGCCGCCCTCGCCTTTGCGCAGGCGATTGAGCCGTGCCACCAACCAGAACCAGGCCAGCGCCGCCACGGTATAGAGAATGCTGGAGCCCAGGATCCAGGTCTGCCCCAGTGGCCAGCCGATCAGGTGCACCAGCCACCAGCCGGTGAATGGCATGCTCAGCAGGCAAATCCCCATCAACAACCATACGAACGCCCACGGGCGCTGCACGGTCACCGCCGGGCCGGCGCTGCGTTTGCGCCAGGCCAGCAGCGCCAGGCCGAGCCCGCTGAGCAGCAGCAGGACCGTGGCGGTGATGTGGATAACTTTCAGGGTGGTCAGGGTTTCCATGTCTCGTCTTCCTTAAAGGCCGCCCCCATCAGCGTAGTCGCTCAACCGAGGAACAGTTTGTAGGCCGGGTTATCACTTTCATCCCAGTACGGGTAGCCGATCGCTTCAAGCGCTGCCGGCACCAGGTGACGCTCGTCCGCCGGAACCTGCAGGCCAGCGACCACACGGCCGTCTGCTGCGCCGTGGTTGCGATAGTGGAACATCGAGATGTTCCAGCGCCCGCCCAATTTGTTAAGAAAGTTGAACAAGGCCCCCGGGCGCTCCGGGAATTCAAAGCGCAGCACCACTTCATCACTGACCTGGGCCGCATGCCCGCCGACCATGTGGCGAATGTGCAACTTGGCCAGTTCGTTCTCGGTCAGGTCCAGCACCGGGAAGCCTTTGCTGGTAAGACTGGCGATCAGCGCGCTGCGCGGGTCATTTTCCGGATGCGTCTGCACGCCAACGAAAATGTGCGCCTCGCTGCCGGAGTGGTAGCGGTAGTTGAATTCGGTGATCTGGCGCTTGCCCACGGCCTCGCAGAACGCCTTGAAGCTGCCCGGCTTCTCGGGAATGGTCACGGCGATGATGGCTTCACGGCCTTCACCCAGTTCGGCGCGCTCGGCCACATGGCGCAGGCGGTCGAAGTTGACGTTGGCGCCGGAGTCGATCGCCACCAGGGTCTGCCCGGTGACGCCACGGGTCTCCACGTACTTCTTGATCCCCGCCACGCCCAGCGCGCCCGCCGGCTCGGTGATGGAACGGGTGTCGTCGTAGATATCCTTGATCGCCGCGCAGATTTCATCCGTGCTGACGGTGATCACTTCATCTACATAGTCTTTGCAAATGTCGAAGGTGTGCTGGCCGATCTGCGCCACCGCCACGCCGTCGGCAAAGATGCCCACGGTCGGCAAGACCACGCGCTCACCCGCGGCCATGGCGGCCTGCAGGCAGTTGGAGTCGTCCGGCTCGACGCCGATGATCTTGATTTCCGGGCGCAGGTATTTCACGTACGCCGCGATGCCGGCGATCAGCCCGCCGCCGCCCACCGGCACGAAAATCGCGTCCAGCGGCCCTGGGTGCTGGCGCAGGATTTCCATCGCCACGGTGCCCTGCCCGGCAATGGTGTGCGGATCATCGTAGGGGTGGATGTAGACGTAGCCTTTTTCGTCGACCAGTTTCAGCGAGTAGGCCAGGGCTTCCGGAAAGGAATCACCGTGCAGCACCACTTTGCCGCCCCGCGAGCGCACGCCTTCGACCTTGATTTCCGGAGTGGTCTTGGGCATCACGATAGTCGCCTTGACCCCCAGCACCTTGGCCGCCAGGGCCAGGCCCTGGGCATGGTTGCCCGCCGACGCGGTAACCACGCCACGCGCGCGCTCCTCCGCCGTCAGTTGGGTCAGCTTGTTGTAGGCGCCGCGAATCTTGAACGAGAACACCGGCTGCAGGTCTTCGCGCTTGAGCCAGACCTTGTTGCCAAGGCGCTCGGAAAGCTGGCGGGCGGTCTGCAGCGGGGTTTCTACGGCAACGTCGTAGACGCGCGAGGTGAGGATCTTTTTGACGTACTGTTCAAGCATCGGCAGGCATCACTGGGCGGGTTGGGCAGGGCCAAGGAGTCTAACCCAGCGTTTGGCCGGGAGACCACACGAATCCCAAGGTTTGTTGGGGTATACTCGCGCCCCTCTTTTACTCCCCGCCCGTTCCGGAGCCCGCATGACCCAGGATCAACTCAAACAGGCAGTGGCCCAGGCCGCCGTCGATTTAATCCTTCCCAAACTCGACGACAAGAGCATCGTCGGTGTCGGCACCGGTTCCACTGCCAACTGCTTCATCGATGCACTGGCCCAGCACAAGGGCGCGTTCGATGGCGCCGTAGCCAGCTCCGAAGCCACCGCCGCTCGCCTCAAGGGCCATGGCATTCCGGTGTACGAGCTCAACACCGTGAGCGACCTGGAGTTCTACGTCGACGGCGCCGATGAAAGCGACGCGCACCTGAACCTGATCAAAGGCGGCGGTGCGGCCCTGACCCGCGAGAAGATCGTCGCGGCCGTGGCCAAGACCTTCATCTGCATCGCCGACGCCAGCAAGCTGGTGCCGGTACTCGGCGCGTTCCCGCTGCCGGTGGAAGTGATCCCGATGGCCCGCAGCCACGTGGCCCGCGAGCTGGTGAAGCTGGGCGGCGACCCGGTGTACCGCGAAGGCGTGTTGACCGACAACGGCAACATCATCCTCGACGTGTTCAACATGCAGATCACCAACCCGGTGGAGCTGGAGACGCAGATCAATGCAATCGTCGGCGTGGTCACCAATGGCCTGTTCGCCGCGCGCCCAGCCGATGTACTGCTGCTGGGCACCCCCGAGGGCGTGAAAACCCTCAAGGCCTGACGCGTTACTCAATGTGGGAGCGGGCTTGCTCGCGAAAGCGGTGTGTCAGTGAAAGATTCTTCAACTGAACCACCGCTTTCGCGAGCAAGCCCGCTCTCACATTGGTCCTGCGGTACTTCAGGGATGGGGTTTCTTGAACACGTAGAACAGGTTCGGCTCGCTGACCAGGTATAACGTGCCCTCGTCATCCATGGCGATCCCCTCGGCCTGCGGCACCCGCTTCTTCAGGCCATGGCGCCCGTTGAGCAGCGACAGGCTGCTCAGCGGGCGACCGTCGATATCCAGCTCCAACACCAGGAAGGACTCATCCGAGAGCGCCAGCAAGTGACCGCTGCGCTCGTCGTATTGCAGGCTCGACAGGTCGCGCACAAACAGCCCGGCGTCACGCTTGGGGTTGTTGATCACATGCACCGAGTAGGTTTTTTCCGGTTTGAAATGCGGGAAGCCGTGGACCTCATAGATCAGCATCGGGTCGCGCTCCTTGGCCACGAACAGGCGCTTGCCGACAGAATCGTAGGCCAGCCCCTCGAAGCCCTTGTTGCCACCCACATGCAAGCCCAGGGTCATCTGTTCCGCATCGGCGGCGTCGAGGAATTTGGTGTCGTCATCCACATGCACCTTGATCAGGCGCTGCTGGCGCTCGTCGCTGATGACGTAGATGTTGTCACTGATGAACTCCACCGCCTCGGCATCGCCAAATCCTACCAGCGGGATACGCCGCAAAATCTTGCCTTGAAGGGACAGCTCGATCAGCTCGGCATTTTTATTGGTGACGGTAAACAGGCTTTTGCGCAGCGGATCGTAGGTGAGGGCCGAGACGTCGTCGTCGAGCCCGTCGATCACCTGGGCTTCCAGGACCACCCGGTAATCGGCCAGGCCGATCGAGCGCTCATCGGTCGGCTGGCGCCAGGCCTGCCAGTTGAACCAGGCGCGCTCGAACAGACGAAAATGCTGCGCAACGGCCCCGGCACTGATCAGGGCGATCAGCGCGAGCACGAAGAATAGAGGTTTGGGGCGGGCAAGTCGGCGCATCGGGCGAGCTCAAAGTCAAAAGTGGCGAATGAATATCACGCCTGTCTGAATTTAAACTTAAACGCACCCCGGTGTCTGGCTAATGCCGCTGATAGAGAAATATCCGACGTAATTTGTCTGCTATTTCTGTTTTTCGAAACGATAAAACAGATTTGGCTCACTGACCATGTACAACGTGCCGTCCTCGTCCATGGTCACCCCCTCCGCCCGTGGAATGGTTTTCTTCAGCCCGTTGAAACCGCCGAGCAGGGTCATGAAGCTGACTTGCTCGCCCTTTTCATCCAGCTCCAGCAACAGGTGGGAGTCGGCCGAGAGCACCAGCAAGTGCCCGGTACGCGGGTCTATAGCCAGGGCCGAGAGGTTGCGCATGTCCAACTCCTTACTCGCCAGCTTTTGCTTATCGCCCGTCAGGGTCTGGCTGCCATCGCTTTTCCAGGTGAACAACGCCGGCGGACGCTCTTCGCCCAGGATCAGCTGCTGGTTGCGCTTGTCCCAGGTGATGCCTTCGAAGGCCTTGTTCTGGTCTTTGGACGGGCCGAGGTCGTACGTCGGGAAATCGGCCTTGTTCAATTGCTGGGTGGTCGCGTCGACCTTGACGATGGTGAGCGTGTGCTGGCGCTCATCGACGACTGCCAGCAGGCCATTTTCCATCACTGTCACGCCTTCCGGATTGTCCCAGCCATTGAGCGGCATCTTGCGCAGCACATCGCCCTGCAGGCTCAGCTCGGCAAGAAAGGGGTTCTTGCCCATCACTGAAAACAGGGTTTTGGTCTGTGGGTTGTAGGAGACGTCCGAAGCTTCGTCCTTCTCCATGCCAGGCAACAACTTGCCATCGATCACCGCATGGTAATCCGGCAGCCACACACTCTCCTGGCGCTCGGCCGGAGTTTCAAAGCGCTCCAGCACCCACAGCAGGCCGCGATCGTCCCAGTGCATGGCCCAGGAAACGCCGTACACGATCGCCCCCGCCAGGAAAAGCCAGGAATACCAGCGCAAGGCAAAGCGAGAACGCGGCTTGGAAGTAGCAGAGGGCAGAGGCACGGCCATTGAACGCTTTTCCGGAAATTCAGCTTTAGGGATTAGCACAGGATCAACGGGCCCGCGCGCTGGAGGCTGAGGATTATCCGGATGGCGTGTGAAAAAAATGCAAAAACTTGAATTTCAGGCTCACACAAACACCTGTGGGAGCCGGGCTTGCCCACGATGAGAGTGGGTCAATCAACACTCAAGGTGACTGACACACCGCCATCGCGGGCAAGCCCGGCTCCCACATTGTTGACCGCGCCTGGTTAGCGAACGCTGCTTTCGAAGCGGTTCACGCCGGTCAGTTCCAGCACCAGCTCATCACCGACATTCAACGGGCCGACGCCGGCAGGGGTGCCGGTGAGGATCACGTCGCCGGCCTGCAGCGAGAAGCAGCCGGCCATGTGCTGGATCATCGGGATGATCGGGTTGAGCATCTGCGAGCTGTTGCCATCCTGGCGCACTTCGCCATTGATGCTCAGGCGGATGCCGATATCGGTGACGTCCGGGAACGTGCTGCCGACCACAAACGGCGCGATCACCGCCGCGCCATCGAAGGACTTGGCGATTTCCCACGGCAGGCCCTTGGCTTTCAGCTCGGCCTGCTTGTCGCGCAGGGTCAGGTCCAGGGCCGGGGCGAAGCCGGAAATGGCGTCCAGCACTTCTTCACGGCTGGGCTTGGTCGACAGGGGCTTGCCGATCAGCACCGCGATTTCGGCTTCGTAATGCACCGAACCGCGCTCGGTCGGAATGCTGAAACCGCCTTCAAGCGGTACCACGCAGCTGCCCGGCTTGATGAACAGCAGCGGCTCGGTCGGCACCGGGTTATCCAGTTCCTTGGCATGTTCGGCGTAGTTGCGCCCGATACACACCACTTTACCCACAGGAAAGTGGATGTTGGTGCCGTCGACATACTTGTGCTGGTAGCTCATGGAACGACTCCTTCAGGGCGATTAAACAGCGAAGATCTTGCCGGGGTTCATGATCCCGTTCGGGTCGAACACCGCCTTGACGGCCTTCATGTATTCGATTTCAACCGGCGAACGGCTGTAGGTCAGGTAGTCGCGCTTGGTCATGCCCACGCCATGTTCGGCGGAGATCGAGCCGTTGTACTTCTCGACGGTCTCGAACACCCACTTGTTGACGGTGGCGCACTTGGCGAAGAACTCATCCTTGCTGAGGTTTTCCGGCTTGAGGATGTTCAAGTGCAGGTTGCCGTCGCCGATGTGACCGAACCAGACGATTTCGAAGTCCGGGTAGTGTTCACCGACGATCGCATCAATTTCCTTCAAGAACGCCGGCACCTTGGAGACAGTCACCGAGATATCGTTCTTGTATGGGGTCCAGTGCGAAATCGTCTCGGAGATGTACTCGCGCAGCTTCCACAGGTTATGGAGCTGGGTTTCGCTCTGGCTCATCACGCCGTCCAGCACCCAGCCCTGCTCGACGCAATGCTCGAAGGTTTCCAGCGCATGGTTGGCGACTTCTTCGGTGGTGGCTTCAAATTCCAGCAACGCGTAGAACGGGCACTCGGTGTCGAACGGCGCCGGCACGTCGCCACGGCCCATGACCTTGGCCAGGGCCTTGTCGGAGAAGAATTCGAAGGCCGTCAGGTCCAGCTTGCTCTGGAACGCATGCAGTACCGGCATGATCGAGTCGAAATCGGTAGTCCCGAGCACCATGGCGGTGAGGTTTTTCGGCGCCCGGTCCAGGCGCATGGTGGCTTCGACCACAAAGCCCAGGGTGCCTTCGGCGCCGATGAACAGCTGGCGCATGTCGTAGCCGGTGGCGTTCTTGATCAGGTCGCGGTTCAGCTCCAGTACGTCGCCCTTGCCGGTGACGACTTTCATGCCGGCCACCCAGTTACGGGTCATGCCGTAGCGAATGACCTTGATCCCGCCGGCATTGGTGCCGATATTGCCGCCAATCTGGCTGGAACCGGACGACGCGAAGTCCACCGGGTAATACAGGCCTTTCTCTTCGGCAGCGTTCTGCAATTGCTTGGTGACCACGCCCGGCTGGCACACGGCGGTGCGGTCGGTGAGGTTGAGGTCGAGGATCTGGTTCATGTAGTCGAACGACACCACCACCTCGCCATTCGCCGCCACGGCAGCGGCCGACAGCCCGGTACGACCACCGGACGGCACCAGCGCGACCTTGTGTGCATTGGCCCAACGAACGATAGCCTGCACCTGCTCGATGGTCTTGGGGAACACGATGGCGGTCGGCGCAGGGGCGAAGTGCTTGGTCCAATCCTTGCCGTAAGCCTCCAGGGAGTCGGCATCGGTCAGCACTTTGCCGGGCTCAACCAGGGTCTTTAGCTCATCAATCAGGGCAGGATGGGTCATCGACAGAACTCTCGAACAATTCATGGTCATCCTGAGAACGCTTCACGTCGCAGGAATGAGTGTTTAGCGGGGCGCGTATGCTAGCATACCGCCCCCGCAGGACAGAGCCCAAGGGCGTTTCTGCGGTGACGGCTTTCCTGCCGTCCGGGTCAGCTTAAGCGATCCGATTCCCTGCCATTTTTCTCCGGGATACAGGTTTACGCAGATGAGCAAGACTTCTCTCGATAAGAGCAAGATCAAGTTCCTTCTTCTGGAAGGCGTCCACCCATCGGCCGTCGACGTTCTGAAGGCCGCCGGGTACTCCAGCATTGAGTACATCACCAGTTCTCTGCCGGAAGCCCAGCTCAAGGAAAAGATCGCCGACGCGCACTTTATCGGCATTCGCTCCCGCACTCAGCTGACCGAAGAGATCTTCGACCACGCCAAGAAACTCGTGGCGGTCGGCTGTTTCTGCATCGGCACCAACCAGGTCGACCTCAATGCAGCGCGCGAGCGCGGCATCGCGGTGTTCAACGCCCCGTACTCCAACACCCGTTCCGTCGCGGAACTGGTGCTGGCCGAGGCGATCCTGCTGTTGCGCGGTATCCCTGAGAAGAACGCTTCCTGCCACCGTGGCGGCTGGATCAAGAGCGCAGCCAACTCCTTCGAAATCCGGGGCAAGAAGCTGGGTATCGTTGGTTACGGCTCGATCGGCACCCAACTGTCGGTCCTGGCTGAAGGCCTGGGCATGCAGGTGTTCTTCTACGACACCCTGACCAAGCTGCCGCTGGGCAACGCCACCCAAGTGGCGAGCCTGACCGAACTGCTGGGCATGTCCGATATCGTCACCCTGCACGTGCCGGAAACAGCTGAGACCCAGTGGATGATCGGCGAGAAGGAAATCCGCGCCATCAAGAAAGGCGGCATCCTGATCAACGCTGCACGCGGCACCGTGGTCGAGCTGGACGCCCTGGCCGACGCGATCAAGGACAAGCACCTGATCGGCGCCGCCATCGACGTGTTCCCGGTGGAGCCACGCTCCAACGACGACATCTTCGAAAGCCCGCTGCGTGGCCTGGATAACGTGATCCTGACCCCGCACATCGGCGGTTCCACCGCTGAAGCCCAAGCCAACATCGGCCTGGAAGTGTCGGAGAAGCTGGTCAAGTACAGCGACAACGGTACGTCGGTGTCCTCCGTCAACTTCCCGGAAGTGGCGCTGCCGGCTCACCCTGGCAAGCACCGTCTGCTGCACATCCACCAGAACATCCCTGGCGTGATGATGGAGATCAACAAGGTGTTCGCGGAAAACGGCATCAACATCTCCGGTCAGTTCCTGCAGACCAACGAGAAGGTTGGCTACGTGGTGATCGACGTCGACGCCGAGTACTCGGACCTGGCACAAGAGAAGCTGCAGCACATCAACGGCACGATTCGTAGCCGCGTGTTGTTCTAACGCTGCAAACGCTGCACAAAAAAATGGGAGACCCGCAGGGGTCTCCCATTTTTTTGTCTGAACAAATCTTACTTGACGTTAACCGTGATCACTTTCGACGCTACAGTCGGGTTGAACTGCATGTGCAGTTTGTCGCCAGCTACGAGTTGCAGCGTGTGCTTGCCTGGGGTGAGGGTCAGTTCGGTTTCGGTCTGGGCCTTGCCGTAGTGAATCACGGTGTCGGTGGCGGGGATCGGCACGCTGGCGTCAGGCAGTTCTTTCTGGTCGACCAGCAGATGGTGGTGGCCGGTACCTGGATCCTGGCTGGTAGCCGGAGCCAGTTTCAGACCTTCCATGCCGAATTTTACGGTGAAGGTTTTATCCACGGTGGCGCCGTCTTTTGGCGACACGATAAATACCTTGGCGCCTTCAGGTGGCGCGCTGCGCGGGATACCGTCGGCGGCAGTGGCCAACATCGAAGCACCCAGCAGCAGGCTGGCCAGGGTGGCACGGGACAATAAGGCTTTCATTCGCTTCTCCAGTTTTTCCAGGAAATCTGTTCGGTTATGACAACTTAGCGACAAATTGCTGTCCAAGGCACTCAACACCATAGCAAAGCGATGCTGAACGGCGCCTCGCACATTCGAAATCTCTAGGAGTGACCATGCGCTTTTCGCCTGGCCTGTTACTTTTGCTTCCCCTCATGAGCCCTTTGGCTCACGCCGAACTGGTTGATGATGTGTTTGATCGCGGCGAACTGCGCATCGCGCTAGAAGCCAACACCCCGCCGTTCAACTTCAAGGAAGGCGACAAACTCACCGGCTTCGAAGTGGAACTTGGCGAGCAATTGGCCAAGGAAATGGATGTACGCCCCTCGTTCATCACCACCGATGACACCGACCTGCTGCCAGGCGTGGCAACCGGCAAGTACGACGTGGCCATCAACCATATCGCTATGACTGCCGAGCTGCAGGATCGTTTCGATTTCAGCGAGGCTTACCTCGAAAAGCCGCAACTGGCGATTCCCTTCCAGAAGGGCAACCCGGCGTTCAAGGCGAGCCTGGACAAGGCGTTGCAGCGCGTGAAGGCCGATGGCCGATTGAATGCGCTGACCCAGAAGTGGCTGGAACCCCAATTGTAGGAGCCGGCTTGCTGGCGATAGCAGTCACCTCATTCTGCAGCTGATTCACCGCGGTCGCCGGCAGCCGGGTCCTACAGGTGATTCAGCGCCTGGGCCGCTTCGGGTAGTTCCAGCTCACTGAACACCTGCACCCCATGCTGCCTGAGCAGCGCCGCGGTCACGCCTTCGCCGCTGACTTTCACGCCGGTAAAGCTGCCGTCGTAGGTCAGCAGGTTGCCGCAGGATGGGCTATTGGCCTTGAGGATGGCGATGCGGATGTTGTGGCGCTGCACCAGCGCCAGGGCCTGGCGGGCGCCGTCGAGGAAGGCAGCGCTGAAGTCCTCGCCCTCGGCCGTCAGCACTTGGGCGCGCCCTTCCCACACATCGACGCCCTGCCCACCCGCAATCTCGGCCGCCGGGCGCGGCGTGGGCAGGCCACCCGAGACCTCGGGGCAGATCGCAACCACACGGCCTTCGGCCTGCCATGCCGCCAGTTGGTCGAACGGCCCGCTGGCCCCACCGTCATAGCGCACCTTGTGGCCAAGCAGGCAGCGACTGATCAGAATCTTGTGCATGATTAAAACGGCTCGTTGCCCCGCCGGCGAAACCAGCCGGTGAGGGACAGGCGTTCGCGCGTGGCGGGCATGACTTCGTGGGGCACCTCGCCCGACAGGAACACCACCAGGCAACCGCCGGTGGGCACCACATCGTATTCGACGCCGTCCTTGAGGTACATGCGTAACTGGCCACCGTGCTCGGGCAGCCAGGCGTCGTTCAGGTAGATCACCGCCGAGACCATGCGTCGGTCATCGTCACGGAAACGGTCGAGGTGCTTGAGGTAAAACGCCCCCGGCGGGTACATCGCGAAGTGGCTTTCGAAATCTTCCAGGCCCAGGAACAGGCTGCGGTTCATCGCCAGGCGCAGGCTGTCCATCAACCCCATATAACGGTCGCAGACCGCCGCATCCCCCTCCTCCAACCACTGGATATGATCACCGCGAATGCCCTCGCGAATCTCCTGGGCCGGCCCGCGGCCGACTGCCGCCGGGGCCAATTCACCTTCGGCCGCACGTTTACGGCACTCAGCCGCCAGTTCCAGGGTCAGAGCCTGGGGCAGGAAGCCGTTCTGCTGCGACCAGCCTTTTTCGGCCAGGTCATCAACGATGCGTTGCAGCAGGGGGTGATCGAGGGGTATTTGCATGGCGCGCATAGTATCCATACGCCTGGGAATCCGACAGAGCCGCCGAGCGTCTGAACACACTTTAGTCAGGTGACCGATAGGATTTCTCGACAAATCCTACGCCCGACACGGACAATAGTGGCCGACTGACAGGAGTCCATATGCGTCGTTTGTTTTTTTCCTTGCTGATGTTCTGCGTTTTGCCCGCTTGGGCAGACGGCCATGACCAGTTGTACAAGGTCGCCGGCTGGGCCGAACAACGTGCGCATTTCAATGACGCCCTCAGTGCCGCCCAGCAACGCTACCGCAATAGCCTGCCGCCGGCGGTGTACCAGGCGCTGGTCGACAACAGCAATAAACGCTTTGCCGCCCAGGCCATGGACCAGCGTGCCGAGGCGCAATTGCGCAAGAACCTCGCCGACCCTGCGCCTGCCCTGGCGTTTTTCCAATCGCCGCTGGGCCGCAAGATCGTCGCCGCCGAGTTGCTCGCGACCCGCCGCGACCAGTTGGCCAAAAACGCCCAGGGCCTGCCGCACATCGAAGCCGACGCCACTCGCAGCCTGATCATCGGCCACCTGGCGCAAGCCCTGCCGGCACGCGAGGCCGGTGCGGAAGTCAGCCTGGCCATCGCCGGCGTCGCCGCCGACAGCCTGAGCCAGATGATCCCCGGCCTGCTGGGCGGTGGTCAGGCCCAGGGCATGTTGAACGGCCAGCGCGAGCGGCTGATGCAACAGATCGGCAATGACTTGAACAATACGTTGCTGTACGTCTACCGGGACTTGTCCGACCCTGAGCTGGAAGAATTCGCCACCTTTGCTGAATCGCCGCAGGGCAAGGCGTATTACCAGGCCGCCCTGGCAGCCATTCGCGCAGGCCTGGCGGTGGGCCAAAGCACTTCCAGCCTGGCCCCCTGATCCTCTGTAGGAGCCGGCTTCAGGTCAGGTGGCGGGTCAGAAAGCTGAAGTACTCCTGGCGAATCTCGGGAATCTCGTTTGCCAGGTGATGCCTGCCCCGCGCCAACATCAATACCTCGGGCTGGTCGAACTTGCCGCGCAGCACCTGCAAGTTGTGCTGCCAGTCCACCGTCATGTCTTCCTCACCCTGCACAATCACCGGTCGCCGTGGGCTGCGCGGCGCGGCTTCGATGCGCTTGATCCAGCGCGCCAGGGCGCCCACCCACGCGGTGGGCAGTTGGCGGGGCTGCAGCGGATCGGCTTCCAGGAACGGCTTGAAGGCCGGGTCATGAGTGTTGTCGCTGAAGCGCCGCGCGATGCCTTTGACGAATGGGCGCAGCAGGTAATAGCTGACCTGCGACCAACCCCACGCACGCGGCCGCACCAACGGTGACAGCAGGAAGGTCTGGCCCTGTGCCGGGCTGTCGGCGCCGTGGTTGAGCAGGTGATCGACCACCACCGCGCCGCCGGTGCTTTGCCCGAACAAGTGCCAGGGTTGCGGCAACTGCAGGGCCCGAGCCTGCTCGAACAGCGCCTGCACCACGTGCTGGTACACGGCGAAATCATCGATGCTGGCGCGCGCGCCACTGGATAACCCATGGCCCGGCAAGTCGCAGGCGATGACCACAAAGCCCTGGTCCAACGCCCACTCCACCACATGGCGATACAGGCCCATATGGTCGTAGAACCCGTGGAACATGAACATCGTCGCCACCGGCTGCGGCGGCCACCACACCTGCGCGACCACCGCAAACCCATCGACCTCCAAACGACCCAGCCGGCTTACCGCCGGCACTTTGCGCGCCGCCAGGTCCAGGCCGTAGAAGCGCTGGTAGACCCGCGCCTCGGCGCTGAGCGGTTGCGCATCCACCAGGGGCCGCAAGCTTTCGCGCAGATGATCAGGGTCAAAGGTAACGGGCATAAAGGGTTCCAGACTGACGGTGAAGATGAATATCGAGCTGCGATATTCATCTGTCAGGACAAGCATGGCAAGCTACGCGACCTGCGAGGATAGATCTGAATGCGACAGCCTTACCGTACCGCCCTGTTCGCCAGCCTGATCCTGATCATCTGCGCCGGTGTGCTGTGGGCGGCCTATGACTGGTTCCAGGGCCGCTACCTGCGCGCGTTCAGCGAACACACGGCGGTGTTCTCCGGCGACGCCCTGCGCCTGCCCGCCGAACTCGCCGGCACGGGCCCGATCCGCCTGGTGCACTTCTGGGACCCGGCCTGCCCCTGCAACGTCGGTAACCAGCAGCACCTGGGCGAATTGATCGAGCAGTACGCGCCCCAGGGCGTCGAATTCTATGCCCTGCAAAAACCTGGCAGCCACGGCCAATTGCCCGACAACCTGCGCAAGATGAAAACCCTGACCGCCCTGCCCGGTGCCGACCAAGTACCGGCCAGCCCTGCGGTGGGCATTTGGGATCGCACCGGCAAGCTTGCGTATTTCGGCCCCTACAGCGAGGGGCTCACGTGCAATTCGAGCAACAGCTTCATCGAGCCGATCCTGAAGGCCCTGGACAGCGGACGTGAAGTGAATGCCACGCACACCCTGGCGGTGGGCTGCTATTGCGCATGGAGCAAAGCGCCAAACTGAACGCAGGCTGTTCAACGGGCAAACTCCAATCACCCGGTCAACCGGCTGCTGTATCGTACGTTTTCGCAGAGAGTGTAAGCGTAGGAATACATGAGCCAGTTAACCATCATCCTCTGGATGCTGAACGTTATCGTCGACACCTCCGGCCAGCTGGCCTTCAAGGCCGCCGCGTCGGCCAGTGCCGAGCATGACGGTATCGCCCACTGGAAACACATGCTCAAGCGCCCGTGGATCTGGCTGGGCGTGATCTGCTACGTCTTCGAATTCGTATTGTGGCTGGCGTTCCTGACGCTGGTGCCGTTATCGGTCGGGGTGATGCTGGGCTCGATCAACATCGTCGTGATCATGATTGCCGGCCGTTTCCTGTTCAAGGAGAGCCTGAGCAAATGGCGATTGATCGGCATCATGCTGATCGCCTGTGGCGTGACCGTCGTGGGGTTTGAATGATGAAGCGCTTCTATATCCTCGGTTTCCTCGCGCTGATCGTTTTCGACACATTGGCGCAGGTGAGCTTCAAATTCGCCTCGGTGCACGCCGAGCCGCTGACGATGGACGCCGCGTGGCTGGTGCGCGTGTTTGGCGCACCGTGGATCTACGGCGCGTTCGTCGGCTACATCGGCGCGTTCTTCACCTGGATGACCTTGCTCAAGTACGCCCCGGTGGGCCCGGCGTTCGCGGCGTCTCACCTGGAGCTGATCAGTGTGACGCTGATCTCCGTGTGGCTGTTCGACGATACCCTGACCCTGCCGAAAATCGTCGGCGGCGCGCTGATTATTGCCGGGATCCTGTGCCTGGCGCGTAGCGAAGACAAAGACAGTCAACAGGTCGAGGTCGAGCCGTCGCAGGCGCCCGCCTCATGACCCGCCGGTGGGAAATCCCTCCCACCGCAGGCCTGCCCTTGCGCTGGCGGGATTTGCTCAACCTCTCGGGCGACCTGGCCCCGGCGCTGGCCCGTCAATTTTCGCTGCCACTCCCCGCCCTGACCTGCTCCGGCACCGCAGCATTGATTATCGCCCTGCGCGTCTTGCAGCAACGCATGCCCGGCCGCACCCGGCTCATCGTGCCGGCCTACACCTGCCCGCTGGTGGCGTTGGCCGCCCATTACTGCCCGCCGCTGCGCGTCGTACCCTGTGATTTGCAGCCCGACAGCATCGACCTGGACGAGCGCCAACTGGCACAGCTGTGCGATGAAAGCACCTTGGCCGTGGTGGTCACCCACCTGGCCGGGCGCGTGGCAGATGTCGACGCGGCCAAACGCATTGCCGGCGCTGTCGGCGCCGCGATCATTGAAGACGCCGCCCAAGCCATGGGCGCACTCGACGATGGCCGCAGCGTCGGGCTCAAGGGCGATGTGGGGTTTTTCAGCATGGCGCTGGGCAAGGGGCTGACCACCGCCGAAGGCGGCGTGCTGTTCAGTCGCGACCCGGTGCTGCATCAGGCGCTGCACCGCCACTGCCGGCAGGACCTGCCCTTCAGCCTGCGCTGGGAGCTGCAACGCAGCGCCGAACTGTGGGGCTACGCCCTGCTCTATCAACCACGCGGCCTGCATTACGTGTATGGCAACGCGTTGCGCAAGGCGCTGGCCAATGGGGATGAAGTGGCCGCAGTCGGCGATGACTTTTCGGTCTACGACATCCCGCTGCACCGCCTGGGCGGCTATCGCCAGAAGGTCGGCGCGGCGGCACTGGCTCGCTTGCCGGACCACCTGCAACAAGGCCGCGTCCGCGCTTTGCGCCGTGCAGCGCGCTTGAACGCCCTGCCCGGCGTCACGGTGATCATGGACAGGCCAGGGCAGCAAGGCACCTGGCCGTTCCTGATGGTGGTGATGCCCTCTGCAGACACCCGCGATGCGGCGATGGCCCGGCTGTGGACCTCAGGCTTGGGCGTGACCCGCCTGTTTATCCACACCTTGCCGGGCTACGCCGAGGTGCTGCCACTCTTGCAGCCGGGTGGCGATATCACCCGAGCCCAGGCCTTCGCTGCCCGCACGCTGTCGATCAGCAACAGCCATTGGCTGAGCGATGCGCTGTTCGAGCAGATAGTCGACCAACTCAAGGTTATCGTCGCCAGGCCTGATTGATGTGCGCCACCAGGCGACTGTTCAGCGCGTTCTGCTGCTGTTGCCAGATCTGCACCTGCGCCTCAGGCAACGCTTCCTGGCCGTCGGACGCACTCAGCCAGCGCTTGAACCGGCTTTCATAGTGGTAGGCCGACACATCGCCGGTGATGTCTGCACCGATGACCTGGCCCTGGCAGGCGCTGATCAGGTCGGTCAAATGGTGCTCCAGAAACTCACCCTGGTCCCAGTTGGTGTTCACCACCTGCGGGCTCAGCACGTCTTTATCGATGGACAGGTACACCGGCAGCGAGCGGTCAAACTGTGCCAGGAACGCACGCATCAACTCATCCGGGTTGCCGAAGGCGCGATTGCTGCGACCGGCGCCGATCCAGTTCATCCAACGGGTATCCACGTTGACGCTCCAGTAGGTCAACTTGCGCTTGAGCAGCGGCGACCAGTGATTTTCCCAGGCGTGGCCCAGGCCGATGTCCTGCGAGCCAATGCCGAGTACATGCACATGCTCGACCTGGGGCAAACGGCTGGCCCAGTAGACCCATGAGCCGCAGTGGATGCCGAATGGGTAGCGCATGTTGTCCGGGTGATTGTCACAAATGATCAGCTGGAATTTCTGCTGCGTCGGCAGGCGGTTCAGCAACAGTTGGCTGAGGTGGTGATAGTCGCCGCTGCCGGTGAAGACACAGCCGTAATCGCTGGGCATCTGCGCGCCCAAGGCCGTTTCCAGCGCATTGAATTGCGCCCAGCGACAGCCAAAACGGATCCTCTCCTGCCAGTCCTGCAGCGCCAGGGTGATCGCGCCGGGAATATCACTGACGGCGCCATCGAAGTCCAGAATCAGCGGGGCTCGGTCCAGGTTCATTCGGTTTTCTCCTGGTGCCACTGCCCCTCGCCTTCAAAGTGATGGCGCAATCGCTTGCCGAGCGTGCGCAACAGTGGGTTGCGTATCCACACCAGGTGGCGGGTCAAGGTGAAGTCCGCGCCGAGGCTGGCCTTGACCTGCGGGTCGGTCCAGCCCGCCACATAAAACTTCAGGCCATTGGCCACGGCGTACTCCAGGTTCACGAACCAGCTGACGAAGTACAGGTTGAACTCCAGCGCCTGCGGGTAGTTGAGGCCAATGTACTTGTCGAGCAGCTTGTCGCCCTCCACGTAGCACAGGTTGTAGCCGATCAGTTCATCGCAGTGCCAATAGCAGAACACGCGCCCGTTGCTGTCGGCGTCCCTCAGCAGGCTGCTGAAGAACTCAGGGGTGAGCAGGTCGAAATGGATCTCGCTCTGGTCGTACACCGCCCGGTACAGCCCATACAAATGCGCCAGCCAGGCTTCATCGTTGAAGCGCGCATCGCCGGTGTCGAGGATCTCCACGCGCAACGCCTCACGACTGCGCAGCTTGCGTCGGATATTGCGACGCCGGCTGTGGGACAAACGCGCCAGGTATTCATCAATCGTGGTGAAGTTGATCGGCACATACGCCAGCGCCTGGCCCTCGAGGCTGATAAAGCCACGTCGGGCGCAGTCATCGATCAGCGCTTGCGCGTAGCGGTTGTCCGCCTCGCTGAGCAGTGGGGAGTTGCACGGCACGTCTTTGACGATGGTGAGTTTGCGCTGCGGCGCACACTCATGTTGCAGCCACTGCGCGAGGTCCTCGGGCGCCACCCCCTGGGGCAGCGGTGAGTATTCACTGACGGTGGTGCCCACGAAGCAGCTGTCGATTCGCAGCCAGCGGTTCCAGAAGCGATAGCCGGGCCAACCGCGCACACGCTTGACGAACGCATCGTCGGCGGTGGTCAACAGGTCGAACGGGGTAAAGAAATAGGGCAGGCCCTGGTCCGATAGCCGTGCATCAAAACCCACCGGCGGGTGCTGCAAAAAGCGCCCGATCAGTGACTGCGCTTCCAGGCTGCACGCGTAGGCAACCTGGGGACGGCTGGAGTCGGGCATCGGTTGCATGGCGCAAGTCATGGCAAAAAGCTCAAAGATGACAGGTGCAATAATAGCCGCTTCGGGGTGTTCCCCACTTGAACCTCGGCTGTCGGCGAGACGCATCAAGATGCAATACCAGCATTTCCCGCAGTGTCCACCAAACCGATTAGACTCCCTTGACCTTCAAGGTGAATGACTCAAGGACCGTCCATGAAACGCAGCCTGACCGTGCTCGCTATCCTGATTGCCGCCCTCCTGGCCGGCGCCGGCTGGTATGTCTACAGCAAGCAGCCGACCCGCCAGGGCACCGAAACACTGGCGAACCTGCAAGGCACGGTCACCGTGCGCTACGACGACCGTGGCGTGCCACACATTCGCGCCGAGAACGAGACCGACCTGTACCGCGCCCTCGGCTACGTGCATGCCCAGGACCGTCTGTTCCAGATGGAAATCATGCGACGCCTGGCGCGCGGCGAGCTGGCCGAGGTGCTCGGCCCCAAGGTGCTGGAGACCGACAAGCTGTTTCGCAGCCTGCGCATTCGCGACCGTGCTGCCACCTACGTGGCGCAACTGGACCATGAGTCGGCGCACTGGAAGGCACTGCAAGCCTATCTGGACGGCATCAACCAGTATCAGGACAGCCACGCCAGTCCGATGGAATTCGACGTGCTGGGCATCCCCAAGCGGCCGTTCACCGCGGAAGACACCATCAGCGTCGCCGGGTACATGGCCTACAGCTTTGCCGCTGCCTTTCGTACCGAGCCCTTGCTGACTTACGTACGCGACCAGTTGGGCAGCGACTACCTCAAGGTCTTCGACCTGGACTGGCAACCCAAGGGTGCGCTCAACCTGGCCGACAGCGACTGGAAGACCCTCGGCGCCCTCGCCTCCCTGAGCGAGCAGGCCCTGGCGGACAACGGCCTGCCGCAGTTCGAAGGCAGCAACGCCTGGGCCATCAGCGGCAGCCGCACCAAGAGCGGCAAACCGTTGCTGGCGGGTGACCCGCATATCCGCTTCTCGGTGCCGTCGGTGTGGTACGAGGCGCAACTCTCCGCGCCGGGCTTCGAGTTGTACGGTTATCACAACGCGCTGGTGCCGGTGGCCTTCCTGGGGCACAACCTGGACTTCGGCTGGAGCCTGACCATGTTCCAGAACGATGACCTCGACCTGATCGCCGAGAAGGTCAACCCGGACAACGCCAACCAGGTCTGGTACCACGGCCAGTGGGTCGATATGACCCACAGTGAGCAACAGATCGCGGTGAAGGGCCAGGCGCCCGTGACACTGACGCTGCGCCAGTCGCCCCACGGCCCGATCATCAATGACGTGCTTGGCGAGAACGGCGGCAACACGCCGATCGCCATGTGGTGGGCGTTCCTCGATACCCAGAACCCGATCCTCGAAGGCTTCTACCAGCTCAACCGCGCCGACACCCTGGCCAAGGCGCGCGCGGCGGCGGCCAAGGTCTCGGCGCCGGGGCTGAATATCGTCTGGGCAAATGCCAAGGGTGATATCGGCTGGTGGGCGGCGGCGCAATTGCCGATTCGCCCGGCCGGGGTCAATCCTGGGTTTATCCTCGACGGCAGCACGGCACAGGCCGACAAACTGGGGTTCTACCCCTTCAGCGCCAACCCCCAGGA
Organism: Pseudomonas aylmerensis; assembly: GCF_001702265.1. Classification (GTDB taxonomy): domain Bacteria; phylum Pseudomonadota; class Gammaproteobacteria; order Pseudomonadales; family Pseudomonadaceae; genus Aquipseudomonas; species Aquipseudomonas aylmerensis. The sequence goes on from NZ_MAUE01000012.1 coordinate 95,312, forward strand.
AGAAAACCCGGCGCGCGGTTATGTGGTGTCCGCCAACGCCCAGCCGGTATCGCCCACCGGCATGGAGATCGCCGGTTATTACAACCTCGCCGACCGTGGCCAGCAGTTGAACACGCAGTTGAGCGACAAGAGCGTGAAGTGGGACGTGAATAACAGCCAGGCCTTGCAGCTCGGCACCACCACCGCCTTCGGCCCACGCCTGCTGGCACCGCTGCTGCCGGTACTGCGTGAAGTGGTCAAGGACCCGGCGCAGCTGAAACTGGTGGAGCAGTTGGCCACGTGGAAAGGCGATTACCCGCTGGACTCCACCAGTGCCACCCTGTTCAACCAGTTCCTGTTCAACCTGGCCGACGCCACCTTCCACCCGAAACTGGGCGATGGCATGTTCAAGACCCTGCTCGGCACCCGTGTGATCGACGCCGCCTTGCCTCGCCTCGCGGCCAGTGCCGACTCGCCGTGGTGGGACGGTAAGCGCGCCGACACGGTCAAGCTCGCCTGGGACAACAGCCTCGCGCACCTCAAGGCGACCTTCGGCGATGATCCGAGCCAGTGGCAGTGGGGCAAGGCGCACACCCTCACCCATGGCCACCCGCTGGGCTCGCAGAAGCCATTGGACCTGATCGTCAATGTCGGGCCCTTCCCGGCACCCGGCACCCACGAAGTGCCGAACAACCAGTCGGCGAACATCGGCCCGGCGCCGTGGCCAGTCACGTACGGCCCGTCGACCCGTCGCCTGATCGACTTCGCCGACGTGGCCCACGCCCTCACCATCAACCCGGTCGGGCAAAGCGGCGTGCCGTTCGACAAGCACTACGGCGACCAGGCAGAAACCTACATCGAAGGGGGCTACGAGCAGGCGCATTTCAGTGACGAGGAAGTCACCGCGAATACGCGCGGCACGTTGAAGCTGCTCCCAGCCAGATAACCGCGATCACGGTGGGAGCTGGCTTGCCTGCGATTGCATCACCTCGGTTACCGCGAGGGACCGAGGTGCCTGTATCGCAGGCAAGCCAGCTCCCACAGGTCGACCCACGCTCAACCCCCTCAAACCGGCGCCGCAAAGTTGAGCCGGAACTGTTGCGGCGTCACGCCCAGCCGGCGGTTGAACACACTGCGCATGTGCTGCGCGTCGCGAAACCCGCATTGGTAGGCGACGGTCTTCAACGGCGCCGGGCTGCTTTCAAGCATCACCCGCGCCGCATCCACCCGCGCCCGCTCGACAAACTCCGCCGGAGTGATCCGCGCTTCACGGGCGAATACCCGCGAGAAGTTGCGCGCGCTCATGTTGGCAGCCTTGGCCAGGTCGGCGATGCCCAGGTCTCCGGTCAGGTTGGCCAGCACGTACAGCTGCACCAGCGCCACCGCCGAGGTACTTTCAGCGTGAGGCGTCAGGAACGGGCTGAACTGCGACTGCCCGCCAGAACGCTGGGTGAACACCACCAGGCGCTTGGCCACACTCAAGGCCACCTCCGGGCCGTGGTCCTGGGCCAGCAGGTACAACGACAAATCGATACCCGCCGTGACCCCGGCCGAGGTGTAGAGGTTGCCATCCTGCACATACAGCCGATCGGCCTCGACCTGGGCCGAGGGGCACAACCGCGCCAGGTCGGCGGCATCATTCCAGTGGGTGGTGACGGTCTTGCCCTCCAGCAATCCGGCGCGGGCCAGCATGAACGCACCATTGCAGATCGAACCGTAGCGTTGCGCCCGGCCAGCGGCGGCGCGCAGCCAATCATCGAATGCCGGGCCGAAATCCTCGAACGGCAATTGCGGGCCACCGGCTACCAGCAGCAGGTCATAGGCCTGCAGCGCCTCGCTGTAATGCCGGTGGGCCTGCAAAGAGAGGCCGTTGGAGGCGGCCATCATGCCGTGGCCAAAACCGATGACTTCCAGTTGGTAGTGATCCGGCGGCGCCAGAAAACGGTTGGCCTCGCAGAACACATCCATGGGGCCGGTCACGTCCAGAGACTGGACGCCGGGGAAGATCAGGATGGCGACGGTTTTGCCCATGGGTGGTAAGCCTTGATTAACTGAATGAACACAAATCCCCTGTGGGAGCGGGCTTGCTCGCGAATACGGTATGTCAGTTGATACAGGTGTTGACTGAATCACCGCATTCGCGAGCAAGCCCGCTCCCACATTTTGATTTTCGCAGGCTTCGATGGATCAATCGCCAGCTACACCCTAGCCGATTTTGTCTTGGCACGATGTCGCAGCACATTGGCCGGGATCGCATCCTCGCCGCGATGGCCCGTTCGCGGGTGCGCGACCACACTGGGCACCTCGGCGCCAACCCCGGCGCTTGCCTGAGGAGAACGACCATGAGCACCACCATCGCCGGCATCAAGATCCCGGACAGCGCTTTGGCCAAGGCCACTACCGAATACATCCGCGACATCGAATCCGACCTGCTCTACCACCACTCCCGCCGGGTGTTCCTGTTCGGCGCATTGAGCGGTGAACGCAAACAGCTGGCCTACAACCCGGAGCTGTTGTACGTCGGTGCGATGTTCCACGACCTGGGCCTGGTCGAAGGCCATCGCAGTGACGACGAGCGTTTCGAAGTCGATGGCGCCAATGCCGCCGCCGCGTTCCTCAAGCCCTACGGCCTGAGCGATGACGATATCGAACAAGTGTGGCTGTCGATCGCCCTGCACACTACGCCGGGCGTGCCGCAACACCTGCGCCCGACCGTGGCGCTGGTCACCGCCGGCGTGGAAATGGACGTGCTGGGCATGGACTACGCCGCATTCAGCACTGTGCAGCGCGAAGCGGTGGTGCATGCGCATCCACGGGGTGAAGGGTTCAAGGAGTGCATCATCTGCGCGTTTGCCGACGGCTTGCGCCATCGTCCGCAGACCACGTTTGGCAACGTGAAGACCGATGTGCTGGTGGATCAGGAGCCGGGGTTCAAGCCGATGAATTTTGTCGAGGTGATTCGCAAATCGCCCTGGGTGGCATAACACCCCGAACCCTGTGGCGAGGGGGCTCGTCCCCCGTTGGGCCGCGCAGCGGCCCCCTTCGGCCACCGCATTCTTTCAGACAGAATGCGGTATCCGGTTTTGGGGCAGCTGCGCAGCCCAACGGGGGACAAGCCCCCTCACCACAAAGCCCGCACATTTCGACCGCGCCGGGTTTTAGACCGGAGCCGGCGCCCGGCGCTTGTCCGGCTGCTGCCAGCCATCGGCCGCCGCCTCTTCAATCGCCTGCTGGATCGCCTTCTTGCGCAGCTCTTCGGCACGGCGGCTGAAGAACCACACCAGGAAGGTCACCAGCGACACCGCCAGCAGAATCAGGCTGGCCACGGCGTTGATCTCGGGTTTGACCCCCAGGCGTACCGCCGAGAACACTTCCATCGGCAACGTGGTCGATCCAGGGCCCGACACGAAGCTGGCCAGTACCAGGTCATCCAGCGACAGCGCGAAGGACATCATCCCACCCGCCGCCAATGACGGCGCGATCATCGGGATGGTGATCAGGAAGAACACCTTCCACGGCCGCGCGCCGAGGTCCATCGCCGCTTCTTCGATCGACAGGTCCAGCTCCCGCAGACGCGCCGACACCACCACCGCCACGTACGCCGCACAGAAGGTGGTGTGGGCGATCCAGATCGTGACGATGCCACGCTCCTGAGGCCAACCGATCATCTGCGCCATGGCCACGAACAGCAGCAACAGCGACAGACCGGTGATCACTTCCGGCATCACCAGCGGCGCCGTCACCAGGCCGCCGAACAACGTGCGGCCCTTGAAGTGGCTGATGCGTGTCAGCACGAACGCCGCCAACGTACCCAACGCCACTGCCGCCACCGCCGTGTAGCAGGCGATTTCCAGCGAGCGCATCACCGAGCCCATCAACTGGGTGTTGTCCAGCAGGCCCACGTACCACTTGATCGACCAACCGCCCCACACCGTCACCAGTTTGGATTCGTTGAACGAGTAGATCACCAGGATCAGCATCGGCAGGTAGATAAACAACAACCCCGCCACCAGCATGAAGCTTGAGAAACTGAAGCGCTTCATATTTTGCCCTCCATCTCTTTGGCTTGGCTGCGGTTGAACAGGATGATCGGCACGATCAGGATCGCCAGCATCACCACCGCCAGGGCAGACGCCACCGGCCAGTCACGGTTGTTGAAGAATTCTTGCCACAACACTTTACCGATCATCAGGGTTTCCGGGCCGCCCAGCAGTTCCGGAATCACGAACTCGCCCACCACCGGGATAAACACCAGCATGCAGCCGGCGATGATGCCGTTCTTGGACAGCGGCACAGTGATCTTCCAGAAGCTGTTGAAGGTACTCGAACCCAGGTCCGAAGCGGCTTCCAGCAGGCTCTGGTCGTGTTTCACCAGGTTGGCGTACAGCGGCAGGATCATGAACGGCAGGTACGAATATACCACGCCGATGTACACCGCGATGTTGGTGTTGAGGATCTGCAGCGGCTCGTTGATCAGCCCGATGGACATCAGGAAGCCATTGAGCAGCCCGTTGTTGCTGAGGATGCCCATCCACGCATACACGCGGATCAGGATCGCAGTCCAGGTCGGCATCATGATCAGCAGCACCAGTACGGTCTGCATCTCTTTGCGCGCGCTGGCAATCGCGTAGGCCATCGGGTAGCCGATCAGCAGGCACAGCAGCGTGCTGAAGAACGCCATTTTCAGCGAGCCCAGGTACGCGGCGATGTACAACTCGTCGTCGCCGAGCATCGCGTAGTTGGCCAGGTTGAGCACCAACTGCAGTTTCTGCTCAACGAAGGTGTAGATCTCGGTGTAAGGCGGGATCGCCACGTCGGCTTCGGCAAAGCTGATCTTCAGGACGATGAAGAACGGCAGCATGAAGAACAGGAACAGCCACAGGAAGGGAATGCCAATGACCGCATGACGGCCACTGGGGGTTATTCGTTGCAGGCGGCGCTTGAGCTTCTTCATATTCATGAGCGAAGTACCACGCCGCTGTCGTCTTCCCACCAAACGTAGACCTGGTCACCCCAGGTCGGTCGCTGGCCACGGCGCTCGGCGTTGGCCACGAAGGACTGCACCAGCTTGCCGCTTGGCAGTTCCACGTAGAACACCGAGTGCCCGCCGAGGTAGGCGATGTCGTGCACCTTGCCGCTGGACCAGTTGTGCTCGCAGGTCGGCATTTCGGTGGTGACCAGCAGTTTTTCCGGGCGAATGGCGTAGGTCACCGACTTGTCTTCCACCGACGTGGCGATGCCGTAGCCCACGTAGATATCGCGGTCCAGGTCGGCGCACTTGAGCACCGCGTGGCCTTCGGCGTCATCCACCACCACGGTATCGAAGATGTTGACGTTGCCGATGAACTCGCACACCAGGCGGCTGGTAGGGGTCTCGTAGATGTCGATCGGGCTGCCGATCTGGGCGATCCAGCCCAGGTGCATGATCGCGATGCGCTCGGCCATGGTCATGGCCTCTTCCTGGTCGTGGGTCACCATCACGCAGGTCACGCCGACGCGCTCGATGATCTCGACCAGCTCCAGCTGCATCTGCGAGCGCAGCTTCTTGTCGAGTGCACCCATCGGCTCATCGAGCAGCAGCAGTTTCGGACGCTTGGCCAGCGAACGCGCCAACGCCACCCGCTGGCGCTGGCCACCGGAGAGCTGGTGCGGCTTGCGCTTGGCGTACTGGCTCATCTGCACCAGCTTGAGCATTTCGGCCACGCGGGCGTCGACCTCGGCCTTGGGGATCTTGTCCTGCTGCAGGCCGAAGGCGATGTTCTGCGCGACGGTCATGTGCGGGAACAAGGCGTAGGACTGGAACATCATGTTGATCGGCCGCTCGTAGGGCGGCATGTCAGTGATGTCTTCGCCGTCGAGGTAGATGCGCCCCTCGGTCGGGCGTTCGAAACCCGCGAGCATGCGCAGCAAGGTGGACTTGCCCGAACCCGAACCGCCGAGCAGGGCGAAGATCTCGCCCTTCTTGATTTCCAGGGACACATCGTCCACGGCAATCGTCTCGTCGAACTTCTTCGTGACCCGGTCGATTTTGACCAGCACCTTTTTCGGTGTCTGGTCGCCCTCGAGGGCTTTCTTATAGGCGCCGGAGGCAACTGCCATTTACGAAACTCCCAGAAAAAAAGAGTGCGGTTCACCCGTGGCGGGCGAACCTTGGATAGTTTGAGCTTTAAGCCTTACTTGCCCGTCTTGACCTTGGTCCAGCTACGGGTCATTAAACGTTGCACTTTCGGGGGTAGCTCGAAGTTGACGAATGTCCGGTCGAGAACCGCCTGCGGTGGGTAAACCGCTTCGTCGGTGCGTATCGATTGCTTCATCAGTTTGTCCGACCCCGGGTTAGGGTTGGCGTAACCGACGTAATCACTGACCTGGGCGATCACCTCAGGTTGCAGCAAATAGTTGATAAAGGCGTGGGCCTCTTTGACGTTGGTCGCATCCTTGGGGATCGCCAGCACGTCAAACCACAGGTTGCCGCCTTCTTTCGGAATCGTGTAGGCGATGTTCACGCCTTTGCCCGCCTCGGCCGCACGCGCCTTGGCCTGGAACACATCACCGGAGAAGCCGGCTGCCACGCAGATGTTGCCGTTGGCCAGGTCCGAGATGTATTTGGAAGAATGGAAGTAGGTCACATAGGGCCGCACTTTCAGCAGCTTCTCTTCGGCCTTCTTGTAGTCCTCGGGGTTGGTGCTGTTGGGGTTCAGGCCCATGTAGTTGAGCACCGCCGGCAGCATTTCATCCGCCGAGTCCATGAACGACACCCCGCAGGTCGCCAGCTTCTTCATGTTTTCCGGTTCGAACAGCACGGCCCAGGAATCGATATGGTCGACGCCCAGCACTTCCTTCACTTTATCGACGTTGTAACCAATGCCATTGGTGCCCCACAGGTACGGTACGGAGTACTGGTTGCCCGGGTCGTTCTTTTCCAAGCGCTTGAGCAACACCGGGTCGAGGTTGGCGTAGTTCGTCAGCAATGACTTGTCGAGCTTCTGGAACGCCCCGGCCTTGATCTGCTTGCCCAGGAAGTGGTTGGACGGCACTACCACGTCGTAGCCGGTACGCCCGGCGAGCAACTTGCCTTCCAGGGTTTCGTTGGAATCAAACACGTCATACACCGGCTTGATACCGGTGGCCTTCTCGAAGTTGGCCAGGGTGTCCGGGCCGATGTAGTCCGACCAGTTATAAACATGCACAGTCGGTGCGGCCTGCACGCTGACAGCCAGCGTGATACCTGCACCTACCAGCAAGGCTTTGCGAAATAAAGAAAATGGCAAGTGGAGGTCCTCTTAAATAGTTGGGCCCAAAGTTGTTGCCCGGCAACAAAACCGGCGCGCAACTTACCCTCGATAAACCGATCCGGCAAAACTTTCTGTCATTTAATGTGTGTGAGGGGGACTTGCCCCCAATGGCGGTGTGTCAGCTTGCACAGGTGTTTCTGATACAACGCCATCGGGGGCAAGCCCCCTCCCACAGGTTTTAAGGCTTACTTGCCCGACTTGATCTTGGTCCAGCTGCGTGTCATTTCACGCTGTGTAGCTGCCGGCAAGTCTGCAATGGCGTAGAGCTTGGCCTGCACATCCGCTGGCGGGTAGATGCCCGGGTCGCTGGTGATGTCTTTGTCGACCAGTGCGGTGGCTTTCTCGTTACCGTTCGGGAAACGTACGCTGTCGGTGATCGCCGCCATTACTTTCGGCTCGAGCAGGTAGTTCATGAACTTGTAGGCGGCTTCGACGTTCTCGGCATCTTTAGGGATGGCGACCATGTCATAGAAACTGCCGGCGCCTTCTTTCGGAATGTCGTAGGCAACCTTGACCTTGCCACCGGCTTCAGCCGCGCGGGACTTGGCCTGCTGGATGTCACCCGAGTAACCCACGGCGACGCAGATGTTGCCGTTGGCCAGGTCCGAAATGTACTTGGACGAGTGGAAGTAGCCGATCGAAGGACGCAGCTTGAGGAACAGTTCTTCGGCTTTCTTCAGGTCTTCTTTCTTCTGGGTGTCGGTCGGCAGGCCCAGGTAGTGCAGCGCCACCGGCAGCATTTCGGTTGGCGAGTCGAGGAAGCTCACGCCGCAGCTTTTCAGCTTGGCGATGTTTTCCGGCTTCATCAGCACGTCCCAGGAATCGATCTTGTCGACGCCCAGCGCGGCCTTGACCTTCTCCGGGTTGTAGCCGATGCCGATCGAGCCCCACATGTACGGGAAGGCGTGCTTGTTGTCCGGGTCGCTGACCGACACGGCTTTGAGCAGGGACTTGTTCAGGTTGCCGTAGTTGGACAGCTTGGACTTGTCCAGCTCCTGGTAGACGCCGGCCTTGATCTGCTTGGCGAGGAAGTTGTTCGACGGTACGACGATGTCGTAGCCGGACTTGCCTGCCAGCAACTTGGCTTCCAGGGTCTCGTTGCTGTCAAAAACGTCGTACACCACTTTAATGCCCGACTCTTTTTCAAAGTTGGCGATGGTGTCCGGTGCAATGTAGTCGGACCAGTTGTAGACGTGCAGCACTTTATCGTCTGCCTGGGCCGCGCCCGCCATTGCGCCCATCAGGGACAAGGCGAGGAGAGTCTTGCCAGCGTTCTTCAAACCTAATGCCTTCATTTGGTGATGCTCCAATTTTTTCTTTTTTGGGCCACAGCTCTTGTGTCTGGCAGCCCTTCGAAAGGGCAACAAAACAGGGCGACAGTCTGGCAAGTTCCGGGGCCGGCTTTCAACCAAAGCCCCGTTTTTATAACAACCCAGACGCAGCGCCCGAAGCCGCTGCGCACTGAGCCTAGCACTTAGCCCTGCAATGCCGCCAAAGTCAGGTCCAGGCACTGCCGCGCCTTGGTCACCAGCTCGTCGATTTCAGCCTTGCTGATCACCAGCGGCGGCGAAATGATCATGGTGTCGCCCACGGCGCGCATGATCAGGCCATTCTCGAAGCAGAACGTGCGGCAGATCATGCCCACACCACGGCCTTCGTAACGCTTGCGCGTCGCCTTGTCCTGCACCAGCTCGATCGCACCGAGCATGCCGACACCGCGAACTTCACCCACCAACGGGTGATCAGCCAGCTCCCTCAAACGCTTTTGCAAATAGGGTGCCGTTTCGTCATGCACACGCTTAACAATTTGTTCATCGCGCATGATGCGGATGTTTTCCAGGGCGACTGCTGCCGCCACCGGGTGACCGGAATAGGTGAAGCCGTGGTTGAAATCGCCGCCTTCGTTCAGCACCGCGACCACTTCGTCGCGCACGATCAGGCCACCCATCGGGATATAGCCCGAGGTCAGGCCCTTGGCGATGGTCATCATGTGCGGCTTGAGGTCATAGAAATCGCTGCCGAACCACTCACCTGTACGGCCGAAACCGCAGATCACTTCATCAGCGATAAACAGGATGTCGTACTTGGCGAGGATTTCCTTGATGCGCGGCCAGTAAGTGGCTGGCGGCACGATCACGCCACCGGCGCCCTGGATCGGCTCGGCAATAAACGCACCCACGTTGTCCACGCCCAGCTCCAGAATCTTCTCTTCCAGCTGGTTGGCCGCCCACACGCCGAACTCTTCCGGGCTCATGTCGCCGCCTTCACCGAACCAGTACGGCTGGGCGATGTGGGTGATGCCCGGGATCGGCAGGTCGCCCTGCTCATGCATATAGGTCATGCCGCCCAGGCTGGCACCGGCCACGGTGGAGCCGTGATAGCCATTCTTGCGCGAGATGATGGTTTTCTTGTTCGGCTGGCCCTTGATCGCCCAGTAGTGGCGAACCATGCGCAACATGGTGTCGTTGCCTTCGGAGCCGGAACCGGTGAAGAACACGTGGTTCATGCCGGCGGGGGCGATGTCGGAAATGGCCTTGGCCAGCTCCAGCACCGGCGGGTGAGCGGTCTGGAAGAAGAGGTTGTAGTACGGCAGTTCTTTCATCTGCTTGGCGGCGGCGTCAGCCAGTTCATCGCGACCGTAACCGATCGCCACGCACCACAGGCCGGCCATGCCGTCGAGGATCTTGTTGCCTTCGCTGTCCCACAGGTAAACGCCGTGGGCTTTGGTGATGATCCGTGGGCCTTTCTCTTTCAATTGCTTGAAGTCGCTGAACGGCGCCAGGTGATGATCGCTGCTCAAGGCTTGCCATTCACGGGTTTGCGGGTTGTTGCTGGACATACCAATCTCCTAGACATTTCAGGTGAGGGCGCGCCGTTCCCACGGCGCGCCCGGCGCATCAGACGGCGAAGAGCAGGAATTCCCGCTCCCACGAACTGATCACGCGCTTGAAGTTTTCATGTTCGGCCCGCTTGACCGCGACGTAGCCTGTGATGAATTTTTGACCCAGGTATTTCTCGATGGTCTTGCTGTTTTCCATGCGTTCCAGGGCGTCTTCGATGGTCAACGGCAGGCGCAGGTTGCGGCGCTCGTAACCACGGCCCACCACCGGCGCACTCGGGTTATGGCCTTCGACCATGCCGATGTAGCCGCACAGCAGGCTGGCGGCAATCGCCAGGTACGGGTTGGCGTCGGCGCCCGGCAGGCGGTTTTCCACGCGGCGGTTCTGCGGTCCGGCATCCGGCACACGCAGGCCGACGGTGCGGTTTTCTTCGCCCCACTCCACGTTTACCGGCGCCGAGGTGTCCGGCAGGAAGCGACGGAACGAGTTCACGTTGGGAGCGAACAGCGGCAGCAACTCAGGGATGAATTTCTGCAGGCCGCCAATGTGGTTGAGGAACAGCTGGCTCATGGTCCCGTCTTCATTGGAGAAGACGTTCTTGCCGGTGGCGATGTCGATGATGCTCTGGTGCAGGTGCATCGCGCTGCCGGGCTCGCCGGTCATCGGCTTGGCCATGAAGGTGGCGGCCACGTCGTGCTTGAGCGCGGCTTCGCGCATGGTGCGCTTGAACACCAGGATCTGGTCGGCCAGGGACAGCGCATCGCCGTGACGGAAGTTGATTTCCATCTGCGCGGTGCCGTCCTCGTGGATCAGCGTGTCGAGGTCCAGCTCCTGCAGCTCGCACCAGTCGTAGACGTCTTCGAACAAGGGGTCGAATTCGTTCGCCGCTTCTATAGAGAAGGATTGGCGACCGGTCTCCGGGCGACCGGAACGGCCGATCGGCGGTTGCAGCGGGAAGTCCGGGTCTTCGCAGCGCTTGGTCAGGTAGAACTCCATCTCCGGCGCCACGATGGGCTGCCAGCCGCGGTCGGCGTAGAGCTTGAGGACTTTCTTGAGCACGTTGCGCGGCGACAGCTCGATCGGGTTGCCTTGCTTGTCGTAGGTATCGTGGATCACCTGGGCGGTGGGCTCGATGGCCCAGGGCACCAGGAACACCGCGTTCTGGTCGGGGCGGCAGATCATGTCGATGTCGGCCGGGTCGAGCAATTCGTAATAGATGTCGTCTTCGACATAGTCGCCGGTCACGGTCTGCAACAGAACGCTCTCGGGCAGGCGCATGCCTTTTTCGGCGATGAACTTGTTGGTCGGCGAGATCTTGCCCCGGGTGATCCCCGTCAGGTCGCCAATCATGCATTCGACTTCTGTGATCTTGTGGTCTTTCAACCAATCGGTGAGCTGGTCGAGGTTGTTACTCATAAATGCCTCTGGGCTGGGTTTCCTGACATCCATTAAAAGGTCAGGCGTTGGTTGACGCAGCATCCGCGTCGTCTCTTCGTTCAGGGTAGGAGCTTACCTGCCATTTGCTGCAGCGTTGCATTCCTCAAGCCAAAGTCGTGCAGAATCATGAGCAGCACCTGGCGCAGGCACCATTCACAGGCAAATTCGAGGGCAGCAAAGGGGCAAAGAAGAGGTCCGCCCAGGCGTCAAGAATATTGGCCGGGGCGCGGGCGTTCACACAGGATGAATGAACGGATGACAACGCCTGCGTGGAGCAGGCCGAGACGCCAAGTGGCGGCAGGAAACACATGAAGCACCCCGGTATTATTGCTGTTATGGGTTTGAATCGAGCTTAGCCTTGTTCATTTTTTTACACAACACCCCCGTAAAAAATACAACACGGCCCGCTCAAGCCTGCGAGTCCCAAGCCCTTCAAACCCAAAAAACCGCCCCAAAAAGCCCCAAAAAAGCCTTCGCGGCGCTTTTTTAGGGCAAAAAAGGCCTCGCTTGACTTCGGCATGCCGTTCGGGTTGACTGAAACCAGAAAAGATCAATGATTGATATTTTTAACAACAAAGGTGTTGCATCATGTCGGTACCCCCGCGTGCCGTTCAGCTTAACGAAGCGAACGCGTTCCTTAAGGATCATCCTGAGGTTCTGTACGTAGACCTTCTAATTGCGGATATGAATGGTGTGGTGCGCGGCAAGCGCATCGAACGCACCAGCCTCCACAAGGTTTACGAGAAGGGCATTAACCTGCCTGCCTCTTTATTTGCCCTGGATATCAACGGCTCTACGGTGGAAAGCACCGGCCTGGGCCTGGACATCGGTGATGCTGACCGAATCTGTTATCCGATCCCCGACACCCTGTGCAATGAACCCTGGCAAAAGCGCCCTACCGCGCAACTGCTGATGACCATGCACGAACTTGAAGGTGAACCTTTCTTCGCCGATCCGCGCGAAGTGCTCCGCCAAGTTGTAAGCAAATTTGACGACCTCGGTCTGACCATCTGCGCCGCCTTCGAACTCGAGTTCTACCTGATCGACCAGGAGAACGTGAACGGCCGCCCACAACCGCCCCGCTCGCCGATCTCCGGCAAACGCCCGCACTCGACACAGGTCTACCTGATCGACGACCTCGACGAATACGTCGACTGCCTCCAGGACATCCTGGAAGGTGCAAAAGAGCAAGGCATCCCGGCCGACGCCATCGTCAAGGAAAGTGCCCCGGCACAGTTCGAAGTGAACCTGCACCACGTGGCCGACCCGATCAAGGCCTGCGACTACGCGGTACTGCTCAAGCGCCTGATCAAGAACATCGCCTACGACCATGAGATGGACACCACCTTCATGGCCAAGCCTTACCCAGGCCAGGCAGGTAACGGTTTGCACGTACACATTTCGATCCTGGACAAGGACGGCAAGAATATCTTTGCCAGCGAGGATCCCGAGCAGAACGCCGCATTGCGTCACGCGATCGGCGGTGTGCTCGAGACCCTGCCCGCCCAAATGGCGTTCCTGTGCCCCAACGTCAACTCCTACCGTCGTTTCGGCGCACAGTTCTACGTGCCGAACTCGCCGTGCTGGGGCCTGGATAACCGCACCGTGGCGATTCGCGTACCGACCGGCTCGTCCGACGCCGTACGTATCGAGCACCGCGTGGCCGGCGCCGACGCCAACCCTTACCTGCTGATGGCTTCGGTCCTGGCAGGCGTGCACCACGGTCTGACCAACAAGATCGAACCTGGCGCACCGGTGGAAGGCAACAGCTACGAGCAGAACGAACAAAGCCTGCCGAACAACCTGCGTGATGCATTGCGTGAGTTGGACGACAGCGAGGTGATGGCCAAGTACATCGATCCTAAATACATCGATATCTTCGTCGCCTGTAAGGAAAGTGAGCTGGAAGAGTTCGAACACTCCATCTCCGACCTTGAGTACAACTGGTACCTGCATACCGTCTGACGGTTGTGGTGAGCAGGCTTGTCCTGCGTTGGGCTGTGAAGCGGTCCTGGAGTGGGCAACTTGGTGTACCTGGTGCATCGGGTTCTGCTTGAAGGGGGCTGCTTCGCAGCCCAACGCAGGGCAAGCCTGCTCGCCACACTGGGTGTGCCTGTCTGCTTGGTTGTCTGTCTGCTTGGTCTGCCCTGTCTGCTTGGTGCCTGTTCGCTTGGTATGCCTGTCTGCTTGGTTGCTGGCTACCTGGATGACTGCATGCCACAACAGGCTCACTTGCCACACCTACACAGTCGCCTCACAGGTATGGATCATCCTTAAGCTCTGCGTACAATGCGCTCTGCCTTGTAGGAGACATCCATGACCACCCGCCCCGCCACCCCTCGCAAACCCCGCGCCCGCAGCCAGGCACGGATCGACGCGATTCTCGATGCCGCCCGCACCCTGCTGGCCGCCGAAGGCGTGGCGAGTCTGTCGATCTACAGCGTGGCCGAGCGTGCGCAGATTCCACCGTCGTCGGTGTATCACTTTTTTGCGAGTGTGCCGGCGCTGCTCGAGGCGCTCACGGCAGACGTGCACGCAGCCTTCCGGGCGGCCATCCAGGCGCCCATCGAGCATGAGTCACTCCAGCACTGGCGTGACCTGTCCTGCATCGTCGAGCAACGCATGCTCACCATCTACAGCAACGACGCGGCAGCACGTCAGCTGATCCTCGCCCAGCACGGGTTGACCGAAGTGACCCAGGCGGACCGCCAGCATGATCTGGAGTTGGGGGATTTGATGCTCGAAGTATTCAATCGCCACTTCGAGGTGCCGACACTGCCCACGGACGTGGATGTGTTTGCCCTGGCGCTGGAGCTGAGCGACCGCGTGTACGCACGTTCGGTGCATCAGCATGGGCAGATCACTACGCGCATGGCCGAGGAAGGCATGCGGGTGTTCGATGCCTATGTGGGCCTTTACCTGCCGCCCTACCTGCCCAAACGATAAGTATTGCGTTGGCGGGGCCGGCCTTTTCGCCAGCAAACCCGCTCCCGCATTGCCCGCATTCCTAGGTTGGAATGCCGTTAAATGTGGGAGCTGGCTTGCCTGCGATAGCGATTTCGAGGGCGCCAATCACAACTTGGCGATCGACACCTCGGTGGATTTCACGAAGGCAATCACTTCGCTGCCGATCACCAGCTCCAGCTCTTTGACCGAGCGCGTGGTGATCACCGAAGTGACGATGCCGGAGGCGGTCTGTACGTCGATTTCCGACAGCACGTCGCCTTCGACGATTTCCTTGATGGTGCCTTTGAATTGGTTACGTACGTTGATGGCTTTAATAGTCATGCGATTTCTCCTGGGGTCGAAATAGCTGCAAGTTGTTAGCTACCAGCTGCAAGTCAAAGCACTTTGCTTTCCCTTGCAGCGTGAAGCTGAAAGCTTGCCGCTGCTTTATTGCGCCCAACGCAGTTGCGTAGGCAGCGGTGAAACAGGTTCGGGTTCCGGCGGCGTGCCGGGCAACGACAACACACGGTTCAATACTTCGGCTTCCAGCGCGGCCAGGCGATGTGAGCCCCGCACCCGTGGGCGCGGCAGGTCCACGATCAGGTCGAGACCGATTTCACCGTCTTCGATCAGGATTACCCGGTCGGCAATCGCCACGGCTTCGCTGACATCGTGGGTCACCAGCAACACGGTGAAACCGTGCTTTTGCCAGAGGTTCTCGATCAGTTGCTGCATCTCGATACGGGTCAGGGCATCCAGCGCGCCCAGCGGCTCATCCAGCAGCAACAGGCGCGGTTGATGGATCAGCGCACGGGCCAGGGCCACGCGTTGCTTCTGGCCACCGGACAAGGCCGCTGGCCATTCATTGGCACGTTCCGCCAAGCCCACCGCTTCCAGGGCTTCCAGCGCCTTGGGACGCCAGTTGCCCTTGAGGCCCAGGCCAACGTTGTCGATGATCTTTTTCCACGGCAGCAGGCGCGCTTCCTGGAACATCAACCGCGTGTCCTCAATTGCCTCGCTCAGCGGCGCGGAACCGGCCAGCAGCTCGCCACCGCTGGCTTTGTCCAGGCCGGCAAGCAAGCGCAGCAAAGTACTTTTACCGCAGCCGCTGCGGCCGACCACGGCCACGAACTGGCCGGCCGGAATGTGCAGGTCGATGTCCTTGAGCACTTCCCGCGCACCAAAGGCCTTGCGCAATTTGCGCACCGCCAGCGGGATACCCTTCAACAGGCGTGGAGGTTGTTGAGCGGTCATGCCGCACCTCCTTTATTCACTTGGTAAGCCGGGTGCCAGCGCAGCCACACACGCTCCAGGCCGCGGGCGGCCAGGTCGGCGAGCTTGCCGAGGATGGCGTACATGACAATGGCCAGGACCACCACGTCGGTTTGCAGGAATTCGCGGGCATTCATCGCCAGATAACCGATGCCGGAGCTGGCCGAGATGGTTTCCGCCACGATCAGCGTCAGCCACATAAAGCCCAGTGCGAAACGCACACCCACCAGGATCGAAGGCAACGCGCCCGGCAGGATCACTTGACGGAACAGGCTGAAGCCGGACAAACCATAGCTGCGCGACATTTCCACCAGCGCCGGATCGACGTTGCGGATGCCGTGATAAGTGTTCAGGTAGATCGGGAACAGCGTGCCGAGGGCGACCAGGAAAATCTTCGCGGTTTCGTCGATGCCGAACCACAGGATCACCAGCGGGATCAGCGCCAGGTGCGGCACGTTGCGGATCATCTGCACCGAGCTGTCCAGCAGGCGTTCGCCCCACGTCGACAGGCCAGTGATAAAGCCCAGGGCCAGGCCGATACTGCCGCCGATCACGAAGCCGAGGCCAGCGCGCCAGCCACTGATGGCCAGGTGCGTCCAGATTTCGCCGCTGCGGACCAGGTTGATCCCGGCCTCAATCACCGCGCTCGGCGCCGGCAGAATGCGCGTCGACAACCAGCCCGCCGACACCGACAACTGCCACACCGCCAGCAAAAGAATCGGTAGCACCCACGGTGCCACGCGATGGCTCAATTTTTCAAAGTTCATGGCGGCGCCTCAACTCTGTGACGCAGCTTTGGGAAGGATATCGTTGGCGACCATCTCGCCAAACGGGCTGACGTAACCGGCGCTTTTCGGCAGCTCGGGACGTTCGATATCCAGGTGGGGAAACAGCAGTTCCGCGACGCGATACGACTCTTCCAGGTGTGGGTAACCGGAGAAGATAAAGGTGTCGATGCCCAGTGCGGCGTATTCCTTCACGCGTTCCGCCACGGTGGGGCCATCGCCCACCAGCGCGGTGCCCGCACCGCCACGTACCAGGCCGACGCCAGCCCACAGGTTGGGGCTGACTTCCAGGTTGTCGCGGTTGCCGCCATGCAAGGCAGCCATGCGTTGCTGGCCGACGGAATCGAAGCGCGCCAGGGAGGCCTGGGCACGGGCGATGGTGTCGTCGTCCAGGTGGGAGATCAGTTTGTCGGCGGCTTTCCACGCCTCTTCGTTGGTTTCACGCACGATCACATGCAGGCGAATACCGAAGCGCACGGTGCGCCCCAGTTTCGCGGCCTTGGCCCGCACCTGCGCGATTTTTTCCGCGACAGCCGCCGGCGGCTCGCCCCAGGTCAGCACCATTTCCACTTGTTCGGCTGCCAGGTCCTGGGCCGCTTCGGAGGAGCCGCCGAAGTACAGTGGCGGACGCGGCTGCTGGATCGGCGGGTAGAGCAATTTCGCGCCTTTGACACTGATGTGCTCGCCGTCGTAATCGACGGTTTCGCCTTCCAGCACACGCCGCCAGATCCGCGTGAATTCTACCGAGGCCTGGTAGCGCTCTTCATGGCTCAAGAACAAACCGTCGCCGGCCAACTCTTCCGGATCACCGCCCGTCACCAGGTTGAACAGTGCACGGCCACCGGACAGGCGATCCAGGGTCGCGGCCTGGCGCGCGGCCACCGTCGGGGAAATGATCCCGGGGCGCAGTGCGACAAGGAATTTCAAACGCTGGGTCACCGGAATCAGCGAAGCCGCCACCAGCCACGAATCTTCGCAGGAGCGACCGGTTGGGATCAGCACCCCACCGAACCCGAGGCGGTCCGCCGCCTGGGCCACTTGCTGCAGATAACCGTGATCAACGGCGCGAGCGCCTTCGGCGGTGCCAAGGTAATGGCCGTCGCCGTGGGTAGGCAGGAACCAGAAAATATTGAGGCTCATGGAGTTGTCTCCTGAAGAAGTCGGATTACGGCGCTTTGGCCACAGCGGCAGGTGGCGTCCAGATCACGTCCTTGATGTTCAAGGGTTTGGGGATCAATTTGAGTTGGTAGAACCTGTCGGCGATTTTCTGTTGGGCCGCCACCACTTCCGGCGTCAGGAAATGCGCACCGTAGCCTTGGCGTTTCACCGAGGTCAGGGTGATGTCAGCCGGCAGGCCGAGCAGCGGCGCCACTTGTTCAGTGACTTCCTGCGGGTTGGCCTTGGACCATTCGCCCACGGCGCGCACTTCTTCAATCAGCGCCTTGACCACTTCAGGGTGTTTTTCGGCGTAGGGCTTGGTTGCCAGGTAGAACTGATGGTTGTCGGCGATGCCGGTACCGTCACGCAGGGTGCGCGCTTGCAGCTGTTTCTCGGCGGCCGCCTGGTAGGGGTCCCAGATCACCCACGCATCGACACTGCCACGCTCGAACGCGGCACGCGCATCGGCGGGCGGCAGGAAGACGGTCTGCACGTCGGTGTATTTGAGGCCGGCATCTTCCAGCGCACGCACCAGCAGGTAGTGCACGTTGGAGCCTTTGTTCAGCACGATTTTCTTGCCCTTGAGCTCGGCCACCGATTTGATCGTCGAATCTTTCGGCACCAGGATCGCTTCACTGGTCGGCGCTGGAGGCTCATAGGCCACGTAGACCAGATCGGCACCGGCCGCCTGGGCGAATACCGGCGGGGTTTCGCCCGTGACGCCAAAGTCGATCGAGCCGACGTTCAGGCCTTCGAGCAATTGCGGGCCGCCGGGAAACTCGGTCCACTGCACCTGCACGCCCTCGGCGGCCAGGCGTTTTTCCAGGGTGCCCTTGGCCTTGAGCAGCACCAGGGTGCCGTATTTCTGGTAACCGATACGCAAGGTTTCGGCAGCCTGGGCTTGAACCATGGCGCCGAAGGACACAGCCGCAGCAAACAGTGCGACCAGACCACGACGCAAGATGACAGTGCGCATGGCGCTCTCTCCAAATAGTGCGATTAGGGGGTTGGCTGCACCTGCTTGGCCGTTGGCGGCTGAGTAAGGTGAGTACTTCTAAATGGCTGGCTGAGGCTCAGATGCTCCAGCGAGCACTCAACAAACGTTCATTCAACACATGGGGGTCAAGCGGTTTCGGGCGACGGGCCATGGCGCCGTACAGCGTCTCCAGGGCCTCGTGCAAACGGTGTTCGAGCACAGGCACCAGTTGCGCCTGGGCACTGCCTTCGCCATAGGCGATCTGGCTGTCTTCGGCAAAGATGCCGTGAAGCAATTCCTGCGCCTTGAGGGCCGACAAAACCGGCTTCAAGGCGTAATCCACCGCCAGCATGTGGGCGATGCTGCCGCCGGTAGCCATCGGCAACACAATCTTGTGAGCCAGGGCGCGTTCGGGCAGCAGGTCGAGCACGGTCTTCAGCGCGCCCGAGAACGACGCCTTGTACACCGGCGTGGCGATCACCAGGCCATCGGCGTTGGCCACCTGCTGCAACAGGTCAATGACCTTGGGACTGTCGAAGCGCGCGTGCAGCAAGTCTTCAGCCGGGAAGTCCCGTATCTGGTAACTCACCACTTCCACCCCTTTGTCTTGCAACCACTGACGGGTTTTATCCAGCAAGACCCCGGAGCGGGAACGCTGGCTGGGACTGCCTCCAAGTGTTACGACCAACATGCAGGAATTCCTTGAGCAGGTGTCGGCGGTTCGCTGTGTGACGATGGCGCCAAGATGGAACAGACCTTATCAGCAGATTTATATATCTTTAAATCTTATTTTTTCATGTGTTTATTCTTTAAATGCATATGAGAGCTATCAAATCCCAGGCGAAAAAAAAGGCCGTCGAAACGGCCTGAAAACCCTTGCTATGTGAGTCGTCGGAACTATCGCTATCGCCGGCAAGCCAGCTCCTACAAATGGAATGCGATCACCTGCAGGAACCGGCTCGCCGGCGATGGCGGGATCAGCCTTAACGATTAGGCTGAGGGGTAAGGCGCAGATACGGCTTCACCGCCCGGTAACCCTTCGGAAAGCGCTTCTTGATTTCTTCCTCGTCCTTGAGCGAAGGCACGATCACCACTTCATCACCGTCCTGCCAGTTGGCGGGGGTGGCGACCTTGTGGTTGTCGGTCAGCTGCAACGAGTCGATGACCCGCAGGATTTCGTGGAAGTTGCGGCCGGTGCTGGCCGGGTAGGTGATGGTCAGGCGAATCTTTTTGTTCGGATCGATCACGAACAGGGAGCGCACGGTGAGGGTGTCACTGGCGTTCGGGTGGATCAGGTCATAAAGGTCCGACACCTTGCGATCGGCATCCGCCAGGATCGGGAAGTTGACGATGGTGTTCTGGGTTTCGTTGATGTCTTCGATCCACTTGTGGTGCGAGTCCACCGGGTCTACGGACAGCGCGATGGCCTTGACACCGCGCTTGGCGAACTCGTCCTTGAGCTTGGCAGTGAAGCCCAGCTCGGTGGTGCACACCGGGGTGAAGTCCGCCGGGTGGGAAAACAACACACCCCAGCTATCGCCCAGCCATTCGTGGAAACGAATCTTGCCGGCGCTGGAATCCTGTTCGAAGTCGGGGGCGATATCGCCCAGTCTTAGGCTCATGGTGTGGCTCCTGGTGAGTGCTTATGGAGCCCACTGTGCATGGATTGACGATTATTTAAAAAGAATAAATATCGATTTATCTAGACGATAAAGGAATATTAAAAATCTGTTCATTGGACGCCGCAACGGGCGAGGAGCAACATCCGCTTCAAGGTTCGAGAAGGCCTTGAGACGCTGTAAAAAGAGGGGTTCAGGAAGGGCCTGCGGGGGTTTGGCCCGACTTGAAACGCAAGACACCTTGCCCGGCGTAGCGCCGGGCAAGGTTTACAGTCTTACTACAGCTTCACGCTACTAGAACAGTGGCAGCGAGTAGCTGACGATCAGGCGGTTTTCGTCCTGGGAGCGGGTGCTCGCCAGGTCGGTACGCCACATAGCGTTTTTCCAGGCGAAGCCGAGGTTTTTCAACGGGCCTTCTGGAATCACGTAGGCAACGGTGATGTCGCGTTCCCACTCGGACTGGCCGGTGGTTTCAGCGCGGGCAGTAGTGTTGGCGATGGTGTCGATGTCGCTACCTTTAAGGTACACAACGCCCGCAGTCAGACCAGGTACGCCAACCTTGGCGAAGTCGTAGGCGTAACGAGCTTGCCAGGTACGCTCACCGGCACGTGCAAACTTCTGGATCTGCATATCGGTGGTGATATACGCCGACGAACCGTCACCCTGGTTCAACCAAGGGAAGTCGCTGCTGCCGTTGCTCACCTGATAGCCGCCACCAAAGGTGTGACCTGCCACGGTGTACAGGAAAAGGCCGCTGTACAGGTTGTTATCAACCTTGCCTTTACCAGCACGGAAGCCGTTGTAGTTACCAGTGGTGTAATAAGCAGAATCGTGACCGTTTGCACCGTCATCAGAGCTATTGAAATAGCGCAAATCGGATTTCAGTACGCCTGGACCGATCGACCAGTTGTGAGTCAGACCGAGGAAGTGCTGCTTATAGAAATCTTCCAGGTTGCCGTAGTAGTACTGTGCAGTCAGGTCCTTGGTGAGTTTGTAATCACCACCAGCGTAGTAAAACTTGTTGCTGTCGCGGAAGGTAACGCCACGGGTATTAGCACCGGCAAGCGACAGACTTTCGTTGTTGGTGGAGTTACGACCCTTGGCCTTTTCGATCTGACCGGCAACCAGAGTCAAATCCTTGATGTCGTTGGTGGTGATCTGGCCACCTTGGAAGGTTTGCGGCAGCAGACGACCGTCGTTGGTCACGATCACTGGCAGCTT
This sequence comes from Pseudomonas aylmerensis, assembly GCF_001702265.1. GTDB lineage: Bacteria > Pseudomonadota > Gammaproteobacteria > Pseudomonadales > Pseudomonadaceae > Aquipseudomonas > Aquipseudomonas aylmerensis. The sequence continues at coordinate 116,837 of NZ_MAUE01000012.1, forward strand.
AGGCTGCAGGGTGCCCAGCTTCAGTTCGGTTTGGGAGATCTTGACCTTACCGGTTACGCCCAGGCTGGCGTAATCGTTGACGGCTTTGTTGCCATCGCTTGGGAACACGGTGCCGCCGGAAGCGGAGCCAGTGTAGTTACCGTGTTCTGCACGGCTGGAATCGAGGCGTACGCCATAAAGGCCGATCGCGTCAACACCGAACTGAACAGTACCTTGGGTGTAACCCGAGATGAAACGCAGGTCGAAGCCTTGGCCCCATTCGGCGTTTTTGCTCGCCGAGTTAGAGGTGCCACGGTGGCCATCACGGTTATCGGTGTTGATGTAGAAGTTACGCAGCCCCAGTGTTGCCTTGCTATCTTCGATGAAACCGGCGGAGTTTGCCTGTTGGGCAATCGCAGCTACAGCCACGGCCAACGCCAATGTTGACTTCTTCATGTACCGCTCCTCTCATTTCTAATTTTTGTATTTCTTTGGTCTCGGGTCTGACGCCCTCGATCCACAGATGCGCGATTAGCGCCAGATAGTGACTACCAAGTCAATCGTAACCTTGTGTGTCTACTACCTTCGTCTAATCGCAGTTAATTTGGTCCCTGCAGGGTAATGAGTTTTTCATACACCCAAAAAGAATTGTTTCATTCTTTTTCATACGATTCGGGAATAAGACTTTCCATGGCGCGAACGGGTCAGCATAGACGAGCCGCTCCATAAGCTAATTCCCAAAGGGTATTTGTTAGCGCTTTTTTAGATCGATTAGTGTGGCCGTACCGTTTCATACGTCACCCACGATCAAAAAGGCGACGCCATCATGGCCAAAGGCACATCCTCCCGTCAATTTGTTACAGTTTTTGTGTCACTAATACTTTCTTTTGGTGTCAAAGCCGCCGATTTAACCGTCGGCTACCAAACGGGTATCGATCCCAGCAAAGTCCCACAGGCCGATGGCCTCTATGAAAAGGCCATTGGCGAGAAAATTGCCTGGCGCCGATTCAACAGCGGGCCGGAAGTCGTCACCGCGATCGCCTCGGGTGATGTGCAAATCGGCAACCTCGGTTCCAGCCCCCTCGCCGCAGCTGCATCGCGCAATCTACCGATCGTCGCGTTTATCGTATCGGCGCAGATCAATACTTCTGAAGCATTGGTGGTGCGCAACGGCAGCGGCATCGACAAACCCGAAGACCTGGTCGGCAAGACCATCGCCACGCCCTTTGTCTCCACCTCTCATTACAGCCTGCTCGGTGCATTGAAGCATTGGGGGCTGGACACCCGGAAAGTCAAAGTGGTGAACCTGCAACCCGCCGAAATTGCCGCCGCGTGGAAACGGGGTGATATCGACGGCGCTTTTGTCTGGTCACCTGCGCTCGGAGAGATCCGCAAGACCGGCAAGACCCTGACAGACGCGGCCCAGGTGGGTCAGTGGGGCGCACCGACGTTTGAGGTGTGGGTAGCACGCAAGGATTTTGCGCAAAAACATCCTGACGTAGTGGCCAGGTTTGCCAAGGTCACGCTGGACTCTTTCGCTGACTACGCCGCCCATAAAGATGCCTGGACAGTGGACTCCGAGCCGGTACAGAAAATCGCCAAACTGACAGGATCAAACGCCGCCGACATTCCAGAGCTGTTGGCCGGTACCACCTTCCCGGACGCCAAGGCGCAGCAGACCGACGCACTGCTCAAAGGCGGCACGGCGAAGGCGATTGGAGAGACGGCGAAGTTCTTGAAGGAACAAGGCAAGGTCGAGACGGTGCTGCCGGACTATTCGGCCTTTGTGACCGACCAATTCATCAAGCCCTGACCCTGCAGGAGCCGGCTTGCCGGCTCCTGCAGAATGGGGGTTACAGCGCCTTTTCGAAGATCTTCGAATTACGCTGGTAGTTGTACAGCGACGCCCGTGCCGACGGCAGGCGATCAACACTGCTCGGCACAAAGCCCCGCTCGCGGAACCAGTGGGCGGTACGCGTGGTAAGCACGAACAAGGTCTTCAAACCCTGGGCCCGCGCACGAGTTTCGATGCGTTCGAGCAGCTCATCACCGCGCCCGCCGTGGCGGTATTCCGGGTTCACCGCCAGACACGCCAGCTCACCTGCGTCCGAATCCGCGATCTGATACAGCGCCGCACAGGCGATGATCATGCCTTCGCGCTCGACCACACTGAATTGCTCGATCTCACGCTCCAGCACTTCGCGCGAACGACGCACCAGGATGCCCTGTTCTTCCAGCGGGCTGATCAGGTCCAGCAAGCCACCGACGTCTTCAATCGCCGCCTCACGGACCAGCTCGAATTGTTCCTGGGCCACCAGCGTACCGCCGCCGTCCCGGGTGAACAGTTCGGTGAGCAGCGCGCCGTCTTCGGCGTAACTGACGATATGGCTGCGCCCGACGCCGCCACGGCAAGCCTCGGCGGCGGCATCCAACAGCTCGGCCTGGTAGTTGCTGCCCAGGCGTTGCAGGTGCGCCGGCACTTGCTGCGGACGCAGCTCGCGGACCAGGCGACCATTTTCATCGATCAGGCCGAGGTCGGCGCCGAACAGCAACAGCTTGTCGGCTCCCAGGTCGATGGCGGCGCGAGTGGCGACGTCTTCGCAGGCCAGGTTGAAGATCTCACCCGTCGGCGAATAGCCCAGCGGCGACAGCAACACGATGGAACGCTCGTCCAGCAGGCGATTGATACCCTTGCGGTCGACGCGGCGCACTTCGCCTGTGTGGTGGTAATCAACGCCTTCGAGCACGCCGATAGGTCGTGCGGTCACCAGGTTGCCGCTGGCCACCCGCAGGCGCGAGCCCTGCATCGGCGACGAGGCCATGTCCATGGAAAGGCGCGCTTCGATGGCGATGCGCAGGTGGCCGACCGCGTCGATCACACACTCCAGGGTTGCGGCATCGGTGATGCGCAGGCCTTCGTGGTAAGCCGGGGTCAGGCCGCGCGCCTCAAGGCGCGCTTCGATCTGTGGGCGCGAACCGTGCACCAGCACCAGGCGCACGCCGAGGCTGTGCAGCAGCACAAGGTCGTGGACGATATTGCCGAAGTTCGGATGTTCCACACCGTCGCCAGGCAGCATGACCACGAAGGTGCAGTCCCGGTGAGCATTGATGTAGGGCGAAGCGTGACGAAGCCAATTGACGTATTCGGGCATAAAACCTGGGCCTGTAATAAAAAGCAGCCGAAAAAGGATGAATCGTGAAAACGCACAGCGGGCTGATGGTTATCGTCGGAACAGGCTTGGCGACACGCTCGCTCTCCTTCTATGTACGAACAGGCAAGGGTTAATTTATGCAGGTTTCAGGCAGTAATGTTCGATCAATTCACGCAATAGACGCACTGTAGGCGTCAAGCGTGACATTTCGAGGTACTCGCCCGGCTGGTGGGCGCAGGCGATATCGCCAGGGCCGAGCACCAGGGTTTCACAACCAAGGCGCTGAAGATAAGGCGCTTCCGTGCCGAACGCTACTGCTTCGGCACGATGACCGGTCAATCGTTCCGCAACCCGCACCAACTCGGCGTCTTCGGCTTGCTCGAACGGCGGCACTTCGGGGAACAACGGCGCATAGTCGATCTTGACCTTGTGGCGCTCGGCCAAGGGTTCGAGCTTCTGCCGGATCGCGGCGCGCAGCACCTGCGGGTCCATGCCGGGCAATGGCCGCAGGTCGAATTCCAGGGAGCACTGGCCGCAGATACGGTTGGGGTTGTCGCCACCATGAATGCAGCCGAAGTTCATGGTCGGCTGCGGTACGCTGAATTGCGGGTTGCGGTATTCGCGCTGCCAGGCCAGGCGCAGGCCGCGCAGTTCGCCGATGGCGTCATGCATGGCCTCCAGGGCACTGTGGCCAAGGCTCGGATCCGACGAATGGCCGCTTTGGCCGAGGATGTCGATGCGTTCCATCATCACACCTTTGTGCAGGCGGATCGGCTTGAGGCCGGTAGGCTCGCCGATCACCGCCGCACGGCCCAACGGGCGACCTGCCTCGGCCAGCGCGCGGGCGCCGGACATGGAGCTTTCTTCATCACAGGTGGCCAGGATCAGCAACGGCTGCTTGAACGGCTGATCGAGCAACGGCAACACGGCCTCAATCGCCAGCGCGAAAAAACCCTTCATGTCGCAGCTGCCCAGTCCTACCCAGCGGCCGTCGACTTCCGTCAGCTTGAGCGGATCGGTCTTCCACAACGCAGCGTCATACGGAACGGTATCGCTATGGCCGGCCAGCACCAGGCCGCCGGGGCCACTGCCGAAGCTGGCGAGCAGGTTGAATTTGCCGGGGCTGACCTGCTGGATGTCGATGGCGAAACCCAGGTCGCCCAGCCAACCTGCGAGCAAATCGATGACCGGTCGGTTGGTCTGGTCGAGAGACGCTTGGGTACAACTGACCGAAGGCGCGGCAATCAGCGCGGCGAACTGCTCTTTCATGGACGGTAATGGCATGCGCAGCCTCTCAACTTCCCGGATGAGCCCCACTATAGAGCCATCTGCACGACACAATAAACCGTTGCGGCGCGTTGCCGGGCTCAGTCCTGTACACTGCACGGCCTTGGCAGCCACTCTTTTCCCCGGCTGCGCTCCCGATCCTGGATTTTCCGGCCATGCAGAAAGAAACCGAAATCAAGCTCCGCGTCAGCCGCGAAACACTCGCCGCGCTGCGTGAGCACCCGCTACTGAAAAAACGCAACAAAAGTGGCTGGGAACGCCGTGAGTTGATGAACCAGTACTTCGACACCCCCGAACGCGACCTGGCCCAGGCCAAGGTCGCGCTGCGCCTGCGCAAGGACGGTGACGACGTGATCCAGACCCTCAAGACCCGTGGCCAGAGCGTCGCCGGTTTGTCGGAACGTAACGAGTACAACTGGGAATTGCCCAAAGCCAAGCTCGACGTGAAGAAGCTCGACGGCGACTGCTGGCCCGAGCAACTGGCCGAGCTGGATAAAAAGACCCTCAAGCCAATCTTCACCACTGACTTCGTGCGTGAGCGCGCCGAAATCGCCTGGGGCCGAGGCAAGGCCAAAGTCGTGATCGAAGCGGCCCTGGACCTCGGACACGTGGTGGTCGGCAAGCAGAAAGAAGAAATCTGCGAGCTGGAACTGGAACTGCGCGAAGGCGAACCGGCGGCCCTGCTGGAACTGGCCGCCGAGTTGGCCGCCACCCTCGCACTGATGCCGTGCGACATCAGCAAGGCCGAGCGCGGCTACCGCCTGTACGACGCCAGCAGCTACTCCCTGAGCCTGCCAGCGCCGCAGTTGCACGCCGAAATGCCGTTGGATGACGCATTCGCCGCGATCATGTGGCACCTGTTGGGCAGCAGCCAGCGCCTGGCCGAGCAATACCGTTTCAATGGCCACTGGCGCCTGTTGCAGGACTGGGTCGACAACCTCGGCGAACTGCGTGCCCTGATCGGCAGCCTCGGCCAGGCCGCACCGCGTCAATCCACCAGCGAACTGCGCAGCGCATTGGATGCCCTGCTGGAAGACTGGCGCCCGCTGGTGCAGGCCGGTGACGACGATGAAGACATTCGCAAAGCCGCGCCGGAGCAGTTCATCGAAGAATTGGACGACGTGCGCTGGGGCCTGTTCTCACTGAACGCTTCGCGCTGGCTGCTGGCGCGAGCCTGGACGGCCGATCGCAATGTGCGCGGCAACCGCCAGGGCGCCGCGCAAATCACCAACTGGCTGCCGCGCCTGCTCGCCGACGATGCCGTCGCCCTGCAACTGCCGCGCTACCAGCAGCAACCGGAGGACCTCGCCGAGCAACTGCCGCGTATCGAACGCATCCAGGCCTGGCTGCATCATGCCCGCCAGGTGGTGGACATTCCGGAACTGGACCGTCTGTACGGTGAGCTGAACAAGCTGGTGCAACTGGCCAACCAGCCGATCACCGATGAATCGCTGGATGCGCGCATGCACCAGGCGATTGCGGTGTATCAGAACCGCGCGTGGAAGACCCTGCTGCGTCTGTAAGCGCTATCGCCAGCAAGCCGGCGCCTGCATTGGCATGCATTCCCCTGTGGGAGCCGGGCTTGGCCGCGATGCGGCCGGCTCGGTCAGCGCAGGACCGGCAGGCTGGTGGTCGACTTGATCTCGGATAACGCGACAATCGAGTTGACCTCCTGGATCCCCGGCACCATCGACAGCTTTTCGAAGAAAAACCGCTCGTACGCCTCAATATCCGCCGTCACGATGCGCAACAGAAAATCCACCGCCCCCATCAGCACATAGCACTCCAGCACTTCCGGAAACCCGCGAATCGCCTCGGTGAACTCCGTGAAGTTGGACCGCCCGTGGGCGTTGAGTTTGATCTCGGCGAAAATCTGCGTGTTGAGGCCGATCTTCTTGCGATCCAGCAGGGTGACCTGGCCACGGATCACGCCCTCCTCCTTGAGCCGCTGGATACGCCGCCAGCACGGCGACTGGGACAGGCCGACCTGCTCGGCGATCTGCGCGCTGGAAAGCGAGGCATCCTCTTGCAGCAGGGCCAGGATGCGGCGGTCGTAGGCGTCCAATTCGCTGTGCATAAAAATACCTGTTCTGATGCTTATCTTGAATTGATTGAGTTTTTTAATCGTCAATTGCGCCCATCTTAGATAAGAAATCTCCGGTGGCGAATGTAAAAATTTCTCCAGTCGAATCTGGAGAGTCAGCATGCACGCCGTCGAAACCACCCACCCTGCCACCCGCGTCGATGCATGGGCCGTCAGCAGCGCCCATTGCCAGGCGCATTATCAGATCGTTGCCGAGGCTGAACCCGATGTGGTGTGCCGGGTACTCAACTATTTCGCCCTGCAGTTCCTCACCCCCGCGCGGGTGTCGGTGAACCGCGAGGCAGACCTGCTGTACATCGAAATCATGATGGATGGCTTGAGCTGGCACCGCGCCCAAGTGATCGGTGAAAAGATTCGAAACCTGATCAGCGTGTGCTCGCTGCACGTGGACCAAGCCGACTGCGTAGGGGCTCAGGCGCTGGTGGCAGCGATTCGGTAAAAGGCTGCAATACACGCGGGGAGGAAGATATCCAGGCGCTGGCTAGCGTGTAGCTTACATCCGCTGCCAGCCAGGAAACCCGCATGCCCCTTGACCGTCGATTGGAACTGCATCAACTGCTGCCGGCATTGGTCGACGATGGGCTGGTCACACCCGAGGTGGCGCAACGGTTGGCGACCCTGCCGGCCAGTCACAGCCGGCATCCACTGGAATGCATCGCTGCCGAAGGCCCCTGCCTGGAAACCCTGACCCAGTGGCTGGCCGAGCATGTCGGCCAAGCGTATCTGCGCATCGACCCGCTGAAGATCGACGTGGCGACGATTGTGCCGCTGATGTCCTACGCCTTCGCCCAACGCCACGCCATCCTGGCGGTCGCGGTGGATGCGCAGACCGTCACGGTCGCCAGCGCCCAGCCCTATATCACCAGCTGGGAAGCCGGACTTGCCCAAGTGCTCAAGCGCTCGATCCAGCGCAGGGTGGCCAACCCGCAAGAGATCCAACGCTGCATCGGCGAGTTTTATCGGTTGGCGAAGTCCGTCAGTGGCGCAGAGCAAAAGGTCGCGACGCCCGGCACTGCAGACCTGCTCAACCTCGGTGCCAGTGACCAGGAGGCAGATGCCAATGACGCGCATATCGTCAATATCGTCGACTGGCTGTTGCAGTACGCATTCGGCCAACGGGCCAGTGATATCCATGTCGAACCGTGCCGCGACCAGGGCCGGGTGCGCTTTCGCATCGACGGGCTATTGCACGACGTTTATCAGTTTGCGCCCCAGGTCACGATGGCGGTGGTCAGCCGCTTGAAAAGCCTGGGCCGCATGAACGTCGCGGACAAACGCAAACCCCAGGACGGTCGGATCAAGACCAAGAGCCCGACAGGTGCAGAAGTTGAGCTGCGCCTCTCGACCTTGCCCACCGCGTTTGGCGAGAAACTGGTGATGCGGATTTTCGACCCGCAGGTGCTGCTCAGGGATTTTGACCAATTGGGCCTTTCCAGCGACGACCAGCAACGCTGGCAGGCCATGACCCGCCAGGCCAATGGCATCATCCTGGTGACCGGGCCGACCGGCTCAGGCAAGACCAGCACCCTTTACACCACGCTCAAGCAACTGGCGACCCGCGAGGTCAACCTGTGCACCGTGGAAGACCCGATCGAGATGGTTGAGCCTTCGTTCAACCAGATGCAGGTGCAGCACAGCATCGGCCTGACCTTCGCCAGCGGCATCCGCGCCCTGCTGCGCCAGGACCCGGACATCATCATGATCGGCGAGATTCGCGACCAGGAAACCGCAGAAATGGCGATCCAGGCTGCGCTGACCGGACATCTCGTGCTGTCGACTTTGCATACCAACGATGCACCGGGTGCCATCAGCCGCCTGCAGGAACTGGGAATTGCTCATTATTTGATCAAGGCTACGCTACTGGGAGTCATGGCACAGCGCCTGGTGCGCCTGTTATGCCCTCACTGCAAGCGCGCCATGGATGACACCCACGAGGCCAGCGGTTGCGTTGAGTGCCGACACAGCGGCTACCGCGGCCGTGCCGGGGTCTACGAGGTGATGGTCATGACTGAACACCTCAAGGCCCTGATCACGCCCGGCGCCGATGTGCACGCCCTGCGTCAGGCGGCCATTGCCCAGGGCATGTGCAGCTTGCGCATGGCCGGCATGCACAAGGTAAAGGCGGGGCTCACCTCGCTCGCGGAAGTATTACGGGTAACGCCTGGGGATTCGGTAACAAATCCTTTGCTGGTTGCGCGGTGAAAGCGTCTTTATCGGTGACAACCCCGTTACAATCGGCCGGCTGTCGCTTTACTGACATTCTTAGATAAGGAATCGCTATGCAGATCGGAACCGTACTGCTTCTTTTCGTGGGGTTGGCCGTCGCCATCCTCTTCATGGGTTTCAAGGTAGTGCCCCAAGGCTACCAGTGGACGGTCGAGCGCTTCGGCCGCTACACCAACACCCTCAAGCCCGGCCTGAACATCATCATCCCGGTCATGGACCGCATCGGTCGCAAGATCAACGTGATGGAAAGCGTGCTGGATATCCCGCCGCAGGAAGTGATCACCGCCGACAACGCCACCGTGCAGATCGACGCCGTGTGCTTCTTCCAGGTGGTCAATACCGCCCAGGCCGCCTACGAGGTCAACAACCTCGAGCACGCCATCCGCAACCTGCTGCAAACCAATATCCGTACGGTGCTCGGCTCGATGGAGCTGGATGCGATGCTCAGCCAGCGTGACGGCATCAACGAAAAACTGCTGAAAACCGTGGATGAAGCCACCGCCCCCTGGGGTATCAAGATCACCCGTATCGAGATCAAGGACATCAGCCCGCCCGCCGACCTGATGGCTGCCATGTCCGGCCAGATGAAAGCCGAGCGGATCAAGCGTGCACAAATCCTCGAGGCCGAAGGCCTGCGGGCATCGGCGATCCTGACCGCCGAAGGCAAGAAGCAGGCGCAGATCCTCGAAGCCGAAGGTAGCCGTCAGGCGGCCTTCCTTGAGTCCGAGGCCCGTGAGCGCCAGGCCGAAGCCGAAGCGCGCGCCACCCAGGTGGTGTCGGAGGCGATCGCATCGGGCAACGTGCAGGCGGTCAACTACTTCGTCGCGCAAAAATACATCGACGCCCTGGGCAAGCTGGCTTCGGCCAACAACAGCAAGGTCATCCTGATGCCGCTGGAAGCCAGCCAAGTAATCGGCGCGGTCGGCGGTATCGGTGAGATCGTCAAGGCAACGTTCGACAGCAAGAAAGGCTGAGGCCATCGCCATGTGGGATTTCCTGCTGAATTTGTCATTCTGGGATTGGCTGGCGCTCGGCACCGTGCTGTTGATACTCGAAGTGTTCGGCGCTGGTGGCTACCTGCTGTGGATGGGCATCGCAGCAGCCGCAGTCGGCGTGATCAAGTTCCTGGTCCCGCCCTTGGGACTGGAATGGCAACTGCTGCTGTTCGCCGTATTGTCGATCCTCACGGCGGTGTATTGGTGGAAACGCCAGCGCAGCAGCGCCAAGGTCAGTGACCAACCAGGGCTGAACGAACGTGGCTCCGAGCTGGTGGGGCGCACCTTTGTGGTGCATCAGGCAATTGTCGAGGGTCGCGGCAAGGTAAAAGTCGGCGATGGCGTGTGGATGGTCACCGGTCCCGACAGCCCTGTAGGCGCTCACGTACGGGTAATTGGTCGGGAAGGTGCCGTATTGAAGGTTGAAACTGTTTAGTCAGTGATGGAACTCGGCTGGGCTTACTACAATCATAAAGTACAGATAACCCACCCGGAGTCACCCATCATGCGTCTCAAATATGCTGTCGCAACCCTTGCTGTGCTTTCCCTCCCTGTCGGTTCAGCCATGGCCGACAGCTTCTGGCGCAATGTCATCTCGTCGGGCGCCACCACCGGCTCGACGTACCTGACTTTCAAGGACCACAAGCTGGTGGTCGCCGCACAAGACGACGCCGGCAGCTTTGTTGCCAGCGACGGCGGCATCCGTGGCCCATACCTGGAAGCTGCGATGCAGAAAGTCCGCGCCGATAACCCTGGCCTGCAGGCCACGGACATGGAGCTGGCCAACGCCATCCTCGCGAAAAACGCTGTCACCGAGTGATTTTCACTCCCTGAAGAATGCCGCTGATAAAGCGGCATTTTTTTGCCCGTGACACGACGATTCATTCACGGATGACAGGCTATATTCAGTCTAGCCGTGCAACCATGCCGGTACTGATACCTTGCCTACTCATCGCCAATCTGAAACGGATGCCTTCGTCGTCATGAGCCAACAGCCTTTTCTGCCATTTTCCAAACCCACCATCGATGAAGCCACCATCTCGGCGGTGGGCGATGTATTGCGCTCGGGCTGGATCACCAGCGGGCCAAAAGTGCAGGCATTCGAGGCGCAGCTGTCGGAATACTTTGGCGGTCGCCCGGTGCGTACGTTCAACTCGGGCACCTGCACCATGGAGATAGCCCTGCGCATCGCGGGCATCGGCCCAGGTGATGAAGTCATCACCACGCCGATCTCCTGGGTTGCCACGGCCAACGTGATCCTGGAAGTGGGCGCCACGCCGGTGTTCGCCGACATCGACCCGGTCACTCGCAATATCGACCTGGCCCAGGTCGAAGCAGCGATTACCCCGCGTACCAAGGCGATCATCCCGGTGTACCTCGCCGGTCTGCCGCTGGATATGCCGATGCTCTATGCCCTGGCTAACAAGTACAACTTGCGCATCATTGAAGACGCGGCCCAGGCGCTGGGGTCCAGCTGGGATGGCGAGCGCATTGGGGCCACGGGTGACTTCGTGTCGTTCAGCTTCCAGGCCAACAAGAACATCACCTCCTCCGAGGGCGGTTGCCTGGTGCTGAATAACGCTGAAGAAGCGCGCCTGGCAGAAAAATATCGCCTGCAGGGCGTCACCCGCACGGGTTTCGACGGCCTGGATGTGGATGTGCTGGGCGGCAAGTTCAACATGACCGATATCGCCGCCGCCATCGGCTTGGGGCAGTTCGCGCATATCGAGAAGATCACCGCCCATCGCCAGAATCTGGCGCGACACTACTTCAAGTGCTTTGGCAGCGACTTCGAGGAAAAGTATGGCGCGCAATTGCCGCCGGCGGACTTCGAGAACAGTAACTGGCACCTGTTCCAGCTGGTGCTGCCGGAGCGTCAGGACGGCCTGCCCGCCCGCGCCACCTTCATGGAGCAGATGCAAGCCCATGGCGTCGGCATTGGCTATCACTACCCGCCGATCCACCTGCTGAGCCTGTATCGGGCGCAGGGATTCAAGGAAGGCATGTTTCCGGTAGCCGAGCGTGTGGGACGTTTGATCGTGTCGTTGCCGATGTTTACGGCGATGACAGAGGCAGATGTGGAGCGTTCGGTGGCAGCCGTCAAGGCAGTGCTGCAAGCCGGCTAGTCACAATCGACTGTGAGAGCTGGCTTGCCTGCGACTGCATCACCTGGGTATCACTGATACACCGAGGTGCCCGCATCGCAGGCAAGCCAGCGCCTACATGGTTTACTCGCCGATGGCAGCTTTGTAGCCGGCGGCGTCCAGCAGTTTTTCCAGGTCAGCCGGGTTGCTTGGCTTGAGCTTGAAGATCCACGCGCCATACGGGTCAGAGTTCAGCAGCTCAGGGCTACCACTCAGCTCTTCGTTGACGGCAATCACTTCGCCTGCCACCGGGGCATAGATATCCGAAGCGGCCTTGACCGACTCCACCACACCCGCCTGATCAGTCGCGCCAAACTGGGCGCCAACCTCGGCCAGCTCAACAAACACCACGTCCCCCAGCGCTTCCTGAGCGTGGTCGGAAATACCGACAGTCACCGTGCCGTCAGCTTCCAGACGGGCCCATTCGTGACTTTCAGCAAAACGCAGGTCGGCAGGGATATCGCTCATAATCTGTGTCCTCAAGAAGTAATGTCAGCGGCCATTGGCCTGCCGGAAATAGTTAGATCAGGGTTTTGCCATGGCGCACGAAGGTCGGCTTGACCACTCGAACCGGGTACCACTTGCCGCGGATTTCCACTTCGGCCCGATCGGCTGTCGCCGTCGGTACACGCGCCAGGGCAATGGATTTGCTCAGCGTAGGAGAGAAACTACCACTGGTGATCTCTCCTTCGCCAACATTGGCGATACGAACCACCTGATGAGCGCGTAAAACCCCGCGTTCTTCAAGCACCAGCCCGACCAGTTTGAACTGCACACCCGCCGCCAGTTCAGCTTCCAGCGCGGCGCGCCCGATGAACTCGCGTTCGGCCGGCTCCCAGGCAATGCTCCAGGCCATGTTGGCCGCCAGCGGCGAAACGTCCTGGTGGATATCCTGGCCGTACAGGTTCATGCCGGCCTCCAGGCGCAGCGTATCGCGGGCGCCAAGGCCGATGGGTGAAATACCGGCACCCACCAGGTCATTGAAGAAGCCCGGGGCCTGATCGGCAGGCAGCACAATTTCCAGGCCGTCTTCACCGGTATAACCGGTGCGGGCGATAAACCAGTCGCCATCGGCCTGGCCTTCGAAGGGCTTGAGCTGGTGGATCAGGGTGGCGCGCACCTGGGTCACCAGTTCGGCGATCTTCTGCCGGGCGTGCGGGCCTTGAATGGCCAGCATGGCCAACTCGGGGCGCTCATGCAGCTGCACCGCGTAGCTGCCCAACTGCGCCTGCATCCAGGCCATGTCCTGGTCGCGGGTGGCAGCATTGACCACCAGGCGGTAGCCGGTTTCGGTACGGTAGACGATCATGTCGTCCACTACTCCGCCCTGCTCATTGAGCATGGCGCTGTAGAGCGCACGGCCGCAGCCATGCAAACGATCGACATCATTGGCCAGCAGGTGCTGGAGCCATTCCTTGGCCTGGGGGCCGGTGACATCGATCACGGTCATATGAGATACATCAAACACCCCGCAGTCGCGTCGCACCTGATGGTGTTCTTCAACTTGCGAGCCGTAGTGCAGAGGCATATCCCAACCGCCAAAATCGACCATTTTCGCGCCTAGGGCGAGATGCAGGTCATACAGAGGCGTACGCTGTCCCATGGGTTTCTCCTTCCGGGCGTGGCGAAGGTGCGCAGCGTTGCCGTCCGCGCTGGACACCTTGATTTACAAGGCCTGCAGCCACGCACAGCGACTCGATCCGAAAGACGGACCGCACCGAATGCCGCGCATTGTAGCCTCAAGCCGTAGGACTGGCACCTAACCGATTTGCCGGGCAGAGCGTCGGATCAGCCCGATCACCGGCAGCAAGCCCACCAACACCAGGGTCAAGGCCGGTAATGACGCCCGCGCCCACTCCCCTTCGCTGGTCATTTCGAAAATCCGCACGGCCAGGGTGTCCCAGCCAAAAGGCCGCATCAGCAGGGTTGCGGGCATTTCCTTGAGCACATCGACAAATACCAGCAGCGCCGCGCTCAATGTCCCGGGCAGCAACAGCGGCAGATACACTTTGCAAAACAGTCGTGGACCACTCACCCCGAGACTGCGCGCCGCCTCCGGCAGGGACGGGCGGATGCGTGCCAGGCTGTTTTCCAGCGGACCATAGGCCACCGCCAGGAAACGCACCAGATACGCCAGCACCAGCGCCGACAGGCTACCCAACAGCAAGGGCTTGCCCGCGCCGCCGAGCCATGCCGACAGCGGCACCACCAGCTCACGGTCCAGGTAACTGAACGCCAGCATGATCGACACAGCCAGCACCGAGCCCGGCAGGGCGTAGCCGACGTTGGCCAGGCTGATGCCGGAGCGAATGGCCCGGGTCGGCGCCAGGCGGTTGGCGAACGCCAACAGCAACGCCACGCTGACGGTGATCAGTGCCGCGATGCCGCCCAGGTAGAGGGTATGCACGATCAGGCCTGAATAACGTTCATCCAGGTCGAAGCGGCCACGCTGCCAGAACCAGGCGACCAGTTGCAGCATCGGAATCACAAAGGCACAGGCAAACACCAGGCCACACCAACTGCTGGCCGCGACCGCCTTGAACCCTCGCAAGTGATACAGGGCTTTACCCCGTGGTCGTTCATTGCCTGGGCGGCTGGCGCCCCGTGCGCGCCGCTCGCCATACAGCACCAGCATCACCACCAACAGCAACAGGCTGGCCAGCTGGGCTGCGCTGGACAGACTGAAAAAGCCGTACCAAGTCTTGTAGATGGCGGTGGTGAAGGTGTCGAAGTTGAACACCGAGACCGCGCCGAAATCCGCCAGGGTCTCCATCAATGCCAGCGCCACACCCGCGCCAATCGCCGGCCGCGCCATGGGCAAAGCGACACGCCAGAACGCTTGCCAGGGCGATTGCCCCAACACCCGCGCGGCTTCCATCAGGCCTTTTCCCTGGGCCAGAAACGCGGTGCGCGCCAGCAGGTACACGTAGGGATAGAACACCAGCACCAACACAATGATCACGCCGCTGGTTGATCGAACTCGCGGCAGGCGCAAGCCGGTGCCAAACCATTCGCGCAGAAGGGTTTGCACCGGGCCGGCGAAGTCCAGCAAGCCGACGAACACAAACGCAAGCACATAGGCCGGAATAGCGAAGGGCAGCATCAACGCCCAATCCAGCCAGCGCCTGCCGGGGAATTCGCAGAGGCTGGTCAGCCAGGCCAGGCTCACGCCCAACAGGGTGACGCCAATGCCAACGCCCAGCACCAGGGTCAGGGTGTTGCCCAAGAGGCGAGGCATCTGGGTTTCCCACAGATGGGACCAGATTTGCGCATCGATGCTTTGCCAGGACAGCAACAGTACGCTCAGCGGCAGCAGCACCAGGGCAGCGACGGTGAAGACCGGCAGGTACCAGCGGCGTTGGGCGGGGTGGGCCAAGGAGAAGCTCTCAGAAAAATAAAGATTTTGAAGGCGCCGCTAACCAATGTGGGAGCGGGCTTGCTCGCGAANACTCAGGTATCGACTGACACGGCGCTTTCGCGAGCAAGCCCGCTCCCACAATTAGATCGGCGGTGTCTTGAAAATTGTACTCAGTTCCAACCCGCCCGATCCATCAAACGAATCGCCTCGGCCTGGCGCTTGCCCGCGACTTCAACCGGCAAGGTGTCGGCGACGAACTTGCCCCAGGTCGCCACTTCGGCCGACGGCGGTACCGCCGGGTTGGCCGGGAACTCCTGGTTTACATCGGCAAAGATCTTCTGCGCCTCAGGCGTGGTCATCCACTCCACCAAGGCCTTGGCGGCTTCCGGGTGTGGCGCGTTTTTGGTCAGGCCGATACCCGACAGGTTCACATGCACGCCACGGTCGCCCTGGTTTGGCCAGAACAGCTTCACCGCGAGCGCCGGGTTCTGCTTGTGCAGGCGGCCGTAATAGTAGGTGTTGACGATACCCACGTCGCATTGGCCGGCGTTGATCGCCTCCAGTACCGCGATGTCGTCCGAGAACACATCGGTGGACAGGTTGTTGACCCAGCCCTTGACGATTTCTTCGGTCTTGGCCGCACCATGGGTTTCGATCAGGGTCGCGGTCAGCGACTGGTTGTAGACCTTCTTCGCCGTGCGCAGGCACAGGCGGCCTTCCCATTGCTTGTCGGCCAAGGCCTCATAAGTGGTCAGGTCACCCGGTTTGACCCGGTCGGTTGAATAGGCAATGGTCCGCGCGCGCAGGCTCAAACCGGTCCAGGCGTGGTTTGAGGAGCGGTATTGCAGGGGGATGTTCTTGTCGATTACCGCGGAGGTGAACGGCTGCAGGATGCCCATTTGCTCGGCCTGCCAGAGGTTGCCGGCGTCGACGGTCAGCAACAGGTCGGCGGTGGCGTTTTCGCCCTCGGCCTTGATGCGCTGCATCAGCGGGGCTTCCTTGTCGGTAATGAACTTCACCTTTACACCGGTCTTCTGGGTGTAGGCGTCGAACACCGGCTTGATCAGTTCGTCGATGCGCGAGGAGTAGACCACGACTTCATCGGCGGCCTGCACGGTGGTGCTGCCGACAAGGGTGAGTGCCAGGGCAGTCAGGAGGCGCTTGGGTGCCAACATGGGTGCGGTCTCTCATTTGCAAAAAGAAGGCAAATGATAAGGACTCACATTTAGTGGCGCTTGGCGGAGGCGTTACCAGATGTTGCACGAGGCTCGCCTCGTCGCCGGCAAGCCGGCGCCTACACAGATCGCGTTGAGCTCATGGCTTGGCCAGTTCCGGGAGATCGCCGGTCAGGCCCAACGCCTGGCGCACAAACACCGCCTTGGCTTCCGGCATCTGGTCGACCAGCTTCAAGCCCGCATTGCGCAACCAGCGCAACGGCAGTTGGTCGGCCTGGAACAGGCGCTCAAAGCCCTCCATCGCCGCCATCAGTGCCAGGTTGTGGGGCATGCGCCGGCGTTCGTAGCGGCTCAGCACTTTCACATCGGCCAGGCGCTCGCCGCGCTCGGTCGCCGACAACAGCACCTCGGCCAGCACCGCCGCGTCGAGAAAGCCCAGGTTCACGCCCTGCCCCGCCAACGGGTGGATCACGTGGGCCGCATCGCCGATCAGCGCCAGGCCTTCGGCCACATAGCGCTTGGCGTGACGCTGACGCAATGGCACGCAGACGCGCGGGTCGGCGCTGATCACCGTGCCGAGTCGCCCCTCAAAGGCGCGCTCGAGTTCACGGCAAAAGCTTTCGTCATCCAGCGCCATCAAGCGTTCGGATTCTGCCGGTGTGGTCGACCAGACAATCGAGCACCAGTCTTCCTGTCCATCGCGAGCCAGCGGCAAGAACGCCAGCGGGCCGGTGTCGGTAAAGCGTTGCCACGCCGTGCGCTGGTGCGGTTGGCTGCTGCGCACGCTGGTGACGATAGCGTTATGCAGGTAATCCCATTCGCGGGTCGCGGTGCCGGTCAGGCGGCGTACCGCGGAGTTGGCGCCATCGGCGGCCACCACCAGCGGCGCGCGCAGCTTGCGACCGTCGGCCAGGGTCAGCAGCCAGTCGTCGCCGGAGCGGCGCATCTGTTCCAGGCGCGCATTGGCCAACAGGCCCAGGTCGCAGTCGTGCAAGCGGTCGAGCAAGGCATCCTGCACCACGCGGTTCTCGACGATGTGCCCGAGCACCTCGGCATGCACGCTGGCCGCCGAAAAGTGAATCTGCCCGGTGCCGCTGCCATCCCACACCTGCATCTCGCCGTAAGGGCTGGCACGTCGCGAGACGATGCCGTCCCACACACCCAGGCGCTCAAGGATGCGCTGGCTGGCGGTCGACAAGGCGCTCACCCGTGGCTCGAAGGCCGCTTCGGGGTCAAACGGCTTGACGCTCAGCGGGCTGCCATCCAGCAGCAGCACCTGCAGGCCACTGCCTTGCAACGCCAGCGCCAGGGCGCTTCCGACCATTCCGGCCCCGACAATCAGCACATCTGCGCGCATGTCCATGCTTTAAGCCTGTCTCGCTGGCGGCTTGCGCCGCACGTAAAGGGTTTTGTCGACCCGCGCCACCAGGGTGCCGGAGCCGTCATGAATCTGCACTTTGAGATGCGGCAGGTACTTCTCGCCACCCTCGGTCTGTCGACGAATCTCATCGAGCAAGGCGTCGTCGATGGAAAACTCGGCATACACCGGGCCCTTGCCCGGCGAGACAAAGTCGATGCTCGCGGCCTTGTCCCAGACGATATAGTCGCGGCCCAGGTTTTCCATCAACAGCAGCATGTAGAACGGGTCGACCATCGAATACAGGCTGCCGCCAAACTGCGTGCCCACGTAATTGCGGTTGTACCAGCCCAGGCCCATGCGCACCTTGGCATGCCGAAAGTCGGCACTGAGCGCCTGTACGCGCACGCCCGCGCCGAGGTACGGCGGGTACAGGGTCAAGAACCAGCGCAGCAGCCGCGCCTTGCCCACGCGCCGGGTCAGCCAGCTACGCATTGGGACGCGTGCCCAGGCCCATGGCCTGACGGGCGAACCAGCGCTTGGCCGGGGGCAACAGATCCAGCCCCAGCAGCCCCATATTGCGACCCAGCGCGACCAACGGTTGCGCACTGCCAAACAGCCGCGTGACCTGGTCGGAGAAGCCCACGGTCAGTTGCTGGTCGAGGCGCTGGCGCTCGCGATAGCCTTGCAAGGTCGCCAGGTCACCCGGCACCGCCGGCCCGGCCAACAACGCCTCGGCCAAGGCATTCGCATCACGCAGGGACAGGTTGAACCCCTGCCCGGCAATCGGATGCAGACTGTGGGCGGCGTTGCCGAGGATCGCCAGGTGCGAGCGCACTTGTTCTTCGGCTTCCACCAGGGTCAGCGGATACAGATGACGCGCGCCCACTTGCTTCAGGGTACCCAGGCGGTAGCCGAACACACCCTGCAGCTCGCTCAGGAAACTGCGCTCATCAAGGTTGGCAAGGCGCTGTGCGTCCATGCCGATGCGGGTCCAGACCAGCGCGCAGCGGTTGTCCGGCAGCGGCAGCAAGGCCATCGGGCCTTCATCGGTAAAGCGCTCGAACGCTTCGCCGTTATGGGCTTCGCTCGGGGTGATGTTGGCGATCAGCGCGCTCTGGTTGTAGGGGCGCGTTTTCACGCCGATGCCCAGTTGCTCGCGCAAGCCGGAGCGGCCGCCATCGGCCAGCACCGCCAGGTCGCACTCAAGCACGGTTTCATCATTGAGGGTCAGGCGATAGCCATCCGGCAGCGGTTCCATGCGCGTGACTTCCGCCGGGCAGCGCCAGCTCACCACGTCTTTGTCCAGGCCCTGCCACAGGCATTGGCCCAGCCAGGCGTTTTCCACCACGTAGCCGAGGGCCGGGACCCCCTCCTCCATGGCGGACAGGCGTGCGGTGGAGAACCGCCCACGGTCCGACACATGAATCTGCTTGATCGGCTCGGCGCGGCGGGAAATGTCCTGCCAGATGCCCAGCCGCTGATAGATCTGCCGGGCCCCGAACGACAGCGCCGAAGAGCGCGCATCGTAGCTTGGCTGATAGCTGTCGCCCGGCGCGAAGGGCTCGATCAGCACGATCTTCCAGCCCCGCGCCTTGGCCCCGGCTTGCAACGCCAGCGCCAGGCTGGCACCCACCAGGCCGCCACCGATAATCGCCAGGTTGACCCGGCTCATCGGGCAGCCGCCATCAGTGCTTCAATCTCGGCGACAGCCTTGGGCACGCCGCCGGTCAGAATTTCACAGCCTTGCTTGGTCACCACCACGTCGTCCTCGATACGTACGCCAATGCCACGCCATTTCTTCGCCACGGCCTGGTTATCCGGCGAAATATAGATGCCCGGTTCCACGGTCAACGCCATGCCGACTTCCAGCACGCGCCATTCGCCGCCCACCTTGTACTCGCCCACGTCATGCACATCCATGCCCAGCCAGTGGCCGGCACGGTGCATATAGAACGGTTTGTAGGCTTCGCTGGCGATCAATTCGTCGACGTCACCCTGCAGCAGTCCCAGCTTTACCAGCCCCGCGGTGATGACTTGCACCGTTGCCTCATGGGCCTGGTTCCAGTGTTTATTTGGCGCGATCTCGGCAAAGGCGGCTTCCTGGGAAGCCAGCACAATCTCGTAGATTGCCCTCTGTTCCGGGGAAAACTTGCCATTGACCGGCCAGGTGCGCGTGATGTCGCTGGCGTAGCAATCGATCTCGCAACCGGCGTCGATCAGCACCAGGTCGCCGTCCTTGAGCACCGCATCATTCTGCTGGTAATGCAGGATGCAGCTGTTGCGCCCGGCGGCGACGATGGAGCCATAGGCCGGCATCTTCGCGCCGCCCTTGCGAAATTCGTAATCCAGCTCGGCTTCCAGGCTGAACTCGTGCAGGCCGGCGCGGCTGGCTTGCATCGCCTTCACGTGGGCGGCGCAGGAGATTCGCGCGGCCTCGCGCATTACCTTCACTTCTGCCGCCGATTTATACAGGCGCATGTCGTGGAGCAGATGATCCAGGGCAACAAACTCGTTCGGCGGCTGGGCGCCCAGGTGCGCTTTAGAGCGGATCACGTTGATCCACTCCATCAGGTGCCGGTCGAATTCGGCATTGCTGCCCATGGCCGAATACACCCGGTCGCGACCTTCGATCAGGCCGGGCAGGATGTCGTCGATATCGGTGATGGGGAAGGCATCGTCGGCGCCGAAGTCACGCACCGCGCCTTCGGTGCCGGCGCGCAGGCCGTCCCACAGTTCGCGTTCGGCATTGCGTTCGCGGCAGAACAGCACGTACTCGCCATGCTGGCGACCGGGCATCAGCACGATCACCGCTTCGGGCTCGGGAAAACCGCTGAGGTACTGGAAGTCGCTGTCCTGGCGATAGACATGCTCGACATCGCGATTGCGAATGGCCACGGCGGCGGCCGGCAGGATCGCGATGCTGTTGGGTTCCATCTGCGCCATGAGCGCCTTGCGGCGCCGGGTGTATTCCGCTTTGGGGATATGGATCATGGGCAGAGGGGTGTCCTTTCTTAGTGCAGCGACGGCTTGGGGGCGGCCGGTTCAGCGGACTTCTTGGTCTCGGTGAACAGCAGCAGCGGCGCGACGCGCAGGTATTCCATGACTTCCATGTAGTCGCTTTCGCCGTCTTCGGACTCTTCCAGGGCGTCTTGCACCTGGGAGATGGCCGCCAGGTCCTGCAGCACTTCCTGGGCATCGGTGCTCAGGTCCAGGCCGCCGGCATTCACGCCGAAGCCGTGCAGGAAACCCTGGCACCATTGGCCCAGTGCGGCAGCACGGTCGGCGAGTGGCGCGTCATCGGTCGGCAGCAGCAGGACCACGGTGACGTCATCACCGGTCAGTTCGCCCTTGACCATCTCTTGCAGGCCGATCAGCGCGTTACGCACGTTTTCGGTCGGTTCGGTTTCCAGCAGCTCGGCCACGTCGGCCAGCCAGTTGTCGGCATCGAAGCCCACGCCGGTGCAGCTGCGACCGAGCAACACGCCGTGCAGTTCGGCAGGCGAGCAAGGGTGGCCGCTGGAGCTCAGCAGTTTGGAAAAAGCGTCGTACGGGGAGTTCTGAATGGGCATGGTGAGCTAGGCGCCAGACGGCGCAATGTCTAGAATGGAGCGCTGTATCCTAGCACCGGCAGACGTACCAAGACTATCAAGGGCGTCAGATCGTTTATCCTGCAGTTGCCATTCATCAGACAAATCCAGTGGAACCCAATGGAAGACACCGACCTGCAAGCGCTGATGGCCAGACTCGAATTGCTAATTACTCGGGTCGAGCAACTTAAGAGTCAAAACGGACTCCTATTAGCTCAGGAAAAGACCTGGCGCGAGGAACGCGCTCACCTCATTGAAAAAAACGAAATCGCCCGGCGTAAGGTCGAATCGATGATTTCGCGCCTGAAGGCCCTGGAGCAAGACTCATGAGTTCAAGCAATAGCGTCACCGTGCAGATCCTCGACAAAGAGTATTCGATCATCTGCCCGCAGGAAGAGCGCAACAACCTGGTGAGCGCCGCCCGCTACCTGGACGGCAAGATGCGTGAGATCCGCAGCAGCGGCAAAGTCATCGGCGCCGATCGCATCGCCGTGATGGCCGCGCTGAACATCACCCACGATTTGCTGCATAAGCAGGAACGCCCTGACGTGCAGGCCAGCGGCTCGACGCGCGAGCAGGTGCGTGACCTGCTGGAACGTGTTGATCTGGTGCTTTCCAGCGATTCAGACGCACCCAAGGGCTGATTGCCGAGACGGTTTAGGGTATACTCGCCCCACTCCCTGGCGTGTTTGCCAGTCGGCGATGTCCCTGAGCCGATTCGCACTACCCTGGAAGTTGCACGTTGGGCTGGTGTGCATGTCCGCTAGACGGAAAGCCTTAAAGCCTACTGCTTCTTCCACCTTGAACTTTCGGGTTCAAGGGCTAAGTCGACAGCGGCTCTGTCGGGGAGCCTGAATTCCAAATCAATGCCAGTCCCAGGACTGGCATTGTTTTATGAGCCGAAAAACCATGACCGAACCTGCGCCGCTTTCCCGTCCGCAACTTCGACGCATGTTGCGCAACGCCCGCCGCGCCCTCACGCCGAGCGAGCAGCGCCGGGCCGCCCAAGGCCTGTATCGGCAACTGGCACAGCACCCGCTGTTTCGCCGGGCCAAACATATTTCCTTGTACCTGCCGACGGACGGTGAAATCGATCCGCGCCCGCTGCTGCGTGCCGCTCAGCGCCGGGGCAAGGCCACGTACCTGCCGGTGCTCAGCGCCTGGCCACGGACCAAGATGGTGTTCCAGCGCGTGCGGCCTGGGGAGAAACTCTTGCCCAACCGTTTTCGCATCCTTGAGCCACGGGTCAATCTCAGCCGGCAACGCAAGGTCTGGGCGCTGGACCTGGTGCTGCTGCCGTTGGTGGGATTCGACGACGCGGGCGGACGCCTGGGCATGGGCGGTGGTTTCTACGACCGCAGCCTGGCCTATCTGGCTCGCCGCCAAAGCTGGCGCAAGCCGACGCTGCTGGGCCTGGCCCATGAATGTCAGAAAGTCGAACGACTGGTGCAGGCGAGTTGGGACGTGCCGTTGGCGGGCACTGTCAGTGACAAGGGATGGTATATCGCACAGGCGCCACTGGAGTCAGCGGCGCCTTGAAAGAAGGGTTAACGCTTGAACGGCTGTGGCTGCTGTTGAGCCAGTTCAACGGGAGCATCGGTCTTGTTCGACCACAGGCTTTGCGCATACCCGGTGGTCACGACACCCAGACCAAACAAAATCACCAAAATCCATAGTAAATCCGGTTTACGTTGCATCGATTGCCCCCCTTCAGGCACCTCGTACACGATGACAACAACGTTCCAAAGTAGTCCGTTGCAGCTGCGTCAAGCTTAAAATCCCGGCATTCTGCGTTAACGTGAACCAACACGCAAACCTTGGCGCCAACCGACTGTCGGTTTGTCATGGAATTGCCTGACAACTTTCCCAATGCCTGTTTCAGGAGCCCAAAAATGGCCTACTGGCTGATGAAATCCGAGCCCGACGAACTCTCCATCAAAGGCCTGGAAAAGCTTGGCGAAGCCCGCTGGGACGGGGTGCGCAACTACCAGGCGAGAAATTTCCTGCGCGCCATGGCGGTGGGTGACCAATTTTTCTTCTACCACTCCAGTTGCCCCGAGCCAGGTATCGCCGGCATCGGCAAAATCGTCGCGGCGGCGTACCCGGATCCCACCGCACTGGAACCCGACAGCCACTATTTCGACGCCAAGGCCAACGCCGAGAAAAATCCGTGGAGTGCGATCAACGTCGCCCATGTCGAAACGTTTGCCAATGTGCTGGGCCTTGGCTACCTGAAGCAACAGGCCGCACTTGCCGAACTGCCGCTGGTGCAAAAAGGCAGCCGCCTCTCGGTGATGCCGGTCACTGCCGAGCAATGGTCGGCGATACTCGCACTGCGCTGATAGAGCAGAACCCTGCGGTCACGTTCCCGGCGCATGCATCTGCACGGTAACCGGGTTAGGCTTGCGCTTCATTTGACCGGTATCAAGGCCCGCTGAGGCAACACCGGTCAAACTAGGACGCTAACGCCGCAGGATGCACCCATGTCGACGAACCACCGCACCTCCCAGCTATTTGCCACGTTGCTGATCCTGTTACTGGTCGCCGCCGGCGGCTTTGGTTACTGGAAGTCCACCCAGGACCGCCTGCCCGAAGGCCTGAGCATGGGTAACGGCCGCCTGGAATCCACTGAAGTGCAGATCGCCGCGAAGATCCCCGGGCGCCTCGCCGAAGTGCGGGTGGATGAAGGCGACAAAGTGCTCAAGGGCCAACTGCTGGCCCGCATGGACACCCGCACCCTGGAGGCCCAGCGCGCCCAGGCTGAAGCCGAGGTGCTGCGCGCCAGGGAAAACTTCGCCGCCGCCGAGGCCAATGTGCAACTGCGCCAGAGCGAGCAATTGCTCGCCAACCAGGAACTCAAGCGGACCCAGGAGTTGTACAAGCGCGGCTTCGCCAGCAGCCAGTTGATCGACCAACAGCAGGCGCGCCAGAACACCGGCAATGCCGCCGTGATTGCCGCGCAAGCCCAGGTCAATTCGGTGAAAGCCGCGATTGGCGCCGCCCAGGCCCAGGTCGCCCAGCTCACCAGCGAAATCGATGACAGCAGCCTGCGCGCGCCCATCGACGGGATTATCCAGCTGCGCCTGGCCGAGCCCGGTGAAGTGCTTGGCGCCGGGGGGCGCGTGCTGTTGCTGATCGATCCGCACGATCAGTACATGAACCTCTACCTGCCCGCCTCCGTCACCGGGCGCCTGACCGTCGGCAGTGAGGCACGCGTGCTGCTCGACGCCCTGCCCGATCAGCCGCTGCCGGCCAAGATCAGCTTTGTCGCGGCCAAATCCCAGTTCACACCCAAGGAAGTCGAAACCCGCGACGAACGCCAGAAACTGGTGTTTCGCGTCAAACTGCGCCTGACCGAACCCAGCGCCGTGCCGCAAGCCAAGCCCGGCATGCCCGGCGCCGGCTATGTGCGTACGGCGGATATCGACTGGCCGGCCAACCTGCAATGACCGGCCTGGCGCTGCACGCCACCGGGATCAACCACCGCTACGGCAAACAACAGGCACTGCTCGACATCGCCTTCAGCCTGCCCGCGGGCACTCGCTGCGGGCTGATCGGCCCGGATGGCGCGGGCAAGTCGAGCCTGCTGGGGCTGATCGCCGGGGTCAAGAAACTGCAGGACGGCCAGTTGGAAGTGCTCGGCGGCTCCATAGCCGATCGTCGTCATCGCAACAGCCTCTACCCGCGCATCGCGTTCATGCCCCAGGGCCTGGGCGGCAACCTGTATCCCGAACTGTCGATCAGCGAGAACATTCGCTTCTTCGCGACATTGTTCGGCCTGTCGAAAGCCGATTGCGACCAGCGCATGCACAACCTGCTGCTGGCCACCGACCTCGCCCGTTTCGCCGAGCGCCCTGCCGGCAAGCTCTCCGGCGGCATGAAACAGAAGCTCGGCCTGTGCTGTGCACTGATCCACGACCCGGACCTGTTGATCCTCGACGAACCCACCACCGGCGTCGACCCGCTGTCGCGCCGGCGCTTCTGGGAACTGGTGGAAACCGTGCGCAGCGAGCGCCCGCAACTGACATTGCTGGTGGCCACGGCCTACATGGAAGAGGCCGAGCAGTTCGAACATTGCCTGATGCTCGACCGTGGCAAGCTGATCGCCGATGGCCTGAGCCGGGACCTGGCGGCGACGACACCCAGCGGCAAACTGGATGAAGCGTTTACGCACTTCCAGGGCGACAGCGCCCACAACAACCAGCCACTGGTGATCCCGCCAAGGGAAAACGCCAACACTGATATCGCCATCGAAGCCCACGACCTGACCCTGCGCTTTGGGGATTTCACTGCGGTGAACAAGGTCAGCTTCGCGATTGGGCGGGGAGAGATTTTCGGCTTCCTCGGCTCCAACGGATGTGGCAAGACCACCACCATGAAAGTCCTCACCGGGCTGATGCCAGCCACTGAAGGCAGTGCCATGCTGCTGGGCAATCCGGTGAATGCCAAGGACCTGGCCACCCGCAAGCGTGTGGGCTTCATGTCGCAGAGTTTCTCGCTGTACGGCGAACTCAGCGTGCGCCAGAACCTGGTATTGCACGCGCAACTGTTCGACCTGCCCAAGGCCGACAGCGGCCCGCGCATCGATGAGCTGATCCAGCGCTTCGACCTCGGTGACGTCGCCGAGCAGCCGTCCGGGGAACTGCCTCTGGGCCTGCGCCAGCGTTTGTCCTTGGCAGTGGCGGTGCTGCACCGCCCGGAAGTGCTGATCCTCGATGAGCCGACCTCGGGCGTCGACCCGGCAGCGCGGGATGATTTCTGGCGGCTGTTGGTCGAGCTGTCGCGCGAACAAGGCGTGACGATTTTCCTGTCCACCCACTTTATGAACGAAGCCCAGCGCTGCGATCGCATCTCTTTGATGCATGCGGGCAAGGTGCTGGCCTGTGATACGCCGGACGCGCTGCAGCGGCAGTTCCACGGCGACACCTTGGAGGCCGCATTCGTCACCTGCCTGGAGCAAGCCCAGGGCGAAGCCGAACCCACCGCGCCCGCGCAAACCGTCAGCGAAACCAGCACACCGCCGGTCAGCAAGCGCGGTTTCAGCCTCTCGCGCCTGTTGGCGGTGGCGAGTCGTGAAGGCAAGGAGCTGCTGCGCGACAAGGTGCGCATGGCGTTCGCCCTGCTTGGGGCGATGTTCATGATGGTGATCTTCGGCTACGGCATTTCCCTGGACGTGGAAAATCTCGCTTTCGCCGTCTACGACCAGGACCAGACGCCGCAAAGCCGCGCCTACCTGGAAGCCTTTCGCAGCTCGCGCTATTTCGCCGAACAACCCGCCATCCGCGACGCCACCGAGTTGCACCGGCGCCTGCAACGTTCAGAAATCAAACTGGCCCTGGAAATCCCGCCGGGGTTCGGGCGTGACCTCTACGCCGGTCGCCAACCCACGGTGGCTGCGTGGCTCGACGGTGGCATGCCGTTTCAGGCGGAAACCAGCCGTAACTACGTGGAAGCGGTGCACCAGGGCAATCTCCAGCAACTGGCCGAACTGAGCAGCCTGCCCCGCAGCAGCCAGGCTGCCGTCAAACTCGAAACGCGCTTTCGCTATAACCAGGACGTGGTCAGCGTGAATGCCATCGGTCCGGGAGTGATGGCACTGATCCTGGCGTTTATCCCGGCAATGCTCACCGCCCTGGGCATCGTGCGGGAGAAGGAGCTGGGTTCGATCACCAACTTCTACGCCACACCGCTGACCCGCCTGGAATTCCTGCTCGGCAAACAGGCGCCGTACCTTGCGGTGAGCCTGGTCAACCTGGCGCTGTTGGTGGCGATGAACCGCTGGCTGTTCGGCGTGCCATTCAAGGGCAGCGGCCTGACCCTGGCATTCGGCGGCCTGCTGTACGTGCTGGCCACCACCAGCATGGGCCTGCTGATTTCTGCATTCACCCGCACCCAGATCGCCGCGATCCTTGGCACCATGATCATCACCAGCCTGCCGACCATCCAGTTCTCCGGCCTGATCGTGCCGCGCTCGTCCCTGGAAGGTGCGGCCGCCCTGATGGGCACGCTGTTTCCGGCCGGACACTTCCTGGATATTGCCGTGGGCACCTTCACCAAAGCCCTCGACCTGCGCCAGTTATGGCCACAGTGCCTGGCGCTGTTCGGATTTTTCGTCGGGTTCACCGGGCTGAGCCTGGTCATGCTCAAGAAGCAGGAGGCCTGATGCACACGCTTTCTCACATCCTGCGCCTGGGCCTCAAGGAACTCACCAGCCTGCGTCACGACAGCGTGCTGCTGCTGTTTCTGTTCTACGCCTTTACCGTGGCCATCTACATGCCCGCCGCAGGCTCGGTGATTGGCGTGCACAACGCCAGCGTGGCATTTGTCGATGAAGACCACAGTGCACTTTCACGGCAGATGGCCGAAGCCCTGCAACCACCGGAGTTCCAGACGCCTGCGCCGCTGGCCTACGACCAGTTGGACAAGGTCATGGACAGCGGTGAATACACCTTCGTGATCAACGTGCCGGCAAACTTCCAGGCCGACCTGTTGGCCGGTCGCCAGCCAGGCGTGCAGGTGAATGTCGACGCCACGGCGATGAGCCAGGCATTCATGGGCGCGGGCTACATCGGGCGGATTTTCCAGCGCGAATTGCTCAACTACAGCGGTCAAACCGATGCTGCGAGCAAGACGCCCGCCCTGCTGACCACCCGGGCGCTGTTCAACACCAACCTGGAGGGCGGCTGGTTCCTGGCGGTGATCCAGATCGTCAACAACATCACCATCCTCGCCATTGTCCTGACCGGCACCGCGCTGCTGCGCGAGCGCGAGCACGGCACCCTTGATCACCTGCTGGTGCTGCCGCTGACGGCGCTGGAAATCATGCTGGCGAAAATCTGGAGCAACATGCTGGTGGTGGTGCTGTGTACCTGGCTGTCGCTGGAGGTGGTGGTCAAAGGCTTGCTCGGCGTGCCGCTGGCCGGATCCCTGAGCCTGTTTCTGTTAGTGACGGCGCTGTACCTGTTTGCCAGCACCGCGCTGGGTATCTTCCTCGCCACCCTGGCCCGCTCGACACCACAGTTCGGCTTGCTGGCGATCCCGGTGATCATCCCGATGCTGTTGCTCTCCGGCGGTAGCACGCCGCTGGACAGCATGCCCGAATGGTTGCAGTGGGTGATGCAGGGCTCGCCTTCGACACACTTTGTAAGCCTGAGCGCGGCGATTCTGTTTCGGGATGCGGGGGTGAGCGTGGTGTGGCCTGACTTGTTGGCGCTGGCCGGGATTGGCTTGCTGTTTTTTGCGGTGGCGTTGGCCAGGTTCCGTAAAAGCCTGGCCTCCTAACGTCTATGAACCGGTTCTCGTGGCGAGCGGGCTTGTTGTGGCGAGCGGGCTTGCCCCGCGTTGGGCTGCGCAGCAGCCCTGATCGAGTTTCACATTTCTTCAGACACACCGAGGCGTAGGGTTTTGGGGCGGCTTCGCCACCCAACGCGGGGCAAGCCCGCTCGCCACGACAAGCCTGTTCTGCCGCGTTACTGGATGATCAGGTTGTTGAACAACAGGTCTTCCACCACCGGTTTGCCCGTCTCGTCGTTCATCACTTGCTGGGTCTGCTTGAGCGCTTCCTGGCGCAGCTTTTCCTTGCCTTCAATGGTGCTCATGGTCTCGCTGGTCTGCTGGGTGAACAGCGCTACCAACTGGTTGCGGATCAACGCATCGTTGGCTTTGACCGCTGCGGCAGCCTCGGGGCCAGTGACGCGCAGGGCGATGTCGGCCTTGAATACCTTGAGTTTCGCCGTGCCGTCCAGGCCGTAGTTGCCCACGAACGGCGGGCTCAGGCTGATATAGCTGACCTTCGGCGCCTCGCCTTCTTTGGCTTCTTCGGCCTGTGCTGCCATCGGCAAGGTCAGGGCCAGCATCAACAGGATCCACGCTTTCACAGTTCATTCCTCAAATTCGGTTGCCCGGTAGCATAACGCTAGCAAGGCTGAGTACAAGCTTATAGCGGCTTATCAGGCCGGGGCATGCTCGTTGACCCACGGGCGTACCCTCCTACACTTATCGGCCACGATGCCAAAAGGAATAGTCCGATGAAAGCTGTGCTGTGCAAAGCCTTCGGCCCCGCCGAAACCCTGGTGCTGGAAGAGACCGCAAGCCCTACGATCAAGAAGAACGAAATCCTGCTGGACGTGCATGCCGCCGGGGTGAATTTCCCGGACACCCTGATCATCGAGGGCAAGTACCAGTTCAAGCCGCCCTTCCCGTTCTCGCCCGGTGGCGAAGCGGCGGGCGTAGTCA
The DNA here is from genome assembly GCF_001702265.1 of Pseudomonas aylmerensis. Taxonomy (GTDB): domain Bacteria; phylum Pseudomonadota; class Gammaproteobacteria; order Pseudomonadales; family Pseudomonadaceae; genus Aquipseudomonas; species Aquipseudomonas aylmerensis. The sequence goes on from NZ_MAUE01000012.1 coordinate 146,439, forward strand.
GTGAAGTGGGAGAAAAGGTCAGCCACCTGAAAGTCGGTGACCGGGTCATGGCGCTGACCGGCTGGGGCAGCTTTGCCGAACAGGTCGCGGTGCCCGGCTATAACGTGCTGCCGATCCCGCCGAGCATGGACTTCAACACCGCCGCCGCCTTCAGCATGACCTACGGCACTTCGATGCACGCGCTGAAACAGCGCGCCAACCTGCAACCCGGCGAAACCCTGCTGGTCCTCGGTGCCTCCGGTGGCGTCGGCCTGGCCGCCGTGGAAATCGGCAAGGCCATGGGCGCGCGGGTGATCGCCGCCGCCAGCAGCGCCGACAAGCTGGCCGTGGCCAAGGCTGCGGGCGCCGATGAGTTGATCAACTACAGCGAAGCCAGCCTCAAGGACGAGATCAAGCGCCTGACCGACGGCAACGGCGCCGATGTGATCTACGACCCGGTGGGTGGCGAGCTGTTTGACCAGGCCATCCGCGCCATCGCCTGGAACGGCCGCCTGTTGGTGGTGGGCTTTGCCAGCGGACGCATCCCGGAACTGCCGGTCAACCTGGCGCTGCTCAAGGGCGCGGCAGTGGTCGGGGTGTTCTGGGGCTCGTTTGCGCAACGCCAGCCGCAGGACAATGCGGCGAACTTCCAGCAACTGTTCAGTTGGTATGCCGAGGGCAAGCTCAAGCCGCTGGTCTCGCAGGTGTACCCGCTGGAGCAAGCCGCCCAGGCGATCAATGACCTGGGGCAGCGCAGGGCGGTGGGCAAAGTCGTGGTCCAAACCCGCTGACCAACTGAAATGTGGCCGAGGTGGAAGCTGGCTTGCCTGCGATAGCGGTGGGTCAGCCAACACAAGTGCAGCTGCGAGACCACTCTCGCAGGCAAGCCAGCTCCCACCGTTGATCTCCTTAGGCCTCGAGACCTGATACCGACCATCACTTATCTATTAGCGACATGTTCGTAAGAGAACATGCGATTGCTCCCATTTCCTGTATTTGCGGATAAGAGGCAATGCTATTTTCGGTAACGAAACTGTAACATTCGCATCCGCAGTCAAAACAAGAAATTTGGAGCTCTTGAATGTTTGCTTTCTTTCGTCCTGCCGCACACCAGGCACCCCTGCCTGAAGAAAAAATAGACAGCACTTACCGACGCCTGCGCTGGCAGATCTTCGCCGGTATTTTCTTCGGTTATGCCGGCTACTACCTGCTGCGCAAAAACTTCTCGCTGGCCATGCCCTACCTGATCGACGAGGGTTACACCCGAGGTGAGCTGGGCCTGGCGATGTCGGCCATCGCGATTGCGTACGGCCTGTCCAAGTTCCTCATGGGCCTGGTGTCCGACCGCTCCAACCCGCGCTACTTCCTGCCCTTCGGCCTGCTGGTGTCGGCGGGGGTGATGTTCATTTTCGGTTTCGCGCCTTGGGCCACGTCCAGCGTGACGATGATGTTCATTTTGCTGTTCATCAACGGTTGGGCCCAGGGCATGGGCTGGCCGCCAAGCGGGCGGACCATGGTGCACTGGTGGTCGCAGAAAGAACGCGGCGGCGTGGTCTCCGTGTGGAACGTGGCGCACAACGTCGGTGGCGGCCTGATCGGCCCGCTGTTCCTGCTCGGCATGGCGTGGTTCAACGACTGGCACGCAGCGTTCTACGTCCCGGCCACCGTGGCGTTGCTGGTGGCGGCCTTCGCCTTCATTACCATGCGCGACACCCCGCAATCGGTAGGCCTGCCGCCGATCGAGCAATACAAGAATGATTACCCGGAAGGCTACGACGCCAGCCACGAAGACGAATTCAGCGCCAAGGAAATCTTCGTCAAATACGTGCTGCGCAACAAAATGCTGTGGTACATCGCGTTCGCCAACGTGTTCGTCTACCTGCTGCGCTACGGCGTGCTGGACTGGGCGCCGACTTACCTCAAGGAAGCCAAGCACTTCACGGTCGACAAGTCGTCCTGGGCGTACTTCTTCTATGAGTGGGCGGGCATTCCGGGCACGCTGCTGTGCGGCTGGATGTCGGACAAGATCTTCCGGGGCAACCGTGGCCTGACCGGCATCGTGTTCATGGCGCTGGTGACCGTGGCGACCCTGGTCTACTGGCTCAACCCGCCAGGCAACCCGGTGATCGACATGATCGCGCTGTTCTCCATCGGCTTTCTGATCTATGGCCCGGTGATGCTGATCGGCCTGCAGGCGCTGGAACTGGCACCGAAGAAAGCCGCCGGTACAGCTGCGGGTTTCACCGGTCTGTTCGGTTACCTTGGGGGTTCGGTGGCGGCGAGTGCGGCCATGGGCTACACCGTGGACCATTTCGGCTGGGACGGTGGTTTCGTGCTGCTGATCGCCGCGTGCCTGCTGGCTATCGCGTTCCTGATCCCCACGCTGTGGCACACCAACAGCGTCAGCGCGGCGCGCTAACCGCCTGAGCAATCCTTGGCACACCGCTTGAGCCGCGCCTCCAGGTTTTTATCTGGCATGGCGTGGCTACGCAGGGCGTTGACGGTCTGCTCGACATAATCGCGAGTCGTGCCGTAACGCCCGCAAGCGCTTTCCAGCACATGATTGAGCACTTCGTCGGGCAAGTTCCCGGCGTAGCTGGGCAAGTGCCGCTCCAACACAAACCCCAACGCCTGCACCTGGCTGCCATCTTCCAGACGGCAACTGAGCCAATGTGGCCGGTACGAGGGATAGGGCATTTCGCGGCGCCACAGGGCGTAGAGCGACGCTTCCAGCTGATCTTCCGGCAGCCGATAGGCAAATCCGCTGCAGGAACCCCCGCGATCCAGCCCGAATACCAGCCCCGGCAACTCCGGCGTACCCCGATGTTCGTGAGACCACAGGTACAGGCCCCGGTGATAACCGTGGACCCGTGCCCGCACCCGCTCGGTGGACGAGCATTCAGGGCGCCAGATCAGCGAACCATACGCAAATAGCCAGACCGGCCCACCCTTGTGCCGACCCATGGTGGCCTGCATCGAGCTCAACAACTGTTCGTGAGTGAGTTGCGGCCCCAGATCGAGCCGCGGAGGGTAAGCCAATTGCAAAAGATCGGATTCAATGGCGGTCATGGCGAAAAGCGGTACGCCTCCTGTGTGTTACCAGTTGTAAGCAACTTTACCGTAATAAAACGCGCCGCTGTAACCGTACGGCGAAAAAGTGCTATAGGCGAGATTGCCACCACTGCTGGCGAAGGCGTTGACCTTTTCCGGGTATTTATCGGTGACGTTGTCGCCGCCCAGGGTGAACGTCCAGTTCTTCAGCTTGTAGTCCGCTGACAAATCCAGCACCCAGGCGGCCTTGAAGGTCTGGTCGTTGACCTTGTCCGCCTGGTAGCTGGTGAATTCACCATAGCGCACCAGGTTGCTGTGCAACGCCCAATTTCCGAAGGTGAAGTCGTTACCCAGGCTCAGCTTGTGCTGCGGCGTGGTATCGCCGAGCAACCCTATGCGCTCGCGACGGTCCACACGCAGCAGGTTCACGCCCAGGCTATCGAGAATCGCCGGGTTGGCCTTCACGTCCGTCACCTTGGTGTGGTTGTAGTTGTAACCTACGGTGCTGTTCCAGCGGATGCCGTTATCGAACTGGTAGCGATAGTTGGCTACCAGGTCGACGCCGTCGGTGCTGGTGTCGGTGGCATTGGTGAAATAGCGGGCACTGGTGTAGTTGATGTTGCCGACGCCATTGGCTTGCAGGTAGGCAATGGCCGCGGGGTTGAGGTTGAGGTTTGACGACAGGCTGATGCGATCGCGGATGTCGATGCGGTAGACATCGAGCGTCACGGTCAGGTCATCGGCGGGCTCCAGCACCAGGCCGAGGCTGTAGTTGCGCGATTTCTCGGCCTTGAGGTCTTCAGCGCCGAGCAGGCGGGCGACCTGGCTGTTGGCGGGAAAGGTACCCGCTTCCTGGATAGTGCTGCCGATCAACTGCGACGAGGTGTAGGCAAAGTTCTGCTGGGCCAGGGACGGCGCGCGAAAGCCATTCGAGACACTGCCCCGCAAGGCCACCTGCGGCGTGAAGTCATAACGCGCCGACAACGAGCCGCTGACATTGGAGCCGAAGTCGCTGTAGTCCTCATGGCGCACGGCCGCAGAAGCGCTGAGTTTCTCGGTGAAATTGGTTTCCAGGTCCAGGTACTGGGCCCAGTTATGCCGCGAGCTGGTGCCGGCATCGGCATCGCGGAATCCACCCAGGCCGGAGCTGCCGGTCTGGTAGTAGGACGCCGGCTCACCCGCCTCGATCTCGTAGCCCTGGTGCAGGTATTCGCCGCCGAACGCTACCGAAACCGGATACGGCAGCCAGCCCACATCGAACTCACGGGACAGGTCCAGGCTGACTTGTTTCTGATCGTTGCTCAGCGTGCCGTTATCGAACTTGCGCGGCGTGGCCAGGCCCAGGGAGGTGTTGATGGTTTCGGTGCTCAGCTCGTATTGGTTCTTGCCATAGTTGGCCGACAAATCGTAATGCCAGTCATAGGCCAGCAGGCCGCGCAGGCCTACCACCAGCGAGGTGTCCTCCAGGTTGCCCTTGATCAGCGGCAGGTAGCCGTTGGGGTTGAGCGCCGGAATGTTGTTGGAGGCATTGCTCGCCCGATAGAACGCCGCCGTCTCGCCCCGCCGCTTGCTATAGCCACCGAAGGTGTAGAACTCCAGCCCATCGTTGAACGAATACTCGGAGTTGAACGCCAGCTTGCCTTCATTGGTGGCCGGTTCACCCTGGCGAAACACCTGCTGGCCGTAGGTGGTAGAGCCTACGCTGGCGGGTCGGAAGTCTTTACCGGCGCGGTTGGTGTAATCGTTGTCCGCCCCCTCGGCCGAGAGGTTGATGAAACCGTTGTCCCCTACTGCCAGGCCGGTGTTGCCGCTGATATTGCGTTGGATACCATCGCCTTTCTTGTACTCGCCAAACTTGCTGGAGATCGAGCCGCCATGGTCGGCGTGCTTGAGGATCACGTTGATCACCCCGGCAATGGCATCGGAGCCATAGCGCGCGGAAGCACCGTCGCGCAGCACTTCAATGTGGTCCACCGCCGACAGCGGGATCGCATTGAGGTCTGCCGGTGCCGAACCACGGCCTACCGCCCCGCCCAGGTTGACGAACGCGCTGGTGTGGCGGCGCTTGCCGTTGACCAGCACGAGCACCTGGTCCGGCGACAACCCGCGCAGCTGCGCCGGGCGAACCAGCTCGGCGCCGTCTACCAGGCTTGGGCGCGGGAAGTTGATCGACGGAATCAGCCGCGCCAACACTGCCCCCAGCTCATCGGAGCCGGTACTGCGCAAGCTATCGCCGGAAATCACATCGATAGGCGACAGCGACGCACTGGCCGTGCGCTCCTGGGCGCGGGTACCGGTAACGATGACGGTGTCGAGTTTGGGTGCATCGGCGGCGGGCGTTTGCGCCGCCAGGACTGGATTGAATCCCACAGCGGTCAGCAAATTGGCCGACAAAATCGCTGTGTACAACGCGTGTTTCTTGTAGCTCCCCATACCGCTCCCCTAAATCAAAATTCAGAACGTCAGTGTCCTGAGTTCGTACGATCGATCCGGCTGGCGGGCGGTAGCGGTCAGTTGTTGGTCATTGGAAGAAAAATCGGTAGTCCGTTGAGATATAGCTTAAAGATATTTATGTAACAAATTAAATACCTTTAAAGAATAAGCGAATGCATAAGCACGGCGCCCCACTCGTCAGGATTGAGGGTGGCAATCCCGTTACTTTCAGCCCGGGTTCAGCCTTGGGAATGCTCCTGCCGTCAAAATAGCGCGCACATCACGACCCACCTAGCCGCCGATCAAACCGACTATCGAGGTCGCACCCATGAAGACATTTCGACTGCCTGGCCTGTTGTTTCTCGCCCAGGCCACCACTGCGCTGGCGGGAGAGACACCGCCGGCAAACGACGACAAAGGTTTCTGGTACGCGCAGACCAGTGTCTACACCCGACACTTTGCGCCCGATCCGGACCACAACAACCACCAGGACCTGATCGGCCTGGAACGCAATGAGGCGTCAGGCTTTGTGTATGGCGGGGCGACATTTCGCAATTCGTTCCGCCAGCGTTCCTACTACGCCTACGCGGGCAAGCGCTATGACATGTCGGACTATCCGGTGTACTTGAAGCTGACAGGCGGGGCGATCCAGGGTTATCGCGGCGAATACCGCGACAAGATCCCCTTGAACCGTTTCGGCGTGGCCCCGGTGATCATTCCGTCGGTAGGCACCCATTACGGGCCGGTGGCGGCAGAGTTTGTGCTGTTGGGGTTCAATGCGGCGATGGTGACGACTGGCGTGCGCTTCTGAAGCTGACACGGTGCGAGCCAATGTGGGAGCGGGCTTGCGATTGCGGTATGCCAGTCAGCAGATATTGCGCTGACCCACCGCTATCGCAGGCAAGCCAGCTCCCACATTTGGACTGTATTTCAAGGTTGGAACCGAGTTGTATCGACCGCTCAAACGCCGGTGCCTCGAACCCCAAGCCCGAACAGCAATCAAAACTGTGGGAGCGGGCTTGCTCGCGAAAGCGGTGGGTCAGTTGCTGAAGATGCTGGCTGGTCTGGCGCCTTCGCGAGCAAGCCCGCTCCCACATTTGGGTTGTATTTCAAGGTGGGAATCCAGTTGTGCCGACCGCTCAAAATGCCGGCGCCTCGGGTCCCAAGCCCGAAAAGCGATCAAAACTGTGGGAGCGGGCTTGCTCGCGAAAGCGGTGGGTCAGTCGCTGAAGATGCTGGCTGATCTGGCGCCTTCGCGAGCAAGCCCGCTCCCACATTTGGGCTGTATTTCAAGGTTGGAACCGAGTTGTGCCGACCGCTCAAAATGCCGGCGCCTCGAATCCCAAGCTCGAACAGCAATCAAAACTGTGGGAGCGGGCTTGCCCGCGAAAGCGGTGGGTCAGTTGCTGAAGATGCTGGCTGATCTGGCGCCTTCGCGAGTAAGCCCGCTCCCACATTTGGGTTGTATTTCAAGGTTGAAACCGAGTTGTACCGACCGCTCAAACGCCGGTGCCTCGGGTCCCAAGCCCGAACAGCAATCAAAACTGTGGGAGCGGGCTTGCTCGCGAAAGCGGTGGGTCAGTCGCTGAAGATGCTGACTGATCTGGCGCCTTCGCGAGCAAGCCCGCTCCCACATTTGGGTTGTATTTCAAGGTTGGAACCGAGTTGTACCGACCGTTCAAATGCCAGTACCGCGCCTCGAATCCCAAGCCCGAACAGCAATCAAACTGTGGGAGCGGGCTTGCCCGCGAAAGCGGTGTGTCAGTCGCTGAAGAGGGTGACTGATCTGGCGCCTTCGCGAGCAAGCCCGCTCCCACATTTGGGCTGTATTTGATGTTTGCTCGGCTCAGGGCCGAGGCGCGTAGGCGAACACATCGGCGCGCATCTGGTGTGCATCCATGCCGGCGTCGACCAGCGCGTCCAGGGTGCCGTAGATCATCGCCGGTGAGCCGCTGGCGTAGACATGCACCGCCTTGAGGTCGGCAATGTCTTCGCACACGGCTTCATGCAGCAGGCCGCAGCGCCCTTCCCAGCCGCACAGGTCGCTGACAACCTTGTGCAGGAACAGGTTGGGCAGTTGCTGCCACTGGTCCCAATGCTCGATCTGGTAGAAATCTTCCGGTCGACGCACGCCCCAATACAGGTGCACCGGGTGCTTGAAGCCGGATGCGCGGCAGTGCTCGATCAGGCTGTGCATCTGCGCCATGCCGGTGCCGGCGGCGATCAACACCAGCGGCCCGTCCGGCAGCTCCGCCAGGTGGGTGTCACCGAACGGCAGTTCGACACGCGCCATCTGGTTGCGCTGCAGCTGCTCCAACAGGCTGCGCGCGCTGTCTTCGCGGACCAGCACATGCAGCTCCAGCTCGCGCCCGGCGTGAGGCGCCGACGCCAGGGAAAACGCCGACTTCTCACCGTTCTCCCGTTCGATCATCAGGTATTGCCCGGCGTGGTAACGCACGGCCTTGCCGGCCGGAGCCCGCAGGCGCACGCGCCACACATCGCCACCGACATCCACGCACTCACTCAATTGGCACGACAACTTGCGCAACGGCAACTCTCCCGGCGCCAGCACGCCATCCCACAATACGATGCAATCTTCCAGCGGCTCGGCGATGCAGGTGTAGAACTCACCGTGGTCACGCACCTCACCGCCTTGTTGCACCCGGCCCTCAACCAGCAACGCGGCACACACATGGCACACCCCATTGCGGCACGCCTGGGGACACTCGTAGCCCAGGCGACGCGCGCCTTCGAGGATTCGCTCGCCGGGGACCAGCTCCAGCACCGCGCCGGAAGGTTGCAGGGTTACACGCATCAATCTATTCCCAATTCTTTCCAGATCGCATCGACACGCGCCGTCACGGCTTCATCCTTGACGATGACCCGACCCCACTCACGGGTGGTTTCGCCCGGCCATTTATGCGTGGCATCCAGGCCCATCTTCGACCCCAGGCCCGACACCGGCGAGGCGAAGTCGAGGTAGTCGATCGGCGTGTTGTCGATCATCACCGTGTCGCGCTTGGGGTCCATGCGCGTGGTGATGGCCCAGATCACGTCGTTCCAGTCGCGGGCGTTGATGTCGTCGTCGGTGACGATAACGAACTTGGTGTACATGAACTGTCGCAAAAACGACCACACACCCAGCATGACGCGCTTGGCATGGCCCGGGTACGACTTCTTCATGGTCACGATGGCCATGCGGTACGAGCAGCCTTCGGGCGGCAGGTAGAAATCGGTGATCTCCGGGAATTGCTTCTGCAGGATCGGCACGAACACTTCGTTCAGCGCCACGCCGAGAATTGCCGGCTCATCCGGCGGACGGCCGGTGTAGGTGCTGTGGTAGATCGGCTTGATCCGATGGGTGATGCGCTCGACGGTGAACACCGGAAAGCTGTCGACTTCGTTGTAGTAGCCGGTATGGTCGCCGTAAGGGCCCTCATCCGCCATCTCGCCAGGGTGAATCACACCTTCGAGGATGATTTCGGCGGTGGCCGGCACTTGCAGGTCGTTGCCGCGGCACTTCACCAGTTCGGTACGGTTACCGCGCAACAGGCCGGCAAAAGCGTACTCGGAAAGGCTGTCCGGCACCGGGGTGACGGCACCGAGGATGGTCGCCGGGTCGGCGCCGAGGGCCACGGACACCGGGAACGGCTTGCCGGGGTGCTTCTCGCACCACTCGCGGAAATCCAGGGCGCCGCCACGGTGGCTCAGCCAACGCATGATCACCTTGTTGCGGCCGATCACTTGCTGGCGATAGATGCCGAGGTTCTGGCGATCCTTGTTCGGGCCCTTGGTGACGGTCAGGCCCCAGGTGATCAGCGGGCCGACATCGCCGGGCCAGCAGGTTTGCACGGGGAGCATGGCAAGGTCGACGTCATCGCCTTCGATGACCACTTCCTGGCACACCGCGTCCTTGACCACCTTGGGCGCCATGGCAATGATCTTGCGGAAGATCGGCAGCTTCGACCAGGCATCCTTGAGACCCTTGGGTGGCTCAGGCTCCTTGAGGAACGCCAGCAGCTTGCCGATCTCGCGCAGTTCGCTGACCGACTCGGCGCCCATGCCAAACGCTACGCGCTCGGGAGTGCCGAACAGGTTGCCGAGCACCGGGATATCGAAACCGGTCGGCTTCTCGAACAGCAGCGCCGGGCCCTTATTGCGCAGGGTACGGTCGCAAATCTCAGTCATTTCCAGCACCGGCGAAATCGGCATCTGGATACGTTTCAACTCTCCGCGCTGCTCAAGTTGCTGCACGAAATCCCGAAGATCCTTGAATTTCATTAACCATGCCACCCGTAAAATAGGCGTACATCCTACCTGCTCTGGCGGCGGCTGGCAGCTTATCGCGGTGCATTTGCGTGCCGAAGGTGCTTAAAAAACGCACGAAAAAAAATGGCGCCCCTGGGGGCGCCATTTTTTCGGACCTGAAACGTCGTATTACTTACGCTTCATCGACAGGAAGAACTCGTCGTTGGTCTTGGTGGTTTTCAGCTTGTCGATCAGGAACTCGATGGCGGCGACTTCGTCCATCGGGTGCAGCAGCTTGCGCAGGATCCACATGCGCTGCAGTTCGTCGTCGGCAGTCAGCAACTCTTCGCGGCGGGTGCCGGAGCGGTTGATGTTGATGGCCGGGAAGACGCGTTTTTCCGCGATGCGACGGTCCAGGGGCAGTTCCATGTTGCCGGTACCCTTGAACTCTTCGTAGATCACTTCGTCCATCTTCGAGCCGGTTTCAACCAGCGCGGTGGCGATGATGGTCAGCGAACCGCCTTCCTCGATGTTGCGCGCGGCGCCGAAGAAACGCTTCGGTTTCTCCAGGGCGTGGGCGTCGACACCACCGGTCAATACCTTGCCGGAGCTCGGGATCACGGTGTTGTAGGCACGGGCCAGGCGGGTGATGGAGTCGAGCAGGATCACCACGTCTTTCTTGTGCTCGACCAGGCGCTTGGCCTTTTCGATCACCATTTCGGCAACCTGCACGTGGCGGGTTGGCGGCTCATCGAACGTGGAGGCAACCACTTCGCCGCGCACGGTGCGCTGCATTTCGGTCACTTCTTCCGGACGCTCATCGATCAGCAGCACGATCAGGTGAACTTCAGGATTGTTACGCGCGATGTTCGCGGCAATGTTCTGCAGCATGATGGTCTTGCCGGCTTTCGGCGGTGCGACGATCAGGCCACGCTGGCCCTTGCCGATCGGGGCGCACAGGTCGATCACACGACCGGTCAAGTCTTCGGTGGAACCGTTACCGGCTTCCATCTTCATGCGCACGGTCGGGAACAGCGGGGTCAGGTTCTCGAAGAGAATCTTGTTTTTCGCGTTCTCGGGGCGATCGAAGTTGATCGTGTCGACCTTGAGCAGGGCGAAATAACGCTCACCTTCCTTCGGAGGGCGGATCTTGCCAACGATGGTGTCACCGGTGCGCAAGTTGAAGCGACGGATCTGGCTCGGCGAGACGTAGATATCGTCTGGGCCGGCGAGATAGGAGGCGTCTGCAGAGCGGAGGAAGCCGAAGCCGTCCTGGAGAATCTCCAGCACGCCATCACCGGAGATTTCCTCGCCGCTTTTCGCGTGCTTCTTGAGCAGGGAGAAAATCACGTCCTGCTTGCGCGAACGGGCCATATTTTCTATGCCCATTTCTTCGGCCAATTGGAGCAGGTCGGTAATCGGCTTTTGCTTGAGTTCAGTCAGATTCATATAGGAATGACGTAATCATTTATGGAGGGGGGAAATTAAGCTTTTGGCTTAATGAGGCCGCGCCGCAGAGAAGGCGACAGGATCGCGTACTAATCGAAAAGGAATGCGTCGGCGACGGCTTGCAGGGGGCAGTGGAGAAACCAGTGCGGGGCCGAATGTACCACCTGAGTTTCGGAGCGTCTAGCCCTGTTTCACGAAAAAGCCCCGCAATTTGCGGGGCTTTTTTGACGACGTTTAGATGTTCGCGTCGAGGAAAGCTTGCAGCTGGGACTTCGACAGCGCGCCGACCTTGGTGGCTTCGACGTTGCCGTTCTTGAACAGCATCAACGTAGGGATACCACGCACGCCATGCTTGGCCGGGGTTTCCTGGTTGTCGTCGATGTTCAGCTTGGCAATGGTCAACTTGCCTTCGTAGGTGGTTGCAATGTCGTCCAGGACCGGAGCGATCATTTTGCAAGGGCCACACCATTCAGCCCAGTAGTCAACCAGCACCGGGCCAGCAGCCTTGAGTACTTCGGCCTCAAAGGTCGCGTCGGTGACGTGCTTGATAAGATCGTTGCTCATGGATGTCTCCGGATTGTAAGCAAAAAAAACGTTGCCCATCATAGCCGCCCTTCCCCCGTTCAGGAAGCCGCCTCTGATTGAGTCTTCCTATGATGGCGCATGAGTTTGGGTATGGCCCGACTCAGGGCGTGACGGGCGTCACGAAGGCGATGCCAGTGCGCAATGCCGCATTGCGCACGTGTTCCTGCATGGTTTTTTGTGCCGCCGCACTGGCGCGACGGGCCAGGGCGCGCAGGATCCTGCGGTGCTCCTGCCAGGTCTCCATGGCCCGCTCCGGCCGGATGAACGGTAGTTTCTGGCTCTCCAGGAACACCTCGGCGCTGGCACTCAGGATGCTCACCATCGCCTGATTGCCGCTGGCCAGGAGGATGCGCTGGTGGAATTCGAAGTCCAGCCGGGCCGCCGCTTCAAAGTCACCGGCCTTGAGCACCTTGCGCATCGCCTCGACGTTATCTTCCAGGCTGTCCAGCTCATCGAGGGTCAAGGTCATCGCCGCCAACCCTGCCGCAAACCCCTCGAGGGCGTAGCGCAACTGGAAGATATCCAACGGCGTGGCCTGCGCCGCGAAGGGCCAGGCAAACCCCGGCGCCTCTTCTGCCGCCTGCACGAACACGCCCTTGCCTGGCTGCACGCTGACCACCCCCAGGGCACTGAGGGACGACAACGCTTCGCGCAATGACGCCCGACTCACCCCCAACTGCACCGCCAGGTCGCGCTGGGACGGCAGGGCGTCGCCCGGCCCGAAGCCTTGCTCCTTGATCAGTTTACGGATGGCCTGCAGGGCCGCTTCCGGTACGGCTTGGGCGATGGAATTCATAAAAAACTCAAGGTTCTCGTCATCAGAGCGGCTAGTTGTAAAGCTATTCGAAGGCCACGGCAAGCCACGCCCCAAAGGGGCTCGCGGGGTTTTACCGGCGCTCGAAAAAGGTGCGAAAAGCCATCTGACTGTTCAGACCAGTAAGACCACCAAACCTCAACAAATCCCGGCCCTTCAGACGATTCCGAGAGGGCTGGCATGGGCTGTGCACTGAGCAAAATCAGAAAATTCCTTCGCCCTTCTCGGAGAGTTGCCATGACCAAGCGCTACAGCGCCCTGCTCACTGCCCTGTTTGCCAGCCTGATGCTGAGCCAGGCACCCGCCCAGGCCAACGGTCTGGACGATATTGTCGCCCGTGGCACCCTAAAGGTCGCCGTGCCCCAGGACTTCCCGCCCTTCGGCTCAGTCGGCCCGGACATGAAGCCTCGCGGCTTGGACATCGACACCGCCAAGCTGCTGGCCGACCAGCTCAAGGTCAAGCTGGAACTGACCCCGGTCAACAGCACCAACCGCATTCCGTTCCTCACCACTGGCAAGGTCGACCTGGTGATTTCCAGCCTGGGTAAAAACCCCGAGCGCGAAAAGGTCATCGACTTCTCCCGGGCCTATGCACCGTTCTACCTCGCCGTATTCGGCCCGCCTGACGCGGCGATCAGCACCACCGACGACCTCAAGGGCAAGACCATCAGCGTGACCCGTGGCGCCATTGAAGACATCGAGCTGACCGCCGTGGCACCCAAAGAGGCCACGATCAAGCGCTTCGAAGACAACAACTCGACCATCGCCGCCTACTTGGCCGGCCAGGTCGACCTCATCGCCAGCGGCAACGTAGTGATGGTGGCGATCAGCGAGCGCAACCCGAAACGCGTGCCGGCGCTGAAAGTGAAACTCAAGGATTCGCCGGTGTACGTCGGCGTGAACAAGAACGAGCCGGCGTTGCTGGAGAAGGTCAACCAGATCCTGGTCGCGGCAAAAGCTGACGGCAGCCTGGAAAAGAATGCAATGCAATGGCTGAAAGAGCCACTGCCTGCCGATCTGTGAAGCGGAGCTGATTGATGGCCTATCAATTCGACTTTGTGCCGGTGCTGGCCAATACCGACCTGCTGTTGCGCGGCGCGCTGTTCACCCTTGAGCTGACCGCCATCGGCGCCATCCTGGGGGTAGCCCTGGGCACCGTCGGCGCGGTGGTGCGGGCGTGGAAGATCCAGCCGTTTGCGTGGTTCTTCGGGGTGTACGTCGAGTTGATCCGCAACACGCCGTTCCTGGTGCAGTTGTTTTTCATCTTCTTCGGCCTGCCGTCCCTGGGGCTGAAGATCACCGAATGGCAAGCCGCCGTGCTGGCGATGGTGATCAACCTGGGGGCCTACTCCACCGAGATCATCCGCGCCGGCATCCAGGCCATCCCGCGTGGGCAACTGGAAGCCGCTGCGGCGCTGGCAATGACGCGCTTCGAGGCGTTCCGCCATGTGGTGCTGCTGCCGGCGCTGGGCAAGGTGTGGCCGGCCCTGAGCAGCCAGATCATCATCGTGATGCTCGGTTCGGCGGTGTGTTCGCAGATCGCCGCCGAGGAGTTGAGCTTTGCCGCCAACTTTATCCAGTCGCGCAATTTCCGTGCGTTCGAAACCTATGCCCTGACCACCCTGGTGTACCTGTGCATGGCGCTGATGATTCGCCAGTTGCTGAACTGGATCGGCCGCCGGTTTGTGATGAGGAACAGCCGATGAGTGATTTCTCCTTCTGGGACATCGTGCGCAACCTCGCCATCGGCTTGCAGTGGACGTTGCTGCTGTCGCTGGTGGCGTTTATCGGCGGCGGCGTGATCGGCTTGTTGGTGATGACGATGCGCATCAGCCGCAAAGCCTTCCCGCGCAATGTCGCCCGCACCTACATTGAACTGTTCCAGGGCACGCCGCTGTTGATGCAGCTGTTCCTGGTGTTTTTTGGCATTGCCCTGCTCGGGGTGGATATTTCGCCGTGGCTGGCAGCCGCGATTGCCCTGACGCTGTTTACCAGCGCCTACCTCGCCGAAATCTGGCGCGGCTGCGTCGACTCCATCGCCCACGGGCAATGGGAAGCCTCGGCCAGCCTGGCGTTGAACCCGTTGGAGCAACTGCGCTACGTGATCCTGCCGCAAGCCCTGCGGATTGCCGTGGCGCCGACCGTGGGTTTCTCGGTGCAAGTCATCAAGGGCACCGCGGTAACCTCGATCATTGGCTTCACCGAGCTGACCAAGACCGGCGGCATGCTCGCCAACGCCACCTTCGAACCATTCATGGTCTACGGCCTGGTCGCCCTCGGTTACTTCCTGCTCTGCTACCCCTTGTCCCTCAGTGCCCGCTACCTGGAAAGGAGACTGCATGCCTCTGCTTAGAATTTCCGCCCTGCATAAGTATTACGGCGATCACCATGTACTCAAGAGCATCGACCTGACCGTCGAAGAAGGCCAGGTGGTGGCGATCATCGGCCGCAGCGGCTCGGGCAAGTCCACCTTGCTGCGCACACTCAATGGCCTGGAATCCATCAACGACGGCGTGATCGAAGTCGATGGCGAGTACCTCGATGCCGCCCGTGCCGATCTGCGCAGCCTGCGACAGAAAGTCGGGATGGTGTTCCAGCAGTTCAACCTGTTTCCGCACCTGACGGTTGGCGAAAACGTAATGCTCGCGCCGCAGGTGGTGCAGAAAGTGCCGAAAGCCAAGGCGGCCCAACTGGCCCGGCAGATGCTGGAGCGCGTCGGGCTGGGCGAGAAATTCGATGCCTTCCCCGATCGCCTGTCCGGCGGCCAGCAACAGCGGGTCGCCATCGCCCGCGCCCTGGCCATGTCGCCCAAGGTACTGCTATGCGATGAAATCACCTCGGCCCTCGATCCGGAGTTGGTCAATGAAGTGCTCAGCGTGGTACGCCAACTGGCCAAGGACGGCATGACCCTGATCATGGTGACCCACGAGATGCGCTTCGCCCGGGAAGTGGGCGACAAACTGGTGTTCATGCACCAGGGCAAGGTGCATGAAGTGGGCGACCCCAAAGTGCTGTTCGCCAACCCGCAAACCCCTGAGTTCGCCAACTTCATCGGCTCAGTGGAGCAGCCGGACTGACCAGTTCGAAACGGCCCTGCCCCTCCAGCACTGTCTGGCTGCGTACCTGCAGGGCACTGGTGGGCAGGTCGGTATCGATTTCGACCTGAGCCGTCAGTCGCTTGCCGGCCGCCTGAGCCACCAGGACCTGGCCTGGCAACAACTGCCCGTCGGCGGTCTCACCAGGCCGATGTGCCAGCGTCCACTCGACAACGCGCCCATCCACCTGGGCCTGCAGGAGAGCCAGGCGAAAGCGCCCCTGCCGGCCAAACAGATACCCTTGCCCGTCTGCTGCGCCGATAAATCTCACGCCGATAGCCGAGGGCTCCACACACAGCACATTGAGCTGCACCCTGCGCTTACCGAGGGCAAGCAAGGGGCTTTCGGCACGCGACTCGTTGCGGATGACGCCATAGTCGATACGCGGCTGGCTGACGGACAGCCGGCAGTTTTCTGCCTGTACACCCTCAGCGATCAACACCGTACAGAACAGGGCAAGACACTTGGTCTTGAACTTAAAGGACATGGCACACCGCCGAGGTTGTCTCATAGAATTTGTCATTGTCGGCCTCGGCCTCGGGAACAACGTTGAGCCGGCAAGAGGATGAGTCCGGCAGTGCAACCCTGAGGTCTAGCGAGTCATTGACGTCATTCAGGAAGATCATGCCGTCACCCACCACACTGGTCAGGAAGCGCTTGTTTTTGTCGAACACCGCAGCGCCCTGTGGCAGCGCTTGGCCTTGCTCATCAGTGGCGGTGAGCAGTACACGGCGCACGCTCACCACATCGAATGCCACGGTATTGACCGACCCTCGCCCGGCAGCCAGCACTTGGGTGCCGTTTTTCAGGTCAACGCGTTTTGGCAGGGACTGGGTCTGCACTTCAATGCGGCTGTCGGTATAGGCGGGCAAGCCCGGGATTACGGCCTGTCCGCTGAAGTCCGTCCATACCGGGCCGTACGGGGTGTCGAGCTTCGCAGCGCCGATATTGCCCACCGATGCAATGCCAAATGTGTCCTGCACCGCATACGGCGAGAAGGTCACCCCGCCGGCGTGAGCCACCACGCCACCCTGTAACTGCCCGTTGTATAGAGTGCCCAGCGGGTCCTGGCTGACGCCCAGGCCGACCCGCGTGTAACGTGGCATCAGCTCCACCTGGCCGCGCATCGATTGCTCGCGGGCACTGAGGTCACGCTCGACGCCCACCTCGTAATTGACGTAATCATTGACCCGCTCACTGAGCGCAGTGCCGGCACGGGATTGATCACCACGCCGACTGATATAGCTGTTCACGCGACGGTCACTGCCCAGCGGCACGCTGACCTGCAGCCGCACGGACAGATCATTGTCCAGGGCCGCATCGCGACGATTGTCATCGCGTGTGCCGTCACGGCGTGACTGACGGCCGCCCACCTGTGAGTCGGCCACCAACGCGACATCGGCGTGCCGGAACGATTTATTCCACGATGCAAACACATGGTCGGCCGATTGCCCATCAAACTGGGCACTGCGGGTATAGCCCAGGGAAAATGCTCCCAGGGTGGTGTCGACCCAGCTCACACCTGCCGTGTACTGATTTTTGAAACGCGCATCCAGGTCATCGACCCTGGCTGAGCGGCCCGCTTCATGGACTTCGCGATAGCCACGGGTCTGCGTGGTCGCGCTGAGGTTGACGTCCACATTGGCGTGGACCGGGCTGCTCACCGATACGCTGCTGCGAGCCCCGGATACCGCGTCACGGCTATCACGAGACACGTTATGGCGAGCCCCCACGGAAACCCGCTGGAACAGCACACTGCCCAGGGTGCCACCTGCCGACCAATATTCATCGGTGCTCAACAAGCCAAGGCCGGCGGACGAATCGCGTCCCAGGCCCCACGTGCCGCTGCCCATGGCGACCACCGGCGTGGGGCCTTGTTCATGTGCATTCTTGCGCACCTTGCCCAACGAGAAATAATACCCAGGTGCCGCCGGCGTACTCCCTGCGAACGACGCCGCCGGCACCACGAAACTGCGCTTGGCGCCCCGCACATCGATGACACTGACCTCCAGGTCGCTGGTGCTGTTGAGCAACGGCAAACCGGTCAGCCGAAAGGGGCCTTCGGGCACCAGCGTGCTGTGAATCAGCACGCCGGACTGGCGCACCTCAATGCGCGACTGGCTTTGGGCCAACCCCTCGACCACGGCGTTGTTACTGCCTGCCGGCGCTCGCGATTGGCCATCGGGAGAAAACTGCACGCCGGATAACTGCAGGCCACCAAACAGCGGGTTGTTGCTGGAGAGTTGCCCCACCTGGAAGGTCGATTGCAACGCACTCAGGTCTCGCTGGGCGTAGGCGTACAGGTGCTCGTTGCGGGCCACACCGTTGTCGGATACATAGAATTGGCGGCTGCGAACAATCCAGTCGCCGAGGTTGAAGCCGGCCTCGGTATAGGCCGAAACGAAGCGATTGGGTCCACTGTCCGAATAGCTGTTGAACCCCTGTACGTCATAGTTGAATAACGCCGCCGCACCACCCCGGGCAAATTGCCCCGCCTCCCATTGCGGCTCACGCAGTGATCCGGTGGGCACCACCAACGCGATCTCCTCGTTGCCGGGGCGCAGGCGCACCATCGTCGTCGGGAACGCGCCAAGGAAGTCATGGCAAGCCTGGTCTGCAGTCGCGCCTTTGTGAAGCACGCGGCCAGGCTCGATCAACCCGGCTTTTTCCAGCAGCCCCTTGGTAAAACACAATTGCCCCTGGGCGTCGAACCGAGCATCGACCAACCCCAGCGGATTGCCATTGACCTGCAGCCCCACCACCTGCACGCCCTCGCGAAAGCGCGCGGCACTGCGAAAGTAGTCGGAGACCTTCGGGTCGATACCGTGGGTGGTGAGTGCCGCGAGGTCGAACCCCTCCCCCAACTCCAGCGCCGGGGCGAAGCCGGGCAGCCCCCATAGCGTCGCCATCCCCATCAATAGCGTGGGTCGGCGCGGCCACACAAAAGCCACACGCCTGTTATTCGACTGGTTGTTCATCGGTCGATCAACCCTCGTCGGCATTGATCAGGGCCCGATAGCTATCCGCCGAAAACCCGTAGAGCGTGGCCGGCCTGATCTCGACGCCCGTCACGCCCTCCAGCGCGCCGTCGACCTGCACCGCAAGCGCTTCCCCCGGCAACACATAGGTGCGCGGCAAGGTGGCGAGCCCCCCTTGGGGCAGCAACTGCACCTGTGGCTCCAGGCGTACCACGTAAGCGCTGTCGTTGTGGACCGTAAGACTTTTGCCCGCACGCTTCCACTTCAGCAGCTCCCAGGGCGTGTCGTGCACAGGAAGATCCTTTGGGTGCAGGATCAGCGGTAAATTCTGCCGCAAGGTGATACCAATCGTCGCACCGCCTGGGCCGCGTGCCTGGGGGATGCCCTCGAAAGACACCCGCTTCAATCGCTGGGTCTTCAGGGGTTCCTTCAATGTGGCGATAAAACGTACCAACTGGGTTTCACCCGCCTCCACGCGTGTGATGGGCGGCGTCACGATCAACAGAGGCTCGACGTCTTCGGGCACATTTTCCACGACTGAGTGAAGTAGCGCCGGCCCAGGGTCGGTATTCTTGATATTTATCGTTGCTTCGCCCTGTGCTTCATAAAGCACAACGACGGTGGTTTCCGGCAACATGCCATCCGCGAGGGCAACACTGTTAAAACACAACAACAAACCTGCACAAAACAACCGCGCATTATTTATGACTGAAAGACTAAGCACCCAGTATTCCCCACGACATAAGTTGGCGATTGATAATCAGGCCCGGATAAAACAGCCGACAAGAAATACACACATTTCTGATCGGCTATCATTCAGTCGCTTAGATGTAACTCAACTCAAGTGTTGCGCGCCCATCAAGGGTAATGTCACGACTCAAGTCCAGGTCTTGCGCCCTGTTGATCACTGCGCGCACCGCAATGGTCCCGGTCAGCTGAGGAATCGAGGCCGGGGAAATCGCAGTGCCGCTGCGCCACGAGTATTGAGAGGGCGATTGGGCAACCTTACCGTCGCTGCTCTGCCAGCCACCGGAACCGACACGCATGATCGGAAACAGCGTCGCAGTGCTTGTCCTCAGGTCCCTGAGGGTGACCGCAAAGCCGCCGGTGCGCCGACCAGACACCATGCCCAAGCCATAGTTATGCGTTTCGGTATAACCCGAACCCAATGCATTGAGGATCCCCGAGACCTTGCTGGCGGACTGCAGGTCGACAAATCTCAGTCCGAACGTCATGGGTGTGCTGCCGCAACTGACGCTCAGGGGCGTGGTTCGTTCGGCCAGGGGGTTGAAGGCGGTCTGCTGCAACGTGCCCGAGGGAATATCGCCGTAGTTGATAATCCCGCCACCGGTCATGCTGAGGTTGCAGGCTGTGGGCTTGATAGTGCCCCTGACAATCAGCTCGGCACTGGTGGACGCATGAACATTGAGGGCGCCAGCCAGGCACGCGATACCAAGAGTCAATCCAACAATTTTTTTCATAATCGACCTGTCATCTAAAGTTAGGAGGCGCCTTTATTTGCGCTTGAATAAACAAGCCATAAATAAATAACACCACGGCAAGATTGCCGAGTGACAGTCTGTCGCTTTGATGCCCGAACAAAGAATAAGACGACACCGTGATTACTGTGGGAGTGATATAAACAAACTGTCATCTGAGCGCGCCGCAACAGTAGTCCCGAACCACTTAACGAATAGAACCCTGACGTTTAATTTGTAGGCGAAATCATAATCAGCCGTCCATAAGCACGAAGTTATATATTCCTACAGCTTCCAACGACTGTGCTAACAGTGGTGCGGAAAGTTTGACTACATTTCCTACAGTAATCGCCTACAGACGACCTGAGAGAAATTCCCGCAGCACTACGCGTTGGCGTTGGCGGTCGATCGTGGCACGATGGCAAGGTTATCGACCGAGACCCCCAAACCATGCCGCAATCCCAAGCCAAGAATCTGTCCCTGATCGCCGCCATCGACCTGGGCTCCAACAGCTTTCACATGGTCGTGGCCAAGGCCCAGAACGGCGAAATCCGCATCCTTGAGCGGCTCGGCGAGAAAGTGCAACTGGCCGCCGGGATCGACGACGAGCGTCAGCTCAATGAAGAATCCATGCAGCGCGGGCTCGATTGCCTCAAGCGTTTTGCCCAACTGATCAACGGCATGCCCCTGGGCGCCGTACGAATCGTCGGCACCAACGCCCTGCGCGAAGCACGCAACCGCGGCGAATTCATCCGCCGCGCCGAGGAAATCCTCGGGCACCCGGTGGAGGTCATCTCCGGCCGTGAAGAGGCGCGCCTGATCTACCTGGGTGTCTCGCACACGCTGGCCGACACACCGGGCAAGCGCCTGGTCGCGGACATCGGCGGCGGCAGTACCGAGTTCATCATCGGCCAACGCTTCGAACCACTGCTGCGCGAAAGCCTGCAGATGGGCTGCGTCAGCTTTACCCAACGCTATTTCAAGGACGGCAAGATCACCCCGGCACGCTACGCCCAGGCCTACACGGCGGCGCGCCTGGAGATCATGAGCATCGAACACGCCCTGCATCGCCTGACCTGGGATGAAGCCATCGGTTCGTCCGGCACCATCCGTGCCATCGGCCTGGCCTTGAAAGCCGGCGGTCATGGCACCGGCGAGGTCAACGCCGAAGGCCTGGCGTGGCTCAAGCGCAAGCTGTTCAAACTGGGCGATGCCGAGAAAATCGACTTCGACGGCATCAAGCCCGACCGTCGCGCCATCTTCCCGGCCGGCCTGGCGATCCTCGAAGCGATCTTCGACGCCCTCGAGCTGCAACGCATGGACCACTGCGACGGCGCCTTGCGCGAAGGCGTGCTCTACGACCTGCTGGGCCGTCACCACCATGAGGACGTGCGTGAGCGTACCCTCAGCTCGCTGATGGAGCGTTATCACGTCGACCTGGAGCAGGCCGCCCGTGTCGAGCGCAAAGCCTTGCACGCATTCGACCAGGTGGCCGAAGACTGGGACCTCGAAGACGGCGTATGGCGTGAGCTGCTGGGTTGGGCGGCCAAGGTGCATGAAGTGGGCCTGGATATCGCCCACTACCATTACCATAAGCATGGCGCCTACCTCATCGAGCACTCGGACCTCGCCGGGTTCTCCCGCGAGGACCAGCAAATGCTCGCGCTGCTGGTGCGCGGCCATCGCCGCAACATCCCCAAGGACAAGTTCGCCGAATTCGGCGACGAAGGCATCAAGCTGATCCGCCTGTGCGTGCTGCTGCGCTTTGCGATCCTGTTCCACCACATCCGCGGCACCCAGGAAATGCCCCAGGTGACCCTGCGCGCCAACGGCGAGAGCCTCGACGTGGTGTTCCCGAAAGGCTGGCTGGACGAGAACCAACTGACCCAGGCGGACTTCGCCCAGGAAGCGGAGTGGCTGACGCGGGTGGGGTTCAGCCTGAACCTGCGCTGACCTCGAAGCAGGCAGCTAGCGTGGCATGAGGGCTTGTTGTCTGTGCCAAGCGGGCCTTGTTGGAGTAGGCAAGCGTGTTGTCTGTGGCAAGTAGGCCTTGTGTGGGTGGCAAGCGAACTTCTTGTGGCGAGCGGGCTTGCCCCGCGTTGGGGCGCGAAGCGGCCCCATCAAGCCACCGAGGAGCGTCAGTCAGAGCGCGTTTGCAGGTTTTGGGGCGGCTGCGCCACCCAACGCGGGGCAAGCCCGCTCACCACAAACAGCCCACTCCCCACAAAAGGCCCGCTCACCACAAAGAGCCCGCTCCCCACAAAAGGCCCGGTCACCACAAAAAAGCCCGCTCGCCACAATAATTGGGCTACACCCAGCACAAAAAAACGGCCCTTAAAGGGCCGTTTTTCATGCTGCCAGGTAAAGCCTCAATTCACCGAGAGGATCGGGCTGCCCAACTTCTCCAGCAACGTCGCCTGCGCGCTGCGCGGGTTCTGGTTGCCGGTTGGCGTGTTGCGCACGTAGCGGCCGTCCGATTGCAGGCTCCAGCTGTGGGTGTTGTCGGTGAGGTAGCTTTCCAGCTCCTTCTTGACCCGCATGATCAGCTTCTTGCCTTCTACCGGGAAACACGTCTCCACACGCTTGTCGAGGTTGCGCTCCATCCAGTCGGCGCTGGAGAGGAACATCTGCTCCTCGCCGCCGTTGAGGAAGTAGAACACGCGGGTGTGCTCCAGGAAGCGGCCGATGATCGAGCGCACATGGATGTTGTGCGAGACGCCGGCGATGCCCGGGCGCAGGCAGCACATGCCACGCACCACCAGGTCAATGCGCACGCCGGACTGGCTGGCCTTGTACAGCGCGCGGATGATCTTCGGATCGGTCAGCGAGTTGAACTTGGCAATGATGTGCGCCGGCTTGCCGTCGAGGGCGAACTGGGTCTCGCGGGCAATCATGTCGAGCATGCCCTTCTTGAGGGTGAACGGCGCGTGCAGCAGCTTCTTCATGCGCAACGTCTTGCCCATGCCGATCAACTGGCTGAACAACTTGCCGACGTCTTCGCACAAGGCGTCGTCGGAGGTCAGCAGGCTGTAGTCGGTGTAGAGCTTGGCGTTGCCGGCGTGATAGTTGCCGGTACCCAAGTGGGCGTAGCGCACGATCTCACCGGCTTCACGGCGCAGGATCAGCATCATCTTGGCGTGGGTCTTGAAGCCCACCACGCCGTAGATCACCACCGCGCCGGCGGCCTGCAGGCGGCTGGCCAGTTGCAGGTTGGATTCTTCGTCGAACCGCGCACGCAGCTCGATCACCGCGGTGACTTCCTTGCCGTTACGCGCCGCGTCGACCAACGCATCGACAATCTCCGAGTTGGCGCCGGAGCGGTACAGGGTCTGGCGTACGGCCAATACATGCGGGTCCTTGGCGGCCTGGCGCAGCAGGTCGACCACCGGGGTGAAGGACTCGAAGGGGTGCAGCAGCAGGATGTCCTGTTTGCTGATCACGCTGAAAATGTTTTCGCTGTTTTGCAGCAGTTTCGGGATCTGCGGGGTGAACGGCGTGTATTGCAGCTCCGGATGGCTGTCCAGGCCGGTGATGCTGAACAGGCGCGTCAGGTTTACCGGACCGTTGACTTGATACAGCTCGGTCTCGCCCAGGTTGAACTGCTTGAGCAGGTAGTCCGACAGGTGCTTGGGGCAGGTATCGGCCACTTCCAGGCGCACCGCGTCGCCGTAGCGCCGCGAGAACAGCTCGCCACGCAGGGCACGCGCCAAGTCTTCGACGTCTTCGGAGTCCAGCGCCAGGTCGGCGTTACGGGTCAGGCGGAACTGGTAGCAGCCCTTGACCTTCATGCCCTGGAACAGGTCATCGGCGTGAGCGTGGATCATCGACGAAAGGAATACATAGTTATCGCCAGGCCCACCCACCTCTTCCGGTACCTTGATGATCCGTGGCAGCAAGCGCGGCGCCGGGATAATCGCCAGGCCCGAA
This sequence comes from Pseudomonas aylmerensis, assembly GCF_001702265.1. Classification (GTDB taxonomy): domain Bacteria; phylum Pseudomonadota; class Gammaproteobacteria; order Pseudomonadales; family Pseudomonadaceae; genus Aquipseudomonas; species Aquipseudomonas aylmerensis. The sequence continues at coordinate 170,476 of NZ_MAUE01000012.1, forward strand.
TCGCGACCGAAGGCGTCGATACCTTCGAGCTCGACGATGAAGTTCAGGCTCTTGTTCACCAGCAACGGGAACGGGTGCGTCGGGTCGAGGCCGATCGGGGTGATGATCGGCGCGATTTCGTCGCGGAAGTAACGGCGCACCCAGGTCTTGATCTTGGTGGTCCAGTGACGACGACGAATGAAGCGGACCTGATGTTTTTCCAGTTCCGGCAGCAGGATGTCGTTGAGGATCGCGTACTGGCGGTCCACATGGCCGTGCACCAGCTCGCTGATGCGCGCCAGCGCCTGGTGCGGCTGCAGGCCGTCGGCGCCGGCTTGTTCACGGGCGAAGGTGATCTGCTTCTTGAGGCCGGCGACGCGAATTTCGAAGAACTCGTCCAGGTTGCTGGAGAAGATCAGCAGGAATTTCAGCCGTTCCAGCAACGGGTAGGACTCATCCAGCGCCTGCTCCAGCACGCGGATATTGAATTGCAGTTGTGACAGCTCGCGGTGGATGTACAGGCTGCTGTCATCCAGGTTGGTCACCGCGACCACCGGCGCCGGCACAGGCGGCTCGGCCACCACGGCAGGCGCGGCCGGCTCCAGCTCCGGCGGGGTCTCGGTGACTTGTTCCACCACCGGGTGAGCGTCTTTTACGGCAACTTCGGAGAGTCCTTCGGTATTCATCGAGTGTTCCTGTGAGGGCTATTGTTGCTCTCTAAGCAATTGGGCAGCGCGGGCGGCGAAGTAGGTCAGGATGCCATCGGCGCCAGCACGTTTAAAGGCAGTCAGGGATTCAAGGATCACCCCTTCACTCAACCAGCCATTCTGGATCGCGGCCATGTGCATGGCGTATTCACCGCTGACCTGATAGACAAAGGTCGGCACTTTGAATTCCTCTTTGACCCGGTAAAGGATGTCCAGGTAAGGCATCCCGGGCTTGACCATCACCATATCGGCACCTTCGGCCAGGTCAGCGGCCACCTCGTGCAGGGCTTCGTGGCTGTTGGCCGGGTCCATCTGGTACGAGGCCTTGTCGGCCTTGCCCAGGTTCAGCGCCGAGCCCACCGCATCGCGGAACGGGCCGTAATAGGCACTGGCATACTTGGCCGAGTAGGCCATGATCCGCACATTGACGTGGCCCGCCAGTTCCAGGGCTTCGCGAATCGCCTGGATGCGGCCGTCCATCATGTCTGACGGCGCCACCACCTGGGCGCCCGCTGCGGCGTGGGACAAGGCCTGCTTGACCAGCGCGTCGACGGTAATGTCGTTTTGAACATAGCCGTCTTCGTCGAGAATGCCATCCTGGCCGTGGGTGGTGAACGGGTCCAACGCCACGTCGGTGATCACCCCCAACTCAGGGAAACGCTCGCGCAGGGCGCGGGTGGCGCGCTGGGCGATGCCTTGCGGGTTCCAGGCTTCGGCAGCATCCAGCGACTTGAGCCCAGGCGGCGTGACCGGAAACAGCGCCAGCGCCGGAATCCCCAGCTCAACCCAGTTCTGCGCCTCGATCAGCAACTGATCAATGGTCAAGCGCTCTACACCCGGCATCGACGCCACCGCTTCCCGACGATTGTCACCGTCCAGCACAAACACCGGCAGGATCAGATCGTTCGTGGTCAGTACGTTTTCACGAACCAGACGACGAGAAAAATCATCACGGCGATTGCGGCGCAGGCGGGTGGCAGGGAACAGGCGATTGGCAGGGGTAAAGCTCACGACAGACTCCTGAGCCCGTGTTTACGGGCGAGCGTTGCAGTTATAAGCGGCCATTATGACGAAGGAATGACAGTTGTGCTTATCGATGCGACCTGTAGTCGCATTCGTCGTTTATGTAGGAATTGTTCACTTCGTGACACATCTCGATACTTTCATGAATGTTCGCGAAGGCGTAGGCTGCGCGTTCATTTCGCCAGCACCCAGACCATGCTTCAACAATTTCTGCATGACTTCGGCTACTTTGCCCTCTTCCTAGGCACGTTCTTCGAAGGCGAGACCATCCTGGTTCTCGCAGGCTTCCTGGCGTTCCGTGGATACATGGATATCAACCTGGTGGTCGTGGTTGCCTTCTGCGGCAGCTACGCCGGCGACCAGTTGTGGTATTTCCTTGGGCGCAAGCACGGCCGCAAACTGTTGGCGCGCAAGCCGCGCTGGCAATTGATGGGCGACAAGGCCCTGGAGCATATCCGCAAGCATCCGGATATCTGGGTGCTGAGCTTCCGTTTTGTCTACGGGTTGCGCACGGTGATGCCGGTGGCGATCGGTCTTTCGGGCTATCCGCCGGCGCGCTACTTGATCCTCAACGGCATCGGCGCCGCGATCTGGGCTGCCGCCCTGGGGGCTGCGGCCTACCACTTCGGCGCAGTGCTGGAAGGCATGCTCGGCAGCGTCAAGAAGTACGAGCTGTGGGTGCTGGGCGCCTTGCTGCTGCTGGGCTTCGGCCTGTGGCTACGCCGCCGCTTCAAGAACGCACGGATTGCGCGCCAGGCGTGTGAGGATGCCAAGGCCCGGCTCGCCGCCGAGCCGGTCCCCGTCGAGACGCCTAAGACACCAGCCGAGTAAGCCGGCTTCTGCAGCAGTAGAGGCCGATCACGCTGAGCAGGCTGTAACTCGCCAGCCCCAGCCAGCCCAAGCTGCTGGCCGGCCATAGCCCGACCAGCGGCGCCAGCCACACCAGTGGCACATTCAGCGCCAGGCGCACCAGTTCAGCCTTCAGCGCCCACGGGCGATTCTCCAGGGCGACGCCCAGGGTAAACAGTCCCAACGCCATCGCGCCCCAGCCCAGCACCAGCGCCTGCGTGGGCAGCCCCTCGCCGAAATTCATCAGATAGCTGCCAAACCCCACATACGCCGCAAACTGCAGGGCGACGTACACCTGCTGGCGCGCGTCCAGCGGCACCTCGAATTTGCGGAACTGGGCGAGGTCCGGCTTGGCCAACGGATACTTCGCTTTCACATCCGCCGGCCGCCAGCCGGTGCGCATGAACCAGATACGCATCTTGTCCCACACACTCTCGGTGCGCCGCGCATCACTCCACAACTGTGCATAAAACTGCAGGTTGGCCCACAGCGGATTCCAGCTGGCCAGGGGTGTGGTGACGCCAAAGATCACCGGCTCGTTGTCGTCCTCTTCCTGAAAGCTGCCGAACAGCCGGTCCCAAATAATGAACACCCCGCCGTAGTTGCGATCCATGTAGAGAGCGTTCTGTGCATGGTGGGCCCGATGATTGGACGGCGTGACGAAGAACCATTCGAACCAGCCAAGCTTGGGCACATGGCGGGTGTGCACCCAGAATTGGTACAGCAGGTTGAGCGACGCCACGCTGATAAACACCACCAGCGGCACGCCGAGCACGGCCAGGGGGAGATAGAAGATCCAGCTCAGCAGAAAGCCGGTGCTGGTCTGGCGCAAGGCCGTGGTGAGGTTGTAGTCCTCGCTCTGGTGATGCACCGAATGCGCGGCCCAGAGGATGTTGCGCTCATGGCCGCAGCGGTGCAGCCAGTAATAGCAGAAGTCGTAGAAGACGAAGGCGAATACCCAGGTCCAGACGCTGTGGGCCGACAGCTCGATCACGGCCAGGTGCTTGAGTGCAAACGCGTAGGTCAACAGCCCTACGCCCTTGGTGAGCAGGCCCGTGGTGGTGGACAGCACGCCGGTGCTGAGGCTGTTGATGGCATCTGCCACACGGTAGTTGCGCTGCCCGCGCCAACGATCGGCGAGCAGCTCCACCACGATCAAGGCAATGAAAAACGGTACCGCGTAAGGCACGAAGTCCATGGTCTGGTCCGGTCTATTTTTGTTACATCAAGATTAGGTGCAGCGGCGCGAGATCCCATTGGCAACAGATGACAAATTAGTAGACATTTAACGCCAAGACCCTAGGAGAAATGCCCATGAGCAAAAAGATTGCAGTGATCCTTTCCGGCTGCGGCGTGTATGACGGCGCAGAGATCCACGAAAGCGTGATCACCCTGCTGCGCCTGGACCAGCGCGGCGCTCAGGTCCAATGTTTTGCCCCGGATATTGCGCAACTGCATGTGATCAACCACATCACCGGTGAAGAGATGCCCGAATCACGCAATGTACTGGTGGAATCTGCCCGTATCGCCCGGGGCGAGGTGAAGGACATTCGCGACGCCAACGCCGACGAGTTCGACGCGTTGATCGTGCCCGGCGGATTTGGCGCGGCGAAAAACCTGTCGAACTTTGCCGTCGAAGGCGCCGGTTGCAGCGTCAACCCACAGGTGTTGGAGCTGGCCGAAGCCTTTGCCGAAGCGGGCAAGCCGGTGGGGCTGATCTGCATCTCCCCTGCCCTGGCCGCGAAGATCTACGGCCCTGGCGTGACCTGCACCATCGGCAACGATGCCGACACCGCCGCCGCCCTCGACAAGATGGGCGCCACCCATCACGAATGCACGGTGGAAGACATCGTCGAGGACAAGGCGCGCAAGCTGGTGAGCACACCGGCGTACATGCTGGGCAAGAACATCAGCGAGGTGGCGTCAGGCATCAACAAACTGGTGGATCGCGTGCTGGAGCTGACGCACGAGAACGACTGACCCGTTAATTGTGGCAAGCAGCTCGTTGTCCGTGGCGAGTGGGCTTGCCCCACGTTGGGGTGCGCAGCAGCCCCAGTGGGGCACCGCGGTCATTCAGACACAACGGGGTGACTGGTTTCAGGGCGGCTGCGCCACCCAACGCGGGGCAAGCCCGCTCGCCACAATAAGCCCGTTTGCCACAAGGGGCGTCAGGCCTGGCGCATCAGCCGCGTCAGGAGGCGATCCAGCGCATTGGCAAACGCCTGCTTGTCCTTCTCCCCGTGGGGCGGTGGACCGCCGCCCATCTGGCCTTGCTCGCGCAGATCAGTGAACAGGTTCCGCACCGCCAAGCGTTCACTCATGTTCGCCGGGCTGAACTCCTTGCCGCGCGGGTCCAGAGCCGTGACGCCCTTTTTCACCAACCGGTCGGCCAGCGGCACATCGCTGCAGATCACCAGTTCACCGGGCACCGCGTGCTCCACCAGGTAGTCATCGGCCGCGTCCGGGCCGCTGGGCACCACGATCAATTTCACGCAAGCAAAGCTCGGCTTGATCTGGCTCTGCCCGGCCACCAGCACCACCTCGAACTGACGTTTTAAAGCGAACTTCACCACCTGGTCCTTGGCCGCCCGCGGGCAGGCATCTGCATCGATCCAGACGCGCATGCCTATGCCACCACTCGGCGCTTTTCGGCCAGGCGGCTGCGGCCGTACAGCACCGCAATCGCCAGGATTGCCACGGCCTGCGCACCCAGCGAGTACGCATCGGCGTGGATGCCCAGCCAGTCAAAGTCAAAGAACGCCACCGGCCGCGTGCCGAAGATGCCCGCTTCCTGCAACGCCTTCACGCCGTGCCCGGCAAACACCACCGACAGCGCGCACAGCAGCGCCGCGTTGATACCGAAGAACAGCGCCAGCGGCAACTTGGCCGAGCCGCGCAGGATCACCCAGGCCAGGCCCACCAACAGCACCAGCGCCGTGGCGCCACCCGCCAGCACGGCGTTGTGCCCAGCCGGGCCGGCCTGCAGCCACAGGGTTTCGTAGAACAGGATCACTTCGAACAGCTCGCGGTACACCGAGAAGAACGCCAGCATCGCGAAGCCGAAACGCCCGCCACCGCCGACCAGGCTGCTTTTGATGTAGTCCTGCCAGGCCGCTGCGTGGCGCCGGTCGTGCATCCACACGCCAAGCCACAGCACCATCACGCTGGCAAACAGCGCCGTGCAGCCTTCAAGCAATTCACGCTGGGCGCCGCTCACGTCAATCACATACGCGGCCAGCGCCCAGGTGGCCAAGCCAGCCAACAGCGCCAGGCCCCAACCGACGTTGACGCTGCGCACCGCCGATTGCTGGCCGGTGTTACGCAGGAACGCGAGGATCGCGGCCAGCACCAGAATCGCTTCCAGCCCTTCACGCAGCAGGATCAGCAAACCGGAGATGTAGCTCAACGACCAACTCAGGCCATCGCTGCCGAGCAGACCGGCAGACTCCGTGAGCTTGCCCTTGGCCACGTCCAGGCGCTGTTGCACCTGCTCGATCGGCAAACCGTCCTGCAGCGACTGCCGATAGGCCATCAGGGCCTTCTCGGTGTCCTTGCGCACGTTGGCGTCGACGTTATCCAGCGAACTCTCAACCAGCTCGAAGCCTTCCAGGTAAGCGGCTACCGACAGGTCGTAGGCCTGGTCATGGTCGCCGTTGCGGAAGGCAGCGAGGCTCTTGTCCAGGGTCGCGGCGGTGTAGTCGAGCAACTGCGCCGGGCCCCGCTTGACCTGCGGCGGCTGTGCACGCTGGGCGCGGAAGGTCGCGGCAGCAGATGGGCCGTTGGCGGCCAGCACTTCATTGGGGGTCTGGCGGGCCAGGTCGGCGAGGTTGAACGGTTGCTCGGTTTTCGCCGCAGCCGGGTCGGCAGTGAAGCCGGCGATGTAGGTGGCCAAGTCCCAGCGCTGGCGATCATCCAATTGGTCGGCGAAAGACGGCATATCCGTACCTTCGACGCCCAGGCCGAGGGTGTTGTAGATCGCGTAGAGGCTCAGGCGATCCAGGCGCGCGGCATCGCGCAGGTTGGCCGGCGGTGGCGTCATGCCCACGCTGGCCGGGCCATCACCGGCGCCGGCCGTGCCATGGCACACCGAGCAATGCTGCGCGTACAGCGGTGCGCCGCGCGTGGGGTCGGGCGTGATCGCCGGCGCCTGGCTGACTTCATACGCCACCGCCAACTGGGCACCGAGCTGGCGCGCCTGGCGTGCAACTGCGCCGCCATCCTGGCGGGCGGTTACCGCGGCCAGGAGTTCATCGACACCCTTTACCAGCGCCGCGCGTTCGGGGCGCTGCGGCAACTCGGCGACCAGGCCCTGCAACACGCCGAGAAATTCCAGCTGCTCACTGTATTCGGACTCATCGATGACCTTGCCCGCCTCCACCGTCGGTGGGTAGTCGGCGCCAATGTAGTCCAGCAAATGCAGGGCCTGGGGGGCGCCCTCGGCAGTCGCGGCCAACAGGTTGAAGCTGCACGACATCAACGCCGGCAACAGCAGCCAGGCGAGAAAACGGAAGGGGGCAGTCATGAATGAATCTCAAAGGGAAATACGAAGTAACACATTGTTAAGCCTTAAAGGATTTGACTCAAGGCGTTAGTGATTTGTCGTTTGCGAGGGCGGGAAATTTCAGCGGCGCAGTAGTGGCATCCGCGTCGACTCATTCAAAGCAAAAAGCCATTGTTTTGCCAGTAATGGCGCTTATAATGCCGCGCCCTGTTAGTGCGAAAGGGAATTTCGTTCCTCGTTTTTATGAGGAATCCTCACATCAGCTGAAGACTTTCAGGGAAGAAGTTGCATGGCATTTCGCGCCTTACCTCCGCTCGCGCTCGTGGCGGTTACCTTGCTGTCCGGTTGTTCGATGTTCCGCAGCTACGACACCGAGCTGCAAGCCACCAACCAGCAATTGGCCACTGGCAACGTCGACGGCGCCCTGACGCTGCTGGAAAAGAACAACAGCGGCGACGACAAGGACCTGCTGTATTTCTTCGAGAAAGGCGAGTTGCTGCGGGCCAAGGGCGACATCACCGGCAGCCAGACCGCCTGGCGCAGCGCCGACCTGCAAGTCTACAAGTGGGAAGAGTCGGTCAAGTTCGACAGCGAAAAGTACCTCTCCCAGTTCGGCAGCTTCCTGGTCAACGACAAGGTGCGTCGCTACGAAGGCTATGACTACGAAAAGGTCATGCTGACCACGCAGATGGCTCTGAACCTGCTGGCCCTGAACGACTTCGACGGCGCACGCACCGAAATCAAGAAGACCCACGAGCGCGAAGCCGTGATCGCCGACCTGCGCGACAAGGAATACCTCAAGCGTGAGGACGAAGCCCAGCGCGAAGGCGTGACCACCCAGATGAAAGACCTGCGCGGCTACCCGGTGGAGTCCCTCGACGCGCCGGAAGTGGTCGGCCTGAAAAACAGCTACCAGAGTGCGTTCAGCCATTACCTGGCCGGCTTCGTCTACGAAGCACTGGGTGAAAAAGACCTGGCCGCGCCCGGCTATCGCAAGGCCGCCGAGCTGCGCCCCAACACCAAGCTGCTGGAACAAGCCCTGCTGGACCTGGACAAATCCAAGGTCGGCGCCGACGAAACCGACGTGCTGATCGTGGTCCAGAGCGGCCTGGCCCCCGCGCGCGACTCGATTCGCCTGCCGCTGCCGATCCCGATCAATGGCAACCTGGTGATCACCCCGCTGTCGTTCCCGGTAATCAAGGCCGACACCTCCACGGCCACCTTCGCCCAGATCGGCATCGACGGCCAGCAGCAGAACCTCACCGCGCTCAACAGCACCACGGCCATGTCCCGCCGTGCGCTGCGCGATGACATGCCCGGCATTATCCTGCGCACTACCGTGCGGGCAGTCACCCGTGGCGTGGCGCAAAACAACCTGAACAAGACCAACCCGATGGCGGGCCTGGTGCTGGGTATTGCCTCGGCCGTGACCGAAGGCGCCGACACCCGCACCTGGCGCACCCTGCCGGACATGACCCAAGTCACTCGCCTGCGCCTCAAGCATGGCGAACACCAGGTCAGCCTGCCCAACGCCCTGGGCGGCACGCTAGTGACGGTCAAGGCCGACCAGCGTTACCAGGTAATCACACTGCGCGTGGTCGGCAACCAGGTGTTCGCCGGCGGGCTTGCGGCCCATGTGGTGCCGAGCACGCCGCCCCAGGCCATTGCCACCCTCAAACAACCTTAAGGAGCACGCTATGCGTCATTTCATCCTCGGCGCCCTGGCGCTGGTCCTCCTCGCCGGCTGCGCCACCCCGCCGCCGCCGGAGCCTGGCAGCGCCGCGAGCAAAATCGTGGTGATGGGCAAGTTCAAGGGCATCGCCGTCGGCGCCATTCGCGTCGCGCGCGAGAATGGCTTCCTCACCGCCAAGGTGCAGTTGAGCAACATCACCAGCAGCAACCAGATGATGTATTACCGCTTCGCCTGGCTGGGCGCCGACGGCTTCCCGGTGGGCGACGAAGAAACCTGGAAAGTGCTGAACCTGTACGCCAACCAGGCAACCTTCCTGCCGGCCATCGCCAATCTGCCGCAAGCGGCGGACTTCCGTCTCGAAGTCAAAACCCCTTGAGCCGTCCACCCTTTTTGAGAGATTTCCCCATGTTTGCACGCTTCTCGATCCTCGCCGTGGTGGCCGTCCTGGCCAGCGGTTGCGCCAACACCTCGCCGGTACTGGGCGGCAAGAACATCAGCTACGGCGACACCAAGGCCGTGGAACTGGTGACCAACGAGTTCGGCTCCACCGACCTGCAGATGATCGCCGAAAGCATGACTCGCTCCCTGGCCCAGTCCGGCATCCTGCAGGGCCGCCCGGTGGTGCAGGTGTATGACGTGAAGAACAAGACCAGCGAATACATCGACACCCGCGAGATCACCACGTCGATCAAGACCCAGCTGATGAAAACCGGCACCGCGCGCTTCGCGAGCGACAACACCGACATGCAAAGCCAGGTCGACCAGCTCAAGCTGCAGAACCAGAGCGGCCTGTACAAGAAGTCCACCGTGAGCAAGACCGGCAACATGGTCGCCGCCAAGTACCGCCTGGAAGGCTCGATCAGCTCCATCGTCAAGCGCAGCTCGGACTACAAGGACGTGTTCTACAAGTTCAGCCTGCAGCTGATCGACGTCGAGAGCGGCCTGGCCGAATGGATGGACGAAAAAGAAATCCGCAAGACTACGGAGCGCTAAGCAATGCGTGCATGGATCGGCATGATTGGCCTGCTGTGCGCCTTTGGCGCCTCGGCCGCCCCGAAGATCGCGGTGACCGACCTGGCCTATGAGGCGCGGGTCGAGGAATACATTCACCAGGTGTCGGCCAATAACAACTTCCAGGCCAGCGCTTACCACGCCAGCGGGTCCTCGAACTACAGCGAGTACGAAAGCCGTACCAGCTACATCGAGCAGACCGAGCTGCGCAAGTTCAGCGGTGATATCAAGGGCGAGATCCTCAAGTCCCGGCAGTTCCAGTTGGTGCAGGGCACGCCCTACACTGCCGACGCCAAGGGTGACGTCTACGACGTGATCAAGCGCATCAAGGCCGGTCACTTCAAGGGCGCGGACTATGTGCTGTTCGGCACGCTGTCGGACATCGACTTTACCCAGGACATCAACGCCCTGGACCACACCAACAGTTACTCGGCGGTGCTGGGCCTGACGCTGGTGGCGGATTTCAGCCTGATCAACACGCGCACCTACGAGATCACCTCGGCGTTCACCGCCATGGGCGAAGGCCAGGACACCAAGCTGGTCAACAACCGTGACGTACGCGTCAGCCTGAACCGACCACGCGTGGTTAAAGAGGTGTCGAAAGCCTTGGGTGAGGATGTTGCGCGGCAGCTGGCCGAACAACTGGGTGGTGGTTATCAGGAACAACCTGGGCAGCCGGCATTGCGCAATAACCTGCCACGGGATGAAGCGCCGAAGATCCTGCGCTGAATGAAAATCCCGCTACCGACATAAAACCAATGTGGGAGCGGGCTTGCTCGCGAATGCGGTGGATCAGTCAATACATCTGGTGACTGACACTGCGCATTCGCGAGCAAGCCCGCTCCCACATTTTTTAACCGGTTTCGTCAGTTACGCCGTCGCGCGATGCAAGCTGGCGAGGAAACCCGCCGCTCCCACGAACAACCCGGCAAACGTGCGGTTCATGCGTTTCTGCTGCTTCGGTGTACGCAACAGACGCAACACTTTCGAGGCCAACCCGGTGTAGCCCGCCATCACGATCATGTCGACGCTGATCATCGTCGCGCCGAGGATCAGGTACTGGATCAGCAGCGGCGCCTGCGGGTTCACGAACTGCGGCAGCACCGCCAGCATGAACACCAAGGCCTTGGGGTTGCTGGCGTTGACCAGGAAACCACGGAACATCATCGCCATCGGCTTGCCGATCGGGCGTATCGTCGCGTCCTCGCTCATGTCCATGGGCAAGGCACGCCATTGCTTGATGGCCAGGTACACCAGGTAGGCCACGCCGAACCATTTGATCGCATAAAACGCGGTAGACGATGCCGCCAGAATCGCTCCCAGGCCACCCGCTACCACGGCAATCTGCATCGCCAGGCCCAGTTGCAGGCCGATGGCGTTCCAATAGCCGCGCAGGAAACCGTATTGCAGGCCGCTGGACATCGACGCGATGGCACCGGCGCCGGGGGAAAGGGAGATGATCCAACTGGCCACGAAAAAGGCCAGCCATGTGTCGAGTGCCATTACACACCTCAGGGAAGAGTTAGCGGTTATGCCTAAAGCTAACTCCGCCGACCAAAGGCTGGCTATAGATTTTTTACAAGATGTGAATACTAGCGATCGCCGGGGAACACGTGAGTCCCTGGCCAACGCCGCACCGAGCGCTGGAAGAACAGGCTGTTGGGGACCTGCACCATCGCGCTGTCAGTGCCGGCTTCTGCCACTTCGACCAGCGTGGTGTAGAGCAGGTTGATCGCCACCACCCGCCCCTTCACGCCGGGTTTGTCGACGGTATCCACCAGCTCGACGATATCACCGAGGCGAAACGGCCCGACGGTGAAGATCAGAATCGCGCACAGCAGGTTGGAGAGCACCGACCACATGGCGAAGAACGCCACCGCCGCCACCGCCACGAACCCCGACAGCGCGGTCCACAAAACCGTGGCCGACACTCCCAGGCGGCCCAGCACGAAGATCAGCGCACTGCCCATTATCAGCCAGCGCAAGCCGCCGCGCAGCGGCATCAGCAATTGCGGCGGCAGCGGGTAGCGTTCGCCCAGGCGCGTCAGCCCCTTGGCGACAAAGCGCTGGGCGAGGTAGCCGGCCAGCAGGATCAACAGGATTTGCACACCGATCCACACGGGCTCGACCCATTGCGTCGGTATCGGCAGCTGCAACGCTTCCATCAGGACAGCGCCTCCAGCTCCGCCTGCAGGGTTTCCAGCAACTCGAGGGCTTCCATCCAGGTTTCCTCCAGTTGCCCTTCACGCACCTTGAGCTTGGCCTGTTCGGCAAGCAGGTCGCGCAGCTCATCCTTGCGCGCAGCCTCGTACACGGCGCTGTCGCCCAGGCTGGTCTCGATCTTGGCCAGGCGCTCGTGCACCTTGCCCAACTCGGCTTCCAGCTTGTCGGCTTCACGCTTGTGCGGCGCCAACTGTTGGCGCAACGCAGCAGCGGCCTGGCGTTGGGCTTTCTTGTCGGTCTTGTCCGGGTTGACCGGGGTGTTGCTCACCGGCGCGTTGCGCAGGCGGTAATCCGTCAGCCAGCGCGCGTAGTCGTCCAGGTCGCCGTCGAACTCTTCGACTTTGCCATCCGCCACCAGCAGGAAGTTGTCGGTGGTGCTCTTGAGCAAGTGGCGATCGTGAGACACCACCAATACCGCACCGCTGAACTCCTGCAAGGCCATGGTCAGCGCCAGGCGCATTTCCAGGTCCAGGTGGTTGGTCGGTTCGTCGAGCAGCAGCAGGTTCGGGCGATCCCAGGCGATCAAGGCCAGGGCCAGGCGGGCTTTTTCGCCGCCGGAGAAATTCAGCACCGGCTCATCGATGCGCGCGCCACGGAAGTCGAAACCGCCGAGGAAGTCGCGCAGGGTCTGCTCGCGCTCGGTCGGCGCCAGGCGCTGCAGGTGCAGCAACGGGCTGGCCTTGGAGTCGAGGGAGTCCAACTGATGCTGGGCGAAATAGCCCACTACCAGGTTCTCGCCACGGGTCAGGCGGCCGGCCAGGGGCTGCAACTCGCCGGACAGGTTCTTGATCAGCGTCGACTTGCCCGCACCGTTAGGCCCGAGCAAACCGATGCGTGCACCCGGCGTGAGCTGCAGCTTGACCTTCTCCAGGATGGTTTTGTCGCCATAACCCAGGCGTGCATCCGAAAGGTCGAGCAGCGGGCTGGAGATTTTCACCGACTCACGGAACACGAAATCGAACGGCGAATCGACGTGGGCCGCCGACAGCTCTTCCATGCGCTCCAGGGCCTTGATCCGGCTCTGGGCCTGGCGGGCCTTGGTGGCCTGGGCCTTGAACCGGGCGATGTAGCTTTCCATGTGCGCACGTTGCGCCTGTTGCTTCTCGTAGGCCTGTTGCTGCTGGGCCAGGCGCTCGGCACGCGCGCGTTCAAACGCAGTGTAGCCGCCCCGGTAGAGAGTGATTTTCTTCTGTTCGACGTGGGCTATATTGTCGACCACGGCATCGAGGAAATCCCGGTCGTGGGAAATCAGCAGCAAGGTGCCTGGGTAGCTCTTGAGGAAGTCTTCCAGCCACAGGATCGCATCGAGGTCCAAGTGGTTGGTCGGTTCATCGAGCAGCAACAGGTCCGAGGGGCACATCAGCGCCTGGGCCAGGTTCAGGCGCATGCGCCAGCCGCCGGAGAAGTCGGCGACCGGGCGGTCCATCTGTTCGTTGGTGAAACCCAGCCCGGCGAGCATCTTGCGGGCGCGGGCGTCGGCCGTGTAGCCGTCGGCGCTGTCGAGTTCCGAGTGCAGGCGGGCCTGGGCCGCGCCGTCCTGGGCTTTCTCGGCCTCGGCCAGGTCGTGTTGCACCTGGCGCAGGCGCAGATCGCCATCGAGCACGTAGTCGATCGCGATGCGGTCCAGGGTGTCGATCTCCTGGCGCATGTGGGCGATGCGCCAGTCAGCCGGTAGCAGGCAGTCCCCGGAATCCGGGGTCAGCTCACCCAGCAACAAGGCGAACAACGTGGATTTGCCGGCGCCGTTGGCACCGATCAGGCCGGCTTTGTGACCGGCGTGCAGGGTCAGCTCGGCGTCTTCAAGAAGACGTTGCGGGCCACGCTGTAATGTTAGGCTTTGAAGTCGGATCATAATGGCGGCGGAGTCTACCAGCTTCGTTGGCCGCTGGCTTGGGTGTGAATATGTGCGCTGACCTGTGGAGCTTTGCCCTCTCGACTTACGCCCGCCCAGGGTGCGAAGCCGCTTGCCTGCGTATGCAGGCGCAAGGTGCAGATGTGTGCCTGTTGCTCTGCGGCGCGTGGCTGGAACGGCGCGCTGTAGCGCCGACACCCGAACGTATCCAGGCGCTGAAACAGATTGCCGGGCCCTGGCAGGCACAGGTGGTCGGACCGTTACGGCACGTGCGCACACAATGGCGGGCCATGGCGCAGCAGGATGAGGCAGTGGCGGCGTTACGCGAACGGGTCAAGGCCCTGGAACTGGATGCCGAACGCACACTGCTCAAGCGCCTGGAAGCGCTGGCGCAAGCATGGCCGGGGGATGACGTGGCGGGGCAACCGCGATGGCTTGAAGGACTGGCGGCTGAGGATGCCGCCAACCTTGACCACAACGCGCTGCAGCAGCTGCGCGTCGCGGCCACCGGCGCTTAGGAAGCGCTGGTTGGGGTGGTGCTTGGCGCTACCGGTGCAGGAGTGCTGCTGGTCGGTGCGGTTGGAGCGCTGGACGCTGCGGTAGTCGCAGGTGCTGCCGGGGTCGCTGGCTTTGCCGGAGCTGGCTTGGCTGCAGCGGGTTTCGCAGCTGGCTTAGCGGCTGGCTTTGCAGCAGCAGGTTTCGCAGCTGGCTTAGCGGCTGGTTTTGCAGCAGCAGGTTTAGCGGCTGGCTTGGCGGCTGGTTTTGCAGCAGCAGGTTTAGCGGCTGGCTTGGCGGCCGGTTTTGCAACAGCAGGTTTAGCAGTTGGCTTGGCGGCCGGTTTTGCAACAGCAGGTTTGGCAGCTGGCTTGGCGGCTGGTTTTGCAGCAGCGGTTTTAGCAGCTGGCTTAGCGGCTGGCTTTGCAGCAGGTTTAGCGGCTGGCTTGGCCGCTGGTTTCGCAGCAGCAGTTTTAGCAGCTGGCTTGGCGGCTGGTTTCGCAGCAGCGGTTTTAGCAGCTGGCTTGGCGGCTGGTTTTGCAGCAGCAGGTTTGGCAGCTGGCTTGGCGACTGGTTTTGCAGCAGCGGTTTTAGCAGCTGGTTTGGCGGCTGGTTTTGCAGCAGCGGTTTTAGCAGCTGGCTTGGCGGCTGGTTTTGCAGCAGCGGTTTTAGCAGCTGGCTTGGCGGCTGGTTTCGCAGCAGCGGTTTTAGCAGCTGGTTTTGCAGCAGCAGTTTTGGCAGCTGGCTTGGCGGCTGATTTTGCAGCAGCGGTTTTAGCAGTTGGCTTGGCGGCTGGTTTCGCAGCAACGGCCTTGCTTGCCGGCTTTTTCGCCGAGCTGGCGGCAACGGCTTTTGCAGGGGTACGAGCGCCCAGCACTTTAGCCACGGCTTCCTTCACACGACCAACGCCCTGGGCCAGTTTCAGGCTTTCCTGAGCATCTTTTTTGAGTTGGGAAATGTAAGTGCGGGTTTCAGCTTGGCGATCCTTGAGGGCGTCCAGCAAGTCCTCAAGTTCTTTGACAGCGTCTTTGGCTTTGGCTTGTGCCTTGGCCTTGCCGGCAGTCGCGGCGTCTTGCAGTTTGGTGCGGGATTTGTGCAGCTTTTCTTGCGCTTTACCGCGTTGTTTTTCCAGCTTGGCGAGCAGCTTTTCTGCATCGGCCAACGCTTGGGAACAGGCGCTTTCCAGGTGTTCGAGCAAGCTGCCCGAAAGTTGTTGGAGTAAATGCAACGGGGTATTAACAGGCTTCTGTTTGGCCGACATGGTTTACCTCCTGGCTGACGTGGGTGCGGCTCATACTAGCCCTCTGCTCTTACCGCCGCTAGGGCATGTTGACAGTATCGTTTGCCTTGCGTTGCAACGTACGAAAATTCTTATCGATATAACGAAAATGCGCGGCACTTTTTACGCTCCCACACTGGCATAATCCGTCGCACTTTCGGCGGGAGAAATGCTCATGTCGCGTTACCTTTTTCTTGTGCTTGGCCTGGCAATCTCGATGGCCAATGCGGGCGAGCAATCACCGGCGAAAACCACCGCGCAGGATCAACACGACCTCGCCTACAGCCTGGGTGCCAGCCTCGGCGAACGCCTGCGCCAGGAGGTTCCGGACTTGCAGATCCAGGCCTTGATCGACGGCCTCAAGCAGGCCTATCAAGGCAAACCGCTGGCGCTGGATAACGCGCGTATCGAGCAGCTTCTGGCCCAGCACGAAGCGCAAACCGAAGCCGACGCGCAGGCACCCCAAAGTGAAAAAGCACTGGCCGCCGAACAGCAATTTCTAGCCAAGGAAAAATCCGCAAAAGGTGTGCGCGAACTGGCGGATGGCATCCTGCTCACCGAACTCACTGCCGGCACGGGCAACAAGCCGTTGGCCAGTGATCAGGTCCAAGTGAAATACGTGGGACGCCTTCCCGATGGCACGGTGTTCGATCAGAGCACGCAGCCCCAATGGTTTCGCCTCGACAGCGTGATCAGTGGCTGGAGCAGCGCGCTGCAACAGATGCCAGTGGGCGCGAAATGGCGCCTGGTGATTCCCTCAGCCCAGGCTTATGGCGCCGACGGCGCCGGCGAGTTGATCCCGCCGTATACGCCGCTGGTGTTCGAGATCGAATTGCTCGGTACTCGTCACTGACCCAATAAAAAACGGTGCGCAATGCGCACCGTTTTTTTATCCCGCCAGCAAAGGTCAGGCCTGGGTGGCCGCCTCTTCCTTGTGGGCGTTGTGCAGCACTTCGATCAGGCAATCTTCCAATTCGAAACGCTCAT
Organism: Pseudomonas aylmerensis; assembly: GCF_001702265.1. Taxonomy (GTDB): domain Bacteria; phylum Pseudomonadota; class Gammaproteobacteria; order Pseudomonadales; family Pseudomonadaceae; genus Aquipseudomonas; species Aquipseudomonas aylmerensis. The sequence goes on from NZ_MAUE01000012.1 coordinate 187,075, forward strand.
GGAGCAGGCCACCCAGCTCCTTGAATTTTTCGGCGACACAGTTACCGGCATCACACAGGTCGGTGAACGCGAGCAACTTTTCGGTGATCACATCGATACGTGGGTAAAGGGTCTCGGCCAATTCCAGACCACGCTGATCATCAAAAGCTTCCGCTTCTTTGGTCAGTTGCTCGTAGACACCAAAATGTCCAGCCGATACGTAGTCCACCAACACAGCGCAGAAATCCTGCAACGGTTCGCGGTTCTCAGCCAGTGCCTCGGGCTTGGCGCCGAGAGCATCAAAGGCCCGAACCAGTTCGTGACGTGCCTTCAACCAGCTGTCGATCAGCTTGTGCACCCCACCCCAGCGTTCCTGAGCATTCTGACAACTTTCCAGCATGATGATCTCTCTTCCCTATAGGGGCGCTGCTGCCTGGTGCCCGCGCAACACTTCAAGGATTAAAGCGGCAGCCGGACAAGGCCACATCTGACAAACGGTTTCATTAACGCGTGCGGGCCAGATTATGCCCGCATGACTGTGGCTTCAAGGTACGCAGGAGAGAAAGTTCATACAAGTGTTTAATCCCCTTCTGCAAAGTGTGACGGCCTTTCAGTGCCGAGCAGGACGCAAACGCTGGCTCGAAATCAGCCGCGAAAACTGCGTAGCGCCCAGGATCAGCATGCCCAGGAAGAACAGCAGGCTCCACTCGGGGAGGCTCAGGTCGAACAACGTCCAGTTGATATCAACGCAATCAACCGTGCCTTTGACGGCCGATTGCAATGCCTGCCACAGCGACAGGTTTTCGATCATGTATTGCAGGCTCGGCCAGCAGTCGCCAGCCTGGTCGGGTGCGGCATTTTGCAACAGTACCTGGCGCACGGCAGTGATGGCGCCGAGTAATGCGCAGCCCATGCTCGCCAAACCGTACAGGTAGATGGCAGAACGCTTGGGGCTGTAGAGCGCGGCGGCCAGGTTGATCAGCGTGAAGGCCGCCAGGAAGACCCTTTGCAACTGGCACAGGAAACAAGGCCGCAACGACGCGCCAAATTCCAGGTAGAAGGACGCACCCAACGTCAGCCCACCTGCCAGGAATGCAAGGAAAAACAAGGAACGTGAAGGGGCCAAAGACATGCTTTATCCGCACCGCGAAATATAGGTCAATACGGTAGAGGAAAGGCCCGACCCCTTTCAATACATGCTAGAGCAGACGATTCCGCAAGAGGATAAGGACAACCCGTCAGAGGATGGAAGACTTCAAACTATTGAACGTAGGAGCATGCCTATAAAGGCTCTAGCCAACGCGTTTGCGAGACATTGAAGGGTTGGCTATCAGATTTGTCTGAGCCAACCCTTGGATAACATCCTACTTCAAACTCGCGCAGGTACCGGCAGCGGTGACGCCAGCAAGCGGCTATCCAGCAGGCCCAGCCCCTCCTGGAACAGCTGGTTGCTGCGCTCGGTGTCGCCCAGTTGGGCCAGCAGCCGCGCCAGTTCGGCACAGGCTTCCGGATTGCGCTGTACCTGCAGGCTGCTCTCCAGGTAGTCACGCGCCTTGCCCCACAGGCTGTTTTGCAGGCACAAGCGGCCCAGTGTCAACAGCAGGCTGGCATCGCCGGGATGGTCCTTGAGCCAACCTTCGGCAAACTTCAACTGGCGGGCGGGATCACTGCCACGCAACAGGCCGTAGAGACGGATCAGGTGGCTGTCGTAGCCGCGCTTGATCGCGCCACGCAGCGCTTCTTCGGCCTTCTCGTCGGCACCCAACTGACGCAACTGCTCGGCATAGGCCAGGACCAATTGCGGCTCCTGCCGCTGCGCAGAGGTGAGTTGTTGCCAGGCCCGCTCAAGTGACTGCAAGCCCGCTTCACCCTGGTCTTCGCGCTGTGCAGCCAGGCTCAGGTTTTCACCCCAGGCGCGGCGCTCGAGTTCGGCCAACTCGCTGGCAGGCAGCACCTTGTCCTTGCGCAGTTCCGGCAGCAGGCGGATCACTGATGACCAGTCGCCCCGCTGCTGATGCAGGCGCTGCAATTGACGCAACACCTGCGCATTGTGCGGGTGACGTTCGTGCATCGCTTGCAAGGTGGTCAACGCGCCTTCCGTATCGCCTCGGTCCAGCTGCAGCTGCGCGTGGCTCAAGGCAATCGCCAGCTCGGCCTGGGGCTGACGCTCCAGGGCACGTTCGAGCAAGCCGTCAGCCTCTTCGTAGCGGCCTTGCTCATTGGCGGCACGAGCGGCGCCGAGGTAATACAGCAATGGCTGGCGCTCGGCTTCGGCGGCACGGTGCAAATGGCGCTCGGCGCTTGCCCAGCGGCCCTCGGCGAGGTCCATCTGGCCTTGCTCGATGGCAATCTGCACGCGGCGGCTGCGGTTACGCCGCGACCACGGGTTGACCACCCCACCGGAGGTGGTCACCAGGCTCAACAACACGCGGATCAGGTAGATCGCCAGGCCGATGGCAAACACGGCCACCAAGGTGGCCCACAGGCTCGACTCGTAATGCAGCACATGCGGGTAGGTAATCAGCACGTAGCCGGTGTGCTTGGAAATGCCCACGGCCAGTGCCAGGGCGATCGCAATCGCCAGCACCAGGATCACATAGAAACGCTTCATCGGCTCTACTCCTGGGTTGCCGGCGTGCCCGCGGCCGCCTTGGCTTCGTCGGCAGACAGATGACGACGGTCAAGGTACGCCTGCACGGCGGCCAGGCTCGCGGCCAGGTCCGGGGTCACCACCGAGACGGCCTTGGGCTCAAGCTCGGCGATACGTGCCAGCATCGCCTTGCTTTGCGGGTTGTCCTGGTTAAAGTTGTCCTGCAGCACGCTGCGCGCCTCGCCCAGCGAGCGGCTGTAGACCGCCGACTCGCCATTGAGCGCGGCCCACTGTGCTTGCTCCAGGGCCAGGCTCAGGGCCAGGCGTACCTGATTCAGGCCTTGGCCGGCCAGCAACGGACGGATGTTGTCGTCAGGGTTGAAGTCGATGCGGAAGTACCGCGAAATCTGCTCCCACCACTGGCTCCAACGACTCTCGGTATCGGTGGTCGGGCGCCCTTGGGAAGCGGGATCGGTCAGTTGATATTCAGGGGCGATGGCCGCCAATTGCACAACCTGGTCACGCAAGGCCGCCAATTGCAGGTACAGCCCGGTGCGGTCTGGCTGCTCAGTGCTGCGCAGCGCGGCCAGGCTCTTGGCCAATTGCTCGCGAGCGGCATAAGAGCCCGGATCGCTTTGCTCGCGAAGGATCTCGTCGGCGCCCTGCACCAGCGACTGCGCACTGTTGATGTCCTGCAAGGCCGACAGGCGCAGGCTCGCCAGGCGAATCAAATGCTCGGCCTCAGCCAAACGCCAATCCTGGCGGCTGGCGCCCAGCACGGTTTCCAGCCGCTGACTCAAGCGTTGCTGGTCACCCTGCAGTTGCGCGACCAGACGGCGACGCTCCTCCAGCTCATCGGCACCCGGCAACTGGGCCAGGCGCGCCGCCAGTTGCTGCTGGCTTTGCTTGAGGGTCTGGGACTGGTCGTCGAGGGTCTGCACCTGCCCCAGCTGTTGCTGGCTGCTGGCTTGCAAGGCGCGGACCTGCACGATCCCCCAACCGCCTGCGGCAACGCCGGCAGCACCCAGCAGCAGGGCGACGATTGCCAGGCCATTGCCACGGCGCGGCGCGGTGACCGGTGACTCAGCCGGCGCATCGAGTGCGGGCTGGGTTTCATCTTTAGGCAAGGCTGTTTCGCTCACGTATCCGTCCTTTGCGTATCAGAGAGTGGGGGCGGCCGTCACAAGACACAGCTGCCCAACGCCACTAACAAAGCCGCGGCACTCGCGCCGCGACAATCCACCACTTTTTCTGCGCCTGCGGCCCGCGCCATCTCCTGGACTCGCGGACTGGGCACGAACAACGGAAGCCGGGCCACTTGAGACCAATCGGCGCCAGCCAGGGCCTGCAAGTGCAAGAAACCCTGCCCACTGCTGACCACCAGGCCGTTCAGGCGTTCCAACTGGATGCGTTGCATCAGTACTCCCGCCTGATAGTCCGGCAAGAAACGACGATACAACTCCAGATAGTCGACACTAGCACCTTGCTCACGCAAACGCTCAGCCAGCAACTCCCGGCCCCCCTCGCCGCGCAGGATCAACACCCGTGCATCCGGGCGCGCGATAGCCTCGCGCAACGCAGGCAATTGAAGCAAGGCCTCGCTGTCATCACCAGACTGGGGGTAGTCAACGTTTAGGCCGTGCTCGGCCAACACCTGCGCGGTGGCGCCGCCGACGCTGAACCATGGCAGCTGCGGCCAGGCTTGGGTCAGCTGTTGCACGGCAAGGCGCGCGGCCGGTTTGCTTACCACGATCACTGCGCAGTAACGGTCGAGGTGGCGGAACACGGCCTGCTGCTCGGGGGTAACAGCAAAGGGCTCGATGTCCAGCAAGGGTAAGCTGCTGCTGAAGATTCCGGCGTCTGATAATGCCGAAGCCAGGGCTGCTGATTCCTCGGCAGGCCGCGTCAGCAGCAGTCGCCATCCGGTCACTGCGGGCCGGCCTCGCCATAGACTTTTTGCAGGATGGCGCCAGCGCCCTTGTCCAGCAGCTCCTCCGCCACCTGGATCCCCAGGGCCGTGGCATCACGCTGCGGACCACGCACCTCGGCAGTCAGCAGAGTGCCGCCGTCCGGATCGCCTACCAGGCCACGCAGCCACAGATTGTCGCCTTCGAGCACGGCGTAGCAGGCAATCGGCACCTGGCAGCCGCCGTTGAGGTGCTTGTTCAGGGCGCGTTCGGCCGTGACGCGCACTTCGGTGTCGCGGTGGTCCAGGGGTTTGAGCAAGGCGTGAATTTCAGCATCGGCGGTGCGGCATTCGATGCCCACTGCGCCTTGCCCACCGGCCGGCAGGCTGTCCTCGACACTGATGGCCGAGGTGATGCGGTCTTCGAAACCCAAGCGGATCAAGCCGGCCGCGGCAAGGATGATCGCGTCATATTCGCCGGCATCCAGCTTGGCCAGGCGGGTGTTGACGTTGCCGCGCAGGAAACGAATCTGCAGGTCCGGGCGGCGAGTGAGCAACTGTGCCTGGCGACGCAGGCTGGACGTGCCGACGATGCTGCCCAGCGGCAGCTCATCCAACGACGCGTAGGTGTTGGAAACAAAGGCGTCGCGCGGGTCTTCACGCTCGCAGATGCAAAACAGGCCCAGGCCTTCAGGGAAATCCATGGGCACGTCTTTCATAGAATGCACGGCGATGTCGGCTTCGTTTTCCAGCAGCGCGGTTTCCAGTTCCTTGACGAACAGGCCCTTGCCGCCGATCTTCGACAGCGGCGAGTCCAGCAGCTTGTCGCCGCGACTGACCATGGGCACCAGGGTCACCTTGAGGCCGGCATGGGCCTGCTCAAGGCGTGCTTTGACGTATTCGGCCTGCCACAAGGCCAAGGCGCTTTTACGGGTGGCGATGCGGATTTCGCGAGAGGACATGGATCAATCCGTACTGAATAGATACGGCAGATAATAACAGCTCAGGCAAATACGCTTTGATTTGAATCAGCAAGTGCGGGGCCTCCCTGGCCGCGTCGCACCGGGATAAGAGGTACAGGCATCGCCGCAGGCCCCAGGCTAAAGCTGTTGCATCATCTTGCGCACACCGGCGACATGGCGTCGGCTGACGATCAATGCATCGCCATTCAGCCCTTTGAGGAACAGCTGGAAATGCCCCAGGGGTGTGCGCTGCAAGCGTTCGATTCGCTCGCGGGCCACCAGCGCGTTGCGGTGGATCCGCACGAAGCGGTCGCCGAATTCATCCTCGAGCGCCTTGAGCGGCTCATCGAGCAGCACTTCGCCGCCCTGGTGGCGCAGGGTCACGTACTTGTGATCGGCAATAAAATAGACCACCTCGCCCAGCGGAATCAGCTCGATGCCTTTGCGTGTACGGGCGCTGATGTGGCTGCGTGGCCCGTTACCACTTTGGGCGGCGGGCTGGGTCAGTGCGGCGAGCTGGACGCGATTGGGCCGCTCGGCCTTTTTCAGCGCCTTGAGCAACGCCTCGCCAGCCACGGGTTTGGTGAGGAAGCTGACACCGCTGGCTTCGAGCGTGTCGGCGGAAAACTCTTCCTGGGCCGCGCACAGCACCACGGCAGGTGGCGATTCTCGCTCACTCAGGCGGGCGGCAACTTGCAGGCCATCAAGGCCCGGCAGGCGGATATCGAGCAGCACCACATCGGGCTTGAGGCTGTCGATCAACGCCAACGCCTCCTCCCCGTTGGTGGCGCTCGGCTCAAGGACTGTATAACCCTCGAGTTCACTGACCAAACGGCTCAGTCGCTCGCGGGCTTGGGGTTCGTCATCAACGATCAGGACATTCATATTGCGCTGGATTCCTGCGTGAGTCTCGCACAAGGATAGCGTAGACAGGTGCGGTGACTTGCGTCACAGCGATCCACGCTAAGACTAGCGCGAGCGGCAAAAAGTGCCCCGACAGCGGCACCCATATTTACCCGGACCTGTTCAATAGCGCCCAAGACCTGCTGCCTGCGGGCACTGTCGTAGGGTTTGCTGATACACAATCCGAATACCCCCCTTTTTAATGGTTAGTCTGGGCTATGACCGCATCACCCGACTTTGGTGCATTCACACACTATCAGTCCAACTGTAGACGCTCACTGAGACGACATTGCTCAATCGTCAAATATCGTTTCAATAAACCCTTGTCCCAGTCTCTTCCCGGACGCGTTCGACGGCAAGGCACTTAGCCAGCTTTGCACAAATAAAAATGCCGACGACCCGCAGCACCGCCTCAACGGGCAACCCTGTTATTATCGCCGGCACACTTCCATGCCTCTTTATTAAGCAGATCACGAGCGAATCCATGAGCACCGACAAGACCAACCAGTCCTGGGGCGGCCGCTTCAGTGAACCCGTCGACGCCTTCGTCGCCCGCTTCACCGCCTCCGTCACCTTCGACCAGCGCCTGTACCGCCACGACATCATGGGCTCCATCGCCCACGCGACGATGCTGGCCAAGGTCGGCGTGCTGACCGACGCCGAGCGCGACAGCATCATCGACGGCCTGACCACGATTCGCGGCGAGATCGAAGCCGGTACGTTCGACTGGCGCGTCGACCTGGAAGACGTGCACATGAACATCGAGGCCCGCCTCACCGACCGCATCGGTGTGACCGGCAAGAAGCTGCACACCGGCCGCAGCCGCAACGATCAGGTGGCTACCGATATTCGCCTGTGGCTGCGTGACGAAATCGACCTGATCCTGTCCGAAATCACCCGCTTGCAAAAAGGTCTGCTGGAGCAGGCCGAGCGTGAATCGGACACCATCATGCCCGGCTTCACCCACCTGCAGACCGCACAGCCCGTGACCTTCGGCCATCACCTGCTGGCCTGGTTCGAGATGCTCAGCCGCGACTACGAGCGCCTGGTGGATTGCCGCAAGCGCGCCAACCGCATGCCGTTGGGCAGCGCCGCACTGGCCGGCACCACCTACCCGATCGACCGCGAATACACCGCGCAACTGCTGGGTTTTGACGCCGTGGGCGGCAACTCCCTGGACGGCGTGTCGGACCGTGACTTCGCCATCGAATTCTGCGCCGCCGCGAGCATCGCGATGATGCACCTGTCGCGCTTCTCCGAAGAGCTGGTGCTGTGGACCAGTGCGCAATTCCAGTTCATCGACCTGCCGGACCGCTTCTGCACCGGCAGCTCGATCATGCCGCAAAAGAAAAACCCCGACGTGCCCGAGCTGGTACGCGGCAAAAGCGGCCGCGTGTTCGGCGCGCTGATGGGCCTGCTGACCCTGATGAAAGGCCAGCCGCTGGCCTACAACAAGGACAACCAGGAAGACAAGGAACCGCTGTTCGACGCCGCCGATACACTGCGCGACTCGTTGCGCGCGTTTGCCGACATGATCCCGGCGATCAAGCCCAAGCACGCGATCATGCGTGAAGCGGCGTTGCGCGGGTTCTCCACCGCGACTGACCTCGCGGACTACCTGGTACGCCGTGGCCTGCCGTTCCGTGACTGCCACGAAATCGTCGGCCACGCCGTGAAATACGGCGTGGACACCGGCAAGGACCTGGCGGAAATGAGCCTGGAAGAGCTGCGTCAATTCAGCGACCAGATCGAGCAGGACGTGTTCGCGGTACTGACCCTGGAAGGGTCGGTGAATGCCCGTAACCACATGGGCGGCACTGCACCGGCGCAGGTGAAGGCTGCCGTCGCGCGCGGCCAGGCCCTGCTCGCCAGCCGCTAAGCACTCGCTTGCCGGCGATGAGGTCCTTGAGATCGCTGTTGATCTTGAGGCCGCCATCGCCGGCAAGCCGGCTCCTACAAGTGTGAGCGTCGCTATTTCTTCGCCGCCACCATGGCCATGAACGCCGGCATCGCCGCTTCCCTGTCCGCCGCCACTTTCTGCGCGTTGGGCATCCCGTGCAAACGTTCCAGCAACACTTTAGCCTTCGGCATCTCAGCCAGCAGATCCAGGCCAAACAGCTTCTCGCCCACCGCGCAGGCGAGGTTCACGCTGTACATGAAATACAGATCCGCAATCGTGAAGCTCTCCCCCGCCACAAACGGCGCGAATTTACCGTGCCGGCCTAATGAGCCAACCCCGAGCAACAACTCCGCCTTGGATTTTTCCTTGATCGCCTCCGGCACCGGCATGCCGAAAAAGGCTTCGGCGAAACAGGCGCGAGCCGGCAATTCGATATACAGCTCGATTTCTCGGCACAGCGCCAGCACTTGGGCGCGCTGGAACGGTTCGGCCGGGAGCAGCGAAGGCCCTTCCTGGGTTTGCTCGATGTATTCGAGGATCACGCTGGTTTCGTTGATAAAGCCCTGCTTGACGCCCAGCACCGGGACCTTGCCGCGCGGGCTGACCGCCAGGGCTTCGGGGGTTTGCCCAGCGTAAAAAGGCACCTCTTCGAAAGGCAGCCCCTTCTCCAGCAACGCCAGCTTGACCATGTTGTAGTAGTTGCTGACCGAGAATCCGTAGAGCTTGAGCATTGCGATTGCCTCCAGGCCGGGAATGGGGTTGGCTGCAAGCGTTATAGCTCCCCGGGCCTGGCCTTGCCAGCAGCATCAACCGCTTGAATGGGGGTAGACTGGCGCCCTTTCCTACAGGAGCCTGCCATGAGCGAGCCGACCGATATCGACAGCGACGAAGAAGAGTTCACCGAAAGTACGCTGACCCAGGCCATCGAAAACCAGATCGAAAGCGACAACCCGCCTGCCGCCAAAGCCACCTTCAACAAGCTGACGCTGGTGGGCTATGAGCGCGACGACGTTCTGAATCTCATGGCCCATGTACTGGCCGTGGAAATCGACAAGATGCTCGAAGAAGACCGCGCATTCGATACCGAATGGTACGAAACAGCGCTGCGGGCACTGCCAGAGCTGCCTCCGGAAAACAACTAAGTCACCAGACCTGGCAGGAGCCAGCCTGCGCGCGAAAACCGCCAACGCCAACATGAGCAGCCTGAATACACGCGGCGCTCTCAGGTTTTTCGCGAGCGCGCTTGCTCCTACTGGACAGCCCGGCAAAGTGCGTTCACCTTATGCCCTGCTAGCCTCTAATAAATTTTAGAAAGTCTGGAGTCCTTATGTCGTATACCCCTGAGTTGGTTGCCGAACTGGAAATCCTTGTACTCTTCCCCTTGGACAGCACCAAGGAAGGTCTGAAAGTCCACCAGACCGCCGCTCCCACTGCCATCGCCGCTGCCAAACGCCTTCATGCGAAAGGACTTATCGACCAGCCAGACGGGGGCTACCTGACCAGCCTTGGCCGGGACGCTGCAGAGCAGGCTCAAACGCTGCTGACCATCCTCACCACTGCCACCACCAAAGAAGCTGCCTGACCCCTGAGACCGCCCATGGAGTCCGCGCTCTGCGGATTCCGGGGGCGTCGCCGTGGACGCCACAAAATTCTGGCGCCAAAAACAATTTCCCTCTAAACCTCCTACGCTACTGGCTGTAAACTCCGACACGGCCGCCCACGTTGGGCCCTGCGAGCCAACGAATTCGACATGACCCGCACCCACGAAATCCGCCCCGACCTGGACGAAGGCATTGACCGCAAGGTACTGGCCCAACTGCGCGCGCGTTTCATGGCCCTCAATGAAGGCCGCATGGCTCGGGCCGTCGAGGGGCTGACGCCACGCCAGCAAAGCGTGCTGACCCTGTTGCCGCTGTTCTTTCACGTCAATCACCCGCTGCTGCCAGGCTATGTCTCGGGCAGCACGCCTGCGGGGCTCTCAAATTTCGAACCCGACGCCCAAGCCCTGACCGAAGCCCAGCGTCTGACTCGCTCGTTCTCCTACAAGCCACGCCATGGCAACCCGCCACGGCCGATTCATGGATTGTTCCTGATGGGCAGCCTCGGCACCCTGGCCCAGGCGGATCAGAGCGATATGGACGTGTGGGTGTGCCATGCGCCGGACCTCGGCGAAGCCGAGCTGGCCGAACTGCGCAAAAAATGCCAGCTGCTGGAGGCCTGGGCCCTGAGCATGGGCGCCGAAGCACACTTCTTCCTGATCGAGCCGACGCGCTTTGTGCTCGGCGAGCGCGACACGCAACTGAGCTCCGACGACTGCGGCACCACCCAGCATTACCTGTTGCTGGACGAGTTCTACCGCACCGCCATCTGGCTGGCCGGGCGCACGCCGATCTGGTGGCTGGTGCCGGTGTACGAAGAAACCCGCTATGCCGAGTTCACCCATACGCTGATATCCAAGCGCTTTATCCGCGCCGATGAAACCCTCGACCTCGGCCACCTGGCGCACATTCCCCCGGGCGAATTCATCGGCGCCGGGCTGTGGCAGCTGTTCAAGGGCATCGAGTCACCCTACAAGTCGGTGCTCAAGCTGCTGCTGACCGAGGTCTACGCCAGCGAGCACCCGAACGTGCAGTGCCTGAGCCTGCGCTTCAAGCGCGCGGTGTTCGCCAACCAGATGGACCTGGATGAGCTCGACCCGTACATCGTGGTCTACCGTCGCATCGAGGAATACCTCAAGGCCCGTCACGAGCCGGAACGCCTGGAACTGGTACGGCGGGCGCTGTACCTGAAGGTCAACCGCAAGCTGACCGTCGGCCAGCGCGCGACCAGTTGGCAGCGGCTGTTGCTGGAGCGCCTGGCGCATGAGTGGGGCTGGGACCACCGCCAGCTGGCGCTGCTGGACAGCCGCAGCCAGTGGAAAGTACGTCAGGTGGCGTCCGAGCGCCGCGCCCTGGTCAACGAGCTGAACTACAGCTATCGCTTCCTGACCCAATTCGCCCGCACCGAACAGACCGTCAGCCTGATCAACAAGCGCGACCTCAATGTGCTGGGCCGGCGCCTGTATGCCGCCTTCGAACGCAAGGCCGGCAAGGTCGAATTCATCAACCCCGGCATCGCCCCGGACCTGGCCGAAGATACCCTCACCCTGGTGCAATCGCCCAATCGCAAGGAGCCGGGCCAGCACCATTGGGGCTTGTACAACGGCAACCTCACGGCCTTGGAATGGGAACACTTCGCGCCGATCAAGCGCAGCCGTGACCTGCTGGAAATGCTCACCTGGTGCCACCGCAACGGCGTGATCGACAGCAGCACCCGGCTGGCGCTGCATCCAGGCGTCAGCGACATGACCGAGTTCGAGCTGTTCAACCTGCTCGGCAGCCTGCAACAGACCATCGCCCTGCCGCTGGCCAGCGTCGATGAGGAGCGCCTGCTGCGCTCGGCGGTGCCCGAGGAGGTGTTGTTGCTGATCAACGTCGGCGTCGACCCGCTCAAGCATCACCGCGACCTGAATATCCTGATGACCACCGAGCGTACCGACTCGCTGAGTTATGCCGGGGTGCGCGACAACCTGGTGCTGACCCTGGACCAGGTCACGCTCAATAGCTGGAACGAGGTGATGGTCAGTCGTTACGACGGCCCCCATGCGCTGCTCGACTGCCTGCGCGACTACCTCAACCAACTGCCGGCCGACCATCTGCCGCGGTTGCGGGTGCGCTGTTTCTGTCACAACCGTGCGCAGTTCATTGCCCAGCGCGTCGAAGAAATCTTCGACACCGCGCAGAACCTGCTGCTCGGCCAGGGCAATCACCGCTACCTGCTCCAGGTACAGCAGCACTATCACGTGATGGAGTTGACGCCGGGCCAGGCCACCCATGTGTCGCTGGCGACCCAGGATGCACTGATTGCCTACCTCAGCGAAGAATTGGCCAGCTACAGCCCGCTGCACCTGGACGCCATGGCCCTGGAAGACCACGACCTGGCCTTGTTGCTGCCGATGGGCATGGCCGATTGCGTGCAGGTGTTCTACCGGGTCAACGAGGGTTTCGCCGAGCTGTATGTGCTGGATGAGTTCAACGCGCTCTGGCAGCAACGCTTGCCGTTCCACGATGAGCAGAGCTTGTTGGCGCCGTTGCAGCGCTTCCTGCAATCGATCATTTATCGCCGGGATGCGCTGTCACCGCTGGACCCGCAACAACCGCTGGGCGAAGTGCAGATCTTTTATTACCAGCTGTTGCCGTCGGGCAGCAGTCGCGCACGCGGCATCGAGCCGCGGCCGGCTCCGCAAAACCCGACAAACAAACCGTTTTATGACGTGCAGGCGATTATTGGCAAGGCGGCGCCCGGCCAAGTGGGCATTACCCTGTACTGCAATCAGCGGGAGTTTTGCGAACTGGAGTTTGGCGACCAGCTGTTTGCAGTGGTCGCCCAGGAGATTGTCGGGCAACGTCGGGAAGCCGAACGTTACCGCTGCTACATCACCGACCTGGACCTGTCGGGCCTGCTCGGTGATGTACAGAGCCCGAGCAATTTGTACCTGCGCTACAAGGCCGAGCTGGAACTGTCGCTCAATACGGCGCTGAGCCAGATTTAGAGAGGAAAGGCGCCGCCATCCTTGGGCTGGCCTTCAACGCTGAGCAATTCGAGCTTGAGCGTCTTGCCGCCTGGTGCTGGCCAGTCGATATGCTGGCCCACCTGCAGGCCGAGCAACGCGCTGCCGACCGGCGCCAGGATCGAGATCTTGCCTTCGTCGGCGTTGGCGTCCTTGGGGTAGACCAGGGTCAGGTGGTAGTCCTTGCCGCTGCCTTGCTCACGGCAATGCACGCTGGAGTTCATGGTCACGACACCCGCAGGCACTTCATCGTGACCGACCACGTCTTCGGCGCGGTCGAGTTCGGCTTGCAACGCTTCGACGCCGGGAGACTCGTCGCCCAAGCGGTCGATCAGTTGCTCCAGACGCTGCACGTCAAGACGGGTAAGAATGATGGACGGTGCGGTGGTCATGATTCAGGCAGACTCCTTTTTTCTGCACAAAAAAGCAAAACCCCGCCAGGAAAAGGCGGGGTTCTCACGGGCCTCGATGAGTTGAGGCGTACCCGGACACTACCACAGCGTCACAAATAAACAAGACGACCTCAGGTGCGCGCCCTGCGCTGCTCGGCATCCAGGCAGATCACCCGGCGCCGGGCATCATCGGCGGAGCGCCATTCACGGATGTCTTCCACGTGGCGGAAGCAACCAAGGCAGACTTTATGCTCGTCCAGACGACACAAACTGATACAAGGTGACGGCACCGCCGGGCTGACATTACTGAACAGCGGCTTCGGCGGGCGGACAGGTACAGGCTGGGTCACGGTCAGATCTCGTCGAAATCCAGCTCGGCGCCGGTATATTCGTGGACCAGGCGCGCGACCATCTCGCCCAACAGCTCTTCACTCTTGTCACACTGCCACTTGCCGCTTTCTTCTTCGTAGTCGAAGTGCACGCCACCGGAGCGCGCCGCCAGCCACAGCTGACGCAGCGGCTCCTGGCGGCTGAAGATCAACTGCTGGCCGCTCTCGAACTTGACGGTCAGCACGCCGGCCGAGTTTTCCAGGTCCACGTCCAGGCCGCTGTCGTCGAAAATATCTTCCAGTGCCTGCTGGGTCGAATCCACCAGGTCGTGAAAACGGGCTTCGGTCAAACTCATTGTGGCAACCTCAAAAGTGTCTGGTTTTGCTCAAGCGCCGCACGATACGGGCGAGCCTCGCCGATTGCAAAGGATACCGATTTCATCACGATCGACGGAATGAAATATCCCCATCGAGCGTAGGACGTTTCCCGACTATCTCGGCAAACCCCCGCTGGACGGGTATTCCAGCGCATAGGCAAGCTGGCGGGTGGTCGGTATACTCGGGCGCAATTAATGCATATTCAAGGATTTCGCCATGAAGCGCCTGATCTCTTCCCTTGCTGCGCTCGTCGCGGTCGCCTGCCTCGTTAGTGCCTGTGGTCAAAAAGGCCCGCTGTACCTGCCCGATGACAGCAAAGATCCGAATGAACAGGCGCAATCGTCGCAAAAACCCGCTAAAGCGCATAAGCACGACACCTACTAAGGGAAGATCATGGACGCTTTTAACTACCGGGACGGCGAGCTGTTCGCGGAAGGCGTGGCGTTGTCCGCGATTGCCGAGCGCTTTGGTACCCCGACCTACGTGTACTCGCGCGCGCACATCGAAGCGCAGTACCGCTCGTTCACCGACCCGCTGAACGGCGTGCCGCACCTGGTGTGCTACGCGGTGAAAGCCAACTCCAACCTCGGCGTACTGAATGTCCTGGCGCGCCTGGGCGCTGGTTTCGACATCGTGTCGCGTGGCGAGCTGGAACGAGTACTGGCCGCTGGCGGCCAGGCTGACAAGATCGTGTTCTCCGGCGTCGGCAAGAGCCGCGAAGACATGCGCCGCGCCCTGGAAGTGGGCGTGCACTGCTTCAACGTCGAATCCACCGATGAGCTGGAGCGCCTGCAGACCGTGGCCGCCGAGATGGGCGTTCGCGCGCCGATTTCCCTGCGCGTCAACCCGGACGTCGACGCCGGCACCCACCCGTACATTTCCACCGGTCTCAAAGAGAACAAGTTCGGCATCGCCATTGCCGACGCCGAGGACGTGTACATCCGCGCCGCCCAGCTGCCGAACCTGGAAGTATTGGGTGTCGATTGCCACATCGGCTCGCAACTGACCACCCTGCCACCGTTCCTGGATGCCCTCGACCGCCTGCTGGCGTTGATCGATCGCCTGGGCGAGTGCGGCATCTACCTGCACCACATCGATCTGGGTGGTGGTGTCGGCGTACGTTATCGCGACGAAGAACCGCCGCTGATTGCCGACTACATCCAGGCCGTGCGCGAGCGCACCGAAGGCCGCGATCTGACGCTGATGTTCGAGCCGGGCCGCTACATCGTCGCCAACGCCAGCGTGCTGCTGACCCAGGTCGAGTACCTCAAGCACACCGAGCACAAGGATTTCGCCATCGTCGATGCGGCGATGAACGACCTGATCCGCCCGGCGCTGTACCAGGCCTGGATGGACGTCACTGCCGTGAAACCTCGCGACAGCGCACCGCGCACCTACGACATCGTCGGCCCGATCTGCGAGACCGGCGACTTCCTGGCCAAGGACCGCCATCTCGCACTGGAGGAAGGCGACTTGCTGGCCGTGCATTCGGCCGGTGCCTACGGGTTTGTCATGAGTTCCAACTACAACACCCGCGGCCGTGCCGCCGAGGTGCTGGTGGACGGTGATCAAGCGTTCGAAGTGCGTCGCCGCGAGACGGTAGCCGAGTTGTATGCTGGCGAAAGCCTGCTGCCGGAGTAAGCCATGCTGCTGCGTTTTACCAAGATGCACGGGCTGGGCAATGATTTCATGGTCCTCGACCTGGTCAGCCAGCACGCGCACATCCTGCCCAAGCACGCTAAACAGTGGGGCGACCGGCATACCGGGATTGGCTTCGACCAATTGCTGATCGTCGAGGCACCGAGCAACCCGGAGGTGGACTTCCGTTACCGGATCTTCAACTCCGACGGTTCCGAAGTGGAACAGTGCGGCAACGGTGCGCGCTGCTTCGCCCGCTTTGTGCTGGACAAGCGCCTGACCGCCAAGCGGCAGATTCGCGTCGAGACCAAGAGCGGCGTGATCGAGCTGGATATCCGCAGCGACGGCCAGATCAGCGTCAACATGGGCGCCCCTCGCCTGGTGCCCGCGGACATTCCGTTCCAGGCCACCGAGCAGGCCACCAGCTACGCGCTGGACGTGGACGGCAAGACTGTCGATATCGCCGCGGTGTCCATGGGCAACCCGCATGCCGTACTGCGGGTCAACGACATCAACAACGCGCCCGTGCATGAATTGGGGCCGAAGATCGAACACCACCCGCGCTTTCCGGCACGGGTCAACGTGGGCTTCCTGCAGGTGATCGACCGTACCCGCGCGCAATTGCGTGTGTGGGAACGCGGCGCCGGCGAAACCCAGGCCTGCGGTACCGGTGCTTGCGCCGCTGCCGTGGCCGCGATCAGCCAGGGGTGGATGGATTCGCCGCTGCTGATCGACCTGCCCGGTGGACGCCTGTCCATCGAATGGGCAGGCCCTGGCCACCCGGTGATGATGACCGGGCCGGCCTCGCGTGTATACGAAGGACAGGTCCGTCTATGAGTGAGCAAAGCTAATGACCGATAAGCCTCAAGTACCCGCACAAGCTACCCCGAGCGAAAGTCTGGAGGCCGCTGCCGTCGCGGCGTACCTTGAGGCGAATCCGCATTTCTTCGTCGAGCACGAAGAGCTGCTGCCGGCCCTGCGCATCCCTCACCAGCGCGGCGATACCGTGTCGCTGGTGGAGCGGCAGATGAAGATCCTGCGCGAGCGTAATATCGAAATGCGTCATCGGCTCTCGCAGTTGATGGACGTGGCCCGCGACAACGACCGCCTTTTCGACAAGACCCGCCGCCTGATTCTGACCCTGATGGACGCCACCAGCCTGGAAGAAGCGGTGATCGCCGTCGAAGACAGCCTGCGCCAGGACTTCCAGGTGCCCTTTGTCAGCCTGATCCTGTTCAGCGACAACCCGATGCCGGTGGGTCGCTGGGTCAGCGGTGGCGATGCACAAACCGCGATCGGCGGCCTGTTGTCCGAAGGCAAGACCATCAGCGGTACCTTACGCGAGCACGAACTGGACTTCCTGTTTGGCGCCGAACAGCGCAAGCAGATCGGCTCCACCGCCGTGGTCGCGCTCAGTCATCAAGGCCTGCACGGCGTACTGGCCATCGCCAGCCGTGACCCGCAACACTACAAAAGCTCGGTAGGCACGCTGTTCCTGACCTATATCGCCGAAGTGCTGGGCCGGGTATTACCGCGCTTTACCACCGCCCTGCGCGCGGTGCGCTAGCCATGGAACGGCAACTGGACGCTTATTGCGCTCACCTGCGCAACGAGCGCCAGGTGTCGCCCCATACCCTGGAAGCTTATCGACGGGACTTGAACAAGGTCCTGGCGTACTGCGAAAAACACCAGATCAGCAGCTGGAAAGCCCTGGATATCCAGGGCCTGCGCAGCCTGATCGCGCGCCTGCACCAGCAGGGCCAGTCCTCGCGCAGCCTGTCGCGCCTGCTGTCGGCGGTGCGCGGCCTCTATCACTACCTCAATCGCGAAGGCCTGTGCGACCACGACCCGGCCAACGGCCTGTCCCCGCCCAAGGGCGAGCGGCGCCTGCCCAAGACCCTCGACACCGATCGCGCCCTGCAACTGCTGGAGGGTGCGGTAGAGGATGACTTCCTCGCCCACCGCGACCAGGCGATCCTCGAGCTGTTTTATTCCTCTGGCCTGCGCCTGTCGGAGCTGACCGGCCTCAACCTGGATCAACTGGACCTGGCGGACGGCCTGGTGCAAGTGCTTGGCAAAGGCAGCAAGACCCGTGTGCTGCCGGTCGGCAGGAAGGCCCGCGAGGCGCTGCAACTCTGGTTGCCGCTACGCGCCCTGGCCAACCCGGTGGACGACGCCGTGTTTATCAGCCAGCAAGGCCGGCGCCTGGGGCCTCGGGCCATTCAGGTGCGGGTCAAGGCTGCCGGCGAGCGCGAGCTGGGCCAGAACCTGCATCCGCATATGCTGCGGCACTCCTTTGCCAGCCATCTGCTGGAATCGTCCCAGGACCTGCGCGCGGTACAAGAGCTGCTCGGCCACTCCGATATCAAGACTACGCAGATCTATACCCACCTCGACTTCCAGCACCTGGCAACGGTGTACGACAGCGCCCATCCACGGGCCAAACGCATCAAGGGCGGCGACTCATGAGTATCAAGCTGATCACCTTCGACCTGGACGACACACTCTGGGACAACGTACCCGTCATCATCAGCGCCGAAGCGTCGATGCGCGAATGGCTGGCGGTGAACGCCGCCAAGGTCGGCGACTTGCCCCTGGAGCATTTCGCCAAGCTGCGCCAACACGTGCTGGAGCGTCATCCCGAGCTGAAATACCGCATCAGCATCCTGCGCCACCGGGTGCTGATGCACGCCTTTGAAGAGGCCGGTTATCCACAGCCCGAGGCCACGGAAATGGCCGATGTGTGCTTCGAGGCATTCATCCACGCACGCCACCAGCTCAGCGTATTCCCGGAAGCCGAGCCGATGCTGCAAGCCTTGCGCCAGCACTTTTTGCTGGGGGTGATCACCAATGGCAATGCTGATGTGCAGCGCGTGGGCCTGGCGGACTACTTTCACTTTGCCCTGCGCGCCGAAGATGTCGGCATCGCCAAGCCGGATGCGCGATTGTTTCAGGAAGCGTTGCAACGCGGTGGCGTGGACGCCAGCAAGGCAGTGCACGTGGGCGACCACCCGGGTGATGACATCGCCGGGGCGCAGCAGGCGGGCCTGCGTGCGGTGTGGTTCAACCCGACAGGCAAGCCGTGGGAAGGTGAAAAGCGCCCGGATGCCGAGATTCGCAGCTTGACCGAACTGCCGCCACTGCTGCGCAGTTGGCATACACACTGAAGCCAGCGCCCACACAGGAATGCGGTGGGCCAGCCAGTTTGCTACAGGCATGAAAAAGCCCGCAGCGACGGCGGGCTCTTTCAGCAAGCAGGTGGCAGACCTCAGATAGGTCGGCTGCCGTACTTGTTATCTGGCTTCTTCGGTGGATCTGCCACCACGTTGGCCTCGACTTCCTGCACTTTGCCGCCTTTAGCGAGGAATTCTTCCATCGCACGGGCCAGCGCGTCGCGCTCTTTGTTCTTGGCCTCGACGCTCGGCAGTTCGTCTACCGAAACAGCAGCCTTGGCCTTGCCCTTGGCAGCCGGAACAGGCGCATCATCGCCACCGTCGTCGTCAGCAACGTCTTCAGCCGCCGCTTCAAGACCTTCTTCGGTGTCGTCTTCGTCACCTACTTCCAGTTCGTCGTTTTCCAGATCATCGTCGCTCATGTTCTACCTCATGACTTGCGAAAAGCAGATTAGTTATAGCCCAGCTTCACCCTCTGTCGAGTTCGCCGGAAAAAAATCAACATCCACTGGATAACCAGTGGCTTATGCCCCATCACCGTGCAGAGTGGCGAGGACTTTACGAGCACCGCCATGATCACGGTGCTCGCCCAGATAAACACCTTGCCAGGTCCCCATCGCCAAGCGGCCGTTCTTCACCGGCAAACTCAGCTGGCAGCCCAGGAGACTGGCCTTGAAGTGCGCCGGCAGATCGTCCGGGCCTTCGTCGTTGTGCTCGAATCCTGCCCGGCCTTGCGGCACCAGCGAATTGAAGAAACGCTCGAAGTCACGACGAACCGCCGGGTCGGCATTCTCGTTGACGGTCAACGAGGCCGAGGTGTGCTGCAGCCACAGATGCAACAGGCCCACGCGACATGCCTTCAATTCAGGCAGGCCGGCAAGTAACTCGTCGGTTACCAGGTGAAAGCCCCGGGGCTTTGCCCGCAGGGTGACCAGGGTCTGTTGCCACATACAGTTCTCCGCCCATCGGCGCGCATTCTAGCGCGCTCTGGGAAAAAACAAAGTGCCGAATACGCCTACATGCCTGTAAGACATTCGCACGCTGGAAAGTGCCGCGTGCGCCCCATCACAAACTGGGCGCAAAAACCGACACAGCTTGTTATGACTGACAAACGCCAGGCAAAAAAATGCCCGGCAAGCCGGGCATCTTTTTTTCGCGTACTTACAAGTTGTAGCCGCGCTCGTTGTGTTGCGCCAGGTCGAGGCCGACCGCCTCTTCTTCTTCGGTCACACGCAGGCCCATCACCACGTCCAGCACCTTGAGGATGATGAAGGTCACGATGGCTGTGTAGATCACAGTGAAGCCCACGCCTTTGCACTGGATCCAGACTTGCGCCGCGATGTCAGTGGTGGCCGCGTTGAAGCCGCCCAGCGAAGGGGCAGCGAACACGCCGGTCAGGATCGCGCCGAGGATACCGCCGATACCGTGTACGCCGAAGGCGTCCAGGGAGTCGTCGTAGCCCAGCTTGCGTTTCAGCGTCGTGGCGCAGAAGAAGCACACCACACCGGCAGCCAGACCGATCACCAGGGCGCCCATCGGGCCCACGGTGCCAGCGGCTGGCGTGATTGCCACCAGGCCAGCGACCACACCCGAGGCAATGCCCAGTGCGCTTGGCTTACCGTGGGTGACCCACTCGGCGAACATCCAGCCCAGCGCTGCAGCAGCGGTAGCGATCTGGGTGACCAGCATCGCCATGCCGGCAGTGCCGTTGGCTGCCGCTGCGGAGCCGGCGTTGAAGCCGAACCAGCCGACCCACAGCATCGCGGCACCCACCAGGGTGTAACCGAGGTTGTGCGGCGCCATTGGGGTGGTCGGGAAGCCTTTGCGCTTGCCGAGTACCAGGCACGCCACCAGGCCAGCCACACCGGCGTTGATGTGCACTACGGTGCCGCCTGCGAAGTCCAGCACGCCCCAGTCGCCCAGCAACGAACCCGGGCCGCCCCAGACCATGTGGGCAATCGGTGCGTAGACCAGGGTGAACCAAACGCCCATGAAGATCAGCATCGCGGAGAATTTCATACGCTCGGCGAAGGCACCGACGATCAGCGCCGGGGTGATGATCGCGAAGGTCATCTGGAAGGTGACGAACACCGCCTCAGGGAACAGCGCCGCAGGGCCGGTGATGCTCGCTGGGGTCACACCCGACAGGAACAACTTGGACAAGCCGCCGACGAACGAGTTGAAGTTGACGACGCCCGCTTCCATCCCGGTGGTGTCGAACGCCATGCTGTAGCCGTACACGAACCACAGGATGGTGATCAGGCCGGTGATGGCGAAGCACTGCATCATCACGGAAAGAATGTTTTTGGAACGCACCATGCCGCCGTAGAACAGCGCCAGGCCTGGAATGGTCATGAACAGCACCAGCGCAGTGGATGTGAGCATCCATGCAGTGTCGCCGGAATTGAGGACTGGAGCAGCCACTTCGTCTGCCGCCATGGCCAGGCTGGGCATTACGATGGACAACAGGGCTCCGAGCCCTGCGAATTTACGCAGAGTCATATTGTTTTCTCCTGGGGCGTTGGGGTTTGGCGGCTTAGATTGCGTCGGTATCGGTTTCGCCGGTACGGATGCGAATAGCCTGTTCCAGATTGACCACGAAGATCTTGCCGTCACCGATCTTGCCGGTGTTGGCGGCCTTGGTTATCGCCTCGATAACCCGGTCAAGATCCTTGTCGTCAATGGCGACATCAATCTTCACCTTCGGCAGGAAATCGACCACGTATTCCGCGCCGCGATACAGCTCGGTGTGACCCTTCTGCCGACCGAAGCCTTTGACCTCAGTAACGGTAATGCCCTGCACGCCGATCTCGGACAACGACTCGCGTACATCGTCCAACTTGAACGGCTTGATGATGGCAGTGACTAGCTTCATGAAAACTCTCTCCCGAATTGGTGGACTTGCCCCAGGAAAACAAACCCGTCTCAAGTCTAAGCGCAGTGCCTGGCTTTGTAACGCGTCGTCGCAAGGGCAATTGCCGTGGCGACGCCAGCGAACCACTGGTGACGAAACCTGTACCCCTGATCCGTCGGCGCACTGCATTCGTCACAGCGACTGCATCAGTGCATGGGTCATGATCGTCTAAGCAGAAACCTTGCCAGCTCCGTAAAAATCACTGAAATCAGTCCTTTGCTCACCTATGCCCACCTGCGGGGCTTTCTGGCGAACGCAATGCGCACAAAAACAGTGCGTCGCCCTACGGCCGGTTGCGCGAAAAGCGTGCGCGGCAGGCCGTGAAAATCACTATAGACGCTGCGTGATACACTGCCGGCCAACAGTTTTCCGGAATATTTCCCATGCTCGCGCCCAAAGATCTCCTCGATGCCCTGAGCGGCCACGCCTCTCGCCTGTTCAGCGGCGACACCCCGCTGCCCCGCAATGAAATCGAAAGCCAGTTCAAGGCGCTGCTGCAAAGCGGCTTCAGCAAACTCGACCTGGTGAGCCGCGAAGAGTTTGATAGCCAGATGGTCGTGCTGGCCCGCACACGTGCGCGGTTGGAGAGCCTGGAAGCCAAAGTGGCTGAGCTGGAAGCGCGGTTGACACCCCCGGTCGAGTAACTGACGCAACGGGGTCAAAATGTGGCAGCAGGCTTGCCCGCGAATGCAGTCTGTCAGACATGCAGATGCTGGCAAATCCAGCGCTTTCGCGAGCTAGCCCGCTCCCACGTTTGCTCTGCGTCGTTCCCTAGATACGTTCTGTAAAACCTCCACGCCCCGCTCTATTCCACCTCGTCTACCCTTGAAAAACCGCAGGAAGCGGCCCTCCCTTTCAAGGAACGAGCATGTCCCTCGCCATTGTCCACAGCCGCGCCCAAATTGGCGTCGAAGCCCCTGCCGTCACCGTCGAAGTGCATATGGCCAATGGGTTGCCGTCCCTGACTCTGGTGGGTTTACCGGAAACCGCAGTCAAGGAAAGCAAGGACCGTGTACGCAGTGCCATTCTCAATTCAGCACTGAAATACCCCGACCGCCGGATCACCCTCAACCTCGCGCCCGCCGACCTGCCCAAGGACGGCGGGCGTTTTGATCTGGCGATTGCCTTGGGGATCCTGGCGGCCAGCGTGCAGGTGCCGGCGCTGACCCTGGATAACGTGGAATGCCTGGGCGAACTGGCACTGTCCGGCGCGGTGCGAGCGGTGAAAGGCGTGCTGCCCGCGGCGCTGGCAGCACGCAAGGCCGGACGCACCGTGATAGTGCCTCGGGCGAATGCCGAGGAAGCGTGCCTGGCGTCCGGGCTGACGGTGATTGCAGTCGACCATTTGCTCCAAGTGGTGGCACACCTGAATGGGCATGCGCCGATTGAGCCCTACAAGTCCGATGGACTGCTGTACCTGAACAAGCCGTACCCGGACCTGAGCGAAGTGCAAGGCCAGTCAATGGCCAAGCGTGCTCTGCTGGTTGCCGCTGCAGGCGCGCACAACCTGTTGCTGAGCGGACCGCCCGGCACCGGCAAGACCTTGCTCGCGAGCCGCCTGCCTGGGTTATTGCCCCCATTGAGTGAACAGGAAGCCCTGGAAGTGGCAGCGATTCAGTCAGTGGTCAGCCTCGCGCCGCTGAGCCATTGGCCGCACCGGCCGTTTCGTCAGCCGCACCACTCTGCATCAGGCCCCGCATTAGTGGGCGGCGGCTCGAAGCCGCAGCCGGGGGAGATCACCTTGGCCCATCACGGGGTGTTGTTCCTGGATGAGTTGCCGGAGTTTGATCGCAAGGTCCTGGAGGTGCTGCGCGAGCCCCTTGAATCGGGGCATATCGTGATTTCCCGCGCCCGCGACCGGGTGAGTTTCCCGGCGCGCTTTCAACTGGTGGCGGCGATGAACCCCTGCCCCTGCGGCTACATGGGCGATCCCAGCGGGCGCTGTCGGTGCACGCCGGAGCAGATTCAGCGCTATCGCAACAAACTCTCCGGGCCGCTGCTGGACCGGATCGACTTGCACGTCACCGTCGCCCGGGAGACCACCGCGCTGAACCCGACCCTGCAGGATGGCGATAACACGGCGAAGGCATCGGCGCAGGTTGCCGAATCCCGGGAGCGTCAGCTGAAGCGCCAGGGCTGCGCCAATGCCTTCCTGGATCTACCGGGGCTGCGCAAGCATTGCACGCTGGCAAAGGTCGACGAAAGCTGGCTGGAGACCGCTTGCGAGCGACTGACATTGTCGCTGCGCGCGGCCCACCGGCTGCTCAAGGTAGCGCGCACGCTGGCGGACCTGGAACAAGCAGACACTATCGCTCGCCATCACCTGCAAGAGGCGCTGCAATATCGTCCGGCAGCGATCACCTGAGCCTGTTGAGCATCAGCAGGGCCTGGGCAGGAAGTGTGCGCAAATCCAGTTTCAGCGAAACCGATCCACCTCATGCCGCAAGCTCGCTGCCAGCGTCTCCAGCTCTTTGGCCGTAATCGCCAGGTTCGACACCACTTCACGCTGCTCGCTGTTGGCCAGCGCAATGCTCTGCAAGTTGCTGCTGAGCAAGGTCGCGGTGCTGCTCTGCTCCTGGGTGGCGGTGGTGATCGCGGCAAACTGCTGGCCGGCCGAGCGGCTCTGTTCGTCGATCCGTGCCAGGGCCGAGGCTACGTCGGCGTTGCGCGACAGGCCTTCCTGCATCAACACATTGCCGTGCTCCATGGTGCTGATGGCATTGCCGGTTTCCTGCTGGATACTCTGGATCATCCCGGAAATCTCATCAGTGGCCTGGCGGGTACGCGACGCCAGGTTGCGCACTTCATCGGCGACCACGGCAAACCCGCGGCCCTGTTCACCGGCCCGAGCGGCTTCGATGGCGGCGTTGAGTGCCAGCAGGTTGGTCTGTTCGGCGATCGAGGTGATCACGCCGACGATCCCGCCGATTTCCTGGGAGCGCTGGCCGAGGGTGTTGATCACCGTGGCGGTGCTGTTCAGCGCAGTGGCGATGTGCTCAAGCGACGACGACGCCTCTTGCATCGAGGTACGGCCAATCCGGGTCTGCTGCGCATTTTCCTGCGCCAGGCGTTCGGTATTGCCCATGTTGTCGGCGATGTTCAGCGAGGTGGCGCTGAACTCTTCCACCGCGCCGGCCATGCTGGTGATTTCGCCCGACTGTTGCTCCATGCCCTCATAGGCCCCGCCGGACAAACCGGACAAGGCCTGGGCACGGCTATTAACTTCTTCGGCTGCGCTGCGAATGTGCGAGACCATGGTCGACAGCGCCTCGCCCATCTGGTTGAAGCTGCGTGCCAACTGGCCGATTTCGTCATGGCTGGACACGTTCAAGCGGGCACTCAAATCACCGGCACCCAAGGCCTCGGCCTGACTCACCAGATCACTCAACGGCTGCAGTTTGCTGCGCAACAGCCACACCGCCGCGCCGACCGCGAACAGCATCGCCAGCACGCTGCCGATCACCAGGCGGATACCCACGGCCCAGGTGACTTCGCGGATCTCAGCCTTGGGCATGCTCGCGACCACCGACCACGGGCCGCCTTCGAAGGGTACCGAGACGCTGTAGAAGTCTTCGTTCTTGTCGCTCCAGAAACGGCCCTCGCCCGGCTTCTTCGCCAGGTCGAGCATCACCGGGATTGCCTGATCCAGTGCCTGCACACCAGCGGGCGGCACCAGCCAGCGCTTCTGTTCGTCCAACAACGCGAGGGAGCCGGTCTTGCCGATGCGGAAGCGCTTGAGGTTTTCGAATTGGGCATTCTGCGCGTCGGTGTAGTCGAAGCCGACAAACAGCACCGCGATCACCTTGCCGGCCGCGTCGCGCACCGGTGTGTACTGGGTCATGTAGGAACGTTCGAACAGCACCGCACGGCCCACATAATTCTGCCCGGCAAGCAGGCGCTGATACGCCGGGTGCTGATGGTCCAGCACCGTGCCGATGGCGCGACTGCCATCCTGCTTGGTCAAGGACGTGCTGACACGGATGAAGTCTTCGCCACTGCGCACAAACACCGTGGCCACGCCGCCGGAGGTGTCCTTGAATTCATCGACCTCATCGAAATCGTTGTTCAACACGTCATTGCCCAGGTACAGGCCTGGCGTCTGCATCCCGGCGACGGTAACCGGTTGATCCGCATGCACGCTCAACCCGGCGCCGAAGCGCTTTTCAAACAGCCCGCTCAAGCGCTGGGTACTTTCGCGCAAGGTGCTGTGGAAGGTGTTGAGTTGATCGGCGAGCAGCCGCGCCTCGCTGGCCAGGTGCTCTTCGCGGGTGTCGAGGTTGGCGGAGTCCAGTGAACGCAAGGCGAATACCGTACTACCGCTGATGACAACAGCCAGTATCACGGCTAATGCGAGGCCTAACTGTGAGGCAATCCGGGCGCGAGGTTGAGACATGACGGCTCCTGGCCGAGGCCAGGATCATCCTGATCTCATAGCGCTGCTCGGCAAATTATCTAATGGGAAGCGTTGGTGCACGATGGTTCCAACACACCTACTTCGGCGGACGCGGGAAATACTTGAGCGAATCACAGGGGTATCTCGCAAACGGTTGCGCGCCCGTGCCTCGGGCCACTCAATCGAGGCGCTCGACCGGTGGTAAAACCATCGCCCGCACTTCGCCCTGTAGGAAGTCTGCCAGCCGGCGCAAACGCTCGCCGCCGGGGCGGGTCTTCGGCCACACCAGGTAATAATTTTCACCACTGGCCACGGCGGTCGGCCACGGCAGGCTCAACCGCCCTTGGGCCACGTCCTCAGCCACCATCAGCAAGTCGCCCATCGACACACCGTAGCCTCGCGCGGCAGCGATCATGCCCAGCTCGAGGGTATCGAACACCTGCCCGCCCTTGAGCGACACCTGGGATGACAACCCCATACGCTCCAGCCAATTGCGCCAATCGCGCCGGTCCGGCGTGGGGTGCAGCAACTCGGCGGTGGCCAGCCGGGCGGCATCCCAGGGCCCATCCGCCAACAGGTTCGGGGCGCCGACGGGGATCAACAGTTCAGGAAACAGGTAGCTGGCCTCCCAGTCCGCCGGGAAATGCCCGTAGCTCAGCAACACCGCGCAGTCGAAGGGCTCCTGGTTGAAGTCCACCTCGTCCACGCTCATCCAGGCACTGGTCAATTGCACTTCGTTGCCCGGCTGCAACGCCCGAAAACGGCTGAGTCGTGCGAGCAGCCAACGCATGGTCAGGGTCGACGGCGCCTTCATGCGCAGGATGTCATCTTCGGCGTTCAGGGTATGGCAGGCGCGTTCCAGCGCGGCGAAGCCCTCGCGCACCCCAGGCAACAACAGGCGCGCGGCTTCGGTGAGCTGCAGGTTGCGGCCGCTGCGCTGGAACAACCGGCAGGCGAAGTGCTCTTCGAGGGTGCGGATATGTCGGCTCACCGCACTTTGGGTGATCGACAGCTCCTCGGCCGCACGGGTGAAGGAGTTGTGTCGGGAAGCGGCCTCAAAGGCACGCAACGCGTAAAGCGGAGGAAGACGACGAGACATAGGGAAAGCTCCGACAGCGCAATGCCAAAACCCTACCAGAATCAAACAGGCATGAGTTTTAATCATGCAAGCGATCGCATTTATCCCTTTGTGCAATGCGCTGAGAGCGCCGAGAATCAACCCTCCCCCAACCCTCTGACTTTTTGAGCGTGATGATCATGCAGCATCCGGCACGTACCGAACTCTGGGCCATTCTGCGGCTGTCAGGGCCGTTGATTGCCTCACAGTTGGCGCACATGCTGATGGTGCTGACCGACACCCTGATGATGGCGCGCCTGAGCCCCGAGGCCCTGGCCGGTGGCGGCCTGGGTGCGGCGAGCTATTCATTCGTGTCGATTTTCTGCATCGGCGTGATTGCCGCCGTGGGCACCCTGGTCGCCATCCGCCACGGCGCGGGCGATATCGAAGGCGCCACCCGCCTGACCCAGGCCGGGCTGTGGCTCGCGTGGCTGATGGCCCTGGCGGCCGGTTTGCTGCTGTGGAACCTCAAGCCGGTTTTGCTGATGTTTGGCCAGACCGAAACCAACGTGCACGCCGCAGGGCAGTTCCTGACGATCCTGCCGTTCGCGTTGCCGGGCTTCTTGAGCTTCATGGCCTTGCGCGGTTTCACCAGCGCGATTGGCAAGGCGAAACCAGTGATGGTCATCAGCCTCGGCGGCGCGGTGGCCAACTACCTGCTCAACCACGCATTGATCGAAGGCATGTTCGGCCTGCCGAAACTGGGCCTGATGGGCATCGGCCTGGTCACGGCCCTCGTCGCCAATGGCATGGCGTTGGCGTTGATGGTGTACATCCACCGCAATCGCACCTATGCCGCCTACCCGCTGAGCACCGGCCTGCTGCGCCTCAACACCCAGTACCTGCGGGAGTTGTGGCGCCTCGGCCTGCCGATTGGGGGCACCTACGCGGTGGAAGTCGGGCTGTTTGCCTTCGCCGCACTGTGCATGGGCACGATGGGCAGCACACAGCTGGCCGCGCACCAGGTGGCTTTGCAAATCGTCTCGGTGGCTTTCATGGTGCCGGCGGGGATGTCCTACGCGGTGACCATGCGCATCGGCCAACATTACGGCGCCGGGCAGTTGCTGCATGCACGCCTGGCCGGTCGCGTCGGCATCGGATTTGGCGCAGCGGTGATGTTGGGATTCGCCGCAGTGCTGTGGCTGTTTTCCGTTCCACTGATCGGACTGTTGATCGACCCCAACGACCCGGCGTTCCACGACGTGATCGTCCTGGCCGTCAGCCTGCTGGCCGTGGCCGCATGGTTTGAACTGTTCGACGGCGTGCAAACCATCGCCATGGGCTGCATTCGCGGGCTGAAAGACGCCAAGACCACCTTTCTGATCGGCGCGGGTTGCTATTGGTTGATCGGCGCTCCGTCGGCCTGGCTGATGGCCTTCACCCTGGGCTGGGGGCCGACCGGTGTGTGGTGGGGGCTGGCGCTGGGCCTCGCATGTGCGGCGCTCAGCCTGACCTGGGCGTTTGAGGCGAAGATGAAGCGTATGATTCGGCAGGAGCCGCAGACCTACAGCTCCCTGCAGGCTGTCCAGGCGGACTGAAGGCTGCATGGATCAATGTAGGAGCAGGCAAGCCAGCTCCTACAGTTTGTGGCGTTCGCAACTCGATTCAGCCCAGCAAGGCCTGCTGGCCTTTGCCGAAGGTCAGGTACTCCACAAGCTCCGGCAACGGCAGCGGTTTGCTGATCAGGTAACCCTGGGCCTGGTCGCAGCCGAACAAGCGCAGCAGCGCCAGCTGCTCAGGGGTTTCCACGCCTTCAGCCACCACTTCCAGGTTGAGGTTGTGCGCCAGGTTGATCATCGCGTGCACCAGCTTGCGGTTCTCTTCGCGCTCTTCCATGCCGCCGACAAAGCTTTTGTCGATCTTCAGCAAGGCGATCGGCAGGCTGTTGAGGTGCACGAAGGATGAGAAACCGGTGCCGAAATCATCCAGGGAAAACCGCACGCCCAAGCGGCCAAGGGCGTCCATGGTCTGCTTGACCAGGTCACTGCGGCGCATCACGGCGGTTTCGGTGAGTTCGAATTCCAGCCACTGCGCTTCCACTCCGCGCTCACTGATCAGCCGGCTGAGGGTCGAGAGCAACTGACTGTCCTGGAACTGGCGAAATGACAGATTGACCGCCATGTGCAACGGCGGCAGGCCGCGTTCACGCAGGTCCTGCATGTCACGCAGGGCCCGGGAAATCACCCAGTAACCCAGTGGCACAATCAACCCGCTCTGCTCGGCGAGCGGCACGAACTCGCTGGGCGGCAACAGGCCGCGCTCGCCGTGGCGCCAGCGCACCAAGGCTTCGAGGCCGACGATATGGCCGTCGTCCAGGTCCAGGCGTGGCTGGTAGTGCAGCTCCAACTCGTCGCGGCGCAAGGCGCGGCGCAGCTCGGTTTCCAGGTCGGCCAGGCTGCGCGCGTTGCGGTTGATGCGTTCGTTGAAGATATGAAAGGTGCAACCCTGGGTGCTCTTGGCTTGTTGCATGGCGATATGCGCGTGCCACATCAGCGGGTCTGCACCGGCGCGCGCGCGGGCATGCGCGACGCCCAGGCTGCAGCCGATCAGCAGGCTTTCACCATCCACCCAGTAAGGCTCGGCCATCACTTCGGTGATGCGCTCGGCCATCCACTCGGCACGCTGGGGTGCGCGGCGGGTGTCGATCAGCAGGGCGAATTCATCGCTGCCGAGGCGCGCGAGCTGGTCGCCCGCCTCGAGCTGGCTCTTGAGCCGCGAGACCACTTGCAGGATCAGGCGGTCACCGGCCTGGTGGCCGAGGGCGTCGTTGGCATGGCGAAAATTATCGAGGTCCAGGTGACCGAGGGCCAGGCCGCGACCTTCATTCTCGGCCAGCCGCGCAGCCAGCAGGGTCTGGAAGCCCTGGCGATTGGCGATACCGGTCAGCGGGTCCTGTTCGGCCAGGCGCTGCAGGGTATTTTCCAGCAGGCCGCGCTCGCGAACGTGGCGCAGGCAGCGGCGCAAGGTGTCAGCGTCCAATACCGCACGAACCAGCCAGTCACTGACGCCCAGGGGCGAAACCAGGGGCTCCTGCTCCAGCAACAACACGCACGGCAGGCTGCAACGGCCAGGGCCGGGTTGCAGGCTGGGCGTGGTCAATAGAACGGCGCTGTGATCGTCATCGAACAGACGACTCACGGACTCCCAGTTTGGTGCGCTGATCAGCACAGCCCCATCGCCCATCGGCGCCAGGCACTCGCGCAACAACGCTGCCCACGCTGGCTCATCGGCCAGTAGCAGCAAACGCAAGGGTTCGACAGGCGTAGACAAGCTAGCTCCCTAGACTCTGCAAAATTTCGTTGGCGGCGGGCATTATGACGTGCGGCCTGATAATCACCAATGATAGGGGTTATCAAATACGCCATCTGTAAAGGTTAGTGGCAGCTAATCACAAAAAGCCTCCGACATCCTGCGGCAAAGTATCAAAACCGGCAAATTTAGATCGAGTGGTACGTCACACTGTCGTTCTGACAGAGCAGAATCCTGCCAGCCTGTTAAAATGCCCGCCCTTTTGAACAACGACTCCCTGAATCCTGTATGTCCCGACTCAATCCCCGGCAGCAAGAAGCCGTGAACTACGTCGGCGGCCCTCTATTGGTGCTCGCCGGCGCAGGCTCCGGCAAGACCAGCGTGATCACCCGCAAGATCGCGCACCTGATCCAGCAGTGCGGCATCCGCGCCCAGTACATCGTCGCCATGACCTTTACCAACAAGGCGGCGCGGGAAATGAAAGAGCGTGTCGGCACCCTGCTCAAGGGTGGCGAAGGCCGTGGCCTCACCGTGTGTACCTTCCACAACCTGGGGCTGAACATCATCCGCAAGGAGCATGTGCGGCTGGGCTACAAGCCGGGCTTCTCGATCTTCGACGAGACCGACGTCAAGGCCTTGATGACCGACATCATGCAGAAGGAATACGCGGGCGACGACGGCGTCGACGAGATCAAGAACATGATCGGCGCCTGGAAAAACGACCTGATCCTGCCCGCCGAAGCCCTCGAAGCCGCACGCAACCCCAAGGAGCAGACCGCCGCCATTGTCTATACCCACTACCAGCGCACGCTCAAGGCGTTCAACGCGGTGGACTTCGACGACCTGATCCTGCTGCCGGTGAAGCTGTTCCAGGAGCACGCCGACATTCTCGAAAAGTGGCAGAACAAGGTGCGCTACCTGTTGGTGGACGAATACCAGGACACCAACGCCAGCCAATACCTGCTGGTGAAGCTGCTGATCGGCACGCGCAACCAGTTCACCGTGGTCGGCGACGATGACCAGTCGATCTACGCCTGGCGCGGCGCCCGCCCGGAAAACCTGATGCTGCTCAAGGACGACTACCCGTCCCTGAAAGTGGTGATGCTGGAGCAGAACTACCGCTCCACCAGCCGCATCCTGCGCTGCGCCAACGTGCTGATCTCGAACAACCCCCACGAGTTTGAAAAACAACTGTGGAGCGAGATGGGTCATGGCGACGAGATCCGCGTGATCCGCTGCCGCAACGAAGACGCCGAAGCCGAGCGCGTGGCCGTCGAGATCCTCAGCCTGCACCTGCGCACCGACCGGCCGTACAGCGACTTCGCGATCCTGTATCGCGGCAACTACCAGGCCAAGCTGATCGAGCTGAAGCTGCAGCACCACCAGGTGCCGTATCGCCTGTCAGGCGGTAACAGCTTCTTCGGACGCCAGGAAGTGAAAGACCTGATGGCCTACTTCCGGCTGATCGTGAACCCGGACGACGACAACGCCTTCCTGCGGGTGATCAACGTCCCACGCCGGGAAATCGGTTCGACTACCCTGGAAAAGCTCGGCAACTACGCCACCGAACGCAAGATTTCGATGTACGCCGCCACCGATGAAATCGGCCTGGGCGAACACCTGGACTCGCGCTTCACCGATCGCCTGTCGCGCTTCAAGCGCTTCATGGACAAGGTGCGCGAGCAGTGCGCCGGCGAAGACCCGATCAGCGCGCTGCGCAGCATGGTCATGGACATCGACTATGAGAACTGGCTGCGCACCAACAGCTCCAGCGACAAGGCCGCGGATTATCGCATGGGCAACGTCTGGTTCCTGATCGAAGCGCTGAAGAACACCCTGGAAAAAGACGAAGACGGCGAGATGACCGTCGAAGACGCCATCGGCAAACTGGTGCTACGCGACATGCTCGAGCGCCAGCAGGAAGAAGAAGACGGCGCCGAAGGTGTGCAGATGATGACCTTGCATGCGTCCAAGGGCCTGGAATTCCCCTACGTGTTCATCATGGGCATGGAAGAGGAAATCCTCCCGCACCGCTCCAGCATCGAAGCCGACACCATCGAGGAAGAACGGCGCCTGGCCTACGTGGGCATTACCCGCGCGCGTCAGACGCTGGCCTTCACCTTTGCCGCCAAGCGCAAGCAATACGGCGAAATCATCGATTGTGCCCCCAGCCGGTTCCTCGATGAGCTGCCACCGGACGACCTGGCCTGGGAAGGCAATGACGACACCCCGACCGAGGTCAAGGCCGTTCGCGGCAACACCGCCCTGGCGGATATACGCGCGATGTTAAAGCGCTAGAATCGACTACTTTTTAATCTACTTTCGGCGCACAACGCGCCATTAGAGGAAGCTTTCCGTGGAAGCACTGCACAAGAAAATTCGCGAAGAAGGCATCGTGCTTTCCGATCAGGTACTCAAGGTCGACGCCTTTCTGAACCACCAGATCGACCCGGCGCTGATGAAACTGATCGGCGACGAATTCGCCGCGCTGTTCAAGGACTCGGGCATCACCAAGATCGTCACCATCGAAGCCTCCGGCATCGCCCCGGCGATCATGACCGGGCTGAACCTCGGCGTACCGGTGATCTTCGCGCGCAAGCAGCAATCGCTGACCTTGACCGAAAACCTGCTGTCGGCGACGGTGTACTCCTTCACCAAGAAAACCGAAAGCACCGTCGCGATCTCGCCGCGTCACCTCACCAGCAGCGACCGCGTGCTGGTGATCGATGACTTCCTGGCCAACGGCAAGGCGTCCCAGGCGCTGATTTCGATCATCAAGCAGGCCGGCGCCACCGTGGCCGGCTTGGGGATTGTGATCGAGAAGTCGTTCCAGGGCGGCCGTGCGGAGCTGGATGCGCAGGGATACCGAGTGGAATCCCTGGCACGGGTCAAATCCCTCGCCGGTGGTGTGGTCACCTTCATCGAATAATCGCAAAACCTTGTAGGAGCCGGCTTGCCGGCTCCTACAGTAGGTTTGTGGCGGGTTTTAATGCGCGGTGGCTTGTAGGCCGGCGAGCAGCAAGCGCTGATACAAATCTTCTTTCAGCCCCTCCGGCTTATCCAGGCGCATCCGCTGCAGATGCTTGGGAAACGCCTCCGGCTCCGGCGCGTCCAACGCCGCCTTGCCCAGCTCCAGGATCTCCGTCAGCTTGAATTTGCTCTTGAGCCAATTCAATGCCCGCAGCAGGTCCCGCTCCTCGTCCGTGAAGTCACTGCCCAGCGGATATTCCGGAAACAGCCGACGATGCCGTGCCTGGATGGCCTTGAGGCGCTCCGGCGTGTTATCGCTGAAACGCGGGTCCAGCTCGAAATCCTTGGGCAACTTGCCGGCCTTTTGCGCCTGCTCGATCAAGTCAGCCTGGAAACGTGAGTCAGTGATGTTGAGCAAGGCCTCGATCACCTTGGCATCGGTCTGACCGCGCAGGTCGGCAATGCCGTACTCGGTAATGACGATATCGCGCAGGTGCCGCGGAATCGTGCAGTGGCCATACTCCCAGACGATATTCGAACTGACCTCCCCCGCCGACTCGCGCCAGCTGCGCAGGATCAGGATCGAACGCGCGCCTTCCAGCGCATGCCCCTGGGCCACGAAGTTGTACTGCCCGCCGACGCCGCTGAGCACGCGGCCATCTTCCAACTGGTCCGCCACCCCGGCGCCGAGCAACGTCACCATGATCGCGCTGTTGATAAACCGCGCGTCCTGGCGCTGCAGGCGCTTGAGGTCTTCCTGGCCATACAGCTCGTTGATGTAGCTGATGCGGGTCATGTTGAATTCCAGGCGCTTGGCGTGGGTCATTTCCTGCAGGCGCTGGTAAAAACTACGCGGCCCGAGGAAGAAACCGCCATGGATCGACACACCGTCGGGCTGCGCGGCATCATCGATCAGGCCGGCATTGGCCTGCTCCTGGGTCGCCACATCCGGGTACACCTTGCGCCGCACGATCCCGGCGTCAGCCAACACCAGCAAGCCGTTGACGAACATTTCGCTGCAGCCATAAAGGCCACGGGCGAACGGGTCGACGCCGCCTTCATGGCTGATCAGGGGCGCCCACTGGTACACATCCAGATCCGTCAGCAGCAAGCGGTAGGACTCGTTGTCGGCCTGACGCGCCAACAGCGCAGCCGTCAGCGCATCGCCCATCGAGCCGATGCCGATCTGCAAGGTGCCACCATCACGTACCAGGGTGCTGGCATGCAGGCCGATAAAGTGATCCTGGAACCCCACCGGCATGTTCGGCGTGGAGAACAGCGTGGTGTTGTCCTTTTCGTCGAGCAGGTAGTCAAATTCGTCCATGCCCAACTCGGCATCACCGGGCATGTAGGGCAAATCGCTGTGCACCTGACCGACCACCAGGATGGTTTCCCCGGCGGCGCGGCGCTTGGCGATCATCGGCAACAGGTCGAGGGTGATATCGGGGTTGCAACTCAGGCTCAGGCGATCAGGGTGTTCGGCGCTGCTCGCCACCAGCTGCGCCACCAGGTTCAGGCCGGCGGCGTTGATGTCGCGGGCCGCATGGCTGTAGTTGCTGCTGACGTAATCCTCCTGGGCCGAGGTGCTGTGAAGCAGGCTGCCGGGCTGCATGAAGAACTGCTGCACGTGGATGTTTTTTGGAAGGCTGTCCTTCTGCAGGTCGGCGAGAAAGTCCAACTCGGGGTAATCGCCGAACACGCGTTCGATGAAGGGTTCGAGAAAACGCTTCTGCAGGCCGTCGCCCAAGGTCGGGCGGCCCAGGCTCAGCGCGGTGTAGATCGTCAGCGCCCGGTCCGGCAACTTGGCGATGCGCCGGTACAAGGCATTGGCAAACAGGTTCGGCTTGCCCAGCCCAAGGGGCATGCCCATGTGGATATGCGCCGGCAAGCGCGCCAGTACGTCGTCAACTGCTTGCTCGATTGAACACAACTGCACCATCCGACCCTCCTGAACATTCCATGATTAGGGGTTGGACAGAGAGTGGCGGGTCTTTGCTGCAAAGACCAGACTCGAAACACAAATTGCAGGCACAAAAAAGCCGCTCGTAAGCGGCATTTTTGCCGAAGATCGGCGGTTACAGGCCGGACATCTTCTTGATCGCGCCCTTCAAATCATCATCCGTGCAATCCGCGCAGGTGCCTTTAGGCGGCATGGCGTTGATGCCGGTGATGGCCTTGGCCAGGATGCCATCAAGGCCGCCCTGGTGATCGGCACGTTCTTTCCAGGCCGCGGTGTCGCCAATCTTCGGCGCACCCAACAGGCCGGTGCCGTGGCAGGCGTTACAGTGCTTGGCAATGATGTCGTCCGGCGTCTTAGCAGCGCCTCCGCCAGCGGCTACCGCCACTTCCATCCCTTTGCATTCCTGGCCCTGGACGCAGACTTGGCCGACCGGCTCCAGGCGTTTGGCAATTTCATCATTGGTCGCAGCTTGAGCGCTGACAGCCCATAGGGCCAGTACGGTTGCTGGTGCAGCCAGCATTTTCATAATTAGGTTCACGCGTTCACCCTCAATGGTGGCTATTCACGCCTGCGGCCACGGTTTCGCAGGCGGCGAAAGTATAACGGTTAGCCCGTCTGGCCGAAACAACCCTATTAAATAAAGGGAGATTCAGCCTCACGGAATACTGCCACGGGAACCTCTGCAACGCTGGCAGGGCGCCTCTATTGTTAAAAGTTCGCGGGTGTGGCTGCGCTGATTAGTCGCGCCGGCACGTCGAACGGGTTGCGAAAACGATGCGGCTTGGTGCTTTCAAAGTAGTAGCTATCGCCGGCTTCGAGCACAAAAGTTTCAAGACCGACCACCAGTTCCAGACGACCTTCCACCAGAATCCCGGTTTCTTCGCCTTCGTGGGTGAGCATTTCTTCGCCCGTGTCGGCGCCCGGCGGGTAGATTTCGTTGAGAAAGGCAATGGCCCGGCTCGGGTGTGCGCGGCCGACCAGTTTCATGGTGACGGCGCCGTCAGAGATGTCGATCAGCTCATTGGCTTTATAGACGATCTGCGTCGGTATTTCCTGGAGGATCTCCTCGGAAAAGAACTCGACCATCGACATGGGGATGCCGCCCAGCACCTTGCGCAAGGAGCTGATCGAGGGGCTGACACTGTTTTTTTCGATCATCGAAATGGTGCTGTTGGTGACACCCGCGCGCTTGGCGAGCTCACGCTGGGAAAGACCCTTCAGTTTACGGATGGATTGCAGTCGTTCGCCGACGTCCAATGCAGGTGCCTCCTAGGATTCAGGCTTTGTTGTAGTTGAGCGTTATCATGGCGACAGCGTTCAGTATTTACAACACTTGGGCCTAAATCCCGGGCAGCGGCGTTCGTAGTGTGCGATCAA
This sequence comes from Pseudomonas aylmerensis, assembly GCF_001702265.1. Lineage (GTDB taxonomy): Bacteria > Pseudomonadota > Gammaproteobacteria > Pseudomonadales > Pseudomonadaceae > Aquipseudomonas > Aquipseudomonas aylmerensis. The sequence goes on from NZ_MAUE01000012.1 coordinate 223,814, forward strand.
GCGCCGGAATAGAGCCTTGGCACCCGACGCAGGTTGCAGAAGATCTGGTAGGGAATGGTCTCGGCGGCGGTCGCGATATCACTCGCGAGGATGTTTTTACCCCACAGCTCCACCGTGGAACCCAGGCCCGCTTCAGGCAGGTCGGTGAGGTCGATGCACAGCATGTCCATGGACACGCGCCCCAGCAACTGAGTGCGCTGCCCTGCCACCAGCACCGGCGTACCGGTCGGCGCATGGCGCGGGTAGCCATCGGCGTAACCCATGGCGACCACGCCGATGCGCATGGGTTTTGGCGTGATGAACTTGGCGCCATAGCCCACCGGCTCGCCGGCTGGCAGCTCGCGCACGCAGATGACTTTGGATTCCAGGGTCATCACCGGCTGCAAACGCGCGGCGATGGCCTGGTTTTCGCCAAACGGCGTCGCGCCGTAGAGCATGATGCCCGGGCGTACCCAATCGCTGGAGACATTCGGCCAACCCATTACCGCCGGCGAATTGCGCAGGCTGACCTCGGCCGACAAGCCCTGGCGCGCCGCGTCGAACACCGCTACTTGTTCATTGCTGCGCACGCAATCGAGCTCATCGGCGCGGGCGAAGTGGCTCATCAATACAATCTTGGCCACTTTGCCGCTGGCCAGCAGCCGCTGGTAGGCCTCGTGGTAATCCTTGGGATGCAGGCCGACGCGGTGCATGCCCGAATCCAGCTTGAGCCACACGGTGAGCGGCTTGCTCAACACGGCCTGTTCGATTGCCTCCAATTGCCACAGCGAATGCACCACGCACCAGAAATCGTGCTCGATGATCAGCGGCAACTCGTCGGCTTCAAAAAAACCTTCGAGCAGCAACACCGGCGCACGAATGCCGCCAGCGCGCAGCTCCAATGCCTCCTCGATGCAGGCCACGGCAAACCCATCCGCCTCGGCTTCCAACGCCTGGGCAACGCGAACGGCGCCATGGCCATAGGCATCCGCCTTGACCACGGCGAGGGCTTTTGCCCCGGTCACTTCACGGGCCAATTGGTAGTTGTGGCGCAGGGCTTCAAGGTCGATCAGGGCACGGGCAGGACGCATGGCGGCAGGCTTCTAGGCGGCAGAGTGAAGAAAAAACCGGCACCGACCAACCACTTCGGCACCGGGAGAGGGATCGTTGTTTAAGGCAGCGCGGCCACGACGGACAGCTCGACCAGGATTTGCGGCTCGCACAGCTTCGCCTCGACCGTGGCACGGGCCGGAGCGACGCCTTTGGGCAGCCACTTGTCCCATACCGCATTCATGCCGGCGAAATCGGCGTCGATGTCCTTCAGGTAAATCGTCACCGACAGCAGCTTGGTCTTGTCGGTACCGGCCAGGTCGAGCAGCCGCTCGATATTGGACAGGGTTTCACGGGTCTGCTGTTCAATCCCGGCATTCATGTCGTCGCCGACTTGCCCGGCCAGATACACGGTACCGCTGTGAACGACGATCTGGCTCATGCGCTCATTGGTGAGCTGGCGCTGGATTGACATGTTTTGCGGACTCCTGGTGGTTGCCATAACGGGAAATATCGAGACCTTCGGCGCTGATTTGCGGCGTTTTCTTCGCCATCAAATCAGCGAGCAAGCGACCGGAGCCACAGGCCATGGTCCAGCCGAGGGTGCCGTGGCCGGTATTCAGGAACAGGTTCTTGAACGGGGTGGCACCGACAATCGGCGTGCCGTCGGGGGTGGTCGGGCGCAGGCCGGTCCAGAATGTGGCTTCGGTCAAATCGCCGCCCTGAGGATAAAGGTCGTTGACGATCATCTCCAGGGTTTCGCGCCGACGCGGGTTAAGCGACAGGTCAAAACCGGCTATTTCAGCCATGCCGCCGACGCGGATGCGGTTGTCGAAACGGGTGATCGCGACCTTGTAGGTCTCGTCGAGAATGGTCGACGTCGGGGCCATCGCCGGATTGGTGATCGGCACGGTCAGCGAGTAACCCTTGAGCGGGTACACCGGGGCCTTGATCCCCAACGGCTTGAGCAACTTCGGCGAGTAGCTGCCCAGCGCCAGCACGTAGCGGTCGGCCGTTTCCAGCTTGCCGTCGATCCAGACACCGTTGATGCGGTCGCCGGCGTAGTCGAGGCGCTGGATGTCCTGTTCAAAACGGAACTCCACACCCAACTGCCTGCACATGTCGGCCAGGCGCGTCGTGAACATCTGGCAGTCGCCAGTCTGGTCGTTCGGCAGCCGCAGGGCACCGGCGAGGATATCGGTGACGCTGGCCAGGGCAGGTTCAACGCGGGCAATGCCGGCGCGATCGAGCAGTTCGAACGGAACGCCGGACTCCTTGAGGACCGCGATGTCCTTGGCAGCCCCATCCAACTGGGCCTGGGTGCGGAACAGCTGGGTAGTCCCCAGGCTGCGTCCTTCGTAGGCAATGCCAGTCTCGGCGCGCAATTCGTCGAGGCAATCGCGGCTGTACTCGGACAGGCGAACCATGCGCTCTTTGTTCACCGCATAACGGCTGGCGGTGCAATTGCGCAGCATCTGCGCCATCCACAGGTATTGATCGATATCGGCGGTGGCCTTGATGGCCAGGGGCGCGTGGCGCTGCAGCAGCCACTTGATGGCCTTGAGCGGCACGCCCGGTGCGGCCCATGGCGACGCATAACCTGGGGACACCTGGCCGGCGTTGGCGAAACTTGTCTCCATGGCCGCGGCGGGCTGGCGGTCGACGACAACCACCTCGAAACCGGCCCGAGCCAAATAGTAGGCACTGGTCACACCAATGACGCCGCTACCCAAGACCAGAACGCGCATTTTTATATCCTCATCACGGGCTTAGCCGCTGACGTGTGTTATTCGAGCAATGATGGGCGCAGTATAAAAAGCAATCGCCAGTGCATTTCACTATATAAATGCCTATATTTGGCGACAATTCTCGGCAAAAACCCTTTTCACAGAGGCGTATCCCCTATGCGTACCAACACCCAGACCAAGCGGGAGCTGGACAAGATCGACCGCAATATCCTGCGCATCCTGCAGACCGATGGGCGTATTTCGTTCACGGAGCTGGGAGAAAAGGTCGGGCTGTCGACCACGCCGTGCACCGAGCGGGTCCGTCGGCTGGAGCGTGAAGGGATCATCATGGGCTACAACGCACGGCTCAATCCGCAGCATTTGAAGGGGAGTTTGCTGGTATTTGTCGAGATCAGCCTGGATTACAAGTCCGGCGATACCTTTGAGGAGTTCCGCCGCGCCGTGCTGAAACTCCCCCACGTGCTGGAATGCCACCTGGTGTCAGGCGACTTCGACTACCTGGTAAAGGCGCGGATTTCCGAGATGGCCTCGTACCGCAAATTGCTCGGCGATATCCTGCTCAAGCTGCCCCACGTGCGGGAGTCGAAGAGCTATATCGTGATGGAAGAGGTGAAAGAGAGCCTGAACCTGCCGATCCCGGACTGACCTCACAGCGCAGATCACTGCAGGCGCCGGCTTGCCGGCGCTAGCGATTTTACCGTCGATATCTTCATCGCCAGGCCTGCGTCTACCGCTTGATCGGGTTACACCAGCACCTGCCGGGTGCTCGCCATGTATTCGTGGATCTGCTTCTCGACCCGCGGGTGAATCAGCTCCACCGGCCGCCGCCCATTCGGGCATGGCAAGGTCTTCGTCGTGCCGAACAGGCGACAGATCAGCGGGCGCTCGTCATACACGGTGCAGCCATTGGGGCCCAGGTGCACACAGTTCAACTCATCCATGGCCGCGTCCTGCTCGGCGGCGGTCTTGCGTGGCAGGCGCGACATTTCCTCGGGCGAAGTCGTCACCGGCCCACAGCAATCATGGCAACCGGGGACACACTCGAACGAAGGAATCTGTCGACGCAGCGCGCTGATTTTCTGACTGTTGCAACTCATCGAAACACGTACCGAACGGCGAATAGGCGTGGATTCTGACGCAAAACGCCCTGCGCAGACAGCTTCGTCCGACCGCTGTATCCTGCGTCAAATTTTCCAAACAGGGATGCTCCCGATGACTGCCAGCGCCCGGCACACCAATTCCTACTACGCCGCCAGCAGCGTGCCGCAGCCCGATTACCCGGTGTTGACGGGTGATGTGCGCGCCGATGTGTGCGTGGTCGGCGGTGGTTTTTCCGGGCTCAACACCGCCCTGGAGCTGGCCGAGCGCGGCTTCAGCGTGGTGTTGCTGGAAGCGCGCAAGATCGCCTGGGGCGCCAGTGGGCGCAATGGCGGCCAGCTGATTCGCGGCGTCGGCCACGGCCTGGAGCAATTCACCCCGATCATCGGCAGCGACGGCGTGCGCCAGATAAAGCTGATGGGCCTGGAAGCCGTGGAAATCGTGCGTGAACGCGTCGAGCGCTACCAGATCCCCTGCGACCTGACCTGGGGCTACTGCGACCTGGCCAACAAACCCCGGGACCTGCAAGGCCTCGCCGAAGACGCCGAAGAACTGCGCAGCCTGGGCTATCGCCACGAGGTGCGCCTGCTGCAAGCCGGCGAAATGGGCAGTGTGATCGGCTCCGGACGCTACGTGGGCGGCATGATCGACATGGGCTCCGGCCATCTGCACCCGCTGAACCTGGCGCTGGGTGAAGCCGCCGCCGCGCAGCAATTGGGCGTGAAGCTGTTCGAGCAGTCCGAAGTCACGCGGATCGACTACGGCCCTGAAGTCAACGTACACACCGCCCACGGCAATGTGCGCGCCAAGACCCTGGTATTGGCCTGCAATGCCTACCTCAATGGCCTCAACCCCCACTTGAGCGGCAAAGTGTTGCCCGCCGGCAGCTACATCATCGCCACCGAGCCGTTGAGCGAAGCCCAGGCCGCCGAGCTGTTGCCACAGAACATGGCGGTGTGCGACCAGCGCGTGACGGTGGATTACTTCCGCCTGTCCGCCGACCGTCGCCTGCTGTTCGGCGGTGCCTGCCACTATTCCGGACGCGATCCCAAGGATATCGGCGCCTATATGCGCCCGAAGATGTTGCAAGTGTTCCCCCAGCTGGCCGAGGCGAACATCGATTACCAGTGGGGCGGCATGATCGGTATCGGCGCCAACCGCCTGCCGCAGATCGGCCGGCTAGCCGATCAACCCAATGTGTATTACGCCCAGGCCTATGCGGGCCATGGCCTCAACGCCACGCACCTGGCGGGCAAGCTATTGGCCGAGGCCATCAGCGGCCAGCAACAGGGGCGTTTCGATCTGTTCGCCCAGGTGCCGCACATCACCTTCCCCGGCGGCAAGCACTTGCGCTCGCCGCTGCTGGCGCTGGGCATGCTCTGGCATCGCTTCAAAGAGCTGCTCTGATCAATCCCGCCAGAACGGTTTCAACCCCTCCTGGCGCGCCTGTTCAGCAGACAATCCGACATCACGCAATTGCTCGCGGGTCAGGTGCAGCAAGGCCTTGCGCGTGTGGCGGCGGTGCCAGAACAGACTCCAGCGGCCGATATCGCGCGGCGCCGTCGCCCGCTCCTGCCCTGCCTGCAATTCCTGACTGTGTAACATCAGTCGCACATCGCTCATGCCGTTCATTGTCTTGCCCCTCAATTGCCTGTTGCCATGAGTGACTAGAATGAGTGAGCGGGCAAAACCATTACAGATTCAACCAACTTTTATTAAATCCATACAGACACTGCCTATGCGCGGCTGAATCCTGTATTTTCCCCGTATCTGTACTGGTCTCCCGGGAGCGACCACAATGACGCTTTACATCAATCTCGCCGAACTGCTGGGCACGCGCATCGAGCAAGGCTTCTATCGCCCCGGTGATCGACTGCCCTCCGTGCGGGCCTTGAGCGTCGAACATGGGGTCAGCCTGAGCACCGTGCAGCAGGCGTATCGGATGCTCGAAGACAACGGCCTGGCCATGCCCAAGCCCAAGTCCGGCTACTTTGTACCGGTCAGCCGTGAGCTGCCGGCCTTGCCCGAGATCGGTCGCCCAGCCCAACGGCCGGTGGAGATTTCCCAGTGGGACCAGGTGCTCGAGCTGATTCGCGCAGTACCGCGCAAAGATGTCATACAGATGGGTCGCGGCATGCCGGATGTATTGTCGCCCACCCTGAAGCCGCTGCTGCGCAGCCTTGCACGCGTCAGCCGGCGCCAGGATCTGCCAGGGCTGTATTACGACAACATCCTTGGCTGTATGGAGCTGCGCGCGCAGATTGCGCGGCTGTCATTGGATTCCGGTTGCCAACTCACCGCCGAAGACATCGTGATCACCACCGGCTGCCATGAAGCGCTGTCGGCCAGCATCCACGCGATCTGCGAGCCGGGCGACATCGTCGCAGTGGACTCGCCGAGCTTTCACGGCGCCATGCAGACTCTCAAGGGCCTGGGCATGAAAGCCCTGGAAATCCCCACCGACCCGCTCACCGGGATCAGCCTCGAAGCCCTGGAACTGGCGCTGGAGCAGTGGCCGATCAAGGTCATCCAACTGACCCCCAACTGCAACAACCCGCTCGGTTACATCATGCCCGAGGCGCGCAAACGGGCGTTGCTGACCCTGGCCCAGCGTTTCGACGTGGCCATCATCGAAGATGATGTGTATGGCGAACTGGCCTACAGCTACCCGCGCCCGCGCACCATCAAATCCTTCGACGAAGACGGCCGCGTGCTGCTGTGCAGCTCGTTCTCGAAAACCCTCGCGCCGGGCCTGCGCATTGGCTGGGTCGCGCCGGGACGCTACCTCGAGCGGGTGCTGCACATGAAATACATCAGCACCGGCTCCACCGCCACCCAGCCGCAGATTGCGATTGCAGAGTTTCTCAAGGGCGGCCATTTCGAACCGCATTTGCGGCGGATGCGCACCCAATACCAGCGCAATCGCGACTTGATGCTTGATTGGGTCAGTCGTTATTTCCCGGCGGGTACCCGCGCCAGCCGCCCGCAAGGCAGCTTCATGCTGTGGGTCGAGCTGCCGGAAGGCTTCGATACGCTGAAGCTCAACCGCGTCCTGATGGAACAAGGCGTACAGGTGGCGGTAGGCAGTATCTTTTCTGCGTCCGGCAAGTACCGCAATTGCCTGCGCATGAACTACGCTGCCAAGCCAACCCCGCAGATCGAAGAAGCGGTACGCAAGGTCGGTGCCGCCGCAATCAAGATGCTTGCCGAGGTTGCAGACTGACCTTTCACCGAAAATAGCCGTCATATACCCACAACCGCCCTGACCTGGAAGCAGTGCCCTTGATGATTCGACGGCTTTTACCGTTTTTACTGCTGGGCGCCTTGACGCTGGGCGGCTGCGCAACCATCGATTCCCCGCGCATCCCCAGCGATGCCCTGCCCGCTGCGCAGTCTTCCTTCGGTCGCTCGATCCAGGCCCAGGCGGCGCCCTATCAAGGTCGCTCCGGCTTTCGCCTGCTGCCCAACAGCAGCGAAGCGTTCATGGCCCGCGCCGAGCTGATCCGCAATGCCCAGACCAGCCTCGACCTGCAGTACTACATCGTCCACGACGGCATCAGCACGCGGATGCTCGTGGATGAACTGCTCAAGGCCGCCGACCGTGGCGTGCGCGTGCGCATCCTGCTCGACGACACCACCAGCGACGGCCTCGACCAGATCATCGCCACCCTCGCCGCTCATCCCAAGATCGAGATCCGCCTGTTCAACCCTCTGCACCTGGGGCGCAGCACCGGTGTGACGCGGGCCATGGGGCGGCTGTTCAACCTGTCGCTGCAACACCGGCGCATGCATAACAAACTGTGGCTGGCAGATAACAGCGTGGCCATCGTCGGCGGGCGCAACCTGGGCGATGAGTATTTCGATGCCGAGCCCAACCTGAACTTCACCGACATCGACATGCTCAGCGTCGGGCCGGTGGCCGAGCAACTCGGCCACAGCTTCGACCAGTACTGGAACAGCGCGCTGAGCAAGCCCATCGACGACTTTGTCGCCAACACGCCGTCCAAAGGCGACCTGGCCGCTGCCCGTGTACGCCTGCAAGACTCCCTCGCCGAGTCGCGCCAGCAGAATCACGCGCTGTACAACCGCTTGCGCACCTACCAGACCCAGCCGCGCATGGACACCTGGCGCCGCGAGCTGATCTGGGCCTGGAACCAGGCGCTGTGGGACGCGCCGAGCAAGGTATTGGCCAAGGCCGATCCGGACCCGCGATTGCTGCTCACCACACAGCTGGCGCCGGAACTTGAGGGCGTCAATCACGAGCTGATGATGATTTCGGCGTACTTCGTGCCGGGGCAACCGGGCCTGGTGTACCTGACCGGGCGCGCCGACGCCGGCGTGTCGGTGAGCCTGCTCACCAACTCCCTGGAAGCCACCGACGTACCAGCCGTGCATGGCGGCTACGCGCCCTACCGCAAGGCGCTGCTGGAACATGGGGTGAAACTCTATGAACTGCGCCGCCAACCGGGCGACCCCAACGCAGGCAGTGGGCCGCACCTGTTCCGACGCGGCACCTTTCGCGGCTCGGACTCCAGCCTGCACAGCAAGGCGATGATCTTTGATCGCGAGAAGTCGTTTATCGGCTCGTTCAATTTCGACCCGCGCTCAGTGCTGTGGAACACCGAAGTCGGCGTGCTGGTAGACAGCCCCGAACTGGCGGAACACGTGCGCAACCTGGCGCTGCAAGGCATGGCGCCAGCCTTGAGCTATGAGGCGAAACTGCAGGACGGCAACGTGGTGTGGGTGACTGAAGATAATGGCCAGTTACACACAATCACCGAAGAACCCGGCAGTTGGTGGCGTCGCTTCAATGCCTGGTTCGCCACCTCGGTGGGGCTGGAACGCATGCTCTAAAACGACACAGATCAACTGTGGGCGCTGGCAAGCCAGCACCTACGGTGAATGCACTTCAAGTCAGGCCGGTTGTGCGGCGCCGAATGCACCTTGACGCAGCAACAGCACGACCAGGCCCAGCGAGCCCGCCGCCATCAGCAACGGCAGTGCATGCCCGCTGATCCACTGGCTGCCGGCACCGGCCACCAGAGGGCCGATCAGGCATCCGATCCCCCACAGCTGCGCCACGTGGGCATTGGCGCGCACCAGCGCGTCATCGCGGTAGCGCTCGCCGATCAGGATCAGCGACAGCGTGAACAACCCGCCGGCACTCGCCCCGAACAGCACCCACACCGGCCAGATCAGCGGCGTGTGCATCAACAGCGGAATCGCCAGGCTCGAAACCAGCAACAGCAGCGCACAACCCAGGAACAGCGCGCGCCGTGGCAGGTAATCGGCCAACGCGCCGATGGGCAACTGCAGCAACGCATCGCCGACCACCACCGTGCTGACCATCGCCAGGGCAATCTCGGCAGTGAAGCCCTGTTGCAGGCAATACACCGGCAGCAGGGTGAGAATCATCGCCTCGAAGGCGGCGAACAGTGCCACCGCCCAGGCAATCGCCGGCAGGCTCAGGCAGAAGCGCCAAAGGTCGCCGAAGGTCACGCTGAACGAATCGGCGGTCGGCGCGCCGGAGCGTCCCAGCAACAGCAACGGCGCGACCATCAACAAGCCGACGCCGACCCAGAAACCGTAGTCATGGTCTGTGCCAATCAGGCCCAGCAGCAACGGCCCCGACAGTTGGCTCAAGGCATAACTGCAGCCATACAGGGCCACCAGGCGACCGCGCCACTGCTCCACCACCAACTGGTTGATCCAGCTTTCACCGAGAATGAACACGATGGTCAGGATCACCCCGATCATCAGGCGCAGCACCAGCCACACCGGGTAGCTGGGCAGTATCGCCAGCAAGCCGATAGACACCGCGCCGGCCCACAGGCACAGGCGCATGAGGTTGGCGGTGCCCAGCCACGCGGCCAGCCGGCTGGAGACTTTCGCACCCAGCAGCACGCCGAAGGCCGGCATCGCCGCCATCACGCCGATGGCAAAACTGCCATAGCCCCAGCCCTCCAGGCGCAGGGATACCAACGGCATGCTCACGCCCAGCGCCAGGCCGACGCTGAGCACCGAGGCCAGCACGGCGAAGTAAGTCGCCCAACGCATGTCCACGCTCCTGTGGATAATTTTCGAGTTCACACAAAGCAGCGTGGGAGCGGGCTTATGTGGGAGCCGGGCTCGCCCGCGACGCAGGCACCTCGGTTTTTCAGTTGCACCGAGGTGATGCTATCGCCGGCAAGCCAGCGCCTACACAAGCCGGCTCCCACATTTGGCCGGCGGTGTTGCCTACAGGCTTACAGCTTGATCCAGGTCGCCTTCAGCTCGGTGTACTTGTCGAACGCGTGCAGCGACTTGTCGCGACCATTGCCCGACTGCTTGAAACCACCAAACGGTGCAGTCATGTCGCCGCCATCGTACTGGTTGACCCACACGCTACCGGCGCGCAGGGCTTTGGCAGTCAGGTGCGCCTTGGAGATATCCGCCGTCCACACCGCTGCGGCCAGGCCGTATTGGGTGTCGTTGGCGATGGCGATCGCCTCTTCAGCGCTGTCGAAGGTGATCACCGAGAGCACCGGGCCAAAAATTTCTTCCTGGGCGATCTTCATGGCGTTGGTCACACCGTCGAAAATCGTCGGCTCGACGTAGGTGCCGCCGGTTTCTTCCAGGGTGCGCTTGCCGCCCGCCACCAGCTTGGCGCCGTCAGCATGGCCGGCTTCGATGTACGAGAGCACGGTGTTCATCTGCTGGGTGTCCACCAATGCGCCGACGTTGGTCGCCGGGTCCAGCGGATTGCCCGGCTTCCAGCCTTTGAGGGCCTCGATTACCAGCGGCAGGAATTTATCCTTGATGGAGCGCTCGACGAGCAGGCGCGAACCCGCGGTGCAGACTTCGCCCTGGTTGAAGGCGATCGCCCCGGCGGCGGATTCGGCGGCGGCTTGCAGGTCCGGCGCATCGGCAAACACGATGTTCGGGCTCTTGCCACCGGCTTCCAGCCACACGCGCTTCATGTTCGACTCGCCGGAGCGGATCAACAGCTGCTTGGCGATCTTGGTGGAACCGGTGAACACCAGAGTGTCGACGTCCATGTGCAGCGCCAGCGCGTTGCCCACTGTATGGCCGTAGCCCGGCAGCACGTTGAAAACGCCTTTCGGAATACCGGCTTCAACGGCCAGGGCCGCGATGCGAATGGCGGTCAGCGGGGACTTTTCGGACGGCTTGAGGATGACCGAGTTACCGGTGGACAGCGCCGGGCCGAGTTTCCAGCAGGCCATCATCAGCGGGAAGTTCCACGGCACGATGGCACCGACCACGCCCACTGGCTCGCGGGTCACCAGGCCCAGTTGATCGTGCGGGGTGGCGGCGACTTCGTCGTAGATCTTGTCGATCGCCTCGCCGCTCCAGCTCAGCGCGTTGGCAGCGCCGGGCACGTCGATGCCGAGGGAGTCACTGATGGGCTTGCCCATGTCGAGGGTTTCGAGCAGCGCCAGCTCTTCGGCATTGTCCTTGAGCAGCGCGGCGAAACGAATCATCGCGGCTTTGCGCTTGGCCGGTGCAAGGCGCGACCACACACCGGAATTGAAGGTGGCGCGGGCATTTTCTACCGCACGCTGGGCGTCGGCGACGTCACAGCTGGCAACGGTGGCCAGCAGGCGGCCATCGACCGGGCTGATGCATTCGAAGGTGTCGCCGGAAGCGGCGGCGGTGTATTCGCCGTTGATGTAGGCGCGACCTTCGATCTTCAGATCCTTGGCGCGTTGTTCCCAGTCGGCACGGGTCAGGGTGGTCATGCGAGTGTCCTCCTCTTATTGAATACAAGGGCCAGGTGATGTCCCCCGGCAGCCTCAAAGAATTCTTGCCCGGCCAGCCTGCTGTTCGGCTCAAGGCGGCTACCACCCTAAACCAGCGGCTGGGGATGTTTCAATATATTTGACATAACGCCGGTAAACGCCCTTGCGATGTTCATTTTAATAAACATAGACTTTGGGCTCTCCAACCGCAGGCCAGACGGGACACGCACATGAGCATCCAGGACATCGTCGACTTCAGCCAGGCCAATACCGCCCCAGACCGCTACCGCCCCGCCGCGGAAAAAATCCTCAAGGGCGACCCCGAACAAACGATCTACAACCACTACAACAGCCCGTGCGGCCAGATGAGTGCCGGGGTCTGGGAAGGTGAAGTCGGGCAATGGAAGGTCAACTACACCGAGCACGAGTACTGCGAGATCGTGCAGGGTGTTTCCGTGCTGCGCGATGCCGAGGGCAACGCCAAGACCTTGCGCGCCGGCGACCGATTCGTGATCCCCGCCGGCTTCAGCGGCACTTGGGAAGTGCTGGAGCCGTGCCGCAAGATCTACGTGGTGTTCGAGCAGAAAGCCTGATCCGGCAAATCCGAGGCAAAAAAAAGCCCGTATCGTGAGATACGGGCTTTTTCACAAGGAGGAAAATCAATTACTTGATTTTGCCTTCTTTGTAGATCACGTGCTTGCGAACGCGCGGGTCGAACATTTTCTTTTCGAGCTTGTCCGGGGTAGTACGCTTGTTCTTGTCGGTAGTGTAGAAGTGACCAGTACCGGCGCTAGAGATCATTCGAATCAATTCACGCATGATAGAGCTCCTTAGATCTTGCCAGCGGCGCGGATTTCGGCCAGCACGACAGTAATGCCACGCTTGTCGATGATGCGCATGCCTTTGGCGGATACGCGCAGGCGTACAAAACGTTTCTCTTCTTCAACCCAGAAGCGGTGATGCTGCAGGTTCGGCAGGAAACGACGACGGGTTTTGTTATTTGCGTGGGAAATGTTATTCCCAGTCACCGGACCCTTACCGGTAACTTGACAGACTCTCGACATGCCTCAGCCCTCTAAAACCACATGCCCAACCCGGCATGGGTTGGCCGCTTAATCTCTCAGTCATTTGGCGCCAGGCGCCGCGTTTCTTTAGGGTCTTACCGGCTACACCTACAAGCGAAGGAACCGGGCCCCTAGAAAAGAGCGCTGCTTTATACCAGAAAGACCCCAGTGCAACAACAGCCCGTGTGTTTTTCCCGGCGTAAATCTCGGCGACAGACGCCCGAACCGTTGCCAGGAGGGGCCGCTGCAACAGCCGACCGCTCGTCGCACAGAATGATTTACAGCGGCATTGCGCGCGGCAAAGCGCACGACGAAACACGCTGAGGCGCCATCAAAACAGCATTTGAGGCAAAAGCACAGGCAAAAATGGGCTAGTCATTTATCCGGCAGACCACTACGGTAGGACTTTTCCAGACTGCACTCGCAGATGGGCCTTCGATCTGCAAAGGAAACCGAACATGCGCCTCGCTGCCCTACCGCTATTGCTAGCCCCTCTATTTATCGCGCCGCTGGCATCTGCCGCCAGCAACCTGAGCGTCTGCACCGAGGCCAGCCCCGAAGGGTTTGATGTGGTGCAATACAACTCGTTGACCACCACCAACGCCTCGGCCGACGTGCTGATGAACCGCCTGGTGGACTACGACGCCGCCAGCGGCAAACTGGTGCCCAGCCTGGCGGACAGCTGGGAAGTCTCGCCAGACGGCCTGACCTACACGTTCAAGCTGCACCCGGAGGTGAAATTCCATCGCACCGACTACTTCACCCCAAGCCGCACACTGACCGCCGAAGACGTGCGTTTCAGCTTCGAGCGCATGCTCGACCCGGCCAACCCATGGCACCAGATCGCCCAGAGCGGTTTCCCGCATGCGCAGTCCCTGCAATTGCCCACGCTGGTGAAGAAGATCGACGCCCTCGACCCGCTGACCGTGCGCTTTACCCTGGACCACGCCGACTCCACCTTCCTCGCTGCCCTGAGCATGGGCTTTGCCTCTATCTACCCGGCCGAATACGCCGACAAACTGCTCAAGGCCGGCACCCCGGAAAAACTCAACAGCCAGCCAATCGGTACCGGCCCGTTTATCTTCAGCCGTTTCCAGAAAGACGCCGTGGTGCGCTACAAGGCCAACCCGGACTACTTCGCCGGCAAACCGGCTGTGGATAACTTGATCTTCGCCATTACCCCGGACGCCAACGTGCGCCTGCAGAAATTGCACCGCGATGAATGCCAGATCGCCCTGTCGCCCAAGCCCCTGGATGTCGGCGAGGCCGAGAAGGATCCCGCACTCAAGGTGGAAAAGACTGCCGCGTTCATGACCGCCTTCGTCGCCATCAACAGCCAGCACCCACCGCTGGACAAGCCCGAAGTGCGCCAGGCGATCAACCTGGCCTTCGACAAGGCCAGCTACCTCAAGGCCGTGTTTGAAGGCACCGCCGAAGCCGCCAACGGCCCCTACCCGCCCAACACCTGGAGCTACGCCAAGGACCTGCCGGGTTATCCACAGGACCTCGCCAAGGCCAAGGCACTGCTGGATCGCGCCGGCCTCAAGGACGGCTTCAAGACCACGATCTGGACACGCCCCACCGGCAGCCTGCTGAACCCCAACCCTAACCTCGGCGCGCAATTGCTGCAGGCTGACCTGGCCAAGGTCGGCATCCAGGCCGAGATTCGCGTGATCGAATGGGGCGAACTGATTCGCCGCGCCAAGGCCGGCGAGCACGACCTGCTGTTCATGGGCTGGGCCGGCGACAACGGCGACCCGGATAACTTCCTGACTCCGCAGTTCTCGTGCGCGGCGGTAAAATCCGGCACCAACTTCGCCCGCTACTGCGACCCGGCGCTGGACAAGCTGATCAGCGCCGGCAAGACCACCAACGAGCAAGGCGTGCGCAGCAAGCTGTATCAGCAGGCCCAGGCACAGATCCAGCAGCAGGCACTGTGGCTACCGCTGGCACACCCGACGGCGTTTGCCCTGGCGCGCAAGAACGTCGAGGGATACCAGGTGAGCCCGTTCGGGCGCCAGGATTTCTCCAAGGTCAGCGTGAAACCTTGACCATCCTCTTGTAGAAGCCGAGTTGCCGACGATGGCGTCCGTTAAATCCCTGGTGATTTTGCGGATGTCATCGCCAGCACGCCGGCGCCTGCTGAAAGCGCCTACATCCATCCATATTCGGCCATCGACAGTGGGTCGCCATCGCCCACGATGATGTGATCCAGCACCCGCACATCCACCACCTCCAGGGCTTTTTGCAGCAGCTTGGTCAATTTTCGATCAGCCGCGCTGGGCTCCACGCTCCCCGATGGATGGTTGTGGCACAAGATCAAGGCCGCAGCGTTGTACGCCAGGGCGCGCTTCACCACCTGCCGGGGATAAACGGTCGCGGCGTCGATAGTGCCCTGGGACAGCGCCTCGAAACCCAGCACCCGGTGCTTTGAATCCAGGAACAGGCAGCCGAAGATCTCGTGGGGTTCATGACGCAACAGGGCCTTGAGGTAATCGCGCACCGCCACCGGATTTTCCAGCACCGAGTCGCTGCGCAGCCGCTCGGCCAGATGCCGTCGGGACATTTCCAGCACGGCCTGCAATTGCGCAAACTTCGCCGGGCCGAGGCCCAGATGCTGGCTGAACAGCGTCTGGCTGGCTTCCAGCAGCGGGCGCAGACCGCCAAATTGCGCCAACAGATGGCGCGCCAGGTCCACTGCACTCCTGCCAGAAACCCCGGTCCGCAGGAAGATTGCCAGCAACTCGGCGTCGGACAGACTCGCCGCCCCCCACTCCAGAAGTTTCTCCCGCGGCCGTTCTGCCAATGGCCAATCGCGAATACTCATCTCACCTCCCTCTCCCTATGCGCCACATGTACGCCGCTGTTGCACGGCAGGCGCTGTGTTATCGTAGGCCCTCTTTTTTGCATGCGATTTCACCTGGGGAGGGGGCATCGCACGCGTCACTGAACTGGCATCACTGAACTGGAAAGGCAAACCAATGCAGCGTCTGTATCGGAAACGCATCGTTCTCGGCGTCGGCGGCGGCATTGCCGCCTACAAGAGCGCAGAGCTGGTCCGCCGGCTCCTGGACCAGGGCGCCGAAGTGCGCGTGGTCATGACCCGCGGCGGCAGTGAGTTCATCACCCCGCTGACCATGCAGGCCTTGTCCGGGCACCCGGTTCACCTGGACCTGCTGGACCCGGCAGCCGAAGCTGCCATGGGCCATATCGAGCTGGCCAAATGGGCCGACCTGGTACTGATCGCCCCGGCCACTGCCGACCTGATCGCCCGCCTGGCCCAGGGCATCGCCGATGACCTGCTGACCACCCTGGTACTGGCCACCGACGCCACCGTCGCCATCGCCCCGGCCATGAACCAGGCCATGTGGCGCGACCCGGCCACCCAAGCCAATACTCAACTCCTGCAAAGCCGTGGCCTCAAGGTGTTCGGCCCGGCCTCCGGCAGCCAGGCCTGCGGCGACGTCGGCATGGGCCGCATGCTCGAAGCCACTGACCTGGCGCTGTGCGCCGCCGAGTGCTTCCAGCACCTGGCCCTGACCGGCAAGCACGTGCTGATCACCGCCGGCCCGACCCAGGAAAACATCGACCCGGTGCGCTACATCACCAACCATAGCTCAGGAAAAATGGGCTTCGCACTGGCCGAAGCCGCGGTCGAGGCAGGCGCACGCGTCACCCTGATCACCGGTCCGGTGCATTTGCCGACCCCCGATCGCGTCACGCGAATCGACGTAGTCAGCGCGCGGGACATGCTGGCGGCCTGCGAGGCGGCCATTCCCTGTGATTTGTTTATCGCTTCCGCTGCGGTTGCAGACTACCGCCCGGAAGTCGTCGCCCCGCAAAAGCTCAAGAAAGACCCTACGAGCGGTGACGGCCTGCTCCTGCAAATGGTGCGTAACCCGGACATCCTGGCCACCATCGCCACGCGTGCGGACCGTCCGTTCAGCGTCGGCTTTGCCGCCGAGACCGAGCACCTGCTGGACTACGCCGCACGCAAACTGAAAGACAAAAACCTCGACCTGATCGTTGCCAATGATGTCGCCAACCCGAGCATCGGCTTCAACAGCGAGGAAAATGCCATCAGCGTGATCGACCGCGAGTTGCACGCCACCGTTTTCGCCCAGACCAGCAAGGGCAAGATTGCCCGCCAACTGATCTCTTTTATCGCCCAACGGCTGAACCAGGTTTAATTTCCATGCACGCTTTGCAAGCCAAGATCCTCGACCCACGCATCGGCACCGACTTCCCACTGCCGGCCTACGCCACCCCGGGCTCCGCCGGCCTGGACCTGCGCGCCATGCTCAAGGAAGACACCGTCCTCGAGCCGGGCCAGACCATCCTGATTCCCACCGGCCTGTCGATCTACGTCGGCGACCCAGGCCTGGCGGCGCTGATCCTGCCGCGTTCCGGCCTGGGCCACAAACACGGGATCGTGCTGGGTAACCTGGTCGGCCTGATCGACTCCGACTACCAAGGCGAGCTGATGGTGTCGTGCTGGAACCGTGGCCAGACCGCGTTCAACATCGCGGTCGGCGAGCGCATTGCCCAACTGGTGCTGGTGCCCGTGGTGCAGGCGCATTTCGAACTGGTTGAGCAATTCGATGAAACACAACGTGGCGCAGGGGGGTTTGGGCATTCCGGCAGTCACTGACTAAGCTGATTCTGGCCGGGCGTCACTGCCCGGCTCGACGCCCACCGCAAGGCTTTTCAGGACGAAGAATGCGCGGACTTAATCATCAAGATTTCCCCTTTGAAATCAATGCATTACGGCATAGAACAGTCGGATCGCAAGCGCCGATGGCATTTTTGCACCACGAACTCTCTGCCGAAAACACCGTCATACCCTTCAGTTTGAGCCTGCCGGTCCGCCACTTTAAGGCCAGCCTTGCCCCCTTCAGATGGAGTTTCCCCCCGCGATGAGTACCGCAGCCCGAGTAGCCCCGACATTCCCCGACAGCATCTTTCGCGCCTATGACATCCGTGGCGTAGTGCCCAAGACCCTGACCGCCGAAACCGCCTACTGGATCGGCCGCGCCATCGGCTCCCAGAGCCTGGCCCAGGGTGAGCCCAATGTTTCGGTCGGCCGTGACGGTCGCCTGTCCGGCCCGGAGCTGGTGGAGCAACTGATCCAGGGCCTGGCCGACAGCGGCTGCCATGTCAGCGACGTCGGCCTGGTGCCCACGCCTGCGCTGTACTACGCCGCCAACGTGCTGGCCGGCAAGTCCGGCGTGATGCTGACCGGCAGCCATAACCCGTCTGACTACAACGGTTTCAAAATCGTCATCGCGGGCGACACCCTCGCCAACGAACAGATCCAGGCCCTGCATCAGCGCCTGAAGACCAACGACCTGACCAGCGGCAAAGGCAGCATCACCCGGGTAGACATCCTCCAGCGCTACTCCGATGAAATCACCCGCGACGTCAAACTCGCGCGCCGCCTGAAAGTCGTGGTGGACTGCGGCAACGGTGCAGCCGGCGTGATCGCCCCGCAACTGCTCGAAGCCCTGAACTGCGAAGTGATCCCGCTGTTCTCCGATGTCGACGGCCACTTCCCCAACCACCACCCGGACCCCGGCAAGCCTGAAAACCTGGTCGACCTGATCGCCAAGGTCAAGGAAACCGGCGCCGACGTCGGCCTGGCCTTCGACGGCGACGGCGACCGCGTGGGCGTGGTGACCGAAACCGGCGAAATCGTGTTCCCGGACCGCCTGCTGATGCTCTTCGCCCGTGACGTGGTGGCGCGCAATCCCAACGCCGAGATCATTTTCGACGTCAAGTGCACCCGCCGTCTCACCCCGCTGATCAAGGAATATGGCGGCCGCCCGCTAATGTGGAAGACCGGTCACTCGTTGATCAAAAAGAAAATGAAGGAAACCGGCGCCCTGTTGGCCGGCGAAATGAGCGGTCACGTATTCTTCAAGGAACGCTGGTTCGGCTTTGACGACGGCATTTACAGTGCTGCGCGCCTGCTGGAGATCCTCAGCAAGGAAAAATCCACCGCGCAAGGGCTGTTTGAGACCTTCCCGAACGATATTTCTACGCCAGAGATCAATATCCATGTGACCGAGGAGAGCAAATTCAGCATCATTGACGCACTGCACGATGCGCAATGGGGTGAAGGCGCCAACCTGACCACCATTGATGGTGTGCGAGTCGATTACGCCAAAGGCTGGGGCCTGGTGCGCGCATCCAACACCACACCGGTGCTGGTGTTGCGCTTCGAGGCGGATACCGAGGCTGAGTTGCAGCGCATCAAGGACGTGTTCCACGCCCAGTTGAAACGTGTTGCCCCTGATCTCCAATTACCGTTCTGATTTTTTACCGGAGCCCTGAATGACCCTCGAACGCGAAGCCGCTGCCAATACTGCCAAGGTCCTGTCCGAAGCGTTGCCTTACATCCGACGCTATGTCGGCAAGACGCTGGTGATCAAGTACGGCGGCAATGCCATGGAAAGCGACGAGCTGAAAACCGGCTTTGCCCGCGACATCGTCTTGATGAAAGCCGTGGGGATCAACCCGGTAGTGGTCCACGGCGGCGGCCCGCAAATCGGCGACCTGCTCAAGCGCTTGTCGATCGAGAGTCACTTCATCGATGGCATGCGTGTCACTGACGCGCAGACCATGGACGTGGTGGAGATGGTCCTCGGTGGCCAGGTCAACAAGGACATCGTCAACCTGATCAACCGCCACGGCGGCAGCGCCATCGGCCTGACCGGCAAGGACGCGGAGCTGATCCGCGCGAAAAAACTGACGGTGACCCGCCAGACGCCGGAAATGACCCAGCCGGAAATCATCGACATCGGCCAAGTGGGCGAAGTGATCGGCATCAACACCGACCTGCTGAACCTGCTGGTCAAGGGCGACTTCATTCCGGTGATCGCACCGATCGGTGTGGGCGCCAATGGCGAGTCCTACAACATCAACGCCGACCTGGTAGCCGGTAAAGTGGCAGAGGCACTCAAGGCTGAAAAGCTGATGCTGCTGACCAACATCGCCGGTCTGCTGGATAAGGAAGGCAAGGTATTGACCGGCCTGACCACCCAACAGGTCGACGACCTGATCGCTGACGGCACCATCTACGGCGGCATGCTGCCGAAGATCCGCTGCGCACTGGAAGCGGTGCAAGGCGGCGTGGGCAGCTCGTTGATCATCGATGGCCGGGTTCCGAACGCGGTATTGCTGGAAATCTTCACCGATACCGGCATGGGCACGCTGATCAGTAACCGCAAGCGTCCTTAAGCCAAAAACAAAAAAGCCCCGCTCAATCGAATTGAGCGGGGCTTTTTTATGCGTGCGATCGCGATCCAACTGCTAAATGCATCCCCCCTGTGGGAGCGGGCTTGCTCGCGAAAGCGGTCTGTCAGTGACACATGCGCTAACTGACCCGACGCTTTCGCGAGCAAGCCCGCTCCCACACAAGCCGGCCCCTACAGGTCCGGTATCAGACGCCGTATTGCTCGCGGTACGCACGTACAGCCGGCAGGTGTTGCTTGAGCTGTGGATCATCTTCCAGGAACTGCAGCACCTGGTTCAGCGACACGATGCTTACCACGGGAATGCCGAAATCACGTTCCACTTCCTGGATTGCCGACAACTCACCGTTGCCGCGTTCCTGGCGGTTCAGCGCGATCAACACACCCGCGGCCCTGGCGCCGTCCTGGGAAGCGATGATCTGCATCACTTCACGGATCGCGGTACCGGCGGTGATCACGTCGTCGATGATCAGCACGTCGCCTTTGAGCGCAGCCCCGACCAGGCTGCCGCCTTCGCCATGAGCCTTGGCTTCTTTGCGATTGAAGCACCACGGCAGATCCAGCTCATGATGTTCAGCCAACGCCACGGCGGTCGCGGCCGCCAGGGGAATGCCCTTATAGGCCGGGCCAAACAGCACGTCGAAGGAAATGCCGCTGTCAACGATGGCTGCCGCGTAGAAACGACCCAGCTGAGCCAGGGCCGAACCCGAGTTGAACAAGCCCGCATTGAAGAAGTATGGGCTGGTGCGCCCGGACTTCAGGGTAAACTCACCGAAGCGCAAAACCCCGCGATCGATGGCAAAACGAATGAAATCGCGTTGATACGCCTGCATGAAAAAAGCCTCAGATACCACGGATTTAGCTAATTAGGTAGACGGCGTGTATCATACACGCACGCGATTTTTGGGGCCATTTATGCGGATCATCAGTGTGAACGTTAATGGTATTCAGGCTGCAGTCGAGCGTGGTTTGCTCAGTTGGCTGCAAGCCCAGAATGCCGACGTCATCTGCCTGCAGGATACCCGCGCCTCCGCCTTTGAACTGGACGACCCAGCCTTCCAACTGGATGGCTACTTCCTTTATGCCTGCGATGCCGAAGTGCCCACCCAAGGTGGCGTGGCTTTGTATTCGCGGTTGCAACCCAAGGCGGTCATCAGCGGCCTCGGCTTCGAGACAGCCGACCGCTACGGGCGCTACCTGCAAGCCGATTTCGACAAGGTCAGCATCGCGACCTTGCTGCTTCCTTCGGGGCAGAACGGCGATGAAGACTTGAACCAGAAGTTCAAGCTAATGGACGATTTCGCCCGTTACCTGGATAAACAGCGACGCAAACGTCGCGAGTACATTTATTGTGGCTCGCTGTACGTGGCGCAACAGAAGCTGGATATCAAGAACTGGCGCGACAGCCAGCAATCCCCGGGCTTCCTGGCGCCGGAACGGGCCTGGATGGACGAGATTGTCGGCAACATGGGCTATGTGGATGCCCTGCGCGAAGTCAGTCGCGAAGGCGACCAGTACAGCTGGTGGCCGGACAACGAACAGGCGGAGATGCTCAACCTCGGTTGGCGTTTCGACTACCAGTTGCTGACTCCGGGCCTGCGTCGGTTCGTGCGCAGTGCACGCTTGCCGCGCCAGCCGCGCTTCTCGCAGCACGCGCCACTGATTGTGGACTACGACTGGACACTGACCATCTGAGGTCTTTTCCCAGGCACAAAAAAACCGACATCACTGTCGGTTTTTTTGTGGGCGCTCATTATTTGATCACACGCCAGGTCAAGGGGTAGCGATAGACGATCCCCTTGTTGGCCTTGATGCTGCCAATGATGGTCAGCACCACGGTGGCGATCGCCAGGGCAAGCATCAGGAAAAACCCGACCACCGCGAAGGCCAGCACGATGCAGGCTATCCAGGCGATGGCCACGGTGATCTGGAAGTTCAAGGCTTCCTTGCCCTGGTCATCAATGAACGGGTCCACTTCCTTCTTCATCTGCCACAGGATCAGCGGCCCGACGACGCTGCCGAAGGGGAACACAAACCCGAGAAACGCCGCGAGATGGCACAGCATTGCCGCCTGGCGCACTTCGTAGGAAGGCGTGGGCACCAGCATCTGGTTGTCATTCATGGCGCTTCTCCTTGAGGCGGGTTCAGTCAGCCAAGGCGGCGTTCTGCAGTTCGAAGATCTCGGTCATGCCTTTCTGGGCGAGGGCAAGCATGGCGTTCAGGTCGGCCGGCTGGAATGGCGCACCTTCGGCGGTGCCCTGCACTTCGATGAAACCACCGGTGCTGGTCATGACCACGTTCAGGTCGGTCTCGGCGGCCGAGTCTTCCAGGTAGTCCAGGTCCAGCACTGGCTCGCCCTGGTACATGCCCACCGAGACAGCGGCAATCATCTGCTTGAGCGGGTCGCCGGCTTTCAGGCCGCCGCGCTTCTTGATCACTTTCAGCGCATCGACCAGGGCCACCATGGCACCGGTGATGGACGCGGTACGGGTTCCGCCGTCGGCCTGGATCACGTCGCAATCGACGTACAGGGTCACGTCGCCCAGCTTGGACATGTCCAGGGCGGCGCGCAGCGAACGACCGATCAGGCGCTGGATTTCCAGGGTACGCCCGCCTTGCTTGCCACGGCTGGCTTCACGCTGGTTACGCTCGCCGGTGGCGCGCGGCAGCATGCCGTATTCGGCAGTCAACCAGCCCTGGCCCTGGCCCTTGAGGAAACGTGGTACGCCATTTTCGACGCTGACGGTGCAGATCACCTTGGTATCGCCAAACTCGACCAGTACGGATCCCTCGGCGTGTTTGGTGTAGTTGCGGGTGATGCGGATCGAGCGGAGCTGATCGGCAGCGCGACCACTTGGACGTTTCATAGGGGATACCTGTACTGAGGACGAAAAACTGCCGAGCATTATAGAGCCGCGAGCCGATTCGGGGCACTTCTTAAAATTCGGTTACGAATGCGCGGTTTGTCATGCTTTGTTAACGCCAGCGTTTGGGGCCTCCCACGCCGTTGCGCTACACTCCTGCGCCTTCGCAGCCGGTCGGCTGCAACCCATCCACCAGCCCGTTATGCGGGACTGCATCGCGAGGTACCTCCATGGTGCACAGCATGACCGCCTTCGCCCGCGTCGAAAAAGCCGGCGTACAAGGCACCCTGAGCTGGGAACTGCGCTCGGTCAACAGCCGCTACCTGGAACCGCACCTGCGCCTGCCCGAATCATTTCGCGACCTCGAAGGGGCCGTGCGTGAAGCACTGCGCCAGGGCATCTCCCGCGGCAAGCTGGAATGCACCCTGCGCTTCACCGAGGAAACCACCGGCAAGCCGCTGCAGGTCGACCGCGAGCGCGCCGCGCAACTGGTTGCCGCCGCCGAAACCATCGCCAGCCTGATCAAGCAGCCGGCCGCGCTCAACCCCCTGGAAGTGCTGGCGTGGCCTGGCGTGCTGGTGGCCGACGCCACCGATCCGCAAGCCCTCAATGCAGAAGCCCTTGCCCTGTTCAACCAGGGCCTGAAGGAGCTCAAGGCTGGCCGCGAACGCGAAGGCGCCGAACTGGCCCGCCTGATCAACGAGCGCCTGACCTCGATCGAAGAAGACGTGGTGACCCTGCGCGAACTGGTGCCACAGATGCTCGCCACCCAGCGCCAGAAGGTTCTCGACCGCTTCACCGACATGAAGGCTGACCTGGACCCGGTTCGCCTGGAACAGGAAATGGTGCTGCTCGCGCAAAAAAGCGACGTCGCCGAAGAACTGGACCGCCTGAGCACCCACATCCTCGAAGTGCGCCGCGTCCTCAAGTCCGGCGGTGCCGCCGGTCGGCGCCTGGACTTCCTGATGCAGGAACTCAACCGCGAAGCCAATACACTGGGCTCCAAGGCATTCGATCCGCGCAGCACACAGGCAGCGGTCAACCTCAAGGTGTTGATCGAGCAGATGCGCGAACAAGTACAGAATATTGAGTAAGGCAACCTCCATGACCCACAGCACCGGCACCCTCTACATCATTTCCGCCCCCTCGGGTGCGGGCAAAAGCAGCCTGGTCAAGGCCCTGACCGACGCCGACGAGCAGATCCGCATTTCGGTCTCCCACACCACCCGCGCCATGCGCCCGGGCGAGGTGAACGGCGTGCACTATCACTTCGTCGAGCGCACCGAGTTCGTCAAGATGATCGAGCACGGCGACTTCCTCGAGCGCGCCGAAGTGTTCGGCAACCTCTATGGCACCTCGCAAAGCCACCTGCAGCAGACCCTGGATGAAGGCCACGACCTGATCCTGGAAATCGACTGGCAGGGCGCCGAGCAAGTGCGCCAACTGATGCCCAAGGCGCGCTCGATCTTCATCCTGCCGCCGTCGCTTGAGGCTTTGCACCAGCGCCTGACCAACCGTGGCCAGGACAGCGACGAGATCATCGAAGGCCGCATGCGTGAAGCCGTCAGCGAAATGAGCCATTACGTCGACTACGACTATCTGATCATCAACGACGATTTTGCCCACGCGCTGGATGATTTGAAGGCGATTTTCCGCACCAATCAGCTCCAGCAAAAGCGTCAACAGCAACGTTTCGGCAAATTACTCGCTGAACTGCTCGGCTGATTGGCTCTTCCCAAAACCGCTGCAAGGGCTTTACATTGGCACTTGTAGCGGTTTTGCGAGGACGCGGGAAAAATCAGCGCTTCCCTAAACGCTGGTGATTTTTTAAACTGTTTAGTCCGCTCGCCCAACCGGGCAGCGCGCATCTTGCATTCGCTCCGAGGAATACCATGGCCCGCGTAACCGTTGAAGACTGCCTAGAACACGTGGATAACCGCTTTGAGCTGGTCATGCTCTCTACCAAGCGTGCCCGTCAACTGGCCACTGGCGGCAAAGAGCCCCTGGTCCAGTGGGAAAACGACAAGCCTACCGTTGTAGCGCTGCGTGAAATCGCTGAAGGCCTGATGAGCTACGAGTTCATCGCCAACGCCGAAATCGTTGAAGACGAACCGCTGTTTGCAGCGTTCGAGGACGAGTCCAACGAGGCCGTCTAAGCCTATGCCTGGTCGACGTAGCACGGCGCAGGGTCACAGCCAACGGCAGGAGTCATTCCTATGCCGAGCATAGACGCCCTCGCCGATCGCTTATCGACCTACCTCGGCCCAGACCAGGTCAACCTGGTCCGCCGAGCGTATTTCTACGCCGAACAAGCCCACGACGGCCAACGCCGCCGCAGCGGCGAGGCGTATGTCACCCATCCCCTTGCGGTGGCAAATATTCTTGCCGACATGCACATGGACCATCAGAGCCTGATGGCCGCGATGCTGCATGACGTGATCGAAGACACCGGCATTGCCAAGGAAGCGCTCAGCGCGCAATTTGGCGAAACCGTGGCCGAACTGGTCGACGGGGTCAGCAAACTGACCCAGATGAACTTCGAGACCAAGGCCGAAGCCCAGGCGGAAAACTTCCAGAAGATGGCCATGGCCATGGCCCGGGACATCCGGGTGATCCTGGTCAAGCTGGCCGACCGGCTACACAACATGCGCACGCTGGAAGTGCTGTCCGGCGAAAAACGCCGGCGCATCGCCAAGGAAACCCTGGAAATCTACGCGCCCATCGCCAACCGGCTGGGCATGCACGCCATTCGTATCGAGTTCGAAGACCTCGGCTTCAAGGCCATGCACCCGATGCGCTCGGCGCGCATCTACCAGGCGGTCAAGCGCGCCCGGGGCAACCGCAAGGAAATCGTCAACAAGATCGAAGAGTCGCTGAGCCATTGCCTGGCGATCGACGAGATCGAGGGCGAAGTCAGCGGCCGGCAGAAACACATCTATGGCATCTACAAGAAGATGCGTGGCAAGCGCCGGGCCTTCAACGAGATCATGGATGTGTACGCGTTCCGGATCATCGTCGACAAGGTCGACACCTGCTACCGCGTGCTCGGCGCTGTACATAATTTGTACAAACCCCTGCCGGGACGCTTCAAGGACTACATCGCGATTCCCAAGGCCAACGGCTACCAGTCGCTGCATACCACGCTGTTCGGTATGCACGGGGTGCCGATCGAGATCCAGATCCGCACCCGCGAAATGGAAGAGATGGCCAACAACGGTATTGCCGCCCATTGGCTGTACAAGTCCACCGGCGACGAGCAGCCAAAAGGCACGCATGCCCGCGCCCGCCAGTGGGTCAAGGGTGTGCTGGAGATGCAGCAACGTGCTGGCAACTCCCTGGAATTCATCGAAAGCGTGAAGATCGACCTGTTCCCGGACGAGGTCTACGTGTTCACGCCAAAAGGCCGGATCATGGAGCTGCCCAAAGGCTCCACGGCTGTCGACTTTGCCTACGCGGTGCATACCGACGTGGGCAACAGCTGCATTGCCTGTCGGATCAATCGTCGTCTCGCGCCGCTGTCCGAACCGCTGCAAAGCGGCTCAACGGTCGAGATCGTCAGCGCTCCAGGCGCTCGCCCGAACCCGGCCTGGCTCAACTTCGTGGTCACCGGCAAGGCGCGTACGCATATTCGCCACGCCCTGAAACTGCAACGCCGTTCCGAATCCATCAGCCTCGGCGAACGCCTGCTGAACAAAGTGCTCAACGGTTTCGACAGCGCCCTGGACAAGATTCCTGCAGAACGCGTGCAAGCGATGCTGCATGAGTATCGCCAGGAAACCATCGAAGACCTGCTGGAAGATATCGGCCTGGGTAACCGCATGGCCTACGTGGTCGCCCGCCGCCTGCTCGGCGAAGGCGAACAGCTACCGAGCCCGGAAGGCCCACTGGCAATTCGTGGTACCGAGGGCCTGGTGCTCAGCTACGCCAAGTGCTGTACGCCGATCCCGGGCGACCCGATTGTCGGCCACCTGTCGGCGGGCAAAGGCATGGTGGTGCACCTGGACAACTGCCGCAATATCAGCGAAATCCGCCACAACCCGGAAAAATGCATCCAGCTCTCTTGGGCCAAGGATGTCACCGGCGAATTCAATGTCGAGCTGCGGGTAGAGCTGGAGCACCAGCGTGGCCTGATCGCCCTGCTGGCCAGCAGCGTCAACGCGGCCGACGGCAATATCGAGAAAATCAGCATGGACGAGCGTGATGGTCGCATCAGCGTGGTCCAACTGGTGGTCAGCGTGCACGACCGCGTGCACCTGGCCCGCGTGATCAAGAAACTGCGCGCCTTGACCGGTGTGATCCGCATCACCCGTATGCGTGCATAACCCACCTCTTACAAGGAGTCACTCATGACCAAGACCGTTATCACCAGCGACAAGGCCCCGGCCGCCATCGGCACCTACTCCCAGGCCATCAAGGCGGGCAACACCGTCTACATGTCCGGCCAGATCCCGCTGGACCCAAAGACCATGGAACTGGTTGAAGGCTTCGAAGCACAGACTGTACAGGTCTTCGAAAACCTCAAGTCGGTGGCCGAAGCGGCTGGCGGTTCGTTCAAGGACATCGTCAAGCTGAACATCTTCCTCACCGACCTGAGCCACTTCGCCAAGGTCAACGAGATCATGGGCAAGTACTTCGAACAGCCATACCCAGCCCGCGCCGCCATTGGCGTTGCCGCCCTGCCAAAGGGTGCGCAGGTTGAGATGGACGCGATCCTGGTCATCGAGTAAAACACCCGGCGCAGCTTCCCCAGCTGCGCCGACTTCGTTTCAGAAGGATTTCATGATGCGCAAAGCGCTTGTAGCCCTATCAACGCTGGCCCTGTTGCTCGGCGGCTGCGCCAGCAACCCTGCCGATGTGGATGTGAGTGGTACCTGGATCAACCAGGCCGCCATCGACGCGGCGTCCAAGGGCGGCCCTTTGCGTGAAGCGCTGCAAAGCTACGGCCCGAACCTTGAGTGGGAAATCAACACCAAGGCTTCGCAGGCGCGCTACTACAACGGTTTCGAAGTCGCCGAAGGCAAGTTGCTCGGCGAAAAATCCGGTGCCTGGAGCGTGGACTTCTACGGCAGCTCCGCGACCGAACTCAAGCGCAAGGGCAAGCAATTGCTGCAGGTGGCCAACGATAACGAGCCCGAGCAACTGTTCGCCCGCGCCAAAGACCCTGCCCCGGAGGGGGCGCCCCTGGGCGCCAACTTCGAGCGGGCACTGTACGCGGCCTACATGGGCGGCGACTGGAAGATCACGGACGGCTTCGGCAACGGCGCCATCGTGCAGTTCCAGGCCAACGGCAAGGTCGCGGGCCTGCCCAATGTGGATCAGTATTCACTGTGCCTGGCGGGCGATTGCGCCTCCATGAGCGGCGGCTACGACAGTATCTGGCTGCAGCTCAACGGCCAGGGCAACCCGTGGATCTTCGTGCGCAAGGGCAAGCAGCTGGAAATCTTCCAGGCCATCAACACCGCCCAGACAGACGAAGTGCCCTCGTTCACCCCAGGCCCTCGCCAGTGGTTGCTGGAAAAGCAATAAGCGGCCGAGCGCTGAACTGAATCTAGGAGCGGGCTTGCTCGCGAAAGCGGTGCATCAGAAACATATTCAGTGACTGACACTGCGCATTCGCGAGCAAGCCCGCTCCCACATTTTTACCGCATTTCAATCCTCGAGGAGCGCCGCGTGGCCTTCTCGATAGTTGGAAACTCTGGCTTCCAGCCCAGCGCATTGGCTGGGGCGCTGCGGCCTCCAATGTGTGGCTTGCCTGCGATAGCGGTTTACCAGTCACCCTATTTGCTGAATGCGCCACCGTCATCGCAGGCAAGCCAGCTCCCACATTCTCTGGCCGTGTTTCAGCCTTTGAGAATCGACGCGTAGCCTTCTCGATAGGTTGGGTAGGTCGGCTTCCAGCCCAGCGCATTGGCTGGAGCACCGAAGCCCCAATGTGGGAGCTGGCTTGCCTGCGATAGCGGCTTACCAGTCACCTATTTGCTGGATGTGCCACCGTCATCGCAGGCAAGCCAGCTCCCACATTCTCTGGCCGTGCTCAGCCTTTGAGAATCGACGCGTAGCCTTCTCGGTAAGTTGGGTAGGTCGGCTTCCAGCCCAGCGCCTTGGCGCGGGCATTGCTGCACTGCTTGCTGCCGGCACGACGCACACTGGCGTCGGCGGCCCACTCGGTCACGCCCAGGTATTCACGCAACCAGCCCACCACTTCCGACAATGGCGCAGGCGCGTCGTCGACGCCGATGTAGACCTTGTCCAGCGAACCGCCCTGCTCCACGTGCCGCAGCAAAAAAGCCAGCAGGCCCGCGGCATCGTCCGCGTGAATCCGGTTGCCATATAAAGGCGGGTCGATCGCCACGCGGTAACCCTGCCGGACCTGGCTCAACAGCCACTCACGGCCCGGGCCGTAGATGCCGGTAAGGCGCACGATGCTGGCGGGGATACCGCTGTTGAGCGCGACTTGCTCGGCCTCCAGCATTACCTGGCCGGAATAGCCCTTCGCCTGGGTCTCGGATGTTTCGTCGACCCACTCACCGTTCTGCTGCCCGTAGACGCTGCTGCTGGATACAAACAGCAGGTGTTTCGGCACCTGGCCGTAGTCGCCCAGCCACTCCAGCACGTGCTGCAAACCTTGTACGTAGGCTGCGCGATAGCCGGCCTCATCGTGATCCGTTGCGGCGGCGCAATACACCAGGTAATCCACCCCGCCGATCGGCCAGGTGTCAGGGCAATCCTTTTTGAACAGGTCGCCGGCGATGCCGATCACCCCGTCGGGCAGGCGTGAAATATCACGTCGCAGGCCATAAACCTCCCATTCCGAGGCAAGCAATTGGCTAGCCAGCCGACTACCCACATCGCCACAACCGGCAATCACAACAGAAGGCGCAGACATCAGAAAACTCCGTACAGAAAGGTCTAGGTTAGCCTTCACACATGACAGGCGGCCACAAAAAGGACAAATAAAGTAACTGTATTACTTCTGTTAACAAGAATTACTTGCAATAATAACCGCCCATTTGTCCTCGGCCCCCAGGCCTGGAAGGACGCTCAACTCATTTTCTTTACTCAGGTCCGGCCAGCATGACACGTAATACAAACCCCGCTTCGCCAACCAAGCTTCACAGCCCATCCCGCGCCTGGCGCGCGATTGCTGCGCTGCTGTTCAGCGTACTGCTGGCACCGACCGCCGCATTTGCTGACGCCACCGCACCCGCCGCGGCCCCGGCAGCCGAGCACAGCACGGCTGCTCCAGCCGTTGCGCCAGCCGCCACCGACCCGGCCCAGGCTGCAGACCCAGCCGCTCCCGCTGACGATACCGGTGTGGTCCTGGAAGAAGACAACACCCTGGGCATGGCCCACGACCTGTCGCCGTGGGGCATGTACCAGAACGCTGACGTGGTGGTGAAAGCCGTGATGATCGGCCTGGCCATCGCCTCGATCATCACCTGGACCATCTGGATCGCCAAGGGCTTCGAGCTGCTGGGCGCCAAGCGTCGCCTGCGCACCGAGATCGTCCACCTGAAAAAAGCCACCACCCTCAAGGAAGCCAGCGAGACGGCAACCAAGAAGGGCACCCTGGCCAACACCCTGGTGCACGACGCGCTGGAAGAAATGCGCCTGTCGGCCAACACCCGCGAAAAAGAAGGTATCAAGGAACGCGTGGCCTTCCGCCTGGAGCGCCTGGTAGCCGCCTGCGGTCGTAACATGAGCAGCGGCACCGGCGTGCTGGCGACCATCGGTTCCACCGCGCCTTTCGTCGGCCTGTTCGGTACCGTATGGGGCATCATGAACAGCTTCATCGGCATCGCCAAAACCCAGACCACCAACCTCGCCGTCGTTGCCCCAGGCATCGCCGAAGCCCTGCTGGCAACCGCCCTGGGCCTGGTTGCGGCAATTCCTGCGGTGGTGATCTACAACGTCTTCGCCCGTTCGATCGCCGGCTACAAGGCACAGGTCTCGGACGCGTCGGCAGAAGTCCTGCTGCTGGTCAGCCGCGACCTCGATCACCTGCCTACCGAGCGCAGCTCGCAACCGCACATGGTGAAAGTGGGGTAATCGGCCATGGGCCTGCATTTGAATCAAGGCGACGACGAACTCGTCGAGAACCACGAAATCAACGTCACGCCATTTATCGACGTGATGCTGGTGCTGCTGATCATCTTCATGGTGGCGGCACCGTTGGCCACCGTGGACATCAAGGTTGACCTGCCCGCCTCCAGCGCCAAGCCGGCGCCGCGGCCAGAGAAACCGATCTTCCTCAGCGTCAAGGCGGACCAACGCCTGTTCCTGGGCGAAGAAGAAGTCAAGGCTGAAACCCTGGGGCCGGTGCTCGACGCCAAGACCCAAGGCAAGAAAGACACGACGATCTTCTTCCAGGCTGACAAGGGCGTGGACTACGGCGACCTGATGAGCGTGATGGATGCCCTGCGGGCAGCCGGCTACCTCAAGGTGGGCCTGGTCGGACTCGAGACGGCAGCCAAAAAATGATCACGACGCGCCACAAACTGACGCGTTATGGCACCAGCCTCGCCGTCGTGCTGGGCGTGCATGCCGTCGCGATTGCCATCGCGCTCCACTGGTCGGCGCCGCATACGGTGCAGCTGCCACCGGCCGCCATGGTCATCGACCTGGCACCGATGCCTGCACCGCCGCCGCCGGCTCCGCCCAAAGTCGTAACGCCGCCGCAACCACCGGCGCCGGTGGAAGAGCTGCCGCTGCCGAAACTGGCCGAGGCACCCAAGCCGACGATCCAGGTGCCCAAGCCGGTCAAGCCCAAGCCCAAGCCACAACCGCCCAAGCCGGTGGAGAAAAAGCCCGAGCCGCCCAAGGAGAAACCTTCCGAAGAGCCGCCGAGCGACGCTCCGCCGACCAACGCGCCGGCTGAAAAATCGGCCCAGCCGGTTCCAGGCCCGTCGCCGCAGCAAGTCGCGGCCAAGGCGTCCTGGGAAGGCACCCTGCTGGCTCACTTGCAGAAGTACAAGAAGTACCCGCCAGGTGCCCAGGCGCGTGGCAAGGAAGGCCTGAACCGCTTGCGCTTTGTGGTCGACGCCGACGGCAATGTGCTGTCCTACGAGTTGGTGGGCCGCTCCGGCAACGCCGACCTGGACCGCGCCACCCTGGACATGATCCGTCGTGCCCAGCCGCTGCCCAAGCCTCCGGCCGACATGCTCAAGGGCGGCAGCATCGAGATCGTTGCACCGTTCGTGTACAACATCGAGAAACGCCGCCGCTAAGGATTGCGGGAGTCAACTTGTGTGGGCGCTGGCTTGCCTGCGATAGCATCACCTTGGTGCAACGGATAGACCGAGGTGTGTACATCGCGGGCAAGCCCAGATTGTTTTCATCGCTTCAGCAAAATCCGCCACACTCCCCGCTCAATCCCCACCAAAGTTCTGATAACGTGCGTCTATCGATTGCAGCCGGTATGCTTGGCTCGCAACCTCATGGACGCCCGCTATGACTCTTACAGAATTACGCTACATCGTTACCCTCGCCCAAGAGCAGCACTTCGGCCATGCGGCCGAGCGTTGCCACGTCAGCCAGCCGACGCTGTCGGTGGGCGTGAAAAAGCTTGAAGACGAACTCGGTGTGCTGATTTTCGAGCGCAGCAAGAGCGCCGTGCGCCTCACCCCGGTGGGCGAAGGTATCGTGGCCCAGGCCCAGAAGGTGCTGGAGCAAGCGCAAAGCATTCGCGAACTGGCCCAGGCCGGCAAGAACCAGCTGACCGCACCGCTGAAAGTCGGCGCCATCTACACGGTCGGCCCGTACCTGTTCCCGCACCTGATCCCGCAACTGCATCGCGTCGCGCCGCAGATGCCGCTGTATATCGAAGAAAACTTCACCCACATCCTGCGCGACAAGCTGCGCAACGGTGAACTGGACGCGATCATCATCGCTTTGCCGTTCAATGAAGCGGATGTGTTGACCCTGCCCCTCTACGACGAGCCGTTCTACGTGCTGATGCCGGCCTCCCACCCGTGGACGAAAAAAGACACCATCGACGCCGGCCTGCTCAACGACAAGAGCCTGCTGCTGCTCGGCGAAGGCCACTGCTTCCGCGACCAGGTCCTGGAAGCCTGCCCGACCCTGACCAAAGGCAACGACGGCGCCAAGCACACCACCGTGGAATCCAGCTCCCTGGAAACCATCCGCCACATGGTCGCCTCCGGCCTGGGCATTTCGATCCTGCCGCTGTCGGCGGTGGACAGCCATCACTACGCCCCCGGCGTGATCGAAGTACGCCCACTGACGCCACCGGTGCCGTTTCGTACCGTGGCGATCGCCTGGCGCGCGAGCTTCCCACGGCCCAAGGCCATTGAGATCCTCGCGGACTCGATCCGCCTGTGCTCGGTGGCCAAGCCGCCTGCTGCGAGCTGATTAACGGTATGACTGAGCTGTCGCAGGTGTCGGTGACGGCACTCAAGGGTGTCGGTGAGGCCATGGCTGAAAAGCTGGCCAAGGTCGGCCTGGAAAACCTCCAGGACGTGCTGTTCCACCTGCCCCTGCGTTACCAGGATCGTACCCGCGTGGTGCCGATTGGCCATTTGCGCCCAGGGCAGGATGCAGTGGTCGAGGGCACCGTCAGCGGCGCCGACGTGGTGATGGGCAAGCGCCGCAGTCTGGTCGTGCGCCTGCAGGACGGCACCGGCGGCTTGAGCCTGCGCTTCTACCATTTCAGCAACGCCCAGAAAGAAGGCCTCAAGCGCGGCACCCGCGTGCGCTGCTACGGTGAAGCTCGCCCCGGCGCGTCCGGCCTGGAGATCTACCACCCGGAATACCGCGCCATCACCGGCGACGAGCCGCCGCCGGTGGACACCACGCTCACCCCGATCTACCCGCTGACCGAAGGCCTGACCCAACAGCGCCTGCGCCAGCTGTGCATGCAAACCCTGACCCTGCTCGGCCCCAAGAGCCTGCCCGACTGGCTGCCCCTGGAGCTGGCCCGCGACTACCAACTGGCGCCACTGGACGATGCGATTCGCTACCTGCATCACCCGCCGGCTGACGCCGACGTCGACGAATTGGCCCTCGGTCATCATTGGGCCCAGCACCGCCTGGCCTTCGAAGAATTGCTGACCCACCAACTGTCCCAGCAGCGCCTGCGCGAAAGCATGCGTTCGTTGCGCGCGCCGGCCATGCCCAAGGCCACGCGCCTGCCTGCGCAATACCTGGCCAACCTCGATTTTGCGCCGACCGGTGCCCAGCAGCGCGTCGGCAATGAAATCGCCTACGACCTGAGCCAGAAAGAACCCATGCTGCGCCTGATCCAGGGCGACGTGGGCGCAGGCAAGACCGTGGTCGCCGCCCTCGCGGCCCTGCAAGCCCTGGAGGCCGGCTACCAAGTGGCGCTGATGGCGCCCACCGAGATTCTCGCCGAGCAGCACTTCATCACGTTCAAGCGCTGGCTCGAACCGCTGGGCCTGGAAGTGGCCTGGCTGGCTGGCAAGCTCAAGGGCAAGAACCGCGCAGCAGCGCTGGAGCAAATCGCCGGCGGCGCGCCCATGGTGGTGGGCACGCACGCGCTGTTCCAGGACGAAGTGCGATTCAAGAACCTGGCCTTGGTGATCATCGACGAACAGCACCGCTTTGGCGTGCAACAGCGCCTGGCGCTGCGCCAGAAAGGCGTGGGCGGACGCATGAGCCCACACCAGTTGATCATGACTGCCACCCCGATCCCGCGCACCCTGGCCATGAGCGCTTACGCCGACCTCGACACGTCGATCCTCGACGAACTGCCCCCCGGCCGTACCCCGGTCAACACCGTGCTGGTCACCGACACCCGCCGCGTCGAAGTCATCGAGCGCGTGCGTGGAGCCTGCGCCGAGGGCCGCCAGGCCTATTGGGTGTGCACGCTGATCGAGGAGTCCGAGGAGCTGACCTGCCAGGCCGCCGAAACCACCTATGAAGACCTCACCAGCGCCTTGGGCGAACTCAAGGTCGGGCTGATCCACGGCCGCATGAAACCCGTGGAAAAAGCCGCGGTGATGGCCGAGTTCAAGGCTGGCAACCTGCAACTGTTGGTCGCCACGACCGTCATTGAAGTCGGCGTGGACGTGCCCAATGCCAGCCTGATGATCATCGAAAATCCCGAACGCCTGGGCCTGGCGCAGCTGCACCAATTGCGCGGCCGCGTCGGCCGGGGCAGCGCGGCCAGCCACTGCGTGCTGCTCTACCACCCACCGCTGTCGCAGATCGGCCGCCAGCGCCTGGGCATCATGCGTGAAACCAACGACGGTTTTGTCATCGCCGAGAAAGACCTCGAACTGCGCGGCCCCGGCGAAATGCTCGGCACGCGCCAGACCGGCCTGCTGCAATTCAAGGTCGCCGACCTGATGCGCGACGCCGATCTGCTGCCCGCCGTACGCGATGCCGCGCAGGCGCTGCTCGAGCGCTGGCCGGACCACGTCAGCCCGCTGCTGGATCGCTGGTTGCGCCACGGCCAACAATACGGCCAGGTCTGACCCTCCCTGCCGGCGATAGCGCCAGAACGCCCGGCCCCTTCGCTAACCGCGTCACAAACCGCAGTTAGTCGACCAACATATGTATCAAGCTGGTTATACTTCGGTGACTGTAGGAAATTGGATCAGGCCATGTCAGAAGTTGCCCTCGCCACAGCCCCACTGACCGCCCCGCCGGTCATTCGGGCTCTGCTCGCTAAGCTCGCCGTCAGCTACACGGAAGTTGCCGACCAACCGGGCCTGAATCCTGCGCGAAAGGTCCAGGCCGTGCTGCTGGAAGATGCGGTGGGCGCACTGATGGTGCTGTTCCCGCAGAACCAGTTGCTCGATCTCAACCGCCTCGCCGAACTCACCGGGCGCCGCCTCACCGCCGTGTCGCCGGACCGCGTTGAACGCATGCTGGGCAAGCATGACCTGAGCCTGCTGCCGGGCCTGCCGCCACTCACCAGTTCGCCGTGCCTGTATGAAGGCAGCCTGCTCGACGAGCCGAGCCTGCTGGTGCATTCGGGCGAAGCCGGGCTGCTGCTGGAAATCACCAGCGACGCATTCAAGACGATGCTCACCAAGGCCAGCGCCGGCCACTTCGGCGAGCCGCTGAGTAATATTCGCCCCAACCTCGATCGCCCCAATGATGACCGCGAGGAAATCACCCAGGCGATGCAGGCGTTCACTGCCCGCCGGATCCAGCAGCGCCTGGAAGCGACCATCGAGATTCCACCGCTGGCCGATACCGCGCAGAAAATCATCAAGCTGCGGGTCGACCCCAACGCCACCATCGACGACATCACCGGTGTGGTGGAGACCGACCCGGCCTTGGCCGCGCAGGTAGTGAGCTGGGCCGCATCGCCGTACTACGCGTCGCCGGGCAAGATCCGTTCGGTGGAAGACGCCATCGTGCGCGTGCTGGGCTTTGACCTGGTGATCAACCTCGCGCTGGGCCTGGCCCTGGGCAAGACCCTGAGCCTGCCCAAGGACCACCCGCACCAGTCGACGCCGTACTGGCACCAGTCGATCTACACCGCCGCCGTGATCGAAGGCCTGACCCGCGCCATGCCGCGCGCCCAGCGCCCGGAAGCGGGCCTGACCTACCTGGCCGGCTTGCTGCACAACTTCGGCTACCTGTTGCTGGCCCACGTGTTCCCGCCGCACTTCTCGCTGATCTGCCGGCACCTGGAGGTCAACCCGCACCTGTGCCACAGCTATGTCGAACAGCACTTGCTGGGCATCAGCCGCGAGCAGATCGGCGCCTGGTTGATGCGCTACTGGGACATGCCGGACGAACTGTCCACCGCCCTGCGCTTCCAGCACGACCCGACCTACGACGGCCAATACGCCGAGTACCCGAACCTGGTGTGCCTGGCCGTGCGCCTGCTGCGTAGCCGTGGGATCGGCTCCGGGCCGGACGAGGCGATTCCGGACGCGCTGCTTGAGCGCCTGGGACTGACGCGCGACAAGGCTGAAGAAGTTGTAGGCAAGGTACTGGATGCCGAGGTGCTGTTGCGTGAGCTGGCTTCGCAGTTCAGCCAGGCCTAACCCTCAAGCGCAATTGTGGCGAGCGGGCTTGTCCCGCGTCGGGCCGCGAAGCGAGCCTAAAACCTGACACCCCACGCTTGATGAAATGACGCGGTGGCCTGAACAGGGGGCTGCTGCGCAGCCCAACGCGGGGCAAGCCCGCTCGCCACAAAAAGGATCGCCTGCCAAAAGGGTCGCTTCAGGTTTTCTTCTTTTTCTTCGGCTTCAAATACTTGGTCAGCCCCTGGAACCAGATCACCAGCGCCGGGTTGCCCTTGATCTGGATCGACTTGTCCTGAATCCCCGTCATGAACGCCAGTTGCTTGTTCTTCGCCTGCATCGTGGCGAAGCCATAGGCGGCATCCTTGAACGCGATGGCAAACGCCGGCGTCGGGTGGACACCCGAGTGGCTGGTAATGCGCTGGTCTTTGACGATGAAGTGACGGGCAACCTTGCCGTCCAGTGTCTGCAACTGGAACGCCAGGTCTTTGTCACCCAGCTGTTGCTGGAAGGCAGGATTGGTGCGGCTGGCTTTGCCCATCAGCAGGCCCAGCACCCACAGCAGAAGACGAAATTTCATGCACACGGCCTCGGTGTAATTATTGAGTGGCCGCAGCAGTGTAACGATTTGATCGAGGAACGCCACCGATCTCGCGCTTTAGACGGAGATCGGCTGGCGTTTAACGCTTATAGCAACATGTTGCTTAAACGTTAGGGCAAGGCACCGGCGCCCAGTCGGCCAGGTTTGGATCGCGGCAGGTGCCTTCGATCTGCGCCTTGCCGGCGCTGGCGACCTGCTTGCTTTCAGCTTGCTTGGCCTGCACGGTCTGGATGCTCTTCTCGGTGGTTACCGCTTCTTTAGGCACCACTGGCAGCGCAGGCTTCTTCGCTGGCTTCACGGCTTTCTTGCCTTTGGCCGGGGCCACGGGCGGCGTGGTGTCGGCGGTGGCCACGGTGACCACGTCGGCGCGCTGCACGCCTACCTGCTGCAGGTCTTGCTCGTAGGCCTGGGTGTAGTTGTTCAGGTCTTCGCTGGCTTTGCCGTTGACCGCGACGATCAGGTCATTGGACTCCTTCAGGCCCGCGACGATTTCTGCCAGGCGCTTGCGGCCTTCGGTGTCATTGACGGTCTTGGCCTTGCGGTCGGCCACCAGCTTGGTGAACGCGCTCTGGTAGCACTGCTGGGACGCCTTGGCGTAGGCGGTGCTGCGGTCGATGTCGGAGGCGCTTTTGTTGAAGTCGGTGGAGTACGACGCGATGCGCTGGTTGTCATCGGTGATCTGCTTCTGACGCTCGGTGTAGTAACCCGCCGCGCCGCCGGCCAGGGCGCCGCCCGCTGCGCCGATCGCCGCGTTGCGGCCGCGCTTGTCGGAGTCGCCGGTCAAGGCGCCAAGCAGTGCACCGCCGGCCGCGCCGAGGGCGGCACCGGTGACGACCGACTTGGTCATGTCCGAATCGGTGGCGCGCAGGTGCTGCACCGGCTCGTAGCAGTTGGGGTAGTACTCGACCTTGGTGCTCGACGCGACCTTGGACGCCGGCGACGTGGCGCAGCCAGTCAGCACGGTGCTGAAACCGGCCGCGATCAGCAGCAAGTGACGCTTGGAAACCGCCTTACGGGAAAAAAGCATAGATGTGTTCTCTTTTAAGTTTGACTTGCCCAGCACGGCCCACCGCCGCCTGAGTCCCTTCCAAGCTCGCCATACAGCCAACGATCAAGACCGCTGACCGCTCGCTGCGAGCAATTCCTTCAAGATCGTCGCCGGGTCGGCCCGCTGTTGCTTGCGGTAGTTGCCGACATGGCGGACGAACAGTGTTGCGCGCGTCACCAGGCTCTTGCCGAGCACGGGTTTGCGATCCAACTCTTCCTTGATTCGTTGAAACTGCGCCTGGATCACCGCATCGGTGTAGCGCGTGCCGGTGGCCAGGTTGTCGATGTAGATCGCCACCGCGCCGTCGAGGGCGCTGCGTCCGTTGTCGATGGCGGTGGCGAACAGCTGCGCGCTGGCCTCGTCCTTGTTGTCCAGGGCCTGCTGGCGACTCTTCTGCAGGTTGGCCAGGCGGATGTTGTAGTTACTGATGGTCTCGGCCACCAACGCGGCCGACTGGATCAGGTTGCCCGCCGCCTCTTCGCGTTGCTGGGCGATCAGCGAGACATTGCGCTTGAGCTCTTCGTTGACCAACCCCAGCTCGGCCTGCAGCTTGGGGTCGGCGCTGGCGGCGATGATGCTGTCCAGGCGCTTGGTCGGGTCCTGGGCATCGTCGATGGCGTCGGTCAGCGCGGCCAGGCGGCCCTCTTTCTGCCACTGCGCGAACAGTTCCTTGTAGCGCGAGCGCGGCGCCGACAAGGCCCCCATCGCCACGCGGAAGCCGGTGGTTTCGTTGCTCTGCTCGGTGCCATCGGCAGCGAACAGCGGGTATTCGCGACGCATGCCGGTGAACAGCGTGCCCTCACCTTCCAGGTAGTTGCCGCCCTTGACCACAAAGCCGCCGTAGGTGCCCTGGCGACGCCCGGCGTGCACCAGTTGGAAAGACTCCTGGACCATTTCTGCGGCGTTGCCGATCACATCGAACATACCGATCGGGTTGGGCAATTTGGTGCCGATGGGCATCAACCGCGCCGCCTGCCCGGTGCCACCGGCGACCTGGTTGAAGACTGCGTAATCACCTAGCGGGCCGTCGCTGTCACTGCCGTCAGTGCGGCGCGGGAACAGGCGCCCTTCCAGATCCTGGCGGCTCACCGCGTGGCCGCCGCGCGCGGCGAATTCCCATTCCACTTCGGTGGGCAGGCGCACAAACCCCAGGCCGCCGTCATCCGCCGACGAACCGCGCCCGCTGACCGGCAGCAAGTCGCGGTGGTATTTCATCAACCAGGCGCTGTACACCGCCGAGAAGCGCTCGGCCTCAAAGCGCGAGAGCTTGACCTTGGGCAAACGCCCGGCCATGCCGCTGGGAACATCGCAGGCCGGCGCCGGCTCGCCGCTGGCCAGCGACTGCGCCTGGGACATCACCTGGGCGTACTGGCGGGCAGTCACTTCGTACTTGCCGATGAAGTAGAGCATGGGCTTGAGCGGGGTCTTGGCGTCGGTCTTCGGCATCAGTGGCGCGATGACTTTGTTCCACTCCTTCGGCAGGTCCTTGAGGGTGAACTGGCCGTTGATGAAGTCGCGGCGGTAACCGGAAATAAACGACTGCTGGTAGCCGGCCTCACCTTCGGCAAAGGGATAGCCGAGGCTGATCTCGCGATCGTCCAGGGTGCCCTGGGCCAGGACGTAGGCGTAGCGAAACAGCATATTGCCTTCGCACGGCAGCGGCAGGCTGACGTCGCCGGGCAACGGCTTGGGGTTGTCGAGCTTGTCGCTTGCCTCATCGGCCCAGGCCATCGAGGCCAGGCTCAGCGCCACACAGGCGCCCAGTAACTTATACATCTCTGATTCCTTCAGAAGCCTGGATACGCGCCACTCGCCAACCGCCACAGGCCGCCGCCACGGCGCTGACGCCAAGGACTGCAACCAGGGCCAGGGCGTAATGACGCGCCAGCAGGTGGCTGGCGTGTTCGCCCGGCACCTGCACGAATAATTGATTCAACCCCGCCTCGGCCAGTGCATACAGCCCGGCACTCAGCACGGCGGCAACACCTGCGCTGTACAGCGCCTGCATCACCACAAACAGCAACAGCGCGCCGGTGGAAAAGCCCAGCAGGCGCAGCACCGACAATTCCCGACGCTTGCGCGCCACCGCAGCCAACGCCCCGGCGAAGATCGCTGCGAACGCCCCCGCCAACGCCAACCCGGCGATGATCCAGAACACAATCGACAGGTTGCGGCTCAACGACTGCACCTGGGCGATGGTGTGCGCCTGGGTCGACACCAGCAGGTTCTGCCCGGCGAAATACACTCGCAGCGGCTCCACGTCGACCAGGCTGCGCGCATACAAGCGAAACGCCGGGTACACGCGCTGCTCGCTCATACCCACGGCTTCACCGTCCCAACCCAATGCCGGTACGGCGCGGCCATCGCGGTAATCCTCGGCCGCTTCCAGCAAACTCAAATCAGCAAACAACCCGTCGCGCGCAAAGGCTTCCAGCGGCACTACCGCCAGCACCTGCAGGCGTGTGCGCCGGGCCTCGACGCGCCCCGCCACTTGCCGTGCAACGCTGGTTTCCAGCCAATCGCCTGGCCGCGCCGCGAGCTTTTCGGCAGCGGTATGGCTCAGCACGATCTGGTCCAGCCCGCGCGGCATCGGCACGCCCGCCAGCAACGGATCGCCCGACGCTGTCGGCAGCATTTCCAGGGTCAGCGTGCCCACTTGCGCGGTGGCTGCAATCTGCCGTGTACGTGGCAGTGCAAACGCCACATCCGGGCGCTGGCCCAGTTGCTCGACAAATGCGCTGCTGAATCGACCACCGCCCAACGGAATAATTTCACGGGTCGCGGGGTCGGTCTCCAAACGTTCGGTCAAACTGCTAACCAGTCCAAATTTCAGGCCGAATAACACCAGCAACGGCGCGATCACGGCGACCAGTGCCAGCACCGAGCAGGCCGACAGCCACGCGTCGTTGCGGTAATCCTGCCAAGCCAGGGAGGCCACCAGAGGGATGCGCATCAGCTCGCCTCCCCGAGCGTCGCGGTGACACCGCCGTCGGTGTCGCGACGACAACTGATGCGCCGCACCTGCAAGCCGCTGGCACGCGCCAGGGCCTCGTCATGGGTGGCAATCACGCAGGCGGCGCGATGCTCGCGAGCCTGGGCCAGCAGCGCGTGCATCACGCGCTCGGCGTTCAGCGGGTCAAGCGAGGCAGTTGGCTCGTCCGCCAGCACCAGCTGCGGCGCATGGGCCAGCGCGCGGGCGCAGCTCACACGCTGGCGTTGCCCCACCGACAGCGCTGCCGGCTTCTTCATCAACTGATCACTGATTTCCAACTGCGCGGCCAGGCGCGCCACGCTGCCGTCATCCTTCAGGCCCAGCAGTTGCCGCGACAGCGCGATATTGCTGCGCACATCCAGAAACCCCAGCAGCCCGCCGGTTTGCAGCACATAACCCAGGTGCCTGCTGCGCAGCTCGGCCAGGGTGGATTGCTGATCGGCGCGCCACAACGCGGCGATATCCTGCTGATGGAAGTCAAACTGGCCGACTTGATCCGGCGCCAATACCAGCGCGAGCAAATCCAGCAAGGTGCTTTTGCCACAGCCGCTCGGACCGACAATTACCACTTGCTCACCGGCACGCAGCGCCAGCGCCGGAATCACCAGGCTGTAACGCTGGCTACCGACACCCCGGCTCTTATGCACCGCGCTCAGGTTCAGCATCAAGGCAGCGTCGACAGCGGCACGCGGTACAACGCATCGCCCGGCTCGGCATCGCCGAAACGGACCCAGTTGGCCACGTCATTGTGGAAGGTTTCGTAGAGACGGATTTTCGAGTCCAGCTCGTCGATAAAGTCTTCCTGCTCGGCCACGCTCAACGACAACCACAAGTCCTGGGTCATATTCAGCGACTTGCTGCGGTACGGCAGGCCTTCCAGGTATTCGCCGAGAATGCCGCCGTCGGCCAGGTTGCCGCCCTTGCGCAGGGCTTGCGGGTCGCGGCTCATATAAGCCGAGGCGCTGGCAATTTCCTGGAAGAAATCCTTGGGCGAGGTCTGGGTCTTGCGCGCCGCGTCGACAATCATTTTCAGCGACTGCTGCAGGTCATTGAGCTGCAACTTAGTCAGCATCACACACACCTGGAACGCCGGCAGCGCCGGGTTGGTCAGGTCGCGGTCGGCGGTCCAGGCGCTGACCAGCTGCGGCGCCTGGCTCGCGGTTTTGCGCCCGAGGAAATCCATGTGCATCGCGTAGCCGACCGCCGCCGATTTGTCCGCCAGGCTCGGCGAACTGCTCAACTGCGGCACCGGCTGCGGCGTATTGCTGCGCACCTGATGGACAAGGTTGGCGAACACCGTGCCGATCTCGTCGACACGCTCACCCAACTTGCGCACATCGCCACCCGGCACCGCCGTGTACAGATCGGCGATCTGCGGGTTGGCGTCGGCCGTGAGGATGCGGTACTGGCTCTCGGCACCGGCGTGGGTTTTCTTGCCGGCGTCGGTGCGCAGGTGCAGCGCGTAGATCTTGATCTGCTTGCCCAGCGCAGCCTGGCGCACTTCGGCTTCGTTCATCTGGGTGGCCGCAAAAGGGTCGTTCTTGCGCAGCGCGCCGGCATCGGTCACCAGCAGGATGATGCGACCGCCATAGCCGGACCAGTCCATGCCGTCCACGGCCTGCATCACGCCGGCGAACGCGTCCTCGTTGAACGAGTGGCTGGACACGGTGGACGCCTTGACCTGGCGCGCCATGTCGAGAAAACGCTGCGGGTCGCGGCCCTTATCGAGGGTGATCAGGGTCTTGGCCACGTATTCCAGGCCCGGGGTTTTCTTGATGCTGCTGCGAAAACCGACCATGCCGAAGCTGACACTGTCCAACTCGCCACGCTCGGCGATGCGGGTTTGCAGCTCGTGCACCACATCGCGGATCTGGTCGATATAGGGCTGCATGGACACGGTGGTATCGACCACCAGCACCACGGCGGTACGGAAGGCGTCCGCGTTGGCATTCAGCACCGGCGTGGCGGGTTTGGCGGCGGCGGTGCCGGGGTCGATGGAGGCCACGTTGAGCAACTGCACCGGCTGGCCGTTTTCGTCGAAACTCTCTTTGGAATCGAAGATCGGCAGCAGGTAGAACTGGTTCTGCGGCACCGCACTGGCGGTCGGTTCAAGGGCCAGCACCTGGCCGTTGTCGTCGCTGTTTTTCTGCGCCTTGGCCAACGCGCCCTTGGCGGCGGCGGGGTCGGCCAGCAGTTTCTCGACTTCGCTGGACTGGCGCAGGAACATCACCGGCGCCCGGCCCGAGCGCTCGGTGAACTTGAGCACCAGGCTCTGCTTCCAGTCACTGACTTGCGCGGCCGGTAACCAGCCATCGCTGCGGCCATCGGTGGCGGCGCCGACGCGGACCCACGGGCTGCCATCGACGTCCTTGCGCTGATAAACGTAGAGCACGGAAAACGCCGGCAGTCCTTCGCCTGGCGCGCCACCGGCATCATGCGAGAGCTTGGCGCCCGGCTTGCTGAGCACGCGCTGGAACAAGGTCTTCTTGCCGGCCATCAGCAGCGGGCGCTGACCGCCGTCCACCTCGGCCACTGCCGGTGTCGCCTCGGCCGGCGGCGCCTTGGGCAGCACGGCAGCCGGCGGCTTGGCGGGCTCATCGTTGCCACTCAGCCACCAGTAGCTCGCGCCACCAATGGCCAACGCGACCGCCACGGCCACGGCGGCCAATGCCAACACCGGCCCACGGCGCTGCTCGGACACGGCGTTGTGCTGGGTCGGCGTCACCACCGGCTGACGCACCGGCTGCGGCTGGGGTTTATCGGTCGGGATGTCGATGGTCACCGGTGTCATGCCCGCCAGGTCGAAGCTCAGCGGGATCGGCAACGGCCGCACCAGGGTGGCTTCCAACGACTCCGCTGGCAGGTTGTCCAGCGCTGCCAGCAACGCCGCCGCATCCGGGAAACGCTCCGCCGGGTCCTTGGCCAACAGCTTGCGCAGCACGTCCTGATAACGCCCGTGGTGCACCGGCAGCTCCGGCAAAGGCTCGGTCAGGTGCGCCAGCGCCGTGGACAGCGCATCGGTGCCGTTGTACGGCAGCTTGCCGACGAGGATTTCGTACAACACCACGCCCAACGCATACAGGTCGGCGCGGCCATCGATCTCCTGGCCCCGCGCCTGCTCCGGACTCATGTAGCTCGGCGTGCCCACGGCAAACCCGGCCTGGGTGAACTGGGTGCGGTCG
Organism: Pseudomonas aylmerensis; assembly: GCF_001702265.1. Lineage (GTDB taxonomy): Bacteria > Pseudomonadota > Gammaproteobacteria > Pseudomonadales > Pseudomonadaceae > Aquipseudomonas > Aquipseudomonas aylmerensis. The sequence goes on from NZ_MAUE01000012.1 coordinate 268,396, forward strand.
TCCAGGGACTTGGCGATGCCGAAGTCCGACAGTACCGCCGTGCCATCGGCGCGAAACAGAATGTTCGCCGGCTTGACGTCGCGATGCACCAGGCCCTGGGCATGCGCATAGCCAAGTGCCGAGGCGATCTGGCGAATCAGCGTCACGCCCTGCTCCGGCGTCAGGCCGGCGGCGATGCGCTCTTTCAGCGTGCCGTTGGGCAGGTATTCCATGGCCATGTAATACAGCTCACCGACATTGCCGATGTCATGGATGGTCACTGTGTGCGGGTGCGACAAACGCGCCAGGGTCTTGCCCTCGCGCAGGAAGCGTTCGCAGAAGCTCGGGTCGGCCGCCAGTGCCGCCGCCATCACCTTCAATGCGACCTTGCGCTCCAGCGAACGCTGGGTCGCCAGGTACACGCTGGCCATGGCGCCTTCGCCGATTTCGCCTTCGATGTCATAGCCGGGAATCAGGATGTTCATGCCGATACCTTCACGACGATGGCGGTGATGTTGTCCGGCGCACCCCGGTTAAGCCCCAGGTGCACCAGGCTGCGCACGATTTCATCCGGCGCGTCGTGGCTGAGCACTTCGCGGATTTCATGGTCTTCGACGGTTTTGTTCAGGCCGTCGCTGCACAACAGGTAGCTGTCGCCAGGTGCGATCAGCAGGTCGATTACCGCCAGCTCCAACTGGGCTTCCACGCCAATCGCGCGGGTGACAATGTTGGCGCGTGGGTGCACACGGGCGTCGGCTTCGCTGAGCAAGCCGCTGTCTTGCAAGTCCTGGACGTAGCTGTGGTCGCGGGAGATGCCTTCGAGCACGCCGTCGCGCAGGCGGTACAGGCGGCTGTCGCCGGCCCACAGGCACACGCCGCGCAAGCCGCGCGCGGCCAGCACGACCACGGTGCTGCCCATCATCGTCACGCCACGGTTGGCGGTTTCTTCACGCACGGCCGCGTTGATGCGGATCAGGTCATTGCGCAGCGCCGCCGAGTATTCGTCGAGGGAACGCCCCACAGGGAGGCTGCGCAGGCTGTCGACGATCAGGCTGCTGACGTAGTCCCCCGCCGCATGCCCGCCCATGCCATCGGCGACCACCCACAGGCGATTCTCCGGCAGGTCCAGGCACGCGTCTTCGTTGACCTGGCGGACCATGCCGACATGGCTTTTGCTCGCAGATTTGTACGTCGACCCCATCTACACCACACCTTCTTGTCCGAGCAAAAACTGCGCAAAATCGCCGGTGGCAGGCAGGCCCTGACACCGCAATAAACCAGGGGAAATCGTCTGCGAACCACGGCCCCACCACAGGCTCGCACCGTCGCAGGCCTGTTCGGCGAGCGCATTCATGCGCTGCTCTGGCTCGCTGGCCGCTACGCGTTGCAGGCCGGCGAAACGACTGTCCACCGCGCGCAATGTGCTTGCCGGCACGCCCAGGCTGTCGAGGCCAGCATTGAAGCTTTCGAACGAGGCGCCGGCATCCAGGGTGCTGAGCAACAGCTCTTCGGCGTGCTCAAACCAGGTGTCCGGCCCGCCCACCAGCGAGGCAGGATTGGTGTCGTGATCCAGCAAGGCCACCACCGCCAGCGGGAAATAGCGCCCGACCCGGTCGATGCTCGGCATCACCACGCCCGCCGCCGCGTCCGGCCCGCATACGCCCGGCGCCAGTACAAAGCGCCACAGCGGGCTGACCAGGTACACGTTGAGCCAGTCGGCGCCGAGGCTGTGCTGGCTGGCGAGCAGACCCGCCGCCAGCCAGCTGTCCCACGGGCCGATAAAACTCTGCGGCAAGGCACGGCTGACAAAGTCGCCGCGGCTGGCCAGCTTGCCGTAGAAACCCAGGGTCGTCATAGCCGCTCCGGCAGGCTGAAGCCACTGAGCACACGGCTCTTGAACGGGTTGAAAGCGCTGTTGGCGCGCAGCTCGTAGGCAATGCTCGCGCCGTCGACCCGCAGGCGCAGGTTGAAGCGATCCGGCGAGTTGCCGGCGGTCAGGTCCGATTGCTCCAGCAGGCGGAACCATGCCCACGGCCCGTCCAACGTCACCCCGGAACGCCCGCTGGCCGACGGCGGCATGATCGAAATACGCACCACGCCAATGCTGCCGGGGTTCGGCCATTGCATCGCCACCGGCCGGCTCGGGCCATGGTCGTAACTCAATTGCTGGCCGTCGAGGTCAAGCAGGAACTGAGTGATGGTCGGGTCCATCGACACCGGCTTGAGCTCGAACCGCACGATCGGCTGGGTGCCGCCGGCGCGGAAGAACGCATCGCGAATCGTCGCGGCGCGCTGGAAGGTCTGCAGCACGCCCGGCGCAATCCCGAGCTTCTGCGCCGCGCCCGGCTGCCAGCGCCAGGTCTGCGCGGAGGTGTCCACGTACGGCTGCAGGTATTTGCGGAAGTAGTTGTCCATTACCCCGCCCACGCCGAAGAACTGGCCGAAGTCATCCAGGGTGGCATCCCGCGCGCTGCCCGGCGCCATCGGGTAGCGCCCGGCCAGGGACTGGCGATACACGTTGACCACTTCGCTGACCCAAGCCGCGTTCAGCTGGTTGCGCACGCCACCCATCATGCTGTTGGTAGTGGAATTGACCACCGACTTGACCATGCCCTGCACCAGCGGCGGTTGGCGTTCGGCATTCAGGCTGACCCGCGTGGCTGCCGCCGCTGCCTGGTTCTTCGCCTCGCCGAGCAAGGCATCACCGCTGGCGCCGACCATGGCGCTGACCTGCACATACAGCGCGTTCATGTCCGCCAACAGGCCGTCGATAGCTGCCGGCTCGCCTTCGTTCTTGCTGACGATGCTGTTGAGTTCGGCAAAGTGCGCGGTCACCGGATCGTCTGCTGCCTGCGGTGCATTGGCGACAGGTTGCTCCTGGCCGAGCAGGCTGCCGAGACGCTCCTTGAGCTTGTCGACGCCGCCTTCCACCGGTACGCCCTTGGCCGCCAGCTGCCGCTCTTCGGCCTGCAGATCGGTTTCCCTGGCCACCGCCACCAGCAGTTTTTTCAGCGGCGAGGTCGGGCCGGAAATCACCCGCAGCACGTCGGCGGCCTGGGCCACGCTGGTGATCGGCACAAAGTCGATATCGGCGAGCAAGGCATCCCACTGGCGCTGGTAATCCTGGAAATACAGGCGCCGCACATCGGCGGCCAGGCTCACCACGTTTTGCTGGTCGGCCTGCTCATGGCCGAGCACCCATTGCTCCTCGGCCAGGGTGCCGGTCTGATTCAGGCTGCTCAGCAGGAACGCCTGGCGATAGCCCTTGGCGGTGAAGAACCCACTCAACGGCTCGCCCAGCGGCTTGCCGCTCTTGCGGCTGAACACCAGCGCCGCGTCACGCCCAGCGGCTTCGTTGAGGCGAAAGTCCGGAATGCCTTCGGGCAGCTTCTGACGCTTGACCCGGTCGTAGACGCGCTGCGCCACCGGCAGTTGCTGCAGCTGGCGACGCAGGTCGTCGATCAGGCGCGGGTCGAGCCGCGCGCTCGGCGGATGGCGGTCGAACAGCGCCTGCAAGTGCCCGGTCAAGGCCTGGCGCTGGTCGGCCGGCAAGTCGCGCGGCAGGTTGCGATCCCAGTCCAGGGCGATCCAGGCCTTGATGAAGTCCGGGTCGTAGTGCTCGGTGTCGGCGAGCATCAGGTAAGCCTTGAGCCCCTCGTAGAGGAAGTCCGAATTGCCGCCGCCATGCAGTTGCTCTTCGATGCGCGTCACCAGGCGTGGCGCGAAGACGGCGATCAACAGCTTGCGATAGACGCTGGCGGACTCGGCTTCAAGCATGTCGCCCTGATACAGGCCCAACCCTTCGGACCAGCTCGGCGAGTCGCCCGCTAGGTTTTTAACCGCGTTGAGCAGCGGCAGCACCGCGAGCACATCACGCTGCGCCGGGCTGAGGTTCTGCACGGTCTGGCCGAGGGGCGCGACCTTCTGGTCGACCTGGGCGATATACGCCTGGTTGGCGCGATAGCTCACCCACCACAGGCCGCTGACCACCACCACCAACGCCACGGTGGCCGCGAGCACGCCGCGCGCGATCCACTTGCGCCGGCGCTCGACCTTCGGGTTCACCCCCACCAGCCCGCGCTCGGCGAAGGCCACGGCGGTGAAGAGTTTTTCGATGAAGTAACTGCGCCCAGTGCCACTCTGGCGCGCCAGGTGCTGGCGGTCCAGGTTCATGCTCTGGGCCATGGCGCCGATCAGGCGGTCGATCGGGCTGCCTTCCTGGGTGCCGCTGGTGAAGTACACGCCGCGCAGCAGCACGCGCTCTTCAAAGGCATTGGGCTTGAACACGCCCTCAAGAAAGCTTTGCAGGCAATCCTTCAAGGCGCCGAACTGCTGCGGGAAGCCATAGATCAGGTCGCGCCGCGCCGGGTCGCGTTCCTGTTGCAGGCGTTCGACCAGGCGCTCGTTGAGGCGCTGCTCCAGGCCGGCGAATTCGCTTTGCAAGTGCGCCAGCGGGCTGTCGCTGTTCTTGCCGTCATCGAGGGCAAAGGTCATGCCCCACACCTGGGCGCGCTCTTCCTTGCTCAGGTTGTCGAAGAATTCCATGAAGCCCGGCACCAGGTCGAGCTTGGTCAGCATCAGGTAGATCGGGAAGCGCACGCCCAGCTGGGTGTACAGCTCCTGGATCCGCAGGCGAATCGCGGCGGCGTGGGCAGCGCGTTCCTCGTCACTGCCCAGCAGCAGGTCCGACAGGCTGATGGCGATAAAGGCGCCATCGATCGGGCGGCGCGAACGCTGCTTTTTCAGCAGGTCGAGAAAGCCCAGCCACGCAGCCTTGTCCACCGTGGAGTTGCTGTCCTGGGTGGTGTAGCGGCCGGCGGTGTCGAGCAAAACGGCCTGGTCGGTAAACCACCAGTCACAATTGCGCGTACCACCGACACCGCGCACCGCTCCGGCGCCCAACTGGGCGGCGAGAGGAAAGTGCAGCCCGGAATTGACCAGCGCAGTGGTCTTGCCCGAACCCGGCGGGCCGATGATCACGTACCACGGCAGCTCGTAAAGGTTGCGCCGCTCATCACCGCCCAGCTTGGCCTTTTTCAGCAACGCCAGGGCTTCGTCCATGCGCTGGCGCAGGGTGGTGAGTTCTTCGGCGGTGGCCACGCTGTTGGGGTCGGCCGGGGTTTCCGCCGCCAGGCTGCGCATCACTTCGGCGGCCTGGCGCCGGGCCTGGAGGATGCGGAACACGCGGTAGGCGATCCACAGCGCAAACACCAGGATGATCAGCGCCCAGCGTCGCCCTTCGGGCACCAGCACGTCGAGCAATGGCCCGACAAACCAGATGATCAGGCTCAGGGCGATCAGGCCCAGGACGGGGATCACCCAGCGAATCATGAAACTGAAAAACGCCTTCACTCGACGCCCTCCGCCAATACGGTGATTTCAACCCGACGATTGCGGGCACGGCCTTCGGCAGTGGCGTTGGTCGCCACCGGCTCGGTGTCGCTTCTGCCTTCGGCACTGAAGCGATCGGCCTGGCCGGTCTTGGCCGCCAGGATCTCCAGCACCGACTTGGCGCGTGCTTCGGACAGCGCCCAGTTCGATGGGAAACGCAGCGTGGCAATCGGGCGGTTGTCGCTGTGCCCGGTCACACGCACCTGGCCCTTGACCTTGCGGATGGCGTCGGCAATGCGCAGCATCAGCGGCTGGTAGTCATCGACAATGCTGGAGCTGGCGGAGGCAAACAGTTCGTCGCCGCGGATCGTCACCACGGAACGGTCGACCGCATCCTCCACCGCAACGCGACCGGCCTTGATGTCTTCCACCAGGAAACCTGCCAGGCGTGGCCGTTCGATGACTTTGGGCTGCGCCACCGGACGGTCGATGGCCTGCACCGGGATTTCGCCCAGGGCATGGATATTCTTGAACACCGGCTCGGCGTCCGCGGCCAGCTTCATGCGCAAACCAAACAGCAGCGCCAGCAGCAGCGCCAGGCCGATGGCCACGGCGATCCACGGCGGCATGAACTGCGCCAACCGGTCACGCGCCACCGTCACGCCGCGCCAATGCGGCGACAGCTCGCGCTCGTGCTCGCCACGCGCACTGCGAATGGCAGCGGCGGTGCGTTCGCGCAGGGCTTCCAACTGGCTGCGACCGTCGTTCATCACGCGGTAGCGACCTTCGAAACCCAGGCACATGCACAGGTACAACAGCTCCAACAGGTACAGGCGTTCCCGTGGGCTTTGCAGGCAGTGGTCGAGTAGCTGGAAGACCTTTTCGCCGCCCCAGGCCTCGTTGTGCACAGTGATCAGCAGGCTCTGCTTGCCCCAGTCGCTGGTGCTGCCCCACGGCGTGCTCAGCACTGCTTCGTCAAGGGCGGTGCACAGCGCGTAACGCGCCAGCAGCACTTCGTTGCGCGCCACGCCGGCGGCTTCGGCACGTTCTTCGAACTGGCGCAGGTAGGCCAGCAATTGCGCGCGCAGGCTGGCCGGCGCCGGATGGGCGATGGTGCTGCGCAGGCGCGTGAGCAGTGCCAGCAGCGGGCCGGCGGCGCTTTCAAGCGGGTTGAGGCCCTGGCTCTTGCCGGTCAGGATCGGCGCCGCCGGCATCGACAGCGGGGCCGGTTGTGCACGCACCGGCTCCGGCGCCCGGCCACCCGGGCGCGGCATGAACTGGGTGCGGTCATCGTCATTGGGATGCATCGCGGATTATCCTCGGATCGCCCAGAAGGCCAGGTTCAAGCCCGGGAATTGCCCGGCGATATGGAAGGCAAAACCACCGGAGTTGCTCAGCTGCTGCCAGTGCTCGCTGCCACGGTCCAGCTCGTAATAAGTGGAGCCTGCGTGGTACGGGATCTGGCGCGGCGCCACCGGCAGCGGCAGCAGGCCGATGCCCGGCAGTTGCAGGTTGACCAGGTCGCGGATGTGCTCCACCGAGCCGACCTTGCTCTGCTGGCCGAAGCGCCCGCGCAGGGTTTCGCCCGGCACATCGGCGCGCACCACGAGGATGAAACTGGCGCTGTCGAGCAGGGTTTTGTCCGCCAGCATCGCCACGTGGACGCCATAGGCTTTCTCGACGATCGGGATCGGCGTGGCCTTGCTGTCGATCAGCATCGACAGGGCTTCACGCAGGGCCGCCATCACCGGGGCGAAGCTCAGGGCCAGGTCGTCGTGCTGGTACTGCGGGTATTCCTGCGGACGTCGGCCGGCGGTGGAAAAGGTCGAGAACTCCCCGGCCAGGCTCACCAGTTCGCTGAATAAGCGCTCCGGGTGCAGCGGGCTCAATTGGCTGAAATGCTGGAGCAGCGGCTGCGCCCGGTTGACCAGTTGCAGCAGCATGAAATCGGCAATCTCCGAGGCGCCTCCCGCGCCCGAGGCGACCACGCGGCCAGCCAGGGCTTCGCCACGCTGGTGCAGCAGGCCGAGCAGTTCGCTGCGAAACGCGGTCAGCGGTTTGCTCGCGGCCACATCGAGGACTGGCGGGATGTAGCTGTCATCGAGCACGAGTGCGCGGTCGGCGCGTTTTTCCTTGATGCGCACCAGGCCGATGGCGGCGTAGTCGCTGATGCCATCCTGCGCGGTCAACAGACGCAAGGCGCGCGAACCGACGGCCACCGGCGCGCGGTTCTCGAACGGCGCGTTGTCGTCGCGCACTTCGCGCACCTGGCTCACATAGCGCGCAGCGCCCAAGTCTTCGCCGTCATCAACGGTGTCACGGGCGCCCGCGCGCTTGAGCGGCAAGGCCAGGTACACCAGGCCGTCGCGCAGGGAGTCATCGATATTCAGCGGGCTTGGCGCCAGGTCATCCTGGGGGATGTTGAACGGCGTGCCGTCGGGCAACAGGCCGCGCGCCGAGACGATCGCCAGCTTGCCCTGGGCCAGCAGGCCCTGGTCGATCAGCAGCTCGGAGAACCCCCAGGCGCCCACGGACAACGGGCGGCTGCGGGCGTCGATCAGGTTTTCCAGGTAACGGTCATGCTGCTGGAAGTGCTGCGTTCCGATGAACATGCCTTCCGACCAGACCACGCGATTGTTCCAGGACATGGGGGCTCCGATTGCGTTATTGGGCAGGGCTGGATGGGGCAACCACGACGTCGGCGCGCACCGCGCGCACATCGAGGCTGATCTGGTATTCGGTGTATTGGCGCGCTGGCACGTTGATCACCGTGCGCCACTGCGCGCGGTCCAGCTCGCGATAGCCGACCAATAGCCCGATCTGGCGCGTGGACGGGTCGAGGTCGCGCTGGATGCTAATTTGCTCGCCGGGCTGCACCATGACTTCATCCTGGTCCAGCAGGTCCAGGCCGAGGGTGGATTGCGCGCGGTCAGCCAGGGCGAAGTAATCGGAGCGCGCGAAGGTGGCGGCGTTTTTCAGTTCGAAGATGCGCACCCGTACCGGGGCGGCCTGGCCGTTGGCGCCGGGGTTGAGCCCGGCAATCGCGTGAAAGTGCAGCTCGACGGCGGCAGTGTCCGCTGGCGCCTCGGTGGCGGCGTCGGGTTTGGCGGCATCCTTGGCACACGCCGTCAGCAGAAGCAGTGTGGCGACTGCGAATAAAAACCTGGGAATCATCCTGCGTCCTCAATGACGTACTTAGCTATCCGTTAATCCATATGTTGCGGGTCAGCGACGCTGGCGTGCGCTGTGTTCCTCATAGGCTCTGCTGAATTCGCGGCCGAACAGGTCCTGGAAGTCTTCCTGGGCCTCGCGGGAAATATTGCTGTAGAGCTCGGTGAACTGCTGCCAGTACTGGGCCTGGCGCGAGCCGTTGAAAAGACTCGAGAGCCCGCCGGGCTTGCCCATGCGCTCTTCCAGCTGCGCCGGCTCGAAACGCCCGAGCAGGTGTTTGATCGCTGCTTCCACACCGGCCATCACCGCCAACTGGTGGGCGCGCAAGTCGTCGAAACTGTCGCGCACGGCAGCATCGGGCGCCATAAACGCCTGGTTGCCATGGCGAAGCAGCAGCAGTAACGCTTCGTCGGCATTCGGTGCGAATTTCAACGGATTGTTTTCAGCGGGCTGGATCATCGTCTGCTGCATGCGGAACTCGCCCTTGAGGCTGGCGCGGGCGCGCAGCACATCGATCAAGCCTTCGACCATCAGCCGGTAGCTGCGGCCGATACTTTCCATCTGCGCGCAGGCATCGGCCCGGTCCAGGCGCAACTGGTCCAGGCCGGCACCGCGCAGGAAGGCTTGCAACAGATCCGGCTGTTGGCTGTCGGCCACGGGGAGCACGGGCTCGACCACGGGCGGCGGCGGGGTAATGGGCGCAGGTGGCGGTGACGGCGAAGGTGGCGGTGCGCTGACGACCGGTGCGGGCGTGTCGCCAAACAGGTCCCAGTCTTCAGGAATGACCGAACTCGGCACCACGGGTTTCTCAACGACCACAGGGGTCGGGGGGCGGAAGTCATGCTGCTCGGACGGCACGTGGTCCGGTACCGTCGCGGGCGGTACGGCAGTGGGGCTGAGGAAGTCGAACAGGTCCGGCAGCGTGTCCATCGACGACGCCCCATGGAACTGCGGCGCAATCACCGGCGTCGGCGTGGGAGTGCTCACCACGGCGCCCATCAGCGCTTCAAAACTGTTCGGTGAATCCCCGGCAAACGGCTGGCTGTCGACCGCCTGCACATTGAAGTCGATACGCGCCTGGATCTCGTAATCGCCAATGCGGATCAACTCGCCATTTTGAAGGGGTTCGCTGTTACCCCGGCGCATCCGAATACCGGCGTTGACCAACTCCACGCCATTGGTGCTGTTATCGGTTAAATAATAACGGCCTTCTTTGTATTGAATAACGCAGTGTTGTGAAGACACCAGCCGCTCAGGGTCAGGCAACACCCAGTCATTGTCCGCGCTGCGGCCGATAGCCATCGAGCCCTGATTCATGGACTTTTCCGAGCACTGCCCAGGGGTGATCTTGTGATAACTAGTGATAGTCAAACACAGCGACATCTTGCCTCCTTGCTGATACTTCGCGCGCAGTCGATTCCCGGGCCGAGCGGTTCCCGGGAGATCCCCATCTGGTCGTGCAATCGACCGTCCACAACCTGCCGATACCAGCATGATCGCTGATCTTAACTGGGCTCCATGACAAAAATCCTGTCCTGGTACGCCGTTCGACCCACCAGTCGTGCAGGTTGTTAAGCACCGCACATCTGTCACAGAGGGCGAATAGCTTACCTTGACAAGCCCTAAGTACTACACCAAAAATGCACAACTTCTTGAATACCAGTGATGGCACATTAGTGGCATCTTGCTTATATGACCAAGAAAACATGCAAAGTTCCTCGCGCAACTAATGCATGCATTGCCCGCCATCTAACGGGCTGATAGGGAGATCAATTTCAGTGGATGTGCCGTTGCTGCTCACCGCCGTTTCCGCAACTTCGCCGTGTGGCGAAGACATGGAATATGACGCGGACTTTCTCCAACTGGAGCGTGATGCCAAGGGCCAACCCGAGCGCAGCATGGGCGATTCGATTTTGCCCGCTGAACCGCCGGAATGGCGCAGCATCCAGCAGCAAAGCCTCGACTTGTTGCAGCGCAGCAAGGACCTGCGAATCACCCATTTCCTGTTGCAAAGCTCGCTCGCCCTGCAAGGCGTGGCCGGGCTCGCAGAAGTGCTCACGCTGATCAACGCGCTGCTGCGCGAATACTGGGCCGACCTGCACCCACGCCTGGATGCCGACGACTATAACGACCCCACGGTTCGCATCAACGCACTGTCCGGCCTGACCAGCGACGCGACCATTCGCCTGCTGCGCGAAAGCATCCTCACCCGCTCGCGCACCTTCGGCCCGGTCAGCCTGCGGGCCGCGCTGAACGCCAGCGGCCTGATGAATTTCCCCGATGAGCAGCTCGGCGCGCAGCAACTCAACGCCGCGTTCCTGGACAGCGACCCCGAGCAATTACAGGCCACCCGCGATGCCCTGGGCGCCGCGCGCGCCGCTTGCGAAGCCATCGAACAACAGGTCAGCGACCAGGTCGGTTCGGCCCAGGGCGTCGACCTCAGCCTGTTGAAGCAACCGCTCAAGCAGGCCCTGCAAATCCTCAACCAATTCGTACCGAACAGCGACACCCGCAGCGAACCCGAGGCCGTCAGTGACGACAATGCCCCCTCGGTCGACTTCGCCGCAGCCCCCGTAGCACCGCGCCCCACTGGCGACATCGCCAGCCGCGATGACGTGCTGCGCAGCCTCGACAAAATCCTTGCGTACTACACCCGGCACGAGCCTTCGAGCCCGCTGCCGGTGTTGTTGAACCGGGCCAAGAATCTGGTGCACGCCGACTTCGCGGCCATCGTGCGCAACCTGATTCCCGACGGCATGTCCCAATTTGAAAACCTGCGCGGTCCGGACGGCGATTAAGCCGCCCGAGCGTGCAGTAACAACACCGTCGCTCAAGCGACCAGGAGCAGCAACGTGGCGAAGCAAAGTTCTCAGAAATTCATCGCGCGCAACCGCGCGCCTCGAGTGCAGATCGAGTACGACGTCGAGCTCTACGGCGCCGAGAAAAAGGTCCAGCTGCCCTTCGTGATGGGCGTGATGGCCGACCTCGCCGGCAAGCCTGCCGAGCCTCTGGCGCCCGTGGCCGACCGCAAGTTCCTTGAAGTCGATGTCGACAATTTCGACTCGCGCCTCAAGGCCATGCAGCCGCGCGTGGCATTCCACGTCCCCAACGAGCTGACCGGCGAAGGCAACCTGAGCCTGGATATCACCTTCGAAAGCATGGACGACTTCAGCCCGGCGGCCGTGGCCCGCAAGGTCGATTCGCTGAACCAGCTGCTCGAAGCCCGTACCCAGCTGGCCAACCTGCTGACCTACATGGACGGCAAGACTGGCGCTGAAGAAATCATCATGAAGGCGATCAAGGACCCGGCATTGCTCCAGGCACTTGCCAGCGCACCCAAGTCTGCAGGGGACCAATAATCATGACGGACAATACCGCCCGCGAAGGCTCCCAGATCCTGGGGGCTACCGAAGAAGCCAGCGAGTTCGCGAACCTGCTGCTGCAAGAATTCAAGCCCAAGACCGAGCGTGCCCGCGAAGCCGTGGAAACCGCCGTGCGCACCCTGGCCGAGCAGGCCCTGGCGCAAACCGACCTGGTGTCCAATGACGCGATCAAGTCGATCGAATCGATCATCGCCGCCATCGACGCCAAGCTCACCGCCCAGGTCAACCAGATCATCCACCACCAGGATTTCCAGCAGCTGGAAAGCGCCTGGCGTGGCCTGCACTACCTGGTCAACAACACCGAGAGCGATGAGCAGCTCAAGATCCGCGTGCTCAACATCTCCAAGCCGGACCTGCACAAGACCCTGAAGAAATTCAAGGGTACTGCCTGGGACCAGAGCCCGATCTTCAAGAAGATGTACGAAGAAGAATACGGCCAGTTCGGCGGCGAACCGTACGGTTGCCTGGTCGGCGACTACTACTTCGACCAGTCGCCACCGGACGTCGAGCTGCTGGGCGAGCTGTCGAAAGTCTGCGCCGCCATGCACTCGCCGTTCATCGCTGCAGCGTCGCCGACCGTGATGGGCATGGGCTCGTGGCAGGAACTGTCGAACCCGCGCGACCTGACCAAGATCTTCACCACCCCGGAATACGCCGGCTGGCGCTCGCTGCGCGAATCGGAAGACTCGCGCTACATCGGCCTGACCATGCCGCGCTTCCTGGCGCGCCTGCCATATGGCGCCAAGACCGACCCGGTGGAAGCCTTCGCCTTCGAAGAAAACACCGACGGCGCCGACAGCTCCAAATACACCTGGGCCAACGCCGCCTACGCGATGGCCGTGAACATCAACCGCTCCTTCAAGCACTACGGCTGGTGCTCGCGCATCCGTGGCGTGGAGTCCGGCGGTGAAGTGGAAAACCTGCCGGCCCACACGTTCCCTACCGATGACGGTGGCGTGGACATGAAGTGCCCGACCGAAATCGCCATCAGCGACCGCCGCGAAGCGGAACTGGCGAAGAACGGTTTCATGCCGCTGCTGCACAAGAAAAACACCGACTTCGCCGCGTTCATTGGTGCGCAGTCGCTGCAGAAACCGGCCGAATACGACGACCCGGACGCCACCGCCAACGCCAACCTGGCCGCACGCCTGCCGTACCTGTTCGCCACCTGCCGTTTCGCCCACTACTTGAAGTGCATCGTGCGCGACAAGATCGGCTCCTTCAAAGAGAAGGACGAGATGCAGCGCTGGTTGCAGGACTGGATCCTCAACTACGTCGACGGTGACCCGGCGCACTCCACCGAGACCACCAAGGCCCAGCACCCGTTGGCGGCGGCCGAAGTGATCGTGGAAGACGTCGAAGGCAACCCGGGGTACTACAACTCCAAGTTCTACCTGCGCCCGCACTACCAGCTCGAAGGGCTGACCGTGTCGCTGCGCCTGGTATCGAAGCTGCCGTCGGCGAAAAGCGCCTAAACATCGGATGAGCTAGCTCTTCTGTGGGAGCCGGGCTTGTGTGGGAGCGGGCTCCCACACAAACCAAATCGAGTGGCGCACGCCACACAGGGAGAAAACATGGCTGTTGATATTTTCATCAAGATCGGCGACATCAAGGGCGAGTCCATGGACAAGGCCCACAAGGACGAAATCGACGTGCTGAACTGGAGCTGGGGCATGGCCCAGTCCGGCAACATGCACGTGGGCGGTGGCGGCGGTGCGGGCAAGGTGAATATCCAGGACCTGTCGCTGACCAAGTACGTCGACAAGGCGTCGCCGAACCTGATGATGCACTGCGCCAGCGGCAAGCACATCGACAAGGTCAAGCTGACCGTGCGCAAGGCCGGTGGCGAGAGCCAGGTCGAGTACATGGTGATCAACCTGGAAGAAGTGCTGGTCACCTCGCTGAGCACCGGCGGTTCGGGCACCGATGACCGCCTGACCGAAAACGTCACCCTGAACTTCGCCCAAGTGATGGTCGACTACCAGCCGCAGAAAGCCGACGGCACCAAAGACGGCGGCGCGATCAAGTTTGGCTGGAATATCCGTTCCAACACCAAGCGCTGATAACCCTTGCGGCCGTGGCCCGGCGCCACGGCCCAAGGCTTTGTGTTCCTCTCGCAATCCGTCCGTGGAGCTGCTTTGGTGGTAACTGAAATCGCTTCCCGCGACCGTCTGCAACCGTCCCTGCTAGACCGGTTGACCGACGACGACCCGACCAATCCCAAGGAAAGCGCCGACAAACGCGTGCTGTCCCTGACCCAATTGAAAGCCTCGGTTCTGCGCGACCTGGCGTGGCTGCTCAACACCACGTCGTTGCTGGATGCCGATGCCACCCTGCACACCCCGGCCGGTACTTCGGTGGTCAACTACGGCCTGCCGGCACTGGCGGGCAACAGTGTATCCAGCGTCGATATCAAGGCCCTGGAAGCCCTGATCTACCAGGCCATCGCCACGTTTGAGCCGCGTATCCTGCGCCACACCTTGCGGGTCAAAGCCCGCGTCGGCCATGGCGAGATGAACCACAACGCGCTGAGTTTCGAGATCGAAGGCGACCTGTGGGCACAACCGGTGCCATTGCGCCTGCTGCTGCAAACCGACCTCGACCTGGAGTCTGGCCACGTGCGCGTGGTGAATGCCGACCAGCGGAGGCGCCCATGAACCCGCGCCTGCTGGAACTGTACAACCAGGAACTGCACCACGTGCGCGAAAGCGCCGCCGAGTTCGCCAAGGAATACCCGAAGATCGCCAGTCGGCTGACCCTGTCCGGCATGGACTGCGCCGACCCGTACGTCGAACGCCTGCTCGAAGGCTTTGCCTACCTGACGGCCCGCGTACAGCTCAAGCTCGACGCCGAGTACCCGACCTTCACCCACAACCTGCTGGAAATCGCCTACCCGCACTACCTGGCACCGACACCGTCGATGACCGTGGTGCAATTGCAGACCGATCCCGATGAAGGCTCCCTGGCCAGTGGCTTCCCGCTGCCGCGCGACACGGTGTTGCGTGCCGCGCTGGGCCGCGAGACCCAGACCTGCTGCGAATACCGCACCGCACACCCGGTGACGTTGTGGCCGTTGCAAGTCAGCGGCGCCGAGTACTTCGGCAACCCCGCCGCCGTGCTCGGCCGCCTGGCCGCCAGCGAGCCGAAAGCCAAGGCCGGCCTGCGCCTGACCCTGCGCACCGGCGCCGAATTGCCGTTCAACAGCCTCGACCTCGATAACCTGCCGCTGTACCTGAGCGGCGCCGACGAGCAACCGTTCCGTCTCTACGAGCAATTGCTCGGCAACGCCTGCGCGGTGTTCGCGCGCAAGCCCGGTGGCGACTGGGTCGAACGCCTGCCTCAAGGCGCGTTGCGCTCGCGGGGGTTTGACGACGCCGACGCGGCGATGCCCGTGGTCGCGCGGGCATTCCAGGGCTATCGCCTGCTGCAGGAATACTTCGCCCTGCCCCATCGCTTCCTGTTCGTCGAATTCGCCGAGCTGGGCCGCGCGGTCAAACGCTGCGACGGCCAGGAACTGGAGCTGATCGTCCTGTTCGACCGTCACGAGCCGAGCCTGGAAGGCAGTGTCGGCGCCGCGCAGTTCATGCCGTTCTGCACGCCGGCCATCAACCTGTTTGCGAAACGGGTGGACCGCATCCACTTGTCCGACCGGGTCAACGAACACCATGTGATCGCCGACCGCACCCGGCCGATGGACTTCGAGATTCATTCGTTGAGCGGCATCACCGGCCACGGCACGGGGCCGGAACAGCCGTTTTTGCCGTTCTACGCGGTACGCGATCCGTCGCGGTATGGTCGTGACCAGGCCTACTACACCGTGCGCCGCGAGCCGCGCGTGCTGTCCAGCGATCAGCGCCGCAACGGCCCGCGCTCCACGTATGTGGGCAGTGAAACCTTCGTCAGCCTGGTCGACAGCCAGCAGGCCCCGTACCGCCACGACCTGCGCCAACTCGGCGTGACCGCGCTGTGCACCAACCGCGATTTGCCGCTGTTCATGAGTGTGGGCAACGGCAAGACCGACTTCACCTTGGCCGACAGCGCCCCGGTATTGGCCGTGCGTTGCGTTGCCGGCCCGAGCCGCCCGCGCGCCAGCCACGCCCATGATGCCAAGGCCTGGCGCCTGATCAGCCAGTTGTCGCTCAACTACCTGTCGCTGAGCGAACAAGGCCAGGGCGCCGGCGCCTTGCGCGAACTGCTGCGCCTGTACGGCGACAGCAACGATGCCGCCCTGCAATTGCAGATCGAAGGCCTGCGCGAAGTCAGCAGCAAAGCGGTGACCCGACGCTTGCCGATGCCCGGCCCGATCGTGTTTGGTCGCGGCCTGGAAATTACCTTGGAATTCGATGAAAACGCGTTTCGCGGCACTGGCGTGTTCCTGCTCGGTGCAGTGCTGGAGCGCTTCCTGGCACGCTACGTGTCGATCAACAGTTTTACCGAGACGGTAATCCGTACCACCGAACGCGGCGAGATCATGCGATGGAAAGCCAAGCCCGGGCGGCGTCCGACCCTGTGAATACACTGGATGCGATGCATCAGGAGCCCTGGGAATACGATTTTTTCCAGGCATTGCGGCGTATCGAGTGCGAATCGCCGGAGCTGCCACGCCTGGGCCATTCCCTGCGCCTGGCGGATGACCCGCTGCGCCTCGGGCAACAGGCCGACTGCACCTTCGCCCCGGCGACTCTGGCCTCGGTCGATCCGGGTGGCGACGGCAAGCCGGCGCGGCTGGAGCAGTTCTTCTTCGGCCTCGGCGGCCCCAACGGCCCGTTGCCGCTGCACATCACCGAGTACGTGCGCGAGCGTCAGCGCAACAACGCCGACAGCACCAGCAAACAGTTCCTGGATATTTTCCACCACCGCCTGCTGAGCCTGTTCTACCGGGCCTGGGCCGAGGCGCGGCCGACCGTCAGCCACGACCGTCCGGACGACGACTACTGGTCCGCACGCCTGGCGGCCTTGAGTGGCCGCGGCATGCCGAGCCTGCTCAACCAGGGCCTGATTCCGGACACTGCGAAGCTGCACTACAGCGGTCACCTGTCGGCGCAAACCCGCTACCCGGACGGTTTGAAGGCGATCCTCGGCGAGTACTTCGGCCTGCCCGTGGAGATCGAGGAATACGTCGGTCAATGGCTGGAACTGCCCGAGCGCAGCCGCGTCAGCGTGAGCGCCAATCAACTGGGCGTGGACTTTTGCCTGGGCAGCCACGTGTGGGACCGCCAGCATAAATTTCGCATCCGCCTCGGCCCGCTCAAGCTCGATGACTACATGGGCATGCTGCCCGGCAGCCAGCCGTTCAATGAGCTGGTGGCTTGGGTGGCCGAGTACCTGGGCCATGAACTGGACTGGGACCTGAACCTGGTTTTGCAACAACCCGAAGTGCCGACGCTGCAACTCAACGGCCAGTTCCGCCTGGGCTTCAACACCTGGCTCGGCAAACCTGCACAAGACGCCAACGACCTAATCCTGGCCCGGCACTACGCCGATCACGCCACCACCTCAAGGAATCCAGAGCATGGGTGAAATCAGTCGCGCCGCACTGTTCGGCAAACTCAACAGCGTGGCCTACAAGGCCATCGAAGCCGCCACCGTGTTCTGCAAACTGCGGGGCAACCCGTACGTGGAACTGGCCCACTGGTTTCACCAGTTGCTGCAGCTGCAGGACTCGGACCTGCACCGCATCATTCGCCAGTTCAACGTCGAGCCGGCACGCCTGGCCCGCGACCTGACCGAAGCCCTGGACCGCCTGCCGCGCGGCTCGACTTCGATCACTGACCTGTCATCTCACGTCGAAGAGGCCGTAGAACGCGGCTGGGTCTACGGCAGCCTGATGTTCGGCGAAAGCCAGGTGCGCACCGGTTACCTGGTGCTCGGTATTCTCAAGACCCCGAGCCTGCGCCACGCGTTGCTGGGCTTGTCTTCCGAGTTCGACAAGATCAAGGCCGAAGCCCTGAGCGAACGTTTTGACGAATACGTCGGCGACTCGCCCGAAAATGCCTTGAGCGCCAGCGACGGTTTCAATGCCGGTGCGGTACCAGGCGAAGCCAGCGGCGCGATGGCGCCGAGTGCGATGGGCAAGCAGGAAGCCCTCAAGCGCTTCACCGTCGACCTCACCGAACAGGCCCGCAGCGGCAAGCTCGACCCGATCGTGGGCCGTGACGAAGAGATCCGCCAGTTGGTGGATATCCTGATGCGTCGGCGCCAGAACAACCCGATCCTCACCGGTGAAGCCGGGGTGGGCAAGACCGCCGTGGTCGAAGGTTTCGCCCTGCGCATCGTCGCCGGCGATGTGCCGCCTGCGCTCAAAGACGTGGAACTGCGCAGCCTCGACGTGGGCCTGCTGCAAGCCGGCGCGAGCATGAAAGGCGAGTTCGAACAGCGCCTGCGCCAGGTCATCGAAGACGTCCAGGCTTCGCCCAAGCCGATCATCCTCTTCATCGACGAAGCCCACACGCTGGTAGGTGCCGGTGGCGCCGCCGGCACCGGTGACGCCGCCAACCTGCTCAAGCCTGCCCTCGCCCGTGGCACCTTGCGTACCGTGGCCGCGACGACGTGGGCCGAGTACAAAAAGCACATCGAGAAGGACCCGGCGCTGACCCGGCGTTTCCAGGTCGTGCAAGTGGCCGAGCCGTCGGAAGACAAGGCACTGCTGATGATGCGCGGCGTGGCCTCGACCATGGAAAAACACCATCAGGTGCAGATTCTCGACGAAGCCCTGGAAGCCTCGGTGAAGTTGTCGCACCGCTACATTCCTGCGCGCCAGCTACCGGACAAATCCGTGAGTTTGCTGGACACCGCCTGCGCCCGTGTCGCCATCAGCCTGCACGCCGTGCCGGCTGAAGTCGATGACAGCCGCCGCCGCATCGAAGCGCTGGAAACCGAGTTGCAGATCATCGCCCGCGAACACGCGATCGGCATCGCCATCGGTACACGCCAGGCCAACAGCGAAGCCTTGCTGAGTGCCGAGCGTGAACGCCTGGCCACCTTGGAAAACCGCTGGGCCGAAGAGAAAACCTTGGTCGACGAACTGCTGGCGACCCGCGCAACCTTGCGTGAAAAAGCCGGCGTGGTGGACAGCGGCAACGATGAGCTGCGCGCCCAATTGGTCGACCTGCAACAGCGCCTCACGGCCCTGCAAGGCGAAACCCCGCTGATCCTGCCGACCGTGGATTACCAGGCCGTGGCCTCGGTGGTCGCCGACTGGACCGGCATCCCGGTGGGCCGTATGGCGCGCAATGAGCTGGAGACCGTGCTCAACCTCGACCAGCACCTGAAGAAGCGCATCATTGGCCAGGACCACGCGTTGCAGATGATCGCCAAGCGCATCCAGACCTCCCGCGCCGGCCTCGACAACCCGAGCAAGCCGATTGGCGTGTTCATGCTCGCCGGCACGTCGGGCGTGGGCAAGACCGAAACCGCCCTGGCCCTGGCCGAAGCCATGTACGGCGGCGAGCAGAACGTGATCACCATCAACATGAGCGAGTTCCAGGAAGCCCACACGGTGTCGACCCTCAAGGGCGCGCCACCGGGCTACATCGGCTACGGCGAAGGCGGCGTGCTGACCGAGGCGGTGCGGCGCAAACCCTACAGCGTGGTGCTGCTGGACGAGGTGGAAAAAGCCCACCCGGACGTGCACGAGATCTTCTTCCAAGTGTTCGACAAGGGCGTGATGGAAGACGGCGAAGGCCGGGTGATCGACTTCAAGAACACCCTGATCCTGCTGACCACCAACGCCGGCACCGAGCTGATTTCGCAAGTCTGCAAAGACCCTGCGAACACGCCCGAGCCGGAAGAAATCGCCAAGGCCCTGCGCCAGCCGTTACTGGAGATTTTCCCGCCGGCACTGCTCGGCCGCTTGGTGACCATTCCTTACTACCCGCTGAGCGACACGATGCTCAAGGCGATCACTCGCCTGCAACTGGACCGCATCAAGAAGCGCGTGGAGAGCACCCACAAGGTCGCCTTCGACTACGACGACGCGGTGGTCGACCTGATCGTCTCGCGCTGCACCGAAACCGAAAGCGGCGGGCGCATGATCGACACCATTCTGACCAACAGCCTGCTGCCGGACATGAGCCGTGAATTCCTCACGCGCATGCTCGAAGGCAAGGCGCTGGCGGGAGTGCGTATCAGCACGCGGGATAACGAATTGCACTACGACTTCAACGATTGACCTGACGGAATGCGATAAAAACTGTGGGAGTTGCCTTGTGTGGGAGCTGGCTTGCCTGCTCCCACACAAGGCAACTCCCACATTGGATTCGGTTTCTTCAGTTATTAAGTCATTTACGGGTTAACCGATGCTATTCAACCAAGCCACACGCCTGGCCAAGATCACCAGCCCCCTCGGGCCGGATGTGCTGCTGCTCAATGAAATGGGCGGCGGTGAAGAGTTGGGCCGGTTGTTCAACTACGAGCTGCAACTGACCTCGCTGGACGCCAACATCGACCTCAACCAGTTGCTGGGCAAGCCGATGAGCGTCGGCCTGCAGTTGGCGGACGGTGGCGAGCGGCACTTTCACGGCATCGTCGCGCGCTGCAGCCAGAATATCGACCAGGGCCAGTTCGCCAGCTACCAGGTGACGTTGCGCCCATGGCTGTGGCTGTTGAGCCGCACTTCAGACTGCCGGATTTTCCAGAACCTGAGCATCCCGCAGATCATCAAGCAGGTGTTTCGCGACCTGGGTTTTTCCGACTTTGAGGACGCCCTGAGCCGGCCGTACCGCGAGTGGGAATACTGCGTGCAGTACCGCGAGACCAGTTTCGATTTCGTCAGTCGCCTGATGGAACAGGAAGGCATCTACTACTTCTTCCGCCACGAACAGGATCGCCACGTACTGGTGCTGGCCGACGCCTACGGCGCCCACGCCACGGTGCCCGGCTACGCGTCGATCCCGTACTACCCCAAGGACGAGCAGCAGCGCGAACGCGACCATATGCACAACTGGCACCTGGCGCAGGAAGTACAACCGGGCTCGCTGGAGCTCAACGACTACGACTTCCAGCGCCCCAGCGCCAGCATCGACGTGCGCTCGGCAATGCCGCGCCCGCACACCGCCGGCGACTACCCGTTGTATGACTATCCCGGCACCTACGTGCAAAGCGCAGACGGCGAACACTACGCCCGCACCCGGATCGAAGCCCTGCAAACCCTGCATGAGCAGATCGAGTTCAGCGGCAATGCCCGCGGCCTGGGTTCGGGTCACCTGTTCAGCCTTACCGGCTTCAGCCGCCAGGACCAGAACCGCGAATACCTGATCGTCGGCTGCCGTTACTACATCGTCCAGGAAAGCCTGGAAAGCGGCGGCGGCTCGGGGTCTGCACAGTTCGAAAGCAGCCTGACCTGCATCGACGCGCAACAAAGCTTCCGGCCACTGGCCAACACCCACCGCCCAATCGTCAAGGGCCCGCAAACCGCGCTGGTGGTCGGCCCCAAAGGCGAAGAAATCTGGACCGACCAGTACGGCCGCGTGAAGGTGCATTTCTACTGGGACCGCCACGACCAATCCAACGAAAACAGCTCGTGCTGGATTCGCGTGTCGCAATCCTGGGCCGGCAAGAATTGGGGCTCGATGCAGATCCCAAGGATCGGCCAGGAAGTGATTGTGAGCTTTCTGGAAGGTGACCCGGACCGGCCGATCATTACCGGACGCGTCTACAACGCCGAGCAGACGGTGCCCTACGACCTGCCGGAAAACGCGACTCAGAGCGGCATGAAAAGCCGCTCGAGCAAGGGCGGCACGCCGGCTAACTTCAATGAAATCCGTATGGAGGACAAGAAGGGCCTGGAGCAGCTGTACATCCATGCCGAGCGTAACCAGGACATCGTGGTGGAGGTGGATGAAAGCCACTCGGTGGGGCATGACCGTAATAAAAGTATTGGCCACAACGAGACGGTGACGATTGGCAATAACCGCCTGCGCATCGTCAAGCAGCAAGACATCCTCTCGGTAGGCCAGAGAAAGACCGACAGCATCAGCCAGAGCTACGTGATTGAAGTGGGCGAAAACCTGCGCCTGGTCTGCGGTGAAAGCATCCTGGAGCTGAACGCGAGCGGGCAGATCAACCTGACCGGCGTGCAAATCAGCTTCTACGCCAGCGGTGATGCCGAATTCAACACCGGCGGCGTGCTGCACCTGAACAACGGCGGCGGCCCCGGCGCAACACCCGATGGCCAAGGCCAGAAAAGCGCCATCGACGCCAACATCAAAGCCGCGTTTCCCGCGCCTAAAAGCTCCTGACGAGACCTGTTTTCATGACGTATCGGATTAACGAATTCCAGTTTCAACTGCCCGCCAGCGAGCTGCAGGACGCGACCATCAATATCCTCAAGTTTCCGGAGTTGGGGACATCCCTGATCGTCAGCCGCAGCCTGCTCGCCGAGGGTGAAACCCTGCACAGCAACTTCAATGACCAACTCCAGCGCCTGGAAAAACAGGTGCAGGATCTGCGCTACCAACCGGGGGTCGATGTGCGTCTGGGCGCCGCCCAAGAGGTGCAAGGCATCGAGCTGCGCAGCCAGTTCAACAAGGGAAATGACAAGGTTTTCCAGTATCAGCTGGCATTGGTGATACCGGGCACGCGCAAGATGCTCGCCTTGAGTTATGTGAAGGCAGACACGCTTGGGGATGCCGAGGCGGCGCACTGGGCATTGATCAAAAACTCGCTGTCGTTCGACGCTGTTTCCTGATGAGTTGCCTGCATGTCTGACGCGTTATGGGCGGCCCGGATGGGCGATGCGCTGACCCACACCTCGATGATGGCCGATATCCTGGGTGGGGTGCTGGAGGTGGCGGCCAACGTGGCGATCACGGCACTGGCGACTGCGGCGGTGGCGGCGGCGATTGGCGTCACCGTCGCCACCGCAGGTATCGGTGGCTGCATCCTCGGTGCAGTGGTGGGCATCGTGGTCGGTATGGCCATGAGCAAGACAGGGGCCGACAAGGGCCTCAGCAAGATGTGCGAGAGTTTCGCCAACGCGCTGTTCCCGCCCGTGGTGGAAGCCACGATTGCGGTGGGTTCGACCGACACTTTCGTCAACAGCATTCCGGCTGCGCGTGCTGCAGGGTCGATCGCCTCGCACGTGGCTCCCGCAGGCACGGAGCTTGAGCAGGCACCGCCTGAGCCCGACCCCGAGCCACAACCCGAGCCTGGCTTCCTTGACATGGCCGAGGGTTTCTTCTCCCAGCTATGGCGGCCCACCGTCGCCACGCCTGCACCGGGCGTGGTACCGGCGCTTACCGACATGGTCCTGTGTGCCCGCCATCCACCGATGCCGCCGCAGCTCCTGGCCGAGGGTTCGGACAAGGTCACCATCAATGGGCAACCCGCCGTGCGCAGCGGTGATCGCAGCATGTGCGAGTCGACTGTGGTGTCGTCGGGGCTGATCTCGCCGAATGTCACGATTGGCGGCGGCACGGTGGTGGTGCAGGAGATCCGCAGCGGGAAAACCCCAGGAGTGGGGTTGGCAATTGAAGCATTGATGATGCTTAAAGGAGCCAAGGGCAAGACGCTGAGTAATTTGCCGTGCATGTTGCTCGGCGGTGTCAGTTCCTTTGCCGTAAGCCAGGCCATCGGCGCCATGACTAACGCCGCAATGTCTTCACTTAACCCTGTGCACGCCGCGACAGGCGCCAAAATACTGGGCGGCCAGAATGAACTGGATTTTGTACTGCCAGGTGCGTTACCCATGGCCTGGCAGCGCGTCTATAACAGCCACGATATGCGCAAGACAGGGCTCTTCGGCGCGGGCTGGAGCGTTGCCTATGAGGTGAGCGTCGAAATTTTGATGCACCCTGAAGGCGGCGAGGAGCTGATCTACACAGATGAGCAAGGACGGCGTATCAGCCTGGGCTCGCTTGCGCCAGGCAGCGCAATGTTCAGCCCTGCAGAAGTGCTTAGCTTCAGGCGTCATCACAACGGTCAGTTATTGATCGAGAGCGATGACGGATTGTATCGCCTGTTCGATCTCACGCCAGGTTCGACCACGCACCTTCGGTTGAGTCAGTTGGGGGATCGCAATGACAACCGGATTTTCGTTGGCTACCACGAGGATGGTCGCATTGCGCGCCTCGTGGACACATCAAGTCAGGTCCAGGTTGAGCTGGTTTACGCCCAGAGTCGCCTGGAGCGAATCGAACGCCTGTACACCGACCAGTCGCGCGAGGTCCTCGTCAGCTACCGCTACGACGCGATAGGTGAATTGGTGCAAGTGAGCAACGCGTCCGGCGAGGTTCAGCGCCGCTTTGCCTACGACGCCGGGCGCAGGATGATTGAACACCAGCTGCCTACCGGCCTGCGCTGCTTTTATGAGTGGGGGCTCGTCGACAACACTGAATGGCGAGTGGTACGGCACTGGACTGACGAGGGCGACGCCTACCAATTCGATTATGACTTGCAAAAGGGCATCACACGCGTCACAGACAGCCTGCAACGTATCAGTACTCGTCAGTGGAATGCACAGCATCAGATAATCGCGTTCACCGACAATCTGGATAAAACCTGGCTTTTTGAGTGGAACGACGAGCGTCAGTTACTGAGCGCCACGGACCCTCAAGGGGGGCGCTACCAATACAGCTACGATGAGTCCGGCAACCTCACGGCTGAGACGGATCCACTCGGGCGTAGCGTATCCACGCGTTGGCTGGAGCATTGGTCGCTGCCGCGCACACAAACCGACGCCGCCGGCAACACCTGGCAGTATCGCTATGATCAGCGCGGTAACTGTGTCGCCGAGACCGACCCGCTGGGTCATACGACCCGGTATCGCTACAACGCACAAGGCCTGGTGGTGGAGGTCACTGATGCGACCGGCAAAAGCAAACAGTTGAAATGGAATACGCTCGGGCAACTGACCGACCACTTGGATTGCTCGGGATTCCCGACTCGCTTTGGCTACGACCGACATGGGTACTTGCAGGTGATCACCAATGCAATGGGCGAACGGACGCAGTTCAAGCATGACCGCCAGGGTCGGCTGATCAGCAAGCAATTTCCGGACGGGCGAACCGAATATTTTCAGCGCGACAGTTCCGGCCTACTGTTGGGTCATACAGACCCTGCCGGGCACAGTACCCTTTACCAACACAATCGTAGGGGCCAGGTCTGCCTACGTACTGATGCACAGGGTCGCCAAGTTAGCCTGGGCTACGACACGTTCGGCCGGCTACAGTCGTTGAGCAACGAAAATGGTGAGCGCTATCGGTTCACCTGGGATGCGTGCGATCGGATGATCCAACAACAAGGCCTCGACGGTGGCACAAAATCCTACGCCTACGATGGGCTGGACAACCTGATCCGAGTGACATCCACGCCAGCGCCTTATGGCACCGGGCTCGCAATTGTCGCCCAAGCACCTGAAGCACCGATCATTCACCAATTGGAACGCGACGCTGTTGGCCGGTTAATCGCAAAAGTCACAGATGACGGCCGCACCGAATACCAGTACGACCCACTGAGCCAACTCAGCGCCGTCACGTTCAAGGATGCGTCGGGCGTTGAACAGAGCCTTGGTTTTGCCTACAACGCGCTCGGCCATCTGCTTGAGGAACACAGTGCCTCTGGCAGTCTTCACCATCGCTATGATGAACTCGGCAATCTGATACAAACCCAGTTGCCTGATGGCCGCTGGCTCAACCGCCTCTACTACGGCAGCGGTCATTTGCACCAGATCAATCTTGACGGCGAGTTGATCAGTGACTTCGAGCGTGACCGACTCCATCGTGAAGTATTGCGCACTCAGGGCCAGCTCAGTACGCACAGCGACTACGATCCTGCGGGCCGCTTACGTGCTCGCACACGCCGTCATGACAGCCAGCCCGTCTTGTTGCCACCCGATACGCAAAGACAGTTTGACTACGACCCTGCTGACAATTTGATCGGAAAGCTGGACCAGAGGCCCTCTGTACGCCATCAAAAACTGTTTCATTACGACGCAACTGACCGCCTTATCGCGAGCCAAGACCCTTTGTACGGCACCCGTGAGACCTTTGCCTATGACGCAGCAGCCAACTTGCTCGACAGCGCCCATTCAAGCCAGGAAAAGGTGCTCCACAACAGATTGGTCAGCTTTCAAGACAAGCGTTATCGCTATGACGGCTTCGGCCGAATAATCGAAAAGCGTAGCGGACGATACGGTGTACAAAGATTCAGCTATGACGCCGAAAGCCGCCTGATAGAAGTACGCAATGAAAAGGGCCATGTGGTTCGGATGGCCTACGACCCGCTAGACCGGCGTATTGAAAAAACCGAACAAGATCGCAATGGTTATACCTTGAGCCAAGTCAGCTTCACCTGGGACGGTCTGCGGCTGCTCTCAGAGCGACAAAATGGGCGCAGTAGCCTCTATGTATATCTCAATCAAGGACACGAGCCTTTGGCGCGAGTCGATGGACTGGGCGCGCACAAAAAGATCCGTTATTACCACAACGACCTCAATGGCTTGCCTGAGCAATTGACCGAGAGCGATGGC
Organism: Pseudomonas aylmerensis; assembly: GCF_001702265.1. Lineage (GTDB taxonomy): Bacteria > Pseudomonadota > Gammaproteobacteria > Pseudomonadales > Pseudomonadaceae > Aquipseudomonas > Aquipseudomonas aylmerensis. The sequence continues at coordinate 294,727 of NZ_MAUE01000012.1, forward strand.
AGCATCGTCTGGAAAGCGATCTATCAGGTATGGGGCAATACCGTGAGTGAAGAACGCGAGCCCTATTATCTGGAAGATCAGAATATTCGCTTCCAAGGCCAGTATCTCGACCGGGAAACCGGACTGCACTACAACACGTTCCGCTTTTATGACCCCGATGTCGGCAGATTCACCACAGAAGACCCGGTTGGATTACTGGGCGGCATTAACCTCTACCAGTACGCCACCAATCCTCTGGGCTGGAGTGACCCACTAGGCTGGTGCTCGACGAAGCTGGGCAAAAATATGGGGGCTCGCAAAGGTGACGGTATGGCCAACCATCACTTGATACCCGAAGAGCTGATCAAGCACAAAGAGTTCGGCAAAATGTTCTCCAGGCTGAAAAAGATAGGTTGGGACCCAGATGGCGCCTCCAATGGTGTTTTCCTGCCAGGATCAAAGGACCTCGCCGCTAAAACGCAGCTTCCTGGGCATTGGTCGAACCATAACAATTACACCGATGCCGTCAGGGATAGACTCAGGGGTTTGAACAAACAACAAGCCGGGCTATCTGACATGGACCTTGCACTGGAAGTCTCGAACATCCAGAAATGGGCGAGCGGCGGGCTGCAGAATGGCCTCTTCAAAACTGATGCAGTGACAGGACGACTTTTATGACCGGCGCCAGCGCTGATTTCTTCATCGTGAATTACCACACCAACGGGGCGGATGCTCCCAGTTTCTTTGAGTCGGACTGGATCCCTCCCGTTCCGGAGTTTCATTACCCTTCAGAAACACCGGATGAACGTGAGTTTGCTAGCGCTTATAAAGTCAAAGCCAAGATCAAGGAGTTGAAGGCGGACCTCATGATTGAGGAGTTGCTGGCGACAGATGCAGTCTTGAACATCTGCGAAACACTTGAGGTTCCTCATATCACGCGCACGGTCGAGATAGAATTAAAAGGCAAAAAGGCACCCGAAAAGCACTACAACCTGTTTGTTCCGACCACCCGACTCAGCCTGCTTGACCTTGAGCATTCGATATTTACCATCGACCGCGATAAATACACCGGCAAACTCAAGACTCCAGAAGAAAGTGATGTACCCGCAATAGTTTTTGAATCCATCGAATCATTCAAAATAAAACCAGGTATTCATCAACACTTGTTTCTATGCACGGATATTAACGAAACCGTCTGCTCCGCTGAGTTCAAGGCGATGTTCGAATCCAAGGCGCTCTTTGGGCTTGAGTTCATACCGTTGGATGCCAGTTATAAATTCGATCCTTGGGGGGAGCTATAACCGGGGTGCCTACTACTGGACCTTTACATTCTCCAGCCTACAAAAAATGGGCACCCGACGCAGTCGGCGTGCCCATCTTTTTTACCGCCCCGCCTCCCTACGAGACGGTATCGCTATTACGGGTTGACGCTGTCTTTGAGCGACTTGCCCGGCTTGAACGCAACGGTGTTGCTTGCCTTGATCTTCACCGGCTCACCGGTTTGCGGGTTCTTGCCGGTGCGGGCGCCGCGGTGGCGTTGCAGGAAGGTGCCGAAGCCAACCAGGGTGACGCTGTCCTTGCGATGCAGCGCGCCGGTGATTTCTTCGAGTACGGCGTTGAGTACGCGGTTGGCCTGTTCTTTGGTCAGGTCTGCTTTTTCTGCAATAGCGGCTGCGAGTTCTGGTTTACGCATAAGTGAAGCCTCTTTGACGGTTTTTTGTTGTTATGTCCGTGCTGCTCTCTTCTGGAGCAGCGCCCAAGGCGCCGCAGGCTCTACTCTGCGGCAGACGGGAGTGAGGATGGCATGCCCTCGCACGCTCCGCCAGTCTCGCGGCGACCTTTCTGGGCACAAAAACGTGCTTATTCCGACAGAACGACCGGTATTTACGCCAGCAAAGGCGGAAGTTCTTTGTTGAGGGCCAGTTTGTCCATCACGGCGCTGCCGGTCAGGGCATAACCCAGCAGGCGGCCGCTGGCGTCGCGGCACAAGGCCTTGATGTCGGCCCCCTGCCCTTCAACGCTCCACACGCCTTCGGTGCCGCGTGGCGGTGGCGACACCACCAGCGGGCAGACCGGCGTCTTGACGGTGACCGGCATCGGGCCGTAGCTGACCGCCGTGGCGTTGCCGGCCAGGGTCTGGGCCAGGGCACGGGCGCAGCTCATCAGTGGCATCACGTACAGCAGGTTGAGACCGTCGACTTCGGCGCAGTCGCCCAAGGCGTAGATATTGGCGTGGGAGGTCTTGAGGTGGCGGTCGACCATGATCCCGCGATTGATCTGCAAGCCGGCAGCCGCCGCCAGGTCGACGCGCGGGCGCAGGCCGATGGCCGAGACCACCAGGTCGCAGTGGATCACTTCACCGTCGGACAGGTGCGCTTCCAGGCCGTCCGCGCTGCGCTGCAGGCGATTGAGCACCGGGCCGAGGTGGAAGCGTGCGCCCAGGCTCTCGAGCCCGGCCTGCACGGCCGCGGCTGCCGCCGGGTGCAGCAGGGTCGGCATGACTTGCTCGCACGGCGCCACCAGGTCGATTTCATAGCCGCCGAGGATCAGGTCGTTGGCAAATTCGCAGCCGATCAGCCCGGCGCCAAGCAGCAGCACGCGGCGCTTGCCGGCAGCGGCAGCCCGAAAGCGCGCGTAGTCCTCGAGGTCGTTGATCGGGAACACCAGCTCGCCCGCATCGCCTTCGACCGGCACGCGCACGGTTTCGGCGCCCCAGGCCAGGATCAGGTCGCGATAGGCCACGGCTTCCTCGCCGATCCACAGGCGCTTGTGGCCGGGGTCGATGCCGCTGACGCGGGTGTGAGTGCGCACCTCGGCCTTGAGTTGCTCGGCCATGGCACCCGGTTCGGCCATGCTCAGGCCATCGGCTTCCTTGTTCTTGCCAAAGCCGGTGGAGAGCATGGGCTTGGAGTAGGAGCGGCCGTCATCCGCAGTGATCAGCAGCAACGGGGTCTCGCTGTCGAGCTTGCGAAACTCCCGGGCCACGTTGTAACCGGCCAATCCTGTGCCGATGATCACGACAGGTGCGTTCATTCCTTTCTCCTTGTAGTACGTTTCTTAAATGTTCAGATCAGCCGATTTCGATCATTTCGAAATCCATCTTGCCCACGCCGCAGTCCGGGCACAGCCAATCTTCCGGGACGTCTTCCCAACGGGTGCCAGGCAGAATTCCGTCATCCGGCCAGCCGTCTTTCTCGTCATAGATCAGGCCGCAGACTACACATTGCCACTTCTTCATTACTTGCTTCCTCAGGGTCCAGGCATCTTGGCCGACGGTCGATAGACCAACGTTGCCGTGCGGCTCAGGGCGTTTTGTACTGATCGGGGCCGGCAGATGCAAGCATGATCGACGCAAACGGCGGGTTCCGCCCGGCAAAAGCTCAGGATGCCATGGTAAGCTCGCCGCCTCTTTTGCTGCCAATACTGACTCACTGTGCCGCACTCAACCGCCCTTCCCGATGCTTGCCAATGGCTGACCCAGAGCCTTCTGGTCCCAGCGCCTGCACCCTTGACCCTCGATTGGCTGTTCAACGACGGCTCACTCACGCGCCGGCTGACGTGGCTGTCCGACGACGGCTTCAGCGTGACACCGCTGTTCGAAGGCTGGCAGCCGCTGCGCGACGATGAATGTGCTGCATTGGGCCTGGCCCCGGCCACGATCGGCTGGGTACGCGAAGTGTATTTGCGCGGGCACGGCCAGCCGTGGGTGTTCGCCCGCAGCGTCGCGGCCCGCAGCGCACTGCAGGGCGACGGGCTGCACATGGACGAACTCGGCAGCCGTTCGCTCGGCGAACTGTTGTTCTGCGACCATGCGTTCACCCGCCAGGCCATCGAAGTATGCCGCTACCCTCGCCCATGGCTGCCCACCGCGGACCAGGTCGACGGGCTGTGGGCACGTCGCTCGCGCTTTGATCGCGGGCCGCTGAGCGTGTTGGTGGCGGAAATCTTCCTGCCGAGCTTCTGGCAGGCGCTGCATGATCATCCGGAGAACTGCTGATGTACCAACGTCTGCTCAAGTCCCTGAACCGCCTGAACCCCAGGGCCTGGGATTTCATTCAGTTGACGCGCATGGACAAGCCCATCGGCATCTACCTGCTGCTGTGGCCGACGCTGTGGGCGCTGTGGATCGCCGGCAAGGGCTCGCCGTCCTTGGGCAATATCGTGATTTTCGTGCTGGGCGTGGTGCTGACCCGGGCCGGCGGCTGCGTGATCAATGACTGGGCCGACCGCAAGGTCGACGGCCATGTGAAGCGCACCGAGCAACGCCCGCTGGTCAGCGGCAAGATCAGCTCGAAAGAGGCGCTGGTGTTTTTCGCGGTGCTGATGGGCATCAGCTTCCTGCTGGTACTGCTGACCAACGCCACCACCATCCTGCTGTCCCTGGGCGGCCTGGCCTTGGCGGCGAGCTACCCGTTCATGAAGCGCTACACCTATTACCCGCAGGTGGTGCTGGGCGCGGCGTTTTCGTGGGGCATGCCGATGGCGTTCACCGCCGAGACCGGCCACCTGCCGGCCACGGCGTGGCTGCTGTATATCGCCAACCTGCTGTGGACGGTGGGTTACGACACCTATTACGCAATGACAGACCGTGACGACGACTTGAAGATCGGCGTGAAATCCACCGCCATTCTGTTTGGCGATGCGGACCGCGTGATCATCCTGACCCTGCAGGGCCTGGCACTGGTGTGCCTGTTGCTCGCCGGCGCAAGGTTTGAGCTGGGTGGCTGGTTCCACTTGGGATTGTTGGCGGCGGCAGGCTGTTTTGCCTGGGAGTTCTGGTACACCCGCGACAGGGACCGCCTCAAATGCTTCAAGGCGTTCTTGCACAACCACTGGGCCGGGTTGGCGATATTTGTCGGGATTGTGGCGGATTACGCATTGCGGTGAGCCGGGCTGCCAGGGCGATGGAGCTTGATGTGGCGAGCGGGCTTGCCCCGCGTTGGGGTGCGAAGCACCCCCAAAACCTGGCGACGCGTTATTCCTGAAATACCGCAGTAGTTTCTACTGGGGCTGCTGCGCAGCCCAACGCGGGGCAAGCCCGCTCACCACGACAGGCCCGCCCGCCACAGGATTACCTTACGGCTTGATGATGTGCCACGCACCGCCCTTGCCATCACCGGTCTTGTCACCGGCCTTTTTGTCATCCTTGTAGGTGTACACCGGCTTGCCTTTGTAGGCCCATTGGCTGGTCTGGTCGTCACGGGTGATGACCGTCCAATCGCCGGTCGACTTGTCGGTGGAATCCGCCTTCAGCGGCGGCCAGTTGGTCGCGCATTGATCCTTGCACACGGATTTGCCGTCGGCATCCTTGTCGAAGGTGTAGAGGGTCAAGCCCTTGTGGTCGACAAGCATCCCGTCTTTAGTCATCGCCGGCTCCGCCGCGAATGCCAGGGTCGGCAGCGTCAACGCCGCCGTGACCAGCAGGGCTTTCCAGGAAATTGTGCTGTAAGTCATCGGAACCTTCCTTTTTTGGTTGTAAGGATTCGGACCCAAAGCGTAGTCCAGAGAGGCGCGAATTGCCCAAGCGACTAAATTACTGTCACACGACTGCAATAATTCCGTTATCTAATGCGGCGCAAGACAGTTAAATGACAAGAGGATTTTAGGCATGGTTGGCAGGAGCATTCTGATCGTTGACGACGAAGCGCCCATTCGCGAGATGATCGCCGTTGCGTTGGAAATGGCCGGCTATGACTGCCTGGAGGCGGAGAACTCCCAGCAGGCCCATGCCATTATCGTCGACCGCAAGCCGGACCTGATCCTGCTGGACTGGATGCTGCCCGGCACCTCCGGTATCGAACTGGCCCGCCGCCTCAAGCGCGATGAGCTGACCGGGGACATCCCGATCATCATGCTCACGGCCAAGGGCGAGGAAGACAACAAGATCCAGGGCCTGGAAGTCGGCGCCGACGACTACATCACCAAGCCGTTTTCCCCCCGCGAACTGGTCGCTCGCCTCAAAGCCGTACTGCGGCGCGCCGGTCCTACCGATGGCGAAGCGCCAATCGAAGTCGGCGGCCTGCTGCTGGACCCGATCAGCCACCGCGTGACCATCGACGGCAAGCCAGCCGAGATGGGCCCGACTGAATACCGCCTGCTGCAATTCTTCATGACCCACCAGGAGCGTGCCTACACCCGTGGCCAGTTGCTCGACCAGGTGTGGGGCGGCAACGTGTATGTCGAAGAGCGCACTGTGGACGTGCATATCCGCCGCCTGCGCAAAGCCTTGGGCGACGCCTACGAGAATCTGGTACAAACCGTGCGCGGCACCGGTTATCGGTTTTCCACCAAGGGTTGAAAGCAGCTGCAAGCTCTCAGCTACAAGCGGCAAGTAGAAGCTGATCTGCTCTGACTTGAAGCTTGCAGCTTGAAACTTTTCACTGTCCGAAGGACCGATTGTGAACCAAAACTGGCATGGCACCCTGATCCGCCACATGCTTTTGCTGATCACCGGCTGCCTGTTGGTGGGCCTGGTGAGTGGTTATTACGGCTGGAGCCTGGCAGTCGGCATTGCCTTGTACCTGGGCTGGACCCTCAAGCAATTGCTGCGCCTGCATGAATGGCTGCGCCAGCACAAACCCGACGAAGCGCCACCCGACGGCTACGGTTTGTGGGGCGAGGTGTTCGACAGCATCTACCACCTGCAACGCCGCGACCAACGGGTGCGCGGGCGCCTGCAAGCGGTGATCGACCGGGTGCAGGAGTCCACCGCCGCGCTCAAAGACGCGGTGATCATGCTCGACAGCGACGGCAACCTGGAATGGTGGAACCGCGCCGCCGAAACCCTGCTGGGCCTCAAGACGCCCCAGGACAGCGGCCAGCCGGTGACCAACCTGGTGCGTCACCCGCGCTTCAAGGAGTACTTCGAACAGGAGAACTACGAAGAAGCCCTAGAAATCCCCTCGCCCACCAATGACCGCGTCCGGATCCAGCTGTACCTGACGCGCTACGGCAACAACGAGCACTTGATGCTGGTGCGCGACGTGACGCGTATCCACCAGTTGGAACAGATGCGCAAAGACTTCGTCGCCAACGTCTCCCACGAACTGCGCACGCCCTTGACGGTGATCTGCGGGTACCTGGAGACGCTGCTGGACAATGTCGACGAGATCAACCCGCGCTGGAGCCGTGCCCTGCAGCAGATGCAGCAGCAGGGCTCACGCATGCAGACACTGCTCAACGACCTGCTGTTGCTGGCCAAGCTCGAAGCCACCGACTACCCCTCGGATAACCATCCGGTGGCCGTGCAGAGCCTGTTGCAGACCATCAAGAACGACGCCCAGGCGCTCTCCGGCCAACGCGGGCAGCAGATCACCCTGGAAGCCGATCCGGCCGTGCTGCTCAAGGGCAGCGAAGGCGAATTGCGCAGCGCGTTTTCCAACCTGGTGTTCAACGCCGTGAAGTACACCCAGGACAAGGGCAATATCCGCATCCGCTGGTGGGCCGACGAGCACGGCGCGCACTTGAGCGTGCAGGACTCCGGCATCGGCATCGACGCCAAGCACCTGCCGCGCCTGACCGAACGTTTCTACCGCGTCGACTCCAGCCGCAACTCCAACACCGGCGGCACCGGGCTTGGCCTGGCGATCGTCAAGCACGTGCTGCTGCGCCACCGCGCGCGCCTGGAAATCAGCAGCGTGCTGGGCCATGGCAGTACGTTCACCTGCCATTTTCCGCCGGCGCAGGTAACCCGTTCGCGGGAGGTTGGAACAGATGAGTAACTTGAAAACGACACACCCCTAAATGTGGGAGCGGGCTTGCTCGCGAATGCGGGCGGTCAGCGACACATGGGGTGACTGACCCACTGCATTCGCGAGCAAGCCCGCTCCCACGTTGGATTTGTGTTGTTGTGGAAAGGGCATTCCAAGTCCCGCCGGGCAGTGGGCACTAGGCAAGCGCCCCGTCAGCCGCTACATTGGCCGACTTGCGCCTGTCTTTCAGGCCCACCTGCCACCCCTAATTGAACACACGGAACCTGCAAAACCCCATCATGGACCCTTCCCCTGGTATCACCCTCGCTACACTCTTCGCCGACTTCGGCATGATTCTTTTTGCACTGATCCTGGTATTGCTCAACGGTTTCTTCGTTGCGGCGGAGTTTGCCATGGTCAAACTGCGCGCCACCCGGGTCGAGGCCATCGCCCACAAGAACGGCTGGCGCGGGCAGATCCTGCGCACCGTGCACAGCCAGCTCGACGCCTACCTGTCGGCCTGCCAGCTGGGTATCACCCTCGCCTCCCTGGGCCTGGGCTGGGTCGGTGAGCCGGCCTTTGCACACATCCTCGAGCCGCTGCTGGGCGCCGTGGGCGTCGAGTCGCCGGAAGTGATCAAGGGCGTGTCGTTCTTTGCCGCCTTCTTCGTGATTTCCTACCTGCACATCGTGGTCGGTGAGCTGGCGCCCAAGTCCTGGGCGATTCGCAAGCCCGAACTGCTGTCGCTGTGGACGGCAGTGCCGCTGTACCTGTTCTACTGGGCCATGTACCCGGCCATCTACCTGCTCAACGCCAGCGCCAACGCCATCCTGCGCATCGCCGGCCAAGGCGAGCCCGGCCCGCATCACGAACACCATTACAGTCGTGAAGAACTCAAGCTGATCCTGCACTCCAGCCGTGGCCAGGACCCGAGCGACCAAGGCATGCGCGTGCTGGCCTCGGCCGTGGAAATGGGCGAACTGGAAGTGGTCGACTGGGCCAACTCCCGGGAAGACCTGGTCACCCTGGACTTCAACGCGCCGTTGAAGGAAATCCTCGCGCTGTTCCGCCGCCACAAATTCAGCCGCTACCCGGTGTATGACGCGGTGCGCAACGAGTTCGTGGGCCTGCTGCACATCAAGGACCTGCTGCTCGAACTGGCAGCCTTGGACCACATTCCCGAATCGTTCAACCTGGCCGAGCTGACTCGTCCGCTGGAGCGTGTGTCGCGGCACATGCCGCTATCACAACTGCTGGAGCAGTTCCGCAAAGGCGGCGCGCACTTCGCCCTGGTCGAAGAAGCCGATGGCAAGATCATCGGCTACCTGACCATGGAGGACGTGCTTGAAGTGCTGGTCGGCGATATCCAGGACGAACACCGCAAGGCCGAGCGCGGCATCCTCGCCTACCAGCCCGGCAAACTGCTGGTGCGTGGCGACACGCCGTTGTTCAAGGTGGAGCGCCTGCTGGGTGTCGACCTCGACCACATCGAAGCCGAAACCCTCGCCGGGCTGATCTACGACACCCTCAAGCGGGTGCCGGAAGAGGAAGAAGTGCTGGAGGTTGAAGGCCTGCGGATCATCATCAAGAAGATGAAAGGGCCGAAGATCGTCTTGGCCAAAGTCCTGCTGCTGGACTGAGCCACCCCAAACCCCTGTAGGAGCCCGGCTTCTACAGTCCCGCGGCGAAGTTGGGCAATGTACCGACGGGCTGGTTGAACTCATACGGGATCGACACCAGCCCGGCCTCGGTGCTCTGCTGCACCACGAAGTGCAGATGCGGGCCGCTGCTGTTGCCGGTATTGCCCGACAGCGCCAGCAGGCTTCCCACCGCGACACGCTGCCCCACCCGCACACTGACCGACCCTTGCTTGAGGTGCAGGTACACGCCCTGGGTGCCGTCATCGTGCTGCACGCGCACGAAATTGCCGGACGCATCGTTACCGCGCCCGATCTGGCTGTTCTCGGTCTTCACTACCGTACCGCTGCGCGCCGCAATGATTGGCGTGCCTTCGGGCATGGCGATGTCCATGGCGTAGCGGCTCTTGGCGTCGGTGTGGCTGAAGCTGCCGTTGGGGCCTTGGGTCAGGCGGAACGGACCGCCACGCCAGGGCAAGGGGTAGCGGTAGGCTGGTCGTGGGTTAACTGCGCGTGGCCTTTGCAACAGCGGCCTTCGCACGGGCTCGACCCTGCGTTCCTGGATCACGAACGCCTGGGACCCCGGGGTATGTCGATCGCTGAAAAACACCGCGCCATTGGCATCGGTGGATTGATAGAGGGTCATGGCCAGGGTCGAGGTGGCGACCGTGGCCAGCATGCAGAACAGCAATAGGCGAAGGAGCATGACGCGAACCTGCCAGGATGACTGAACGGCAGGCTAGCAAGGCTTGATGACAGCTTTAGGCTGGCACGCCGTTGAACCAGATATCCACGTTTATCCGGGCCGCCGTCGACAAATTGACCCGCGCATCCAGAGACAGTTTGTCGATCTTGCCAGTGAGGACGTGGTTAAGACGGGGCTGGCTGATCCGAAGTCTTAGTGCAGCCTGCAAGAGCGCCGACTGAAAACCGACTGTCCGTCGGGCATCGAGCGCGAATCAGACAACCGGTCGACTCCGGTATTCAGGGGGTCACGCGCCCGGCACGAAGTGCTTCTGCGCGGTGCCGCGGGCGATCAGGCGGGAGATGTAATCGAGCTTCTGCGCGTCCTGGTCGATAAACCGGAAGGTCAGTTGCAGCCAGTCGCTATCAGGCTTGGGTTCGAAGGCGACGACGGCGTGCAGGTAGCCATTGAGGCGGGCGATTTCAGCGTTGTCGCCTTGCTCAAGGTCGAGCACGGCACTTTCCAACACCTGCGGCAGCACTTCACCGCGACGCACCACCAGCAGCGCTTCCTTGATGCTCAGCGCCTTGATTACACATTGCTGGTTGCCACTGGACAGGCGCAATTGGCCCTGGCCACGACCACCCGCCGGCGAGGCGGCAGGCGCTTGCACCGGTGGGCTGTTGAGCAGGCCTTTGCTGGGCGCCGGGGCAGCCGCTGCAACCGGGGCCGCGCGCACGGCTTCGGGCTTGCCGCCGGTCAGGGCGCTGAGGGAGTCGTTGCCAAAAGCCGAGTTCATCTTGGTCGGCGCACTGGCGATCAGTGCGTCGAGACGCCCGATCTTGTGCAGCGCCTGCTTGACCTTGTTCAGCAACTGCTCGTTGGTGAACGGTTTGCTGACATAGCCGGAAACCCCGGCCTGGATGGCCTGGACCACGTTTTCCTTGTCGCCACGGCTGGTCACCATCACGAACGGCATGGCCTTGAGGTGTGCTTGCTCACGGCACCAGGTCAGTAGCTCAAGCCCGGACATCTCGGGCATTTCCCAGTCGCACAGCACCAGGTCGAAGGTCTCGCGCATCAGGATGGCCTGGGCCTTTTTGCCGTTCACCGCATCTTCGATCTTGATCCCGGGGAAGTAGTTGCGCAGGCACTTCTTCACCAGGTCGCGAATAAACGAGGCGTCATCCACCACCAATACACTGACTTTACTCATCGACCCTATTTCCTATAAAAACCGCGGCACGCAGAACGCCTGACTGATGGCATTTTGCCAAAACTCTGTAGTCACGGCGGGACTTTCTTTGACCCGACGCGCAAAAAATCCAGCTGCCACAAACAAAAACGCCCGGCCAAGGGCCGGGCGTTAATTTCTCGGGCAACCTTACTTATCGTCAGTTTCGCCCGGAACATTAGGGATTAGATCGGCTGACCCTTCAACTTCAGCCTTCATGCGCTTGAGGCCCATGTGCCGCACGTCGGTCCCGCGAACCAGGTAAATCACCAGCTCGGAGATATTGCGTGCGTGGTCGCCGATGCGCTCCAGCGAACGGAGGACCCAGATGATGCTCAAGACCCGCGAGATAGAGCGTGGATCTTCCATCATGTAGGTGGCCAGCTCGCGCAGCGCGGTCTTGTATTCGCGGTCGATGATCTTGTCGTACTGGGCCACCGACAACGCCAACTCGGCGTCGAAGCGGGCGAATGCGTCGAGGGCATCGCGCACCATGTTGCGCACCTGGTCGCCAATGTGGCGCACTTCCACGTAACCGCGTGGCGCTTCGCCTTCTTCGCACAGCTGGATAGCGCGACGGGCGATCTTGGTGGCTTCGTCGCCGATGCGCTCCAGGTCGATCACCGACTTGGAAATGCTGATGATCAAACGCAGGTCGGACGCCGCCGGCTGGCGACGGGCCAGAATGCGCAGGCATTCTTCGTCGATGTTGCGTTCCATCTGGTTGATCTGGTCGTCGATCTCGCGCACTTGCTGGGCCAGGCCCGAGTCAGCCTCGATCAGCGCGGTGACTGCGTCGTTGACTTGCTTCTCCACCAGCCCGCCCATCGCCAGGAGGTGGCTGCGCACTTCCTCAAGCTCGGCGTTGAACTGCGCGGAGATGTGGTGGGTAAGGCCTTCTTTGCTAATCATGCGTTTGCTCCGCAAAAGCTGTAAGCCGCAAGCTACAAGCTGCAAGCTGATGTGTGTCGTTCCATTGAGCTGCTTTTACTTGCCGCTTGAAACCTGCGGCTTGCAACTGCCGCTACTAGCCATAACGACCGGTAATGTAGTCTTCGGTCTGCTTTTTCGCCGGATTGGTGAACAGCGTATCGGTGTCGCCGAATTCCACCAGCTTGCCCATGTACATGAACGCGGTGTAGTCGGAAACCCGCGCCGCCTGTTGCATGTTGTGGGTCACAATGACGATGGTGAACTTGGACTTGAGCTCGTAGATCAGCTCTTCGACTTTCAGCGTCGAAATCGGGTCGAGTGCCGAGCACGGCTCGTCGAGCAACAGCACTTCCGGCTCCACCGCGATGGTACGGGCGATCACCAGGCGCTGCTGCTGACCACCGGACAAGCCGAGTGCCGAGTCGTGCAGGCGGTCCTTGACCTCGTCCCACAACGCCGCGCCCTTGAGGGCCCACTCAACCGCTTCGTCGAGGATGCGCTTCTTGTTGATGCCCTGGATGCGCAGGCCGTAGACCACGTTTTCGTAGATGGTCTTGGGGAACGGGTTGGGCTTCTGGAACACCATGCCCACCCGGCGACGCAGCTCGGCCACGTCTTCGCCCTTGCGGTAGATGTTAGTGCCGTAGAGGTTGATGGCGCCGTCCACGCGGCAACCGTCAACCAGGTCGTTCATGCGGTTGAAGGTGCGCAGCAACGTCGACTTGCCGCAGCCCGAGGGGCCGATGAAGGCCGTCACGCGCTGCTTGGGGATGTTCATGCTGACGTCGAACAGCGCCTGCTTTTCACCGTAGTACAGGCTCAGGCCCGGCACTTCAATGGCCACGGTTTCCTGGGCCAGGTTCAGGCCCTGCTTGTCGCGACCCAGGGCAGACATGTTGATGCCGTGGGAATGGGTGTCGTGTTGCATGGTCTCACTCCGTTCGTAGCTGCCAGCTTCTAGCTGCAAGCTGCAAGATTTGGGCAAAAGCGGCTCGTAGCTTGCCGCTTGTAGCTAATAGCTTTAGCTGTCCAACGCTTTGTATTTTTCGCGCAGGTGGTTGCGAATCCACACCGCCGACAAGTTGAGCGTGGCAATCACCAGCACCAGCAGCAAGGCGGTGGCGTACACCAGCGGCCGCGCGGCTTCGACGTTGGGGCTCTGGAAGCCGACGTCATAAATATGGAAGCCCAAGTGCATGATCTTCTGGTCCAGGTGCAGGTAGGGGTAGTTGCCATCCAGCGGCAGCGACGGCGCCAGTTTCACCACGCCCACCAGCATCAGCGGCGCCACTTCTCCGGCGGCACGGGCCACGGCGAGGATCATGCCGGTCATCATCGCCGGGCTGGCCATCGGCAGTACGATCTTCCACAGCGTTTCCGCCTTGGTCGCGCCGAGTGCCAGGGACCCTTCGCGCACAGTGCGAGGAATCCGCGCCAGGCCCTCTTCGGTGGCCACGATCACCACCGGCACCGCCAGGAGCGCCAGGGTCAGCGAGGCCCACAGCAGGCCCGGCGTACCGAAGGTCGGGGCCGGCAGGGCTTCGGCGAAGAACAGACGGTCAACCGAGCCACCCAGGACATACACGAAGAAGCCCAGGCCGAACACGCCGTAGACGATGGCCGGTACGCCGGCCAGGTTGTTCACGGCGATCCGGATAACGCGGGTCAGGGTGTTCTGCTTGGCGTATTCACGCAGGTACACCGCTGCCAGCACGCCGAACGGGGTAACGATCATCGCCATGATCAGGGTCATCATCACGGTGCCGAAGATAGCCGGGAAAATCCCGCCCTCAGTGTTGGCTTCCCGGGGGTCATCGCTGAGGAATTCCCAGACCTTGCTGAAGTAGAAGCCGATCTTGGTCAGTGTACCCATGGCGTTCGGCTGGTAGGCATGAACGACTTTGCCGATGCCGATTTCGACTTCCTTGCCGTTCGCATCACGCGCCGTCAGGGCATCGCGATTGAACTGGGCGTGCAGGTCGGCCAGGCGCGCTTCGATGTCCTGGTAACGGGCATTCAGCTCGGCGCGACCGGAGTCCATGTCGGCCTGGGCGGCGGCGTCGAGCTTGCCTTCCAGTTCCAGTTTGCGGCCATGCAGGCGGATGCGTTCAAGCCCGGCGTTGATCGCGCCGATGTCAGATTTTTCGAGTGTCTTGAGCTGGGCAGCGAGCTTGTTGACGCGGTCGACACGCGCCTGCAGCTCCGGCCACGCGGCGTCGCCTTCGGCGATGACCTTGCCATCCTGCTTGACGTTGACCAGGGTGCCGTAGAAGTTGCCCCACTCACGACGCTCGATGGTCATCAAGTTCGCCGGCGTGGTCTGGTCCTTGAGCCATTCGCCGACAATCCAGGTGAAGTCATTGCCGTTCAGGTCGCGGTTGCCGACCTTGATCAGCTCGCGGGTCATGAATTCCGGACCCGCATCCGGCACCGGCAGGCCCGCGCTTTTCAGGCGCTCGCGCGGCACTTCTTCTTTCTGCACCACTTCGCCGATGACGATATGGTTAGCCTGGCCCGGCACGTCGTAGTTGGCCTGGATCAGGTCGGCCGGCCAGAAGTGGCCCAAGCCACGCACTGCAATCACGGCCAGCAAACCAATGGTCATGATGACCGCGATGGACACTGCGCCACCGCTGATCCAGACGCCGGGGGCGCCGCTCTTGAACCATCCATTCAGGGAGTTCTGTTTCACAGACTTCTACCTTTCTTAAAGCGACGAGTATTTCTTGCGCAGACGCTGACGAATCAGCTCGGCGAGGGTGTTCATGACGAACGTGAACAACAGCAGCACCAGCGCCGAGAGGAACAGCACGCGGTAATGACTGCCGCCGACTTCCGACTCGGGCATCTCCACCGCGACGTTGGCCGCGAGTGTGCGCAGGCCTTCGAACAGGTTCATCTCCATCACCGGTGTGTTACCGGTAGCCATCAGCACGATCATGGTCTCGCCGACGGCGCGGCCCATGCCGATCATCAGGGCCGAGAAGATGCCCGGGCTGGCGGTCAGGATCACCACGCGGGTCATGGTCTGCCACGGCGTGGCACCCAGGGCCAGCGAGCCCAGGGTCAGGCCGCGCGGCACGCTGAACACGGCGTCTTCGGCGATCGAGTAGATGTTCGGGATTACCGCAAAGCCCATGGCCAGGCCGACCACCAGGGCGTTGCGCTGGTCGTAGGTGATGCCCAGGTCGTGGGAGATCCACATGCGCATGTCGCCGCCGAAGAACCAGGTCTCCAGGTATGGGCTCATGTACAGCGAGAGCCAGCCCACAAACAGGATCACCGGGATCAGGATCGCGCTTTCCCAGCCGTCCGGCACCCGCAGGCGCAGCGACTCAGGCAACCGGCTGAAGACAAAACCGGCCACCAGGATGCCAATCGGCAGCAGCATCAGCAGGCTGAAAATCCCTGGCAGGTGGCCTTCCACATACGGCGCCAGGAACAGGCCGGCGAAGAAGCCGAGGATCACCGTCGGCATCGCTTCCATCAGCTCGATCACCGGCTTGACCTTGCGGCGCAGGCTCGGGGCCATGAAGTAGGCGGTGTAGATCGCGGCGGCAACCGCCAGTGGCGCGGCCAGGAGCATCGCGTAGAACGCCGCCTTCAGGGTGCCGAAGGTCAGCGGCGCAAGGCTCATCTTGGGTTCGAAATCGGTGTTGGCGGCGGTCGATTGCCAGACGTATTTAGGCTCGTCGTAGTTTTCGTACCAGACCTTGCTCCACAACGCGCTCCAGGACACTTCCGGGTGAGGGTTGTCCAGCACCAGCGGCTGCAACTTGCCGCCGGCTTCGACGATCACGCGATTGGCGCGTGGCGACATGCCGAATACGCCCTGGCCGTCGACCACCGGGTCCACCAGCAAGGTGCGGTGCGCGGTGCTGTGGAACACGCCGAATTTGCCGGACGCATCCAGGGCGGTGAAGCCTTTGCGACGTTGTTCGGCAGTAATCTCGACGATAGGCGCCGTGCCCATCTGGAACGTACGGATCTGCTTGAAGCGCTGCTCGCCATCCGGGTCACGGGCCATGAACCACTGGGCCAGGCCGCCCTTGGAGTTACCGATGATCAGCGAGATGCCGCCCACCAACTGGGTGCTGGCGGTAATTTCGGCAGTGCCATCTTCCGACAATTTGTAGCGCCCGTTGAGGCTGTTGTCGCGCAGGCTGAAGACATCCGCAAGCGCGCGACCGTTGATCACGTACAGCCACTGCTGGCGCGGATCGATGAAAATCGCCTTCACCGGCTCGGTCATCTGCGGCAGCTCGATGCGCTTCTGCTCGCTGGTGACTTCGCCAGTCATCATGTTTTCTTCACGGCTCAGGGTCAGCACGTTCAAGTGCGAACCGGCGGAGCCTGCAACGACCAGGGAGGAGTCGGTGGCGTTGAGGGCCACATGCTCCAGCGCGCGACCGGCGTCGTCGAGCACGATCGGGTTTTCGCCGTAAGGGTATTCAATCGCCGGGGTGATGGTTTTCTTGCCGTCCGGGTAGGACACCTTATAAGTGTGGCGGAACACCAGGGACTGGCCATTGGACAAACCGAGGATCACCAGCGGGCTGCCGGGCTGGTCTTCACCGATGGAGGCAACACGGGTGCCGGCGGGCAGTGGCAGGTCGACACGCTTGAGCTCGGCACCGGTCTCGACGTTGAAGAACAGCGCCTGGCCCTTGTCGGAAACCCGCATGGCGACTTGGTTCTGTTCTTCCAGGGAGATCATCAGCGGCTTGCCAGCGTCCTGGATCCAGGCCGGGGTCAGGGCGTCTTCCTTGGTCAGCGAGGCGCCCTGGAACAGTGGCGCGACGACATAGGCCAGAAAGAAGAAGATCAGGGTAATGGCGCCGAGGACGGCGAGGCCGCCTACCAGCACGTACCAACGGGTCAGGCGATCCTTGAGGGCGCGGATGCGGCGCTTGCGTTGCAGCTCAGGCGTATTGAAATCAATGCGCTTGGGAGGGGAAGTCGTCGTCATGGTGGAATTGGCCAGATCATTCATGCGCACACCCTAGCGATCCTGTATGACAGAAAGATGACAGTGCAGTGACGCAACAAATCCGCCGCGAAGCAAAGCTGGCAGCGGACTAGAAAATTCGGATGCGGAGCCGGCAGGCCGGCCCCGCAGAGGCAATCAGTTGCCTTCTTTCAGACCCAGGTCAGCCAGGGCCTTGGCGGCAACTTTGGCTGGCAGTGGGATGTAGCCGTCTTTCACTACAACTTCCTGGCCCTGTTTGGACAGAACCAGCTTCACGAACTCGGCTTCCAGCGGGGCCAGAGGCTTGTTCGGGGCTTTGTTGACGTAAACGTAGAGGAAACGCGACAGCGGGTATTTGCCGTTCAGGGCGTTTTCTTCGCTGTCTTCGATGTAGTCAGTGCTGCCTTTCTTGGCCAGGGCCACGGTCTTCACGCTGGCGGTCTTGTAGCCGATGCCCGAGTAACCGATGCCGTTCAGCGAGGAGCTGATCGACTGCACGACCGAAGCCGAGCCCGGTTGTTCGTTCACGTTTGGCTTGTAGTCGCCTTTGCACAGGGCTTCTTCCTTGAAGTAGCCGTAGGTGCCGGATACCGAGTTACGACCGAACAATTGCACTGGCTTGTTGGCCAGGTCGCCGGTCACACCCAGGTCACCCCAGGTTTTCACGTCGGCTTTGCCACCGCACAGACGCGTCGAGGAGAAAATCGCATCGACTTGTTCCATGGTCAGGTGCTGGATCGGGTTGTCCTTGTGCACGAATACCGCCAGGGCATCCACGGCAACCGGGATAGCGGTTGGCTTGTAGCCGTACTTCTGCTCGAAGGCCGCCAGTTCGGTGTCCTTCATCTTGCGGCTCATCGGGCCCAGGTTGGAGGTGCCTTCAGTCAGCGCAGGTGGCGCAGTGGCGGAGCCGGCAGCTTGAATCTGGATGTTGACGTTCGGGTATTCCTTTTTGTAGGACTCAGCCCACAAAGTCATCAGGTTCGCCAGAGTGTCGGAACCAACGCTGGACAAGTTGCCCGATACGCCAGTGGTCTTGGCGTAAGCCGGAATTGCCGGGTCAACACCAGCGGCCACCGCG
The DNA here is from genome assembly GCF_001702265.1 of Pseudomonas aylmerensis. GTDB lineage: Bacteria > Pseudomonadota > Gammaproteobacteria > Pseudomonadales > Pseudomonadaceae > Aquipseudomonas > Aquipseudomonas aylmerensis. The sequence goes on from NZ_MAUE01000012.1 coordinate 312,936, forward strand.
TGGGCGGTCGCAACGCCAGCAGCGACAAAAGTCATTGCCGCCATCAAACGCTTCAGTTTCATGCCTTGCTCCTAGCAGATAGGGATAGTTGGATCGGGGCCAAGTATCGAGAGGCCGTGTGAACACTCTATGTCTGCAATGTGACAGTTAGATGAAAGGCCACTATTGGGTGAGGATTTGCATTTAAGAAGAAATTTTCAGAAATGCAGGCTTGAGCGGAAAGCAGACGTGATGAGACTTTGGCTTGAAACCATGCTGAACTGGCTGATCGGAGATTTCCCACAGCTTTTTAGGGTTGTCGCTCAGAACTGGCGTTAATACCCTCCTCCTGCCGCTGCAAATTCAGCGACCGGGACTGCAAGCCCGCCGAAACTATGTTGGGAGTTCATAAGCGCCTCTATAATCGGGGCGCTTTTTATGGCCGTAGCTTTATGGCGGCTGTGTGCGGGAGACCTTCGGGTCTGCCGGGATGCTCCTAACCTCGGTCTTGCAGACCCGCGCACAGCCGCCACCCATCATCTGCAAGTGATGCTGGCAGCTCCCATTTTGTTAGGAGCTTTTACGATGATCAAAGATAGCCCCAATCCCCCGCTCAATTCGGCTCCGCTGCACGCAGACGCTCACAGAGCCATCAGTACCAATCCGAAACGTTCTGCCGAATCCGCGCTGCCTGCTGATGGGCTCTTTACCGTGCGTACAGATCTGGATGCCGAGACCCTTCTAGCAAACGCGTCCCAGGATCTCTCTTCGGTTCAAATCTTGGCCGCAAATTTGGCATTCGAGGTCGACGGTGCCACGCGAGACGTGACCCTGGGAATATGTCGGATGCTTGAGGGAATTCAGTTACTGGTAGATCGGACGCTGGATCAATTTGAAACTCAAAACCCGATGGCAAAATTCTGAAATTTGTTCCGGTCCAAAGCCTGGTCAAAGTCTAGCGATTCACGGTGAACCTTAGGTTGACAAAACTAAACCAAAGCATAGTCTTGTCAACCTAAGGAGACCTCACATGATCAATGACCGAATTCGCCGCGCAAGGTTATTGCGGGGCATGTCGCTAGAAGCACTGGCACTGCGTCTCGGTGACATAACCAAGCAAGGCCTGAGCAAATATGAAAAAGGGTTGAGCACCCCAAACTCTCAGCGCCTTTTGCAATTGGCAAAGGCACTGGAGGTGAGCCCGGAGTATTTTTTCCGTACTCAAGCACTTGCCCTCGCGCCGCTGGAGTTCCGTAAACTTGCGAAGATGCCTCAATACCGTCAGGTCCAGGTTGAGGAACAGATTCGAGAGCATCTGGAACGCTATATATCTCTTGAAGAGTGTTTCGATCCAGGAGACATCAAGACTGCCGAAACCCCAGCGCAAATGCTCCCAGTATCCTCCATAGAGGAAGCGGAACGAGCGGCAGATGAACTCCGTAAGTATTGGGGTATAGGCGAAGACCCCATTGCTCATCTGACTGAGCAGTTGGAAGAGCACGGCATCAAGGTGGTGATGCTGGAGGGTCCTGATGATTTTGATGGCGCTTGCGCAGCCACCAATGACGGCGAACATGTGCTGATCGCTTTAAATGCTCAGAGAGCGGGGGAACGAATTCGATTTACCGCTGCTCATGAGTTGGGTCATTGGGTGATGAAACTGCCTGATGATATGCCGGAGCGTGATAAAGAAAACTGCTGTCACCGTTTCGCAGGAGCTTTCCTTTACCCAGCTAAAAGCGTAACCGGTGATTTTGGGAATCACCAACGTTCCCGTGTCCATCCTAGAGAACTATTGATTGCTAAGCGCCAATATGGGCTCTCAATGCATGCAGCGCTCCGTCGATTAAAGGACCTCAAACTGTTAGGCGAAAGCGGCTTCAAGTCCCTGACTATTCAATTCAGTAGCAACGGCTGGCGCAAAGCAGAACCTGAACCATTACCTTGCAAACCACCTCAGCGTTTTGAGTCACTCGTTTTCTGGGGGCTAGCGGAAGGCCTTATCACCAAATCACGGGCGGCCGAGTTGCTGCGTCGCCCGGTGAGGGCTCTAGACCCCAACTTTCTGGGCTCATTGGAGAGTGCATGAGCCTTATCTATATTAGCGATACCAACATCTGAATTGACTTCAGGAATGCGGGATTGCTGAAGTATATGTTCAGGCTACCACTCACGTTCTGCTGCACCGATTTTGTAATGCACGAGCTTGAGGATTTCCCCCACGATGAACTGCTCGCCCAAGGGTTGGTTGTCGAATCATTTGACGAGGGGGGCGTGCAAAAACTCTTAGGGCTTAGGGTCGAACATAACAACAGTTCCTTAGCTGATGTTTCTTGCTACCTACTAGCCCAATCAACCGGAAGACCTTTACTCACTGGCGATGGAAAACTACGTCGTCAGGCAATTCGGGACGGACTGCAGGTACACGGTGCACTTTGGCTGCTCGACCTAATGGTCGAGCACCAAGTCCTTGATGCTATTGATGCAGCAACGGCGCTGGAGCATATGCTGGCGGATGGCGCCCGCTTACCGGCATCAGAATGTCAAATAAGACTCTTAGGTTGGAAACCTATATAAAGCTCAATTCGGGTACTGAATATCCATCCAGCTCTTGTAAACATCACCATACTCATTTTCCAAAGCGGAAAACTTAGTTTCAAACAGTTCCATGGCTTTTATTGCGTCAGCTGACGGGTGACTTATGAAGCGATACCCCGTCATCACCCTAAACTTGAAATATACGAATCCGTTCGAAATTATTCGACTTAAGTGAGCCAAATGAATTGCATCCCGTTCGTCGGCCCCTCGTAAGTCTCGTTCCATCGGCATTCCAATCCCAATGCAGTCGGCATGATGGATATGACTAGCGTTCGAGTACTCATGTAGCAGCGCTGTAAAACCTTTAAACAACGGATCTCCACTATTCGTGAGACCGGCAATCAAACCAGTGAATCCCCATCTACGCTCAACCTCTTGACGGGTTTTTCTATCATATCGCTGATTTACTTCAGCTCTTTTGTCTGGCGATATCAAAAGATCCTTGATGGGCTTCCATTCCCGGTCATCAGGATTCGTCACAGCATTCAAAAGCTCTTGAGCTTTACTATCGTTTTTCAATAATGAAATTTCAAATAGGTCAGTATCAAACTCTTCGATTCGTCGCCTGAAACACTCACGCGACTGGAGGATATACAGTACCTTCAATGTACCCTCGCACACGGAGCGCATGATTACATCCGCGTCCCAGAGTTGGCCGTAAGCAGACAATAAAAATGCACTTTCCGTAGATCGCGCTGTGGCCGATAAAAGCTCACCGAGGACCTGCCGTTCCCGCTGGTTGAATTCAGAAAAAGCTGACACTGGAACCATTAGTGGCAGCAACTCCCTCATTAACAGAATCGCTTTTTCGGACCATTCTTTCTGAATGTTAATAAGTACTTCCGTGTACATAACCTACTCCTGAACAGATTACCGCCCGCGCTTCCACAGGAACCCACCCACAACCATCCCCATCACGCACAGGACAGCAACGTAGTAGGCCGGGCCCATCGGGCTTTCCTTCATCAGCAGCGACACGGCCAGCGGCGTCAGGCCGCCGAATATGGCGTAGGCGACGTTATAGGAGAACGACAACCCACTGAAACGCACCACCGGCGGGAAAGCCTTGACCATGACATACGGCACCACGCCGATGGTGCCGACGAACAAACCGGTCAAGGCGTACAGCGGGAACAGCCAGTCGGGGTGGGCGATGAGGCTGTGGTACAGCGTCCAGGAGGTCGCCAGCAGCAGGGCACAGCCGAAGATCAACACACGTCCGGCGCCGAAACGGTCGGCCAGCGCGCCGGAGGCGATGCAGCCCAGGCTCAATGTGACGATTGCCAGGCTGTTGGCCTGCAGCGCCACGGTCGCGCTGAAGTGATAGACGGTCTGCAACACGGTCGGGGTCATCAGGATAACCACGACGATGCCGGCCGAGAGCAGCCAGGTCAGCAGCATCGACAACACGATGGCACTGCGGTGATCACGCAGCACGGCGCGCAACGGCAGCTCGGCGGCCAGGGTCTTGCGTTGCTGCATCTCGGCGAAGATCGGCGTTTCATGCAGCCAGCGGCGCAGGTACACCGACAGCAGGCCGAACACACCGCCGAGCAGGAACGGGATGCGCCAGGCGTAATCCGAGACCTGCTCCGGGCTATAGATAGTGTTGATTGCGGTGGCCACCAGTGAGCCCAGCAGGATCCCGGCGGTCAGGCCGCTGGTCAGGGTGCCGCAGGCGTAGCCGATATGGCGCGGTGGCACGTGCTCGGAAACGAACACCCAGGCGCCCGGTACTTCGCCGCCAATCGCCGCGCCCTGGATGACGCGCATCAGCAGCAACAGGATCGGCGCCCACAGGCCGATCTGCGCGTACGTCGGCAGCAGGCCCATGATCAGGGTCGGCACGGCCATCATGAAGATGCTCAGGGTGAACATCTTCTTGCGGCCCAGCAGGTCACCGAAGTGCGCCATGATGATGCCGCCCAACGGGCGCGCCAGGTAGCCGGCGGCGAAGATGCCAAAGGTCTGCATCATGCGCAGCCATTCGGGCATGTCCACGGGGAAGAACAGTTTTCCGACCACGGTGGCGAAAAACACGAAAATAATGAAATCATAAAATTCCAGCGCCCCGCCCAAGGCAGACAGCGACAGGGTTTTGTAGTCGTTGCGGGTCAGCGGGCGCGAAGGTTGCGCACTGCTTGCGGGCACGGAGGACATGGCAAGGCTTCTCTTATTAGTCAGGACGGCAGATCCGGGGTGCTGGCTGCGCCAGGGCGGGTTCGGCAAGATAGCAAATCGCTTGGAAAAGCACAGCGGTGAGCTGATAACAGTTCCAGTGTGCAAATTATCCCCGGTGACCACACATGAACCGCAATCAGAAGCACAGTTGCCGGAAAAAGCCGCGATACAGCCGCGAATTGCCGACCAAATGAGTGCCCAGAGGTCGTCGTGGCGCATGTGTCTCGATATACTCGGCCCTTGCAAGCGCAGAACCCCAGTCTTGAGGGGCTGCTGTGCCAAAACGTCGTTGGGTGCCATCCAGCCGATTTGGCAGAGTTTCCCTTTTAGTACGCCTTACGAGAAACGCATCACGCGGTGTATGTTGGTGCTGAAACGTTTTTCCAGAAGACGGCTATCCACTTGAAATACCCATGAAGCGTCACGGGTCAGAGGCACCCTCGGCATGATCGAACTCGAACAAGAAGATCCTATCCCGCAAGGCGATCTCGCCCTGCAAATCACCGCCCTCCCGCGTGAAACCAACGGTTTCGGCGACATCTTCGGCGGCTGGCTGGTCGCGCAGATGGACCTGGCGGGTACCGCCATGGCCAGCAAGGTCGCGGGTGGCCGCGTGGCCACCGTGGCGATTGATCGCATGGCGTTCCTGGTCCCGGTGGCGGTGGGCGCGCAGCTTTCCTTCTATACCCAGGCCCTGGAAATCGGCCGCAGCTCGATCCAGATGATGGTCGAAGTGTGGAGCGATGACCCGCTGTCCAGCGAATGGCGCAAGGTCACCGAGGCGGTGTTCGTGTTCGTCGCCATCGATGGCAGCGGCCGCACGCGTTCGGTCCCGTCGCGCGCGCGTTAAACCTCATCGGGTTTTGACGGTCAATTGCCCCATTGCCTGCCATGAAGAGTGCTGTGTATGCCTACGCCCCACGTTGAAACCGTGAAAATCGACGAGCTGGATTGCTGGCACATTCGCCACAACGGCGCCGAACTGAAAGTCGCCCGACAAGGCGCGCACATATTCAGTTACCAACGCGCAGGCGAGCAGCCGCTGATCTGGCCGAATCCTGAGGCGGTGTTCAAGCAAGGCAAAGGCATTCGCACCGGCGTTCCGGTGTGCTGGCCATGGTTTGGCGTGTTTGACCGCAATCCGCAAAGCGTCAAGGCAATGCGCCAGAGTGACCAGCCCGCCGGCGCCCACGGTTTTGTGCGCACCGCCCTGTGGGAACTGGCCGCGACGGAACTCGAAGGCGAAACGCTGCGGGTCGACCTGGTGTTGCCGGTGCCTGCGGGAGGCTTCCCCGGCTGGCCGCATCAGGTCGACCTGAAACTGAGCCTGCGGCTGGACGACCAACTGCATATCCACCTGACGAGCCACAACCGCGGCACTGATACCGTGACGCTCAGCCAGGCGCTGCACACCTACTTCGCCGCAAGCGATGTGCGCAACGTGCAGGTCGAGGGCCTGGGCGGGCTGGCGTACATCGATACCGCCGACGGCTGGACCGAGAAGACGCAATCGGGCCTGCTGCACTTCACCGCCGAGACGGATCGCATCTACCTCGACACGCCGCCCCAGCTGACTATTGTCGACAAAGACTGGCAGCGCCGCATCCAACTCACCGCCGAGGGCTCGAAGTCGACGGTGATCTGGAACCCCTGGACCGAACGCGCCAAGGCGTTTGATGATATGGCCGATGATGGGTGGACAGGCATGCTGTGCATCGAGACGGCGAATGTGCTGGATGATGTGGTGAGCCTGGCGCCGGGCGAAAGTCATACCCTGGGCGTGAGCATCAAAGCGCTAGCCCTGTAAACCCGAACCCGATGCAGGAGCTGGCTTGCCAGCGCCTACGGGTTTCGCGGTGTCTAGAGGTCGGATTCCTTCACCACCCGCACCTTCCCCGCATCCAGTGCATAGGCCGCATCGGCCAGGTCATTGTTGACCTTCTCCACCTTCAACGTGCCCGTGACCCACAGCGGCGTGTAGATATCATCCAGCTTCAAACCCTTGGGGTACCGCACCAGCACCAGTTGGTTGGGTGGCGGTGGCGGCACGTGGATGCAGGCGCCTGGGTAGGGCACCAGGAAAAACAGCGTGCTGCGACCCTTGGCGTCGGTCTCCAGCGGCACCGGGTAACCGCCGATGCGGATGTTCTTGCCATTCATGGCGGCCACGGTCTTGGTCGAATACATCACAGCCGGCAAGCCCTTGCTCTGCTTCAAGCCGCCTTTGTCGGTGAACGTGCCTTGGGCTTCGGGGGAGTTGTGATCGATCTCGGGCATCGCTTCGAGGGCTTTCTGGTCCGACAGCGGCATCAGGTCGAGCCAGTCGGTTTCCGGCAATTCACCGGCGTGGGCCAGGCCGCAGCCCAGTAATAGAAGAGTGAACAGAAGACGGCGCATGGAGAGGCTCGACAAGGTTAACAGTGTCGGCATTCTAGCCCTCCGCGCCTGCGCAGCGCAGAGGGCCATGAAGCTAAATCATTTTTTTCGCAGCAGGCCGTAGATCACCAGCAACACGATGGCACCGATCAGCGCGCCAATGAAGCCTGCGCCCTGGCCCGCCTGGTAGATGCCCAGGGCCTGACCACCGTAGGTGGCGACCAGCGAACCTGCGATACCCAGCAGGATGGTCATGATCCAGCCCATGCTGTCATCGCCTGGCTTGAGGAAACGCGCCAGCAGGCCGACGATCAAGCCGATGAAGATGGTTCCGATGATACCCATGGCATTTCCCTCTGATTGAATGTGAGTCATGTCAAAGCCTAGTCAGGCTTCGCCATCCTGCAATCAGAGAGACGGCGGCAACCAATGGTTCCCGCCGATCCTTGGGTTATTGCTCGGCGATCAGCGCCTCGACCTTGAGGATCTGCGCTTGCAGCGTCGCACGGTCCTTGCAGCGCAGGTTGGCATGGCCGACCTTGCGCCCGGCCTTGAAGGCCTTGCCGTAGTGATGCAGGTGGCAGTCATCGATGGCGATCACGCGGTCAACCGGCGGCACCACGCCGATGAAGTTGAGCATGGCGCTCTCGCCGACCTTGGCCGTGGAGCCCAGCGGCAAGCCGGCCACTGCCCGCAGATGGTTCTCGAACTGGCTGCACTCGGCGCCTTCAGTGGTCCAGTGCCCGGAGTTGTGCACACGCGGCGCGATTTCGTTGGCCTTGAGGCCACCGTCGACTTCAAAGAACTCGAACGCCATCACGCCGACATAATCCAGCTGCTTGAGCACGCGGCTGGAATAGTCTTCCGCAAGGGCCTGCAACGGGTGGTCGGTGCTGGCCACGGACAGCTTGAGGATGCCGCTGTCGTGGGTGTTGTGCACCAGCGGGTAGAAGCGCGTTTCGCCATCACGGGCACGCACGGCGATCAACGAGACTTCGCCGGTGAACGGCACGAAGCCTTCCAGCAGGCAGGCAACGCTGCCCAACTCGGCGAAGGTACCGACCACATCGGCGGCGGTGCGCAGGACTTTCTGGCCCTTGCCGTCGTAACCCAGGGTGCGGGTTTTCAATACCGCCGGCAGGCCGATGCTGGCCACCGCAGCGTCGAGGTCGGCCTGGGACTGGATATCGGCGAAGGCCGGGGTCGGGATGCCCAGGTCCTTGAACATGCTCTTCTCGAACCAGCGATCGCGAGCGATGCGCAAGGCTTCGGCGCTCGGGTACACCGGCACGAACTGCGAGAGGAATGCCACGGTTTCGGCCGGGACGCTTTCGAACTCGAAGGTCACCAGGTCGACTTCGTCGGCCAGTTGGCGCAGATGGTCCGGGTCGCTGTAGTCCGCACGCAGGTGTTCACCCAGTGCAGCCGCGCACGCGTCCGGCGCCGGGTCCAGGAAAGCGAAGTTCATCCCCAGCGGGGTACCCGCCAGGGCCAGCATGCGGCCCAGTTGGCCGCCACCGATTACACCGATTTTCATCGTCAACAACCTCAGGCGATACGTGGGTCTGGATTGTCCAGCACGCTGTCTGTCTGCTCAGCACGGAATTTTTTCAGCACCGCGTGAAACTGCGGGTGCTTGGCGCCCAGGATGCTGGCGGACAACAACGCGGCGTTGATCGCGCCGGCCTTGCCGATCGCCAGGGTCGCCACCGGGATACCGGCCGGCATCTGCACGATGGACAACAGCGAATCCACGCCCGAGAGCATCGACGACTGCACCGGTACGCCAAGCACTGGCAGGTGAGTCTTGGCCGCACACATGCCTGGCAGGTGCGCCGCCCCGCCGGCACCGGCGATGATCACCTCGATGCCACGGGATTCTGCTTCATCGGCATACTGGAACAGCAAATCCGGGGTGCGGTGGGCAGAGACCACTTTCACTTCATACGGAATGCCGAGTTTTTCCAGCATATCGGCGGTGTGGCTAAGGGTGGACCAATCGGACTTGGAGCCCATGATCACGCCAACCAATGCACTCATCGTCGTGCCTCTTCTCTCTGGGCGCCCGCAGGCGCGTCAAAAAACAACAAGCCACGCGGGAAATCCGGCGTGGCTTGTTGTACGAAATTTGGCCGGTTGGACCGGCCGAAGGCCGCGCAGTATACCGTAATAATCCAGATAAACAGCCCCTTGGATGACCATCTGTCTTACACCTCAAACAGGCGGTTTTATTGACTTCCAGGTCAGCGAAAGCACCACAAAATACTGTGGGAGCTGGCTTGCCTGCGATGGCGGAGGGTCAGTGCCTGAAATGTCGGCTGATACACCGCTATCGCAGGCAAGCCAGCTCCGACATTTGATCTGTGTTGGCTCAAGTATTCTGCGCCGCCCCACCTTCCAACTTACGCCACAACAACCGCACGTTCGCCTTGCGCACCAGCGCGCAGCGATACAGGCGAATCTCCAACGGCACATGCCATTGCGGCCCGCCGCACACCACCAGTTCGCCCCGTGCCAGTTCAGCGCGCACGCTCAACTGCGGCACCCAGGCAATGCCCAGGCCTTCGAGGGCCATGCTTTTGAGGCTGTCGGCCATGGCGGTTTCGTACACGGTGGTAAAGCGCAATGCGCGCTGGCGCAGCAGCAGATGTACCGAACGCCCCAGGAATGCACCGGCGCTGTACGCCAGCAACGGCACACTGCCCTCGCCTTCCAGGTCGAACAGCGGCTTGCCATCCGCATCGGCGGCGCACACCGGGAGCATCTCGGTATTGCCCAGGTGCAGCGACGGGAAGATCTCGGCGTCCATCTGCATCGCCGCATCCGGGTCGTAGAACGCCAGCATCAGGTCGCAGCCGCCTTCGCGCAGGGCATGCACGGCGTCGCCGACGTTGGTGGCCACCAGCCGCGTGGCGATGTTCAGGCCTTCGTTGCGCAGTTGCGCGATCCAGCGCGGGAAGAATCCCAGTGCCAGGGAGTGCGCAGCCGCCACTTGCATGACTTCGCCCTGCCCGCCTTCCAGGTGATGCAAATGGCGCAGCACTTCACCGAGCTGCTCGACCACCGTGCGCGCGGTCACCAGAAACAACTGCCCCGCTGCTGTCAGTTCAACCGGCGTGCGCGAGCGATTGACCAGGGTCAGGCCCAGCGCAGCTTCCAGGCTGCGAATACGCCGACTGAACGCCGGCTGGGTGACAAAGCGCCGCTCCGCCGCCTGGGAAAAGCTGCGGGTTGCCGCCAGGGCGCTGAAGTCTTCCAGCCATTTGCTCTCAAGGTTCATCACTTCCTCCCACGGGTACGCACCATTTTGGCACACACGCCCGCCATGATAACCGGGTCACACCGACATTATGCCGTTTGTGCATAGGCCAGTGTTTAACAGCATTGGCCCAAAAACTTCTACAAGCCTAGCATTCGCAGCGTTCCGGCCTGTTCCGGGTCCATATCGAGATGATTTCCGTCATGTCCTCCGCTGCATCATTCCGCACAGAAAAAGACCTGCTTGGCGTACTCGAAGTACCTGCCCAAGCGTATTACGGCATCCAGACCCTGCGAGCGGTGAATAACTTCCGCCTCTCGGGCGTTCCGATTTCGCATTACCCGAAATTGGTGGTCGGCCTGGCAATGGTCAAGCAAGCAGCCGCTGACGCCAACCGCGAGTTGGGCCAGCTCAGCGAAGCCAAGCACGCTGCCATCAGCGAAGCCTGTGCCCGTCTGATCCGCGGCGATTTCCACGAAGAGTTCGTGGTGGACATGATTCAAGGCGGCGCTGGCACTTCAACCAACATGAATGCCAACGAAGTCATCGCCAACATCGCGTTGGAGGCCATGGGCCACAACAAGGGCGAATACCAGTACCTGCACCCCAACAACGACGTGAACATGGCGCAGTCGACCAACGACGCCTACCCGACCGCGATCCGCCTGGGTCTGCTGCTGGGCCACGACGCGCTGCTGGCCAGCCTCGATAGCCTGATCCAGGCCTTCGCTGCCAAAGGCGTCGAGTTCGGTCACGTGTTGAAAATGGGCCGCACCCAATTGCAAGACGCCGTGCCGATGACCCTCGGCCAGGAATTCCGCGCCTTCGCCACTACCCTCGGTGAAGACCTGGCCCGCCTGAAAACCCTGGCGCCGGAGCTGCTGACCGAAGTGAACCTGGGCGGCACCGCGATCGGTACTGGCATCAACGCCGACCCGCGTTACCAGGCCCTGGCCGTACAGCGCCTGGCCCTGATCAGCGGCCAGCCGCTGGTACCGGCTGCCGACTTGATCGAAGCCACCTCCGACATGGGCGCCTTCGTGCTGTTCTCCGGCATGCTCAAGCGCACCGCGGTGAAGCTCTCGAAGATCTGCAACGACCTGCGCCTGCTGTCCAGCGGCCCACGTACCGGCATCAACGAGATCAACCTGCCGGCGCGTCAGCCAGGCAGCTCGATCATGCCCGGCAAGGTCAACCCGGTCATCCCGGAAGCCGTCAACCAGGTGGCGTTCCAGGTCATCGGCAACGACCTGGCCCTGACCATGGCAGCCGAAGGCGGCCAACTGCAGTTGAACGTGATGGAGCCGCTGATCGCCTTCAAGATCTTCGACTCGATCCGCCTGCTGCAACGCGCCATGGACATGCTGCGCGAGCACTGCATCGTCGGCATCACCGCCAACGAAGCCCGCTGCCGCGAATTGGTGGAGCACTCCATCGGCCTGGTCACCGCGCTGAACCCGTACATCGGCTATGAAAACGCCACCCGCATCGCGCGCATCGCCCTCGAAAGCGGCCGCGGCGTGCTGGAACTGGTGCGCGAAGAAGGCTTGCTCGACGACGCCATGCTCGACGACATCCTGCGCCCCGAAAACATGATTGCCCCACGTTTGGTCCCGTTGAAGGCCTAAGCGTTTGTTGCACCGCTCACCAGGTTGAGGGACTAGACACCTCTCACCTTTTGAGGGCCTGAAGGCTCGTTCTTCAGGCCCTTTTTTTTGCCTCAAGGTTGTGAAATGACGTCCATAAAAACTCCAATATCGCCCTGCAAACCCGCCTTGCCCGACTCCGGCCTGCTGAAACCTTTAATCGCCTCGTGCAGACGGATCACACACTCCTAGGTATAGTGCCGCCCCTCTTCGCGTCAGCGGTCGTCGGTAACGAGACCCTGGAAGCGCGAAACCGCATGAATAACAACACCCGCAAAAGGATTGGGGTCGAACCGTCGTGCACTGCCTGGTGCCATACGACGTGTCGGACCGTCCTGCGTTTGCCATTAGAAAAATCAGCGAGGAACACTCCATGCTAGAAGTCATCAACGACTTCCTCTCAGGGAAAGTATTGATCGTGCTCATTGTCGGGCTCGGTGGCTACTTCACGATCCGCTCGCGTTTCGTTCAATTGCGTCACTTTTTCCACATGTTTTCGGTGTTTCGCGACAGCCTGAAAAGCAGCTCCGGCCAGCTCAGCTCGTTCCAGGCGCTGATGCTCAGCCTCGCCGGTCGCGTCGGCGCCGGCAACATCGCAGGCGTCGGCATTGCCGTGACCCTGGGCGGCCCGGGTGCCGTGTTCTGGATGTGGGTCACCGCACTGGTGGGCATGTCCTCGAGCTTCATCGAATGCTCCCTCGGCCAGCTGTACAAGCGCACCGACGCCGAAGGCACCTACCGTGGCGGCCCGGCCTACTACATCCAGCATGGCTTGAAGAAACGCTGGCTGGGCATGGTCATGGCCTTCCTGCTGCTGGTGACCTTCGGCTTTGCCTTCAACGGCCTGCAAGCCCACGCCGTGACTCACTCGCTGAACAACGCCTTCGGCCTGGACGCCACCTACACCGGCCTGGCGCTGGCGGTATTGCTGGGCCTGGTGTTCATCGGCGGGATCAAGCGTATTGCCTCGATCGCCGACCTGCTGGTGCCGGTCAAGACTCTCGTCTACATCGCCGTGACCCTGTACGTGATCGTGCTGCAATTCGACCACGTGCCGGCCATGCTCGCGACTATCGTCAAGAGCGCCTTCGGCCTGGACCAGGCCTTCGGTGGCCTGGTGGGCAGCGCGATCATCATGGGTGTGAAGCGCGGCGTGTTCGCCAACGAAGCCGGCCTGGGCAGTGCGCCTAACGTGGCAGCGGTGGCGTCGGTAGAACACCCGATCGCCCAAGGCGTGGTGCAGGCGTTCAGCGTGTTCCTCGACACCTTCGTGATCTGCACCTGTACGGCGCTGCTGATCCTGCTCTCCGGTTTCTACACCCCGGGCTTTGAAGGCGACGGCATTGCCCTGACCCAGAACTCCCTGGCGGCCGTGGTCGGTGACTGGGGCCGGATGTTCATCTCGGTGGCCCTGGCGTTGTTCGTGTTCACCTCGATCATGTACAACTACTACCTCGGCGAGAGCAACCTGCGCTTCATCGTGGGCGACAACCGCAAAGTGTTGATGGGCTACCGCGCGCTGGTGCTGGTGCTGATTTTCTGGGGTTCGATCGAGAACCTGAGCACCGTGTTCGCCTTCGCCGACATCACCATGACCATGCTCGCGTTCGTCAACCTGTTCGCCCTGGCGTTCCTGTTCAAGATCGCCATGCGCATCCTGAATGACTACGACAACCAGCGCGCAGCGGGCATCAAGACCCCGGTGTTCGACTCCAGCCAGTTCCCTGACCTGGACCTGGATCGCAAGGCCTGGCCGGCGAATCCGGTGAAGTCGCAGCCAACGGCTCAAGCATCGGCTGAACTGAACGCTCAAGCGCAACGCTGAGCGTCGTAAGCCTAGATAGATGACACGCCGCCCGGCCTTGGGCATGCTCTGGGCCCGGCGGCGTTTTTCGTTCAGGAGATTCTTCGATGTCCCCAGCTAACAACATCATGGTGCTCTACACCGGCGGCACCATCGGCATGCAGGCCAGCGCCAACGGCCTCGCGCCCGCATCCGGTTTCGAAGCCCGCATGCGCGAACAACTCGCCAACGAGCCCGTGCCCGCCTGGCGCTTCCGGGAAATGGCGCCGCTGATCGACAGCGCCAACATGACTCCCGCCTACTGGCAGCGCCTGCGCGTCGCGGTGGTTGAAGCCGCGGACGCAGGCTGCGACGCGGTGCTGGTCCTGCACGGCACCGATACCCTGGCCTACAGCGCGGCGGCCATGAGCTTCCAACTGCTGGGTTTGCCGGTGCCCGTGGTATTTACCGGCTCGATGCTGCCCGCCGGCGTGCCTGACAGCGACGCCTGGGAAAACGTCAGCGGTTCGCTGGCAGCGCTGGGCGCAGGCCTGGCCCCGGGTGTGCACCTGTATTTCCACGGCGCGCTGATGGCCCCGACCCGCTGCGCGAAAATCCGCAGTTTTGGTCGCCATCCGTTTGCTGCGTTGCAGCGTAACGGTGGCGTGGCCAAGGCCGAGACGCTCCCCGCCGCCCTGGACTACCGCCAGCCCAAGGCCCTGGCCAATGTCGGCGTATTGCCGCTGGTGCCGGGCATTGCCGCCGTGCAGGTGGATGCACTGATCGACAGCGGGATCCAGGCACTGGTGCTCGAATGCTTCGGCAGCGGCACCGGGCCCAGCGATAACCCGGCGTTCCTGGCCAGCCTCCAGCGCGCTCAGGATCGGGACGTGGTAGTGGTGGCAATCACCCAATGCCATGAAGGCGGCGTAGAACTGGACGTGTATGAAGCCGGTAGCCGCTTGCGCGGTGTCGGTGTGTTGTCCGGGGGCGGCATGACCCGCGAAGCGGCATTCGGCAAGCTGCAAGCGCTGCTCGGTGCCGGCCTCGCCACCGCAGACGTCCGCCGCCTGGTGGAACTCGACCTGTGTGGCGAACTGAGCTGACCGGCATATAACTTGCTCCACTTCCAGCCATCACCTGGCTGGAAGTCCGCATGCTGCACTCCCACCTCACCACCCTCAATGCTGTCTCCCTGGTGCTCAGCACCTTCAAGGCCGAAGGCCTGCCCGCCGAGGCGCTGCTGGCCGGCAGCGGTATCTGCGCGGCGGACTTGAGCCGCGCCGACACGCGCATTGCCACCCACCAGGAGATGCAGGTGTGCGCCAATGCCGTGGCGTTGCAGCGCGATATCGGCCTGATCGTGGGGCGGCGCATGCACGTTTCGTCCTACGGCATGCTCGGCTATGCCCTGCTCACCAGTGCCACTTTCGGTGACGCTTTGCGCCTGGCCCTGCGGTATCCGGCGCTATTGGGAACACTGTTCGAACTGAGCCTGGAGGAGGACGGCGAGCGTATCTGGTTCACCGCCGGCGATTATCGCGAGAACCCGGCGCTGACCGCCTTCAACGTCGAGCTGTGCCTGGGATCGCTGAAGGTCATCTGCGACGACCTGCTCGGCCATCCGCTGCCCTTGCTGGGCGCGCGCTTTGAGCATGATGCGCCGGATTATCAGGCGCGCTACACCGAGTCTTTCGACTGCCCGTTGCAGTTCCAGGCCACCGCCAATGCGTTCGCCTTCGACCAACGCTGGCTCTCCCAGCCTTTGCCCCTCGCCGATACCGTGACCCATCAGGCCATGGCCGAGCGCTGCCGTAAACAGAACACCGAATTCACCGGGCGCGAAGCCTGGCTGGGACGGATCCGCCAGCTGCTCGCGGCACAACTGCACGCCGCACCTGGCCTCGAAGGCCTGGCCGAGCAGATGAAGTGCTCGGCGCGTACCCTGCGCCGACACCTGCATGACCTGGGCTGCAGCTACCAGGAACTGCTCGACGAACTGCGCTTTGAACGCGCCAAACAGTTGCTGGCTGAAGATCAGTGGCCGATCTATAGGATCGCCGAGGCCCTGGGGTTCAGCGAGACCGCCAGTTTTCGCCATGCGTTCGTGCGCTGGAGCGGCGTGGCGCCGAGCCAATTTCGACCATGACGCCCCATTGAGGGGCGAATTTCGGACAGACAATCTGGCCACATTTATCCCCTTTTGGCCGCTCCTGCCGTTCTCATAATCGCCGTCGCCCGCAAGACTGCATGCACCGATACCGCCTGCGGAGAACAACAATATGCTGACGATCTACTCGGACGATCACCACCTGCACCATGGCCGTTGCGAACTGATGGACGGGCAGCTGATGCCCTGCTTCGAAATGCCCTCGCGCGCCGACCACGTGCTGCAGCGGGTCAAGGACCGCGAACTGGGCCCCGTGCAAGCGCCGCAGGACTTTGGCCTGGCACCGCTGCAACGCGTTCACAGCCACGACTACCTCGACTTTTTCAAAGGCGCCTGGGCACGCTGGACAGAATTCAACCAGGACGGCGACCTGCTGCCCTACACCTGGCCCGCACGCACCTTGCGCCGCGTGCTGCCCACCAGCCTGCACGGCCAGCTCGGTTATTACAGCTTCGACGGCGGCGCGCCGATTACCGCCGGCACCTGGCAAGCGGCCTACAGCGCGGCGCAGGTCGCGCTCACCGCGCAACAGGCGATCCAACACGGCGCCCGCAGCGCCTTCGCCCTGTGCCGACCACCGGGACACCACGCCGCCAGCGACTTGATGGGCGGCTATTGCTACCTCAACAACGCCGCCATCGCCGCCCAGGCCTTTCTCGACCAGGGCCATAAGAAAGTCGCGATCCTCGACGTGGATTACCACCACGGCAACGGCACCCAGTCGATTTTCTATGCACGCAGCGATGTGCTGTTCACCTCGATCCACGGGCATCCGGAAGCGGAGTTTCCGTTCTTCCTCGGCTACGCCGATGAGCTGGGCGAGGGCGCCGGGGAAGGCTTCAACTTCAATTACCCGTTGCCAGCCGGTTCCGGCTGGGACACCTGGAGCGCGGCCCTGGAGCAGGCCTGCGGGGAAATCGAGCGCTACGGCGCCGACATCATTGTGGTCTCCCTGGGCGTGGACACGTTCAAGGACGATCCCATCTCGCAGTTCAAGCTCGACAGCCCGGACTACCTGGCCATGGGCAAACGCATCGCGCAGCTCGGCACGCCCACGCTGTTCGTGATGGAAGGCGGCTACGCCGTGGAAGAAATCGGCATCAATGCCGTCAACGTTCTCGAAGGTTTTGAGGGGTCAGCCGAATGAACATGCTCAAGTCGCTTGTACTCTGCGCGGCGGTGCTCAGCACTGCCGCCCACGCAGAAGAAAAAACCCTGCGCGTCTACAACTGGTTCGACTACATCACGCCCAAGGCCCTGGATGACTTCAAGGCGCAGAACCCGGCGATCAAACTGGTCTACGACATCTTCGACACCAACGAAGCCCTGGAGGCCAAGTTGCTCACCGGCAACTCCGGCTATGACGTGGTGGTGCCTTCCAATGTGTTCCTGGCCAAGCAGATCGAGGCCGGAGTGTTCCAGCCCCTGGACCGCAGCCAGTTGCCGAACTGGAACCACCTCGATCCCAAGCTGATGAAGCTGATCGAGGCCAACGATCCCGGCAATAAATTCGCCGTGCCCTACATGTACGGCACCATCCTGATCGGCTTCAACCCGGCCAAGGTCAAGGCGGCGCTGGGCGACAACGCGCCGGTGGACAGCTGGGACCTGATCTTCAAGGAAGAAAACATCAGCAAACTCAAGCAGTGCGGGGTCGCCCTGCTGGACTCGCCGTCGGAGATCCTGCCCCTGGCCCTGCAGCACCTGGGCCTGGACCCCAACAGCAGCAACCCCAAGGATTATGAAAAAGCCGAAGCGCTGCTGATGAAGATCCGCCCGTACATCACCTACTTCCACTCCTCCAAGTACATGGCCGACATTGCCAACGGAGACATCTGCGTCGCCGTCGGCTATTCCGGCAGCTTTTCCCAGGCCGCCAACCGCGCCAAGGAAGCCAAGAACGGCGTGACAGTGGACATGCGCCTGCCCAAGGAAGGCGCGCCGATCTGGTTCGACATGCTTGCCATCCCCAAAGGCGCGAAGAACCCGCAGGACGCCTACACCTTTATCAACTACCTGCTGCAACCCGATGTGATCGCGCCGATCAGTGACTTCGTCGGCTACCCCAATCCCAACAAGGACGCGACTGAACAGGTTGACCCGGCGATCCGCAACAACCCCAACCTGTACCCCACCGAAGCGGCAATGGCCACGCTCTACACCTTGAAACCCCTGGGCCGAGATGCCGAACGCGCCAGGACCCGCGCCTGGACCAAGATCAAGTCCGGGACCTGATCGGCCACGGCCGGGGCGTGCAGGCCCCGGCCGTTACTACTTATCTACCGTCTCGCCCGCCTTGCCAGACTCTACCTTGCAGCTCTTCACGCCTGATACCGGCCAAGGAGCTGCAAATGCCCACCGACTCGATCCCCACCAGTAACCGCCCGCCCAGCACCTACGATCTGCTGACGCAACTGAGTACCGGCCCGTCCATCCGCGAAGTCGCCGCCAACCTGTTGCGCGCCGCCCTCAAGGAGCAATACCCGACACTGAATATCGACCCGGACCTGGCCACCGTCGTCACGCCACACTGGCGCATCGCCGACGACCTCATTCAGTCAACGCCCCCCGCCATGGAGTCGCTGACCTCGGTCCTGGCCAACCAGGCCCTGTCGCCGGAGCCGGTAATTTATATCGACGGCGAGCATTTCCTCACGGCGCAGCCACAGGCACCGCGCGCCGAACACCTGCCGGTGAAGATCGATGCCATCGCGCGGTTGATCAATGAGCTGGCAGCCCTGATTTTCACCGCCTACCAGGAGCAGCAACTCGACTACTGGAATACCTCCAACGGTATGTCTGGCCCGCGCTGGCAGCTGCTCTCACATTCCTTGCGCAACGTGTGGAACGTCACCACGCAGGAGGGCTGGGACGAACACGACTGCGCCATGGCCAGGTTGCTGTTCCACTTTCCGGAGCAGGCCAAGCGCAAGGCCTTCGATACGTTCCAGACCCACGCCTACCTGATCGACATGGATGGCCATCACAACAACCAATCCACGCATATCGGCCTGTCGGACATGGCGGTGTTGATCGGCAAACACGAGCAGAGCGAGCGGATTCTGGCCTACTCGCTGCTCAACGGTTATGAGAAGTTCGAGTCGCTGGAAAAGCTCGGTGAGTCGCTGCCCGCCAGCCTGGTCCAATATCAACTGGATGTCGGCGTGCAATGGCGGCTGTACGAACCCAGCGCAGATTTCTTCGATAGCCTGGCGTGCAACCTGATCGCCCTGCAACTGCAGGCGATCGGTTCGATTGGCCCGGCCGGCTTCGAGGTCGCTCCCGTGGCGGTCACCACCGGCCAGGCTGTCGCGCGGATCCTGCCGGTGATCGAGGACCTGAGCGAGCACTCGCTGTCGAGCATCCGTCAGATTCATGAACAGCTCCCCGACTGGCTCGCCAACGCCTCGGACCTCGACGTGTCGATCTACAGCCGGTACGTGATCGAACTGGCCGAGGTGCATACCCACAACCTCGGTCGAACGTTCCAGGACGGCATTCCTCCGATCCGCGATTACGCACGCGAGCAACTGCAAAAACAGATCAATCGGCAGAGGAATGGCGCGAGCCTGAGCCTGGACAAGGTCGAGATCAGCATCGAGAGCCCTGTGGTCTGGGGCACGTTTGTGCTGCCCGGCGCCAGCGACATCACCCGGCGCAGCCTGATCGACCTGGCCCTGGAAAACCTTACCGGCCTGCCCACCGGCACGCCCAGCGTGCACTACAACGGCGGCACAGGTCCCGCGTGGCTGACGTACGACTACCTCAAGGGCGTGATCGAAACCCTCGACATCGGCCAACACTATCCCGCGCTGATCAAGACAACCCTGCTCGACGACCCGGAGCAATCCCGCAGCCGGCAAACCCTCTACACCTCGCACCTGCGGGCGCAACTGCCGCTGCTGGCCCTGCAGTGGAAAATCCAGGGCGAGCATGGCATCGATGATCGCGGTTACCGTTATGTCGCCGCCGCCGTGCAGGCGCAAGCGCACGACCGACAGGTCGAGGGGCAAGAGATTGTCATCCGTCGCCTGGCATTTATCCCCACCCTGCGGCCCGGCCGGGAACCGGATGCGGTGGCGAACATGTTCGTGATCGGCCCCCGCGATCACACCCAAGGCCCCTGCCTGCTGTATCGCCCCCTGTTGGACCCGGTGCTGGTGCAGTTCCCATCACGCGAAAACCTGTTGTATGCCATCAAGCATCACCGCAGCTTGCGCGACTCGGTGCTGGCCTGGTTACCCAACGACAGCCGCTTCAATTACGAGCAGTACGTCTTCCCTGCCGCCCTGCCCTCGCCATGGACCGTCGTGCGCGGATTGGTGGAACCGCAGGTAGTGGTGCAAATGAGCGGCCCCATTGCCTTGAGTGATGAGGTGCTGGGCAACGATCACCTGGCGACCCTGTTCAAGGACAACGCCAATGCGATGGTTGAACTGGCCAACCGGCAATCGGTATCCAACGTGAAGAAACGCTGGGCCACCTACCGGCAGGCCGGTTGGCTGATTTTCAGCGCGGCGCTGCCATTTCTGGGGCGCACGGTGGGGATTGCCGCCTGGATCTGGCAAATCATGGACGACCTGCAGGAAGCCACCCAAGCCGAGCCCGGGCCTGACGGCAAGACCTCCTGGACGGCGCAGGTCGACCTGTTGCTCAACCTGGGCATGGCCCTGGTGCTGCATGTTGCCCTGCGCCATCCGCCGCAGCCCCGTCCACTCAAGGCACAGCCGCCAAGGCTTGAACCGCCAGCGAGCGCCCATCGCCCCACGCCGCTGCCGCGCAAGATCGTGGTGACGCAGCAACCCAACTTGCCCGATGCCGAACTGCCGGCACGCCATCTGGGGCCGCTGCACAACAGTGGCGCACTCAATCGCTTACCCGCGAGCCTTGCGGCAACACTGGATCGCTTCAAAGTCGATAAACCCGCAGGGCTTAGGGAGCCAAGCCAAGAACCCGGTCCCCACCTGAATCTCTCTGCCCTGGGTGAAAAATGGTACGCACCGGTCAAGGAGCGCTGGTTCGAGGTCATGCTGGATGAGAACGACAACGTCATGATTGTCGATCCGCAGCGCCCCTCCCACGTCGGCCCGTTGCTGGTCAGTAACCTGGCCGGCCAATGGTTTGTCGACACGCGACTACGCCTGCGTGGCGCCGGGTTCAGGAATCGGCGCAAGGCCGCCCAGGCCAAAAAACCATCGCGGATCGCCGAGCTCAGGGGCCAGCTCACCACCTTCAATGCAGGCCAGAAGCGCGGGCAAGCCGAGGTTGCCATGGCACACGCGGCGATAGACCCGCAACCCGGCCCCTCCACCAACCAACAACGCCGGGCATTCATCGAAAAACTGGACACGCGCCTGGCCGAGTATGACGTGCCCATCCGCCAGCTTCGGGCACTGAACGTCATCGATACGGTGCCCAACTACCAGGGCGACATGATCGACTACTTGAACCAGCAACTGCTGCTCACGCGCTTCGCCGTCTCGGAAACCCTGCCGACGTTCCGGACAGAACTGTTGTCGACGCTGGATGAGATGGAGGCCCTCGCGCCGATGCAAACCGAGAGACAGACCGCACTTGCCGAGAAAATGTCGCAGCTGAACCTGGACATGATCAGCCGCCTCGAATACGCGCAAACCCGTTACCTGCACCTGCAGGAACTGGGCATCGACGGCATGAAAGTCATCCAGAACACTCTCCATGCCTTGCCTGACTTCAAGCTTCACGACCTCAAGGCCCTGCAAATCACTTTGAATCGCTACCTGTGCATCAGGGAAGGCAGCGGTGAAGCCTTCGTCGATGCCCACACCCAGCTCAATGAAATCGTGAACATCGCCGACCTCAACATACAAACATGGATCGAGGCCATGCCCGACGCCAGTGTCAGCGACCCGGGCGAGCGGATCGAGGTGCTCAACAGCCTGGTCGAACAATTCTCCCTGGTCGACCAACGCCTGCTGGACCTGCACGCCGAACACCCGGACTACGTGCAGAGGGAACCGCTGGAGAGCCTTCGCCAACGCATCGACGATTTCAACAGGCAAGCCGTGCATGAATTGGCCCGACTGTTGAAAGAACGCAAGCCGCGGGAGACCAAGGCCGGCCCGTCGAAAACGCAGCAGGCGCCGAAGAAGAAGGTCATCAAGACCCGCTTCAACGCGGTGGTAGTAGGCGAGCCACGCCCCTCTGACGAGGGGCTCCTGGACGTAAAGGCGCCGGTCACGGGCAAGGTCATTGCGACCTTCCACGAAAAAAGCCCCGGGGTGTGGGTCGAGCGCACGACGCCGACCCCAAGGCCACAACGGCCGGTGGCGGTGGACCTCAATATCAGCATGAGCAACGCGCAAAACCTGCTGGATGAAGAGCCCTCCGCGACCCAGCGCCTCCTGGTGCAGTCAAGGAAAGCCGGGCGAATCCCGGTGGAAATCGAAGAGATGCTGCACCAGCACGCCGCCCGCATGGAGCTGGCAGCGAGCAACATCGAAGAGGCGCTGACCCAACGCAACCTCACGGAGAGTGATCGCCCGTCTGCCGCCACCCTCAACCGCCAACTCAACGAGGCCACGCAACGGCTCTATGCGCTGGGCACCAGTACCCGCATCAGCATGACCAAACAGCAACTGCCGACTGCCGCGCGGGTGCAGTGGCTGCACAGCCAGGGGGCGGTGAACATTGCCAAGGTGATCACCCGCCGGCGCCTCAAGGGCCCCGGCAAGGACTACCTGGATGAGTACGCGATCAGCGATCACAACACCCAGGAAGTGCTGTGGTATGCGCACTTTCATTACGATTCGCCGCACGCCGAGCTCGACCATTTCACCGCCGGCCACCTCAAGACCCGCGAACAGCAGCGACTCGGCGGCGCGATCCATCGCACCGGCCTGAGCGACGGCGATCAGATTGCGATTTATCGCAGCGAAATCAGCCCGCAGCTGGCTCGTTCACTGTTCTTCCAGAGCTGAGGTCAACCGGCCTGCCAGGCCCTGCGCAGCTTAGCCAGGGCCTCGGCGATGGCCGCTTCGGGCACGGCGGCAAAGCCCAGCACCAGGCCGGCGCGCTGGTCCGCCGGCGTGGTGGAGTGCGCCAGCCAATAACTGCTCAGCCCATTGACCTCGACCCCCACGCCCTGGGCCTGCTCAACCAATTGCTGCTCGCGGGCCAGGCTGTCCACGCGTACCGTCATGTGCAGCCCCGCCGCCACACTGGGCAATTCGCCGACGCCCGGCAAGCCGCCCGGCCAACCGGCCAGCACCGCATTGCGGCGACTCAAGGCCGCCCGCCGCATGCGGCGAATATGGCGCTGGAAGTGCCCGGCCGCCATGAACTCGGCCATCACCGCCTGGGTGCTGACTTCCGAGTGGCGCATGTCCACCGCACGGCGCCGCGAGAACGCATCCACCAGCCCCGGCGGCAATACCAGATACCCCAGGCGCAGGGCCGGGAACGCGACTTTGCCGAAGGTGCCGACGTAGAGCACGCGGCCACTGCGGTCCAGCGCGGCCAGGGGCGACAGCGGTGCGCCGCTGTAGCGGTACTCGCCGTCATAGTCGTCCTCGATGATCCAGCCGCCGGTGCGCTCGGCCCAGGCCAGCAGTTCCAGGCGCCGCGCCAGGCTCATGACCACGCCCAATGGGTATTGGTGGGACGGCGTGACATAGGCCAGGCGGCAATCTTTCAGGCTGTTGAGGGTGTGGCAGTCGATGCCTTCGTGGTCCACCGGCACGCCCTGCAGGTTCGCACCGGCCAGGGCGAATGCATGGCCGGCAGCGCGGTAACCCGGGTTTTCCACCGCAACGCCGTCGCCCGGCTCCACCAGCAACTGTGCACAAAGGCTGATTGCCTGCTGTGCGCCACAGGTGATCACTATTTGCTCAGCCGCGCACTGCATGCCCCGCGAGCTGCGCAGGTAAGCGGCAATCAGGCCACGCAGGCGAGCATCGCCCGCCGGGTCGCCGTAGCACAACTGCTCCAGGTCCGGCTTGCGCCAGAATGCCCCGTTCAGCTTGGCCCACACCTCGAACGGAAACAGATCGAAGGCCGGCACACCCACGCGAAACGCCCTGGGCGGGCCCGCAGGCGGCTGTGAAAGATGGTTGTTTTTCACCCGGGCCAGGCCCGGTCTGTGGATAACTTCTTTATCGAGATCTTCGGGTAAATCCGTCCATTTTGTGGATAAGGCTGGGGATAAGCCTGTGGGTAACCCTGTGGACACTTTTGTGGATAGTTTTTTCGGCTGGGGCAGTTGGGCCACATAGGTGCCATCACCGACTCGGCCTTCGATAAACCCTTCGGCGTACAGTTGATCGTAGGCACGCACCACGCTGTTGCGCGAAATCGCCAGGGCCGCGGCCAAGTCACGACTGGCGGGTAAGCGCGTGCCGCTGGCCAGGCGTCCGTCCAGCACCCGCTGGCGCAGGGCCTCATACAGCTGGCGCGTCAGGCCTTGGCGACGGTCCAGCTCGATGCCGGCAGGGTTGAATGACAGAGGCGGCGAAAGCGGCGGCATATTGGACCTATGAAATTGGCCTGAGATGGCTCTTACAACAGACCATTAGCCTGCCTACGATGCAGGCATTCGCCAAGGAAAATATTCATGTACACACCTCGCGCCTTTGCCCTCGAAGACTTGCCCGAATTGCAGCAACTGATTCAGCACACGCGCCTGGCGCAGTTGGTGACCGTTGGCGAGCAAGGCCTGCAAGCCAGCCACCTGCCGCTGCTGCTCAACCCCGATGAAGGCCCCAATGGCACCCTCTACGGGCACTTGGCCAAGGCCAATCCGCAATGGCGCGACCTGCAAAACGGCAGCGAGGCCCTGGTGATCTTTGCCGGCGCCGAGGCCTACATCAGCCCGGCGTTCTACCCGGCCAAGGCCGAGCACGGCAAGGTGGTCCCGACCTGGAACTACCTGGCGGTGCATGCCTACGGCAAGGCTGAAGTGTTTACCGACGCCGAGCGCCTGCTTGCACTGGTCAGCGCCCTGACTGATCACCATGAAGGCAACCGTACCCAGCCGTGGAAGGTCAGCGACGCACCGGCCGATTACATCGACGGCATGCTCAAGGCCATCGTCGGCTTCGCCCTGCCGATCGAGCGCCTGATCGGCAAGCGCAAGCTCAGCCAGAACCGCAGCCAGGCCGACATCGACGGTGTTCGTAAAGGGCTGGCCGCCAGCGCCGATGTGCGCGACCAGACCCTCGCCCGCTTTATTCCCCAAGGAGTTTCAGAATGAGCCAGATCGACATCCGCCCGGTCACTGCCGCCGACCACGCCGCCTGGCTGCCGTTGTGGCAGGCGTACCTGAAGTTCTACAACACCGAGCTGCCGGACGCCGTGACCCAGAGCACCTGGCAACGCCTGCTCGATGCACAGGAGCCGACCCATTCCGCGCTGGCCTGGCAGGATGGCAAGGCCGTGGGCATGGTCAACTTCATCTACCACCGTTCCAACTGGAGCATCGAGAACTCGTGCTACCTGCAGGACCTGTTGGTGGACCCGGCCCAGCGCGGCACCGGTGTTGGCCGCAAACTGATCGAGTTCGTCTATGCCACCGCCAAGGCTGATGGCTGCGCCAAGGTGCACTGGCTGACCCACGAGACCAACGCCACGGCGATCCAACTCTACGAGCGCATCGCCGAACGTCCGGGTTTCATTCAATTTCGCAAAGGTCTTTAAGGAGCGCAGCATGCCTATCTCACCCGCCGACTGGAAAGGCGTCCCGGCGCCTACGGTCCAACTGCTCGAAGGGCGCTTTATCCGCCTGGAAAAACTCGACCCGGCACGCCATGGCGACGACCTGTTCCAAGCCCTGCAAGGCCCCGGCGCCGACCCGAAACTGTGGGATTACCTGCCTTATGGCCCGTTCCCCGAGCGCGGTGTCTTCAATGACTGGCTCAACAACCATGCGCAACACAGCGATCCGTATTTCTTCAGCGTGATCGACCGGGCGAGCGGCCAGGTGCAAGGCATCCTCAGCCTGATGTCCATCGTCCCGGCCCAGGGCCGCATCGAAATCGGCCACGTGACCTTCGGCGCACCGATGCAACGCTCGCCGAAAAGCACCGAAGCGGTGTACCTGCTCGCCAAGCATGCGTTCGAACAGGGCTATCGCCGCCTGGAATGGAAGTGCAACAACGGCAACGCCCGCTCCAAATACGCGGCCGAGCGGCTGGGGTTCAGTTTTGAAGGGGTGTTCCGCCAGCACATGGTGGTAAAGGGGCAAAACCGCGATACCGCGTGGTACTCGATCCTGGATTCGGAATGGCCCGCGATTGGCGCGGGTTTCGAGGCCTGGTTGTCAGATGCCAACCAGTCGGGCTCTGGGCAGTTGAAGAGCCTCGCGGAGTGTCGCCAGCAGGCGCTCTGAGACGTGGCTCAACCGCTGGGCCGGCGGCGCAATGCGCGTCGGCCCAATCCCTTGGCGATAGCCGCAATTATCGCTGCAGACTAGCGACATCTCCCGCAAGCAAGGGTCGCCCGGCCTGACATTTATCCCCCCGCAGCCTCGCTAAATTCCCCGCCTCATACATCAAGAGGTGGGATTACATGCCGCGCATACACAAACAACTCGCGCTCGCCATCACCCTGGCGCTGGGTGCCCTCGGCGCTCAATACGCACAGGCCAGGGGCGATATGGAGCCAGACAGTGAATGGTTCGAACAGCCCGGCAACAAGGGTCATTCCGCGCCGGCGCTGCCGGCGCCTGAAGACTTCTACTTCGCCGACCGGGCGACCAGCCGAAACGCCCTGAGCGTCGCTCGGGTGCTGGACGCCGCCGTGGATGGATTGCTCGCGTCGGACGAGTTCAACGAGCGGGAAAAAAGCCGGCTCGAACGTTACGGCCTGTACCTGAGCACCCTGGAGCCGAGCCGAATAGGTGCAGTGCTCGAGCAACTGGCGGGAAGCCAGAACGCCAACCTCGGCACTGCCACCCAGAACAGCCAGAAAGCCTTGAACGCCAACCTGTTGGCAGCCATACGCCAGCTGGATAAAGACACCGGCGACACCGGTCGCGTATGGCTGCAAGGCCTGGGCAATGGCGGCAGCCTTGATGCGCAACACGGCAGTGCCGGCTTGAAACAGAGCAGCCAAGGCCTGTTACTGGGGGCCGACGGCGCAATCGACGATGCATGGCGGGTGGGTGTGGTGGGCGGCAAATCCGGCAGCGACCTGAGCGCCAGGCGCTTCAAGGGTGAAGTGGACAGCTGGCACCTCGGCGCCTACGCCGTCCGCCTGGACGGGCCACTCGCACTGCGCCTCGGCGCGCTGTACAGCAGCCATACCGGGCAAAACAAACGCACGGTCGACTTCGACTTCATCAATCACCGCAATCACCTCTCGGGCAAGTACAAGGCGCGGAGCCAAAACGCATTTGCCGAGCTGGGCTATCAGCTGCAGACCGCTGACTGGCGCGCCGAGCCCTTTGCCGGCGTGGGTTTCCAGCGCTATCACCGCGAACGCTTCCAGGAGAAAGGCGGCTACAGCGCCTTGAACGTGGGTACGCAGACCCAGCAGAACCTCAGCAGCACCTTCGGCCTGCGCGTGACCCATGACGTGACGCTGGCCAACCAGATGATCCTCAAGCCGCACTTGAGCACAAGCTGGAAGCATCTCTATGGCGACACCAGCAGCCGCGTACGTCAGTCCTTCGCCTGGGAAAAACGTGAGGACTTCAACAGCGCGTTCACCGTCGGCGGCACGTCCCTGGACCGTGACAGCCTGGCGCTGCGCACCGGCGTGGAGCTGGCGCTGTCGGACGAGCACAGCGTAGGCCTGGCCTACAGCGCCGAGTTTGGCAGCCACAGTCGCAACCAGGGGTTGATGGGCCAATGGGCGATGGCGTTCTAAGTCACCGGGAAGCCCGATCGACAGGCAAAAAAAAGGGGAGCACCTGCTCCCCCGAGGATTAAACGGTTATGTCGAAGGCTGTATCAGCCTTCGATCTCAATCAGGATCTCGCCCGGGTTGACCCGGTCGCCCTTGGCCACATGCACAGCGGTGACCTTGCCGGCGATCGACGCCTGCACTTCGGTTTCCATCTTCATGGCCTCGGTGATCAGCACGGCCTGGCCAGCCTTGACCACATCACCTTCCTTGACCAGCACGTCGACGATGTTGCCCGGCATTGCCGTGCTGACGTGGCCCGGCTCAGTGGCGTGCTTGCGCTTGCTGCCGCCGCTGCTGACAAATTCGTTGAGCGGTTCGAACACCACTTCTTCCGGCATGCCGTCGATGGACAGGTAGAAATGGCGCTTGCCTTCGGCCTTCACGCCGACGCCGGTGATGTCCACGCGGTAGCTTTCGCCGTGCACATCGATGACGAACTCGGTCGGCACGCCTTCGCCGCCAGCACGCGCCACACCGCCGGCTTCAGGGATCGGCAGCAGCACTTCAGGGGCCAGGGTGCCGGCGTCACGTTCCTCGAGGAACTTGCGCCCGATGTCCGGGAACATCGCGTAGGTCAGCACGTCTTCTTCCGACTTGGCCAACGCACCGATCTCGCCGCGCAGCTTGGTCATTTCCGGCTTGAGCAAATCAGCCGGACGCACGTCGATCACCTCTTCGCTGCCGATGGCCTGACGGCGCAGTTTCTCGTTCACGGTACCCGGCGCCTTGCCGTAGCCGCCTTGCAGGTAGAGCTTCACTTCGTTGGTGATGGTCTTGTAGCGCTCACCGGCCAGCACGTTGAAGAACGCCTGGGTGCCGACAATCTGCGAGGTCGGCGTGACCAGCGGCGGGAAGCCAAGGTCTTCACGCACCCGCGGGATTTCGGCCAGCACTTCGCCCATGCGGTTGAGTGCGCCCTGCTCTTTCAGCTGGTTGGCGAGGTTGGAGATCATCCCGCCCGGCACCTGGTTGACTTGCACGCGGGTGTCGACGGCGGTGAACTCGCTTTCGAACTGGTGGTACTTCTTGCGCACGGCGTAGAAGTACAGGCCGATTTCCTGCAGCAGCTCCAGGCTCAGGCCGGTGTCGAATTCGCTGCCTTTGAGCGCGGCAACCATCGACTCGGTCCCCGGGTGGCTGGTGCCCCAGGCGAAGCTGGAAATCGCGGTGTCGATATGGTCGGCACCGTTCTCGATGGCCTTGAGTTGGCACATCGCGGCCAGGCCGGCGGTGTCATGCGAGTGGATGAACACGGGCAGGCTCTGCTCGGCCTTCAGCGCCTTGACCAGTTCGCCGGTGGCGTACGGGGTCAGCAAGCCAGCCATGTCCTTGATTGCCACAGAGTCGCAGCCCATGGATTCCATTTGCTTGGCCTGGGCCACAAACGCTTCGATGGTGTGCACCGGGCTGGTGGTGTAGGCGATGGTGCCCTGGGCATGTTTGCCGGCAGCTTTCACCGCCTCGATGGCCACGCGCAGGTTACGCACATCGTTCATGGCGTCGAAGATACGGAACACGTCGATGCCGTTCACGGCGGCCTTGGCGACGAAGGCTTTGACCACGTCGTCGCTGTAGTGGCGGTAGCCCAGCAGGTTCTGGCCGCGCAGGAGCATTTGCAGGCGCGTGTTAGGCAACGCGGCGCGCAGCTTGCGCAGGCGCTCCCATGGGTCTTCTTTCAAAAAACGTACGCAGGCGTCGAAGGTCGCGCCGCCCCAGACTTCCAGCGACCAGTAGCCGACTTTGTCGAGCTTGTCGCAGATCGGCAGCATGTCGTCGGTGCGCATGCGGGTCGCCAGCAACGATTGGTGAGCGTCGCGCAGGATGGTGTCGGTTACGAAGATTTTCTTAGTCATATTCGGATCTCCTCATAGCGGCAAGTTTCAAGCTACAAGCTGCAAGTAAACGCTGATCCGCTTTAACTTGTAGCTTGCCGCTTGCAACTTGCAGCTGCTTATTTATAAGCCTGCGTGGGCGGCGATGGCGGCGGCGATGGCCAGGGCCAGCTCTTCGGGTTTGCGCTTGATCGAG
Source organism: Pseudomonas aylmerensis (assembly GCF_001702265.1). GTDB lineage: Bacteria > Pseudomonadota > Gammaproteobacteria > Pseudomonadales > Pseudomonadaceae > Aquipseudomonas > Aquipseudomonas aylmerensis. Next base: position 342,839 of record NZ_MAUE01000012.1, read on the forward strand.
TAGTTGGTCAGTTCAGGATGGCTTTCGACAAAACTGGTGTTGAACTGGCCACTGCGGAATTCCGGGTTGCGCAGGATTTCCTGGTAGTAGGCGGCGGTGGTTTTCACGCCTTGCAGGCGCATGTCGTCCAGGGCGCGCAGGCCGCGGTCCATGGCTTCTTCCCAGGTCAACGCCCAGACCACCAGTTTCAGGCACATGGAGTCGTAGAACGGTGGAATGGTGTAGCCGGTATAGATCGCCGTGTCGGTGCGCACGCCGGGACCGCCGGGGGCGTAGTAACGGGTGATCTTGCCGAAGCTGGGGAGGAAGTTGTTCTTCGGGTCTTCGGCGTTGATACGGAACTGCAACGCGAAGCCACGGTGCTGGATGTCTTCCTGCTTGACCGACAGCGGCAGGCCCGAGGCGATGCGGATCTGCTCGCGGACAATGTCGATCCCGGTGATTTCTTCGGTGATGGTGTGTTCCACCTGCACCCGGGTGTTCATCTCCATGAAGTACACCTCGCCCTCGGCGAGCAGGAACTCCACGGTACCGGCATTCTCGTAGCCCACCGCCTTGGCCGCGCGCACCGACAGGTCGCCGATGTAGGCGCGCTGTTCCGGGGTCAGTTGGGGGCTGGGGGCAATTTCGATCAGCTTCTGGTTGCGGCGCTGGATCGAGCAGTCACGCTCGAACAGGTGCACCACGTTGCCGAAGCTGTCACCGAGGATCTGCGCCTCGATGTGCTTGGGATTGACGATGCATTTTTCCAGGAACACTTCCGCCGAACCGAAGGCCTTGGTGGCCTCGGAAATCACGCGGGGGAAGGCTTGTTCGAGTTCTTCACGGCTGTTGCAGCGGCGGATACCACGACCACCACCACCGGACGTGGCCTTGAGCATCACCGGGTAGCCGATGCGGTCGCCTTCGGTCAGGGCTTCATGGATGTCGGCAACGTTGCCTTCAGTCCCCGGCGTGACCGGCACGCCAGCCTTGATCATGCTGCGGCGCGCTTCAGTCTTGTCGCCCATGCGACGGATCACTTCAGCCGACGGGCCGATGAACTTAATCCCGCGTTCAGCGCAAATGTCGGCCAGCTCGGCGTTTTCCGAGAGGAACCCGTAGCCGGGGTGCAGCGCATCACAGCCGGTTTCCACGGCCAGGTTCACCAGCTTGCGCGGGTTCAGGTAGCCGGCCAGGGGCTCGGCCCCGATGCTGTGGGCTTCGTCGGCACGCTTGACGTGCAACGCGTGACGGTCGGCGTCGGAATAGACCGCGACCGAGCGAATGCCCATCTCGGCGCAGGCACGCACGATTCGTACGGCAATTTCACCACGGTTGGCGATCAGGATCTTTTTTATCACTTGGAAATTCCCTTGAGCCGATTGCTGCGTCTTCAACCCACTGGATCCGGGTCGGCGCGTGACCAAATGTTTCATGACAGTCGCGAGACACACACTAAGCCCCAACAGGGATTAACAAAAATCAATAATTATTGGGCTGTGTATAAGTAAAGACTTATAGTCGATGCATCAGGGGTAGGCCGGGATTACAAAATAATGCGTAAGTCATTGATGCGTATGACATTACGTCAATTGCAGATCTTCAATGAAGTGTGCGATTTGCGTTCCTACAGCCGTGCAGCCGAGGAAATGTCGCTTACGCAACCGGCCGTTAGCCTACAGATTCGTCAGCTGGAAGAGCTGATCGGCCAGCCGCTGTTCGATTACGTCGGCAAGAAGCTCTACATGACCGAAGCCGCCGAAGCCCTGCAACGTGCCAGCCGGGATATTTTCGGGCGCCTGGAAAACCTCGATATGCAGCTGTCGGACATGCAGGGCTCGCTGCAGGGCCAGTTGAAACTGGCGGTGGAATCCAGCGCCAAATACTTCGTGCCGCACCTGTTTGCGGCTTTCAAGCGCCAGCACCCGGAGGTGCAGTTGCACCTGACGGTGGTCAACCGCGCCCAGGTGATTCGACGGCTTTCGGACAACCGCGACGACCTGGTGATCATGTCCATGGTGCCCCAGGACATGGGCCTGGAATTCCTGCCGTTCCTCAACAACCCGATCGTGGCCGTGGCCCCACCTGAACATCCGTTGAGCCTGCAAGGCCCGCTGCGCCTGCAGGACCTGGAGCCCTACACACTGCTGCTGCGCGAACCGGGTTCCGGTACGCGGCTGGCGTGCGAGGAATACTTCAAGGAGAAACGCGTGCACTTCACCCAGACGGTGGAAGTGGCCTCGGCCGAGGCGCAGCGTGAATGCGTGAACGCCGGGTTGGGCGTGGCCTTGCTGACGCGCCACGCGGTCAACCTGGAGCTGGCCACCGGCGGGCTCAAGGAGCTGCCGGTGGAAGAACTGCCGCTGTACCGCAGCTGGTGCCTGGTGCAGGCCAAGGCCAAGCGCCTGTCACCGGTGGCCCATGCGTTCCTGGGCTTTATCCGCAGCGAACGGGTGCAGATCAGCGCGTTGGCTGAGCGTTTCGCTGGGCAGCCAAGGGTGCCTGCCAGTGGAGTTCCGGGTAGTCAGTGATGCTCTGCTGCAGTTGACGCTCGTCGCAGCGGTCTTCGATTGCACGACGGAACGCCATGCGGCGCTGGTCTTCCTGCTGACGACGGGTTTTGACGGAGCTGTTGCTGTCTTCGTAGGGCCGGGCCATTTTCAGTCTCCCAATGCGAGTACGGGGAGTTCAGGATGGCCCTGGGGGATGACGGTTTGGCGGCGCGGGGGTTACAGGACGATGAATCTTCAGGCGCTGTGCACATCCTGCGTGGCAGCTCAGTCAATGAATGTGCGAGCTGACAGACCGCCATCGCAGGCAAGCCAGCTCGCACATTGATCTGTGTACACCCGATTAATCGTCGAGGGCTTTGACTGATTTGGGTGAGAGACGCAGGCTGCGCAAGCTGCGCTTCACACTCTTGAGGTGGTTGACCAGGCTCGGGCCGCGCGCCATTGCCACGCCCATCGCCAGCACGTCGATCACCACCAGGTGGGCGATGCGCGAGGTCAGCGGGGTGTAGATCTCGGTGTCTTCGTGCACATCGATCGCCAGGTTGACCGTGGACAGCTCCGCCAACGGTGTCTGGCTCGGGCACAACGTAATCAGGGTCGCGCCGCTTTCACGCACCAGGTTGGCGGTGATCAGCAGGTCCTTGGAACGGCCCGACTGGGAAATGCAGATCGCCACGTCGGTGGGCTTCAAGGTCACCGCCGACATGGCCTGCATGTGCGGATCACTGTAGGCCGCAGCGGTGAGCAGCAGCCGGAAGAATTTGTGCTGGGCATCGGCGGCCACCGCACCAGACGCACCGAAGCCGTAGAACTCGACGCGCTGGGCCTGGGACATGGCGGTCACGGCCTTTTGCAGCTCCACCGGGTCGAGCTTCTCGCGCACTTCCATCAGGGTGTGCAGGGTGGTGTCGAAGATTTTCAGGCTGTAGTCGGCGACGGAGTCGTCTTCATGAATCGCAAACTGGCCGAAGCTCGCACCGGCGGCCAGGCTTTGCGCCAGCTTGAGTTTCAAGTCCTGGAACCCGGAGCAACCGATGGCGCGGCAGAAGCGCACGATGGTCGGCTCGCTGATGCCCACGCTGTGGGCCAGGTCGGCCATAGAACTGTGCATCACTGCCGCAGGGTCAAGCAGCACGTGATCGGCAACCTTGAGTTCCGATTTGCGTAACAGGTGGCGCGACTGGGCGATATGTTGCAACAGGTTCAAAGGGCAGGACTCTTGTTATTGGCAGGTGCCAGGGATGTAGCAAGCTTGTAGTTATACTACAAGAATTGTCGTTTTGCCCGTCCGATGCATCACTAAATCGCCCTGTCCGCCTTTGAATCTAAGGGCGGCCGAGTTGTAGCCGCTGGGGTTGAAGCCGCGCGGCTAAGGAAAAACTGCATTTTTCCGTAACAAATCGGCCAGCCCTTCGGCCGCCATCGGCCGACTGATCAGGTAGCCCTGCACCTCGTCGCAACGCTCGCCGCGCAGGAAATCCAGCTGCTGCTGATCTTCCACGCCTTCGGCCACCACCTTGAGCGCCAGCCCATGCGCCATGGCGATGATCGCCCGGGTAATCGCTGCGTCCTCCCGACCCTGCCCGAGGCCCCGGATGAAGGTCTGGTCGATCTTCACGTAGTCCACGGGGATGCGCTTGAGGTAACTGAGGGATGAATAACCGGTGCCAAAATCGTCGATGGCCAGCTTCACACCCAGGTCGCGCAGCTGCTGGAAGGTCGCGATGATGTGTTCGACGCTGTCGAGCAGTTGGCTCTCGGTCAGCTCCAGCTCGAGGTATTGCGGGTCCAGCCCGGTCTCTTCCAACACCTGGCGTACCAGGCTGACCAGCTTGCCCTGGCGCAACTGATGCACCGACAGGTTCACCGACACCCGGATCGGCGCCAGCCCCTGGCGCTGCCACTCGCACGCCTGCCAACAGGCCTGGCGCAGCACGAACTCGCCCAGCGGCACGATCAGGCCGGTCTCTTCGGCGAGGCCGATAAAGTCCCCCGGCGGCACCATGCCCCATTGCGGATGCTCCCAGCGAATCAGCGCTTCGGCGGCATTCAGCTTGCCGGTGGCCAGGCACAGTTTCGGCTGGTAGAACACCGTCAGTTGGCGCTCCTCGATGGCCTTGCGCAGGTGGTTTTCCAGCTGCAGGCGCTCCAGGGTGCTGGCTTGCAGGCTGTCGGTGTAGAACTGGAAATTGTTGCCGCCCAAATGCTTGGCATGTTGCATGGCCATGTTCGACTGGCTGACCAGCGCGGAAATTTCCCGCGCGTTATCCGGCAACAGGCTGACCCCCATGGAGGCACTGACTACCAGCTCATGCCCTTCCACCGTCACCGGTACCCGCAACTTGGCCAGCAGCCGCGTCGCCACCCGCGCCAGGCTCGAGAGGTTGCCATAGGCATCGAACAGCACGGCAAATTCATCACCGGACAGCCGCGCAATGGTGTCGGCTTCCGGCAAGGCGTTGATCAAGCGCCGCGCCATTTTCTGCAACAGCTGGTCGGCGACTTCATGGCCGAGGCTGTCATTGAGCAATTTGAAACGGTCGAGGTTGATGTGCAGCAGCGCCAGGCTCCGCCCGCCCAGGCGCACGCGCTGGTGGGCTTCGCGCAACCGTTCGCGGAACAGCGAACGATTGGCCAAGCCGGTCAATTCATCGTAATGCGTGAGGTAGCGCATGCGCTCCTCGGATTCGCGCCGCGCGGACAAATCGGCGAAGAACCCCACGATATGGCTGACTTTTCCACGAACATCGCGCACCACGTTCAGTTGCAGCCACTGCGGGTACAGCTCGCCGTTCTTGCGCGTCTCCACCAGTTCGCCCTGCCAGGTGCCGTGGCTGAGCAGCGCCTGGCGGATCACCGGGAAGTGGCGCCGCGCATCGCGGCTGCTGGGCAGTTCCACCACATTGCGGCCGAGCATGTCGTCGATGTCGAAGCCGGTGACGCGGCTGAAGGCCTGGTTGACCGCAATCAACGCGTAATCCGGATCGAGGATCACGATGCCTTCGCTGGCGGCCTCGAATACCGTCGAAGCCAGGCGCTGCTGTTCTTCCAGGGCCTTGCCGGCGCTGATGTCGCGGCGCGTACCGAGCATGCGCGTGACGCGCCCGCTGGGCGTGCGCTCGACGGCGCGGCCACGGTCTTCGATCCACACCCAATGGCCATCGCCATGGCGCACGCGGTATTCGACCTGATAGTCCTCGCTGCGTCCCTTGAGGTGCTCCACCAGCGCGCGCTTGAGCAACGGCAGGTCCTCGGGGTGCAGGCGCGGCTTGAGGTGGCTGAGCATCGCCGTGACGTACTCGGGTTCCAGGCCGAACAACTCTTTGAGCTGGGTGTGGTGGACCTCGTCGGTTTGCAGGTTCCAGTCCCACAGGCCCAGTTCGCTGGCTTGCAGGGCCATGGCCAGGCGCGCCTCGCTTTTATTCAGGGCCAGGCTGGCGGCGTCGAGTTCCTGGCTGCGCTGCGCCACGCGGTCCTGCAGGCCGATCTGCGCTTCACGCAGTTCCTGTTCGACCTGGCGACGCTGCTCGACTTCGCGCACCAGTTCCTGATTCAACTGTTCGCTGCGCTGCTGCGCCTGTTGCAGATGCTCGATCAGCGCCTGGTTCTGGAAGCGTCGCAGCAGCCCGCGCTGGATCAAGCGATTGACCTGCCACGCCACCACACTCAAGGACGCCAGCAGGATCAGGCCGAGCACACCCCAGCCTTGTTGCTGCGGGGCGCCGTTCCAGAACAGGTACGCGATGGCCGGCACCAGGCACGGCAGGGAAAAGGACAGGAACGCCGGCAGACTCACGGCATAGGCCACGCTGGCCGACAGCGTCGCGGCGCCGATCAGGCCAAAGACCCAGGCCTGCTGCATAAAGCTGTCCACCGGTACCAGCGCGATGGCGGCGACGGCCAGGGTCAGGCCGCTGACCGCTGAACCCAGCATGAACATGCGGCGCCAGATCGGCTGGGCCTGGCGGCTGGGCATGGCCGAGTCAAACGCCGCCACCTGGATCACGCGCATCGCCACCAACGCCAGCAGCCAGACCAGCCAGATGCTGTCCAGCAGGTATTGCTTGGGGTTCCACAGCAGCCAGGCGCAGACCAGGCCGTTGACCAGCATTAATAAGGTAGGCAGCAACGAGCCCTGGTAGAGCAGGCGCGTGCGCTCGACCGCCATCTCCGTGGCGTAATGTTTATGGATGACCTGCGCGGGCGCCATCGTGGGGCCGAACAGGTCGGTGCTGAGGGTCATAGGCAGTGTTCTTACAATGGTGAGCCCGAAACGTCGACGGAGCATACACAAGCACGCGCTTGGGCCAAACTGCTCCACGTCATAAAAACCTCACGTTTATCCAGCGCAAACCTAGGCGCCAGACGGCTTGAGCGAGACACGGCGGGGGCTGCGGCCATTGACCGACCAGTCATCACCCGATGCAGAATGTTTGCCCGGCGCGGATCAGCCTGGATGTTTTCCGTCGCCCGCCCGGCATTGGGATTTGCCCGAGCCCCCCCGGCACCCTAGAATGCGCCGATGCGCGATGATCTCTCCCTTTTGCTGAACTCCCTCAACGATGCCCAACGCCAGGCCGTAGCCGCCCCCGTTGGCCGTCAGTTGGTCCTGGCCGGTGCTGGCTCCGGTAAAACCCGAGTGCTGGTGCACCGTATCGCCTGGTTGATCCAGGTCGAGAACGCGTCGCCGCACTCCATCCTGTCGGTGACGTTCACCAACAAGGCCGCTGCCGAGATGCGCCATCGCATCGAGCAGTTGATGGGCATCAGCCCGGCCGGCATGTGGGTGGGCACCTTCCACGGCCTGGCGCACCGCCTGTTGCGGGCGCACTGGCAGGAAGCGGGCCTGGTCCAGACCTTCCAGATCCTCGACAGCGATGACCAGCAACGCCTGGTCAAGCGCGTGATCCGCGAGCTGGGCCTCGACGAGCAGCGTTGGCCAGCGCGGCAAGCGCAATGGTTCATCAACGGCCAGAAAGACGAAGGCCTGCGCCCGCAACATATCCAGGCCAGCGGCGACCTGTTCCTGGCCACCATGCGCAGCATCTATGAAGCCTACGAGGCCGCCTGCGCGCGGGCCGGCGTCATCGACTTCTCCGAACTGCTGCTGCGCGCCCTCGACCTGTGGCGCGACAACCCAGGCTTGCTGGCCCATTACCAGAAACGCTTCCGGCATATCCTGGTGGACGAGTTCCAGGACACCAACGCCGTGCAGTACGCCTGGTTGCGCCTGCTGGCCAAGGGCGGCGACAGCTTGATGGTGGTGGGCGATGACGACCAGTCGATCTATGGCTGGCGTGGCGCGAAAATCGAGAACATCTACCAGTATTCCGAAGACTTCCCGGACGCGGTCACCATCCGCCTGGAGCAGAACTACCGCTCCACCGCCGGCATCCTCAAGGCAGCCAACGCCCTGATCGCCAATAACACCGGGCGCCTGGGCAAAGAGCTGTGGACCGACGGCGGCGAAGGCGAGGCGATCAACCTGTACGCGGCGTTCAACGAGCACGATGAAGCGCGCTACGTGGTGGAAACCATCGAAAGCGCGTTGAAGACCGGCCTGGCGCGCAGCGATATCGCGATTCTGTACCGCTCCAACGCCCAGTCGCGGGTGCTGGAAGAAGCCTTGCTGCGCGAGCGCATCCCGTACCGCATTTATGGCGGCCAGCGCTTCTTCGAGCGGGCCGAAATCAAGAACGCCATGGCCTACCTGCGCCTGCTCGAAGGCCGTGGCAACGACGCGGCGCTGGAGCGGGTGATCAACATCCCGGCCCGCGGCATCGGCGAGAAAACCGTGGAAGCGATCCGCGACCACGCCCGCCACGCCGATGTGTCGATGTGGGAAGCCATGCGCCTGCTCATCGCCAATAAAGGCCTGACCGGCCGCGCTGCCGGGGCACTGGGCGTGTTTGTCGAACTGATCGAGAACCTCGCCGCCAAGTGCTCGGAAATGCCCCTGCACTTGATGACCCAGACTGTAATCGAGCAATCCGGGCTGATCGCCTACCACGAAGCGGAAAAAGGCGAGAAAGGCCAGGCCCGGGTAGAAAACCTTGAGGAACTGGTCAGCGCCGCGCGTGCGTTCGAGAACACCGAGGAAGACGAAGAGCTGACCCCGCTCGCGGCCTTCCTCAGCCATGCCTCGCTGGAAGCCGGCGATACCCAGGCCGATGAGCATGAAGACAGCATCCAGCTGATGACCCTGCACAGCGCCAAGGGCCTGGAATTCCCCTACGTGTTCCTGGTGGGCATGGAAGAAGGCCTGTTCCCGCACAAGATGAGCCTGGAAGAGCCTGGCCGCCTTGAGGAAGAACGCCGCCTGGCCTACGTGGGCATTACCCGGGCGATGCAGAACCTGGTGATGACCTACGCCGAGACCCGACGCCTGTACGGCAGCGAGACCTACAACAAGGTGTCGCGTTTCGTCCGTGAGGTGCCGAAGGGGCTGATCCAGGAAGTGCGCCTGTCCAACAGCGTCAGCCGCCCGTTCGGTGGTGGCCAGCAGCAGAACTCCAGCAGCCTGTTTGCCGGTTCCGAAATTCCGGAAACCCCGTTCAGCCTGGGCCAACAGGTCAAGCATGCGATTTTCGGCGAAGGCGTGATCCTCAATTTCGAAGGCGCCGGTGCCCAGGCACGGGTACAGGTGAACTTCGCTGAAGGCAGCAAATGGCTGATGATGGGCTACGCGAAGCTCGAAGCCATCTGACACCCTCCCCCTTGTAGAAGCCGGCTTGCTGGCGATGGCGGTCCTAAGACCGCCATCGCTGCGGGGCGACGACTCGACAAGCCGGCTCCTACAATGTGAAGAATTGTGACCCTCCCTTGTTTTTCACCTGCACGGGCCAATATCTGTATTAAGTCCTACAGACCATTCTGATTCGGTCTTACGCAAAAGCCCGAAACATTATGTCGCTAGCCACTGTCACTACACCTGTGCAACATGGCGCGCGTGCAATCCACAAATGGGAATTCCCTTTATGAAACGTTTTCTTAGCATCGCCATGGCGTTGTGCATCGGCCTGACGATGAGCCTCGACGCCAACGCCAAGCGCTTCGGTGGCGGCAAAAGCATGGGCTCGGCACCGACTCACCAGACCAGCCAAATGGCTCCTTCCGCCGGCGGCATGGGCGGTGCAGCCGCCACCGCAGGCGCAGCCGGTGCTGCTGGCGCCGCGGCCAAGGCCGGCGGTGCTTCGCGCTGGTTGGGCCCTCTGGCCGGTATCGCCGCCGGTGGCCTGCTCGCTTCCATGTTCATGGGCGGCGGCTTCCAGGGCATGCAGATCTTCGACATCCTGATCTTGGCGGTCATCGCCTTTGTGATCTTCCGCTTCATCGCCGCCCGTCGACGCAAGCAGCAGGAGCACCTGGCTCCAGCCGGCGCGCCGATGCAGCGTGAAGTGTTCGAGCAGAAGCCAGCCATGGGTTCGATCTTCGGTGGTTCGGCCGCGCCTGCCGCCGCCCGTCCGGTGATCAACGCCCCGGCGTGGTTCAACGAAGAGCGTTTCGTCGAAGCGGCCCGCAGCCACTTCCAGTCCCTGCAGCAGCACTGGGACGCCAACGAAATGGACAAGATCTCCGAGTTCGTGACCCCACAACTGCTGGAGTTCCTCAAGCGCGAACGCGCCGACCTGGGCGACGCCTTCCAGTCGACCTACATCGACGACCTGCGCGTACAGCTGGAAGGTGTGGATGACCGCGCCGACAAGACCATCGCCACCCTGACCTTCAGCGGTGTGTCGAAGACCTCGCGTTTCGACCAGGGCGAAGTGTTCAGCGAAAGCTGGAACATGGAACGCGCCCAAGGCGACAACCAGCCTTGGCTGGTCGCCGGTATCCGCCAGAACGGCTGATACCCCCGCGCTTGAGCAAGCCGTAACAAAAAACCCCGGACCTGTCCGGGGTTTTCTATTTCACGGTTGCACTTATAGCGAGCTACTGTATAAAACGCCCCTATAAACCGCGCCATCTAGCAAGAGGATCCCGGCCGTGGAAGAAATCATCGAACAATTGCGTGAAGCCAACGAACCGGTCCCGGTTCCTCTGGAACTGCCTGACGAAGACCAACTGGTGGAAATCGAGGAACAACTGTTCATCGACATCCCGTTTGTGTTCCGCGAATTCCTGCTGACCGTCAGCGACGTGGTCTACGGCAGCCTGGAGCCGGTGACCGTCACCGACCCGCAATCCCACACCTACCTGCCCGACGTGGCCGCCAACGCCTGGGATGCAGGCGTTGATCGCAGCATGATCCCGATCTGCCAGGACGGTGACGACTACTACTGCGTCGAAGAAGACGGCACCGTGGTGCTGTGGTCTGGCGAAGAAGAACTCGTCACCGAAGAAACCTGGGAATCGGTGTGGCACTGGGCGCGGGACGTCTGGCTGGAAAGCTGATCCCACAAGGCTTGTGTGGCGAGATCACTGTTCAGGGCTGCTGCGCAGCCCAGCGCAAGCAAGCTCGCCACAGTTGCTCTCAATGCTCCGGCGTGTCCTTGTGGTTATCCAGGGTCTCCAGCAAGGCGACCTGCATGCGCGTATGCACGCGGATGAACCACCGCCAGAGCACGGCCGCCACTGCGGCCGTGACGACGGCGATCAGCACCAGCAACTTGTTGGTCGGCAGAATGCTGGCCGACAAGGCTGCCAATAGCAGGAAGATCACCAGCAGCGACAACAGCGGGATCAGCTCGGCGATCACGCGTCGTACACGCTGGGTGTGCCGCCCGGCCATTTCCGGCTTCACGCTCATCTCTGCCAGCAACATCGACAACGCCTTGAGCTTGCGGTAAGCCGCAATCAGGAACGGCAGCGACAACAGCAGCGCCCCACCCCAGATCAATGCCTTCTGCCAGCTTGGATCACTGATCCACCCCTCCAGATACCCGCCAATGCGCGCCGCGAAGTAACTGCCGGCGAAGAAGATCGCCACCACCAGCGCCAGGTTCACCCCCACTTGCAGGATAATCTTGCGAATCATCGACGCCAGCATCGCGCCCTCACCCTGCGGCTGGATACTGCGCAGCCACTCGCCATACAGGCCAAACACCCGGCTCAGGCGCTTGGGCATCACGGCGGCAATCTTCAACGACAACGGGTCGGCACCCCGAATCAGGTACGGCGTGAGCAACGTGGTGATCGCCGAAACGGCAACCGCCACCGGGTACAGGAAGTCGCTGGTCACCTGCAAGGTCATCCCAAGCGCGGCGATGATGAAGGAAAACTCGCCAATCTGTGACAGGCCCATGCCTACGCGCAGTGAGGTCCGGCCATCATTGCCGGCGATAAACGCGCCCAGGCCGCAGGACAGCATCTTGCCCAGCACCACCGCCACGGTGATTACCGCAATCGGCCAGGCGTATTGCAGCAGGATCTGCGGGTCGATCATCAAGCCAATGGCGACGAAGAAGATGGCGCTGAACATGTCGCGAACCGGCTCGATCAGGCGTTCGATCTTAATCAACTGGCGCGATTCGGCCATGATCGCGCCAATCAGGAACGCGCCCAGCACCATGCTGTATTCCAGCTTGACCACCAGCAGGCAGAAACCGAAACACAGGCCGAGTACGGTGATCAGCAGCATTTCGTTGCTTTCAAACTTGGCCACGTAGGCCAGCAGGCGCGGCACCAGCAAAATGCCGATGACCAGTGCGACGATCATGAACAGCGAGAGCTTGCCGACCGTGGAGAACACCTCGCCGGAGCTGACCGTGCCACTGACGGCGATGCTCGACAGCAAGGCAATGATGCCGATACCGAGGATGTCTTCCACGATCAGCACGCCAAAAATCAGCTGGGCGAAGCGCTGGTTCTTCATCTTCAGGTCATTGAGTGCCTTGACGATGATGGTGGTCGAGGAGATCGCCAGGATTGCGCCGAGGAACAGCGAGTCCATGGTATTCCAGTCGAACCAGCGGCCGATCTCGTAGCCGATCCAGATCATCAGGATGATTTCCAGGAACGCCGCGATAAACGCCGTGGCACCGACCTTGAACAGCTTGCGCAGACTGAATTCCAGGCCCAGGCAGAACATCAGGAAGATCACCCCCAGCTCGGCGAGGGTCTTGATGGTGTCTTCGTCGTGGATCAGGCCGAAGGGCGGCGTATGAGGGCCGATGATGAAGCCGGCGACGATGTACCCCAGCACCACGGGTTGCTTGAGGCGGTGAAACAGGATGGTGACAACCCCGGCCACCAACATGATCACGGCCAGGTCCTGGATAAAGCTGATGGCGTGCATGGCGAGGGGCTCCTTGAGGGTACTGGCGCTCTTCCTGCATCCGTCCGCGCCTTTGAACGGTCGCAAAGAGCGAGAGGAAGAGTCTGCCTTGATCGTAAGAAATGCCCTGAGATGGGCTTTTGAAGGTTAACACCGCGACTTCCGCCGGAAAGCCGGTGCAATATATGGAAACAGATCGGTGCACGCGTGACGGCAAGCCGCCCACCGGCGTCCCGTAAAGGATGGCGCTGCAAAGATTCCAGCACCCGCAGAGGTGCCCCCCCAACCAATGCCTACAACCCGTGAGTGTGCTATGGAACCCGGAAACGCCCAGCTGTCGATGACGGTATTGATGACCCCTGACATGGCCAACTTCTCAGGCAATGTCCACGGCGGCACCCTGCTCAAGTACCTCGACGAAGTGGCCTACGCCTGCGCGAGCCGTTATGCCGGTCGCTATGTGGTCACGTTGTCGGTCGACCAGGTGATCTTTCGCGAACCGATCCATGTCGGCGAATTGGTGACCTTCCTCGCATCGGTCAACTACACCGGCAACACGTCGATGGAAGTGGGCATCAAGGTGGTCACCGAGAACATCCGCGAACGCTCGGTGCGCCATACCAACAGCTGCTTTTTCACCATGGTGGCCGTGGACGACCAGCGCAAACCCGCCGCCGTGCCGCCATTGCAGCCCCACAACAGTGAAGACAAGCGCCGGTTCGTGCAGGCCCAGCAGCGTCGGCAGATTCGCCAGGAGCTGGAGAAGCGCTATCAGGAGATCAAGGCAGACGCCTAGTAAGCGCGAGCGCGCCCACGCCTACAGGTGCCAGCACTTGTCGTAGTGGGCACAGACATCAAAGCGCTGGTCCAACTGGCTCATGCGCTCCATGTGATGGTTGAGCACCTCGATCATCACTGACGTGCGTGTATTGGTGTAGTACGTGGTCATCATCTTGTCATTGGCCTTGACCCGCTCGCGCGTGGCGAGGTCCGTCGGGTTCAGCCACTGTTGCAGCACCGCGTCCTCGATAAGCGTGAGCCGGAAGCGATAAACCTCCTTGTAGAACCCCAGCGTGCGTGTCTGCTGGGCTGCAGCCTCTTCATTCAACAGTGCGTAGTTCTGGCGATATTGAGCCCAGTAATCCTGCGGCAACGTGAACGATCCCATCGCCACCTTGCGCTTGGCAATCTGCTCCTCAAGGGCTTTGGCGGTCGTCGGTGCTTCGGCCGGGGTATCAGGGTTCATCATTTTGAACAGCTGCACGTTGGTGTCGACGATGGTGTTGATCAACGCTGTGCGCTGGGCGGTTTCGGGCAGCTGCCTGGGGAACATCGGCGTGCTGCCGGCGCATGCCAGCAACGGCGTTTCGAACATTGGCAGTGGCGTACGCGCGTCTTTGCCATTGAACCGTGACAGGCGCCGGAACGTGGTAATGCAGTTGCTCCCGTCGACGTCGAAGGTCACTTCATATTCCTTGCCGGCTTCGGGCGTGAAATTGAACGCCTTGGCGCATACGTAGGAGCCGCCGTTGGTATTGAGTCGCACGAAAAGCGGCTGGCCGGCGGGCAACTTCACTTCCAGCAGGCCACGGGTTTTCGCTGGCGGCGGCACGCTCATGTCGGCGCGGCGGCGGGTATCGGCCATCATGAAGTTGTTGAGCATGCCGGTGGTACGGCCTGCGCAGTGCTGCGCATCGAAGAGGTCGAGCGTGGAATTCTGTGTGTTGGAGATAAAGCGCAGCTTCGCCGCATCAGGTTCGGTGGCGTCCGGGTAGCTGCCGTTGACACTGCAGGCACTGAGCAGCGAGGCCAGGCTCAGCGCGGAAAAAACCCTAAGGGATGGCGACATGGATCTTCCTTGAAAAGCACAGGGGGACAAGAAGCGCCCGATAGTACCGGACGCTCTTGCCCTGTCTCAATTCGGCAGAGGCCTACAACCCGATGGGCGTGGCCTCGAAACGTACACGCGGATGGGCGATGCGGTCCTGGGCGCGCACCAGTTCCAGTTCGTAACTGGCACAGGCCTGGGTTTCGAGCAGCACTTCATGTACTGCCGCCGCGGTGAATTCGAAGGCCGTCAGCAGGCTGTCGCCGAGCAGCACACGCGCCAGGAACAGCCCGGAGGTCAGGTCGCCGACGCCCACCGGCTGGCGCGGAAACGCCAGCAGCGGCCGGCGCAGGTGCCAGCTGCCATCAGCGGTCACCAGCAGCATCTCGAAGCCATCCGGCAACTTGCCGGGGTAATCCAGGTGCTTGACCAGTACCGCCTTCGGCCCGCGCGCCAGCAACGCCTTGGCCATGGCCAGGCAATCGAACAGTGATTGCGGCTTGCGCCCGGCAAAACTGTCCAGTTCCAGCTGGTTGGGGCACAGGAAGTCGGCCATCGCCGCGGCCTCTTCCAGCAGGAAATCGCTGACTTCCTGCGGCACGATGCAGCCTTTTTCCGGATGCCCCATCACCGGGTCGCACAGGTACAGGGCCTTGGGGTTGATGGCCTTGATGCGCGCCACACCGGTGAGGATCGCGCGCCCCTGGTCCGCACTGCCCAGGTAACCGGACAATACCGCGTCGCAGTTGCCCAGCTCGCCGATCGCGGCAATGCCTTCCACCAGCGCCGGAATCTGCTGCGGCGCCAACACTTCTCCCGCCCATTGGCCATACTGGGTGTGGTTGGAGAACTGCACGGTGTTCAGCGGCCAGACATTCACCCCGACCCGCTGCATGGGGAACACGGCAGCGCTGTTTCCGGCGTGGCCAAAGACCACATGAGACTGGATCGCAAGCAGATGAGGTGTGCGTTTCATGCGGGAGATTTCCGTAAAGCCATTGAAATTCTGGCCGCGCAGTATGCGACTAAACGCAGCCTGTACGACAGACCGGCGACACAGTTAAGCTGCTCTCACTTTGTTGGAGTTCTTTGCATGCTGACCCTGGGAAACATCTTCGTGTTGATGCTGCTGGCGACTGCCGCCGCCTGGGTGTGGCACAACCACGGCCTGCGCGAGCGGGCGCTGGAACGGGTCAAGCAGCATTGCGCCAAGCTCGATATCGAGCTGCTCGACGGTGCGGTGGCGCTCAAGCGCATCGGTTTTGTGAAGGATGCCAGTGGTCGGCGACGCCTGGCGCGCATCTACAATTTCGAATTCACCGTGACCGGCGAGACCCGCCATCCGGGGACGATCACCCAGTTCGGCGCCCACAGCGCGCAGATCGAACTGGCGCCCTACCCGTTCGAGATCAAGACCCCACTGCCCAGTGCCAATGTGATCGAGCTGAGCCAATGGCGCGAGGACCACGCGGCCAAGAATCGTCACTGACGGCAGGCCGCGAGCGCCATCTGCAACGCGGCCACGTCCTGTGGTGCGCTGAAAATCAATTCGATCCGCGAGTCGCGGCGCCATTCACTGGGTTGCCAGGCAAGCGAAGCGTTATCCACGGCGTTGGCGCAAATCCAGCCTTCGGCGCTGTGGATAACCAGCTTGGCGCGGCGCCATTCCAGGCTTTCCAGCCATCCGGATACCCGCACGGCATCGAATTGCTGACTCGGGTGCCAGCGCCAGCCAATACTCCAACCGCCTTCCTGGGCCTGGCTCAAGCAAATCGGCAGCGTGGGATCGTTCCAGATCGCCGGCAGTTGCGCGACACCCTCGGGCACGGCGAAGTTATCCACCGCGGCGGCGGCCTGTGCGCTTAATCCGGGTAGCTGCTGCAGTGGCAACTGGGCCTGGCGAGTCCAGTACACCGGGCAATCCGGCAACTGCCGTTCGACAGCCTGGCGCCGCGCGGCATCCAGCGTCTCATCCTTGTTCAATACCAATAGCCCGGCACTGGCCAGCGTTTCCTGCTGCGCCGGTGGCAACGGTTTACCCGCCGCCAGGGCTTGGGCATCGAGTACCAGCACGCAGGGCTGAACCGCCAGCACGTTCTGCCACGGCGCCTGGCGCAATTGCTTGAGCAACTGCGCCGGGTGCCCCAGGCCGGAGGGCTCGATAAACAGCCGATCCGGCTTGGCCTTCCGCAGCAGACGGCCCAGGCCTACCTGGAACGGTGCACCATTCACACAGCACAAGCAGCCACCGGCGACTTCGCCCAAGGCAATGCCGTCGTCATCCTGGGTCAGCAGCGCAGCGTCCAGGCCGATCTGCCCGAACTCGTTGATCAATACCGCCC
This sequence comes from Pseudomonas aylmerensis, assembly GCF_001702265.1. Classification (GTDB taxonomy): domain Bacteria; phylum Pseudomonadota; class Gammaproteobacteria; order Pseudomonadales; family Pseudomonadaceae; genus Aquipseudomonas; species Aquipseudomonas aylmerensis. The sequence goes on from NZ_MAUE01000012.1 coordinate 359,720, forward strand.
AACGCTCGTTGGCCGGGCGTTGCGCGAGCAGGTGCTTGATCAGGCTGGTCTTGCCGGCGCCCAAGGGCCCGGCAATCACGTGGGTGGGAATGTTCTGCAGCATGAGACGCTTCATTCAGACCGTGTAGAACGCTAGATCCTACGCGGTTATGCCAGCCAATCCAGCGTCAGGATCAAGCGGCGTTCATCCGCCTTCAGGGCGGGCGAGCGATGGATCAGGCCATGACCTTCATTGCCATGCCATTTCGTGCCCTTGAGCAAGGCCACCTCGCCGCAGTGAATCTGCTCGATTCGCTCGGTAGGCTCGGCCTCCGGTCGGCTCAGCAGGCGACGGTCCATCACACCTTCGCGCAACCATTGGCTGCCGATCCCGGCATAGGTGGTGATCAGCCGCACCGGCACATGGTCCACGTGAAAGCGCGGACACATGGCCTTGTCCAACAGGCGCAGGCGCACACCGATACGCTTGGCACCCAGCAGGCAGGCAAAGGCGCTGACCAGCCACGCCACATCAGCGATAAAGCCTTCATAGCCTTCAAGATCGCGACAACTGGATGCCAGGCCCTGCAAGTTCGGCGCGGTGTCTTCGCGGCTCAACTCCACGACCAGCGAATCGGCCAACGGCTCATTGAGCGCCACCAGCAACGCGCCGAATTCGGCAATGTGCAGCGGCAACTGGCGCTGCCACAGCGCCAGGTTGACGCCGTCTTCGAGGATGTCGGACAGCGCCAGCGGGGTTTCGCCGCGGGTCTGGCGGATCACGGGGCGCAGGGGAATAACCGGGGCCAGCATCAGGCAGCCGCCTCGTCATACCAAGGGCCAAAGGGATCGTCCAGCAAGCGCCAACCGTCGACGCCCAAGGCCATTTCTTCGTCGGTGAGCAAGCAGGCATCAAGCTCGGCGCGCAGGCGCGCGAAGTCGATGTTCTGCCCGATAAACACCAGTTCCTGACGGCAATCGCCAGTGCTCAATTGCCAGTTACCCATGATCGCCGCGACGCTCTCTTCGTCCTGGGGCCACTGGCTTTTTGGCACGAAACGCCACCAGCGACCGGCAAAGCCGTGCCGCATCAGGCCGCCGGCCTGGGACCAACTGCCCGCGTCCTGGTGCTTGCTGGCCAGCCAGAAGAAGCCCTTGGAGCGCAGCAGTTTGCCGTTGACCCATGGGCGGTCGATAAAGTCGAAAAAGCGCTGCGGATGCAACGGACGGCGCGCGCGATAGGCGGTGGAGGCGATGCCGTACTCTTCGGTTTCCGGCACATGCTCACCGCGCAGTTCCTGCAGCCACCCCGGGGCCTGCGCGGCACGTTCGAAGTCGAACCGGCCGGTATTGAGGATCTTGTGCAGCGGCACTTCACCCATGACCATCGGGATGATTTCCGCCTGGGCGTTCAGGCGCTCGAGAATCGCCATCAGCTCCTCGCGCTCACGGCTGCTGATCAGGTCGATCTTGCTGATCAGGATCACGTCGGCGAATTCGATCTGCTCGATCAGCAGGTCGGTGATCGAGCGCTCGTCTTCCTCGCCAAGGGTTTCGCCGCGTGAAGCCAGGCTTTCGGCGGCCTGGTAGTCGAGCAGGAAATTCATGCCATCAACCACGGTGACCATGGTGTCCAGGCGCGCGATGTCGGCCAGGCTTTGCTCGTTCTCGTCGCGGAAGGTAAACGTTTCGGCCACGGGCAACGGTTCGGAAATGCCGGTGGATTCGATCAGCAGGTAATCGAACCGACCTTCCTTGGCGAGTTTTCCGACCTCCTCGAGCAAGTCTTCCCTCAAGGTGCAGCAGATGCAGCCGTTGCTCATCTCCACCAGTTTTTCTTCGGACCGGTTGAGAGTGACGTCGCGCTGCACCTCGCTGCCGTCGATATTGATTTCGCTCATGTCATTGACGATCACCGCCACGCGCAGGTTGTCGCGGTTGCGCAGGACGTAGTTGAGCAGCGTGCTTTTACCGGCGCCGAGAAAGCCGGACAACACGGTAACGGGGAGACGATTGGGCATCAGGTAGTCCTCATCAGGGTGGCCGGTCAAATCGCCCGTTTATGGCGTTCGCGCAGCTCTTCACGTTCTTTGGCTTCGATACACAGGGTGGCGGTAGGACGCAGCAGCAGGCGTTGCAGGCCGATGGGCTCGCCCGTTTCGCGGCACCAGCCGTATTCGCCACGGGCCAGCAGTTCGAGGGCGTCGTCGATCTTGTCCAGCAGCTTTTTTTCCCGCTCCAGCAGGCGCAGTTGCCACTGACGCTGCTCTTCGGCGCTGCCCACATCGGCGGGATCGCTGTTGGTTTCCTGCTCGCGCAGCTGCTGGAACTCGGCGTCGATACGCACTTGCAGTTCATTGCGCTGGGCCAGCAACAGCGCACGGAAGAAGCCTTGCTGGGCTTCATTCATGTAGTCGGCGGGTGGCAGGGCCAGGAGGTCTTGTTCAGTCATGGGGAGCGGTTCACGGGTCAGGCTGTGATTTAATGTTATAGTATAACAATACAAATAAGCCAATCCCCCTTGCTCGTCACGACGAAGGGCGCAATGCTGGAACCCTCCCTGCCCCGAGAAGCCCTATGAAATATCTGTGGTGCGCCCTGTTATTGGCAGCGGCAGGCCCGGCCTGCGCGCAGACACCGAGCCTGCTGGCCAACTGCACGCGCAGCGCCAACCTGCTGGCGTGTGTCGACCCGCTGGGCAATGCCTACAGCGTGGCAACGGTCGGCAGCACCACGTACCTGCGCGGCTTCGAGGTGATCGGCAAACGCTATTGGGCACAGACCAACAGCCGCTATGGGCAGCTGACGTTCTTTACCGGATTGGCCTCGGACGGTGAGGCGTGGGTCGGCTACACACGGCGCGTGGGCTGGACCACCCTCAACCGGTTCTCCAGTTCGGGTGGCGCCAGCGCCAAGTTCACCTGCAGCCGGATAACCGGCTGCTAGGCCTGGGCATCCTTCTGTTCCTGCACCCAGGCCATGTAGCTGTTCATCGGCGGGTTCTTCTGGAAGTACTTCTTCAGACCTTCGAACAGGCCATCGGCAACCGCCTGTTGATGACGCGCGGTGACCAGTCGCGCACTGTCCCGCGCATTCGAGATGAACCCGGTTTCCACCAGGATCGACGGCACGTCCGGTGACTTGAGCACCGCGAAGCCGGCCTGCTCTACACGTTTCTGATGCAACGAAGTGATGCCTTCCAGGCTGCCCAGGATCGAGTTGCCCAGTTGCAGGCTGGAAGCGATGGTGGCGTTCATCGACATGTCCAGAATCACCCCGGCCAGCATCGGGTCCTTGTCCTTGAGGTTCAGCAGGCTGGTGGCGCCGAGCAGATCGGCGCCGTTTTCACGTTGCGCCATGAAGCGCGCGGTCGCGGACGTGGCGCCGCCTTCGGACAAGGCATACACCGAAGCGCCCGACGCGGTAATCCGTGGTGCGGCATCCGCGTGCACCGAGATGAACATGTCGGCATTGTGCTTGTGGGCAATTTCCACGCGCTTGCGCAGCGGCACGAAAAAGTCGTCATTGCGCACCAGCTTCACATCGAAGCCCTTCTCGCGCTTCAGGCGCTTGGCTAACAGCTGGGCGATGGACAGCACCACGTCTTTCTCACGCTGGCCTTTGGAGCCGACGGCGCCGGGGTCCTTGCCGCCGTGGCCGGGGTCGACCACCACGATGATGTCGCGCTTGGGATGAGCCTTGTCCACCGGCGCCACCAACGGCGCAGGCTGCGCCGCGATCTGGCGCGGCGCATGGGTGGCGCCGGTCAGGTCCAGCACCAGCCGGTGCCCTTGGCCGTCCTGGGGCGGCAACAAAAAGCTGTTGAGCTGCATCGGCGCGGCCAGGTCGAGCACGATCCGCGTATCGCCCTTGCCGAAATGCCCGGAGCGAATCGACGTGATCCCGCTGCCCTTGAGCATCAACTGGGAGAAATCCCCACTGAGCCCCGCGCCGCTGAGGTCAATGATCAGGCGCTCGGGTGCGCTCAGCGAAAAGGTCTTGTATTGCACCGGCCCGCTGAGGTCGAGCACCAGCCGTAGCTTGTCGTCCGAGCGCCACAGGCGCGCATTGCGAATCTGGGTGGCCGACGCGGTGAAAGGCAAGGTGAACAGCGGGCTGGCCAGAAGCAGGTTTAGGAGCTGACGTCTGTGCATGACAAATACCGCAAATAAAGGAGCGTCCCTGCTCGACATGACTGAAAAAAGGCTGGAGCAGAAAAATCATCGTCGACTCAATAGTTATAATATAACATGTCTTTTTATTTCCAACGATGGACCTGCTCATGAATGCGCTGACTCTGCCGGATATCGCCGCGCAGGCTTCACGCCAAGCCTTGCCACTCGACTGGGTCGGTATGTGCGGTATCGCCTTGCCGATCCTCATCGACGGCCATCGCCTGGCCGCCACCGCCGATGCCGGCGTCAGCCTGGACGATGGCGCCGCCCGTGGCATTCATATGTCACGCCTGTACCTGGCACTGGAAATGCTCGACCAGCAACCCCTTACGCCGGCACTTCTGCGTAATGTACTGCAGCGTTTTCTCGACAGTCATGAAGGTTTATCTAAGAACGCCTACCTGCGGATCCACACCGATTTGCTGCTCAAACGCCCGGCGTTGGTCAGCCCGCTGGCTGGCTGGAAAAGCTATCCGGTGAGCATCGAAGCGCGTCTGCAAAACCAGATGTTCCACGTGGAACTAAAAATTGACGTTACTTATTCCTCAACTTGCCCTTGCTCGGCTGCCCTCGCCAGGCAATTGATTCAGCAGCAATTTGTTGAAGATTTCGGCAACACGCCTTTGCAACATGAAGACGTCCTCACCTGGCTCGGCAGCGCCAACGGCATTGTTGCTACGCCTCACAGTCAGCGCAGCAGTGCGCAGTTGTTGATCGAGCTGGACGGCCAACAGCCCGACCTGCCCATCACCGCGCTGATCGACGACGTCGAGGCGGCCCTCGGCACCGCCGTACAAACCGCTGTAAAACGCGCGGACGAACAAGCCTTCGCCCTGGCCAACGGGCAGAACCTGATGTTCTGCGAAGACGCTGCCCGCCGCCTGAACCTCGCCTTGAAGCGCTCGGATGCCATCAACGCCTTCCACCTGAAAGTGATCCACGCCGAAAGCCTGCACGCGCACGATGCCGTGGCTGAAAGCCGCTGGACGAGACCCTCTGCATGATCACCTGCACCGCTTTGCGCTGGGGCGCCCCCGGCCAACCGCTGACGCCGGCGGTGGATTTCACCCTGGAAAAAGGCAGCCTCACCGGCATCATCGGCGCCAACGGCACCGGCAAGAGCAGCTTGCTCAAAGTCATCGCAGGCCTGCAGAAACCGCTCGCCGGTAAAGTCACCGTGGATGTTCCACGCCGCGGCGGCCTGTCGTTTCTGCCTCAGCAACAGCACCTCGACCGCCAGTTCCCCATCAGCCTGCAAGAGTTGGTTGCCGCCGGTTTCTGGGGCACCCGGCTCACGCCGCCGCAACGCAGCGAACGCCTGCATGCAGTACTCGAAGACTGGTGCCTCAGCGGCCTTGAACATCGCCCGTTGATGGCCTTGTCCGGCGGCGAACTGCAACGCGCCCTGCTCGCCCGCATGAGCCTCGCCGAAGCGCCAGTGTTGCTGCTCGACGAACCCCACGCTGCCCTCGACGAAGAAGGCCAGGCGCTGTGCTGGAAACATGTGCACGACTGGCACGATGAAGGCCGCACCGTGGTGATCGTTTGTCACGACCTCGCGTCCGTGCGCCACCACACCCAGCAAGTGGTGCAGATCAAGAGTACCGGCTGCGTGTTCGGGGCCAGCAAAGAGCTGATCCGCCCGCAACCGCACATGCAGGTGGCTTGATGCACTTCGCTGCCCACCTGTGGATGCCCTTCCTCGACTTCGTGTTCATGCGTCGCGCCTTGATCGGCGGCCTGGTACTGGCTTGCAGCACCGCGCCGCTGGGGGTGTTTCTGATCCTGCGGCGCATGAGCCTGATCGGTGACGCCGTCGCCCACGGCATCCTGCCCGGCGCCGCGCTGGGTTTCTGGTTCGCTGGCCTGAGCCTGCCCGCGCTGACCATCGGCGGCCTCGGCGCAGGCCTGGGCATGGCTGGCCTGTCGGCGTGGATCACCCGCCGCACCGGCCTGCGCGAAGACGCCAGCCTCGCCGCCATCTACCCGATCTCGCTCGCTGCCGGGGTGCTGATCCTGGGCATAGCCGGCAAGCGCCTGGACCTTTTGCACCTGCTGTTCGGCTCCGCCCTGGCTGTGGATGAAACCACCCTGACCGGCATGCTCTGGGTCTCCGGTTTCAGCCTGCTCGCCATGGCGCTGATCTACAAACCGCTGCTGCTGGACACCCTCGACCCACTGTTCCTGCAAACCGTCAGCCGCCTCGGCCCGCTCGCCCACGGGTTGTTCCTGACCCTGGTGGTACTGAACCTGGTGATCGGCTTCCAGGCTATCGGCGCGTTGATGGTGGTGGGTTTGATGATGTTGCCGGCCATCGCTTCACGTTTCTGGAGCCGGCGCCTGCCGGTGCTGATCGCGGTATCGGCAGTGCTGGGATGCCTGTCGGTGTGGTTTGGCTTGCTGCTGTCGTTCTACTACTCGCTGCCCAGCGGCCCGGCGATCGTGCTGGTGGCTGGCGTCGGGTATTTGCTGTCCGTGGTCTTCGGTCCGGTGCACGGCTTGCTGCGCCGCCCGCCCTTGCTGTCATCCCAATGAGGTGTTTCCCGATGCGCGCTCTACTCGTGCTGTTCAGTCTGGTGCTGTCGTTATCGACGGCTCAGGCCGCTGACAAACTCCAGGTGGTTACCAGTTTCAGTATTCTCGATGACATCACCCACCAGATCGGTGGCGATCACATCCAGATCAGCAACATGGTCGGCCCGGATTCCGACGCCCACACCTACGAGCCCACCCCGGACGACGCCAAGGCGCTGCTCAAGGCCAGGCTGATCATCAAGAACGGCCTGGGCTTCGAACCCTGGCTGGACCGCCTGGTGACCAGCACCGAAACCAAGGCCACCGTGGTCACCGCCAGCAAGGGCGTGATTTCCCACACCATGGAAGAAGACGGCGAAACCATCCCCGACCCGCACGCCTGGCACAACCTGGCCAACTCCGAAATCTACGTGAATAACATCACCAAGGCCTTGGTCGCCGCCGACCCGGCCAACAAGGCCGACTACCTGCGCAACAGCCAGGCCTACCTGAAAGAAATCTACCGCCTGCTGGCCGAAGCCAAGACCAAGTTCGGCGCACTGCCGCCGGGCAACCGTCGCATCGTCACCTCCCACGACGCCTTCGGTTACCTGGGCCAGGCCTATGGCATCGAGTTCCTCGCGCCCCAAGGCTTGTCCACCGAGCGTGAACCGTCGGCTGCCGAAGTCGCTGCGCTGATCACCCAGATCCGCAAAGACAAGGTCAAGGCGGTGTTCATGGAAAACATCAAGGACTCGCGCCTGCTCAAGCAGATCGCTGACGAAAGCGGCGCGCAGATCGGCGGCACGCTGTACTCCGATGCCCTGGCCGCCGAAGGCCCGGCCAGCACCTTCACCGGGCTGTTCGAATACAACCTCAACACCCTGTGCGCCGCCTTGGGCAAGCCATGACCGTGAGCATGCTCGAACTGGAAGAGGCTGCCCTCGGCAGCCGCTTTCCACTCGACCCGGTGCTCGATGCCTTGGCGTGGAACAGCGATGGGCTGATTGCCGCCATTGCCCAGCAACACGGCAGCGGCGAGGTATTGATGCTGGCCTGGATGAACCGCCAGGCCCTCACCGAAACCCTGGCCACCGGGCAGGTCTGCTACTGGTCGCGCTCGCGCCGGCAACTGTGGCGCAAAGGCGAGTCGTCCGGCCACTGGCAGCAGTTGGTGGAAGCGCGGCTCGATTGCGACGGCGACGCAGTGCTGCTGATCGTCGACCAGCAAGGCCCGGCCTGCCACACCGGCCGCCCGACCTGTTTCTACAACGCCATCGACGGTCATTACGTTCACATCATTACGGAGCCCGCTGCATGATCCGCAAGAATCCTTCCGGCGATCTGCCGGTGATCGCCGAATCGGCCTACGTCGACAAGACCGCGATCATCTGCGGCAAGGTCATCATCGGTGAGAACGTGTTCGTCGGTCCCTACGCCGTGATCCGCGCCGACGAAGTCGACGCCAGCGGCGCGATGGACCCAATCACCATCGGCGCCAACTCGAACATCCAGGACGGCGTGGTCATCCACTCCAAGTCCGGCGCGGCGGTGACCATCGGCGAGTTCACTTCGATCGCACACCGCTCCATCGTCCACGGCCCCTGCTCCGTCGGCGATCGTGTGTTCATCGGCTTCAACAGCGTGCTGTTCAATTGCGCCGTGGGCGACGGCTGCGTAGTGCGCCACAACTCGGTGGTCGACGGCCGCGACTTGCCCGCCGCGTTTTACGTGCCCTCCACCACGCGCATCGGGCCCAACACCGACCTGTCGCAATTCCCGCCGGTCAGCGTCAGCGCCTCGGAGTTTTCCGAAGACGTGGCGCGTACCAACGTCGACCTGGTGCGCGGCTACAAAGCCTTGCAAAACGAGTTCTGAACCATGAGCCGCCTGCTGATCCGCAACGCCCGCCTGGTGAATGAGGGCCAGGAATTCGACGCCGACGTGCTGCTTGCCAACGGCCGCATCGAGAAGATCGCCGCCAGCATCGAGGGCTGCAATGCGCCGGTGGCCATTGACGCCCAAGGCCAGTGGCTGCTGCCGGGCATGATCGATGACCAAGTGCATTTCCGCGAGCCTGGCGCACCGGACAAAGGCAGTTTCTACAGCGAGTCCCGGGCGGCCGTGGCCGGTGGCATCACCAGTTTCATGGACATGCCCAATACCAACCCGGCCACGCTGACCCTGGAAGCCCTGGCCGATAAAAAGCGCCGCGCGGCCCTGCACTCGGTGGCCAACTACGGCTTTCACTTCGGCGTGAGCAACGACAACCTCGACACCATTGCCGCGCTCGATCCGGGCGAAGTGGCCGGGGTCAAAGTGTTCATGGGCGCCTCCACCGGCAACATGCTGGTAGACGACCCGAAGGTCCTGGAGCGACTGTTTGCCGAGGTGCCCACCCTGCTCCTCGCCCACTGCGAACACACGCCGAGCATCCAGGCCAATGAACAGCGCCTGCGCGAGCGCTTCGGGGACAAGATCCCGGCGGTTGCCCACCCGCTGATCCGCGATGCCGAGGCGTGTTATCGCTCGTCTTCCTTTGCCGTGGAGTTGGCCAGGCGCTTGGGGACGCGCTTGCACGTACTGCACCTGACCAGCGCCCGAGAGTTGGAGCTGTTTGAAGACCTGCCCCTGGCGCAAAAGCGCATCACGGCGGAAGTCTGCGTGCACCACCTGCTGTTCGATGACCGCGACTATCACCGCCTTGGCCACCAGATCAAATGCAACCCGGCGATCAAGACTCGCGCCGACCGCGACGCCCTGCGCCAGGCCTTGTTGAGTGATCGCCTGGATGTGATTGGCACTGACCATGCGCCGCATACCTGGGCGCAAAAGCAGCTGGGGTACCGGGACGCGCCAGCGGGTCTGCCGCTGGTGCAGCACGCGCTGCCGGCGTTGTTGGAATTGGTCGCCGACGGGCTGCTGCCGTTGACCACCCTGGTGGCGAAAACCAGCCACCGCGTTGCCGACTTGTTCGCCATCCCGGATCGGGGTTATTTACGTGAAGGGTATTGGGCCGACCTGGTGCTGATCAAACCCGAGCCTGCAGGCAAGCCGGTCAGCGACGAGCCGATCCTGGCCCGCTGCGGCTGGACGCCGTTTGCAGAGCGGCGCTTTCGCCACAGCGTCAGCACCACGTTGGTGTCTGGCCACCTGGCCTGGCACAAAGGCCAGGTGGTCGACAGCTGCCAGGGCTTGCCGCTGCATTTCCTGCGTTAAGCGCGGGGCTTGACCGTACCGCAATCGTTGCCGAGCCACTGCGCATGACTGTCCAGGCTGCCCTTCTGCTGGATGCCGGTGGCATTGAAGGTACCGTTGACGGTGGTGGTGAATTCTTTCTGGCTCTGGAAGGTTGCGACGCCAGTGCCCTGGGCTTTGGGGCAGCTGAAGCGGAATTTCCACTGGTTGCCGGTCTTGTCGGTCACTTCCTGTTTGCAGCCCGATTGCGGGTCGGTCAGGGGGATCGAGTCAGAGGCGACTTGCGCCGGCGTGAGGCACACCTGCACGCCTTTGCCGGCCATGGTGATGCCTTGTTTTTCCAGCATCGCACGCTGTTCGGGGGTCATCTGTTGCTTGAGCTGACCGAGGATCAACGACAGGTCCGGCAGGTCCTGGTTATCGACTTTCATGTTGCTGGTGGTCAATTCCCACAAGCCCGGCGCCAGCATCTGCGCCTGCGCCGCCACGGGCAGCGACACACCAATAACCATGGCCAAACCAAGCAGACGAGCATTCATCGGGTAACTCCTGGGCAATTGTGGGCGTTAGACGCCGCAAAAGTGCCAGTGTTGCACGGCAAATAAAATAGCGACATTCGCAGCCGTTCATGGTCTGTTAGGCACTGGATTGTCTGGAGTCATGTCGTCCATGGATTTTTTTGGCCCGCACCTGCTCGCCTACTTCATCGCCACGCTGCACTTTCTCGGGACCCTCGCCGCGATCCACGCGGTGCTGACCGTCAGGACCGCCCAAGGCTCGATCGCCTGGGCCTTGTCGCTGATGTTCATGCCCTACCTGACGCTGATTCCCTACCTGATTTTCGGCCGCAGCACCTTCGACGCCTACATCCAGGCGCGGCGCCAAGCCAACCAGGAAATGCACACCGCGATCACTGAGCTGAACTGGCGCCCGTGGGTCGAGGAAGCCCTGGCCGCGCGCAACTCCAGCGCCTACGCCTCGCTGCGCGCCATGCCCAAGTTGGGCCGCATGCCGTGCCTGGCGAACAACGAGGTGCGCCTGCTGATCAATGGCGAGGCTACCTTCAGCGCGATCTTCGACGCCATCCGCCGCGCCAAGACGGCCGTGCTGTTCCAGTTCTTCATCATTCACGACGATGAACTGGGCCGCCAACTGCACACCTTGCTGACAGCCAAGGCCGCCGAAGGCGTGGATATTCACGTGCTCTACGACCGCATCGGCAGCCACGCCCTGCCCCATCACTATGTGCAATCGCTGCGTGACGCCGGGGTCAAGGTCAAGGCCTTCGCCACCCGCAGCGGCTGGCTCAATCGCTTCCAGGTCAACTTCCGCAACCACCGCAAGATCGTCGTGGTGGATGGCGTCACCGGATTTGTCGGCGGGCATAACGTCGGCGATGAATACCTCGGCAAAAAGCCGCCGCTGGCGCCGTGGCGCGATACCCATGTGCAGGTCACCGGGCCGGTGGTCGCGTGCCTGCAGGAGTCGTTTGCCGAAGACTGGTTCTGGGCCGCACGCGAGTTGCCGCCGCTGATCCTGCCGGACGCCTACCCCGAAGACGGTGTGCTCTGCCAATTGCTCGCCAGCGGCCCGGCCGACCCGTATGAAACCTGCTCGCTGTTTTTCGTCGAGGCCATCCATGCGGCGACCGAGCGCGTGTGGATCACCAGCCCGTATTTCATCCCCGACGAAGCCGTGTTTGCCGCGCTGCGCCTGGCGGTGCTGCGTGGGGTGGATGTGCGCCTGCTGCTGCCGTCGCGCCCCGACCACCGCATCGTCTACGCCGCGTCCAGCCTGTATGCGATCGAAGCGGTACGCGCCGGGGTTCGTGTATTCCGCTACACGCCGGGCTTTTTGCATCAGAAGGTGGTGTTGGTCGACAGCGAGATCAGCGCCATCGGCAGTGCGAACATGGACAACCGCTCGTTCCGGTTGAATTTCGAAGTGATGTTGCTCACGGTCGACGAAGCCTTCGCCCAGCAAGTGGAACAGATGCTGCTCGACGACTTCGCCCTGGCCCATGAAGTCAGCCAGGAAGAAAGCCGCGAAACCCGCCGCCTGCAACAACTGGGCATGCGGGTGGCGCGGCTTATTTCGCCGATTCTCTAGCGATCAATACGCGACCCATGTGGGAGCGGGCTTGCCCGCGAAGGCGTTACATCAGTACTCGATGAGTCACTGATAAAGCGCTTTCGCGAGCAAGCCCGCTCCCACATTTAGATCACCGCAGTTGTCATGATTGTGTTTCAGCGGTAGATATCTTCCCGCGTCCACGGCAGTTCATGGCTGCCATCGGCGTGCGGCTTGACCGCGAGGATCTGGTGCAGGTTGATCCAGCCGCGTGCGAACGCATAGGCGCAACCGGCCAGGTACAGCCGCCAGATACGCAGCGCCTGGTCCGGCACCATCTTCGCCGCTGCTTCCAGGTTGTCTTCCAACCGCTCGCTCCAGTGGTCCAGGGTGCGCGCGTAATGCAGGCGCAGGCTTTCGACATCGACCACTTCCAGCCCGACCTCACTGATTTCGGCGGTCATCATCGCCAGGTGCGGCAGCTCGCCGTTGGGGAAGACGTAACGTTCGATAAAATCACCGGCGCCACGGCCCACAGGTCGACCGTCAGTGTGCTTGGCGGTAATGCCGTGGTTCATCACCAGGCCGCCTTCGCGTACCGCGCCGAACAGGGTCTTGCAGTATTCCGCCAGGTTGGCATGGCCGACGTGTTCAAACATCCCCACGCTGACCACTTTGTCGAAACGGCCATCCTGGGGCAGGTCGCGGTAATCCAGCAGTTGCAGGTCGACCTGGTCTTCCAGGCCCTCGGCCTTGACCCGTTCCCGGGCCAGCGCCAACTGCTCCTTGCTCAGGGTAATGCCAAATACTTTGACGCCGAACTCCCGCGCGGCATACCGCGCCAACCCGCCCCAACCGCAGCCGACGTCGAGCAGATACTCGCCCGGCTGCAGGCGCAGCTTGCGGCACAGATGGCGAAATTTGTCTTGTTGGGCCTGGTCGATGGACTCGCTGCCGGTTTCGAAATAACCGCAGGAATACGCCATGTCCTGGTCCAGCCACAGCTGGTAGAACTCGTTGGACAGGTCGTAGTGGTAGGAAATCGCCGCTGCGTCAGTGGCCTTGTCGTGGATCGAGCGCACCGGACGACTCCCCTCGTCGTCATCGATCAGGGCGTGACTCAATTCATCACACACCCGGATCACTTCGCTGATGGAGCCTTCCAGCTCCAGTTTGCCCTCGACAAAGGCTGCGCCCAATGAATCGAGCGTGGGATGGGTGAGCTTGGAGACAACCGTGGGGTCCTTCACCACGATGGTCACACTGGGATCGGGGCCCAGGTTGAATTCATGGCCATCCCAGAGTCGAAGACGCAGCGGTAGCTGAAGATTCTGTAAGGCCGGTGGAAGTTGCGCGAGCATGAGTAGTCCCCCCTTGTTTCAGACGTCTGGTGTGAGGGTAGACCATCCGAAGACAAAGTAGGAGGCTATCGATTTGATAGCGTTCTTCTATGGGGCTCGGCGCTCGAGCAAACCGTCCTGGATCCACTGTTTAAGCCACGTGACCGCTTGCAATGGGGCTCCCTCTGCATAAGTGACCTGCAGCTGCTCGCACAGTTCTGAAAAATTCCAGCCGGTGGTCACCATACCGGCCAGCGCGCAGGCTTCTGCCGGCTCCAGGCTGCGGTAATGGCACACATTCTGATGACGCCACACCAGGCAGATGTGCGCCAACGCCAACGCCTGGCTGGGCGGGAAGGCGGACTCCTCCTTGCTGGCCCGCCAGAGCGCCAGCGTATTGAAGTGGCAGAGCAACTGCTGCACCGAGGGCGCCAGACTGACCTGCAGCGCCGGCCAGGCTTCAGGCGGCAACGATGCCATATCGTCGAGGGTCAGCGGCTGCCCTGATGGCGCATCGAATGCGAGGGTGAAGGCCCATTCCAAGCGCGCCAGCTCGGCCAGCGGCGCACTCTGTTCGGCCACCAGGTGTTCGAGGATAAACCCCGGGAACCGCTCGCCCAGCCAACGCAAACTGTAATGGGCCGACGGATAACGCCGCACGTAGGCCTCGGTCAGCGCGGCGAACTCATCGTCCCCAAGCCAATATCGGATGGCGCCGAAGTCATGCCGCAACACGTCCTGCAGTCGTGACAGGTAGGCGTTGTGATAAATCGCCAGGCCCGTGTCCACGTCCAGCGTCGGCCCACCCAGCAAAGTGGCGGCAAAGCTGCTGTTGGCCAGCGGGGCTTCAGATAACACATGCTGTTCAAACGCCAGCTGCCAATCGGTCATGCGCATAACGATCTCCGGGCCAGGGCGGTAGCACCCAACGCGCGAGCCTTGTCCAACTCGGTGAGCAACACGTCGAACGGCGGGAAATGATCATCGCGCTCCAACAGCGTCGAGACCGGCCCCAGGTGCTCCAACGTCTGCTGGTACAGCGCCCACACCGGATCACATACCGGTTGGTCATGGGTATCGACGACATAATCGCCGTAGTCCATATGCCCGGCCAGGTGCAGTTGGCGAATGCTCGCAGGCGGCAGGTTGCGGATGAAGGTCCAGGCGTCGAACCCGTGGTTGCGCGAGCTGACGTAGACGTTGTTGACGTCCAGCAGCAGTTGGCACCCCGACAAGTGCGTCAGCGCGTTGAGGAATTCCCACTCGGTAAATTCATCGGCCTTCGAGCGCACATAGCTGGAGACGTTTTCCAGCACCAGCGGGCGCTGCAGAACATCCTGCACCTGCCGCACGCGGGCGGCCACGTGGTAAAGGCTTTCTTCGGTGTAGGGCAACGGCAGCAGGTCGTGCAACTGGTGCGCGCTGCCGCGGCTCCAGCACAGATGGTCGGAAATCCACGCCGGCTGGATGCGTTCGGCGAGGGCGTGGAGCTGCTTCAGGTAATCGGTATCAAGGGCATGCGGCCCGCCGATGGACAAGGACACGCCGTGCATCACCAGCGGATAACGCTCGGCGATTGCGTCCAGGTAGTACAGGGCTTTGCCGCCCTGTACCAGGTAATTTTCGGAGATCACTTCGAACCAATCCACCGGCGGCGATTGTTCGAGGATCTGCTGGTAGTACTCGCTGCGTAAGCCCAGGCCGTAACCGAGGCTCGCAAGAGAAGTGGGCATAGGACACTCCAAGGTAAAAGTGTCCGCAGCGGTGGGAGGCAGCCGCTGCGGTTGCACTCGGTTGCCGGTTACTCGCCGACGGTGCCGCCTTTCTGGTCGCACATGGCCTTGCTCATGGAGAGGAAGCCCTGGCCTTTGCAAGAACCCTGGCCTTTGCACGCATGGTCCTTGGTTTTGCAGTCGTTCTGGCCTTTGCAGGCGTTGACGCCATAGCAATGAACCGAGGCGTCTGCGGCTTGGACCTGGGTAGCAACACCGGCAAACATCGTAGCGGCGGCCATGGCGAGAGCGGCACCGGCAGCAGCGGATTTAATGTTCATTTTGTAGTCCTCATGATCGGTAGTGGAGTCGGTCTGAACGGATTGTTCAGTCTCGACACACCACTAGAGTGAGGCCCCCTGCCGGCGTTACAGCGCTACGAAAATAATTCGGAAATTATTCCTCAAGCTTCAGCAGCGGCTCCTGAAACCGCAGCAAACGCCCGGCATTGCCCAGTACCAGCAAGGTGCTGAGGTTGTGCAGCACCGCCGCAATCATGGCCCCGGCGGCGCCCAGCCAGCCGAAGGCAGCAAACACCACGATGGCCAGCGTCCAGCCCAGGCCGATGATCACGTTGACCTGCAACGTGTACCGGCACTGGCGACTCAAGCGCACACAGGTACCCAGCCGGCGCAGGTCACTGCCGATCAAGACCACATCCGCCGAGGCCAGCGCGATATCCGCGCCGCCCGCGCCCATGGCCACGCCGACCACACCGGCCTTGAGCGCCAGGGAATCGTTGATGCCGTCGCCCACCACCATGGGCCGAAAGCCGCTGTCGATCTCGCCGAGCACGCGGTTGAGCTTGTCTTCCGGCAGGGCCTGGGCTTCGACATCACTGATGCCCACGTCCAGCGCCAGGCTGTCGGCCACACTCTGGCGGTCGCCGGTCAGCAGCAGTTGGCGGCCCAGGCCGAGGTCGCGCAGTTCCTGCAGCGCCTGGCGGGCTTCGGGCTTGACGCTGTCGGCGAGCAACAGCCAGGCGACGAATTGCCCCTTCAGCGCCAGCCCGGCAATCGGGCCGTCGTGGTCAGGAACAGGCGTCGCGACAATACCCAATTGCTCGAACAACTCCGGACGCCCCAGCGCCGCCTCGCCCTGTTCAGTCTGTGCCACCACGCCCAGGCCCTGGCGCTCGCGGATATCGCTGAGCGCCAGCCGTTGCTCCGGCGTCGCCAACCCCGCCAACGCGCAGCTGACCGGGTGGCTGCTGGCCGAACCGAGGCTGGCCGCCAGGTTGAGCAGCGCCTGGCGATCCGTCGATGCGCTCTCGATGGACTGCAAGCGCAAGGTGCCAAAGGTCAGGGTGCCGGTCTTGTCGACCACCAGCGAGGTCAGGTCCGCCAACTCTTCGAGGAAGGCCGAGCTGCGAATCAGAATCCCATGCCGTGCCGCCACGGCAATCCCGGCAATCGCCGTGGCCGGGGCTGACAACACCAACGCACACGGGCACGCCGCCACCAGCACAGCCAACATCGCCTGGGCGTCATTGGTCACAAACCAGGTCACCGCCGCCAGCAATAGCACCAGCACCATGTAGCTGCCGGCGTAACGCTCCAGCAGCCGCGTGATCGGCGGCTTGGAACGCTCGGCGTTCTGCATCAGCGCAATGACCTTGCCCAGCGTCGACTCATTGCCGGTGCGGGTCACTTGCAAACGCAACAGGCCGTCGAGGTTGATCGCGCCACCAAACACTTGGACGCCGACATGGGCCTCCAGCGGCACCGACTCGCCAGTGATCGGCGCCGTGTCCAGGCTGGCCTGGCCCGACAGCACTACGCCATCGGCCGGCACGCGGTCACCGGCGCGCACTTCAACGATATCGCCGGGATTCAGCGTGCCGTTATCCACCTCATGGATGCTGCCATCGGCGTGCACCCGACGGGCATGGCTGCGCGTCAATTTACCCAGGGCGTGGATCGCCTCCTGGGAGCCGATCACACTGCGCTCCTCCAGCACATGCCCGAAAATCATGATGATCGGCAGCAGTGCGGCGGTCAGCAGGTCACCGGTGGCCCACGCCCCCATCATCGCGAGGGCGATCAACTGGTCGGTGATGCCATGCAGGCTGGGGAAGCGCAGGCTGTACCAGGCCGAGCGCATTACCGGCACCGCGACCAGCAAGGACGCCGCGCCGAGCAGCAATTGACTGACACCACCCTGGTCCGGCGCCAGCCAGCGCCAGACCAGGCCCAGCACCAGCAAACCCAGGGCGAGCATCGCCAGGGTCAATTGCCGGGCGGCGCTGCGCTGCTCGGCGGAGGTCAACATGGGTGCGCTCATTGTTCGGCTCCCTGGATGATCAAGCGGGAGTCGTCTTTAGGATCGACGGTGGTCACAGCGCCGGCCTGGCCGAGAATCTTCGGCAGCCGCTCGCGGTACAAACGCAGCAGCAAGCCGGGGTCTTTCACCTGGGCCAGGCTCGCGACGGTAGCAGTCTGCGCCTGCGCATTGGCCAGGCGTTCGCTGGCCTGGGCATGGGCAACCTGCACCAGGCGGTCGGCCTCCTGATTGGCGGTCTGGGTGAGTTTTTCCGCGTCGGTACGCGCATTGGCCACCGCTTTGTCGGCCTGCTGGCTGGCGGTGAGCACGGCGTTGAAGGCATTTACCGCCGGGCCCGGCAGGCTTGATTGCACGTCGACGCGGGTGACCTGGATGCCCAATCCCAGGCCAGTGGACGTCAACTCCGCGAGGCGCTTGTTGATGCCTTGCACCAGGTCTCCACGCAGCCTTTCGCGCCGTTGCGCGGCGCCGTTGTCGGTGCCGATCAGTTCCGGGCGCGCCACCAGGATCGTGTCCAAGTCCCGCGCGGCAGTCAGGGCCACCGCGCTGCGGGTCACCAGGCGGTCCAGCGCCGGCAGCACATGCTCGCCCTGCAACACAAACGCATAGGGCTCGGTGACTTTGTAGAACACCCGCACATCCAGCTGCACCACGCCGGCATCGCCGGTCAGCAGGTAGCCGGAGCCGGCCAGTGCGTCGCTCAACGGGGTGGCGAAACTGGCCACGCGGTCGGCCTGGATCGCCGCATCGGAACGCAGCAGGTTCTCCACGCGCCGCTCGATCACGCGATCCGCCGCCGGCAACAGCGCCACTTGCTCGAACGGCTGCGGCCAGGCCAGCAACAAGCCGGCATTCTGGATGCGATCCAGCGCGCCGAAGTGCAACACCACGGCACGGTTCTGCGGGTCGATCTGCCGCACATTGGAAAACGCCCAGGCCAATGCCGCCAATACCGTCACCGCGTACAGCGCCAGAAAGGTCAGGCGCCCAGCCTGGATCCACGGGCTGTCCGGGCTGCCACGCTCGATCATGGCTGGACGTCCTTCGGCCCGTCCACCAATGCACGGAACGGCGCCGCGTCGGTGCGCAGGATGATCCTGGTACCCGGAGTCACGACGGTGCCCAAGGTATCCAGCGAGCGCAGCAAGTTGTACAGCTGCGGGTTGCCGGCGTAGGCACGCCCATAGATCTGCGCCGCTTCGACGCGCGACTGTGCTTCGATGTCAGCCGCTTTCACCGTGGCATCGGCCTGCACGATGCGCGCATCGCGCTCGGCGGCGGAACGGATCTGCGCCGCTTCACGCTTGCCCACGGCGGTGCGTTCGGTCGCGATGGTTTCGCGTTCGGCACGCATGCGGTCGACCGTCGCGGTGAGGGTGACCGACGGCAACGTCAGCCGCTCGATGCCGACCTGGGCCACGCGCACGCCATAAGTAGTGAGCAATTGTTGATCAATCTGCTGGCGCAACTGAGCCTCGAAATCGGCAATGCGCACTTGGCTGGCATCCGTATTGATCAGGCTCGACAAGTCAAAACTGGCAGCCGTGGTCTCCAGCGCCGAGCCGACAAAGGTGCGAATTTGCCGCGCCGCTTCATCCGGCTGGTTCTGCACCGCGCGCATGAAGCGCTGCACATTGTCGGCATCGCCCTGCACCTGCCACGCCACATAGGCCTGCACGATGATGCGCAGGCCGTCGCGGGTGCCTACATCCTGCAAGCCACTGGACGTGGTGCGCAGGCGCAGGTCCACCGGGATCGCCGCTTCGAACGGCGCCGGCCAGCGCCAGCCCAGGCCCGGCTCCAGCAATACCCGCGACGGGTTGCCGAAGCGGGTAATCACCGTGGCTTCACCGGAACGCACCTGCACCAGGCTCGCCGCCGCTACGGCAAACAGCACCAGCAACACCGCCCAGGCCATGCGCCGCCAGGGGAACGGGCCTGCCGCGTGTTCATCACCATGATGAGCGTGGTGGTGATGGCCATGATGATGATCGTGAGAATGAGCGCTCAACAGACAGACTCCTTATTGAACGGCTTTACGCGGCACCGAAGGATCGGCCGGTAAGGTAAAAGAACGCAGATCGATCGTCGGCGCGCCATCGGCACCCAGGCGGTGATCCAGAATAAGCAGCTTGGCGTGGGCCAGGCCCTGGCTGAGTTGGCCGAGGTACTGCTCCAGCACAAAGGCCTGGCCGGCCGTGGCGTAGGCCTTTTGTTCGGCAGCAAAGCGCAGGTCGGCCGCCTGGGCCCCGGCATTCACTTCACGCGCGCTGGCCAGCGCCTGGTCGCGCGCAGTACTGGCTTGCAGCAAGGCCTGGTTGGTCTGTTCGCTGGCGGCACCGCGCTCGCGGGAGATCAGGGCCTGGGCGCCAATCTGCGCGGCTTGCACGCCGTGGTAGGCATTGGCGGCACCGGCCGGTGGGTGGATGGCTTCCACGACCGTGGCGAGGATTTCCACGCCGCTGTCGAGTTTTTGCAGGTCCGCCTGCACCGCGCTGCCAATTTCGTCAGCGAGGCGAGTGCGTTGCTCGCCGAGCAATTCGTCGAGGGTGCGCGAGGCAAAGTCGTGAACCAGGATACGGCTGGCGGTGCTGCGAATCAGGGTCGGCACGTCCGCGCTGTGGTAGGTGGCGGCCAGCGCGGCCTGGTCGGTGAGGCCGATGCGATAGACAAACCGCACGTCCATATTGACGATCTGGAAGCTCTGCTTGTCGCCGCTGCTGCTGGCGATCACCTGGGATTTGTCATTCACATGGCTGGCGTCCCACAACCGATTGGCGATCAACGGCGCCGGGCCCTCGGCAGGCGCCAGTTCCGGCGCAGCCGTTTCGCTGACGCTGGTGGCCAACTCATGCACCACGCCATTTTCCACGTTGATGACACGGCCTAACGGCCAGGGTAGACCGGCATGCAAGCCGGGCCCGAACACCTCGACGGGCTTGCCAAAGCGTTCATAAATCCCACGCCCTTGCAGCGGCACTTCATGCACGCCGGTCAGTGTCCAGCCGACAGCCAGCACCACCAGCAGCACCGGGAAGAATGCACGGCGCATGTAGGTAAACGCCCAGATCTGGCGCAGGTCGATGCCGAAGCGGTTGTGCAGCTCATGCTGCAAGGCGAGCAACGGTTGCGGCGGCCAGCGCAGCAGGTCGGCAATAAAGCTCTGCGCCATCAAGCGCGGTTCAAGGCGCGGTTGGCGCGGGCTGAACAGCGACAGCACGGCCCGAAGCAGAAACTCCAGCGCCACCAGGGCGGGCAACAGGCCGATCAGTGTGGCGAGGCGCAGCGGCCAGACAGACGCTGCGCCAGCAAACAGCAGGCAGATCGCGCTGACCACCAGGCACACAATCGCCACCCGGCTCAACTGTGCCAATTGCGCGGCTTCCGGCCATTGCGTGGCGGTTTCCTGAGCCAGGCGCCGCTCGAACACCAGCAGGCCAAACGCCAGTGCCAAGCCGAGCGCGGCACCGACACTGGCCGACTGCCCCACCGCCGCTGCGGGCAGCGCCAGGTTCCAGAACTCGATAACACTCACCAGCGCCAGCAGCGCCCAACCGCACAACCACAACACCGGCGCACCGATTTGGGCCAGCAGGCCACTGCCCAGGCGGTTGGCCAGGCTTCGATGCCAGGTGACGGGCTCATCGGGCTGTTCGGTCAACGCCGCCACCGGTTCTTCCAGCGCCTGGGCACGCCAATCGGCGACCCACCACGCCGACTGCAACCCGGCCACCAATACCAGCAACGCCGAGGCACAGTTGATCAACACCACCGGCCAGATCGACAGCGGCGCAAACAGCGCGACAAACAGCGCCAGCACCCAACCGGCAACGGCCAGGACCGTCAGGCTGATGCCGGCTTGGCGCAATCGACGGGCATGGAACAGCCCTTGCTGAAAACGCGGCAGGCCTTCCACCGAAGCGCCGTCAGCCTCTAGATCCACTTGCATCTACTTAACGCCCAGTTGTACACAATTCGTTACGATATAACACGCAGCGTGAAATTTTTGTTCGAAACCCGCGTAAAACCCCTGCGGGAGTGGGCTTGCCCACGATGGCGGTCTGTCATTTATCGCTGTTCACCCTTACCCACCGCATTCGTGGGGCGGCCCGCTCGCTGATTTGTCCGGCGACGCCTCCGATAGCGTGACAAAACCCCCATAAACACGCGCCATCACTGGTGCAGGCCATGAATAATCGGCACACTCCAAACCAGTTTTTCGCGGGCTCACGGACAAGGAAGCGTCACTCCCCATGATTTCGATCTATCAGCTCAAGCCGCGTTTTCAAAACCTGCTGCGACCCCTCGTGCAGCGCCTCTACGACAACGGCACCACCGCCAACCAGATCACCGTCCTGGCCGGCGTGGTTTCCCTGTTGGTCGGCCTGCTGATCGCCAGCTTCGCTCAACACCTGTGGCTGTTTGTGCTGATCCCGTTGTGGATGATCCTGCGCATGGCCCTCAACGCCATCGACGGCATGCTCGCGCGTGAATTTGGCCAGCAGTCGCGCCTGGGCGCCTACCTCAATGAACTGTGCGACGTCATCGCCGACAGCGCGCTGATCCTGCCTTTCGCGCTGATCCCCGGCGTGAGCCTGGCGCCGGTGCTGCTGGTGGCGCTGCTGGCGGTATTCAGCGAATACGCCGGCGTGCTCGGGCCCATGGTCGGTGCGTCGCGCCGCTATGACGGGCCGATGGGCAAGAGTGACCGGGCCTTCGTCCTCGGCGTGCTGGCCACCGGTGTTGCACTGGGTTGGCTCGGCGCGGGCTGGGTCGACACCGTGATGTGGCTGGTCGCCGCCCTGCTCGCCTACACCCTGGTCAACCGGGTGCGCCAGGGCCTCAAGGAACACTCAGATACTCCACCGATTGCATAAGGATTTTTGCGATGCGCGAACAGCAAGAGCACACCTTCAGTACCCATGATGGCGTCGAGCTTTTCTATCGGCACTGGCCGGCTACTGCGCCTGCGGGCGATGAGCCGCGCAAGGCGATCCTGCTGTTCCATCGCGGTCATGAGCATTCGGGGCGCATCGCGCACCTGGTGGATGAACTCGACCTGCCGCAATTCGACTTCTTCGCCTGGGACGCCCGCGGCCACGGCCAATCACCGGGCGCGCGCGGCGACAGCCCAAGCTTCGCCACCAGCGCCCGCGACGTGCAGACCTTCTGCGAGCATATCGGCGCGGCTTACAGCATCGAGGAAGAAAACTTCGCGGTGGTCGCGCAAAGCGTCGGCGCGGTGATCGCAGCCACTTGGGTGCATGACTACGCGCCGAAAATCCGCGCGTTGGTACTCGCCTCGCCGGCGTTCAAGGTCAAGCTGTACGTGCCGTTCGCACGGCCAGGGCTGGCGCTGATGCGCAAGTTTCGCGGCAACTTTTTCGTCAACAGTTACGTCAAGGCCAAGTTCCTCAGCCATGCCCCTGAGCGCGTGGCTTCCTACGACAGCGACCCGCTGATCACCAAGGCCATCTCGGTCAATGTGCTGCTTGGCCTGTACGAAGCGGCCGACCGCGTCGTGGCCGATGCCCAGGCGATCCAGGTGCCGACCCAACTGCTGATCTCCGGCTCCGACTTTGTGGTGCACCGCAAACCCCAGCAGCAGTTCTTCGACCGCCTTGGCAGCCTGAAAAAAGAGCTGCATATCCTCCCCGGTTTCTTCCACGACACCCTTGGCGAACGCGACCGCGCGGTGGCCGTGAGCAGTGCGCTGGACCGCGCTTGCCTGCTGGACGCCGACAAGCTGGGTGCCACCTGCGCCGAGTCCGAAGCCCTCGCCGCGCCGCTGCCGCGCAATTCCCTGCGCGACCTGTACTGGCGCCTGACCCGCGCCAGCATGGGCCTGGGCAAGAACCTGTCAGACGGGGTGAAACTCGGTTTCGACACCGGCTTCGACTCCGGCAGTACCCTGGATTACGTGTACCGCAACAAGCCCACCGGCAAGGGCGGGCTGGGGCGGATGATCGACACCAATTACCTCAACTCCATCGGCTGGCGTGGCATTCGCCAGCGCAAGTTGAATGTCGAAGAACTGCTGCGCCTGGCCATGACCCGGCTGCGCGATCAGCAGCGTGAAGTGCGCATCGTCGACATCGCCGCCGGCCACGGCCGCTACATCCTGGAAGCCTTGCAGGGTGTGTCGCCGCTGCCGGAGTCGATCCTGCTGCGCGACTACAGCGACATCAACGTGCGCGACGGTGGCGCCCTGATCCGCGAGAAGGGCCTGGGAGATATCGCGCAGTTCGTCAAAGGCGATGCATTCGACCGACTGGACCTGGCCGCACTGGACCCCAAGCCGACGCTGGCGGTGGTGTCCGGGCTGTATGAATTGTTTGCCGACAACGGCATGGTCGGCGGCTCACTGGCGGGTCTCGCCGAGGCCGTGGAGCCTGGCGGTTATCTGGTCTACACCGGCCAGCCGTGGCACCCGCAGCTGGAACTGATCGCCCGTGCGCTGACCAGCCATCGCCAGGGCCAGGCCTGGGTGATGCGCCGCCGCAGCCAGGCGGAAATGGACCAATTGGTGGAAGCCGCCGGTTTCCGCAAGATCACCCAGCGTGTGGACGAGTGGGGCATCTTTACCGTGTCCCTGGCACAGAAGATCTGAACATGCGCGAACCCGGCCTGTTAAAGCCAGCGGTGCTGTGGCTGCTGCTGTTGGCGCCGCTGTTTTTCAGTACCTATGGCTTCGCCACCTGGGTCACCAGCCAGCGCAGCGACGTCGGCACGCTGGTGTTCGACTGGGAAACCCATATGCCCTTCTGGGCCTGGACCATCGTGCCCTACTGGTCCATCGACCTGCTCTACGGTTTCTCGCTGTTGCTGCCCAACAGCCGTCACGAGCTCAAGCAACATGCCCTGCGCCTGTTGACGGCGCAGGTCATCGCGGTCAGTTGCTTCCTGATCTGGCCGCTGCGCTTCACCTTCGAACGCCCGGAACTGGACGGCGTATTTGGCTGGCTGTTCGCCGTGCTGGCGGGGTTCGACAAGCCGTTCAACCAGGCACCCTCGCTGCACATCGCGCTGCTCGTGATCCTGTGGGTCATGTACCAACGCCATACGCAGGGATTCTGGCGTTGGGTGGTGCATGGCTGGTTCGCGTTGATCGGGATTTCAGTGCTGACCACTTATCAACACCACTTTATCGACTTACCCACAGGCGCCCTCGCCGGCTGGCTGTGCGTGTGGTTGTGGCCGCTGGAGCCCCCCAGCCCGCTATTGAATGCGCGGCTGACGCGAGACCCGAAGCGCTGGCGGTTGGGCGCGCGCTACGGCCTCGGCGCCCTGGTGTTGGTCATCCTGGCCTTTGGGCTGGGCGGTGGGTGGTTGTGGCTGCTGTGGCCAGCAGTTTCATTGGGTCTGATCAAGGCCAATTACTTCGTGCTCGGTGCTGCAGGCTTCCAGAAACGCGCCGATGGCCGGCTCACACCCGCCGCCCGCTGGCTGTACGCGCGTTACCTCGCGGGCGCGTGGGTCAATTCACGGCTGTGGACACGCAAACATCCACAGCCGGATCTGATTGTGGATAACGTCTGGCTCGGCAGGATTCCCAGCGCCCGCGAGCAGGAGCCGTTCAAGGCCATCGTCGACCTGTGCGCCGAATTGCCGATTAATCCACAGGGCCGCGCTTATCAGAACGTACCCGTGCTGGACCTGATCGCACCGACACCCGAACAATGCCTGCAAGCCGCACACGCCATCGAGCGTCTGCGCCAGAGCGGGCCGCTGCTGGTGTGCTGCGCCCTCGGCTACTCACGCAGTGCCACCGCCGTCGCTGCCTGGCTGCTGCACAGCGGCCGCGCTGCCACGGTGGATGACGCGCTGGCTATTATTCGTGCAGCGCGTACCCGTGTAGTCCTGCACCCCGCTCACCGTAAAGCTCTGGAGGGTTTGCCCCATGCCCGCTGATATGGAACTGCAGGTCGTCGCCAGCCTGCTACGCCGTGGTCGTTCACTGGATCAGTTATCCACAGGCCTGACCGTGGTCGGTGTGTTATTCGGCTTGGCCCAGTTGCTGATGGCGAGTATTTCGACCATCTGCCTGCTGCTCAGCCTGTGGATGATTATCCTCGGGCTGCTGCAAAAGTACTGGGCACTGCGCGTGGCCTTTGATGCCGACCTCTTCGCGCTGCTCGCCCGCGACACCGATCGTACCGCAGACCTCGACCAGGCCCTGCAAACCCTTGGCCTGCAATCGGCCAAGCGCGCGGGCCGCCCCTGGACCGAGCGCCGTCGCGGCGCCCTCAAACTGCTGCGCAAACAAGCCTGGCTGCTGGGCGCGCAAGCGTTGCTGACCCTCGCCGTGATCCTCGCCAGCCCCTGGCTGCCCTTCGCCGGATAAGGAATCCCCATGTTCGAACCCGTGGTCGCCACGCTGATTACCTCCATGGCCCGCACCGTCACCGGCGCCCGCAGCCTGTGGCTGGGCTGCGCGCCGGTGCCGGTGCAGCGCATCTACTTCGCCAACCACAGCAGCCACGGCGATTTCGTGCTGTTGTGGGCGTCGTTGCCGCAAAACCTGCGCAAATTCACGCGCCCGGTAGCCGGCAGCGATTACTGGAACAAAAGCGCAGTGCGCCGCTACATCATCAACCGCGTGTTCAATGGCGTGCTGATCGATCGTGAGCGCAAGGACCCTGTGGATAACCCCTTGCAGCCCATGCTCGATGCGCTGGAGGGTGGAGACTCGCTGATCATCTTCCCCGAAGGCACACGCAATCTGGAAGACGGCCTGTTGCCGTTCAAAAGCGGCCTGTATCACCTGGCGAAAAGTTACCCACAGGCCGAGTTGATCCCGGTGTGGATCGCCAACCTCAACCGCGTCATGCCCAAGGGCCGCGTGCTGCCGCTGCCTCTGCTGTGCACCACCAGCTTCGGCGCCCCGCTGCAATTGGCCGAAGGCGAAGACAAAGCCGCGTTCCTCGCCCGTACCCGCGATGCTCTGCTCGCCCTTGCCCCGGAGCATTCCTGAGATGGATAGCCAAACCCTGATGTTGTTCGGCGGGATCGGCGCGATCCTGGTACTCGCCTCGCTGATCGGCCTGGTCCTCAAACTGCGCACGCGTGGCACGCCGAATGCGGTGATCGAGAACCTCAACGCGCGCATCAACGCCTGGTGGGTGATGGTGGTCGTGATCGGCATCGCCTTCTGGCTCGGTACCGGCGCGGTGATCCTGCTGTTCTACGCGGTCTCGTTCTACGCCCTGCGCGAATTCCTCACCCTCACGCCTACCCGCCGCAGCGACTACCCGGCCCTGGTGGCCGCGTTCTACCTGGCCCTGCCGCTGCAATACCTGCTGATCTACTCGGACTGGTACGGGCTGTTCTCGATCTTCATCCCGGTGTACGTGTTCCTGCTGCTGCCGATCCTCGCCTCCCTTGGCGGCGACACCACGCACTTCCTGGAACGTGCCTCGAAGGTGCAGTGGGGCCTGATGATCGCGGTGTTCTGCGTGTCGTTCGTCCCGGCCCTGCTGACCCTCGACATCCCTGGCTATGAGGGCCGCAACCTCTTGCTGATCGCCTACCTGGTGATCGTGGTGCAACTCTCGGACGTGCTGCAGTACGTGTGCGGCAAGCTGTTCGGCAAGCACAAGATCGCGCCCAACCTGTCGCCGTCCAAGACCGTTGAAGGGTTTATCGGCGGGGTTTTGCTCTCCTCGCTGATCGGCGCCGCGCTGTGGTGGACCACGCCGTTCAACCCATGGCAGTCGTTTTTGATCGCATTGCTGATCAACCTGCTGGGCTTTGCCGGCGGCATCGTGATGTCGGCGATCAAGCGCGATCGCGGCGTGAAAGACTGGGGGCACATGATCGAAGGGCACGGCGGCATGCTGGATCGACTGGATTCGGTATGTTTTGCCGCGCCGATCTTCTTCCACCTCGTGCGCTACTGGTGGACCTGAAAAATCCTAAGGAGCCGGCTTGCCGGCGATGACGGTCTTGAACACTGCATGAAATTCGCAGGCCTCATCGCTGGCACCCCGACGCCTACGGATCATTAGCCTGGCAAATGCCCGAGCGGCAACGCCCCCGGGGTTTTCACGGTCTGGATCGCGAAGTTGCTGCGGATATCCCTCACGCCCGGCAGCTTCAGCAGGCTGCCAGTGACGAACCGCTCATAGCCACGCAAGTCCGGCACCACCACCTGCAGCAGAAAGTCCGACTCGCCCGAGACCAGGAATGCCGAGATCACCTCGGGTAGCGCAGTGACCGCTTCGCGAAAGGCGTTGGCCTCGGTGTCGTTATGCCGCTCCACTTTCACCCCGACAAATACCATCATGCCCAGCCCCACTTCATCGCGGTCGAGCGTGGCCTGGTAGCCGCGAATCACGCCGGCCTCTTCCAGCAGGCGCACACGCCGCAGACACGGTGAGGCAGACAGGCCGATTTCGTCGGCCAGTTGCACGTTGCTCAGGCGGCCGTCGCGTTGCAGGGCCTCGAGAATCTTGCGATCAAACGTATCGAGTTTGAGAGTTGGCATAAGTGAATGGCCGGTAGCTTATTCAGTGGCAGAGAATGCCAAGACTAGACGCTTTTCTGGCTTATTACGCAAGCACCTGCCCCGCCCTCGCGCCCTAGAATCAGTCGACCAAATACGGGGGTGGAACATGGCGGAACTCTGGTTGTTTTTGATGGCCCTGTCGGTGGCGTATCTGTTGCCGGGGCCGGACATGATCCTGTTGCTGCAGACCGGCGCACGCCAGGGCAAGGCCCTCGCGCTGACCACGGCGATCGGGCTGGGGATTGCCCGGGCGTGCCATGTGGCGCTGGCAGGCATGGGCCTGGCGACCTTGTTCAAAGTGGCGCCGTGGACATTCGATGTGGTGCGCCTGGGCGGCGCGGCCTATCTGCTATGGCTGGGGGTTCAATGCTTGCGCGCGAATATGCTGCCGTCCCTCGCCAACGCGAACACGCCGCCAACGCTGCATGCCTGGCGCACGGCGTTTCAACGCGGCCTGCTCACCAACCTGCTCAACCCCAAGGCACTGTTGTTCTGCTCGGTATTGCTGCCGCAATTCATCAACCCGCAGGCTGGGCCGGTGGCAATGCAGTTTGCGTGGTTGGGGGTGATGCTGGTGAGCGTCGGTTTCGCCTTCGACTGTTGTTATGCCCTGACGGGTGCGCGCATCGGCCATTGGCTGGCGCGTAATCGCTCGGCGCAGCGTATGCAGCAGTGGTTGTTCGGCAGTCTTCTGATCGGTTTTGCGGTGCGCCTCACTTTTGTGCAACACGCCTAGCGGTACGGCGTATCGGCGTCATCTTTTGTATCAAAGACGCGTGTAAGATACGCCGCACTTAGCCAGGGATGCTCACCATGTTCGATTCGTTCAAAGCGATCAGCCGCCGTATCAGCGCTGTGTTGTTGACTGTGGTGGGGGCCGTTTTCGGCCAATGGCATCCGCCGCTCTGGCTCCGTGCGATCGGCCGTGGCGTGGCGAACCTGGGGCACAAGGCGCATGCCTATCCGCGTCAGGCTGGCGCCGGCGTAGTGGGCCTGGTGTTGCTGGCGGCCGCGGGGTTCTACGGCTGGCACTGGTATTCCAACCTGCCGCAGCCCCACACCGTGGGGTATTCGCTGCACAAGCCCAACCTGACCGACTACACCCAGCAGCCGCCGGTTGTGGATAACCTGCAAGTGCGCTTCGCCGAATCTGTGGCTCCGCTGGCCGCCATTGGCAAGCCGGTGACCGAAGGCATCACCCTGACCCCCTCCGTGGCCGGTGCCTGGCGCTGGTCCGACGACCGCACCTTGCTGTTCGTGCCGGAAAAGGACTGGCCGGTAGACGCCCATTACACCCTCGACCTGGCCAAGAAAAACCTGCTGGCCGATGGCGTGCTCCTCAGCCAATACAGCAGCCAGTTTTCCACCCAACCGTTCCGCGCCACCCTGGCGCAAAACGAGCTGTACCAGGACCCGTCCAACCCGACGCTGAAACAGCTGGTGGCAACCTTCCATTTTTCCCACCCTGTTGATGAAGACAGCCTGCGCAAGCGTGTCTCGGTGACCCTCGGCAAAGGCCTGGCCTACCGCGACGCCCAATTGCCCAATCGCCCGGAAATCACCTTCGACGAGAAAAAACTCAACGCCTACGTACGCTCCGCCGCCCTGGCCACACCGCTGGAAAGCACGCCGGTCAGCGCCAAGCTCGACGAAGGCATCAAGGCGCGCGACGGCGGTAACGCCAGCGCCGCAGCGCTGGTGGCGGAAGTCACCGTGCCCGGCCGCTACCGCCTGACCTTTACCGGCGCCGACGTCAGCTTTGTGGATAACGCGCGCGGCGAGCCCGAGCCGGTGCTGATGTTCAGCAGCTCCAGCGCCGTAGCCGATGACACCATCGCCGGTAAGGTGCAGGCCTGGCTGTTGCCGGAAAAAGCCCAGGACGACACGCGCCCCTACAACAGCAACGACATCGACGACGCCCTGCTCGCCCGCAGCAGCAAAATCACCTTGACTCACGTGCCCAGCGTCGAACCGTTGAACACCCTGCACGCCTTCAAATTCAAGGCCCCGGCCGGTCGCGCCGTGTATGTGCGCGTGCCCGCCAACCTCGAAGCCATCGGTGGCTACCTGGCGAAAAATCCGACAGCGTCGCTGCTCAGCATGCCCGCGTATCCGCGCACCTTGCAGTTCCTGTCCGACGGCGCGCTGCTCAGCCTCAATGGCGAAAAACGCCTGGGCTTCATGGCTCGCGGCGTGCCCGGCGCGCATGTGGAAATCGCCCGCCTGCTGCCCAACCAATTGCAACACCTGGTGGACCAGAGCAGCGGCAGCTTTGCGCGGCCTAACTTCGGCAACGAATATTTCGACCGTATGGTCGAGCGTCAGGCACTGGATATTCCGCTGTCGTCCTCGGACCCTGCGAAAACTGTCTACGACAACGTCGATCTCAGCCACTACCTCACCGCCAATGGCGGCCGTCGCGGCATTTTCGTACTCAAGCTCAGTCCGCAGGATGACCCGGCAACACGCACATTCGAGTACGAGCGCAGCAGCACCAGCGATCTGCGTTTTATCGTGGTGACCGATCTTGGCATCATCGCCAAGCGCTCCAGCGACGGCAGCCATGATGTGTACGTGCAGTCCATCGGCAGCGGTTCGCCGGTGGCGGATGCGCAAGTCGACATCATTGGCCGCAACGGTTTGCCGGTGAGCAGCGGCCATACCGACGCCGAAGGCCACGTGCATTTCGCCAAGCTGGATGAACTTCGCCGTGAGAAAACGCCGCTGATGTATGTGGTCACTCGCGGCAATGACCAGTCGTTCCTGCCGATTGCCCGTCAGTCCCAACAACTGGATTTATCGCGCTTCGACGTCGGCGGTCTGGAAGAAGACGGTGCCGTTGATCGTCTCAGCGCCTACCTGTTCACCGACCGTGGGCTGTACCGGCCCGGCGAAACCGCGCACCTGGGCATGATCGTGCGCAGCGGCAACTGGAAAGGCGCCCTGCAAGGCCTGCCGGTGGAGCTGCAAATCACCGACCCGCGTGGCCTGGAAGTGATTCGCCAGCCGCTGAAGCTGTCCGCCAGCGGTTTTGAAACCTTTGATTTCCCCAGCAGCGAAGTGGCCCCCGCCGGCGACTACACCGCGACGTTGCAGCTGATCGGCGAGAAGCAGACACGCACCGACCTGGGCAGTGTCAGCTTCAAAGTCCGCGACTTCGAGCCGGACCGCATGAAGGTCAGCCTGAGCCTGCACGACACCCCGGTGCAGGGCTGGATCCCACCTGACCAGGTGGTGGCCAAAGTCACTGCGATGCACTTGTTCGGTGCCCCGGCATCCGGTCGGCGTGTCACCGCAAAAATGTCCCTGAGCCCCACGCTCGCGGCCTTCGACCGTTACCCCGATTACCGCTTCCGCCTCAACGATGCCTTGGAGGAAGCCAGCACCGAAGACCTGGCCGAGACCACCGTCGACGACAACGGCCAGGCCGTGCTCGACCTCAACCTGCAACGCTTCGCCAACAGCACCTATCGCCTGCAGGTGATGACCCAGGTGTTCGAGGCTGAAGGCGGCCGCAACGTGGCCGCGCAAAGTGCCGTGCTGGTGTCATCCGCGCCCTACCTGGTGGGTGTGAAAAGTCAGGATTCGCTGTCGTACGTCGCCAAGGACGCCCCACGCCAGGTGCAATGGCTGGCCGTCGCGCCGGACCTCACGCCACTGGCAGTGGACGGCCTGACCAGCGAAGTGATCGAGCACCGCTACGTGTCGGTACTGGTGAAACAGTCCAACGGCACCTACAAATACGAGTCGCGCATCAAGAACATCAGCCAACCCGCCTCACCGCTGGTGATGACCCAGGAAGGTGCCAAGCAGACGCTGAACACCGGCACGCCGGGTGATTTCACCCTGCAACTCAAAGACGCCAACGGCAACCTGCTCAACCAGATCGACTACAGCGTGGCCGGCCGGGGCAACACTTCGCGCTCGCTGGAACGCAACGCCGAGCTGCAATTGCGCCTGGATAAACGCAGCTACGCCACCGGCGATGAGATCGCGATCAGCATCCGCGCGCCGTACACCGGCGCCGGCTTGATCACCATCGAGCGCGACAAGGTCTACACCCAGCAGTGGTTCAAGGCCGACAGCACCAACAGCGTGCAACATATCCGCGTTCCGGCAGGGCTTGAGGGCAATGCCTACGTCAACGTGCAGTTCGTGCGGGACATCGGTTCGTCCGAGGTCTATATGAGCCCGCTGTCCTACGGCGTGGTGCCGTTCAGCATCAACCTGGATGCGCGGCGCATGGCACTGAAGGTCGAAGGCCCAGCGAAGATCGAACCGGGGCAGACCCTGGACATCAAGGTCAACGCCGACCGTCCGGGCCGCGCGGTGGTGTACGCGGTGGACGAAGGCATCCTGCAAGTGGCGCGCTACCAGACGCCAGACCCGCTGGGCTTCTTCTTCCAGAAGCGGGCGCTGGAGGTCGGCACCAGTCAGATCCTTGACCTGATCCTGCCGGAATTCAGCCGCCTGCTCAGTGGGGCAGCGCCGGGTGGCGATACCGAAGGCGCCCTGGCCAACCACCTCAACCCGTTCAAGCGCAAACACCAGCCGCCAGTGGCCTGGTGGTCGGGCCTGGTGGACCTGCCGGCGGGTGAAACCGTGCTGCATTACCAGGTGCCGGACAGCTTCAACGGCAAGTTGCACCTGTTTGCGGTGGCGGTGGATGCCGACAGCGTCGGCGTCAGCGAGGCCAACACCGAGGTGCGCGGGCCGATTGTGATCACCCCGAACGTGCCGGCCTTCGTGGCCCCGGGCGATGTGTTCAACGTCAGTGCCGGGGTGTTCAGTAACCTCGACGCGGCGGCGGACGTGAAGTTTGAAGTGCAGACCAGCGCCGGCCTGGTGGTCCAGGGTGACAAGGGCAGCACCTTGTCCCTGCAACCGCGCAAGGAAGGCACGGCCGAGTTCAAGATCAAGGTCGGCGACACCCTCGGTTCGGCGGACCTGCGTTTTGTCGCGGTGCTGCCGGATGGCAAACGTATCCAGGTCGCCGAAACCACCTCGATCCGCCCACTGAGCGAGCATCGCGTGGCCCTGAGCCTGGGCCGCTTCGACAGCGCCAGCAAAGAGCTCAAGCCCACCCGCGAACTGTTCAATCAGTTGCGCGACGTGCAACTGGGTGTGGCGGCCTCGCCATTGGTGTGGGCCAACGGCCTCAAGCATTACCTGGATGACTACGGCTATGCCTGCACCGAGCAACTGGTGTCCAAGGCCATGCCGGCATTGATCTGGGGCGGCAATGCACCAGAGGCCGAACAGGCCTTCGGCAGCGCGGTACGCATGCTGCGCCAGCGCCAGAACCAGGCCGGCGGCTTCGGTTTGTGGGCGGCCAACCCGGACGTGGCGCCGTATGCCAGCCTGTACGCCACCGACTTCCTGATCGAAGCCCGGGAACGTGGGCTGCCGGTGCCCGAAGACCTGCTGGTGCGCTCGAATGCCTATCTGACAGACCTGGCCAACGGCCCGAGCGAAGGCCTGTCGGAATTGCGCAACCGTGCCTACGCCAGTTACCTGCTGAGCCGTCAGGGGATTCTCGTCAGCGGCGCCTTGAGCGATATCCGCGAACGCTACGAAAGCTACTTCAAGGACACCTGGCAGAACGACCTCGGCGCCGCTTACCTGGCCGCCAGTTACAAACTGCTCAAGCAGGATCGCCAGGCCGATACGTTGTTCCGCAAGATCCCATGGCGTTCGCTTGTGGATAAGTGGGAAAGCGATGGCCTGTACTACGACCCGCTGGTGCATGACGCGGAGCATCTGCATCTGCTGGCGCGGCACTTCCCCGAACTGCTGGACGATGTGCCGGTGGCGTTGCTGGATAAACTCGGCAAACGCCTCAACGAGCAACGTTACAACTCGCTGTCGGCCGCCCTGTTGCTGCGCGCTCTGGACAACTATGGCCAGCGCGCGCAAAGCGACATGACCCTCAAGGCCACCGCCTGGCTGGGCGACAAGCAGCAACAGCTGCTGGAAATGGCTGGCCAGCCGCCACGCGCTGCCGTGCCGGATGCCACGCAAAAGCTGGTAATGGAAAAATCCGACGGCCCAGCGGCGTTCTACATGCTCAGCGAGGCCGGTTTCGACAAGGGCGCCAAGCTCAAGCCAATCACCAATGGCCTGGAGATCATCCACGAATACCTCGACCTCAAGGGCGAGCCGGTGAGCAAAGTGGCGGTGGGCGACGAGTTCCTGGTGCGCTTGCGCCTGCGCGCCACCGACCGTGACCAAGTGCAGCAAGTCGCCGTGGTCGACTTGCTGCCGGGTGGCGTCGAGCCTGTGTATAACTTGCCGCCGGAGCCGGAAGCCGCCAGTGCCGAGGAAAGTGAAGGAGAGGAATCCGAGTACGTGGAAGCCAGCGACGAAGAGGCCGACACCTGGCAGGCGCCGATCGGCGAAACCGAGCTGAGTAACTGGCAGCCGGAGTATGTGGATGTCCGCGATGATCGGGTGGTGTTGTACGGCACTGCGCTGCGCGACGTAGGCACTTTCGTTTACCGCGTGCGCGCCACCAACGCAGGCACCTTCAATACACCTCCGGCCTACGCCGAAGGCATGTACGAAACCACCCTGCAAGGGCGCGGCAAAGTAGGCCAGCTTGAAATTACCAAGCCTTAAACGCCTGACGCCGCTGCTGGCAGCGGCGGTGGTGCTGGCGGGGTTGCGGCTGTGGCCCCATGCCCCGCTGGAGCAGGCCGTGACCTCGTCACGGGTGGTGTTGGCCGACGACGGCTCGCTGTTGCGCATGACCCTCGCGCAGGACGGCCAATACCGTTTATGGCTGCCGCTGGAGCGCATGTCGCCCTCATTGGTCGAGGCCCTGCTGCTCAAGGAAGACCGTAATTTCTACTGGCACCCGGGGGTCAATCCTCCGGCGTTGCTGCGCGCAGCCATGGCGACCTACACCGGTGGCCAGCGCCAGGGCGGCTCGACGTTGAGCATGCAACTGGCGCGGCGCCTGTGGGATCTCAACACCCGGCAAGTACCGGGCAAACTGCAGCAGATCGCCTTGGCCTTGTGGCTGGAAGCGCGCTACAGCAAGCACGACATCCTCGAGGCCTACCTGAACCTGGCACCGATGGGCGGCAATATTGAAGGCGCCGAGGCGGCCAGCCGCATCTATTTCGGCAAGTCGGCGGCGCAGTTGTCGCTGTCCGAAGCCCTGGCGTTGGCGGTGATCCCCCAGCAACCGGGGCGGCGTGCGCGCTTTGGGCCGTCGCTGCAAAACGCGCGGCTGCGGCTGATGGCCGACTGGCGCGAAACTTATCCACAGGACGCGCGCAACACCAGTCTGCTCGACCTGCCCCTGGAAGCGCGCAACCGCCAGCAGATCCCGTTTCTGGCACCGCACTTGAGCGAGCAACTGCTGGCATCCCAGACCGGTAATGAGCTGAACAGCACCCTTAACCTGCCACTTCAGCAATTGCTGGAGCGCTTGATCACCGGCTTTATCGCCGAGCGCCGCAGCACCGGGGTGGAAAACGCCACCGCGATCCTGATCGACAGCCGCGACCAGAGCGTCAAGGCCCTGGTGGGCTCGGCGGATTACTTATCCACAAGCCTGCATGGCCAGGTCAACGGCGTGCTGGCGCGGCGCTCGCCGGGCTCGACCCTCAAGCCATTCCTGTATGGGCTGGCGCTGGATCAGGGGGTGATTCATCCGATGAGCATCCTCAAAGACCTGCCGAGTAATTTTGGCTACTTCCAGCCGGAAAATTTCGACGGCAGTTTTGTCGGGCCGCTGACGGCGCGGGATGCCTTGATCCGTAGTCGCAATATCCCGGCGGTGTGGCTGGCCAGCCAGGTGAGGTCGCCTTCGCTGTATGGCTTGTTGCAACGGGCCGGTATCAAGGGCCTGCGGGGTGAAAGCCATTACGGCCTGGCCCTGGCCCTCGGCGGTGGCGAGATGACCCCGGAAGAACTCGCGGGGCTGTACGTAATGCTCGCCGGCGATGGGCATCTACGGCCATTGCGCTATCTGCAGGAGCAACCGCAGACCACCGGCGCGCAACTGCTTACCCCCCAGGCCGCGTTTATGGTGCGCGACATGCTGCGCCGCAATCCGCGTCCGGATGGCTTGCCCGGCCGCCATTGGCGCACCGCCTGGAAAACCGGCACCTCCTGGGGCTTTCACGATGCCTGGAGTGCCGGTTTGATCGGCCCGTATGTGCTGGTGGTGTGGGTGGGCAACTTCGATGGGCGGCCGAACCCGGCGTTCATCGGCGCTAAAACCGCCGCGCCACTGTTCTTCCGTATCGCCGACGCCCTGCCCCTGGCCTTGCCCAATGTGCTGATCAAGCCTGACAAGCCGCCCGCCGGGCTGGTGCGTATCGACGTGTGCGCAGCCTCCGGCGAGCTGCCCAACCGCTGGTGTCCACAGACCCGCAAGACCTGGTACATCCCCGGCGTCTCACCGATACGCGTCTCCAACCTGCACCGCCCGGTACTGATCGACACCCGCACCGGCAAGGCCGCGTGCCCGCCATTCGAGGCGCAGTACACCCGCGAGGAAGTCTTCGAGTTCTGGCCCAGCGACATACAACGCCTGTACCGCGCCGCCGGCCTGCCGCGCCGCACGCCGCCCACGGTGATGAAAAACTGCCAGCCCAACCGCCTCAGCGACCAGAGCGAAGCGCCGCAGATTCGCTCGCCCCTGACCCAGGTGAGCTACCAGTTACGCCTGTCACAGCCCCAGGAAAGCATCCCACTGAACGCCAACGCCGCCAGCGATGCGGCGACCCTGTACTGGTTCGCCGACCAGACCCTGATCGGCCAGGGCCCGCCGCAAACCACGCTGAATTGGCGACCGGGCAAGTCGGGAGAATACCGGCTGCGGGTCAGTGATGATCAGGGACGCAGCGCCAGTCGCGGGCTAAAAGTGGAGTTTGTGCCCTGATCAGGCGTCTTCGTCGCCGAAACTGGCTTTGCCCACGCGTTTGGCAAAATGGTTGTACGCCGCGCCCAGCTTGCGCTGCTCGAAGATAGAGAACACCAGGGTGCCGACCAAGATCAGCATCCACACCAGAAACAACTTCAGCGTATCCACCTGGGCCACGAACAGCAGCAAGGTGACCACGCCGCCAATCACCATGCCCAGCCCGGTCCACGCACCCAACACCCGGGCCACGGCCATGCGGATGCCCTTGGGCAGCACCAGGCTGGTCGCCATCAGCACCACGATCATCGCCAGGAAAAAGCCAAACGCCGCCATGAACGGAATCTGGAAACCGCCCTCGCGATATAACCAGGCCAGCAATTTATACACAGGGCCAAGCTCGACCATCTGTTGATAAGTGTCCGGCCCCGGCAAATGCAGTTGGGCAATGTGTTCGGGCGTGAGGGCCATGATGCCCACGCCGATCAGCCCCACGCAGGCCGCGTAGAAGCCAGCGGCGCGCCACAGCGGCGCGAGGACCCGACGGTTTTCCACATCCTGAGTCAGCGCTACACCGAAAACCGCCTTGGGCTGTTTGCCCTGGGCAATCACGCGCAGGCCGTCGCGTTCGCAGGCGTCGCCGATAAGCATCACATCAAGGCCCTGGCTCAGCAGGATTTCACCCTGGCGGCGGGAGCTGCCCATCGGCTGGTAATCGTCAGGCGACTTGTTGCCGAACAGATCAATGCCCTCGGCAATCACCCGGATTTCGCCGCTGGCGTCCTGCAGGCTGAAGTCATTGCAGCGCGCCTCGCCCGAAGCCCGGCTCCAGCTCCAGTGCCCATCGTCGTCCTTCTTGCCGTCTTCGATGATCAACACGTAGCCCGCGCAGGGCTTGCCATACACCGGCGACACCAGCGGCTTATCCACAACCACCGTGCCGCGCAGTTCCACCAACCCCATCGCCAGCGAGCGGATCTGGCTGGTGGCCAGCCGCTGTTCCGTCTTGTAGAAATTGGGGCCGAAGCTGGCCAACAGGCCGAGCAGGATCAACGTCGGGAAAAACAACGCGATCAGGATGTTCGGCGCATAGACCATCAAGCCAATAAAGCCTGCGAGTATCAGCAGCGCCAGCAGGGTTTTCCATGCCTGCTTTTTCTTGACGGCGCCAGCTTGGGTGGTCTTCATGTGCCGGGCACTTCGAGCTTGACGCCTTCGTAGCGGATTTCTTCAGCACTGATGGCCAGCAACGGAATACGCTGGTAACTGAGCATTCGCGCAAAGAACAGGTCGGGAAACACTGCGATGGCGATGTTGTAGAGGTTGACCGACTCATTGAAGAACTCACGCCGGTCGGCAATCCGCTCCTCCACCGCCGAGATCGCCTGCTGCAACGCGACCATGTTGGGCCCCGAGATCAGCGCGGGGTAGTTCTCCGCCACCGCAATCACCGACTTCAGCGCAGCATTGAGCTGGTTGGAGGCGTCGACCTTGTCGTTGAGGCTGCTGGCGTTGAGGTATTGCGTACGCGCGTCGCTCAAGCGGGTGAACAGCGCGTTCTCATGGTTCATGGCGGTCTGGACCACGCGCATCAGGTCCGGGATCTGATCGGCCCGCTGCTTGAGCAATACGTCGATGTTGGCGAAAGCCTTGTCCACATCGTTACGCCGCATCACCAGCCCGTTGTAGACCCCCACCATCCAGCCGACGACGCCCACGACAATGATCAGCGCAACGATGCCGGCGATTAGCAGTTCGATATTCATGGTGAAGGCGTTCCCTGGCTGAGTTATCCACAGGGTCGCATTCTAGGGGGAAAACGGCGTCACGCGACGGGCACTGGCCCACAGAACCGACAAGAGGTGCTTAACCCGAGGAAAGCTCCACGTAGCTCGACTCGCCACCGCCAGCGGCACCTGACAACCAGCCCCACTCGAAGCTCAGCGTAGTGCGTCCGACAGGGTCTACAGCGACCGTCCCACGCGACCAACCGGACAGCAGCTGACCGTCCAGCGTCAGGCACTGATACAGCAACTCGATGGTATCCGGGCCTGTCACACGTCCTACTTGCGTACCCAGCCGGATGCGACCGCCTTGGTAAGTGCCGGAGATGGCATCACCTTCGACAAGGTAATGAAACACCGTACCCGTACCCGACAGCCCTTGGGCGTTGTTGGCGACAGTGAATCGGCGATTGTGCAGACGTGGATGGATCTGGGAGGGCGTGTGCATTGAGGTCGCATCCTTTCGCGGGGACCTGGAGACCCGGGCGGGCCTCCAGGGTATGGCGGCTTACTCCACGGTCACCGATTTCGCCAGGTTGCGCGGCTGGTCGACGTCGGTGCCCTTGAGCACGGCGACGTAGTACGACAGCAGCTGCAACGGGATGGTGTAGAGAATCGGCGACAGGGTGTCGTGGATGTGCGGCATGTTGATGACGTGGGTGCCTTCACCGTTGACCATGCCGGCTTTCTCATCGGCAAACACGATCAACTGGCCGCCACGGGCGCGCACTTCCTGCAGGTTGGATTTGAGCTTTTCCAACAGCTCGTTGTTCGGCGCGACGGTCACCACCGGCATGTCGTCATCCACCAGGGCCAGTGGGCCGTGCTTCAATTCGCCGGCCGGGTAGGCTTCGGCGTGGATGTAGGAGATTTCCTTGAGTTTCAGCGAGCCTTCCATCGCCACCGGGTATTGCGCGCCACGGCCGAGGAACAGGGTATGGTTCTTGTCGGCGAACAGTTCGGCGACTTTTTCCACTGTGCTGTCCATGGCCAGGGCTTCACCCAGGCGGGTCGGCAGGCGACGCAGTTCTTCTACCAGGGTGGCTTCGACACCGGCGGCCAATGTGCCGCGAACCTGGCCCAGGGACAGGGTGAGCAGCAACAAGCCGACCAGTTGGGTGGTGAAGGCTTTGGTGGAGGCCACGCCGATTTCGCGACCAGCCTGGGTCAGCAGGGTCAGGTCGGATTCGCGCACCAGCGAGCTGATGCTGACGTTGCAGATCGCCAGGCTCGCGAGGAAGCCCAACTCCTTGGCGTTGCGCAGGGCGGCCAGGGTGTCGGCGGTTTCGCCGGACTGGGAGATGGTCACGAACAGGGTGTCAGGCTGCACCACCACCTTGCGGTAGCGGAACTCGCTGGCGACTTCGACCTGGCACGGGATGCCGGCCAGCTCTTCGAGCCAGTAACGCGCAACCATGCCGGCGTGGTAGCTGGTGCCGCAGGCGACGATCTGCACATTGCGCACTTTGGCGAACAGCTCGGCAGCTTGCGGGCCGAACGCGTTGACCAGCACTTGGTTCTGGCTCAGGCGACCTTCCAGGGTGCGTTGCACCACCGAAGGCTGCTCGTGGATTTCCTTGAGCATGAAGTGGCGGAACTCGCCCTTGTCGGCGGCTTCGGCGCCATCACGGTATTGCACGGCTTCGCGCTCGACGGGGTTGCCGTCGACGTCCCAGATCGACACGCTTTCACGGCGGATGTCGGCGATATCGCCTTCTTCCAGGTACATGAAGCGGTCAGTGACCTGGCGCAGGGCCAGTTGGTCGGACGCGAGGAAGTTCTCACCCAGGCCCAGGCCGATCACCAGCGGGCTACCACTGCGAGCGGCCACCACACGGTCCGGTTGGCTGGCGCTGATCACCGCCAGGCCGTAGGCGCCATGCAGTTCCTTGACCGTGGCCTTGAGGGCGGTGGTCAGGTCGCTGTGGTCCTTGAGCTTGTGGTTGAGCAGGTGGGCGATGACTTCGGTATCGGTGTCCGAGGTGAACACGTAGCCGAGGCCCTTGAGTTGTTCGCGCAGTACTTCGTGGTTTTCGATGATGCCGTTGTGCACCACCGCCAGGTCACCGGAGAAGTGCGGGTGGGCATTGCGTTCGCACGGCGCACCGTGGGTGGCCCAGCGGGTGTGGGCAATCCCCAGGCGACCGACCAGCGGCTCGCCGAGCAGGGCTTGCTCCAGCTCGGCGACCTTGCCCGGGCGGCGCATGCGCTCAAGCTTGCCGGCGTTGGTGAAGACCGCCACACCGGCGCTGTCATAGCCGCGGTATTCCAGGCGCTTGAGACCTTCAAGCAGGATGGCGGTGACGTTGCGTTCAGCGACTGCGCC
The DNA here is from genome assembly GCF_001702265.1 of Pseudomonas aylmerensis. Lineage (GTDB taxonomy): Bacteria > Pseudomonadota > Gammaproteobacteria > Pseudomonadales > Pseudomonadaceae > Aquipseudomonas > Aquipseudomonas aylmerensis. The sequence continues at coordinate 400,543 of NZ_MAUE01000012.1, forward strand.
TACAATTCCACACATGGTATTTCTCCTAGATGATTGCCGCGCATATCAGCGTAATGCCGCGGGCTTGGATCTGGTCGCGGGCCTCAAGCGGCAGGCGATCATCGGTAATAAGGGTATGGACGCTGCTCCAGGGCAGTTCCAGGTTGGGAATCTTGCGGCCGATCTTGTCGGATTCGACCATCACCACCACTTCACGGGCGACCTCGGCCATCACGCGGCTCAGGCCCAACAGTTCGTTGAAGGTAGTGGTACCGCGTTCCAGGTCGATGCCATCGGCGCCAATGAACAACTGGTCAAAGTCGTAGGACCGCAGCACCTGCTCGGCAACCTGGCCCTGGAATGAGTCCGAATGCGGGTCCCAGGTGCCGCCGGTCATCAACAGCACCGGCTCGTGTTCCAGTTCGCTCAAGGCGCGGGCCACGTGCAGGGAGTTGGTCATCACCACCAGGCCGGGCTGGTGGCCCAGTTCGGGGATCATCGCCGCCGTCGTGCTGCCGCTGTCGATGATGATGCGGGCGTGCTCACGCAAACGCATCACGGCGGCCCGCGCGATGGCGCGCTTGTAAACCGAGATGGGTTGAGCGGCGTCGCCGACCAGTTCCTGCGGCATGGTGATCGCGCCACCGTAGCGGCGCAGCAGCAGGCCGTTGCTTTCGAGGGCAGCGAGGTCCTTGCGGATGGTCACTTCCGACGTTTCGAAACGCTTCGCCAATTCGTCCACGCTGACTTCGCCCTGTTCATTGAGCAAGGTCAGGATGTTGTGGCGTCTTTGGGGTGTATTTCGTTTCGACATGGTGATGATAAGTTTCGCTTCGAAAGATAACGAAGGCAATCAAAACCTATTGGCGAAAGATCGTCAAGCGCTGGAATGAGCTTTTTGAATACTCGGAGCAAAAAATGTGGGAGCTGGCTTGCCTGCGATCGCGGCGTGTCAGGCGACATTCATGGTGAATGCCAGACCGCTATCGCAGGCAAGCCAGCTCCCACAGGAGATAGCGTTTGCCGATGAGGGTGTGGATAACTCAGGTCTTGTTGATTTTGACCGGGCGTTTCCAACCGTCGATGTTGCGCTGGCGGGCGCGGGCGACGGCCAGTTGAGACTTATCCACATCCTGATTGATGGTTGAGCCGGCTGCTGTGGTGGCGCCATCGTCGAGGGTGACCGGAGCAACCAAGGAATTATTGGAACCGATAAACACGTCCGCCCCAATGGTGGTCTGGTGCTTGTTGGCGCCATCGTAGTTACACGTGATGGTGCCGGCGCCAATGTTGGTTCGCGCGCCTACAGTGGCGTCACCCAGGTAGGTCAAGTGGCCGACTTTAGCTTCCGCGTCCAACTTGGCATTCTTCAATTCAACAAAGTTACCCACATGGGCCTTGGCTCCCAGCACGCTACCCGGACGCAACCGCGCGAACGGGCCAGCGTCACTGCCCTCGCCCATCACGGCACCGTCGATATGGCTGTTGGCCTTGACCACCACACCTTTGCGCAGGGTGCTGTCCTTGATCACGCAGTTCGGGCCAATCACTACGTCGTCTTCGATGACCACGCGGCCTTCGAGGATCACGTTGATGTCGATCAGCACGTCGCGGCCAACGGTGATCTCACCGCGTACATCGAAGCGCGCCGGGTCGCGCAAGGTCACGCCCTGGGCCATCAGGCGACGGCCTTCGCGCAGTTGATAGTGGCGCTCCAGTTCAGCCAGTTGCTTGCGGTCGTTGGCGCCCTGCACTTCCATCGGGTCGTGGGGTTGCTCGGTGGCGACCAGCAAGCCATCACTCACGGCCATCTCGATCACGTCGGTGAGGTAATACTCGCCCTGGGCGTTGTTGTTGGACAGACGACTCATCCAGTCGGCGAGTTTGTTGGCTGGCACCGCAAGAATGCCGGTGTTGCCCTCGGTGATCGCGCGTTGGGCTTCGCTGGCATCCTTGTGTTCAACAATGGCTGCGACCTTGCCGTCGGCGTTGCGCACGATGCGTCCATAACCGGTAGGGTCGTCCAGCTCAACGGTCAGCAGGCCCATCTGGCCAGGCACTACGTGTTTGAGCAGGCGCTGCAAGGTTTCCACTTCGATCAGCGGCACGTCGCCATAAAGGATCAGCACGGTGTCGGCGGTAATGAACGGCACGGCTTGCGCGGTGGCGTGGCCAGTACCCAGTTGCTTGTCTTGCAGAACGAAATTCAGGTCATCGGCAGCCAGGCGCTCGCGCACCACATCGGCACCGTGGCCGATCACCACGTGAATTCGCTGGGGGTCCAACTGCCGAGCGCTGTGGATAACATGGCCCAACATCGAATTGCCGGCGACCGGATGCAGCACCTTGGGCAGGGCTGAACGCATGCGGGTGCCCTGGCCTGCGGCGAGAATGACGATTTCAAGAGACATGAATGGCTACCAATCCTGAGCGGTCCTGCTTCAGACCAGAGATGTGTTTTGCTGAAAAAGAAAAAGGGTAGCCGAGGCTACCCTTTTTAATCAATCGCGCATAAGTATTACGGCTTGGCCGCTTACTTCTTGCGGATCTGCTGGAGCGTGCGCAGCTGGGCTGCAGCCTCGGCCAGACGTACAGCAGCAGCGCTGTAGTCGAAGTCCGCACCCTTTTCATTCAGGGCCTTCTCGGCAGCCTTGACGGCTTCCTGAGCGGAGGCTTCATCCAGGTCGCCAGCACGTTGCACGGTGTCGGCAAGTACCTTGACCATGTTCGGCTGAACCTCGAGGAAACCACCGGAGATGTAAAACACCTCCTTTTCCCCGCCTTGCTTGGTCAGAGTGATCGGACCTGGCTTCAAGCTGGTGATCAACGGCGCGTGGCCCATGGCAATACCCAGGTCACCGAGTTCGCCGTGTGCAATCACCATTTCTACCAGACCGGAGAAGATTTCCCCTTCCGCGCTGACGATATCGCAATGGACTGTCATAGCCATCTGATTGCCTCAACCTGATGAGCGCCCGTTTCCGGGCGCCTGGATTACAGTTTCTTGGCTTTCTCGATCGCTTCTTCGATGCCGCCGACCATGTAGAACGCTTGTTCTGGCAGGTGGTCGTAGTCACCGTTGAGGATGCCTTTGAAGCCAGCAATGGTGTCTTTCAGGGAAACGTATTTACCCGAGGCACCGGTGAAGACTTCAGCCACGAAGAACGGCTGCGACAAGAAGCGCTGGATCTTACGAGCGCGGGATACCAACTGCTTGTCGGTTTCCGACAGCTCGTCCATACCCAGGATCGCAATGATGTCCTTCAGTTCTTTGTAACGCTGCAGCACGTACTGGACGCCGCGAGCGGTGTCGTAGTGCTCCTGGCCGATCACGTTCGGATCCAGCTGGCGCGAAGTCGAGTCGAGTGGATCGACCGCTGGGTAGATACCCAGGGAAGCGATGTCACGGGACAGTACGACGGTGGCGTCCAAGTGGGCGAAGGTGGTCGCAGGCGATGGGTCGGTCAAGTCATCCGCAGGTACGTATACCGCTTGGATCGAAGTGATCGAACCTTCCTTGGTCGAAGTGATACGTTCTTGCAGAACGCCCATCTCTTCAGCCAGGGTCGGCTGGTAACCTACTGCCGAAGGCATACGGCCCAGCAGTGCGGATACTTCAGTACCGGCCAGGGTGTAACGGTAGATGTTGTCGACGAACAGCAGAACGTCGTTACCTTCGTCACGGAACTTCTCGGCCATGGTCAGGCCAGTCAGTGCTACGCGCAGACGGTTTCCCGGCGGCTCGTTCATCTGACCGTAAACCAGTGCCACTTTGTCCAGAACGTTGGAGTCCTTCATCTCGTGGTAGAAGTCGTTACCCTCACGAGTACGCTCACCCACACCGGCGAACACGGAATAACCGCTGTGCTCGATGGCGATGTTACGGATCAGTTCCATCATGTTTACGGTCTTGCCTACACCGGCACCACCGAACAGACCAACTTTACCGCCCTTGGCGAACGGGCAAACCAGGTCGATAACCTTGATGCCGGTTTCCAGCAGGTCGTTGCCGCCAGCTTGTTCGGCGAACGAAGGTGCTGGACGGTGAATGCCCCAGCGCTCTTCGGTGTCGATCGGGCCAGCTTCGTCGATCGGGTTGCCCAGTACGTCCATGATCCGGCCCAGGGTCGCTTTACCGACCGGTACGGAGATGGCAGCGCCAGTGTCGACAACGTCCAGACCGCGCTTCAAGCCTTCGGTGGAACCCATCGCAATGGTACGAACTACGCCGTCGCCCAGCTGCTGCTGAACTTCCAGAGTAGTTTCCGCGCCTTGTACTTTCAGCGCGTTGTAGATGCTCGGTACGCTGTCGCGTGGAAATTCCACGTCGATAACGGCGCCGATGATTTGAACGATACGTCCGCTACTCATAGCTGGATCCTCTGAATATTTGAACCGTTAAACCGCGGCAGCGCCGCCGACGATTTCCGAGATCTCTTGGGTGATCGCAGCCTGACGCGCCTTGTTGTAGATCAGCTGCAAATCGCTGATCAGATCACCGGCGTTATCGGTAGCGTTTTTCATCGCGATCATCCGCGCCGCTTGTTCAGCTGCGTTGTTCTCGACCACCGCCTGGTACACCTGCGACTCCACGTAGCGCACCATCAAGCCGTCAAGCAGCTCTTTGGCGTCTGGTTCGTAGAGGTAGTCCCAGTGGTGCTTGAGTTCCTGATCCGGAGTCGCCACCAGTGGAATCAATTGCTCCACGGTTGGCTGCTGGGTCATGGTGTTGATGAACTTGTTGGATACCACGGACAGGCGGTCAATCCGGCCTTCCAGGTACGCATCCAGCATCACCTTCACACTGCCGATCAAATCATTGATCGACGGCTCTTCACCCAGGTGGCTGATAGCTGCAACGACGTTACCGCCGAAGTTGCGGAAAAAGGCCGCACCCTTGCTACCAACAACACACAGATCGATCTCGACGCCGTTTTCGCGGTTTACCGCCATGTCCTTGACCAGGGCCTTGAACAGGTTGGTATTCAGACCACCGCACAAACCACGGTCACTGCTCACTACCACATAACCCACACGCTTGACTGCGCGGTCGATCATGAACGGGTGGCGGTATTCCGGGTTGGCGTTGGCCAGATGCCCAATTACCTGGCGGATACGCTCCGCATAAGGACGGCTAGCAGCCATGCGCATTTGTGCCTTGCGCATTTTGCTGACCGCCACTTTTTCCATGGCGCTGGTAATTTTTTGCGTGCTTTTGATGCTCGCAATCTTACTGCGAATCTCTTTTGCGCCTGCCATGTAACACCTATCAGGTTAGCAAGCGGGAGCCTTGCGGCTCCCGCTGCGGCTTACCAGGTTTGGGTGGCCTTGAACTTCTCGATACCGGCTTTCATGCCAGCGTCGATATCGTCATTGAAGTCACCCTTCACGTTGATCTTCGCCATCAATTCGGCGTGATCGCGGTTGAAGTAAGCAATCAGCGCTTGTTCAAAGCTGCCGACCTTGGCGATTTCAACGTCGGTCAGGAACCCACGCTCAGCGGCATACAGCGACAACGCCATGTCAGCGATCGACATCGGGGCGTATTGCTTCTGCTTCATCAGCTCGGTAACGCGCTGACCATGCTCAAGTTGCTTACGGGTCGCTTCGTCCAGGTCAGAAGCGAACTGGGCGAATGCCGCCAGTTCACGGTACTGAGCCAGAGCGGTACGGATACCACCGGAGAGCTTCTTGATGATCTTGGTCTGAGCGGCACCACCCACACGGGATACCGAAACACCGGCGTTCACTGCAGGGCGGATGCCCGAGTTGAACATGGCCGATTCCAGGAAGATCTGACCGTCGGTGATGGAAATCACGTTGGTCGGAACGAACGCGGAAACGTCGCCAGCCTGGGTTTCGATGATCGGCAGTGCGGTCAGGGAACCGGTTTTGCCGGTCACTGCGCCGTTGGTGAACTTCTCTACGTACTCTTCGGAAACGCGGGATGCGCGCTCCAGCAGACGGGAGTGGAGATAGAACACGTCGCCTGGGTAGGCTTCACGGCCTGGTGGACGGCGCAGCAGCAGGGAAATCTGGCGGTAAGCCACTGCTTGCTTGGACAGATCGTCATAAACGATCAGCGCGTCTTCACCGCGGTCGCGGAAGAATTCACCCATGGTGCAACCGGAGTACGGTGCCAGGAATTGCAGCGCAGGAGATTCCGAAGCACTGGCAGCCACGATGATCGTGTTGGCCAGGGCGCCGTTTTCTTCCAGCTTGCGAACCACGTTGGCGATGGTCGATTGCTTCTGACCGATAGCTACGTAGACGCAGAAAATGCCGCTGTTCTTCTGGTTGATGATCGCGTCGATCGCCAGAGCGGTTTTACCGATCTGACGGTCACCGATGATCAGCTCACGCTGGCCACGGCCGACAGGGATCATGGCATCGACAGCCTTGTAGCCAGTCTGTACAGGCTGGTCTACCGACTTACGCCAGATCACGCCTGGAGCAACTTTCTCGACCGCGTCGGTCTCGGTGTTGCCCAGTGGACCTTTGCCGTCAACAGGGTTACCCAGTGCGTCGACTACGCGGCCCAGCAGTTCCTTACCAACCGGAACCTCCAGGATGCGGCCGGTGCACTTGGCGCTCATGCCTTCAGCCAGACTGGTGTACGCGCCCAATACAACGGCACCTACGGAGTCTTGCTCCAGGTTGAGGGCCATACCGTAGACGCCGCCCGGAAACTCGATCATCTCGCCGTACATAACGTCGGCCAGACCGTGAATCCGCACGATGCCGTCAGATACGCTGACGACAGTGCCTTCGTTACGGGCTTGGGAGGTCACATCGAGCTTGTCGATGCGGCCCTTGATAATTTCACTTATTTCGGAAGGATTGAGTTGCTGCATTGCTCTGCTGCCCCTTCAAACTCAAGATTTCAATGCTTCGGCAAGTTTCGCGATTTTGCCGCGAATCGAGCCATCGATAACCAGGTCGCCGGCACGGATAACAACACCACCAATCAGGGATGCGTCCTCCGAAGCTTGCAGGCGCACTTCCCGATTGAGTCGTGCACTGAGAACCTTGGCGAGTTTGTCTTGCTGTTCTTGGTTCAATGCAAAAGCACTGGTCACTTCAACGTCTACCGATTTCTCTGCTTCGGCCTTGTACAGGTCGAACAGAGCGGCGATCTCCGGCAGTAGCGGGAGACGGTCGTTTTCGGCAACGACATGGATGAAGTTCTGCACTTTCACATCAAACTTGTCGCCGCACACTTCAATAAAAGTGGCGGCCTTGTCTGCGCTCGTCAGGCGCGGGGCCTTGAGCACGCGCTGCATGGTGTCGTCTTGCGACACTGCTGCAGCCAGGCCGAGCATGGCTGACCAAGAGGCCAGCTGCTGGTGGGCCTGGGCGTGCTCGAAGGCTGCCTTAGCGTAAGGTCGGGCCAACGTGGTCAGTTCTGCCATGATCGCCCTCGCTTAAATTTCAGCAGCCAGTTTGTTAACCAGCTCCGCGTGCGCGTTTTGATCGATTGTGGCACCGAGGATCTTCTCAGCACCGCCGACCGCCAGAGCACCCAGTTGGGCACGCAGCGCGTCTTTGACGCCGTTCAGTTCCTGTTCGATCTCGGCATGAGCCGAAGCCTTCACACGGTCAGCTTCGACGCGGGCTTTTTCAACAGCCTCTTCGACGATCTGGTTACCGCGTTTCTTGGCTTGCTCAATGATTTCAGCTGCCTGTGCTTTAGCATCGCGCAGTTGATGACCCACTTTCTCTTGGGCCAACTCCAGGTCGCGAGCTGCACGGCTGGCAGCGTCCAAACCATCCGCGATCTTCTTCTGACGTTCGTGCAAAGCCGCGATGACCGGAGGCCACACGAACTTCATGCAAAACACTACAAAAATGAAGAACGCAACGGATTGGCCAATCAGGGTTGCATTAATGTTCACGCCAACACCTCGCTCATTCGTTGTCCATCACCCCAATCACTCGAAAAGTCGAGTGATTAGCCAGCGAGTTGACCAACGAAGGGGTTCGCGAAGGTGAAGAACAGTGCGATACCAACGCCGATCATGGTCACGGCGTCGAGCAGGCCGGCGACGATGAACATTTTAACTTGCAGCATTGGAACCATTTCTGGCTGACGCGCTGCGCCTTCCAGGAATTTGCCGCCCAGCAGGCCGAAACCAATGGCAGTACCCAGGGCGCCCAGGCCGATCAACAGTGCAACAGCGATAGCGGTTAGACCAACTACAGTTTCCATCTTTCCTCCCGACTTTTACGTCGTATGGTTTAGGTTTTTTAGATTTTAAAGCGGTAAAACAAATCGTTTCATAGGCCGTTAGAGCCCACCTTCCCGGGTGACCGGGAAGGACATCAGACTAGTCGAGACTGGTCTTAATGGTTCTCTTCGTGCGCCATCGACAGGTAGACGATGGTCAGCATCATGAAGATGAAGGCCTGCAGGGTGATGATCAGGATGTGGAACACAGCCCACGCCCACTGCAGAACCACGCCCAGGCCGCTGAGCCAGAGCAGACCACTGCCGAACATCACAGCGATCAGAATGAACACCAGTTCGCCGGCATACATGTTGCCGAACAGTCGCAGGGCCAGGGAAATCGGCTTGGCGACCAGGGTCACGAACTCCAGCAGGAAGTTCACCGGGATCAGCAGGGCTTGAACGAAGATGTTCTTGCTGCCGAACGGGTGCAGGGTCAGTTCGCCGATGAAGCCGCCGATGCCCTTGACCTTGATGCTGTAGAAAATGATCAACGCGAACACCGACAGGGCCATGCCCAGGGTGGCGTTAGGGTCCGTGGTGGAAACCGCACGGAATGGAATGTGGTGGTCGCCCGAGATCAGGATGGCCAGCTGAGGAATCCAGTCGACCGGGATCAGGTCGACGGCGTTCATCAGGAACACCCAGACGAAGATGGTCAGTGCCAGCGGTGCAATCACCGGGCTACGGCCATGGAAGCTGTCTTTCACGCTGCCATCGACGAATTCGACCAATACTTCCACGAAGTTCTGCAGGGCACCTGGTTGACCGGAAGTCGCCTTCTTTGCCGCCATGCGGAAAATCAGGACGAAAATCAGGCCCAGTGCGACCGACCAGCCCAGAGTATCCAGGTGGAAAGCCCAGAAGCCCATTTCTTTGGCTTCTGCTGCGGTGTGGGCGAAGCCCCAGCCGCCGTTGGGAAGCTGACCGAAGGTCAGGTTCTGCAAGTGGTGCTGGATATAGCCCGAAGCGGTTGTTTCTGCCATGGTTGCCTCAAACGCCCTAAGGTTTCGAAAGTCTTGTTTTCATTAGCAGGGGAGCGAACCAGCTGACCAGTTGGGTCAACACGAAGACGCCGAATACAGCCAGCGGCGCCAATGGCTTCACACCTGCAAAGGTCAGTGCAAACAGCACTGCCGTCAAAATCAGTTTCCCTGCTTCGCCGGCATAAAAGGACCGGACGATAGCCTGGGCTGCTCGGGCGCCGGAAAACCGAAAGGCCCTGTGAGCAAAATACATATTGGGCAGCAAGGCTATCAGGCCTCCGCAAAGTCCTGAATACCCGGCTACGACTCCATGCCAATACCAAAGCGCCAATGCGGCGATCAGCAAAATGACTAACTGAGCCAATAAAACCGGGAAAACGGCCAAGCGATGGAACGGCAACGTGTTTGGCGTGCGGGTTTCCATCACTCTTGCTCCTCAATGGTCGGCTGCCGGAAATCAATAACTTGGCATAATTTGTGCCGACAAAATGCGCGCAGAGTATAGGGGCGGTTCTGCCCCTATTCAACTGCCGGGTAGTGATTTCCGATCACGCGCTACATAAGCAAATGTTTCAGCGGATGTGGGCAAGGACGCCCTGAAGCTCATCGAGAGAGTTATATCCGATGACCAATTGGCCTTTGCCTTTCTTGCCGTGGCGAATTTGCACCGCAGAGCCCAGGCGCTCGGCCAGGCGCTGCTCCAGACGTGCAATATCCGGATCAGGTTTGGCCGTTTCGACCGGTGCAGGTTTACCACTGAGCCATTGGCGAACCAGGGCCTCTGTCTGACGAACGGTGAGCCCTCGTGCGACAACGTGTCGCGCCCCCTCAACCTGTTGATTTTCCGGCAATCCGAGCAAAGCACGGGCATGGCCCATCTCCAGGTCACCGTGGGACAGCATGGTCTTGATGACTTCCGGCAACGCGATCAGGCGCAGCAGGTTGGACACGGTGACCCGGGATTTACCCACGGCCTCGGCCACTTGTTGCTGGGTCAGCTGGAATTCCTGCTGCAAACGCTGCAACGCGATCGCTTCTTCGATCGGGTTGAGGTCTTCACGCTGGATATTCTCGATCAACGCCATGGCGATGGCCGTTTCATCCGGCACATCACGCACCATCGCCGGGATGGTGTCCTTGCCAGCCTGCTGGCTGGCACGCCAGCGGCGTTCACCGGCGATGATTTCGAAGCGTCCACCACCGATCGGGCGTACCACGATCGGCTGCATCACGCCCTGGGCCTTGATCGAATTGGCCAGTTCTTCCAGCGCCTGGGGGTCCATGTCCCGGCGTGGCTGGTATTTGCCGCGCTGGATCAGGTCCAGGGGCAGGTGTTGCAGCTCGCGCTCGTCGGCCTGCACCGCTTGTTCTTCAAGCGATGTGACGGTCGGACCACTCAACAGTGCATCCAGTCCACGTCCGAGACCTCGTTTCTTGACGGCCATGGGGATTCCTTAAGTTGGCTGGGCTGCAGCGGTGCGTGAGTTGCGGCGCTGTCGACGAACCATTTCGCCGGCCAGTGCCAGGTAGGCAATGGCACCCCGCGATTGTTTGTCGTACGCCAGGGCCGGCATGCCGTAGCTCGGGGCTTCGGCCAGACGGATGTTGCGCGGGATCACCGTGTCGTACAGCTGATCGCCAAAGTGTTCCTTGAGCTGCGCCGACACATCGTTCATCAGGCTCAGGCGCGGATCGAACATGGTCCGCAGCAGGCCTTCGATCTGCAGGTTCGGGTTGAGCAACTCAGCGATGCGCTTGATGTTATCCACAAGGTCGCTCAGACCTTCCAGCGCGTAGTACTCGCACTGCATGGGGATAATCACCCCATCGGCGGCCACCAGTGCGTTCAGTGTCAGCATCGACAGTGACGGGGGGCAGTCGATCAAAATGTAGTCGTAATTCTCGCGGATCGGCGCCAAGGCGCTGCGCAGACGGCTTTCTTTCATCTGCATTTCCAGCAGCACCACTTCCGCCGCGGTCAAATCGCGGTTGGCCGGCAGCAGTTGATAACCGCCGTGTTCGGAATAGTGCATGGCCTGGGCAAGGTCGCACTCGCCAATCAGCAAGTCGTAGACCGAGTTTTCCAGGCCGTGTTTATCCACACCGCTACCCATGGTGGCGTTGCCCTGTGGATCGAGATCGATCAACAGCACCCGACGCTTGGTGGCGACCAGGGATGCTGCGAGGTTGATGCAGGTGGTGGTTTTACCCACGCCACCTTTCTGGTTCGCTATCGCGAATACCTTAGCCATTCTTGCTTGTGTTCCCAATCATGCCGTGCGGCGCAGTATCAGCAGATGGCGTTGGCCTTGGCAACCGGGTACGGCCAAGGCGTGTTCGCTATCGAGGTGGAAGTCTGCCGGCAATGCTAACAGCTCGTCGCTTGGATGAACGCCCTTCATTGCCAGCCAGCGGGTATCGCGGTCGCCAAGGTGGCGAGTCCAGTTGCTGAAGTTCTCCATGCTGCTGAACGCCCGGGAAACAATTCCGTTGAAAGGCTGCTCAGGCGTGAAGGCTTCGACCCGGCTGTGGATAACTTGCAGGTTATCCAGCTTGAGTTCGAGTTTGACCTGGGTCAGGAAGCGGGTTTTCTTGCCGTTGCTGTCCAGGCACGTCACTTGCGCGTCCGGAAACAGGATGGCCAGCGGAATACCGGGCATGCCGCCGCCACTGCCTACGTCGAGCCAGCGGCCGTTTTCGATAAACGGCATCACGCTCAAGCTGTCGAGCAAATGACGCGAGACCATTTCATCGGGATCGCGCACCGCGGTCAGGTTGTAAGCCTTGTTCCATTTGATCAACAGGGCCAGATAACCCAGCAGCAAAGTGTGCTGGGCTTCGGTCAGGTCCACGCCCAACTGGCGTGCACCTGTGGATAACTCTTCGGCGTGTTGCGAGGTGACCAACGAACTCAAGCGCTTTGCTCCAACTGACGGCCCGCGCCGCGTTTTTTCAAATGAATCATCAACAGCGAAATGGCCGCCGGGGTGACGCCAGGAATACGTGAAGCCTGGCCGAGGGTCTCCGGTCGAGTTATCCCCAGCTTGCTCTGGATTTCTTTCGACAGCCCGGAAATCCCGGTGTAGTCGATATCCACAGGCAGCTTGGTGTCTTCACTGGCGCGCAGGCGAGCAATCTCGTCTTGTTGGCGATCAATGTAACCGGCGTACTTGGTCTTGATCTCGACCTGTTCGGCGACCTGTGGATCTTCTGCGCCCTGGCCGGTCACTTCGACCAGACCAGCGTAGTCGATTTCCGGACGGGACAGCAGGTTCAGCAGGTTGTATTCGTGGGTCAGCGGCGTGCCGAATTTTTCCGCGATCGCGTCGCCCTGCTCGGTGCCCGGGCGAACCCAGGTACTTTTCAGGCGCTGCTCTTCGAGCGCGATGCTTTCGCGTTTTTTGCAGAAGGCCGCCCAGCGCGCGTCATCGACCAAGCCCAGCTCGCGACCTTTTTCGGTCAGGCGCAGGTCGGCGTTGTCTTCGCGCAGGATCAGGCGATATTCCGCCCGGGAGGTAAACATCCGGTACGGTTCCTGGGTACCCAGGGTAATCAGGTCATCAACCAGTACGCCGATATACGCTTCATCGCGACGCGGGCACCAGCTGTCCTTGCCCTGTGCGCGCAATGCCGCGTTGGTTCCGGCCAGCAAACCCTGGGCGCCGGCTTCTTCGTAACCGGTGGTGCCGTTGATTTGGCCAGCAAAGAACAGACCGCCGATCACCTTGGTTTCCAGGCTGTACTTCAGGTCACGCGGGTCGAAATAGTCGTACTCGATGGCGTAGCCCGGACGCACGATATGAGCGTTTTCCATGCCACGGATCGATTGCACAATCTGGATTTGCACGTCGAACGGCAGCGAAGTGGAAATCCCGTTCGGGTACAGCTCGTGAGTGGTCAGGCCTTCCGGTTCGATGAAGACCTGGTGGCTTTCCTTGTCGGCAAAGCGGTGGATCTTGTCTTCGATCGATGGGCAATAACGTGGGCCAATGCCCTCGATCACCCCGGAATACATCGGCGAGCGGTCGAGGTTGGCCGCGATGATTTCGTGGGTGCGCGCATTGGTATGGGTAATCCAGCAGCTCACCTGTTTCGGGTGCTGCTCTTTGGAGCCCATGAACGACATCACCGGAATCGGTGTATCGCCGGCTTGTTCGGTCATCACCGAGAAATCCACAGAACGCCCGTCAATACGCGGCGGGGTCCCGGTTTTCAGGCGCCCGACGCGCAGTGGCAGTTCACGCAGGCGATGCGCCAGGGCAATCGACGGCGGATCACCGGCGCGACCGCCCGAATAATTCTGCATACCAATGTGGATAAGTCCGCCGAGGAACGTACCGGTGGTCAGCACCACGGATTCTGCGAAGAACCGCAGGCCCATTTGCGTGACAACACCGCGGACCTGGTCCTGTTCGACGATCAGGTCATCGGCAGCTTGTTGAAATATCCACAGGTTCGGCTGGTTTTCCAGGGTTTCGCGTACCGCCGCCTTGTACAGGATGCGGTCGGCTTGTGCCCGAGTAGCACGCACTGCCGGGCCTTTGCGGCTGTTGAGCACGCGAAATTGAATACCACCCTTGTCGGTTGCTTCGGCCATGACACCACCAAGGGCATCGATTTCCTTGACCAGATGGCTTTTGCCGATCCCACCAATAGCGGGGTTGCAACTCATTGCACCGAGGGTTTCCACGTTATGCGTGAGCAACAGGGTTTTTACGCCCATGCGTGCTGACGCCAGTGCTGCCTCGGTACCGGCATGACCGCCGCCGATGACGATCACTTCAAAACGGGAAGGGAAATCCACCACGCACCTCGTGCCTGCTTATGTAGGTAATTAGGAATTGATTGGTTGAGCTGGTTTTAGAGCTTTGGCGGCAAGTATAGGGACTTACCCCTTCCTAAAGAACCCTTTGCACAAAATTTAACCAGCTGTGGATGAATCACAGACAATAGAAATTAAAAGAGAGAAATTTATTAAATCTTTGTTTTTATGTTTATTTCTACTGAGCATGGTTTCTGTGGATAGATCTCTACAGGCCTTTATTTACATTGTGTACAGCGTTTCAAAAGTCTGTGGTCATGTGCCAAGGAGGCCCTTGGATAAGTGCTTTAAGCCTGTGGATTAAACAGGTGGTTATCCACAGAGGGGTTTTTGCTCAGGTTTCAAGCCCTGTTATCAACTGGGCACAGGGGCGGTTATTCACAGGGCTTAATCCACAGAAATTGCTGGATCCGAGTGAATAGCGCCCACGACGAAGCCACCAGAACCCTTCGACTGCGGCAAAAACAGAGCTATTGTGAGAAAACCACGGCGCAGTTAATAATAGCGATTATCATTAACCTCGCTTGTCATGCCCTATGTCCCCTTCTTCACACACCGTTGCCGTCCAGCACATCTATGAGCAACACCACTCGTGGCTGCACGGATGGCTCAAAGGTAAATTGCATAACGCCTGCGATGCCGCTGATGTTGCGCACGATACGTTCGTGCGCATTCTGGGAGGGCGACATGCGGGACAGATCCTCGAACCGCGCGACTACTTGGCGACCATTGCCAGGGGGTTGGTGATTGATCGTTACCGCCGCCATGCCATCGAACAGGCTTATAAACAGACCTTGGCCGAACGTCCCGAAGCCACCGCCATCAGTGAAGAAGACAAGGCGATCATCATCGAGACCCTGGTAGCTGTGGATAAAGCGCTGGCTGGCCTGGGTGAACGGGCACGGCGGATCTTTATGCTCTCGCAGATCGACGGGCTGACTTATCAACAGATTGCCGACCAGTTGCAGGTCTCGTTGACCACGGTGAAGAAACACATGATCCGCGCCCTGACCGAATGCTCGCTGATCATGGCCAGTCTTTGATGGCTGCGCCCGATCGCAAGACCTTCGAGGCCGCCGCCAGTTGGTTTGTGCAATTTCAATCCCAGCCGCCGACCGCCGCCGAGCGTCATGCCTGGCAGCAATGGCTCAATGGTGATCCGTCCCACTTGGCTGCGTGGAACCAGATGGAGCAGTTGCAGCGCAGCCTTGGCGCCCTGCCCCAGGACCTTACGCGCCGCGCATTGTCGACCACGCAACAACGCCGCCAGGTGCTCAAGTGGATGCTGGTACTTGGTGCTACCGGCTACCTGGGCTGGAATGTCCAGCAACATACTTCCCTGGGCAATGTCTGGGCTGACTACCGCACACCGGTGGGCACGCGACGGCGCATCGAGCTGGCGGATGGCACGCGGATAGACCTGAATACCAACACCGCAATTGATGTGCTGTTCGACGGTCGCCAGCGTTTGATACGCCTGCGCGAAGGTGAAGTGCTTATCCACACCGGCAAGTCCGGCGGGCAGACACCCTTTTATGTGGAGACGCGCCAGGGCCGGATCCAGGCATTGGGCACGCGGTTTACCGTGCGCCAATTGCCGGACGCCACGCGCGTTGGTGTGCTGGAAGATCGAGTCAGTGTGGCGCCGGGTAACCAACCCGATCATGTCCGACTGCTCGGAGCAGGTGAAAGCGTCGACTTCGACCGACAGCACGTGGGGCTCAACCAGCCTTATGGCCGCACCCAGGCAGCCTGGGTCGACGGACAACTGATCGTGCTGGATGCAAGGCTTGGGGATGTGATCGACGACCTCGCCCGCTATCGGCCGGGCATGCTGCAGTGCGATCCGGCCTCGGCACGCCTGCGTGTTTCCGGCACGTTTCGCCTGGACGCCACCGACGCGGTATTGGCCAACCTGCAAGCAACCCTGCCGATCCAGGTGAAATACTTCACCCGTTATTGGGTATCGGTGAAGCGCATCGGTTGAGGGAAAAATTATCCACAAGGGGGTTATCTTTTTTTTACCTGGCGCGGCCCTACAGGTAATCACGACGCTACCTTCAGGGCTTATCCACCTATGCGCCTTCCTACCAAGATCCGCCAACGACTCTCCTACCACGGCATGAGCTGCGGTTTGCTGCTCACGTCTGCCGCCACCAGCATGTTGCTCTGCACGGGTGCGATGGCTGCTAGCGCGGTGCAGCACTACACCATTGGGGCTGGCCCGCTGGACGGCGCCTTGAGCCAGTTTGCCGCCCGGGCCAATGTGATTCTGTCCTTTTCGCCCCAGCAAACCGCGCAATTGAACACCCCAGGGCTGGAGGGGGACTATTCGGTGGATCAGGGCTTCGCACTGCTCCTGCAAGACTCGCGACTGCAGGCTGTCGCCCAGGCCCCCGGCAGCTATGTCCTGCAGGCGGCTCCCGAAGGTCAACTGACCCTCGCCCCAACAACCGTGAGTACTTATCAACAGGCGGGGTTCAATCAGGACATCGCCGCGGATGTTGGCTACAAGGCGCAAAACAGCCGCATCGGTACCAAGACCAGCACGCCGCTGTCGGAAACACCGCGCTCGGTCTCGGTGGTCACCGGCCAGCGCATCAAGGACCAGAAATCCCAGAGCCTGACTGAAGTATTGGGCTATGTACCCGGCATCTTCGCTCCACCCTTTGCGGCCGGCGACAGCCTGGCGGGCGACCTGTTCTTCATTCGCGGTTTCAACGCCACGGATTATGGCTACGGCCTGCTACGTGATGGCTTACGCGTACAAGGCAATCGGTACGACACCACCAGCGAGCCTTATGGCCTGGAGCGGGTCGAGATTTTCCGTGGTCCGTCATCCCTGCTCTACGGCGAAAACGCCCCAGGTGGCTTGGTCAACCTGGTCAGCAAACACCCGACTTCTACCCCGCAAGGCGAGGTGCAGTTGGGGTATGGCACGAACAACCGTCGCCAGCTGGGTGTGGATATCTCCGGTCCGCTCAATGACAACGAGAACATCCTTGGCCGCGTGGTGATGCTGGGTCGAAAGTCCGACACCCAGACCGATCACGTCCCGGATGATCGGCTCTATATCGCGCCCTCCCTGACCTTGAATTTCGACGACTACAACACCCTCACCCTGCTGGCCAACTATCAGAAAGACCACACCAACCTGGAACTCGGCTTGCCCGCTGCCGGCACATTGCTTAAAAACCCCAACGGTAAGCTGTCCAAGCACACCATGCTCGGTGATCCGGACTGGAACACCTTCGAACGCGAAGCCTGGAGCACCGGCTACGAATTCAGCCACACCCTCAACGACGACTGGCAGTTCCGCCAGAACTCGCGCTATATGCAGTCACGCATCAACCGGCACGAAACCTGGCCAAGCGCGCTGAATAATCGTGGTTTCGGTACCCAACTGAACATGACCGCCTACGACCGCTACAACAAGTCGATGGTCTACTCCCTGGATAACCAGCTTGAAGGCAAATTCCAGCTGGGCGAACTGGAAAATACCCTGTTGTTCGGCGCCAGCTACGACCGCACCTCATTCAACCAGGACTGGGACGCTGGCTTCGCCGGCACCATCAATGTGTATAACCCGGTATACCTGCGCGACCCGCTTACGCCGGTTGCGGTGCAAAACACCTTGCTCGAACAGCAGATGAAAGGGGTTTATGCACAGATCCAGAGCAAGTATGACCACTGGCTGTTTCTGCTGGGAGGCCGCCAGGACTGGGTCGACAGTGACTTCCGCGACAAAGTGAACAAGGCCAGCAATACCGACTCGCAGGATCGCAAGTTCACCTATCAGGGCGGGGTGATGTATCAGTTCGACAACGGCCTGACGCCGTATGTCAGCTACTCCACCGCGTTTGTACCGGTGCAGCAGATTTCCAATGCCGGCTCCCCCTTGAAGCCGATCACCAGCAGCCAGTACGAAGTGGGTGTGAAATACGAGCCGATCGGCTGGGACACCGCGATGACATTATCGGTGTATGACCTGCGCAAGCAGGACGACACCTACCTCGATGCCACCACCAACAGTTATCGCCAGGTTGGCGAGAGCCGAGCCAAGGGCGTGGAGGTGGAGGTCAACAGCAACATTACGCCCAACCTGAACCTCACTGCGGCCTACACCTACACGGACGCACGTATTACCAAGGACTCGGCCACGTCGCTGGTCGAAGGACACCAGATGAGCGGAGTTCCACGCAACCAGGCGTCGGTGTGGAGCAAGTACCGGTTCCTCGACGGCCAGTTGAAAGGCGTGTCCCTGGGCGGCGGTGTGCGTTATTTCGACAGCACCTTTTCCTACACGGGGCCATCGCTGTACGGAAAACTCGACGCGGGAAGTGTCACCTTGGTGGATGCGTCAGTGGGTTATCAGATAGACAAACACTGGTCTGTGGATCTGAACGCGAAGAACCTGTTCGACAAGGAATATGTGTCCGGCTGTAACGATGCGGGCCGCTGTTATTGGGGCGACAGCCGTACACTGCTTGGGACAGTTTCGTATAACTGGTGATGGATGAGGCCTGAAGCATCTGGACGTCTTCAGGCCACTGTCGCCGGCAGGGGTTGTGGATAACCTGGTTATTTGCCGATGCAGAAGCTGGAAAAAATCCGTCCCAACAAATCATCGGAGCTGAATGCACCGGTGATTTCCCCCAGCAGCTGCTGCGCCTGGCGTAAATCCTCAGCCAGCAGCTCCCCCGCCCCCGCCAGGGTCAGCTGCGCTCGACCATGCTCCAGCGCCGCGCTGGCGTGGCGCAGTGCCTCCAGGTGCCTGCGGCGCGCACTGAAGCTGCTTTCCGATGTCTGCTCGAAGCCCATGCATGCCTTGAGATGCTCACGCAGCAATTCCAGGCCTTCGCCTGCCGACTTGGCGCTCAGGCTGATGGTGACGTGGCCATCCTCGCTGGTTTCCAGGGCGATGGCTTCGCCCGTCAGGTCGGCCTTGTTGCGGATCAAGGTGACTTTGGCCGGGTCCGGCCGTTGCTCGAGGAATTCCGGCCACAGTGCAAAAGGATCCACAGCCTCCGGTGCCGTGGCATCCACCACCAGCAGCACGCGGTCAGCTTCGCCGATTGCCTTGAGGGCGCGTTCGACGCCGATCTTTTCCACCTGGTCTTCAGTGTCGCGCAGGCCAGCGGTGTCGACGACGTGCAACGGCATGCCGTCGATGTGGATATGTTCGCGCAGGATGTCACGGGTGGTGCCGGCGATCTCGGTGACAATCGCGGCTTCGCGACCTGCCAGGGCGTTGAGCAGACTGGATTTGCCCGCATTCGGCCGGCCGGCAATCACCACGGTCATACCGTCACGCAACAACGCGCCCTGCCCGGCCTCACGCAGTACTGTGGATAACTCATCACGGACTTTATCCAGCATTGCCAGGACATGGCCATCGGCAAGAAAGTCGATTTCCTCTTCCGGAAAATCGATCGCAGCCTCCACGTAAATGCGCAGGCTGATCAATTGCTCGGTCAAGTTATGCACACGCAGGGAAAAAGCCCCCTGCAACGAGCGCAACGCATTGCGTGCCGCCTGTGCAGAACTGGCTTCGATCAAGTCCGCAATGGCTTCAGCCTGGGCCAGGTCGAGCTTGTCGTTGAGGAAGGCGCGCTCGCTGAATTCGCCCGGGCGAGCCAGGCGGCAACCCAATTGCAGGCAGCGCTGCAGCAACATATCCAGCACCACCGGGCCGCCGTGGCCCTGCAGTTCAAGGACGTCTTCACCGGTGAATGAATTCGGGCCCGGAAAATAAAGCGCCAGGCCCTCGTCCAGCACACTGTTGTCGGCGTCCAGGAACGGCCCGTAATGGGCATACCGCGGCTTCAACTCGCGACCGCTGATCGCCAGTGCTGCCCTGCCGGCAAGCGGCCCGGAAATACGAACGATACCGACACCGCCGCGACCTTGAGCGGTAGCGACAGCAGCGATGGTTTCACGAGGAGCGCTCATCAGCAGGTTCCAGAACAAAAGTGACAGAAAGCAAAACGCCCCACTAGGGGGCGTCTTGAGTGGTTATCCACAGAGTAAATTACGCCGCAGCTTTTTTGGTAGCCGCTTCGATTTTACGAGTGATGTACCACTGTTGAGAGATCGACAACACGTTGTTGACCACCCAGTACAGCACCAGACCAGCAGGGAACCACAGGAAGAAGAAGGTGAAGATGATTGGCATCATTTTCATTACCTTGGCCTGCATCGGATCCGGCGGAGTCGGGTTCAAACGCTGCTGGATAAACATGGTCGCGCCCATGATGATCGGCAGGATAAAGAACGGGTCTTTGATCGACAAGTCAGTTATCCACAGCATGAACGGTGCCTGGCGCATTTCCACGCTTTCCAGGAGTACCCAGTACAAAGACAGGAATACCGGCATCTGCACCAGAATCGGCAAGCATCCACCCAGCGGGTTGATCTTCTCTTTCTTGTACAGCTCCATCATGGCCTGCGACATTTTCTGCCGGTCATCACCATGTTGCTCTTTCAGCGCGGCCAGTTTCGGCGCAACGGCACGCATACGCGCCATCGACTTGTAGCTGGCGGCCGACAGCGGGAAGAAAATCCCTTTGATCAGCATGGTCAGGAAGATGATCGAGAAGCCCCAGTTACCCACAATGCTGTGGATATGTTGCAGCAACCAGAAAATCGGCTGGGCAATGAACCAGAGGAAGCCGTAATCCACAGTCAACTCAAGACCTGGGGACAACTCTTTCAGCACGGCCTGGCTTTTCGGACCGGCGTACAGGGTAGCGCTGGTCTCGGCCTTGGCACCTGGAGCGACGGTCAACGCCGGGCCAGTGAAGCCAATGATGTAGTTACCCTGGCTGTCCTTGCGGGTTTGAACCAGGTTCGCGTCACCCTTGTTCGGGATCCAGGCGGTCACGAAGTAGTGTTGCAGCCAGGCAACCCAGCCACCTTGGACGGTTTCTTTCAGCGAGCCCTTGTCGATATCTTTCATCGACACTTTTTTGTACGGCTCGTTACTTGTCCACAGGGCAGCGCCCAGGTAAGTCGCGGTTCCAGTGGCGGTGCTGGAAGAAGGGTCGGAACTGGCGTCACGCTTGAGCTGGGCAAACAGGTTGCCGCTCCATGGCTTGTCGCTTTCGTTGTCGATCAGGTAAGTGACCTTCAAGTCGTACAAACCACGGGTGAAGCTGAAACGCTTGATGTAATTGACGCCGTCGAGGCTGAATTTCAGGTCGACGTTCAACTGGTTCTGGCCGTCAGCCAGTTGATAAGTCTTTTGCTCGGTCGAATAAACCGGACGACCGGTAGCACGTGCATCCGGACCGTTGGTGCCGGTCAGGCCACTTTGCGCCAGATAAGTCCGTTCACCACCGTTATCGAACAGTTGGAACGGGACATCCGGATGGTCTTGGCGACGTGGATACAGCGGCAGTTTCAACTGCGCGATATCACCACCTTGTGGGTCGATAGCCAGGTCGAGCACATCCGTTTTCACGTGGATGAGGTCTTTATTGGTGACCACTGGCGTTTCTAAAGGGGCGCTTGTCTCGCCATTCGCGCTGGGAACATCGGCACTCGCGGACGCATTGTTACCCAGCGGGGTGTCCGGAATAGCCGGCGCAGCCTGATTGGTAGCAACATTCTGAGTCGGCAGGGCAGCCTGGCCGTAGTCCTGGTTCCACTTAAGAACCATGACGTAGGACACGATTGCCAGGGCGACGATCAGGATCGTGCGTTTAATATCCATGATTACTCGGCCATCGAAGAAGAACGGGAGGTAGGGATAGGTGGAACCGGGTCATAACCACCGGGATTCCACGGATGACAGCGACCTAAACGACGAAAGGTCAGCCAGCCACCGCGCAGAAGACCATGATTTTCTATGGCCTCTAACGCGTAGCAGGAACAACTGGGGTAGAAACGACAGTGGCTGGCCATCAGAGGACTAATGGCATAGCGATAAAACTGGATCGGAACGAGGGCCAGTTTACGCATCAAGGCTGTCTACCCCTACAGTTTCGGTGCTGACTGCTGGTGCTGGCTTGTGGGTACGCGCCAAACGTTTCCAGAGCTTGCCGAAATGCTGAATCAATTCGGGGTTTTCTACATCACCCAAGCCTTTGCGCGCGACGATAACAATATCCCAACCAACCAGAGTGTCCTGGTGGAGGCGAAACGATTCGCGCATCAGACGCTTGAGGCGATTGCGCTCAACGGAGAGCTTTACGCTCTTCTTGCCGATCACCAACCCGAGACGGGGATGATCAAGATCGTTGTTACGCGCAAGGAGCAGGAGATTTTTCCCCGGAACCTTGCCGGTGGGGGAGTCAAAGACTGCCTTGAAGTGCCGGGGGGTTAGCAGACGCTTTTCCCGACTGAAGTCCTGACTCACCACCAGTACCGGATTATCAAACTGCCAGACGCGCACGACCTTTGGCGCGGCGACGCGACAGGACAGCACGGCCGTTCTTGGTAGCCATGCGAGCACGGAAGCCGTGGGTACGGGCGCGTTTGATGGTGCTTGGTTGGAAAGTACGTTTCATGGCGTTGTTACCTGGTTCGTCCACAACGGGCCGGAATGGCCCCCGTTTTAAGAGACCGGCGATTCTAGAGAAAGCAAGCCTCTAGGTCAATTTCCAACCAGCTTTTCCTTTAATTAGATCTTTACCGGCCATCCGCCGTTTTCCATGCGCTCGGCTTTCACGAGCAATGCCATAGATATAAAAATAAAGAAGGAAGTTATTTAAAGCTTTTCTGTAAAGCTTATAAAAGCTAGGCAGGCGATTATCTGTGGATAAGTTCCCTGAGGCCATGAGCTGCCTGCTGTACAGAGAATGACAACTACGGGGGAAAACGGTGCTCTGCCTGTGCTGCACTGTCGGATAAGCTGTGTGTGGAATAGGTTGTTATCCACAGGCCAGTTACCCACAGACTTTCGACCCCACTTGTACAACGAGCTTAGGTAGGCTTATCCACAGAGCTTATGCACAGACCATTGGTCGCCTTTTTCTAACTTAACGCGTTGATTTTGGGCGTCCTGTGCGCAACCTACATGTGGATAAGTGGACGGCTGGCCGCTACAATGGCGGCTGTTTTTGCCTCACCGGCTTTCAACTTAGGGGATATCCGTGTCAGTGGAACTTTGGCAGCAGTGCGTGGAGCTTTTGCGCGAAGAGCTGCCTGCCCAGCAATTCAACACCTGGATCCGTCCGCTACAGGTCGAAGCCGAAGGCGACGAGTTGCGTGTCTATGCGCCTAACCGTTTTGTCCTCGACTGGGTCAACGAGAAGTACTTGAGCCGCGTTCTCGAATTGCTCGATGAACATGGCAATGGTCTCGCGCCGGTGCTCTCCTTATTAATAGGCAGCAAACGCAGTTCAGTCCCGCGTGCTGCGCCGAACGCGCCGTTGGCGGCTGCGGCATCGCAGGCTCAGGCGGCGACCTCACCGGTCAACAACACGCCAGCTCCTGCGCCGACACCTGCGAAATCCGCCGCGCAAAAAAATGCGCCCGAACACGAAGAACCGTCCCGCGACAGTTTTGACCCGATGGCGGGCGCAAGCTCCCAGCAGGCGCCGGTTCGCGCCGAACAGCGCACCGTGCAGGTCGAAGGCGCGCTCAAGCACACCAGCTACCTGAACCGCACCTTTACCTTCGAGAACTTCGTCGAAGGTAAATCCAACCAGCTGGCCCGCGCGGCCGCCTGGCAGGTCGCCGATAACCCCAAGCACGGCTACAACCCGCTGTTCCTTTATGGCGGCGTCGGTTTGGGTAAGACCCACTTGATGCACGCTGTGGGTAACCACCTATTAAAGAAGAACCCGAATGCCAAGGTCGTGTACCTGCACTCGGAGCGCTTCGTGGCTGACATGGTCAAGGCCTTGCAGCTCAATGCCATCAACGAGTTCAAGCGGTTCTACCGCTCGGTTGATGCGTTGCTGATCGATGACATTCAATTCTTCGCGCGCAAAGAACGTTCCCAGGAAGAGTTTTTCCACACCTTCAACGCCCTGCTCGAAGGCGGCCAACAGGTCATCCTGACCAGTGACCGTTATCCGAAGGAAATCGAAGGGCTGGAAGAACGCCTGAAATCACGTTTCGGCTGGGGCCTGACCGTGGCGGTCGAGCCGCCGGAGCTGGAAACCCGCGTTGCGATCCTGATGAAAAAGGCCGATCAGGCGAAGGTCGACCTGCCGCATGATGCTGCTTTCTTTATTGCCCAACGCATCCGTTCCAACGTGCGTGAGCTGGAAGGCGCGCTCAAGCGGGTCATTGCGCACTCGCACTTCATGGGCCGCGACATCACCATCGAGTTGATTCGCGAATCCCTGAAAGACTTGCTGGCCCTGCAAGACAAGCTGGTGAGTGTGGATAACATCCAGCGCACCGTGGCCGAGTACTACAAGATCAAGATCTCCGACCTGCTGTCCAAGCGCCGTTCGCGTTCGGTGGCACGTCCCCGTCAGGTGGCCATGGCCCTCTCCAAGGAGTTGACCAACCACAGCCTGCCGGAAATCGGTGATGTGTTTGGTGGTCGCGACCACACAACGGTCTTGCACGCATGCCGCAAGATCAATGAACTTAAGGAATCCGACGCGGATATTCGCGAGGACTACAAGAACCTGCTGCGTACACTGACAACTTGATGACACCAGCGCAGCTTATTAAGGCAAGGGACTAGACCATGCATTTCACCATTCAACGCGAAGCCCTGTTGAAACCCCTGCAACTGGTCGCAGGCGTCGTCGAGCGCCGACAGACCTTGCCGGTGCTCTCCAACGTATTGCTGGTGGTCGAAGGCCAGCAATTGTCCTTGACCGGTACCGACCTGGAAGTCGAGCTGGTGGGTCGTGTGCAGCTGGAAGAACCCGCCGAGCCTGGCGAGATCACCGTACCGGCGCGCAAGCTGATGGACATCTGCAAAAGCCTGCCCAACGACGCGCTGATCGACATCAAGGTTGATGAGCAGAAGTTGGTGGTCAAGGCCGGTCGCAGCCGCTTTACGCTGTCCACCTTGCCAGCCAATGATTTCCCGACCGTGGAAGAAGGTCCTGGCTCGCTGACGTGCAGCCTGGAGCAAAGCAAACTGCGTCGTTTGATCGAACGCACCAGCTTCGCCATGGCGCAGCAGGACGTGCGTTACTACCTCAACGGCATGCTGCTGGAAGTCTCCGAAGGCATCATCCGCGCCGTGGCCACTGACGGTCACCGCCTGGCCATGTGCTCGATGAAAGCCGACATCGGCCAGCCCGATCGCCACCAGGTTATCGTGCCGCGCAAAGGTATCCTCGAGCTGGCGCGTTTGCTCACCGAGCCGGATGGCAACGTCAGCATCGTCCTGGGTCAACACCACATCCGTGCGACCACCGGCGAATTCACCTTCACCTCCAAGTTGGTTGACGGTAAATTCCCGGATTACGAACGTGTACTGCCTAAGGGCGGCGACAAGTTGGTGATCGGTGATCGTCAGGCCCTGCGCGAAGCGTTCAGCCGTACCGCGATTCTGTCCAACGAAAAGTACCGTGGCATCCGCCTGCAACTGGCCAATGGTCAGCTGAAGATCCAGGCCAACAACCCGGAGCAGGAAGAAGCGGAAGAAGAAGTGGGCGTCGACTACAACGGCGGCTCGCTGGAAATCGGCTTCAACGTGAGCTATCTGCTCGACGTGCTGGGTGTGATGACGACCGAACAGGTTCGCCTGATCCTGTCCGACTCCAACAGCAGTGCCCTGGTGCAGGAATCCGACAACGACGACTCGGCTTACGTTGTCATGCCGATGCGCCTGTAATCATGCTCAGCAGAAGCTAGATGTCCCTCAGTCGCGTCTCGGTCACCGCGGTGCGCAATCTGCACCCGGTGACCTTCTCCCCCTCCCCCCGCATCAATATTCTCCACGGCGCCAATGGCAGTGGCAAAACCAGCGTGCTGGAAGCCATTCACCTGTTGGGTCTCGCCCGTTCATTTCGCAGTGCGCGCCTGTTACCGGTGATTCAGTACGAGCAACTGGCGTGCACGGTGTTTGGCCAAGTCGAACTGGCGGAAGGTGGGCACAGCAGCCTGGGGATATCGCGTGATCGCGGTGGGGAGTTCCAGATTCGCATCGACGGGCAAAATGCTCGTAGTGCCGCGCAGTTGGCGGAAATCCTGCCATTGCAACTGATCAACCCCGACAGCTTTCGGCTGTTGGAAGGTGCACCGAAAATCCGCAGGCAATTCCTCGATTGGGGAGTGTTCCACGTGGAACCGCGTTTCATGGCCACTTGGCAGCGCCTGCAGAAGGCCCTGCGGCAGCGGAACTCGTGGCTGCGGCATGGTACACTTGACGCCGCTTCGCAAGCGGCCTGGGACCGGGAACTGTGCCTGGCCAGCGACGAAATAGATGAATACCGCCGCGCCTATATCAAAGCCTTGAAACCAGTCTTTGAGCAGACCTTGAGCGAGTTGCTAGATCTCGAGGGGCTGACGCTGAGTTATTACCGTGGTTGGGACAAAGAGCGCGACCTGAGTGCCGTGCTCGCCACGTCTTTGCAGCGGGATCAGCAAATGGGTCATACCCAGGCCGGCCCACAACGCGCTGATTTGCGTCTTAGATTGGGCGCACACAATGCCGCGGACATCTTGTCCCGGGGTCAGCAAAAGTTGGTGGTGTGTGCACTGCGGATTGCCCAAGGCCACTTGGTTAGCCAAGCCCGGCGCGGTCAGTGTATTTATCTGGTGGATGACTTGCCGTCCGAACTCGACGAGCAGCACCGCCGCGCGTTATGCCGCTTGTTGGAAGAATTACGCTGCCAGGTGTTTATCACCTGTGTAGACCACGAATTATTGAGGGAAGGCTGGCACACGGATACGCCAGTCGCTTTGTTCCACGTGGAACAAGGCCGTATCACCCAGACCCACGACCATCGGGAGTGAAGGCATGAGCGAAGAAAACACGTACGACTCGACCAGCATTAAAGTGCTGAAAGGTTTGGATGCCGTACGCAAACGTCCCGGTATGTACATTGGCGACACTGATGACGGTAGCGGTCTGCACCACATGGTGTTCGAGGTGGTCGACAACTCCATCGACGAAGCTTTGGCCGGTCACTGCGACGACATCAGCATCATCATCCATCCGGATGAGTCGATTACCGTGCGCGACAACGGTCGCGGTATTCCGGTAGACGTGCACAAAGAAGAAGGCGTTTCGGCGGCAGAGGTCATCATGACCGTGCTCCACGCCGGCGGTAAGTTCGACGACAACTCCTATAAAGTCTCCGGCGGTTTGCACGGTGTGGGCGTGTCGGTGGTGAACGCACTGTCCGAAGAGCTGATCCTGACCGTTCGCCGCAGTGGCAAGATCTGGGAACAGACCTATGTCCACGGTGTACCGAAAGAGCCGATGAAGATCGTTGGCGACAGCGAATCGACCGGTACTCAGATCCACTTCAAGCCATCGGCTGAAACCTTCAAGAACATCCATTTCAGCTGGGACATCCTGGCCAAGCGGATTCGTGAATTGTCCTTCCTCAACTCCGGTGTGGGTATCGTCCTCAAGGACGAGCGCAGCGGCAAGGAAGAGCTGTTCAAGTACGAAGGCGGCCTGCGTGCGTTTGTTGAATACCTGAACACCAACAAGACTGCGGTCAACCAGGTGTTCCATTTCAACATTCAGCGCGAAGACGGCATCGGCGTGGAAATCGCCCTGCAGTGGAACGACAGCTTCAACGAGAACCTGTTGTGCTTCACCAACAACATTCCTCAGCGCGACGGTGGTACTCACCTGGTGGGTTTCCGTTCCGCACTGACGCGTAACCTGAACACCTACATCGAAGCCGAAGGCTTGGCCAAGAAGCACAAGGTTGCCACTACCGGTGACGATGCGCGCGAAGGCCTGACCGCGATTATCTCGGTGAAAGTGCCGGATCCAAAGTTCAGCTCCCAGACCAAAGACAAGTTGGTGTCTTCCGAAGTGAAGACCGCCGTCGAACAGGAAATGGGCAAGTACTTCTCGGACTTCCTGTTGGAAAACCCGAACGAAGCCAAGCTGGTTGTCGGCAAGATGATCGACGCGGCTCGTGCCCGTGAAGCGGCGCGTAAAGCTCGCGAGATGACCCGCCGTAAAGGCGCACTGGATATCGCCGGCCTGCCAGGCAAACTGGCTGACTGCCAGGAGAAGGACCCTGCCCTCTCCGAGCTGTACCTGGTGGAAGGTGACTCTGCTGGCGGTTCCGCCAAGCAGGGTCGTAACCGTCGCACCCAGGCGATCCTGCCGTTGAAGGGCAAGATCCTCAACGTCGAGAAGGCGCGCTTCGACAAGATGATTTCCTCTCAGGAAGTCGGCACCTTGATCACAGCGTTGGGCTGCGGTATCGGCCGTGACGAGTACAACATCGACAAGCTGCGCTACCACAACATCATCATCATGACCGATGCTGACGTCGACGGTTCGCACATCCGTACCCTGCTGCTGACGTTCTTCTTCCGTCAGCTGCCGGAGCTGATCGAGCGCGGCTACATCTACATCGCCCAGCCGCCGTTGTACAAAGTGAAAAAGGGCAAGCAAGAACAATACATCAAAGACGACGACGCCATGGAAGAGTACATGACGCAGTCGGCCCTGGAAGATGCCAGCCTGCACTTGAACGACGAAGCCCCGGGCATTTCCGGTGAGGCGCTGGAGCGCCTGGTTAACGACTTCCGCATGGTGATGAAGACTCTGAAGCGTCTGTCGCGCCTGTATCCGCAGGAGTTGACCGAGCACTTCATCTACCTGCCATCCGTAAGCCTGGAGCAGTTGGGTGACCACGCTCACATGCAGGATTGGCTGGCCCAGTACGAAGTGCGCCTGCGCACCGTGGAGAAATCTGGCCTGGTGTACAAAGCCAGTCTGCGCGAAGACCGTGAACGTAATGTCTGGCTGCCAGAGGTCGAACTGATCTCCCACGGCCTGTCGAACTACGTCACCTTCAACCGCGACTTCTTCGGCAGCAATGACTACAAGACCGTGGTAACCCTGGGCGCGCAACTCAGCACCCTGCTGGACGACGGCGCTTATATCCAGCGTGGCGAACGCAAGAAGCAGGTCAAGGAATTCAAGGAAGCCCTTGACTGGCTGATGGCTGAAAGCACCAAGCGTCACACCATCCAGCGATACAAAGGTCTGGGCGAAATGAACCCGGATCAGTTGTGGGAAACCACCATGGACCCGGCTCAGCGTCGCATGCTGCGCGTGACCATCGAAGACGCCATTGGCGCAGACCAGATCTTCAACACCCTGATGGGTGATGCGGTCGAACCTCGCCGTGACTTCATCGAAAGCAACGCATTGGCGGTGTCCAACCTGGACTTCTGATCAGGCAAGACCGCTAAAAACAAAAAGGCCAACGCTCAGCGTTGGCCTTTTTTATTGGGCATTTTTTAAATGCTCCACGTGGAACATCGCCATTTCAGTTGGGCGATGGCGCCGTTGCGACACTCTCCAATCGATACCCATACCCGTAGATCGTCAACAGTTGCCAACCTCGATCCGCCGTCAGCCCAAGCTTGTTACGCAGCCGGTAGATATGCGTATCCAGTGGGCGAGACGAGACCATTTCTTCATGAGTCCAGAAGCGCTCATAGAGGTACTCACGGGACAGCGGTCGGGCCAGGTTGGCGAACAGGCAACTGGCCAGGCGGTATTCACGCTCGGTCAGGTTGATCGGTTTGCCGGCTCGGGTCACCGTCAGTTCAGCATCGTCAAAGGTCAGGTCGTTGAAGCTTTGCACCTCTTGGGACGCCGACTTCTGCAGGCCGTGGCGACGCAACACTGCAGAGACACGGGCTTTCAGTTCGTTGGGACGAAAGGGTTTGCTGACGTAGTCGTCGGCACCGCTGTTGAGTGCCGTGACGATATCGCTCTCGGCATCGCGGCTGGTGAGCATGATGACGGCGGGGGGCGATTCCATGTGTTCGCGGGTCCAGCGCAGCAAGGCAATGCCAGTGATATCGGGCAGTTGCCAGTCGAGTATCAACAGGTCAAAGGTTTCCCGGCGCAGTTGGCGTAGCAGGTCTTCACCACGCTCGAAGCAATGCAGGGACCAAGGCTGCTCCGCGGTGCCGGGGATCTGTCGCAGTGTCTGTTCCACCCGCCGCAACTCGGCAGGTTCGTCATCCAGTATTGCGACACGCATGTCGAGGGTCCTTTGTACTTAATATAGGGCAGCCGACGGCCAATGAATAACGGCACATACTGCGCAGTTGCCGGCCATTGAATCTGAATAATTGTGGTCAGATTCGACGACCCCTTGGATCTCTCGGTACGCTGATATCAAAGGGCCGTAACCCCCTGAAAGTCCTGGGTACCTCTGTGGGAAAGATACCGGCTCGCGAGGGTAAGTAAAAGGATCAGCCGACACATGCGCTGCCGTAAATGCCCGCGTGCCGATGTCAGACGTCCTCTGGAACCTGGACATTGATGAGAACCATGACGCTTTCCCCCCATTCAATGCTTCGCGCCCTTCCCTCCCTGTTGATCCTGGCGGTAGGGGTTGCGGGTGCATCGGCCAAAGTGCGGCCGGCCTATATCGATGACCATACCCTGTGCCGTGCGCAGCCGTTGCCGGCTGTTGTCCAGCACCTGACCGGGGAAGCCTGGAAGCTCGATGTACGCGGCAAGGTGACGCCTTTGCAGGAGGGCATGACCATTGATGAGCAAGAGGGGGTGAGAACATCCGCTGCGGCATTTGTCAGCCTGTTGCTCGGCGACGGTTCTCGGGTGGTGCTGCCGTCCAGTTCCCAGGTGCGCCTGCACCTCGACGAGAAGCAGTTGATCCCCCAAGTGATGCTCGAACAAGGCCAGGCCGAAGCGTATGTGATCAAGCGGGCCACCGATTATGATCGCTTCCAGATCGTCACGCCGGTGGGCGTGCTGGGGGTACGTGGCACACATTTTCGAGTGCGCGACGATGGTGAGCAATCGGTGCTCGAAGTACTCGACGGCCAGGTCGCGGTCAACCGTGACAGCAAGGCTGGCCCGTCTGACAGCGACGTAAAGGTCGGCGCGCGACAAGGGCTGCTGTTCAAGAAACAAGGCGAGCTTGAGCCGTTAGCGTTGCTGCCCGCGCCGAAACTCATTGGCCAGGATGGGCAGAAAGGCGACGCGCCCGTCTGGCGTCTATACCTGCGGCCATTGGCGGGCGCGCAACGTTATCGCGCCCAGGTGGCGACTGATAAAGCCTTCATGAACATCAAGCAGGAAAACTTCTCCAGTGAGCCGAAAATGAGCTTCACTGGGCTCAAGGCGTCGTTTTATCACGTGCGTTTGTCGGCGTATGACGCCCACGGACTGGAAGGAGAAACCGGGGTCTATGACATTTTCTACTACCCGCCGGCAGCACAGGCGCAGGCTACCGGTGGCTGACCGATGATGCTCTGGGGCAAGCCCGAGAAACGCCAGCCCACCCACGCCCAGCGCTTGTTCCATGGCCTGGTCCGCGAGTGGCTGTGGATCGGTTTACTGCTGCTGCCGATCACGGCCTATCTGTCATTGAGCCCCGGCCTTGCCTTGAACAACCCGTTGTATGACAGCCTGCGTCGGCTGACCCCACTGCCGGTGGACCCGCGTATTTTGCTGGTGACGATTGACGATCAAAGCCTGAAAAAGCTCGGTCAATGGCCTTGGCCGCGTAGTTTGCACGCCGACCTCATTGACCGTCTGAATGCCGCACAACCCGCCGGTATCCTGTTTGATGTGATCTTCAGCGAGCCCGGCAACCCAGCCAATGACAAACGCCTGGCCGATGCCGTGTGCAATGCCGGTAACGTGTTGTTGCCACTGTTGCGCGATAGCACCGCCAGCTACAGCCGGCCAGGCGAGCAAATGTCGGCGCTGCTGAAATGCGCCAGGGGCGTGGGCCATATCAACGTGGAAGCCGACAACGACGGCGTGGTGCGCAGCTTGTATATGCGCGAGGGCCCACCGGACGCTGCCGTTGCGCAGTTGGCATGGCTGGCCTATGAGATGAGCGGTGAGAAGTCGCCGATGCCGGGGGAGGCACGCGAGCCGGTCGATCAACACTGGCACCGGGAGCATGCCATTCGCATCCCGTTCATTGCGCCGCACACGCATTTCCCTAGTGTGTCCTACGTCAGTGTATTAAACGGTGAGGTGCCTCCCGAGCAACTGCGCGACCGTCTGATTCTCGTTGGCGCCACGGCCTCCGGAATGGGCGATCGATTCGTCACGCCCCTCTCCTCCACCGTTGGCACCACGGCCGGTGTAGAGATCCAGGCCAATGTGCTCAATGGCTTGCTGCAAGGGCGAAGCATCGTTGACGTGCCCGCATGGCTGGCGGCAACCCTGGCGACGTCGCTGGTCGCATTGTTGCTGGGATTGTTGCTGTACCGCCCACGCTATGCGCTATGGATGACCCTGGGCTGCATGGCCACGGCGTTGTTCGGTGCCTGGGCGCTGCTGCGCCTGGGCCACTGGTGGTCGCCGGCGGCCTGCTTGATTGGTTTGTTACTGAGCTACCTGATCTGGAACTGGCGGCGCCTGAGCGCGATCCTCGCCTATTTCGGCTGGGAGCTGGCGCGGCTGGATAACGAGCCCAAAGTGCTGCCCGAGCGCCGGCGCGCGCCCGCCAGCCATGGCGATGTGTTGCAGGGGCGTATCTTCGCGCTGGAGCAAGCCGTGAGCCGCACGCGAGACACGCGGCGCTTTATGGCCGATGGCCTGGAGTGCTTACCGGTAGCTACCCTGATTACCGATCCCGGCGGCAATATTTTGCTGGCAAATCGCATTGCCCGTGAGGTGTTCGGCAATGACCTGGTCAACGAAAACCTCATCGAACAACTCGCCGACCTCGGTTATCCACCGCTGCACAATGGTGTGCGCCCTGCCCTGTCCGCACTCGAACTCGTCGAGTTCCGAGATATCCGCCAGCGCAGCCTGCGCATGGAGCTGGCCCCCTTGCTGCCGGCTGAAGGTGATGTCGCGCTCGGTTGGCTGTTGAGCCTGACGGACCTGAGCAAGGAACGCGATGCCCAGCAGCATCGCGAGACCATGCTGCGCTTCCTGTCCCATGACCTGCGCGCG
Organism: Pseudomonas aylmerensis; assembly: GCF_001702265.1. Taxonomy (GTDB): domain Bacteria; phylum Pseudomonadota; class Gammaproteobacteria; order Pseudomonadales; family Pseudomonadaceae; genus Aquipseudomonas; species Aquipseudomonas aylmerensis. Next base: position 433,584 of record NZ_MAUE01000012.1, read on the forward strand.
CCGCACTCGGCGATCCTCGCGTTGCTGGATGTGCACAACGGCGAGTCACCGGTATTCACCCAGATCGAGCAGCAGGTACGACGCGCCTTGAGCCTTACCGAGTCGTTCGTACAGCTGGCAAAAGCCGAGGCTGATGGCTATCAATTCCAGCCGACCCTGTTCGCGATGCTGGTGATGGATGCCTTTGATCAAGTCGCGTTGATCGCCCAGCTCAAGGGCATTCACTTGGTGCACGACCTGGATGAAGCCGATGAGGGCATGGTGTGGGCCGATCAATCGTTGCTCACGCGCGCGTTGTTCAACGTGCTGGAGAACGCGATCAAATACTCCCCGTCCGGTACCACCGTCCGGCTGAGTCACGCCACTGTGCAAGGTTGGTTGGAATGCCGCATCAGCGACCAGGGGCCGGGGATCGCTGCGCAAGATTTACCGGAGCTGTTCAGCCAGTACCGACGCTTCGATTCCGCTCAGGGCAGTGAAGGCCTGGGGCTGGGCCTGACCATGGTCAAAGCCGTTCTCGAGCGTCATGGAGGGCGGATCAGTTGCGAAAGCGTGGTCGGTAAAGGCACCACGTTCAGCCTGCAGTTGCCGCTGTGGGAAGAGTGAGAAAACCCACTTTCCTGCTGTGCATAAAAAACCGGTCCCAAGGACCGGTTTTTTTCTGCGAGAAAAACTTATGCACCTTTTCCGCTATTTTATGAGCTTGGGAAATATGTAAGTAAATCAGCTTCTTATAAGTCAAAAAGACCAGTTCGCCAACAAACCGTACACAGGTTATCCACAGATGCTCATACCACCGGTGTGTCGACCACAACCGGCTCTGGCGGCAGCGAACCCATGGCCCGCTGCTGCGCTTCATTCCAGGCCGCAGCACGGTCATTCAGCGCGGCAATGGCGCGCGGGCCTTCACCTTCTGCATACATCGGTTCGCCAATCACTACGGTGATGGTCCCCTCACGCTTGGCCCAGCCGGTCTTTGGCCAGTACTTGCCGGCGTTATGCGCAATCGGCAAGACCGGCAGGTGGGCGTTGACTGCCAACGCGGTACCACCGCGTGAGAACTTGCCTACGGTGCCGTAGGGCACGCGGGTACCTTCGGGGAAGATCAACACCCAAACGCCGTCCTTGAGCAGCTCGTCGCCCTTCTTGGCCACGTGTTTGAGCGCCGCCTTGGGGTTGTCACGGTCAATCGCGATGGGACGCAACATGGCCATGGCCCAGCCGAAGAACGGCACGTACAGCAGCTCACGCTTGAGCACCTGGCTCAGGGGCGAGAAGTACGCCGAGAGGAAGAACGTCTCCCAGGTGCTCTGGTGGTTCGACAGAATCACGCACGGCTGGTCCGGCACGTTTTCGGCGCCCTTCACCTCGAAACGGATATTGAGGAACACCTTGGTCAGCCACAACGCGCAGCGGCACCAATAGACGTTGATAAAGCGATAGCGCGCCTTGAACGGCAGGAAAGGCGCGATAAAAAAGCTCAGGGTGCACCAGAGGAAAGAACTGGTGCCCAACAGCAGGTAAAAGAAAAAGGTTCTGATGGCCTGCAAAATCGACATGGCGGCATTTACCGTTGCGGGACAACGCCCGCCTGTTAAAAGCGCACTCCCGAACGGTCCTTGGTCAGGAAGTCGAGGGCGGCTAGTTGTTGATAAGTTCTGCGGCAACCGCCGCCAGATCGTCAAAAATCAAGGTGCCTACCGGCAGGTTTTTCGCCTGGGTCTTTTCGCCTTTCCCGGTCTTAACCAAAACTGGCTGAGAGTCGACGGCTTTGGCCGCCTCCAGGTCACCGAGGCTGTCCCCGACGAACCATAGCCCAGCCAAGGGCACCTTGTAATGTTCTGCAATGGTTTTCAACATGCCAGGCTTGGGTTTGCGGCAATCGCAGCCCTCATCCGGCCCGTGGGGGCAGTACACCACCAGTCCCACCTCACCGCCCTGCTCGGCCACCAACGTGCGCAAGCGCGCGTGCATGGCGTCCAGGGTGGCGATGTCGTAGTAACCGCGGGCGATGCCGGACTGGTTGGTGGCGATGGCCACCGTCCAGCCGGCTTTGCTCAACTGCGCGATGGCCTCGATCGAGCCGGGCAGTGGAATCCACTCCGCCACCGACTTGATGTAAGCGTCGGAGTCGTAATTGATCACCCCGTCCCGATCGAGAATCAGCAGTTTCAACATGATCAGCCCAGTACGGAAATGTCGGCGATATTGATGAACAGGCCACGCAGACGCGCCAGCATGGCGTAGCGGTTTTTGCGTACACCCGCGTCTTCGGCATTGATCATCACCGCTTCGAAGAACGCATCCACCGGCTCACGCAAGGTGGCCAGGCGCGCCAGGGCTTCGGCGTAGTTGCGTTCGGCGATCAGCGGCTTCACCGCGTTTTCTGCCTTGGCAATGGCCGAGTTCAGCGAGAACTCCTTGGCATCGGCAAACAGGCCAGGGTCGACATCGGCGTTGCCCAGGCCTTCGGCCTTGCTCAGCAGGTTCGACACGCGCTTGTTCACGGCGGCCAGGGCATCGGCCTCAGGCAGTTTGCGGAAGGCCTGCACGGCTTGTACGCGTTGGTCGAAGTCCAGCGCCGAACCCGGCTGCAGGGCACGTACCGACAGGTACACCGAGACATCCACGCCTTCGTCTTCGTAACGCGCACGCAGGCGGTCGAACACGAACTCTAGCACTTGCTCGGCCAGGCCGGCTTGCTTGACCTTGCCGCCGAACTGGCCGACCGCGAACACCACGGCCTGGGTCAGGTCGAGGTCCAGCTTCTTGTCGATCAGGATACGCAGCACGCCCAGGGCAGCACGGCGCAGGGCATACGGGTCTTTGCTGCCGGTAGGCAACATGCCGATACCGAAGATACCCACGAGGGTGTCCAGCTTGTCGGCGATCGCCACGGCTGCACCGGTCAGGGTGGTCGGCAGTTCAGCGCCGGCACCGCGCGGCATGTACTGCTCGTTCAATGCCAGGGCGACATCGTCCGGCTCGCCGTCGTTGAGGGCGTAGTAGTAGCCGGCAACACCTTGCATCTCCGGGAACTCGCCGACCATCTCGGTGGCCAGGTCGCACTTGGACAGCAAGCCTGCACGCGCAGCCCAGGCAGCATCCCCACCAATGCGTGGCGCGATGTAGGCGGCCAGCTTGGAGACGCGCACGGCTTTGTCGTAGACGCTGCCGAGTTTTTCCTGGAACACCACGTTTTGCAGGCGCAGGTTGAAGTCTTCGAGCTTCTGCTTCTTGTCTTGCTTGAAGAAGAACTCGGCGTCGGTCAGGCGCGGGCGCACGACTTTCTCGTTACCGGCGATGATCTGCTGCGGGTCCTTGCTCTCGATGTTGGCCACGGTGATAAAGCGCGGCAGCAACTTGCCATCCACGTCCAGCAGGCAGAAGTACTTCTGGTTGTCCTGCATGGTGGTGATCAATGCTTCTTGCGGCACGTCGAGGAAACGCTCTTCGAACGAGCACACCAGCGGCACCGGCCATTCAACCAGCGCGGTCACTTCGTCGAGCAGGCTTGGCGGCACGATTGCGGTGCCTTCCTGCAGGCGGGCCAGCTCTTCGGTGCGCTTGCTGATCAGCTCGCGACGCTCGTTGGCATCGGCCAGCACGTAGGCTGCACGCAAGTCGTCGAGGTAGTTGGCCGGCGAGGTGATGCGCACGCTCTGCGGATGGTGGAAGCGGTGGCCACGAGAATCACGGCCGGCCTTCTGGGCAAGGAGCGTGCAGTCGATGACCTGGTCACCAAGCAGCATCACCAGCCATTGGGTCGGACGCACGAACTCTTCCTTGCGCGCGCCCCAGCGCATGCGCTTGGGGATCGGCAGGTCGTTCAGGGAATCTTCCACGATCGTCGGCAATAGGCTGGCCGTTGGCTTGCCCTTGATGACCTGGCTGAAACGCAGTTTCGGGCCGCTCTGATCGATTTCGCTCAGCTCGACGCCACACTTCTTGGCAAAGCCCAGGGCCGCTTGGGTCGGGTTGCCGTCAGCATCGAAAGCGGCCTGGCGCGGTGGGCCGTCCAGGTTGATGTTACGGTCTGGCTGCTGGGTTTCCAGCGCGGTCAGCAATACGGCCAGGCGACGTGGCGCGGCGTAGACTTTTTTCGCTTCAAACTTCAGGCCAGCGCTGTGCAGGCCTTTTTCGATACCGGCCAGGAACGCGTCGGCCAGGGTATTGAGTGCCTTGGGTGGCAACTCTTCGGTGCCCAGTTCAACCAGGAAATCTTGAGCACTCATTGTGCAGCCTCCAGCTTAGCCAACACTTCATCACGCAAATCCGGGGTAGCCATCGGGAAGCCCAGCTTGGCGCGAGCCAGCAGGTAGGCTTGGGCGACGGAACGCGCCAGGGTGCGCACACGCAGGATGTATTGCTGGCGCGCGGTTACCGAGATGGCACGGCGAGCATCCAGCAGGTTGAAGGTATGGGACGCCTTCAACACCATTTCATAGCTCGGCAACGGCAGCGGCTGGTCGAGTTCGATCAGGCGCTTGGCTTCGCTTTCATAGAAGTCGAACAGTTCGAACAGCTTGTCGACGTTGGCGTGTTCGAAGTTGTAGGTGGACTGCTCCACTTCGTTCTGGTGGAACACGTCGCCGTAGGTGACTTTGCCGAACGGGCCGTCAGCCCACACCAGGTCGTAGACCGAATCCACGCCTTGCAGGTACATGGCCAGGCGCTCGAGACCGTAGGTGATCTCGCCGGTCACCGGGTAGCACTCGATGCCGCCCGCTTGCTGGAAGTAGGTGAACTGAGTCACTTCCATGCCGTTGAGCCAGACTTCCCAGCCCAGGCCCCAGGCGCCGAGTGTTGGCGATTCCCAGTTGTCTTCGACGAAACGGATGTCGTGGACCAGCGGGTCCAGCCCGACATGTTTCAACGAGCCCAGGTACAGTTCCTGGAAGTTGTCCGGGTTCGGCTTCAGGACTACCTGGAACTGGTAGTAGTGCTGCAGACGGTTCGGGTTTTCGCCGTAGCGGCCGTCAGTCGGGCGACGACTGGGCTGCACATAAGCGGCGTTCCAGGTTTCCGGGCCGATGGCCCGCAGGAAGGTAGCGGTGTGGAAAGTGCCGGCGCCTACTTCCATATCGTAGGGCTGAAGTACCACACAACCTTGCTCGGCCCAGTATTGCTGGAGGGCGAGGATCAAGTCTTGGAAGGTACGCACGGCTGGCGTAGGCTGGCTCACGAAATTCACCTGTTACTTGGGCTGCGATTTAAAGAGCGGGAGTATACCCGATTCGGCCCTGCCACCACTCCCTGGAGCCTTATGCCACGCTGCTTTTGGTGTTCTGAAGATCCGCTGTACATGGCTTATCACGATCAAGAGTGGGGAACGCCGCTGCGCGATGCGCAGGGTTTGTTCGAGTTGCTTTTGCTCGAAGGGTTCCAGGCGGGCCTGTCCTGGATCACCGTTTTACGCAAACGCGAGCATTATCGAAAGGTCTTGTTCGGCTTTGATGCCCAGCGCCTGGCACAGCTGACCGATGCAGAAATCGAAGCGCTGATGCTCGACCCGGGCATCGTGCGCAATCGCCTCAAGCTCAACGCCACCCGACGCAATGCCGCTGCCTGGCTGGCGCTGGAGGACCCGGTGGAGTTTCTGTGGTCGTTTGTGGGCGGCGTGCCCAAGGTCAATCATTTCAAGGACCGCAGCCAGGTCCCGGCCATTACGCCGGAGGCTGAGGCCATGAGCCGCGCCCTGAAAAAAGCCGGGTTCACCTTCGTCGGCCCGACCATCTGTTACGCGTTCATGCAGGCCTCGGGCATGGTCATGGACCACACTCAGGATTGCGACCGTTACGCGGACTTGGCCAACGCCGGTTAGAATGGCGGCTTTGCGCACCACACACGATCAGGAGTGACCTGTGGAAAAGTTTAAAGGCGCCTTGCTGGTAGGCGCTCTTCGGTTGTTTGCCCTATTGCCCTGGCGCGCGGTTCAAGCGGTCGGCACGGCGATTGGCTGGATCATGTGGAAGACCCCCAATCGCTCTCGCGACACGGTGCGGATCAACCTCTCCAAATGCTTCCCCGAGATGGACCCGGTCGAGCGCGAACGCCTGGTCGGTCGCAGCTTGATGGACATCGGCAAGTCGCTGACCGAAAGCGCCTGCGCCTGGATCTGGCCGGCCCAGCGCTCCATTGACCTGGTGCGCGAAGTCGAAGGCCTGGAAGTGCTGCATGAAGCCCTGGCCTCGGGCAAGGGCGTGGTCGGTATCACCAGCCACCTGGGCAACTGGGAGGTGTTGAACCACTTCTATTGCAGCCAGTGCAAACCGATCATCTTTTACCGTCCGCCCAAGCTCAAGGCCGTGGACGAATTGCTGCGCAAACAGCGCGTGCAATTGGGTAACCGCGTGGCGGCCTCCACCAAGGAAGGCATCCTCAGTGTGATCAAGGAAGTGCGCAAAGGTGGCCAGGTGGGCATCCCTGCCGACCCGGAGCCGGCGGAGTCGGCCGGTATCTTCGTACCGTTTTTCGCCACCCAGGCCCTGACCAGCAAGTTCGTGCCGAACATGCTCGCGGGCCACAAGGCCGTCGGCGTGTTCCTGCATGCCCTGCGGCTGCCGGACGGCTCGGGTTACAAAGTGATCCTGGAAGCGGCGCCGGAAGACATGTACAGCACCGACACTGCCACCTCCTGCGCGGCGATGAGCAAGGTGGTGGAGCGTTATGTCGGCGCCTACCCGAGCCAGTACATGTGGAGCATGAAGCGCTTCAAGAAACGCCCGCCGGGCGAGGCGCGGTGGTATTGATTTACGTCGATCTGTAGACCCCTGCAGATCTAGTGTGGGAGCTGGCTTGCCTGCGATGGCATCACCTCGGTGTAACTGAAGGACCGAGTTGCCTGCATCGCAGGCAAGCCAGCTCCCACAGGAATCTCTTCAGGCTTGGCGGTCGAGTTTCTTCAGGAACACCGTCATCTCTTTCTCAGCCTGCTTGTCGCCATGCGCCTGGGCCGCTTCGATCCCCTTCTCCCACGCCAGCCGCGCTGCGGCACTGTCACCGTTGGCCTGATGGGCCTTGCCCAACAGCTTCCACGCCGCCGAATACTTCGGATCAAATTCGACGCACTTCTGCAAATGCTCCGCCGCCTTGGCATTGTCCTTCAAGTCCAGATACCCCTTGCCCAAGCCAAAGCGTAGCAATGAGTTATCCACACCCTTGGCGAGCATTTTTTCCAGGGATTCGAGCATGGCTGTGCATCCTTTAGCTAGGTCGGGTTTTCAATAACGCCATCGCGGACAAACCCGCTTCCATAGCAGGAAAGCGATCTCCTGTGGGAGCGGGCTTGCCCGCGATGAGGGCGGCAGGCTCAGCTGAATGTGTTGATCAGAAAAAGCTCAGGCCCACGTGGAACAACTTCTCCACATCACGGATATGTTTCTTGTCCACCAGGAACAGGATCACATGGTCACCCGTGGCGATCACCGTGTCGTCGTGGGCAATGATCACTTCTTCGTCGCGAATGATCGCACCAATGGTGGTGCCCGGCGGCAGGCCGATATCGCGGATGGCCTTGCCGATCACCTTGCTCGATTTCGCATCGCCGTGGGCAATCGCCTCGATGGCTTCCGCCGCGCCACGGCGCAGGGAGTGCACGCTGACGATATCGCCCCGGCGCACGTGGGCAAGCAAGGTGCCGATGGTCGCCAGCTGCGGGCTGATGGCGATGTCGATATCGCCGCCCTGGATCAGGTCGACATAGGCCGGGTTGTTGATGATGGTCATCACCTTCTTGGCGCCCAATCGCTTGGCCAGCAAGGACGACATGATGTTGGCCTCGTCATCGTTGGTCAGTGCCAGGAAGATATCGGCGTCGGCGATGTTCTCCTCCATCAGCAGGTCACGGTCCGAGGCGCTGCCTTGGAGGACGACGGTGCTGTCGAGGGTGTCGGACAAGTGCCGGCAGCGTGCCGGATTCATCTCGATGATCTTGACCTGATAGCGGCTCTCGATGGCTTCGGCCAGGCGCTCGCCAATCTGTCCGCCACCGGCGATGACGATGCGTTTGTAGGTCTCGTCCAGCCGGCGCATTTCGCTCATGACCGCACGAATATTCGCTTTGGCAGCGATGAAAAATACTTCGTCGTCGGCCTCGATCACGGTATCGCCCTGAGGCAGGATCGGTCGGTCGCGGCGGAAGATCGCCGCCACGCGGGTTTCCACATTCGGCATGTGTTCACGCAGCTGGCGCAATTGCTGGCCCACCAACGGACCGCCGTAGTAGGCCTTCACCGCCACCAGTTGGGCCTTGCCCTCGGCGAAGTCGATCACCTGCAAGGCCCCGGGAATTTCGATCAGGCGCTTGATGTAGTGGGTCACCACCTGTTCCGGGCTGATCAGCACGTCCACTGGAATCGCGTCGTTGTCGAAAAGCCCGGCACGGGTCAGGTAAGCCGCCTCACGCACGCGGGCGATTTTGGTCGGCGTGTGGAACAGGGTGTGGGCGACCTGGCAGGCGACCATATTGGTCTCGTCGCTGTTGGTCACCGCCACCAGCATATCGGCGTCGTCGGCACCGGCCTGGCGCAGTACCGTCGGAAATGATGCGCGGCCCTGCACGGTGCGGATGTCCAGGCGGTCGCCAAGGTTGCGCAGGCGTTCGGCATCGGTGTCGACCACAGTGATGTCGTTGGCTTCACTGGCCAAATGCTCGGCCAGCGTGCCACCGACCTGCCCTGCCCCAAGGATGATGATTTTCATCCGGTCACTCCCTTAAACCCATTCAGCCGCGTGCGGCGGCAATCTTGATCAGTTTGGCGTAATAGAAGCCGTCGTGTCCGCCTTCCTGTGCAAGCAATTGGCGACCATGGGGTTGCTTGATGCCGGCGGCCGTGGCGAGATCGAGCTCACGCGCACCGCTGGTGCGGGCGAGGAAGGCTTGGATCACCTCGGTGTTTTCGGTGGGCAAGGTCGAGCAGGTGGCGTAGAGCAGGATGCCGCCGACTTCAAGGGTCGGCCACAGTGCGTCGAGCAACTCGCCTTGCAGCACGGCCAGGGCGGCGATGTCGTCGGGTTGGCGGGTCAGCTTGATGTCCGGGTGGCGACGGATCACGCCGGTGGCGGAACAGGGGGCGTCGAGCAGGATGCGCTGGAACGGCTTGCCGTCCCACCAGGTGGCGGTGTCGCGGCCGTCGGCGGCGATCAGCTCGGCACTCAGGCCCAGGCGTGCGAGGTTTTCCCGCACGCGCACCAGGCGCTTGGCTTCCAGGTCGACGGCGACCACACCGGCGAGGTCTTTTTCGACCTCAAGAATGTGACAAGTCTTACCGCCAGGCGCGCAGCAGGCGTCCAGCACGCGCTGGCCGGGGGCCAGGTCGAGCAGGTCGGCGGCCAGTTGCGCGGCTTCGTCCTGCACGCTGATCCAGCCTTCGGCAAAGCCCGGCAGGCTGCGCACATCGGTGGCGGCGTCGAGAACAATGCCGTCGATGCTGTACACGCAGGCAGTAGCGCCAATGCCCGCGTCCGCCAGCAGTTGCAGGTAGCTGTCCCGATGGTGATGGCGACGGTTGACCCGCAGGATCATCGGCGGGTGTGCATTGTTGGCCGCGCAAATGGCTTCCCATTGCTCGGGCCAGAAGGCCTTCAGGGACTTTTGCAGCCAGCGCGGGTGGGCGGTGCGCACCACCGGGTCATGCTCCAGCTCGGCCAGCAGCGCTTCGCTTTCACGCTGGGCGCGGCGCAGTACGGCATTGAGCAGCGCCTTGGCCCAGGGCTTTTTCAGTTTATCGGCGCAACCGACGGTTTCGCCGATGGCCGCGTGGGCCGGCACGCGGGTGTAGAGCAACTGGTAGAGGCCCACCAGCAGCAACGCTTCGACATCGGCATCCGCCGCCTTGAAGGGCTTTTGCAGCAGCTTGGCCGCCAGCGCCGACAAGCGCGGCTGCCAGCGGGCAGTGCCGAAGGCCAGGTCCTGGGTGAAGCCACGGTCGCGGTCGTCGACCTTATCCAACTGCGTGGGCAACGAACTGTTCAGCGAAGCCTTGCCGTTGAGGACGGCGGCGAGAGCCTTGGCGGCGGCCAGACGCGGATTCATTGCGCGACCACCCCGAGAAGCGTGCCCAGGGCAAATTTCTCACGACGGCTGTTGAACAAATCGCTGAAATTAAGCGCCTTGCCCCCGGGCAATTGCAGACGGGTCAGGCACAGCGCCTGCTCACCACAGGCGACCAACAGGCCGTCCTTGCTGGCGCCGATGATTTCACCGGGAGCACCTTTACCGTCGGCCAGGGTGGCGGCCAATACCTTCAGGGCTTCGCCATTGAGGCTGCTGTGGCAGATCGGCCACGGGTTGAACGCGCGCACCAGGCGCTCCAGCTCCACGGCCGGGCGGTTCCAGTCGATGCGCGCCTCGTCCTTGTTCAGCTTGTGGGCGTAGGTGGCCAGGCTGTCGTCCTGCACTTCGCCTTCCAGGGTACCGGCGGCGAGCCCGGCGATGGCCTGGATCACGGCAGGTGGGCCCAGTTCGGCCAGGCGGTCGTGCAGGCTGCCGCCGGTGTCTTCGGCGGTGATCGGGGTGGTGACTTTGAGCAGCATCGGGCCGGTGTCCAGGCCAGCCTCCATGCGCATCACGGTGACGCCGCTTTCACGGTCACCGGCTTCCACGGCGCGTTGGATCGGCGCTGCACCGCGCCAGCGCGGCAGCAGCGACGCATGGCTGTTGATGCAACCCAGGCGTGGGATATCCAGCACCGCTTGCGGCAGGATCAGGCCATAAGCGACCACGACCAGCAAATCCGGCTGCAGCGCGGCCAGTTCGGCCTGGGCCTCGGCATTGCGCAGGGTCGGCGGTTGCAGCACAGGAATGTTGTGCTCGAGCGCCAGTTGCTTGACCGGGCTCGGCATCAGTTTTTGCCCGCGACCGGCCGGGCGATCCGGCTGGGTGTACACCGCGACGATGTCATAAGGGCTGGCAAGCAGCGCCTTGAGGTGTTCGGCGGCGAATTCGGGGGTGCCGGCAAAAACAATGCGCAATGGCTCGGTCATGGGAGGTCTCGGTTAAAAGCAGTCACAAAAGAAAAAGGCTTGCCGCAGCAAGCCTTTGGAAGAAGGGCATCAAGCTTGCTGGCGATGCTTTTTTTCCAGCTTCTTCTTGATCCGGTCACGTTTGAGCGTGGACAGGTAATCGACAAACAGCTTGCCGTTGAGGTGGTCGCATTCGTGCTGGATGCAGACTGCCAGCAGGCCTTCGGCAATCAGCTCGAACGGCTTGCCGTCGCGGTCCAGGGCCTTGATCTTCACGCGCAGCGGGCGTTCGACGTTCTCGTAGAATTCCGGCACCGACAGGCAGCCTTCCTGGTATTCGCCCATCTCGTCGGTCAGCGGTTCGAACTCGGGATTGATGTACACCCTCGGTTCGCTGCGGTCTTCCGACAGGTCCATGACCACGACGCGCTGATGCACGTTGACCTGGGTCGCGGCGAGGCCGATGCCCGGGGCTTCATACATTGTTTCAAACATGTCATCGACCAACTGACGAACCTTGTCGTCCACTACGGCCACCGGTTTGGCGATCGTGCGCAGGCGCGAGTCGGGGAATTCGAGGATGTTCAAAATAGCCATAAGCGTAATTGCTGCACATGTGAGGTAGAGGCAAATCGGCGTTGGGATGGACCCAGACAGCCGGTGTGAAAGGCTCGCAAGCCGCGAAGGCTATGGCATTTCACGCGAACGCACATAATAAAGGAGATTCACCCCATGAGGAAATCGCTACTCGTCTTGCTGCTGTGGGCCCCGCTTGCCATGGCCCTGCTTCCTGCACCCGTCCAGCGCCTGGATCCGCCGGCCTATCAGGCCATCCAGCGCTTTTTATTGCACAACCGCATTCTTGATTCGCCCACCGACCTGGACACCGCGCCCTACATTGTCGCCGCCGGCAACGGCCGGGTATTGGGCGCCCATGACGAGCACGTGCATGCCCGGGGCGACCTGGATCCTGCCCAGCCGGGTTATGCAATCGTGCGACGCGGCAAGGCTTACACCGATCCGCACACCCAGGAGCTGCTGGGTATCAACGCCGATGACATCGGCACCGCACAATTTGTAACCGCAGGTGATCTCACCACCCTCGCCGTGCATCGGGTCACCCAGGAGGTCCGGCCTGGCGATCGCTTGCTGCGCGTCCAACCTGCCATCGATCCGGCCAACTTTGGCGCATCCCGGTCGGCGCCGTTCATTGCGGGACAGATCATCGATATTCCCAGGGGCGTGACCCAGATCGGCGTGCTGGATGCCGTCACCCTGAACAAAGGCCGCCGTGACGGTGTGTTCGAAGGCCAACTGCTGACATTGATCAAGGCCGGCGCGACCGTGCGCGACACCTTGACTGGCGCACCAGTCACGCTACCGGACGAACGCGCCGGCACGCTGTTGGTGTTTCGCACCTATGAAAAGCTCAGCTATGGCCTGGTGCTCAGTGCTTCCCGACCCTTGGCCGTAATGGATCGTTTCGAGAGTGCTGATCAAACGCAATAAATAGCCTGCTAAATAAGTTACCAACAGAGTTATCCACAGCTTGTTCCGGTCAAGGATGATCAGATGTATCCGATAAACAGCAGTGAAATATCCCCTTCAGAACTGGAAGCCCGACTACGCTTGCACAGGCTGCCGGAGGTGGGCCCGAAGCGTTTTCGCTTATTGATCGAGGCATTCGGCTCGGCCTCAAAGGCGATCAGCGCGCCGGCCAGTGCCTGGCGTTCCCTGGGTTTGCCAGCCATCAGCGCCGAGGCTCGGCGCAGTCACGAGATCCGCGACGGTGCCAGCCGGGCATTGGGCTGGCTTGAGCACCCGGCCCAGCATTTGCTGATGTGGGACCAGCCGGACTACCCCGCCTTGCTTGCCCAGATCGACGATGCGCCGCCGCTTTTATTCGTCGCAGGCGACCCCGGGATCCTGGAAAAACCGCAGTTGGCGATGGTCGGCAGTCGCCGTGCATCACGCCCAGGCATGGACACCGCCGCTGCCTTTTCCCGCAGCCTGGCAAGCGCCGGTTTTGTCATCACCAGTGGCCTGGCGTTGGGCATCGACGGTGCGGCTCATCAAGCGGCATTGGACGTCGGCGGCCAGACCATCGGCGTGCTCGGCACGGGGCTGGAAAATTTTTATCCACAGCGCCACAAACGCCTGGCAGAAGCGATGATTGCCCATGGCAGCGCAGTGGTTTCCGAGTTTGCGCTGGATGCCGCGCCCCATGCGGCCAACTTTCCACGGCGCAACCGAATCATCAGCGGCCTGTCCCTGGGCGTGCTGGTGGTGGAAGCCAGCATCGCCAGCGGCTCGTTGATTACGGCGAAACTGGCGGCTGAACAGGGGCGTGAGGTGTATGCGATTCCGGGCTCTATCCATCATCCCGGCGCCAAGGGCTGCCACCAGTTGATCCGCGACGGCGCGGTACTGGTGGAAACCATCGAGCACATTCTGGAAGGGTTGCGCGGCTGGCAGGCGTTGTCTCGCCCGGTGCCGATACCGGTGGTGCATCCGCTGGTGGCGCTGCTGCACGCGGCGCCTCACACCAGTGAGGGGTTGGCGATTGCCAGCGGGCGCCCGCTGTCCCAGGTTTTGGCGACCCTGACGGAGCTGGAGCTGGAAGGCCAGGTGATCTGCGAAAGCGGGCGCTGGCTTGCGCGCTGCTAGGTTTTGTAACGAAGATCGGTAAACTGCGCAGAGCTTTAGTCCGGAGAGTGAGCAATGGTCAACAGGTGGCGTGTGCTGGAAACCGCACGAGAAATTCGCGCAGGCGCGGTGATCGCCTACCCAACCGAGGCGGTGTGGGGCTTGGGCTGCGATCCGTGGAATGAAGAGGCAGTCGACCGTCTGCTCGCGATCAAGAACCGCTCGGTAGACAAGGGCCTGATCCTGGTGGCGGACAACATTCGCCAGTTCGATTTTCTCTTCGAAGACTTCCCGCAGGACTGGATCGACCGCATGGCCAGCACTTGGCCGGGGCCGAACACCTGGCTGGTGCCCCACCAGGATCTGTTGCCGGAATGGGTGACCGGGATGCACGACACCGTCGCGTTGCGCGTCACCGACCACCCACTGGTGCGGGACCTGTGTTCGCTGGTCGGGCCGTTGATTTCGACGTCGGCCAATCCTCAAGGCCGTCCTGCCGCGCGCACGCGAATTCGCGTGGAGCAGTACTTCCGCGGCCAGGTGGACCTGGTATTGGGCGGCGCCCTGGGTGGGCGCAAGAACCCGAGCCTGATTCGAAACCTGGCAACCGGTGAGGTGGTGCGGCCGTCCTGAGGGCGCATCGTGCCCATCGCCGGCAGGCCCGCTTTAGCCGGCTTGCTGGCGATGGCACCCTCAAGCCTTACGGCAGCAGAATGGTCGACCCGGTGGTGCGACGCCCCGACAGCTCCGTCTGCGCCTTGGCCGCATCCGCCAGCGCAAACCGCTGATTGATATCAATGCGCACCTTGCCGCTCTTGATCATCGAAAACAGGTCGTCAGCCATGGCCTGCAAGTCTTTCGGGTTGCTGGCGTAGGTCGCCAGGGTCGGGCGGGTCACGTACAGCGAGCCCTTGGCTGCCAGAATCCCCAGGTTCACCCCGTCCACCGCGCCTGACGCGTTACCGAAGCTCACCACCAGGCCGCGTGGTGCCACGCTGTCCAAAGAGGTCAGCCAAGTGTCCTTGCCGACGCCGTCGTACACCACCGGGACCTTTTTGCCGTCGGTCAATTCCAGGACGCGCTGTGCGACGTTTTCCTTGCTGTAGTCGATGGTTTCCCAGGCACCGAGGGATTTGGCCAGCGCGGCTTTTTCCGGCGAGCTGACCGTACCGATCAGCTTGACGCCCAGCGCCTTGGCCCATTGGCAGGCCAGGGAGCCCACGCCACCGGCAGCGGCGTGGAACAGGATGGTCTCGCCACCCTTGAGCTCATAGGTCTGGCGCAGCAGGTACTGCACGGTCAGGCCCTTGAGCATGGCGCCGGCGGCTTGTTCGAAGCTGATGTCGTCCGGCAGGTGCACCAGATTGGCGGCGGGCAGCACGTGCAATTCGCTGTAGGCGCCCAGCGGGCCGCTGCCATAGGCTACGCGGTCGCCGACCTTGAACTGGCTGACCTCACTGCCGACCGCATCGACCACGCCAGCGCCTTCCGCGCCGAGCCCCGATGGCAGGGCCGGCGGCGCGTAGAGCCCACTGCGAAAATAGGTGTCGATGAAGTTCAGGCCGATGGCCTCGTTACGCACGCGAACCTGCTGCGGGCCCGGCTCTGCCGGCGTGTAGTCCACATACTCAAGCACTTCGGGGCCGCCATGGGCGCTGAACTGGATACGTTTGGCCATCTGCACTTCTCCTGAGGTCTATTTCGCGTAGCCCACTATCCCACTCCTAAGCTTGACCTTCGTCAACTGCGGCGACACAGGGTGCAGTGGTATCCTGTGCGCCCATTTGCCGCCGACGCCCAATGGCCTCGCGTAGCTTTGCCCGATTCAAGGTGATGCCATGACTACCCGCACCGAGGCTGTAAAGGCCTACCTGCTTGACCTGCAAGACCGCATTTGCAGCGCCCTGGAAACCTTCGAGACGGACACTCGCTTCATCGAAGACGCCTGGACCCGGCCTGCCGGCGGCGGGGGTCGCACCCGTGTGATCGAAAACGGGTCGGTGATCGAAAAAGGCGGCGTTAACTTTTCCCACGTGTTCGGTAGCGGCCTCCCACCGTCCGCCAGCGCGCATCGCCCCGAGCTGGCCGGTCGCGGGTTTGAAGCCCTGGGCGTGTCGCTGGTGATCCACCCGCACAACCCGCATGTGCCGACTTCCCACGCCAACGTGCGTTTTTTCATCGCCGAAAAAGACGGCGAAGAGCCGGTGTGGTGGTTCGGTGGCGGTTTCGACCTCACGCCCTACTACGGCAACGAAGAAGACTGCATCCACTGGCACCGTGTGGCCGAGCAGGCCTGTGCGCCGTTCGGTGCAGAGGTCTACTCGCGTTATAAGGCCTGGTGCGACAGCTACTTCCACATCAAGCATCGCAACGAGCCCCGGGGTATCGGCGGGCTGTTCTTCGATGACCTGAACGAGTGGGACTTCGATACCTGCTTCGCCTTCATCCGCGCGATCGGCGACGCCTACATCGACGCTTACCTGCCCATCGTGCAGCGCCGCAAAGCCATGGCCTACACCGAGCAGCAGCGCGAATTCCAGGAGTTTCGCCGCGGCCGCTACGTTGAGTTCAACCTGGTCTACGACCGCGGCACACTGTTCGGACTGCAGTCGGGCGGGCGTACCGAGTCGATCCTGATGTCGCTGCCGCCGCAAGTGCGCTGGAGCTACGACTGGAAAGCCGCAGCCGGCAGCGAAGAAGCACGCCTCACTGACTACTTCCTGCAAGACCGCGACTGGCTTGGCGTGGCTGCGCCCAAGGCGGCCGTCTGATGGATCGTTACGTGGTATTCGGCAACCCTATCGGCCACAGCAAGTCGCCGCTGATTCACCGGATGTTCGCCGAGCAGACCGGCGAGCACCTGGACTACAGCACCCTGCTGGCGCCGCTGGAGGATTTCACCGCCTGCGCCCGTGAGTTTTTTCAGCAGGGCCGTGGTGCCAACGTCACCGTGCCGTTCAAGGAAGACGCCTACCGCCTGGCCAACACCTTGACTGAACGCGCCCAACGCGCCGGTGCTGTGAACACCCTGAGCAAACTGGCCGACGGCACCTTGCTTGGCGATAACACCGACGGCGCCGGCCTGGTGCGCGACCTGACGGTCAACGCCGGGTTAAGCCTGCAGGGCAAACGCATTCTGTTGCTGGGTGCCGGTGGTGCGGTGCGCGGCGCGCTGGAGCCGTTGCTGGCCGAACGGCCCGCCTCACTGATCATCGCCAACCGCACGGTGGAAAAAGCTGAACTGCTCGCCGAGCTGTTCGACGATCTGGGCCCGGTCTCCGCCAGTGGTTTCGATTGGCTGCGTGAGCCGGTGGACGTGATCATCAACGCCACGTCCGCCAGCCTGTCAGGCGATGTACCGCCGATTGCCGGCAGCCTGATCGAACCGGGCAAGACGTTCTGCTACGACATGATGTACGCCAAGGAACCGACCGCGTTCTGTCGCTGGGCTACCGAGCAAGGTGCGGCCGTGGCGATGGATGGCCTGGGCATGCTGGTGGAACAGGCCGCGGAAGCGTTCTTCCTGTGGCGCGGTGTGCGCCCGGAGTCGGCACCGGTTTTAGCTGAACTGCGACGGCAGCTGGCCTGACGCAAATCCAAATGTGGGAGCTGGCTTGCCTGCGATAGCGGTGGGTCAGCCACACACCTGGCACTGATACACCGCAATCGCAGGCAAGCCAGCTCCCACAGGTTTAACCGCGTTCAGTCTTCGAAATGGATGGGGCATTTATCCGCCCCTTCCAGCTTTTTCAACTCTTCCACCACCTGCGGTCGCGCCCGGCGCAATGTCAGGCTACGCCCCAACCCCCGCAACCGCCGCGCCTCCTGGTGCAGCATCTCGACGCCGGAATAGTCGATAAAGTTGATCTGCTGCGCCTCGATCACCACCCGCTCGCCCGAAAGGCTTTGCAGGCGCACTTGCAGGTAATGGCTGGCGCCGAAAAAGATCGAGCCGCCCACGCGCAACACATCTTCATCACCGTCGCGCCACTGCTGGACCCTCGGTTGTGACGTGCGCTTGAGGTAGAAAAACAGCGAAGCCAGCACCCCCGCGTAAATCGCCGTTTGCAGCTCCAGCAGCAACGTGGCGACGCAGGTCAGGCTCATCACCACAAACTCGGCGCGGCTGACCCGGAACAATGCGCGAATGCCGCGTTGGTCAACCAGGCCCCAGCAAATCAGCAAGATGCTGGCGGCCATGCTCGGGATCGGAATATGCGCGATCAGCGCCGCACCAAACAGTGCGAAGAGCGCCACCCAGAGGGCAGAAAACACCCCGGCCAAGGGTGAGCAGGCACCGGCCTCGTAGCTGAGGCCGGAGCGGGTGAAGGAACCGGCTGACAGATAGCCGGAGAAAAATCCGCCAACAATATTGGATAAACCCTGCGCGCGAACTTCCTGGTTCGCATCGAGCAATTGCTGAGAACGCGCTGATAGCGAGCGGGCAATCGACAGGCTGGTCACCAGCCCCAGCATGCCCACCGCAACGGCGCTGGGCAGCAGGCGCAGGATCATGTCCAGGTCCATCGGCAACGGGCTGAACGGTGGCAGCTTGCCGATAAACGAACTGACCAGCGCCACATGCCCGAACATCGCCGGCCATACCCAGGCGGCCAGGCTGCCAAGGGCCAGCGCGATCAGCAGTGTCGGCCAGCGCGGCACCAGCACTTTGAGCAACGCCCCCACCAGCAACGTGCCTAAACCGAGGCCCAAGGAAGCGTGGTCCCACTCGCCGCCATGGTCGATCAACGCCAGAAGGCTGTTGATCGCTGTGGCCTGGCTGGGCAAATCCAGCCCGAGCAGATTAGGCAATTGCCCCAGGGCGATCACCACGGCGGCGCCGAGGGTGAAACCCAGCACCACCGAATGCGAGACGAAATTCACCAGCGCGCCGAAACGCAGCATGCCCAGCAGCCACTGGAACACCCCGGCGAGGAAGGTCAGCAGCAGGATCAAGGTGATGTAGTCCTGTGATCCGGGCACGGCCAACGGGCTGACGCTGGCGTAGAGCACGATGGAAATGGCCGCCGTGGGGCCGCAGATCAGGTGCCAGGACGAGCCCCAGAGGCAGGCGATCAGCACCGGGATGATGGCGGCGTACAGGCCGTATTCGGGTGGGAGCCCGGCAATCAGCGCGTAGGCAATCGACTGCGGCAAGGCGAGCACGGCACCGCTGAGGCCGACCATCGCGTCGCGGCCGACACTGGCGCGGGTCTGGCGCGGGAGCCAGGCGAGGAAGGGGAAGAGTGATTGGCGGGTGGGCCGGGGCATCGGGCTGCTCGAAATACTGTAGGAGCTGGCGGGCCAGCGAAGGTGAGTAACGATAACGCGGGTTGTCTGAAAAAACGCGGCGTTTTCGAGTGCTTCGCCGGCAAGCCGGCTCCTACAGGGGGTGGTGTTGCCTTCAGAGTTTGGCTTTTACGGCGGCCAGCGCATCCTGACCATCCACGGTCTTCACACCGTCCAGCCACTTGTCCAAGACCGCCGGGTTCGCCTTGATCCACGCCTTCGCCGCATCGGCATTGCTGACCTTATTGTTGGCCACCTGCGCCATGATCGCGTTCTCCATGTCCTGGGTGAAACTCAGGTTGGTCAGCAGTTTTCCGACATTCGGGCAGGCTTGTGCATAACCCTTGCGGGTCAAGGTGTACACGCTGCCGGTGTCACCGAAGTACTTTTCGCCACCCTTGAGGTAATGCATTTTCAGCTGCACGTTCATCGGGTGCGGCGTCCAGCCGAGGAAGGTCACGAACTTCTGTTTCTTCACTGCCCGCGACACCTCGGCAAGCATCGCCTGTTCGCTGGATTCCACCAGCTTCCACTGGCCAAGGTCGAAGTCATTTTTCTTGATGATCTCCTGCAGCGAGATATTCGCCGGCGCGCCGGAGCCGATGCCGTAGATCTTCTTGTCGAACTTGTCGGCAAATTTGTTCAGGTCGGCGAAGTCATGTACCCCGGCGTCCCACACATAGTCCGGTACGGCGAGGGTGAACTCGGTGCCGTCGAGGTTTTTCGCCAGTTGCACCACATCGCCATTGGCCACGAACTTGTCGTAGAAGCCCTGTTGCGCCGGCATCCAGTTGCCCAGGAACACATCCACCTGGCCATCCTTGAGCCCGCCAAAGGTGATCGGCACCGCCAGGGTATCGACCTTGGCCTTGTAGCCCATGCCGCTCAACAGGAAACCGGTGATGGCATTGGTCGCGGCAATGTCGCTCCAGCCTGGATCGGCCATCTTCACCGTCTCACAACCGGTGTCGGCGTACACGTTGGCGCAGCTCAACGCCAGCATGCCCAGCACCACAGTCAATTTTTGCATGGCCTTCCCTCTGTATTTATTGGTTTTGGCAGGGTTGTGGATAACGTGCCTTGCGCTCCAGGTCGTCGAGGTCGATATGGTTGCGCATGTATTGCTGACTGGCGTCGACCAGTGGCTGGTGATCCCAGCTCTTCAGCTTGCCTTGGGTCAGCGCCTCAAACACCAGGCGACGACGGCGTTGGCTGGCGAGCACCTGCTGGTGGATCGCCGGGATGTCCCATTTGGCCCGCGCTTCACGCAAAAACGCCTCGAACCGTGGCCGGTGTTCCGGTGCCTGGCTGAGGTCCTCCCGCTCGTGCGGGTCGTTATGTACATCAAACAACAGGCAAGGATCGTCCTCACTGTAGATGAACTTGTAGGCGCCACGGCGGATCATCATCAGCGGGCTGATGGTGCCTTCGGCCATGTATTCGCCGAACACTTCGTCATGCCCGCCCTGCCCCAGCAAGTGTGGGAGCAGGGAGCGGCCATCCAGCGGCAGGCGTGGGTCCAGCTCGCCGCCGGCCAGCTCCACCAGGGTCGGCAACAGGTCGGCAGTGGAAACGGCGTGGGTCACGCGGCCCGCGGCAAACTGCCCCGGCGCACTGACCAGCAGCGGCACGCGCGCAGCCATTTCAAACCAGTGCATTTTGTACCAGAGGCCGCGCTCGCCAAGCATGTCGCCATGGTCGCCGGAGAAGATGATGATCGTGTTATCGGCCAGGCCGGTGTCTTCCAGGGTTTGCAGGAGCTTGCCGACATTGCTGTCGATATAGCTGCACGCGCCGAAGTAGGCGCGGCGGGCATCGCGGATCTTGGCCAGCGGCAGCGGCTTGTCCCACAGGTCGTAGACCTTGAGCAGGCGTTGCGAATGCGGGTCGAGGTCGCCTTGCGCGGGTGTTGCAGGCAAAGGGATGTCGGCATCGTCGTACAGGTCCCAGAACGGCTTGGGAATGGTGTACGGGTCGTGGGGGTGGGTCATCGACACGGTCAGGCAGAACGGCTGGTCGCCGTCTTCGCGGATATGGTCGAACAGGTATTGCTGGGCCTTGAACACCACCTCTTCGTCGAAATCCAGCTGGTTGGTGCGCACACAAGGGCCGGCTTGCAGCACCGAGGACATGTTGTGGTACCAGCTGGGGCGCACGTCCGGCTCATCCCAATTGACTGCCCAACCGTAGTCGGCCGGGTAGATATCGCTGGTCAGGCGTTCTTCATAGCCATGCAACTGATCGGGGCCACAGAAATGCATCTTGCCCGACAGCGCCGTGCGATAACCGAGACGACGCAGGTAGTGGGCATAAGTCGGGACATCGGCGGGAAAATCTGCTGCGTTGTCGTAGGCGCCGATCTTGCTCGGCAACTGGCCGCTGACCAGGGTAAATCGCGACGGCGCGCACAGCGGGCTGTTGCAATAAGCGGCGTCGAACACCACACCCTGCGCGGCGAGGCGGCTCAGGTTGGGCAACTTGATCGGGGAAGGTCCGTAGAACGGAAGCAGCGGCGCGGCCATTTGATCGGCCATGATGAAAAGAATGTTCTTGCGCTTCATGGGTCTTCGGCATTCCATAGGCGGTGTTTATGCGAATGAGCATGCAGCCCATGGAAAATGGGGTAAAGCCCATGAAAAGCAATGTCTAGGATAAGCACAGCTTATGTATGAAGCCCTCGGTGACCTGTCCCTCGACCTGTTGCGCGCCTTCGAAGTCGCCGCGCGCCACCGCAGCTTCACCGCTGCCGCTATGGAGCTGGGCACCACCCAGCCCGCGATCAGCCAGCAGATCAAGCGCCTGGAAGAACAGCTGGCGATCCGCCTGTTCGATCGCATCTACCGTGGCATCGAGCTGACCGACGCCGGTGCCCTGCTGTTCGAGCATGTGCAAGGCGGCCTGCAAAGCATTAATCACGGCCTCAGCGCGATTACCCAGCAAGACCAGCATGAAGTGCTGCAAGTGGCCACCGACTTCGCCTTCGCCGCCTATTGGCTGATGCCGCGCCTGCATCGCTTCCACCAGGCCAACCCTCAGGTCGACGTGAGCCTGGTGACCAGCGAGCGCAACCACGCGACCCTGCGCAGCGATATCGACGTCGCTGTGCTCTTCGGTGATGGCCGGTTCAAACAGGGCGACAGCCTGTGGCTGTTCAACGAGGAAGTATTCCCGGTCTGCAGCCCGCAGTGGCTCAAGGACCAGGCCGTGCCGCTGACCGTTCAGAATTTGCAGGATTTCCCCTTGCTGCACCTGCGCCAGGAAAACAACAGCCAATGGTTCGACTGGAGTGGTGTGTTCCGCGAGCTGGGCATCAGCACCGCGCCCACCCCGGGCCAACTGCGCTTCGACAACTACACCCTGCTGATCCAGGCGGCGATCGCCGGCCAGGGCGTGGCCATCGGCTGGCGCCACCTGGTGGATAACCTGCTGGAACAGAACTGGCTGTGCCGGCCAATCGGCGACACCGTGATCTCGCGCTTCGGCTATTACGTGGTGCAACCCCAGCGCAAGCGGCGTGGGCAACTGGTCGAGCGTTTTGTCGACTGGCTGGTGGCGGAGCAGGCCAGCAGCGCGCAGTCGCTGACCGGGCTGGCCCTGCCATCGATTGCGGTCTAGGATTTGGCGCACAGTGGATTCGGAGTCCGACATGCAACGTATCAAGGGCTACCACGCCCACATCTACTTTGACGCCAGCACCATCGACCAGGCGCGGGCCTTGTGCGAGGACGGTGCCAGGCTGTTTCCGCTGCGCATGGGCCGCGTGCATGAACGGCCCGTCGGCCCGCACCCGGACTGGAGTTGCCAACTGGCGTTCGACGCCGAATACATCGGCGTGGTGTTGCCGTGGCTGGCGCTCAACCGCAATGGCCTGGTGGTGTTCCTGCACCCCGATACCGGCGATGACCTGAAAGATCACACCGACTACGCGATCTGGATGGGGGCGATGCGCGAATTGGACCTGTCTATTTTCTGACCTGCGCCCTGATGCAGGATCCGCCTTGCCTGCGATGGCGCCTCAAGAGCGCTATCGCCGCCAGGCCGGTTCCTTTGCACGCGATCTCCCTATATATGGGATGTGTATTTATATATTGAGACTTGCGTACGCCTGGGTTTATATTCGCTGCATCCGCTCAGAACTCAGGTGAAGCGATGCAGGCGCAATTGATCGCGCTCGATTGGGGGACCAGCTCCCTTCGTGCTTACAAACTCGGCCCGGCGGGTGTGGTGCTGGAACAGCGCGCGCTGGCGTCCGGCATCATGCACTTGCCCAGCGAGCCCCGGGATATTGCCGGCGTGCGCTGCAGCGATGGCTTCGAGTTGGCGTTCGATGCGGCGTGCGGCGACTGGCTCGACGCCGAGCCAGGCTTGCCGGTGATCGCCTGCGGCATGGTCGGCAGCGCCCAGGGCTGGAGCGAAGCGGTTTATCGCAATACCCCCGTGGACGTCGCGAGCCTCGGCAAGGCCTTGCACACCGTGCGCAGCCTGCGCGGCGTGGCGGTGCACATCGTGCCGGGTGTGATCGAGCAGGTCGGCTTGCCCAACGTGATGCGCGGCGAAGAAACCCAGGTGCTGGGCGTGCTGCAAAGCCTGCCGAGCACCGCTGAAGTCTTGATCGGCCTGCCCGGCAGTCATTCCAAATGGGTCGAGGTGGTCGACGGCTGCATCACTCACTTCGACACCTTCATGACCGGCGAGCTGTTCGCGGTACTGAGCAAGCACAGCATTCTCGGGCGTACGCAAAAGGTCGCCGAGCAATTTCAGGCCGACGCGTTTGATCGCGGCGTGCAGGTGGCGCTCTCCAGGGACGGCCAGCGTGGCGTGCTGTCGACGCTGTTCAGCGCACGCGCCCTGGGCCTCACCGCCGAACTCGCCCCGGAGCAACAACCCGATTACTTGTCTGGCCTGCTGATCGGCCATGAACTCGCCGGCTTGCCTGGCCACGCCAAGCAAACGCCGATCATCCTGGTCGGTGCTGGCGCCCTCTGCGCCCGCTACCAACGCGCCCTCGCCTTGTGCGGTTTCGCCCACGTCAGCCTGGCGCAGGAAGCGACCGAGCGTGGCCTGTGGCAATTGGCCGTGGCGGCCGGGCTCACTCAACCTGCAACGGAGGCCTGACATGCTCAAGCAAGCACTCGCACAAAACGGTTTGATCGCGATTTTGCGCGGGGTACGACCGGACGAAGCCCAAGCCATCGGCCAAGTGCTGTACCAGGCGGGCTTTCGGGTGATCGAAGTCCCGCTGAACTCGCCCGACCCGTACACCAGCATCCGCACCTTGCGCGACAGCCTGCCCGCCGATTGCCTGATCGGTGCCGGCACGGTGTTGACGCCCGAGCAGGTCGAGCAGGTGCAAGCCGCCGGTGGCCAGGTGATCGTCATGCCCCACAGCGATGCCAAGGTGTTGCGTGCGGCGAAAACCGCCGGCTTGTACCTGTCGCCCGGCGTGGCCACGCCTACCGAGGCCTTCGCCGCCTTGGCCGAAGGTGCCGACGTGTTGAAGCTGTTCCCGGCCGAGCAAATGGGCCCTTCGGTGATCAAGGCGTGGCTGGCGGTACTGCCGGCAGGCACGTTGCTGCTGCCGGTGGGCGGTATCACCCCGGACAACATGCAGGTGTTCATCGACGCCGGCGCCAAGGGCTTCGGGTTGGGGTCGGGATTGTTCAAACCGGGTATGACAGTGGATCAGGTAGCGAGCCGCGCCCAGGCTTATGTCGCCGCCTGGAAAGCCCTGAGCTGATATCAAGTTCCGCGCCTGCAGGCGCCGCATCTATAAGAGAGATAACAGATGAAAATCACCAAACTGACGACCTTCATCGTCCCGCCGCGCTGGTGCTTCCTCAAGGTCGAGACCGACCAGGGCGTCACTGGCTGGGGTGAACCCGTGGTCGAAGGCCGCGCCCACACCGTGGCTGCTGCGGTCGAGGAACTGTCCGACTACCTGATCGGCAAAGACCCACGCAATATCGAAGACATCTGGACCGTGCTCTATCGTGGTGGCTTCTACCGAGGCGGCGCCGTGCACATGAGCGCCCTCGCCGGCATCGACCAGGCACTGTGGGACATCAAGGGCAAGGCCCTCGGTGTGTCGGTCAGCGACCTGCTCGGTGGCCAGGTGCGTGACAAGATCCGCGTGTATTCGTGGATCGGCGGCGACCGCCCCGCCGACACCGCGCGCGCTGCCGAAGAGGCCGTGGCCCGTGGTTTTACTGCGGTGAAAATGAATGGCACCGAAGAATTGCAGTTCGTCGACAGCTTCGAGAAAGTCGACCTGGCCCTGGCCAACGTCGCGGCCGTGCGCGATGCAGTCGGCCCTAACGTCGGCATCGGCGTCGACTTCCATGGCCGGGTGCACAAGCCCATGGCCAAGGTGCTGATGAAAGAGCTGGACCCGTACAAACTGATGTTTATCGAAGAGCCGGTGCTCAGTGAAAACTATGAAGCCCTCAAGGAGCTGGCACCGTTGACCAGCACGCCCATTGCCTTGGGCGAGCGCCTGTTTTCGCGTTGGGACTTCAAGCGCGTGCTCAGCGAAGGCTACGTCGACATCATTCAGCCGGATGCTTCCCATGCCGGCGGCATCACCGAAACCCGCAAGATCGCCAACATGGCCGAAGCCTACGACGTGGCCCTGGCCCTGCACTGCCCGTTGGGCCCGATTGCCTTGGCGGCCTGCCTGCAACTGGATGCGGTTTGCTACAACGCGTTTATCCAGGAGCAAAGCCTGGGCATCCACTACAACGAGAGCAACGACCTGCTCGACTACGTGCGCGACCCGGGCGTGTTCGACTATGACCAGGGCTTCGTGAAGATCCCCAATGGGCCTGGCCTGGGCATCGAGATCAACGAGGAATATGTGATAGAACGCGCGGCCATCGGCCATCGCTGGCGCAACCCGATCTGGCGGCATGCCGACGGCAGTTTTGCCGAGTGGTGATATTGACCTGAAGGGACCTGTTCGAATGTGGGAGCTGGCCTGCGATAGCGGTCTGCCTGTGCCAGATGAGTCAGCGGTCGCACCGCCATCGCAGGCAAGCCAGCTCCCACATTGACCGCGTCGACCCGTCCTCAATAAACATAACAAGAGGCAACCCCCATGCACCCTGAATCCTTCACCGGGCAGGCATCTTTAGTCACGCCTACCCGAAAGCGCTTCTTCATCATGGTGCTGCTGTTTATCACCGTGGTGATCAACTACCTCGACCGCAGCAACCTGTCGATTGCCGCCCCGGCCCTGACCAGTGAACTGGGGATCGACCCGGTGCACGTCGGGCTGATCTTTTCCGCATTCGGCTGGACCTATGCCGCCATGCAGATCCCTGGCGGCTGGCTGGTCGACCGCGTGCCGCCCCGCATTCTCTACACCGCTGCCCTGCTGCTGTGGTCGATCGCCACCGTAATGCTCGGGTTTGCCGCCAGTTTCATCGCGCTGTTTGTGCTGCGCATGGCCGTCGGCGCCCTGGAGGCGCCGGCCTACCCGATCAACAGCCGTGTGGTCACCACCTGGTTTCCCGAACGCGAGCGCGCCACTGCGATTGGCGTCTATACCTCCGGGCAGTTTGTCGGGCTGGCCTTTCTCACGCCGGTGCTGGCGTGGCTGCAGCACGCGTTCGGCTGGCACATGGTGTTTGTCGCCACCGGTGGCGTCGGTATCCTGTGGGCCGTGATCTGGTACGCGGTGTACCGCGAGCCGAAGGATTTCAAAGGCGCCAACGCCGCTGAAATCGACCTGATCCGCGAAGGTGGCGGGCTGGTGGACATGCAGGCGCAAGCCACCAAGGCGCCGTTCAGTTGGGTCGACCTGGGCATCGTGCTGAGCAAGCGCAAGCTCTGGGGCATCTACCTCGGGCAGTTCTGCCTGAACTCGACGCTGTGGTTCTTCCTGACGTGGTTTCCGACGTACTTGGTGAAATATCGCGGCATGGACTTCATCAAGTCCGGCCTGCTGGCGTCGCTGCCGTTTCTGGCGGCGTTTGTTGGGGTGCTTTGCTCGGGGATATTTTCCGACTGGCTGATTCGCCGGGGGGCGTCGGTGGGTTTCGCACGCAAATTGCCGATCATCGGTGGATTGCTGATTTCCACGGCGATCATCGGCGCCAACTACGTGGACTCGACGGCTTGGGTGATTGCGTTCCTGGCGCTGGCGTTTTTCGGCAATGGCCTGGCGTCGATCACCTGGTCGCTGGTCTCGACCCTGGCGCCTGCGCGTCTGCTCGGGCTGACGGGAGGGGTATTCAATTTCATCGGCAACCTGTCGGCGATTGCCACGCCGATCGTGATTGGCTTTTTGGCCAGCGGCGATTCGTTTGCGCCGGCGATCACCTACATCGCGGTGCTGGCGTTGCTCGGTGCGCTTTCCTACGTGCTGTTGGTGGGTAAGGTCGAGCGAATTGAACTGAATGAATAGCCTGTGGCGGATGGGCGTTTGTCGCTGATGGGGGCTTCTCTACCAGGTGAGCCTTTGTAGCAGACAGGCTCCCTGTGGCAAGCCCGCATCCTGTGGCGAGCGGGCTTGCCCCGCGTTGGGGTGCGAAGCACCCCCAAAATCTGTCGACGCGTTATTCCTGAAATACCGCAGTAGCTTCTCTATTGGGGCTGCTGCGCAGCCCAACGCGGGGCAAGCCCGCTCACCACAGGATGCGGGTTTGCCAAAGGAAGCGGGCTTGTCACAGGGAGTCTTCTTGCACAGGATGCGGGCTTGTCATAGGGAGCCTGCTTGTCACAGGAGGCAGGCTTGCCACAGACAGACAGCCTGCTTGCCTTGCAAGCTCACCCTGCCCCTCGGTTTCAGTTGAGGACGCCGTCGAGGATCTCGTAGACGATGCCGGTACCCACCGCAATCAACACCACGTCCGGGCCGGAGCGGCGCCATTCGTAGCCTGGGTACACCGGCAGGCGCGCCAGCGCTCGGTTGTCCAGGCGTTCGCCGTAGTAGCCACGGGGCAGTGGTTGGCCGCGTACCAGGCGCACATTCGGCGGCGGCGGTGCGCCGCGCGCGAACTGACCATGGTTGTCGTGGATGATCTGCCGCACCGGGCCAAAGTCCTGGGGCGGGCCGCCGCGACGGTTGTCCTGGGGGCCGCGATGGTCGTCGCCATGTTGCTCGTGCTGGCCTTGCGGGCCGCCACGGTCTGGGCCGCCTTGGTCGTAAG
Organism: Pseudomonas aylmerensis; assembly: GCF_001702265.1. Lineage (GTDB taxonomy): Bacteria > Pseudomonadota > Gammaproteobacteria > Pseudomonadales > Pseudomonadaceae > Aquipseudomonas > Aquipseudomonas aylmerensis. The sequence goes on from NZ_MAUE01000012.1 coordinate 461,633, forward strand.
GCGCGGCCTGCGCCAGGGCACTTGCGCCGAGCATCAGCACGCCGAGACCAGCTATCAAGCGTTTAGGCATTTTCATGGGGTGTTTCCTCAGTACTGCACGAACAAAAAAGGGACCTCGAACGAGGTTCGAAATCCCTTGGTCTTGTCAGTTTAGGTACTGAATCGACGGTATGATTCCTCTGTATCAGGAACTTTACCTACCGCTTACGAGCCGCTTACTTACGGGCGTTGCGGACACCTTCCGACAGTGCCGCGCAGAGGCCCAAGACGCCATCAATCGCTTGCTGATCAGTTTTGGCATTCGCAATGTGATCGATCAAGGCCGACCCCACCACGACACCGTCTGCCAGGCGCGCGATGGCAGCGGCTTGTTCCGGCGTGCGGATACCAAAACCGATGCTGATCGGCAGGTCGGTATGCCGGCGCAGGCGGGTTACGGCTTCCTCGACATGCTCGAGGGTCGCCGCGCCGGCGCCGGTCACACCGGCCACCGACACGTAGTACACAAACCCGGAGCTGCCGTTGAGCACGGTAGGCAGGCGCACATCATCGGTGGTCGGCGTGGTCAGGCGGATAAAGTCGATACCCGCAGCCTGGGCCGGGTCGCACAGCTCGCCGTTATGCTCGGGCGGCATGTCAACCACGATCAGGCCGTCTACACCGGCTTGCTTGGCATCGGCGATGAACTGCGGCACACCATATTTGTGGATCGGGTTGAAGTAACCCATCAGCACCAGCGGCGTCTCGGTGTTGTCCTTGCGGAACTCACGGACCATCTGCAGGGTTTTCGCCAGGTTCTGCTTGGCGGTCAGTGCGCGGATGTTGGCCAGTTGGATGGCCGGGCCGTCCGCCATCGGATCGGTGAAGGGCATGCCCAACTCGATCACATCGGCGCCGGCTGCCGGCAAGCCCTTGAGGATCGCCAGCGAGGTGTCATAACTCGGGTCGCCAGCGGTAACGAAGGTCACCAGGGCCGCGCGGTTTTGTTCTTTCAGTTGCGCAAAACGTGTTTGCAGGCGGCTCATTTAGTGTTTCTCCTGCTGAGATGGCTCTTGTGAAGCCTGTTCCATGTGGTGCATCACGGTTTGCATGTCTTTGTCGCCACGGCCGGACAGGTTCACCACCATCAGGTGATCCTTGGGCAAGGTCGGAGCGCGCTTGAACACTTCAGCCAGGGCGTGGGCGCTTTCCAGTGCAGGAATAATCCCTTCCAGGCGGCAGCATTTGTGGAACGCGTCGAGGGCTTCGTCGTCGGTCACCGAGGTGTACTGGACGCGGCCGATATCATGCAACCAGGCGTGTTCCGGGCCGATGCCGGGGTAGTCCAGGCCAGCGGAAATCGAGTGGGCGTCGATGATCTGGCCGTCGTCGTCCTGCAGCAGGAAGGTGCGGTTGCCGTGCAGTACGCCGGGTACGCCGCCGTTGAGGCTGGCGGCGTGCTTGCCGGTCTCGATGCCGTGGCCGGCGGCTTCAACGCCGATGATCTCGACGCTGGTGTCATCCAGGAACGGGTGGAACAGGCCCATGGCGTTGGAACCACCGCCGATGCACGCGACCAGGCTGTCCGGCAGGCGGCCTTCCTGGGCTTGCAGCTGGGTGCGGGTTTCCTTGCCGATGACGGCCTGGAAGTCGCGCACCATGGCGGGGTACGGGTGCGGGCCGGCCACGGTGCCGATCAGGTAGAAGGTGCTGTCGACATTGGTGACCCAGTCGCGCAGGGCTTCGTTCATTGCGTCCTTCAGGGCGCCGGTGCCGGCGACGACTGGAATCACTTCAGCGCCCAGCAGCTTCATGCGGAACACGTTGGCCTGCTGGCGTTCGATGTCGGTGGTGCCCATGTAGATCACGCACTGCAGGCCAAACCGTGCGGCAACGGTGGCAGTGGCCACGCCGTGCATGCCCGCGCCGGTTTCAGCGATGATGCGTTTCTTGCCCATGCGCCGCGCCAGCAGGATCTGGCCGATGCAGTTGTTGATCTTGTGCGCGCCGGTGTGGTTCAGCTCTTCGCGCTTGAGGTAGATCTTGGCGCCGCCGCAGAACTCGGTCAGGCGTTCGGCGAAGTACAGTGGGCTCGGGCGGCCGACGTAGTCGCGCTGGAAGTAGGCCAATTCCTCGTTGAACGCCGGATCGATCTTGGCCGCTTCGTATTCGCGGGCCAGGTCGAGGATCAACGGCATCAGGGTTTCGGCGACGTAGCGGCCGCCGAACGCGCCAAACAGGCCGTTGGCGTCAGGGCCGTTGCGCAGATCGGTCTGGGACTGAGTCATGGGACGCTCCAGGTAGGAATTTGGGTAACCAGCAATGACGGCCACTCTACCCCTCACATCCTGCACTGAAAACCGATAAGATCGCATTAACCTGTCAGGAAAACTCACAGATGAGTCGAGACCTTCCGCCCCTGAATGCCTTGCGTGCGTTCGAAGCCACCGCCCGGCTCAACAGTGTCAGCCAGGCGGCCGAGCAATTGCATGTGACCCATGGTGCCGTCAGCCGCCAGTTGAAGGTGCTGGAAGAGCACCTGGGTGTCAGCCTGTTCGCCAAGGATGGGCGCGGCCTTAAACTCACAGATGCCGGCGCCCGGCTGCGTGATGCCAGCGCTGAAGCGTTCGAGCGTCTGAGAGATGTCTGCGCCGAACTCACCCAGGCCAGCGCCGACGCACCCTTCGTGCTGGGCTGCTCGGGCAGTTTGCTGGCGCGCTGGTTGATTCCGCGCCTGGGTCGTTTGAATGCCGACTTGCCGGACTTGCGCCTGCACCTGTCGGCGGGTGACGGCGACCTCGACCCCAGGCGCCCTGGCCTGGACGCTTTGCTGGTGTTTGCCGAGCCGCCATGGCCGGCGGACATGCAAGTGTATGAACTGGCCAGCGAGCGTATCGGCCCGGTGATGAGCCCGCGTTTTTCCGGTTACGAGCGCTTGCGCCAGGCGCCGCCGCAAGCGCTGTGCGCAGAAGCCTTGTTGCACACCACTTCCCGCCCGCAGGCCTGGCCCAGTTGGGCGCAGCAACACGGCATCGCGCCCGGCACGTTGAAACACGGCCAGGGGTTCGAGCATTTGTATTATTTGCTGGAGGCGGCGGTGGCAGGTCTTGGGGTCGCGATTGCGCCGGAACCGCTGGTGGCAGAGGATCTGCGCGCGGGTCGCCTGGTGGCGCCGTGGGGCTTCAGTGAAACCCCGGCGCACCTGGCGTTGTGGCTACCCAAGCGCGCCGCAGATGGGCGCGCCGGGCAACTGGCGCAGTGGCTCAAGGCTGAGCTGGCGCACCAGGACGTTTAGTCGCCGCGTTTGCACAGCAGGTAAGCCGCCAGCAGGCCCAGTGCGCCAACGGCGACGCCGGCGGTAGTCCATGGGTGCTCTTGTGCGTAGTCCCGGGTCGCAACACCGGTTTCGCGGAGTTTGACTTTGCTTTCTTCGTACGCGTCGCTGATCAGGTGGCGGGAGTGCTTGAGGGCATTCTCGGCATTGCTTTTCAGGGCCTTCAGCGTTTTGCGCGACTCATCAGACGCATCGTCCTTGAGGCTCTCAAGCGACTTGAGCAGGCTCGAAATCTCGGCTTCCATGCTTTCCAGCGACGCTTTGCGTAAAGAAGTGTTGGCCATGTGGACTCTCCTGAAATGATTGAGTGGCAGGTGTAGATACCGACTGCGCCCGTTTCAGAAAGTGCAGTAAATCTGAACTTTCAGGTAGGAACGGTCGCCAGAAGCAGTACGAACATTGACTGCTACGCTCACTAGAGACCTCAGGAGAAACGCTATGTCTGATCATCACACGTACAAGAAAGTCGAACTGGTTGGCTCGTCGGCGACCAGCATTGAAGATGCGATCAACAACGCCCTGGCTGAAGCCAACAAGAGCATCAAGCACTTGGAATGGTTCGAGGTGACCGAAACCCGTGGCCACATCAAGGACGGCAAGGCCGCGCACTTTCAGGTCACCCTCAAAGTCGGGTTCCGAATTGCCAGTAGTTGATCACGTCGGTTGAACTTGCCGACTGGCCGATTGCCATAACCTGCGCTACAACCAATGGGTGCCGAGGCGAAAGCGTCGGCACGCTCTTTTCGATCAGCGCAAGGAAAGTAACGGATGAAGAAGTTCCTGTTTGCGGTAGGTTTGTTGAGCATTGCGGGCACTGCCCTGGCGGCGGGCAAGCCTTGTGAAGAGCTGAAAAGCGAAATTGCAGCGAAAATCGACGCCAAGGGCGCTTCGGGTTATTCGCTGGAAGTCGTGGACAAGGGCGCAGCGCCGAGCGATCACACAGTGGTCGGCAGCTGCGAAGCCGGTACCAAGGAAATCGCCTACAAGCGCGGGTGATCCCGTGCTTCAAATATAAAATCGACGCACTTGTGGCGAGGGAGCTTGCTCCCGCTGGAGGGCGCAGCACTGCCTTTTTCGGCGGCGCTACGCAGCCCAGCGGGAGCAAGCTCCCTGGCCACAGGTGCGTCGTTTTTTTTCGCCTGAAGTTTTAGCCCTTCATCAACTGTGCCAGCAGCTCGTAGGAATGAATCCGATCGGCATGCTCGTACAGGTCGCAAGTAAAGATCAGCTCGTCAGCGCCGGTCTGTTCGACCAGCACCTCCAGTTTGGCGCGGATCTTCGCCGGGCTGCCGACCATGGCCAGGCCCAGGAAGCTGCCTACCGCATCTTTTTCATGCGGTAGCCACAGACCGTCCATGGTTTTCACCGGCGGGCGCTGCACCAGGCTTTGCCCGCGCATCAGCGCAAGGATGCGCTGGTATACGGAGGTGGCCAGGTAGTCCGCCTGCTCATCGGTGTCCGCCGCGACCAGTGGAATGCCGAGCATCACGTAAGGTTTGTCGAGCACGGCCGATGGCTTGAAGTGATTGCGGTACACACGAATCGCTTCATGCATCAGACGCGGTGCGAAATGGGAGGCGAAGGCGTAGGGCAAACCGCGCTCGCCCGCCAGCTGGGCGCTGAACAGACTGGAACCCAACAGCCACACCGGCACATTGGTGCCGGTGCCCGGTACGGCGATCACCCGTTGGTCGGGCGTGCGCGGGCCAAGGTAGGCCATCAGCTCGGCAACATCTTCGGGGAAGTCATCCGCGCTGCCCGAGCGCTCACGGCGCAGGGCGCGCGCAGTCATTTGGTCGGACCCGGGCGCGCGGCCCAGGCCCAGGTCAATACGGCCCGGATAGAGACTTTCCAGGGTGCCGAACTGCTCGGCGATCACCAGCGGTGCATGGTTGGGCAGCATGACGCCGCCCGAGCCGACGCGAATTGTCGAGGTGCCGCCAGCCAGATAGCCCAGCAAGACCGAAGTGGCCGAGCTGGCGATTCCGTCCATATTGTGGTGTTCCGCCACCCAGAAACGGTTGTAGCCGAACTTTTCCACGTGCTGGGCCAGGTCCAGGGAATTGCGTAACGACTGCGCCGGACTGCCGTTGGCCCGCACGGGCACGAGGTCGAGGGTCGAGAACTTTACGTCGGACAGCGATTTCATAAGCCTGCTTCTCCAATGGGGGCGCAGGCTTCATAGACGAACCAAAACCTGCCGCTTCATGTGCATGTCCTATGCAATGAGGGCATATACCCGAGATTCAATAGCTAGCCCGAAATTTCCTACTTAATCGCTAGGTTTCTCTTACAAGTGAACTTTGCCAAAGCTTCTATCCTCAGAACCTTACTGACGCAAAACCACCGTTCGAGGAGAAAGCTATGAGTATTGTTAAAAAGGCATCCGCGCATTGGGAAGGTGATCTGAAGACTGGCCTGGGTTCCATTTCCACCGAGACCGGCGTGCTGCGCGAAGCTCCCTACGGCTTCAAGGCGCGTTTCGAAGGCGGTAAGGGCACCAACCCTGAAGAACTGATCGGTGCGGCGCACGCCGGCTGTTTCTCGATGGCGTTTTCGATGATTCTCGGTGATGCCGGCCTCAAGGCTGACAGCATCGACACCCAGGCTGAAGTGACCCTGGACCAGGTCGATGGCGGCTTCGCGATCACTGCTGTGCATTTGATCCTCAAGGCCAAGATTCCAGGCGCGAGCCAGGCGCAGTTCGATGAACTGAGCAAGAAAGCCAAGGAAGGGTGCCCGGTATCGAAAGTGCTGAATGCGAAAATCAGCCTGGATGCCACCCTCGTAAACTGACACCGCTACCTGTAGGTCGCCGGCAAGCCGGCGCCTGCAGTTGTTTTTGGGTGGCGCCAAAACATCTGCGTTAAATCAGAACTCGTGTTTCACCGATGTGGTCCTATAGCCTATGCAGCCTTAGACGCACACCCGTGCGCAATGCATTCAGGGAGCTTCACACATGAAACGTTTTGCCTTGGCGATCATCTGCGGTGTTTTGGCCACTTCGGCCGTGGCCGCGCCAAAAGACTGCGAAGAGCTCAGGAAAGAGATTGAGGTCAAGATCCAGGCGAACGCCGTTCCGTCCTACACCCTGGAAATTGTCAGCAAGGAAGAAGCTGACAAGCACGATTCCGCCATGGTCGTCGGCAGCTGTGAGAACGGCACCAAAGCCATCGTCTACCAGAAGAACAACGACTGATCAGAGGCAGTTGACGCTGCGCTCTTCGGCCAGCAATTGGCGGGCGGCGTTGTACAGGCGGATATTCGGCGTGTAGGCCAATGAGCGCCCTTCCAGGCTATAACGTTGGCCGGCTTCGAAATGGTCGTACTGCAAGGTAATGAAGCAGGTCCGATCCGTCGTTTGTCCAAACCCGCTGAAACTGCCGCCGGTCGGCACCTCGAAATCAAAGCGCACCATCAACTCATGACTGCCGGGCGGGACCTGGAAGTAGCGCCCGTCGGGGAGGTTCTTGCCGTCCAGGCGCTGGGCCATCACCAGTTTGGCACCCGGTGTCGGGGTGGCGAAATCGATCCAGGCCTGGTGCGGGTCAACCGGCGGGATCGGGGTGTAAGCACACGCACTCAGGAACAGCGCGGTGACGGGGAGCAAGAGCTGACGCATGGCAGGCACTCATCGCAGGGAAAGAATTGAGCCTGGCGCGCACGGCAACAGACTCGCTATGAGTATAAACACGTCACGCCATGGAAAAATTCCGTATAGGCAGGATAGTCTGGCGAGCAAATCAGCCAGGAGTGGTCGGGGCATGGTCAGGCGTTTTCTTGCAGGGGCAGTGGTTGTGTTGCTCAGCGGCTGTTCCAGCCTCAGTTATTACAGCCAGTTGGCCAGCGGACAATGGCAATTGTTGCGTGCCCGCGAGCCGGTGGCCGAGGTCATCGCCGACCCGTCCCGCCCGAAGTCGCTGCGTGAGCACCTGGTGCAATCGCAAAAAGCGCGGACATTCGCCAGCGAGCACCTGCACCTTCCTGACAACCAGAGTTACCGTCTGTACGCCGATATTGGCCGGCCTTACGTGGTCTGGAATGTCTTTGCCACGCAGGAATTTTCCCTGTCGCCTGAAACCCACTGTTTCCCCATTGCCGGTTGCGTGGCCTATCGCGGCTACTACAACCAAGGTGCGGCGCGCGGTGAGGCGGCGCTGTTGAAGCAACAGGGCATGGATGTCTCGATCGGTGGTGTCGAGGCCTATTCCACCCTGGGCTGGTTCAACGACCCGATCATGAATTCGATGATGAACTGGGGTGACGAGCGCCTGGCCACGCTGATCTTCCACGAGTTGGCGCACCAGCGTTTCTATGTGAAGGATGACACCGAGTTCAACGAGTCATTCGCCAATTTCGTCGAACAGGAAGGCACCCGCCAATGGCGCGCGGCACGGGGCCTGGCGCCCCTCAGCGACTCGGCGGTGGCGCAGCGTGACCAATTCACCCGGCTGATCCTCGAAACCCGTCAACGCCTGGAAAAACTCTATGCGCAGCCACTGTCTGGCGAGGTGATGCGTCAGGCCAAGGCGGCGGAATTCGAGCGTTTGCGCAGTGATTATCGGCAACTGCGTGACAGCCAGTGGGGCGGCGATAAGCGTTATGACGTGTGGATCAACCAGCCGATGAACAATGCGCGGTTGCTGCCGTTTGGGCTGTATGACCAATGGGTGCCGGCGTTTGCGGCGTTGTTTGCGCAGCAGGGCGGGGATTGGCTGAAGTTTTATGCGGCGGTCGAGCAACTAGGGCGGTTGCCGCAGGCGCAGCGCAAGGCGGCGTTGAGGCAGTTGGAGGGTACGGGGCCATCAGGGCCTCTCGCAGGCAAGCCGGCTCCCACAGAGGGATCCGGGTATGACTCGGGGCCTCGGGTGTAAGAAGATCAAATGTGTGTGGCTTGCCTGTGAAGGCGGTGGGTCAGGCATGCACGGCATCAACTGCCAGCCCGCCTTCGCGAGCAAGCCCGCTCCCACAGGGGGCTCCGGGTATGATTCGGGGCCTCGGGTGTATGGAGATCCAATGTGGGAGCTGGCTTGCCTGCGAAGGCGGTGGGTCAGCACCGAATGCATCAACTGACACACCGCCTTCGCGAGCAAGCCCGCTCCCACAGGGGGTTCTGGTATGGCTCGGGTATGCGGGTGTATGGAGATCAAATGTGGGAGCTGGCTTGCCTGCGAAAGCGGTGGGTCAGTTGCCGAATGCATCAACTGACACACCGCCTTCGCGAGCAAGCCCGCTCCCACAGGGGGAGCCGGGTATGACTCGGGGCCTCGGGTGTATGAAGATCAAATGTGGGAGCTGGCTTGCCTGCGAAGGCGGTCTCAAGCGCGCGGCAAAAATGCCTGGTGCATCTCGGCCAGCGTTTCGAAATGCCAGGTCGGCGCCTCGGCATTCAACTCTGCAAAACTGCCAAATCCATAGCCGACCGCCGCCGAATCCAGGCCATTGCTGCGGGCGCCGATCAGGTCATGCTTGCGGTCGCCAATCATCAGGGTGGTCGAAGGATCAAGGCCTTCCTCGCTGATCAAGTGCGCAATCAGCTCAACCTTGTTGGTCCGCGTCCCATCCAGCTCGCTGCCGTAGATCACCTTGAAGTGCTTGGCGAAGTCTAAATGCCGAGCGATCTCGCGGGCAAACACCCAAGGCTTGGACGTTGCTACATAGAGCTGGCGACCCTGGTTGCCCAAGTCTTCCAGCAGTGGCATTACGCCGTCGAACACGCGGTTTTCATACAGGCCGGTGACCTTGAAGCGCTCACGGTAGAAATTCACCGCCTCCCACGCCTTGGCCTCGTCGAAGCCATAAAACTGCATGAACGCCTGCAACAGCGGCGGGCCGATGAAGTGTTCGAGCTTGGTCAGGTCCGGCTCATCGATCCCCAGCTTGCCGAGGGCGTACTGGATCGAACGGGTGATGCCCTCGCGCGGATCGGTGAGGGTGCCATCCAGGTCGAACAGGACGGTTGAGTAGTTGAGGGTCATTGATCGAATCCTTCCGCCAGGTGCAGGTCTTTGAGCTTCACGTAGTTCGCGGCGCTGTAGGTGAAAAAGGCACGCTCCTTGTCAGTCAGCGCGCGGATTTGTTTAACCGGGCTACCCACGTACAAAAAGCCGCTGTCGAGTTTCTTGCCAGGCGGCACCAGGCTGCCGGCGCCGATGATCACGTCGTCCTCCACCACGGCGCCGTCCATCACGATGCTGCCCATGCCGATCAACACCCGGTTGCCGACGCTGCAACCATGCAGCATGACTTTGTGGGCGACGGTCACGTCATCGCCGATCAGCAGCGGGAAGCCGTCAGGATTGAAGGGCCCGGCGTGGGTAATGTGCAGCACGCAGCCATCCTGCACGCTGGTGCGCGCGCCGATACGGATGCGGTGCATGTCGCCGCGAATCACGGTCAGCGGCCAGACCGAGCTGTCGGTGCCGATTTCGACATCGCCGATCACCACCGCCGAAATATCGACAAAAGCCCCGGCGCCCAGGGTTGGCGTGTGGTTCTGATAGGTGCGAAGGGTCACGATAGCCTCTCTCTTATGTGCTGATAGCTGCGGTGGGCGTTGATTGTAATTAAGATGGCCCCATCTTTGTTCTTACATGTTTCTTCAGCCAAGGTGCCAACCGTGAGCGCGAACAACCCTCTTCTGCAGTCCTACGACCTGCCGCCGTTCTCGGCGATCCGTGCCGAGCACGTGCAGCCGGCCATCGAACAGATCCTCGCCGACAACCGTGTCGCCATCGAAGGCATCCTGCAAAGCCAGGGTAAAAATCCGACATGGGCAGGCCTGGTGCTGGCCATGGACGAACTGAACGACCGCCTGGGCGCCGCCTGGAGCCCGGTCAGCCACCTCAACGCCGTGTGCAACAGCGCCGAACTGCGCGAAGCCTACGAGGCTTGCCTGCCGGCGTTGAGCGCCTATTCCACCGAGATGGGCCAGAACCGCGAACTGTTCCAGGCCTTCGAAGCCCTGGCCAACAGCCCGGAGGCTGCCGGTTTCGACGTGGCGCAAAAAACCATCCTGGAACATTCCCTGCGCGACTTCCGCCTGTCGGGTATCGATCTGCCGCCTGAGCAGCAAAAGCGCTACGCCGAAGTGCAGAGCAAGCTGTCCGAGTTGGGCAGTAAGTTTTCCAACCAGCTGCTGGACGCCACCCAGGCCTGGACCAAGCACGTTACCGATGAAGCCACCCTCGCCGGCCTGACCGATTCGGCCAAGGCGCAGATGGCTGCCGCCGCCCAGGCCAAAGGCCTGGATGGCTGGCTGATCACCCTGGAGTTCCCGAGCTACTACGCGGTGATGACCTACGCCCAGGAGCGCGCCCTGCGTGAAGAAGTCTACGCGGCGTACTGCACTCGTGCGTCGGACCAAGGCCCGAACGCTGGTCAGAATGATAACGGCCCGGTGATGGAACAGATCCTCGACCTGCGTCAGGAACTGGCCAAGCTGCTCGGCTACGCCTCGTTCTCCGAGCTGAGCCTGGCGACCAAAATGGCTGAGTCCAGCGACCAGGTGTTGACCTTCCTGCGTGACCTGGCCAAGCGCAGCAAGCCGTTTGCCGCCCAGGATCTGCAGCAACTGCGGGCCTACGCCGCCGAACAAGGCTGCGCCGACCTGCAAAGCTGGGACAGCGGTTTCTACGGCGAAAAACTTCGCGAGCAGCGCTACAGCGTGTCGCAAGAAGCCCTGCGCGCCTATTTCCCGATCGACAAAGTGCTCGGCGGCCTGTTTGCCATCGTTCAGCGCCTGTACGGCATAGAGATTGCCGAGCAAAAAGGCTTCGACACCTGGCACCCGGATGTCCGCCTGTTTGAAATCAAGGAAAACGGCCAGCATGTCGGCCGCTTCTTCTTCGACCTGTACGCCCGCGCCAACAAGCGTGGCGGTGCCTGGATGGACGGCGCGCGCGATCGTCGTCGCACCCTCGACGGCGTGCTGCAAAGCCCGGTCGCCAACCTGGTGTGCAATTTCACCCCGGCCGACAGCGGCAAGCCTGCCCTGTTGACCCACGATGAAGTGACCACCCTGTTCCACGAATTCGGCCACGGCCTGCACCACCTGCTGACCCGCGTCGAACATGCCGGCGTGTCCGGTATCAACGGCGTGGCTTGGGATGCGGTGGAATTGCCGAGCCAATTCATGGAGAACTGGTGCTGGGAGCCGGAAGGCCTCGCACTGATCTCCGGCCACTATGAAACCGGCGAGCCGCTGCCCCAGGACCTGCTGGAAAAAATGCTCGCGGCAAAAAACTTCCAGTCGGGCCTGATGATGGTGCGCCAGCTGGAGTTCTCGCTGTTCGACTTCGAACTGCATGCCACTCACGGCGATGGCCGCAGCGTGGCGCAAGTGCTCGAAGGCGTGCGTGACGAGGTGTCGGTGATGCGTCCGCCCGCCTACAACCGCTTCCCGAACAGCTTTGCGCACATTTTCGCCGGCGGTTATGCGGCGGGTTACTACAGCTATAAATGGGCCGAAGTGCTGTCGGCGGATGCCTTCTCCAAGTTCGAGGAAGACGGCGTGCTCAATGCCGAGACCGGCCGCGCATTCCGCGAGGCGATCCTCGCCCGTGGTGGCTCGCAGGCACCGATGGTGCTGTTCGTCGACTTCCGCGGACGGGCGCCGTCGATTGACGCACTCTTGCGCCACAGCGGCCTGAGTGAGGACGCGGCAGCATGAGTGAAGGGCCTGTGATTACCAAAAAGCAATTTATCGCCGGGGCGGTCTGCCCGGCGTGCAGCGAGCCGGACAAGCTCAAGATGTGGACTGAAGACAACGTGCCGCACCGCGAGTGTGTGGCCTGCGGGTATACCGATACGCTGAATGACCAGGGGTTGTCGGTGCCCAAGGAGTTGGGTACGCGGGTCAACACCTCGGCGTTGAAAGCGCCGGACCCAAAAGTGCAGGCGGTGCAGTTCTTTCCCAATCCCAAGCTGAAAAAAGACTGAAGCCTGCTTCCTGGCGGCGCTGGCTAGCCTGCGATAGCCCCAACGCGGTGTGACTGAAACACCGCGTAATTGCTTCGCAGGCAGGCTCCTATAGTTGCTCTTCAGTCTTGTTCGTTGTCGAAATCCAATCCTTCATCGAGCACAGTGCAAATGCACTGGTGCTGCAATCACCCTTCGCCAAGGCAGTGCGCAACTTGTCGACATCCGCCTGGATCATGTAGCGAACACCGTCCTTGAAGCCACTGCTGCCGCCGAAACCACCCAAGGTCATCTCGTTCAGCGCGTCTTCCTTGCTCCATCCCTGGATCACCACGCGATACATCGCCGCCATCAGGCCGGTGCGGTCTGAGCCATGCTTGCAATGCATGAGCACCGGGCCGTTGGCCTCGGCAGCCTGAATGGCCCTCAGTGCAGTGAGAACGTCGGCGTCATCGACATGGTTGGTGCGGTAGGTCAGTTGCACCTGCTTGATATCAGCGTTCTTCAGCCAGGCCGAATCGGATTCCGGCAGAAAGTTGATCACCGTACCGATCTTCAGGTTTTTCAAGACCGGCAGCGCATTGCTGTCCGGCAGCGCGCTGCGATAGAGCGTGGGCGTCATCTGGTGCAGGTTGAATTGATTGCCCACGGGTTGGGCCCACTCCGGGGAGCGCAGCGATGTAGTCTCGTCCGCTCGGGCTTGGGCGATGGCGAGCAGCGCCATACAGGCCAGGCCGAGCGCTGGCAGCAATCGAATCTTGAACATGGGTGAGTGACCGAGCAGGGCGTTGATTGATGAGCCCTAGCGTCGTTTGTCGGCGGTCAACGGCGCGTGAGGGGCTCGTCAAAGAATCGTGATTGAAGCGCCGGATCGGCTGTTTTTCTCGCTGAATCGATTCTTCAAATCCTTAGCCTGCTATCATTTGTAACTATTGATTGCCAATATGTTCTATCCCTTTGGATCCCATTTCCTGGCAAGCCTTCACGCTGCTCTCAGAAGCGGCTGATAAAACCCGTGACCACATGATGAGGTGCACCCATGTCTGATCAAGATCAAGACAACCCCCGGCGTGACTTTCTGCGCAAATCCTTGACCTTGATCCCGGTGGTCACGGTTGCCAGTACCGGCCTTGGCGGTTCGATGCTGATGGCCACGCCCGAGCCTGCCCAAGCTGCGCCGGCAAAGCCTGCGGCCAGCGACAAGGCCTATGAACCGAGCTATTTCAGCGCCGAAGAGTGGGCGTTTCTCAACGCCGCCGTCGCCCGCCTGATCCCTGCCGACGCCCAAGGGCCCGGTGCGCTGGAAGCCGGCGCGCCGGAGTACATCGACCGCCAGATGAACACGCCCTACGCCAGCGGCGCACTGTGGTTCATGCAAGGTCCATTCAATGCCGATGCCACGCCCGAGATGGGCTGGCAGAGCAAGTTGGTGCCCAAGGAGATTTATCGCCTGGGCATTGCTGCCACGGATGCCTGGTCGAAGGCGTTCAACGGTAAGGCTTTTGCTGCGCAAGACAGCGCTACCCAGGACGATATGTTGCGGCGCCTGGAAGCCGGTGGCAGTGAAGTCAGCGCACATTTCGACACAGTGCCGGCGAAGATGTTTTTCAATTTGCTGCTGCAAAACACCAAGGAAGGGTTCTTCTGCGACCCGATTCACGGCGGCAACAAAGGCATGGTCGGCTGGACCATGATCGGCTTCCCCGGCGCCCGCGCCGATTTCATGGATTGGGTGGAACGCAACGAGCAATACCCCTTCCCGGCTGTTTCCATCCGCGGCGAGAGGGCATAAACGTGGCGACCATCATGAAGAAAGTGGATGCAGTGATCGTGGGTTTCGGCTGGACCGGCGCGATCATGGCCAAGGAGCTGACGGAAGCCGGCCTCAACGTGGTAGCGCTGGAGCGCGGCCCGATGCAGGACACTTACCCGGACGGCAACTATCCGCAGGTCATCGACGAACTGACCTACAGCGTGCGTAAAAAACTCTTCCAGGACATATCCAAGGAGACCGTGACCATTCGCCATAGCGTGAATGATGTCGCCCTGCCCAACCGCCAATTGGGCGCGTTCTTGCCCGGCAACGGCGTGGGCGGCGCGGGCCTGCACTGGTCGGGGGTGCACTTTCGCGTCGACCCGATCGAGTTGCGCATGCGCAGTCACTATGAAGAGCGCTACGGCAAGAACTTCATTCCCAAGGACATGACCATCCAGGACTTCGGCGTCAGTTACGAAGAGCTGGAGCCGTTTTTCGACTATGCGGAGAAAGTCTTCGGCACCTCAGGCCAGGCCTGGACCGTGAAAGGTCAGCTCGTAGGCGAAGGCCGTGGCGGCAACCCGTATGCGCCGGATCGCTCCAACCCGTTCCCGTTGGAAGCGCAGAAAAACACCGTCTCCGCACAGCTGTTTCAGAAAGCGGCGGCTGAAGGCGGCTACAAACCCTACAACCTGCCGTCGGCCAATACCTCGGGGCCGTACACCAACCCCTACGGCGCGCAGATGGGCCCGTGCAACTTCTGCGGTTTCTGCAGCGGCTATGTCTGCTACATGTATTCCAAGGCCTCGCCGAACGTGAACATCCTGCCGGCGCTGCGCCAGGTGCCGAACTTTGAGCTGCGGCCCAATTCCCACGTGCTCAAGGTCAATCTCGACAGCACCAAGAGCAAGGCCACGGGCGTGACCTACATCGACGGCCAGGGTCGCGAATGCGAGCAACCGGCAGACCTGGTGATCATCGGCTCCTTCCAGTTCAACAATGTGCGCCTGATGTTGCTTTCGGGTATCGGCAAGCCTTACGACCCGATTACCAACGAGGGCGTGGTGGGCAGGAACTTTGCCTACCAGAACATGGGCACGATCAAGGCGTTCTTCGACAAGGACACCCACACCAACAACTTCATCGGCGCGGGCGGCAATGGCGTGGCCATCGATGACTTCAACGCCGATAACTTCGACCACGGGCCCCACGGCTTTGTGGGCGGCTCGCCGATGTGGGTCAACCAGGCTGGCAGCCGGCCGATTGCCGGTACGTCCAACCCGCCGGGCACCCCGGCCTGGGGCAGTGCCTGGAAACGCGCTACCGCCGATTACTACACCCACCAGGTGTCGATGGACTCCCACGGCGCGCATCAATCCTACCGGGGCAACTACCTGGATCTGGACCCGGTGTATCGCGATGCCTACGGCTTGCCATTGCTACGGATGACGTTCGATTGGCAGGAAAACGACATCAAGATGAACCGCTTCATGATGGAAAAGATGGGCAAGGTCGCTCAGGCAATGAACCCCAAGGCAATTGCCGTGCTCGGCAAAAAGGTCGGTGAGCACTTCAACACTGCCTCTTACCAGACCACCCACCTCAATGGTGGCGCGATCATGGGCACCGATCCGAAGACCAGTGCGTTGAACCGCTACCTGCAATCCTGGGATGTACACAACGTGTTTGTCCCAGGCGCGTCCGCCTTCCCACAAGGGTTGGGCTACAACCCTACCGGCCTGGTCGCTGCCCTGACCTATTGGTCGGCGCGGGCGATCCGCGAGCAGTACCTGAAAAACCCCGGCCCACTGGTTCAGGCATAAGGAGCGATGACCATGAAAGCACTCGTTATCGCCTCCCTGGCGCTGTTCAGCAGTTGTTCGATCAGCGCCGCTGAAACCGACCTGGTCAAGCAGGGTGAATACCTGGCCCGCGCCGGTGACTGCGTGGCCTGCCATACCGCCAAAGGCGGCAAGCCATTCGCTGGCGGCCTGCCGATGGAGACCCCGATCGGGGTGATCTATTCCACCAACATCACCCCGGACAAGACCGGCCTGGGTGACTACAGCTTTGAGGACTTCGACAAGGCCGTGCGCCACGGCGTCGCCAAGAGCGGTAGTACGCTTTACCCGGCAATGCCATATCCGTCCTATGCGCGCGTCAGCGAAAGCGATATGCAGGCGTTGTATGCGTACTTCATGAAGGGCGTCGAGCCGGTCGCGCAGGAGAACAAGGACAGCGATATTCCGTGGCCCCTGAGCATGCGCTGGCCGTTGGCGGCGTGGCGCTGGATGTTCGCCCCCGAGGTGGCGGACTACCAGGCAGCGGCGGGTGCCGACCCGGTGATCAGCCGCGGTGCCTACTTGGTTGAAGGCCTCGGCCACTGCGGCGCGTGCCATACGCCACGGGCGCTGACCATGCAGGAAAAAGCCCTGAGTGCGACTGACGGCAATGCATTCCTGTCCGGCAGCGCGCCGCTGGAAGGCTGGATCGCCAAGAGCCTGCGCGGCGACCACAAGGACGGCCTCGGCAGTTGGAGCGAGGAGCAACTGGTGCAATTTCTCAAGACCGGTCGCAGTGATCGCAGCGCGGTGTTTGGCGGCATGAGCGACGTGATCGTGCACAGCATGCAATACATGTCGCAGGACGACCTGACCGCTATCGCTCGCTACCTCAAGAGCCTGCCGGCGGTGGACCCCAAGGATCAGCCGCACGCCTACGACAAGCAGGTGGCCGAGGCCTTGTGGAAGGGTGATGACAGCAAGCCGGGCGCGTCGGTGTATATCGATAACTGCGCGGCCTGCCACCGGACCGACGGCCATGGCTACACGCGGGTGTTCCCGGCGCTGGCGGGCAACCCGGTGGTGCAGACGGCGGATGCCACGTCCTTGATCAACATCGTGTTGAACGGCGGCACCTTGCCGGCGACGCACACGGCACCGTCGACCTTCACCATGCCGGCCTTCGCCTGGCGTCTGTCGGACCAGGAAGTGGCGGATGTGGTCAGTTTCGTTCGCGGCAGCTGGGGCAACAAGGGCGCGCCGGTCAAGGCCAGCGACGTGGCGGACTTGCGCAAGAGTGATATGCGCACGACCTCGGGCGATGACCTGGGCCAAGTGACGCAAAAGCACTGATCCTGCCCTGACCGCCAGACGGCACTGGTCAGGAACCTCGCGCCTCGATACTGTATATAAAAACAGTATCGAGGCGCTTTCATGTCTACTCCGCTGCCGCCCCGGGGTCGGGGCACGGCCACCAACCTGCACAACCGCTTTGCGCCGACCGTCAGCGTGGTCGAGGACGACGGCTGGTTCCAGGAAGTGCCGCCGACCCAGGGCACTGAAGTGCGCATCGAAACGGCCAAGAGCATCATCACCCGCAACAACTCGCCGGATCTGCCGTTCGATCGCTCCATCAACCCGTATCGGGGCTGCGAGCATGGTTGTATCTACTGCTATGCGCGGCCCAGCCATGCTTACTGGGATATGTCGCCAGGGCTGGATTTCGAAACCAGACTGATCGCCAAGACCAATGCCGCCGACGTGCTGGAACAGCAGCTGTCGAAGCCGGGCTACGTGTGTGCGCCGATCAACCTGGGCTCCAATACCGACCCGTACCAGCCCATCGAGCGCGAGTACAGGATCACCCGGCAAACCCTCGAAGTGTTGCTGCGTTATCGGCACCCGGTGACCATCATCACCAAGGGTTCGTTGATCCTGCGGGATCTCGACCTGCTCACCGAACTGGCCCGGCAGCGCCTGGTCGCCGTGATGATCAGCCTCACCAGCCTGGACGACGAGCTCAAGCGCATCCTGGAGCCGCGTACGGCGGCGCCCAAGGCGCGGTTGCGAGCGATTCGGGTGATGCGCGAGGCGGGAATCCCGGTCGGCGTGCTGTGTTCGCCGATGATCCCGATGATCAACGACAGCGAGTTGGAAAGCCTGCTCACCGAAGCCCACGCCGCGGGGGCCCAGAGTGCGGCCTACATGATGTTGCGCCTGCCGCTGGAGGTGGCGCCGTTATTTGAGGAGTGGCTGGCGGCGCATTACCCGCAGCGCGCGGCCCATGTGATGAGCCTGGTGCGCCAGGTGCGCGGCGGCGAGGTGTATGACAGCCGTTTTGGCGTGCGCATGCGCGGCGAGGGGCCGTTTGCCGATTTGCTCGCCCAGCGTTTCAGCAAGGCGATCAAGCGCCTGGGGCTTAACCGACGGGAAGGGTTTAATCTGGATTGCACCGCGTTTTGCCCACCGGGCAGGCAGATGGCATTGTTGTAAACTGTAGAGGCGTATCCTGCTTTTCAGTAGGAATAGTCGCGTTTTGACATCACTGAAGCCCGCGGTCTAGAGCGGTTCATTCAGTTTGAGTTAAGTTTCGGCGGTTACCTTGTTCAGCGAGTGACTGATGAGTCGCAAGCCGGGTTTCTGGATGTTTACAACTATTCCAATGGCCCGGCGTCGAACTTGCCTGCAAGCTCCCCCTGCATTAATCAAGAGGATGAATCATGAGTGACAAGGATAAACAGCCGTTGGCTGCGTCGGCTTCTGCCCCTCAGGTGGCGGAATCCGCCGATGCAGCGCTAAAGCACATCGTCGACGGCTTTTTGCATTTCCATCACGACGTCTTCCCCCAGCAGGAAGAACTCTTCAAGAAACTCGCCACGGCCCAGAGCCCACGGGCGATGTTCATTACCTGCGCCGACTCGCGCATCGTGCCGGAGCTGATTACCCAAAGCTCGCCTGGCGACCTGTTCGTGACGCGTAACGTCGGCAACGTAGTGCCGCCCTACGGTCAGATGAACGGGGGTGTTTCCACCGCCATCGAGTACGCCGTGCTCGCCCTGGGCGTGCAGCACATCATTGTGTGCGGGCACTCCGATTGCGGCGCCATGCGCGCGGTACTCAACCCTGAGAGCCTCGAGAAGATGCCCACGGTCAAGGCCTGGCTGCGGCATGCCGAGGTCGCCAAGACCATGGTCCACGACAACTGCGACTGCGCCAATGAAGGCGAGAGCATGAAGGTGCTGACCGAAGAAAACGTCATCGCCCAGTTGCAGCATTTGCGCACCCACCCTTCCGTGGCATCGCGCATGGCCAATGGTCACCTGTTCATCCACGGTTGGATCTACAACATCGAGACCAGCGAAATCCGGGCTTACGACGCGGATCAATCGACGTTCCGACCGTTGGGCGGCGAAGGCCCGATTCCTTCCGCGACGCCTAAAGCGCGCTTCTAACACACTTCCCTGCCGGGTAAAGCGGTGGCTGCCATGGACGCAGCCAGGCTTTGCCGCGCCCGGCGAATGCCTCGGGAGAGTCATCATGCGTGCTGCTCAATTGAAAGCTGTACTGCCACGGGAGCTGCTTGCGTCCGTGGTTGTGTTTCTGGTCGCCCTGCCGTTGTGCATGGGCATTGCGATTGCTTCGGGCATGCCGCCGGCCAAGGGCCTGATCACCGGGATCATCGGTGGCCTGGTGGTGGGTTGGCTGGCAGGTTCGCCGCTGCAGGTCAGCGGCCCGGCGGCGGGCCTGGCGGTATTGGTGTTCGAACTGGTGCGCCAGCACGGCATGCTGATGCTCGGGCCGATCCTGTTACTGGCCGGCTTCCTGCAATTAGTGGCTGGGCGGCTGCGCCTGGGCTGCTGGTTTCGTGTCACGGCGCCGGCGGTGGTGTACGGGATGCTGGCGGGGATCGGGGTACTGATTGTGCTGTCGCAGGTGCATGTGATGCTCGACGGTGCCCCCAAGCCATCGGGGCTGGATAACCTGGCCGGCTTCCCGGCTGCGCTGGTCGAGGCCATTCCGACTGTTGGCGGAGGCCTGGGTTGGCAGGCTGGTTTGCTGGGGCTTTCGACGATGCTGGTGATGTACCTGTGGGACAAGTTCCGCCCGCAAACCCTGCGCTTTGTACCAGGCGCCCTGTTGGGCGTAGGCCTGGCAACGGGGGCCAGCTTGTTGCTGGCGTTACAGGTCAAGCGTGTGGAGGTCCCGGAAAACCTCGCCGATGCCATCGACTGGCTGCGTCCCAGCGACCTGCTGAACCTGGCCGATCCACAACTGTTGATCGCCGCGTTCGCCGTGGCGTTTATCGCCAGCGCCGAAACCTTGCTGTCTGCGGCGGCGGTCGACCGCATGCACAGTGGTCAGCGTTCTGATTTTGACAAGGAATTGTCCGCTCAAGGTGTAGGCAACATGCTCTGTGGCCTGGTCGGCGCCCTGCCGATGACCGGTGTGATCGTGCGCAGTTCGGCCAACGTACAGGCGGGCGCCACCACGCGCTTGTCGGCGATGTTCCACGGGCTGTGGCTGCTTGCGTTCGTGCTGTTGCTCTCGAGTGTGCTGCAAAGCATTCCGGTGGCGAGCCTTGCGGGTGTGCTCGTGTACACCGGCATCAAGCTGGTCGACGTCAAGGCGTTCCGGGCGTTGGGACGCTATGGGCGGATGCCGATGTTCACCTATGCGGCGACGGCGCTGGCGATCATCTTTACCGACCTGCTGACCGGCGTACTGGTGGGTTTCGGGCTGACGCTGGTGAAGCTGGCCTTGAAGGCGTCGCGCTTGAAAGTCAGCCTGGTCGACCTGCCTCAGGCAGGTGAAATGGAGTTGCGCCTGACCGGTGCGGCGACCTTCCTGAAAGTGCCGATGCTGACCCAGGTGCTGTCGACGGTACCTGCGGGAACCACGGTGCATGTGCCGCTGAGTAACTTGAGTTACATCGACCATTCCTGCCTGGAGCTGCTGGAAGAATGGGGCCGGGCGAATGCCGCCAAGGGCTCGACGCTGGTGATCGAGGCCCGTGGGTTGAAGCGCAGGCTGGAAGGCCGGGTGCGTACGACGGTGGGAATCGGTTCGGCGCCTTCTGCTGGCTGACGAAACCGGATCAAAAAAGTGGCAGCGGGCTTGCTCGCGAAGGCGGCGGATCAGTCAAATATTCAGTGACTGGCACGCCGCATTCGCAAGCAAGCCCGCTGCCACATTTGTTCTGCGTCAGGCTAAAGCGTTACGCCGGCTGTTCCAGCGCCAACTCAACCCCCAACTGGCGCGACAGGCACGGCCAGCGCTTCCACGCAGCTTCTGTGTTGGGGCTCTTGAGGGTTTCGCGATAGGCCTCGACTGACTCCAGCGCAAAGCTCTCCTCGTTGAGCATTTCATCTACTGCCAGGTGCACGGCCTCATCCAGCTGGTTGGCGAATTCTTCGCCGATCAGCTGGTGGGCAATCAGGTTGGCTACGGTAGTGTCGGCCGGAATCAACGGCTGGCCGAAATGCTTGATATACAGATCGTTGACTTCTTCCACCAGGCGATGGGCCAGGTAGGCCTCGTCGAGCAAGCCGTCCAGGCCTTCGTGACCGGCCAGGATCGCCGGCGGTTGCAGGAAGAAATGCTCGGCGATTTTCAGCACCGGCTTGATCTGGCTTTCGATACCGGCTTCGCGGGCCACGTCGTTGGCGGCTTCCAGCAGGTCCGGGACGAGCTCAATGTAGGCGGTGACAAAGCGGGTCATGACAATCTTGCGATCACCGTCAGCCAGGGAAATGGCCGAATGCAGGTGCGGCAATTGTTTTTCCAGTTGCTGGGCAAGCTGGCCAGTGCTGGCTTCGTGTTGATGGGCACGGGAAATCTGCTCGCGCAATGCGGCGGTGTTCATGAAAGCTCCAGTGAAACAGGCGTAGGAAAAGGGAGAGGATAAGGTAGCTCGTTTATACGAGCGCCTAAGACGCATTTGTCATAATTATTTCATGGTTATGCGCGTGCGTTATATCGAATTGCCATCGTTCGTCGGATAAACGATTCCGCCCCCGGTTTTATTGGCTTCGACCGGTCATTTTTGCTCATTTGCCCCTACACATTGCGGGGTTGCAGAGCCTGTCTATACTCGGATTTGTACGCGATTAGCTGATGACGCCAGACTGCATGAGCAGGCAAGGCTAAGCGGTTGTAAGCAGTATGGAAGCCGCTCCCTTCGACGCAGGTGCAAACCGGCGGGATAACAAGAACGATAAGGGGAACCCGCAATGATGCGACATCCACACGTTTGGATGGGCCTCCTGTTGTGGTCGGTATTCGGCCAGGCGCACGCCGCCTGGACAACGAATATGGCGCCAGGGGCGACTGAAGTCAGTCACGCTGTGTTTGACCTGCACATGACCATTTTCTGGATCTGTGTGGTGATCGGCATTGTTGTGTTTGGCGCGATGTTCTGGTCGATGATCGTTCACCGCCGGTCCACGGGCCAGGTCGCGGCCAAATTCCACGAGAGCACCACCGTGGAAATTCTCTGGACTGTGGTGCCCTTGCTGATTCTGATCGCGATGGCCATCCCGGCGACCAAGACCCTGATCAATATCTACGACAGCAGTGAATCGGACATCGATATCCAGGTCACCGGCTATCAGTGGAAGTGGCATTACAAATACCTGGGCCAGGACGTGGAGTTCTTCAGCAACCTGGCCACGCCCGCCGAGCAGATCCATAACCAGGCGGTCAAGGGCGAGCATTACCTGTTGGAGGTCGACCAGCCACTGGTGCTGCCGGTGGGCGCCAAGGTGCGTTTCCTGGTGACCGCCGCCGACGTGATCCACTCCTGGTGGGTGCCGGCCTTTGCGGTCAAGCGTGACGCCATCCCCGGTTTCGTCAACGAGGCCTGGACCCGTATCGAGAAGCCCGGCATCTACCGCGGCCAGTGCGCCGAGTTGTGCGGCAAGGATCACGGCTTCATGCCCATCGTGGTCGAGGTCAAGTCCAAGGCGGACTACGACACCTGGCTCGGCGAGCGCAAGGAAGAGGCGGCCAAGCTCAAGGAACTGACCTCCAAGGAGTGGACGCTGGAAGAGCTGGTGGCGCGCGGCGACAAGGTCTACCACACCACCTGCGTGGCCTGTCACCAGGCCGAAGGCCAGGGCCTGCCACCGATGTTCCCGGCGCTCAAGGGCTCGCCGATTGCCATCGGGCCCAAGGAAGATCACCTGCACCGCGTTTACTTCGGCAAGCCCGGCACCGCCATGGCGGCGTTCGGCAAGCAGCTCTCGGAAGTGGATATCGCCGCGGTGGTGACCTACGAGCGCAATGCCTGGGGCAATAACAAAGGCGACATGGTCACGCCTAAAGATGTGCTGGCCATCAAGCAGGCGGAAAGCAAATGACCTCCTTCATTGCGTATGCCCCTAACCGCCCCGCCCACTCGCTTGCAGGAGAACGGCCATGAGCACTGTGATCGATGACCATGGCCACGCCAGTGACCATGCCCACGGCCCCGCCAAGGGTTTGATGCGCTGGGTGCTGACCACCAACCACAAGGACATCGGCACGATGTACCTGTGGTTCGCCTTCACCATGTTCCTGCTCGGCGGTTCGTTCGCCATGGTGATCCGCGCCGAGTTGTTCCAGCCCGGCCTGCAGATTGTCGAGCCGGCGTTCTTCAACCAGATGACCACCATGCACGGCCTGATCATGGTGTTCGGCGCGGTGATGCCAGCGTTCGTCGGCCTGGCCAACTGGATGATTCCGCTGATGATCGGCGCGCCGGACATGGCCCTGCCGCGCATGAACAACTTCAGTTTCTGGCTGTTGCCGGCGGCGTTCCTGTTGCTCGTGTCGACCCTGTTCACTCCGGGTGGCGGGCCGAACTTCGGCTGGACCTTCTACGCGCCCCTCTCCACCACCTACGCGCCGGAAAGCGTGACCTTCTTCATCTTCGCGATTCACCTGATGGGTATCAGTTCGATCATGGGCGCGATCAACGTGGTCGCCACCATTCTCAACCTGCGCGCCCCCGGCATGACCCTGATGAAAATGCCGTTGTTCGTCTGGACGTGGCTGATCACTGCCTTCCTGCTGATCGCGGTGATGCCGGTGCTGGCCGGTTGCGTGACCATGATGCTGATGGACATCCACTTCGGCACCAGCTTCTTCAGTGCTGCCGGCGGTGGCGACCCCGTGCTGTTCCAGCATGTGTTCTGGTTCTTCGGCCACCCCGAGGTGTACATCATGATCCTGCCGGCCTTTGGTGCCGTCAGCTCGATCATCCCAACGTTCTCGCGCAAGCCGCTGTTCGGCTATACGTCGATGGTGTACGCCACGGCGAGCATCGCGTTCCTGTCGTTCATCGTGTGGGCGCACCACATGTTCGTGGTCGGCATTCCGCTGGTGGGCGAGTTGTTCTTCATGTACGCCACGCTGCTGATTGCGGTGCCGACGGGGGTGAAGGTATTCAACTGGGTCAGCACCATGTGGCAAGGCTCGCTGACCTTCGAGACACCGATGCTGTTTGCCGTGGCCTTCGTGATCCTGTTCACCATCGGCGGCTTTTCCGGGCTGATGCTGGCGATTGCCCCGGCGGACTTCCAATACCACGACACCTATTTCGTGGTGGCGCACTTCCATTACGTGCTGGTGCCCGGTGCGATCTTCGGCATCTTCGCCTCGGCCTACTACTGGCTGCCGAAATGGACCGGCCACATGTACGACGAAACCCTCGGCAAGCTGCACTTCTGGCTGTCCTTCATCGGCATGAACATGGCGTTTTTCCCGATGCACTTCGTCGGGCTGGCTGGCATGCCGCGCCGTGTGCCGGACTACAACCTGCAGTTCGCCGACTTCAACATGGTCTCCTCGATCGGCGCCTTCATGTTTGGCGCCACGCAGATCTTCTTCCTGTTCATCGTGATCAAGTGCATCCGTGGCGGCCCGCCCGCGCCGGCCAAGCCCTGGGATGGCGCGGAAGGCCTGGAGTGGAGCATCCCCTCGCCAGCGCCCTACCACACCTTCACGACGCCACCGGAGGTCAAGTGAACAGCTTGGCGCAGGCTGCCAGGGTCTCCTGTGGGAGCTGGCTTGCCTGCGATGAGGGCCTGACAGTTGATGGATTGGGTGACTGGCACACCGCTATCGCAGGTAATCCAGCTCCCACAGAGAGTCAAACGCAGGGTGATCGTCATGTTTGAGTCGATCCCCACCAAGCGCCTGGTCACCCGCCTGCTGATCCTGGTGGTGGCGATGTTCGGCTTCGGCTTTGCGCTGGTGCCGGTCTACGACGTGATGTGCAAGGCATTCGGTATCAACGGCAAGACCGCCGGGCAGTACGAGGGCGAGCAGGTCGTCGACGCCACGCGGCAGGTGCGGGTGCAGTTCCTGTCGACCAATGCCATCGACATGGTCTGGGAATTTCATTCCAAGGCCGATGAGGTGGTGGTCAATCCGGGGGCCGTCACCGAAATGCTGTTCGTCGCCTACAACCCTACCGACAAAGCCATGACCGCCCAGGCTGTACCGAGCATTTCCCCGGCCGAAGCGGCGATGTACTTCCACAAGACCGAATGCTTTTGCTTCACCCAGCAAGTGCTGCAGCCAGGCCAGCGCATCGAAATGCCGGTGCGTTTCATTGTCGACCGCGACATGCCCAAGGATGTGAAGCATTTGACCCTGGCGTACACGCTGTTTGATATCACTGCGCGCCAACCGCCGGTGGCTGTCCATAGCGGCGGCTAGCTACTGTTTGCCCGCTCAATCAGGAGAGCGAATACATGTCGACTCATGATACGTACTACGTACCAGCGCAAAGCAAATGGCCAATAATTGCTACCCTGGGCATGCTCATCACGGTGTACGGCCTGGCTGTGTGGTTCAACGACCTGAAGGCGGCGCGCCCGGAATCCCACGGCCCGTGGATCTTCTTCGTCGGTGGCCTGCTGCTGGCCTACATGTTGTTCGGCTGGTTCGGCGCGGTCATCAAGGAAAGCCGCGCCGGTTTGTACAGCCCGCAGATGGACCGCTCGTTTCGATGGGGCATGACCTGGTTCATCTTTTCCGAGGTGATGTTCTTTGTCGCGTTCTTCGGTGCGCTGTTTTACGTGCGGCACATGTCCGGTCCCTGGTTGGGCGGCGAAGGGCACAAGGGCATCGCGCACATGCTGTGGCCGAACTTCGAGTTCACCTGGCCGCTGCTCAACAACCCTGACCCGAAAATGTATCCCGCACCGGAGGGCACCATCAGCCCGTGGGGCCTGCCGCTGGTCAACACGATCTTGCTGGTCAGCTCCAGCGTGACCATCACCCTGGCCCACCATGCCTTGCGCAAAGGCCATCGCGGCGCGCTGAAAATCTGGCTGGCGCTCACGGTGCTGCTGGGTTGGGCGTTCCTGGGCTTCCAGGCCGAGGAGTACATGCATGCCTACAAAGAGCTCGGCCTGACACTCGGCTCGGGTGTGTACGGCGCGACGTTCTTCATGCTCACCGGCTTTCACGGTGCCCACGTGACCATCGGCACGATCATTCTGTTTGTGATGCTGATGCGCATCCTGCGCGGGCATTTCAATGCCGAGCACCAGTTTGGTTTCGAGGCCGCCAGTTGGTACTGGCACTTTGTGGATGTGGTGTGGATCGGGCTGTTTTTCTTCGTCTACGTGCTGTAGCGCGCCTTACCACGGTGCATGCGATACCAACTGGCCGCTGAAAAAGCCCCAGGCGATCAGCCCCACGGTGATCGCAGCCAGCACCACACGCACAGTCAAGGCAGTGACGAGGCGGTTGGAGTTGCCCTCGTCCTTGACCAGAAAGAACAAGCCACTGAACAGGCTCACGACAGTCGCGATCAGCATCAGGGCAATGACGGCTTTGAGCATGGTCTGGCTCCAATGGGACGGGCGGGCAATGAAAACAAGTATAGCCAGCGCCATGAAACGCTTTCGCCCAGGGCTCGCACCGACATTGGTGGTGCTCGTGTTGCTGCCGTTGATGGTGGGCCTGGGGTTCTGGCAGCTGTCTCGCGGGCATGAAAAACAGCTGCTGGTGGACAGTTATGCCGAGCGGCGGGTGGCGGATCCCGTCAGCAGCACGCAACTGAGTGAGATGGCTGATCCGGCTTTCCGTCGGGTCCGTCTGCGCGGGCAATTCGACGCCGAACACAGCGTGTTGCTGGACAACCGCATGCGCGATGGCAAGGCCGGCGTAGAGCTGCTGCAACCCTTTCACGACCAGGCCAGCGGCCTGTGGTTATTGCTCAATCGTGGCTGGCTGCCCTGGCCCGACCGGCGCACCCCGTCGGTGTTCACCACGCCTGAACAGCCGGTGAATCTCGACGCCTGGGTGTACGTCGCACCGGGTGAAACCTTCCAGTTGCACGCCGACCCGACGAGCGCGCAATGGCCGCGCTTGCTGACCGCCCTGCACCCCGGCGCGCTGTGGGCTGAGCTTGGGCGTAGCGGTTTTGCCTACGAGCTGCGCGCCGAAGCTGGCCCTGGTACGTACGAAATCACCTGGCCCATCGTAGCCATGGGTCCGGAAAAGCACCTGGCCTACGCGGTGCAGTGGTTCGCCATGGCATTGGCGCTGCTGGCCCTTTACCTCTACCTCGGATGGCACAACACAAAGGAGACGCACCATGGGAGCGGCCATGAATCCACTCAACATGTCTGAACCGCTCAATCGGCGTAAAGGCCGCTGGCAGCTGATCCTGATCCTGATGATGGTGATCGGCCCGATGGCGCTGGCCACCTTCATGTACAAGCTGCAGTTCTGGGTGCCGGACAACCGCAGTTACCACGGCGAACTGATCGGCAACGGCCAGACCCGCGCCGATATCGGCGTGCAGGCGGATGAAGAGCGCTGGCAACTGCTGGTCACGGCGCCCACGGCCTGCGCCGCCGATTGCCAGCAACTGGTGTACCTGGCGCGCCAGCTGCAAATCAGCCTCGGCCGGGATGCATCGCGCGCCAGCCACGCCTTGGCCAGCGCGCAGCCGGTGAGCACCGACTACGAGGCCAAGCTCAAGGCTGAATATCCACAACTGCAGCGCTACTCGCTGGACCTGTCGACCTTCACCAAGGACGCCGCCGCGCCGGGCGATGCGCAACTGTGGATCGTCGACCCGCACGGCAACCTGGTGCTGCGCTACGACGCCAAGGTCAAGGGCAAGGACTTGCTCAACGACCTGCGCCATCTGCTGAAACTGTCGAACATCGGATAAGGGCATCGTCATGGCCAAGCCTGGATTTCGCCTCGCGTTGTTTGCCACCCTGCTGGCGCTGATTGTGGTGCTGCTCGGCGCTTATACGCGCCTGACCCACGCCGGTCTCGGTTGCCCGGACTGGCCGGGTTGCTACGGCTTTATCAGCGTGCCCAAGACCGAGGCCCAGCTGGCGCATGCCGAGCTGCATTTCCCGGACACGCCGGTGGAGGCGGACAAGGGCTGGGCCGAGATGACCCATCGCTACTTCGCCGGCACCTTGGGCCTGCTGATCGTGCTGCTGGCGGCGCGTTCGTGGAGCCATCGACGTGATCCGGGCCAGCCGGTGAAGCTGCCGTTGTTTGTTTTGGCGGTGGTGTTC
The DNA here is from genome assembly GCF_001702265.1 of Pseudomonas aylmerensis. Classification (GTDB taxonomy): domain Bacteria; phylum Pseudomonadota; class Gammaproteobacteria; order Pseudomonadales; family Pseudomonadaceae; genus Aquipseudomonas; species Aquipseudomonas aylmerensis. The sequence goes on from NZ_MAUE01000012.1 coordinate 489,941, forward strand.
GCGCAGGCGGCCTTTGGCATGTGGACGGTGACGTTGAAGCTGTGGCCCCAAGTGGTCACGGGCCATTTGCTGGGCGGTTTCGCGACCTTGAGCCTGTTGTTCCTGCTGACCCTGCGCTTGTCGGGAGTGCTGCCCGCGTTGATCGTGCCCAAGCGCCTGCAATATTGGGCGACGGCTGGCCTGGTGCTGGTGATCGGCCAGATCGCCCTGGGCGGCTGGGTCAGTTCCAACTACGCGGCGGTGGCCTGTATCGATTTGCCTACCTGCCACGGCCAGTGGTGGCCGGCGGCGGACTTCGCCAATGGTTTCCACCTGACCCAGCACATCGGCCCCAATTATCTCGGCGGCCAGCTCGACAGCGATGCGCGAACCGCGATCCATCTCACCCATCGCATCGGCGCGGTGTTGGTCACCCTGGTGTTGCTGGGGCTGGCCTGGCAGCTGCGCGCGGTGGGCATGACGCGGCTCGCGGGCCTGTTGTTGATTGCCCTGGCGGCGCAGATCGGCCTGGGCCTGAGCAATGTGTATTTCCATCTGCCGCTGCCGGTAGCCGTCGGCCATAACGCCGGGGGCGCGGCGTTGCTGCTGACCCTGGTGCTGGTCAATTACCACGCGCGTACCAGCCTGGTACGGGTGCGCAACCAGCTGCCGTTCGGCTGGCGGTTTATTCCGCGCAAACAGGTGTCAGGCCTGATCACCCTTAAAGGAGAGATGCCATGGCGACCTTGATCGGCGCGCGTCACGGCCAGGCGATCTGGCGTGACTACCTGGAGCTGACCAAGCCGAAAGTGGTGGTGTTGATGCTCATCACCTCGCTGGTGGGGATGTTCCTCGCTACCCGCGCCGGCGTGCCGTGGGCGGTGCTGGTTTTCGGCAATCTGGGCATTGCCCTGTGTGCCGGCGGCGCGGCGGCGGTCAATCATGTAGTGGATCGGCGCATTGATGCGGTGATGGCGCGCACGCACAAACGGCCGATGGCCGAAGGGCGGGTATCGCCGGTGGCGGCGCTGGCTTTTGCAGGGTTTCTGGCGGTTGCGGGCCTGGCCTTGCTGCTGGCGTTCACCAACCCGCTGGCCGCCTGGCTGACGCTGGCTTCCCTGCTCGGCTATGCGGTGATCTACACCGGTTTTCTCAAGCGCGCGACGCCGCAGAATATCGTCATCGGCGGTTTGGCGGGGGCCGCGCCGCCGTTGCTGGGCTGGGTCGCCGTCACCGGCCATGTCAGCGCCGAACCCCTCCTGCTGGTGTTGATCATCTTCGCCTGGACCCCGCCGCATTTCTGGGCCCTGGCCATCCACCGCAAGGAGGAATATGCCAAGGCCGATATTCCGATGCTGCCGGTCACCCATGGCGAGCACTACACCAAGGTGCATATCCTGCTCTACACCTTCGTCCTGCTGGCGGTGAGCCTGATGCCCTACGTCATCCACATGAGCGGCCTGCTGTACCTGGCCTGTGCATTGGTTTTGGGCGGACGCTTTCTGCAATGGGCCTGGGTGCTGTACCGTGGCGCTCAGCCGCACGCGGCGATCAACACGTTCAAGTACTCTATCGCGTACTTGTTCCTTCTGTTTATCGCCCTGCTCGTAGACCACTACTTACTGTTGAACCTATGACTCGAACTCAAAAAACCGTCTTTATCCTGGTGGCCATCGTCGCGTTGATCATGGGCCTGACCGTCAACAAAGTGCTCTCGGGCAAAGGCCAGGGCGACCCGACCGCACTGATCGATGCCGGCATCATCCTGCTGCCGCAGAGCCGGCAGCTGCCGCCGGTGAGCATGACCAACCAGGACGGCCAGCCGGTGGTGGTCAATGAGTTGAAGGGCAAGTGGAGCCTGCTGTTCTTCGGCTACACCTTCTGTCCGGACATCTGCCCTACCACCCTCGCCCAGCTGCGCCAGATCAAGAGCGAGCTGCCCAAGGAGGCGGTGGATAAGCTGCAGGTGATCCTGGTCAGCGTCGACCCGAACCGCGATACCCCGGCCCAGCTCAAGCAGTACCTGGGCTACTTCGATCCGCAGTTCGAAGGCCTGACCGGCGCGAATGTGGACGATGTGCAGAAGGTCTCGAATGCCGTGAGCATCCCGTTTATCCCGGCCGATACCAGCAAGCCCAACTACACCGTCGACCACAGCGGCAACCTCGCGCTGATCGGTCCTGACGGCACACAGCGTGGATTCATCCGCGCACCGTTGAACAACCAGAAGCTGGTGGCGCAATTGCCGGGATTGTTGAAGCGTCCATAAGCCCTGCGCCTCTACCCCACGGCCTTGTGGGAGCCCTGGTCTGCGGGCAACCCAAAACAAATGTGGGAGCGGGCTTGCCCGCGAAAGCATCGGTTCAGTCACTGATAAGTCGACTGACACTGCACTTTCGCGAGCAAGCCCGCTCCCACATTTTTTGCTCTTCGGTGTTTCGAATCAGAACGCCGGCAGAATTGCGCCTTTGTACTTCTCGAGGATGAAGGCTTTCACTTCAGGCGTGTGCAGGGCTGCAACCAGCTTCTTCACGGCGTCCGAGTCTTTGTTGTCTTCGCGGGTCACCAGGATATTCACGTAAGGCGAGTCATTGCCTTCGATCACCAGCGCATCCTTGGACGGATCCAGCTTGGCTTCCAGCGCGTAGTTGGTGTTGATCAGCGCCAGGTCGACCTGGGTCAGCACGCGCGGCAGGGTGGCGGCTTCCAGTTCGCGGAATTTCAGGTTTTTCGGGTTGGCGGTGATGTCCTTGATGGTCGACAGGATGTTGGTCGGGTCCTTCAGGGTGATCAGGTTGTGCTTGGCCAGCAGCAACAGCGCGCGGCCACCATTGGTGGCGTCGTTCGGGATCACGACGTTGGCGCCGCTTGGCAGGTCTTCCAGCTTCTTGTACTTGCTCGAGTAGGCGCCCAGGGGCTCCAGGTGCACCGCGCCGACGCTCACCAGGTGAGTGCCCTTGGCCTTGTTGAACTCATCCAGGTACGGCTGGTGTTGGAAGAAGTTGGCATCCAGGCGCTTCTCGGCCACCTGTACGTTGGGCTGCACGTAGTCGGTGAAGACTTTGACCTGCAGGTCCACGCCTTCTTTGGCGAGGGCAGGCTTCACGAATTCGAGGATTTCCGCGTGCGGCACCGGCGACGCGGCGACCGTGATGGTCTCGGCGGCGTGGGCGGAAAACGCGGCAACGGCGGCGAAAGCAACCAGTAGTTTTTTCATCCAACAAGCTCCTTGTTCGGACATCTGCCGGCAGTTGGCCGGCAATGGCCGTTATTTTCGAGAAAAGTGCACCACCAGCTTGTCGCCGACGGTTTGCAGAATTTGCACCAGCACCAACAGCATCACCACGGTGACCACCATCACATCGGTCTGGAAACGCTGGTAACCGAAGCGGATCGCCAGGTCGCCCAGGCCGCCGGCACCGACTACGCCGGCCATCGCCGTGTAGGAAACCAGTGTAATCGCCGTCACCGTGATCGCCGCGAAAATACCCGGGCGGGCTTCAGGCAACAGGGCGTTGGTGATGATCTGGCGGGTGCTGGCCCCCATGGACTGAGTGGCTTCGATGATGCCGCGGTCCACTTCACGCAAGGCGGTTTCCACCAGGCGCGCAAAGAACGGCGTCGCGCCCACTACCAATGGCGGAATGGCGCCGGCCACGCCCAGCGAAGTCCCGGTGATCAGCACGGTGAACGGGATCATCACGATCAGCAGGATGATGAACGGCAGCGAACGCAGAATGTTCACGATCAGCGACAGCAGTGCGTACAGCCCTTTCTGCTCGAACAGTTGGCGCGGGCTGGTCAGGAACAACAGCACGCCCAGCGGCAGGCCCAGCACGACGGTAAAGAACAGCGAACCGAACAGCATGGTCATGGTGTCGCCGGTGGCCAGCCAGATTTCGGACCAGTCGATATTGGCGAAGAAACTCAACAGGACTTCCATTAGCGCAGCACCTCCATGTGGACGTCAGCGGCGGTGAAGCGCGCAAACGCGGCTTCCATATCGCCACCCGTGACGGCGAGGGTCAGTTGCCCGTAGGGGATGTCTTTGATGCGGTCGATACGCCCGGCGAGGATGCTGTAGTCCACACCCGTTTCGCGGGCGACGGTACCCAGCAGCGGCGCGTAGGTCGCTTCGCCCTGGAAGGTCAGGCGCACGATGCGCCCTGGCACGTGAGCGAAGTCATCACGCTGCTCGCTTTCGTCAACCTGCTCGGACTCCTGCACGAAACGCTTGGTGGTCGGGTGCTTGGGGTGCAGAAACACATCGGCGACCGAGCCCTGCTCGACGATCACGCCGGCGTCCATCACGGCGACCTGGTCGCACACGCGGCGGATCACATCCATTTCGTGGGTGATCAGCACGATGGTCAGCTTCAGTTCGCGGTTGATCTCGGCCAGCAATTGCAGCACCGAGGCGGTGGTTTGCGGGTCGAGGGCGCTGGTGGCTTCGTCGCACAGCAGGATCTTGGGTTTGGTCGCCAGGGCGCGGGCAATGCCGACGCGTTGCTTCTGGCCACCGGACAACTGCGCCGGGTACTTCTTGGCGTGATCCGACAGGCCGACGCGGGCGAGGAGTTCGGCCACGCGCTGGTCGATTTCCTTGCGCGACAATTCGCCGGCCAGGGTCAGCGGCAGCGCCACGTTGTCGGCAACGGTCTTGGACGCCAGCAGGTTGAAGTGCTGGAAAATCATCCCGACCTGCTGACGGAAACGGCGCAGGCCGTTGGCGTCCAGTGCAGTGACTTCTTCACCGTCGACATTGATCTGACCGCCGCTGGGCTGTTCCAGGCGATTGATCAGGCGCAGCAAAGTACTTTTTCCCGCACCCGAATGACCAATCAGGCCAAACACCTGACCGTTTTCGACGCGCAGGCTGGTGGGGTGCAGGGCGGGGATTTCCTTACCGGCGACGCGGTAGGTTTTATGGACGTTATGAAACTCGATCACGTAGCGAACCTTGTGGGGCGCATGGAAAAGGGATCAGCGGTTAGCCGGGCGCGCATTTTAGCCTGTCCGTATAGCGTTTCTTAGCATTTATTTCGCATTCAACCAGTGATTTGGCAATAACGCGATCAAAGGTCATAAAAAAGGAACGGTACAAAACCGTGTCAGTCACTACTTAAGCAACTCGATTTCCCAGGTGCCGTGCCTGGGGTTTTGCTCAAACGAGCCGGGGACCGCTCTGGCCACTTTGAATAAGGAGTTTTGTCTGATGAGTACCAAGAAGCCAGCCACCCCGCCGAAGAGTGAACTTGCCGGCACCGATACCCTGGACCGTGGCAACACCAACGCCAAGCTGCAGGCCCTGGAGGAATTCCGCTCCGATGCGACCGGCCAGGCCCTGCGTACCAACCAAGGCGTGAAGATTTCCGACAACCAGAACACCCTGAAAGTCGGCTCCCGTGGCCCGTCGCTGCTGGAAGACTTCATCATGCGTGAAAAAATCACGCACTTTGACCATGAACGCATCCCGGAGCGCATCGTGCATGCCCGCGGTACTGGCGCGCATGGTTATTTCCAGACCTATGAAAACCATTCGGCGCTGAGCAAGGCCGGCTTCCTGCGCAACCCCGAGCATAAAACCCCGGTGTTTGTGCGCTTCTCCACCGTGCAGGGCCCGCGTGGTTCCGGCGATACGGTGCGCGACGTGCGCGGTTTTGCAGTGAAGTTCTTCACCGACGAAGGCAACTTCGACCTGGTGGGCAACAACATGCCGGTCTTTTTCATTCAGGACGCGATCAAGTTTCCCGACTTCGTCCACGCGGTAAAACCTGAACCGCACAATGAAATTCCTACCGGCGGCTCGGCCCACGATACGTTCTGGGACTTTGTCTCGCTGCAGCCGGAATCGGCGCATATGGTGCTGTGGGCAATGTCCGACCGCGCCATTCCAAAAAGCCTGCGCGCAATGCAGGGGTTCGGCATTCACACCTTCCGGCTGATCAACACCGAAGGTAAGTCGAGTTTCGTGAAATTCCACTGGCATCCAAAAGTCGGCACTTGCTCCCTGGTGTGGGACGAAGCGCAAAAGCTTGCCGGTAAAGATACCGATTACCACCGTCGCGACCTGTGGGAAGCGATTGAAAGCGGCGACTACCCTGAGTGGGAATTGGGCGTGCAGATCGTCGCCGAAGAGGACGAGCACAAGTTCGACTTCGACCTGCTCGATCCGACCAAGATCATCCCCGAAGAGCTGGTGCCGATTACGCCGTTGGGCAAGATGGTGCTTAACCGCAACCCGGACAACTTCTTCGCCGAAGTCGAGCAGGTTGCGTTCTGCCCGGGCCATATCGTGCCGGGTATCGACTTCACCAACGACCCGTTGCTGCAAGGTCGTCTGTTTTCCTACACGGATACGCAGATCAGCCGTCTCGGTGGCCCGAACTTTCATGAGTTGCCGATCAATAGGCCGGTGGTGCCTTTCCACAACGGTCAGCGCGACGCCCAGCACCGCACGGTGATCGACAAAGGTCGCGCGGCCTACGAGCCCAATTCCATCGACGGCGGTTGGCCGAAGGAAACCCCTCCTGCCGCCCAGGATGGTGGGTTCGAGACCTATTACGAGCGCGTCGATGCCAACAAAGTGCGTGAGCGCAGTGAGTCGTTCGGCGATCACTTCTCCCAGGCCACGCTGTTTTTCCACAGCATGAGCCACCACGAGAAAGAGCACATCATTGCGGCCTACAGCTTCGAATTGGGCAAGGTTGAGCGCGAGTTCATCCGTGCCCGTCAGGTGAACGAGATCCTGGCCAACATCGATCTGGAACTGGCCAAGCGCGTTGCGCAGAACCTGGGTCTGCCGGCGCCGACCAAAGGCACCGTGCCGCCACGCAAGTCGTCTTTGAAGGAGTCGCCGGCGTTGAGCCAGGTGAACCTGCTGTCGGGCGATATCAAGACGCGCAAAGTCGCGATTCTGGCCGCCAACGGCGTGGATGGCGTGGCGATTGCCGCGTTGAAGAAGGCGTTGGAAGCCGAGGGTGCCCACGCCAAGTTGCTGGGGCCGACTTCGGCACCGGTGACAACCGCCGATGGCAAGAGCTTGAAGGTCGATGCGTCGATGGAAGGCATGCCGTCCATCGCGTTTGACGCGGTGTTTGTGCCAGGGGGTGCCAAGTCGGTGCAGGCATTGAGCGGCGACGGTGTGGCGCTGCACTTCCTGTTGGAGGCGTACAAGCACCTGAAGGCGATCACGGTCGCCAATGACGCCAAGCCATTGCTGGATCTGCTGAAGCTGGAGGCGGATGCGGGCTTGATCGTGGGGTCGGATGCGAAAGCGTTCAAGGCCTTCTTTGCGGCGATTGCGCAGCACCGGGTTTGGGATCGCGAGCCGAAGGCCAAGGCGATTCCGGCTTAAACGCTTGATTGACCGTTAGACCGCTATCGCAGGCAAGCCAGCTCCCACATTTTGAATTGTGAATACATTCAAATGTGGGGGCTGGCTTGCCTGCGATGCTTTTATTGCGCCTTGCGCGGAATCAGCACAACCTGCGCCGGAATATTCTTCAGAATCTGCCGGTGGATCTTCAGGTCATACCCCGAATCAATTCGCTTCACCCGTTTGGTCAGCAACGTGGCCAACCACGGGTAATCCTGCGTGCGCGGCGCCTGGATGCTCACGTCGCACTGGTAATTCACCACGTCGGTAGCGATGGCATCGAGTTGATGGCGCAGCGCTTCAATGTCGGTGAGGTTCAGCGCCACGGTGGTGCTTTGCGCGGCCGGGTCGATGACCTTGGCGGCAGGCTTGGCTTCGGCGGCCTTGAGGGCGGCCTCGGCCTTGTCCAACTCGGCTTTGCGCGCATGGGTGATGGCGCTGTTGACGCCGCCGGTCAGGGCCGGCGCCTTGGGCATCAGCGCACGGGCACGGCTCAAGGCAGTGGCGGCGGCGTTGACGTCACCTTTTTGCAGCACGATCTGGCTGCGCTGCAGGTAGGCCTCGGCCAGCTGACGTTGGTAAGTCTCCAGGGCCGGGTCGTTGGGCGACTGGGCCTGCAACGCGGCCAATTGGTCTTCGGCGGTGGCCAGCTCACTGCTGGCCAGGTTTTGCTCCAGCTGTGCGATGGCCGCAGCGCGCGCGTCCGGGGCCTCTGGGGCGGCGGGCGGTGTGCTTTGACAGGCGCCCAGCAGCAGGGAAAATGCGGCAAGGAGCAGATAACGGGAGGTGAACAGCTTCATTCCTGCGACTCTCTATTTGCGCAAAAAGCGAGCAAGTCTACACCCCTCGACGGGGCAGGACAAAACTCAGCAGAAACAGGGCGGCGGCCGTGACCACAATTGACGGCCCGGCCGGCGTGTCCTTGAACCAGGACAACGCCAGGCCCCCACACACGGCGAGCATCCCCAGCAGGCTGGCGCCGATGGCCATCTGCTCGGGTGAGCGGGCGTGGCGCTGGGCGGCGGCGGCTGGGATGATCAGCAGCGATGTGATCAACAATACGCCGACAATCTTCATCGCGACAGCAATCACCACGGCGATCAACAACATCAGCGCCATGCGCAGGGTCGGCACGGGCAGCCCTTCCACCGTGGCCAGCTCTTCATGCACGGTGATCGCCAGCAGCGGACGCCACAGGGCGACCAGCAACACCAGCACGACGGCGCTGCCGCCGAGGATCCAGGCAAGGTCGGTCGGGCTGATCGCCAGCAGATCACCGAACAGGTAGGCCATCAGGTCGATGCGCACTTCATGCATGAAGCTGAGCACCACCAGCCCCAGCGACAGTGTGCTGGGCGCCAGGATGCCCAGCAGCGTGTCGGAGGCCAGCGGCTGGCGCTGCTGCAGGGTCACCAGCAGCACCGCCAGCAGCAGGCAGCCTACGGTCACGGCGATGGTCGGGCTCACATCCAGCAAAAAGCCCATGGCCACCCCCAGCAGCGCGGCGTGGGACAGGGTGTCGCCGAAATAGGCCATGCGTCGCCAGACCACGAACGAGCCCAGCGGGCCCGCCACCAGCGCCAAAGCCAAGCCTGCCAGCAGGGCGTAGAGCAGAAAATCAGCCATGCTTGCAGCTATCTCCGTGAACGTGGGTGTGAGGTGCGGTGGGGTCGTCGACCACGGCGCCATGCAGGTCATGGGCGTGGTCGTGATGGTGGTGGTAGATCGCCAGGCTCTGGGCATTCTTGCCGAACAACTCGACGAACGCCGGGTCGCCGCTGACCTGTTCCGGGTGACCTGAGCAGCAGACGTGGCGATTCAGGCACACCACCTGGTCGGTGGTGCTCATTACCAGGTGCAGGTCGTGGGAGACCATCAGCACGCCGCAGCCATGGCGGTCGCGCAGGCGGGTGATCAGGCTGTACAGCTCGGCCTGGCCGGCCACGTCGACGCCTTGCACGGGCTCATCGAGTACCAGCAGTTCCGGCTCGCGCAGCAGGGCGCGGGCCAGCAGCACGCGCTGCATCTCGCCACCGGAGATGCTCTGCACGGGGCTGTCGATGACTTGTTCGGCGCCGACTTCCTTGAGCGCGGCCTGGGCGCGAGTGCGATCCACGCCGGGGACCAGGCGCAGAAAGCGCAGGACCGACAGCGGCAAGGTCGGGTCCACGTGCAGTTTTTGCGGCATGTAGCCGACGCGCAGCTTGGGCTTGCGCCACACGCTGCCGGTGTCGGGCTTGAGCAGGCCGAGCACGGCGCGCACCAGGGTGGTCTTGCCGGCGCCATTCGGGCCGATCAGCGTGACGATCTGTCCTGGTTCCACACTCAGCGCGATGTTATCCAGCACGTTTTGCCCGGCGAACGTGACCCCAACCTGCTCCAGGCGGATTAACGCGTTGCTCATCAAGCCCCCTGGCAGCCCGAGCAGAGACCGACCACTTCGACCGTCTGCCCTTCGACCTGGAAGCCGACGTCGGCGGAGCTCTTGATGATGGCGTCGCTGATGCTTTTTTGTTCAAGTTCGATGGCGGCGTGGCATTCGCGGCAGATCAGGAATTGGCCCTGATGCGCGTGTTCCGGGTGATTGCAGCCAACAAAGGCGTTGAGCGAGGCGATGCGGTGCACCAGGCCGTTTTCCAGCAGGAAATCCAGCGCGCGGTACACGGTAGGCGGCGCCGCGCGGCGACCGTCCTGCTCGCTGAGCACGCCAAGGATGTCGTAGGCACCCAGCGGCTTGTGGCTTTGCCACACCAGCTCCAGCACCCGGCGACGCAAGGCAGTCAGGCGCAGGCCCTTCTGTGTGCACAGGGTATCGGCCTCCGACAGCGCGGTGTGCACGCAGTGAGAGTGGTCGTGGGGACGGCTGGCAAGCGGTGTTTTAGGCATGAGCGGCGACAGATATTTGATAGAGACGTTATTATGTTACCCGTTCCTACGTCATTGAGTGGTCATCGTGTCCCGACTTTTTCCCGTTTTTGTCGTATTTGTCACCAGTTTGTTCATTACCGCTACCGCTCAGGCCGAGGTCAAGGTGCTGACCAGCATCAAGCCGTTGCAGCTGATTGCCGCGGCTGTGCAGGACGGCGTGGCGATTCCGGAGGTGCTGTTGCCGCCGGGTGCCTCGCCGCATAACTATGCCTTGCGCCCATCCGACGTACGGCGCGTGCAGTCGGTGGACCTGCTCTACTGGATTGGTCCGGATATGGAGAGTTTCCTGCCCCGCGTGCTCAAAGGTCGTACGGCGCCGACGGTCGCGGTACAAGACCTGCCGGGCATGAAACTGCGCCGTTTCGCCGAAGATAGCCATTCGCACGCCGACGATGCCGACGAACATGACCACGATCACCGTCCAGGCAGCCTGGATGCCCACCTGTGGCTGTCGACGGTCAACGCACGGGTGATCGCCGCGCGCATGGCGACTGACCTCAGTGCCGCCGATCCGGAAAATGCCGCGCGTTACCAGAGCAACGTGAAGGCCTTCGACGAGCGCCTGGACGCCCTGGACGCGCGCTTGAAAGCCCGCCTGGCGCCAATCGGCAACAAGCCTTACTTTGTGTTCCACGAAGCCTTTGATTATTTCGAAGAGGCCTACGGTCTCAAGCATGCCGGCGTGTTCAGCGTGGCCGCCGAGGTTCAGCCGGGTGCCCAGCATGTGGCGGCGATGCGCACGCGCCTGCAGGAAGTGGGCAAGACGTGCGTGTTCAGTGAGCCGCCGTTGCGTCCGCGACTGGCTGAAACGCTGGTCGCCGGCCTGCCGGTGAAGCTGGCGGAGTTGGATGCGCTGGGTGGTTACACGCCGGCTACCGCCCAGGGTTACGAGCAGGTGCTGGAGAAGTTGGGGAATGACTTGGCGGGGTGCCTGGAGTCGCTCTGACCGCTGCACCGATCTCCTGTGGGAGCTGGCTTGCTCCCACAGTGACCGAGTAGATCTTTAAAGCGCGAACGGCAGGTGAACGGTGACCTGCTGACGCTGCGCCAGCCGGTGCTCGAACTCCGCCGGGTCGTGGATCAGCACATCTTGGCCTGCGAACGACTCAGCGGCGATCAGGCGGGACAGCCAGAAGCGTACACACGCTACCCGCAGCATGGTCGGCCACAGCTCCGCTTCCTTGGCCGTGAACGGTCGCAGGCCCGCATAGGCGCCCAGCAGTGCGCGCGCACGTTGCCCATCGATCACGCCGTCCACGTCCGAACACCAGTCATTCAGCGCGATCGCCACGTCGTACAGCATCGGGCCCGAGCAGGCGTTGTAGAAGTCGATCAGGCCGGTCAGGTGCGTGCCTTCGAACATCGCATTGTCGCGGAACAGGTCGGCGTGAACGTTGGCGCGCGGCAGGGCAAGGATGTCGGCCTTGTGGGCTTCGATCTCGGTCAATGCCGCTTGCAGCAACTGCTGTTGTGCGTCGTTCAAGTGCGAAATCAGCTGCGCACCTTCGCTGAGCATCCAGTCCAGCCCGCGATCGGTCTTGCGCTCCAGCACCTTCTCGCCCTGCGTCGCCAGGTGCAGGTGGCCCAGCAGGTCACCGACCTGGGCGCAGTGCTGCGCATTGGCGTCCTTGATGTGCTTGCCGGCCAGGCGCGGTTGTAACAGCGCCGGTTTGCCTTTCAGCTCGCGCAACGCGACGCCGTCGGTGGTGCGCAAGGCGTAAGGCACCGGCAGGTCGGCGTCGTGGAGCACGTCGAGCAGCTCGATGAAGAATGGCATTTCTGCGACGGGGCCGCGTTCAACCAGGGTCAGGACGAATTCGCCCTGTTCCAGGCTGATAAAGAAATTGGTGTTTTCGCTACCAGCGGCAATCCCCTGGAAGTCAAGCAGGCGGCCGAGCCCGTAAGGGGCGAGAAAGGTTTCCAGCTCGGGCCGAGCCAGGGGGGTGAACACAGACATGGTTAAAACTGCCAGTACGGGCGCCGCAGTGCGCGGCGCCAATTTAAGTTAAGAAATCATTTCCATTCGAAGATCTTCCATGACGGGATCAGCATATCCGGCTGGTCAGAGCGGATGAAGTTCGCGTCGGTTCCGTCCGCGCGCACCAGGAAGTACGGTGGCGCACCCTTTACGGTCACCTTGATTGCGTACAGGAAACCGTTTTGGCGGTACTCCTGGATAGTCCGGTCGCCTTCCGTGCGAATGGTAACGTCCGGATCCCCCGAAGGGGCGCTGTCTGCCGCCATGGCAGCCATCGGAGCGAGTGCAATCAAGCCAGTCAACAGCAGGCGATTGAATGTACGCATGATAACCTTGTCCCTTTGTCGTCATTGGTCCGGCTATTCTAGCGCCTGACCCGCCGAAAAGGTTGATCCTGCTCATGAGCCAAGCCCCCCTCGTCCTGGTGGACGGTTCTTCTTATCTGTACCGCGCCTTCCACGCGCTTCCACCGCTGACCACCTCCAAAGGCCTGCCGACCGGTGCGGTCAAGGGCGTGTTGAACATGCTCAAAAGCCTGCGCAAGCAGTACCCGGACAGCCCGTTCGCGGTGGTGTTCGACGCCAAGGGGGGGACCTTTCGCGATGAGATGTACGCCGAATACAAGGCCAACCGCCCGAGCATGCCCGATGACATGCGCCTGCAAATCGAGCCTCTGCACCAGAGCGTGATCGCGCTGGGCTTCCCGTTGCTGTGCGTCGAAGGCGTCGAGGCCGATGACGTGATCGGCACGTTGGCCCGCAGCAGCGCGGCCGCCAGCCGCCCGGTGGTGATTTCTACCGGTGACAAGGACATGGCCCAGCTGGTGGACGGGCACATTACCTTGGTCAACACCATGACCGGTAGTTCGATGGACATCGAGGGCGTAAAGGAGAAATTCGGCGTCGCTCCGGAGCAGATCATCGACTATCTGGCGTTGATGGGCGATTCGTCCGACAACATTCCGGGCGTCCCGGGCATTGGTCCGAAGACCGCTTCCGGCCTGTTGGTAGGCGTGAATGGCGGCCTCAAAGAGCTGTATGAGCAGCTGGATATCGTGCCGACCCTGCCGATCCGTGGCGCCAAGACGTTGCCGGCCAAGCTCGAGGAGCACCGGGAGATGGCGTTCCTGTCCTATCAACTGGCAACGATCAAGGTCGATGTGCCGCTGGACGTGGGCCTGGATGATTTGCACCTGATCGAGCCGGATCGCGAAAAACTGCTGGAGCTGTACACCCTGCTGGAGTTCAAGAGCTGGATCGACGAGATTCAGCGCGATGCCAAGCGCGTCGAACTCAAGGCTTCCGCCGACGTGGTGCCTGCCGCCGCTGATCTTCTCGAAGCGATGCCTGCGACGCCCGTCGAAACGAACTACACCACGATCCTCGACCAGGCGACCTTCGACACCTGGCTGAAGAAGCTCAATGCTGCAAAATTGTTCGCGTTCGACACCGAGACCACCGGGATCGATGCCCAGCAAGCGCAGCTGGTCGGGGTATCCTTCGCTGTAGAGCCTCACGAAGCTGCCTACATCCCGCTGACGCATTCCTACATCGGTGCGCCGCAGCAGCTGGACCGCGACACCGTGTTGGTGGCGTTGAAGCCACTGCTGGAGGACCCGACCAAGCTCAAGGTCGGCCAGCACGCTAAATTCGACATGAACATCCTGGCCAACTGCGCCATCGGCGGCGACCCTGCCCAGGGCATTACCGTGCGAGGTATTGCCTTCGACACCATGCTTGAGTCCTACGTGCTGAACTCCACCGCGACCCGGCACGACATGGACAGCCTGGCGAAGAAGTACCTGGACTACGACACCGTCAGCTTCCAGGACATCGCCGGCAAGGGCGCCAAGCAGTTGACCTTCGACCAGATCCCGCTGGAGCAGGCGGGCCCTTATGCCGCCGAAGACGCCGACGTGACGCTGCGCTTGCATCAGGCCCTGCACGCGCAACTGGCGGCCATCCCGAGCCTGGCCAGTGTGCTGACGGATATCGAAATCCCGTTGGTGCCGGTGCTGGCGCGTATCGAGCGCCAGGGCGCGCTGGTGGACAAGGATCTGCTGGGCATCCAGAGCATTGAACTGGGCGACAAGATGGTCGAGCTGGAACGCCAGGCGTTCGAGATTGCCGGTGAGGCGTTCAACCTGGGGTCGCCCAAGCAGCTCGGCGCGATTCTCTACGAGAAACTCGGCCTGCCGGTGCTGAAGAAGACCGGCAAGGGCCAGGCGTCCACGGCTGAAGAAGTGTTGGCCAAGTTGGCCGAAGATGACTTCCTGTTGCCCAAGGTCCTGATGCAGTACCGCAGCATGAGCAAGCTGAAAAGCACCTACACCGATCGTCTGCCAGAGCAGATCAACCCGCGTACCGGGCGCATTCACACGTCTTATCATCAGGCCGTGGCCGCGACCGGGCGCTTGTCGTCCAGCGACCCGAACCTGCAGAACATCCCCGTGCGCACCGCCGAAGGACGGCGGATCCGCCAGGCGTTTGTCGCGCCCAAGGGCTACAAACTGCTGGCGGCGGACTATTCGCAGATCGAGCTGCGGATCATGGCGCACCTGTCCAAGGACGAGGGGCTGATGAATGCGTTCCGCAACGACCTGGACGTGCACACTGCGACGGCGGCTGAAGTGTTCAAGGTTGAATTGGCACAGGTCACGTCCAACCAGCGTCGCAGTGCCAAGGCGATCAACTTCGGCCTGATCTACGGCATGGGCGCGCAGAAGCTCGGCAAGGACATCGGCGTCGACACCAAGACCGCCAAGGCCTATATCGATGTTTACTTTGCCCGCTATCCGGGCGTGCGCGAGTACATGGAGCGCACGCGTGCCCAGGCTGCCGACCAGGGCTACGTGGAAACCTTCTTCGGTCGCCGGCTGTACCTGCCGGATATCAATTCCAACAAGCCCCAGGAGCGCGCGGCCGCCGAACGCACGGCGATCAACGCGCCGATGCAGGGCACGGCGGCAGACATCATCAAGAAGGCCATGGTGCTGGTGGATAACTGGCTGACCGAATCGGGCCTGGATGCCAAGGTCATCCTGCAGGTGCACGATGAATTGGTGCTGGAGGTGCGTGAGGACCTGGTAGCAGCCGTCAGCGAGAAGATCCGCGAGTACATGAGCGCGGCGGCGCAATTGGATGTGCCGTTGGTAGTGGACGTAGGCGTGGGCGACAACTGGGACGAGGCCCACTGATTCCGGGCCTTTGCCGCCACCCTAGGTGGTGGCAGAGTGCTTTAATCCAGAAAACGCCGTGGGTTATTACCAATAGTTTTTTGAACGTGCCGGAACTTAACCCATGAAATGCAACTCAGAGTTACTGAATGGGTGGTGAAGCCCTTCAATGCTCCTATGTTGTGTTAAGTGTTGGCAGATATCTGGACCCCGCCCTAGCGGTCCGGAACTTGAACCCCGAACTTCCCCTCCCCATACGAAGTCCGGGGTTTTTTTTGCCCGCAGAAAAGTTATTCCGCGAGTTCCGCGCCCTTGTCAGCCAATTCCATCCAGCCCGCCAGCACGGTGTAAGCCTCTTCGAGGCCCATGCGCTTTGGCGCCGAGAACAGCTGGATGGTGATCGCATCGCCCCAACCCTTACGGATTTCGGACTGCACCTTGAGCAGCGTGTTCTTGGCTGCGCCATAGGTGAGCTTGTCGGCCTTGGTCAGCAGGATGTGCATCGGCATGCCGCTGGCGACGGCCCAATCGAGCATCAGCAAATCGAAGTCGGTCATTGGATGACGGATGTCCATCATCAGGATCAGGCCTTTCAAACTCTCCCGGCCACCCAGGTAAGCCTCCAGGTGACGCTGCCAGTGCAGCTTCAGCGGGATAGGTACTTTTGCGTAACCGTAGCCCGGCAGGTCGACCAGACGCCGATCATCGTCTAGCTTGAAGAAATTGAGCAGCTGCGTGCGGCCCGGGGTTTTCGAGGTGCGCGCCAGGCTGGCATGGGTCAGGGTGTTCAGGGCGCTGGATTTGCCGGCGTTGGAACGACCGGCAAAGGCGACTTCAAAACCTTCGTCATCGGGGCATTGGTCAACTTTGGCGGCGCTGAGCATGAAGGTGGACTGTTGGCACAGGCCGAGGATGGGGTTCTTGAGTTGCATGAGATTTCCGATGTGGGCGGTGCCGAGAAAGGGTGCGGCAAGCGGTGTCGTTTCCGTTTCAGTAGCGCCAGTATATAATGCCGCAGATTTTGTGTGTGCTTTGTCCCAGCGAAGGATGAAGTTCACGGGAGCGAAAGACCTTCATTGCGCATTAGAACGCAAAACGCTCTCAAACCCTGAAAAGGTCGATGTATGACCAGATGGTTGCTCGCTTTCGGTGTCCTGATTCCGCTTTTCGGCGCTCAGGCTACACAGGATCCGGAAGCGGTGTACAACCGAGTTTGCGTGGCTTGCCATGCCGGCCAGCTGCCGAACGCCCCCAAGCGGGGTGACCAGGCAGCCTGGGCGCCAAGACTGGCGCAGGGCATGGACACGCTGGTGCAGCACGTAGACCAGGGTTTCAAGGCAATGCCGCCGCGTGGTTTGTGCATGGACTGCAGTACTGAGGATTACCAGGCCGTCATTGAGTTGATGGTGAGTAAACCCGGTAGATAACTCTTAAACCCTTAGCCGTAGTTGGATTAGCTGATGAACAAACTGATCGTGAGTCTGCTGTTGACCTTGGGCGTCACCGGTGTTGCCTTTGCTGCAGAGGGCCCCCTTAAAGGTGACGCCACTGCCGGCCAAGCGAAAGCTGCCGTGTGTGGTGCCTGCCATGGACCGGACGGTAACAGCCCGGCTCCGAACTTCCCCAAACTGGCCGGCCAGGGCGAACGTTACCTGACCAAGCAGATGCACGACATCAAGGATGGCAAGCGCACGGTACTGGAAATGACCGGCTTGCTGACCAACCTCAGCGACCAGGACCTGGCAGACATCGCGGCGTATTTTGCCAGCCAGAAAGGCAGTGTGGGAGCTGCCGATCCGAAACTGGTCGAAAAAGGCCAAGCATTGTTTCGCGGCGGCAAGCTCGCTGAAGACCAGCCCATCGGCGGCATGCCCGCCTGCAAGGCGTGCCACATTCCGGACGGCGGCGGCCTCGCCGCTGCAGGCTTTCCTCACCTGAGTGGCCAGCATGCTCAATACACGGCCAAGCAGCTGAAGGATTTCCGCGAAAAAGTGCGCTACATCGACGGCGATGCCGGCAACAAAATGATGACCGACATCGCGGCCAAGCTCTCGGACAAAGATATCGAAGCGCTGTCCAGCTACATTCAGGGTCTGCACTGATCAGCCTGGCAACGTTAACACTCGATTAATCCCGTGATGCAAGCATAAAAAGGGTGGCCCAGGCCGCCCTTTTTTGTGGCCGGTGCCGTTACACTAACGAACTCATGCCCGCGTAGACCTGTCACAACAAAGGTCGCGTGAGGCGACTTTATTTGTCCAGGAGTAAAGCATGCGTAATCTGATCCTCAGCGTCGCTCTCGTCACTGCCAGCCTCTTCGGCATGACCGCACAAGCTGCCGACGTGCCGCTTGAAGCCGGTAAAACCTACGTTGAATTGGCCAACCCTGTACCCGTATCGGTACCCGGCAAGATCGAAGTGGTGGAGCTGTTCTGGTACGGCTGCCCGCATTGCTACGCCTTTGAACCGACCATCAACCCATGGGTTGAGAAGCTGCCTAAGGACGTGAACTTCAAGCGTATCCCTGCCATGTTCGGCGGCCCATGGGATGCCCACGGCCAACTGTTCCTGACCCTGGAAGCCATGGGTGTCGAGCACAAGGTGCATAACGCGGTATTCGACGCGATCCAGAAACAAGGCAAGCGCCTGACCAAGCCGGACGAAATGGCTGACTTCGTTGCCACCCAGGGTGTCGACAAGGACAAGTTCCTCGCCACCTTCAACTCCTTCGCCATCCAGGGCCAGATCAAGCAGGCCAAGGAACTCGCGCAGAAGTATGGTGTGCAAGGCGTACCGACCATGATCGTCAACGGCAAATACCGTTTCGACCTGGGCACTACCGGTGGTCCTGAACAGACCCTCAACGTTGCCGACCAGCTGATCGCCAAAGAGCGCGCAGCCAAGTAAGGGGCCCGCCATGCGCCGCTGGGGTACCGAACGCGTTGTTGGCCTGCATGACCCGCAGGTCAACGAACATCACCTGGAATCCACAGGCCTGCCGGCAGACAGCCGCTTGCGCCTGCTCAGCTTCAATATCCAGGTGGGGATCAGTACCGAGAAATACCGGCACTACCTGACCCGTGGCTGGCAGCACCTGCTGCCGCACAATGGGCGTGCCGGCAACCTGCAGAAGATCGGCAACCTGTTGCATGACTTCGACCTGGTTGCCCTGCAGGAAGCCGACGGTGGCAGCATGCGCTCCGGCTACATCAACCAGGTCGAGCACCTGGCCCAGCTCGGTGCCTTCCCCTACTGGTATCAGCAACTCAACCGCAACCTGGGGCGCCTGGCGCAGCACAGCAATGGCGTGCTCAGTCGCTTGAAACCATCCGCCATCGAAGATCATCCGCTGCCGGGCCCCAAGGGGCGCGGGGCGATTCTCGTGCGTTTTGGCGAAGGACCTGAGGCCCTGGTGGTGGTGATGATGCACCTGGCGTTGGGTGCACGCACCCGCACGATGCAGCTGGCCTACATCCGCGAGTTGATTGGCAATTACAAACACCAGGTGTTGATGGGTGACATGAACACCCATGCCAACGACCTGCTGCAGAATTCTCCGTTGCGCGACCTTGGGCTACTGGCACCGCAAGCCGAAGCCACGTTCCCCAGCTGGCGCCCGCAACGCTGTCTTGACCATATCCTGCTCAGCCCGACCCTCACGCTGGAAAGCGTGAAGGTGCTGGCGCAGCCCATCTCCGATCACCTGCCGGTCGCGGTAGAGATTCGTCTGCCGGGTTCGCTCACGGCTGATGCATTGCCCGCGTTGAGCCCCGGCCCTCGCGGACCCCTTGCATGAGCGACGACGCCCAGCGCTGGAAAGAAAAATACCTGAAGAGTATCGAGCAACAAGAAAAGCTCGAACGCCGCTGGGCTGCGCGCCTCGACCTGTTGCGCCGTGGGCTGGTGCGCAGCACGCTGGCCGCTGAAGGCACCGACCGTGCGGTCGATCAATGCATGAAGGAAATGCGCGACGTTGTCCGTAGCGATGACATGGACGCGGCCCTCGCGGCCTTGCTGCCGCGCCTGGAAAAAGCCGTGCTGGATTCCGAGCAGCGCCGCGAAACCCGGGTGGACCAGATGAGCACTGCGCTGACCTCCCTGGTCGCGCAGTTGCAAAAGCTGCCACTGCCGCGTGAGGTCGCACGCCCGCTGAAGACCTTCGCCAAGCAGTTGGACGGGCGTGTCAGCCAGGCCCGTGAGATCCCCTTGCTGCTCAGCGAGTTGAGCAACTTGCAAGGGCAGGCGCTGGATAATCTGGAACCGGACGGCGAGACCACGCGCCCAGGTCCCGGGTTGTTGCAGCGCCTGTTCGGCGCCAAGGAGACGGCCAACGAAGCGGTGGCCAGCGAGCCGGCCCCGCCGCCTGTCGCAGCC
Organism: Pseudomonas aylmerensis; assembly: GCF_001702265.1. Classification (GTDB taxonomy): domain Bacteria; phylum Pseudomonadota; class Gammaproteobacteria; order Pseudomonadales; family Pseudomonadaceae; genus Aquipseudomonas; species Aquipseudomonas aylmerensis. The sequence goes on from NZ_MAUE01000012.1 coordinate 509,753, forward strand.
AAGCCGGTCGCCGTGGCTCAGGAGCCCGAGCAATCCGAGGAACTCACCCAGGCCTTGCGGGCCTTCGCGCCACAGCCGCAAGAGGCGGTTGCCCCGCCCCCTGAACCCGTCGCGCCGGCCAGCGTTGTCGAGGCGCCCAGTGAGACGTTGGCCTTCGAGGCCCCGCCTGAGGCGGCGCCCGTTGACGCGCCCGCAGTGCCCAGGCAGCCCGAGTCGCAGAGCGAAGAACCCGCGCCCGAAAGTGCCCTCGCGGCCTTTATCGACGCGCCATCGGATGAGGTCGAGGCGCCGGACGAAACCACTATCGGCAGCCTGTCGCTGCCGCCTGTGCTGGAGCCCGACGAGCCCGATCCCGACGAGTTGCAAGCGGATGCTGCCTATTCCCTGCCGGACTCGCCGGAGCCGTCCTACAGCTCCGTCGCCAAACACATTGAAGACACCCTGCTCGGCCTGCTCGAAGACCTGTCCTTGCCCGAGCGCCACAGGCCCCAGGCCGAAGCCATGCGTGAGCGCCTGGCCCACGGCCTGAACTGGTACGAACTGCTACCGATTCTCGATGATCTGGCCGTGCTGATGCTGGCGATCACCGACAGCGGCCAGCATGAGTTCGAGGCGTACCTCAAGCAGCTCAACGAGCGTCTCGAAGCCTTCCAGGGGCATTTACAGGTCGCCAGCGACGGGCATGCAGACAGCCGATCCGCCGCCCGCGAGCTGGACACGCAGATTCGCGAACAGGTCGATGGCTTGCAAAGCAGTGTGCAGGACGCCGCCGACCTCGACAGCCTCAAGCACGTGCTGGAAAGCCACCTCGAAGGCTTGCTCGGCACCATGGACGAGCACCAGCAGCAACGCGACCAGCGCGAGCAGGAAGTGGCCGCGCGCTTGAAAGGGCTGGCCGAGCGGGTCGCTAATATGGAGCAGGAGGCCCAGGGCTATCGCGAGCACCTGGAGGTGCAACGCCAGAAGGCCTTGATCGATCCACTCACCGGCCTGCCTAACCGCGCAGCCTGGAGCGAGCGCCTCGATCTGGAGGTCAACCTCTGGCACCAGCGCGGCAACAGCCTGTCGTTGGCGATGCTCGACCTGGATCACTTCAAGCGCATCAACGATGGCTACGGCCATCTGGCCGGCGACAAGGTGCTGAAGATCATCGCCAACGTGCTGCGCAAGCGCCTGCGGCCGAACGATTTTATCGCTCGCTTTGGCGGAGAAGAGTTTGTGTTGCTGATGCCGGACTCCTCATTGGCAGAGGCCGTGGCGGCAGGCGATGCGTTGCGTGCAGCGATTGAGGCGTGCCCGTTTCACTTCAAGGGCGAGCCGGTAACGATCACCGTGTCCATGGGCGTCGCGCAGTTCCAGGCGGGCGAGCGCAGTGACCTGGCACTCAAGCGTGCAGATGCGGCGTTGTACCGGGCCAAGGCTGCGGGGCGCAACCAGGTGCAGGCGGCGTAAAAGATGTTCCATTTTGTAATTTGACCGCCGAGCCACAAACGGTACGTTACACTGTTGCATTATCGTCTTCAGCGTAATGCCTTCTGCCATGAAATCCCTGTACTTCGCCTTTTTGTTCCTTTTACTCGCGGGCTGCGCCAGTGGCCCGCGCCTGGACACCACTCACCCCTCGGTGAACCACGATAACCGCGTGCAGTTCGTGGTTGTCCACTACACCTCGACCAACCTTGAACGCTCCCTGGCACTGCTCACCCACGGCCAGGTCAGCAGCCATTACCTGATCGGCGATGACGCCTCTGCCACCATCTACAAGCTGGTCGACGAGAGCCAGCGCGCATGGCATGCCGGGGAAAGCGAGTGGATGGGCCGGACCTGGCTCAACTCCAGTTCAATCGGTATTGAAATCGTGAACCCCGGCTACAAGGACACACCGACCGGTCGCCTGTGGTACCCCTACTCCGAAGACCAGGTGAAATCGCTGGTGGTGTTGCTCAAGGACATCAGCAAGCGCAATGGCATCGACCCCAAGAACATCATTGGCCACAGCGACATCGCGCCGCTGCGCAAGCTGGATCCGGGTCCGCTGTTCCCGTGGAAGCGACTCGCCGCTGAAGGGTTGGGGGTCTGGCCGGACGCGCAGGCTGTTGCCCGATTCCAGGTGCAGTACGCCGCGGATCTGCCGAGTGTCACGTGGTTCCAGGAAGAGCTGGCGCGCCTGGGCTACCAGACACCGCAGACCGGCGAGCTGGATGTCGCCACGCGGCATGTGATCGCGGCATTCCAGATGCACTTCCGGCCATCGCTGTTTGATGGCACACCGGACGCCGAGAGTGCTGCGATCCTGCGGGCCTTGAACCGCAGTTAAGGTGTTAACCGATTCAAAAAAGTGGGAGCGGGCTTGTTCGCGAAGGCAGTGTGTCAGTCATTAAATGCATGGACTGATCCACCGCCTTCGCGGGCAAGCCCGCTCCCACTTTTTTTGCCGTGGCCGGCCAGGTTACAGCGGCAACGCCATGTAGAACTGTGTGCCCTGCCCTGGCCGCGAGTACACGCCCATGCGGCCACCGTGCAGTTGCACGATTTCTTTGCACAGCGCCAACCCCAGGCCGGCGCCGCCTTTCTTGCGGCCCACCTGTACGAACGGTTCGAAGATCCGCCCTTGCTGCCCGTAGGCGATGCCTTCGCCGTTGTCCTCGACACTGATTATTACCCGCTCACCGTGGCGACGTGCCTGCAGGCGGATCTGCCCGCCTTCGGCGGTGTGGCGCAGGGCGTTGCCGAGCAGGTTGTCGAGTACGCGCTCCAGTTGTGCCTGGTCGGCATACAAGCGCGGCAGGTCGGACTGGGCTTCTACCAGCAGTTCGATGCGTTGCGCGTTGGCCGGTTCGACGAAGCGCGCACGCGCATGTTCAAGCAAGTCGGTGACATCGCACGCGCCCAGTGTGAGTTTTTGCAGGCCGTTCTGGTAGCGCGAAAAGTTGAGCAAGTCGTTGATCAGCTGCATCAGGCGCTGCATTTCTTCATTGACCGTATCCAGCAGGTCCGCTTCGCGCGAATCCGCCGGAAATTTCGCGCGCTCGCGGAACAGGCCGAACGCCATGTGCATGCCGGTCACCGGCGTGCGCAGCTCATGGGAGGCGCGCAACACGAACTCGCTGCGCACGCGTTCGAAGGCGCGTTGTTCGGTGACGTCATGCAACACCATCACGGCACCGAGGATATGCCCCTGGGTATGGCTGACGGGCGTCAGGCTATAGGTCAGCAGGCGCAGCTCGCCTTCGACTTCCACTTCCAGGTCGTCCGGAGCGCGCTCCAGGTTGCCGCCGCGCAGCACCAATTGCAGTTGTTCATCCAGTTCCGGGCGCACCAGTGCTTCACCCAGACCTTGGCCGAGGCGTTCTTCATCCCAGCCCAATTGGCGCTGGGCGACGGGGTTGAGGTGCTCCAGGCGGCCCTGGCGATCGATCATCAGCAGGCCATCGTCGATGCTGTCGAGCACGGCTTGCAGGCGTTGCTGGCCGGCCAGCAGTTCATCGACGTTGGTTGCCTGATGCTGGCGCAGGGCTTCGGCCATGATGCCGAAGCGACGGGTCAGCTGGTTCATCTCTGCCGCCGATGAGATCGGCAGCGTCACTTCGAAATCGCCCTGCCCGATCTTGTCCGCCGCCTTGGCCAGCGCTTCGATCGGCCCGCCAAATCGCCGGGCAATGCCATGCGCGGTCACAAATCCGATGATCAATACCGCAAGCCCCACCAGCCCCAGTAAACCTGCGATCAATAGCGCCCGCTCGCGGGACTTGTGCTCGCTGTTGCTGATGTTTTCCAGCGCTTGCTTGTGCTCGTTGATCAGCCCGTTGCGCAGCACATTGAAGGTTTCGGTGAGCTTTTCCTTGGTACCCGGCGGTGGTTCTGCTTGCTGGGATTGGTCAAATGCCTCCAGCAATGCCTGGTACTGGCCTCGTGCCTGGCTGAATCCGGTCCCGTGACCGTCGCGCTGTTCATGGGCGATACCTTGGTCCAGCAAGTCGAAATAGCGCTGTTTGGAGGCTTGCAGGGCCTCCGGGTCCGGCGGCTCTTCGAGCATCATGATCAACTGGTCGCCCAGGCTCTGGCGCAGCTTGAGGCCCAGGTCCAGGGTGATGAAATTGCTGCGAATCAACGATTCCTGGGTCTTGGCCATTTGCATGACGCTCACCAGACCCAGGATCAAACCCAGCAGGGCGACGGTAATCAGCGCAGAAATACTCAGGAACAAACGAGTGCGCAGTTTCATCGCTAGCTTCATAGAGTGCTCACAGGTTGTACTGTTTGCGTTTGCGGTACAGGGTCGAGGCGTCGATACCCAGGGTGCGCGCGGCCTGGTCCAAGGTGTCGCTGGTGGCGAGGACGGCGCCGATGTGGGCCTTCTCCAGCTCGTCCAGGCTCAGTGCCGCGCCGATACGCGGCGCATTGTTGGTCGGCTGCTCGGCCATGCCGAGGTGGCTGATTTCGACTTTTTCCTGTGGGCAGATAATGCTGGCGCGCTCGACCACGTTGCGCAGCTCACGGATATTGCCTGGCCAGCGATAGTTCAACAGCGCCTCACGCGCTTCATCGCTGAAACCGCGCGCCGGCCGTGCGTATTCCTTGACGAAGCGTGCCAGGAAACGGTCGGCCAGGGTCAGGATGTCCTCGCTGCGTTCGCGCAGCGGCGGCAAGTGCAAGGTGATCACATTGAGGCGGTAGAGCAAGTCTTCACGGAAGCGGCCGTCGCGCACCATGTCTTCCAGGTTCAGGTTGGTGGCCGCCAGGATCCGCACGTCAGCACGGCGGGTGACCGGGTCGCCCACGCGCTCGTATTCCTTGTCCTGGATAAAACGCAGCAACTTGGGTTGCAAGGTGAGGGGGAAATCGCCGATCTCGTCGAGAAACAGCGTGCCGCCGTCTGCCTGGTTGACGCGGCCCAAGGTGCTTTCACTGGCACCGGTAAACGCACCCCGGCTATGGCCGAACAGCTCGCTCTCCATCAACTCTGCCGTCAGCGAAGGGCAGTTGATGGTCACGCAGGACTTCTTCGACCGCTTGCTCCAGCCGTGAATGGCCCGGGCCAGCTCGCCTTTACCGGTACCCGACTCGCCGAGAATCAGGATGTTGGCATCTGTGCCGGCCACCTGGCGCGCGGTTTCCAGTACCACCATCATCGAGGGGCTGTGGGAATCGAGGCCGTCTTTGGGCTGGCGCACTGCGCCTTCCAATGCTTCCAGGCGTGCAGAGAGTTGGCGCACTTCCAGTTGCTTGGCGGTGGCCAGGCGCAATTGGTCGGGGCTGCAGGGCTTGACCAGGTAATCGGCCGCACCCGCCTGGATCGCGTCCACGGCGGTATCCACTGCCGAATGGGCGGTCACGATGACCACGCGCATCCACGGTGCTTGTATGCGCATTTGGGCCAACACATCCAGGCCGTTGTCTTCGCCCAGGCGCAGGTCGAGGAAGCACAGGTCGAATACCTGGCGCTGCATCAAGGTGTCGGCTTGGGCGGCGCTGTTGGCAGTGGCCACGGTGTAGCCTTCATCTTCCAGGCAATAACGGAAGGTGCGGAGGATCGCGGATTCGTCATCCACTAAAAGAATGCGGCCTTGAAGTTCCTTGGCTGATTCCATCTGTCCCGCGCTCCTTAACTATGAATGATGGTGTTTAGTCCCGGAATAATCGGGCAAGTTGCATGGTCTATTCTGATCGATAATAGGCAGCATCGTGCAGCTATCTGCGCGGTGTCCTACAAAGCCTTGCCTGATGGCGTTTTCATGCCATCTTGCCCCTTCGGCAACACTCCCTCTGCTTTCTATCCCTCGACCCGACCACTGACCATCGTGCATTTCGCACGGCGTACAGGGGGGCATCGTGCAGGATGCTAGGCGATTGCCCTAACGCATATATTTAACTTATTGATTTTATTGAGTTTTATTTTGCAAAAAAGCTGGCATGCGCTCTGCAATAGCTATCCCAACGAATAATCAGAATGCGGGAGAAATGCAGCATGACTCGCCAAAGCCTCAACCAACTGCGTGTATCGCCACTGCGCTTGCAACAAGGTCTGTTTGCCAGCCTGGCCTTGATGGTCACGCTGATTGCAGGCCAGCAGTTTCAGCATTGGCAGCAGAGTCAGCAGCAGACCCCGCAATTCGAACGTCCGGTGATGACCCAGACGCATTTTCGATCCGTCGGTAGCGTGACTGCCGATGTGACAGCCCCGCAATTGCGCGTAGCCGACCAGGATTCAACCCTGGGCGAGCTGCCAACCCAAGAGCGTTGGGTGTTCTAGGCAAGAACGTCGGGGGCTCGTTTTGAGCGTCCGTACCGCACTACCGCTGTTACCTCTAAAAGAAGCGTAAGGAGAATCACCATGTTGAGTTGGGCAATCACATTTCTGATCATCGCCATTGTGGCTGCAGTCCTGGGCTTCGGTGGTATCGCGGGCACCGCCACGGGTATCGCCAAGATTCTCTTTGTCGTCTTCCTGGTGATGTTCATCGCTTCGTTCTTCTTTGGTCGTCGCGGCCGAGGCTGAACATGACCACTTCCTTTAAAGCCATGGCTGCCACCCTGCTCCTGGGCGGCAGCGGCCTGGCGATGGCCGCCAATGACGGTCAATCCCGGGCCAACGAACTGCTCAGCGCGGACCCGCAATACCGTGAGACCTGGCAAAGCGTGGTGAAGAAAGAAGAGCGCCTGCCTGAATGGGTGATGAACCTTTCAGGCACGGCCGAACAAATGAATGCCGTGGAAGAAGATGGCGACAAGTACTTGGTCGGTCCGCTCTGTGAAACCGCAGACACATGCCTGAACAAGCGCCTGATCGTTGCCTTCAGCTTCGACAAGGATGATGCCTACGCCATGTTGGTCGAAGTCCCTGCCGGCTTGCCGGCGGACAAGTCGCCGACTCGGCACGCCGATTACCGGTTTATCGGTAAGCCGGATGAAGGCATGCAGAAGCTGCTGATGGAACAGCTGAAGAAAGATCCGAATTGGTACTAGGTTCCGTCTGACGCGCTTGTCGTCTGCGGGATCAGCGTCCATAGAAAGAAGCCCCTCGCTTCTTTCTGTCTGCCTCACTCGCCACGGGTGAGGCATGACCAGGGGGCCGGGTTGCTCTGATCAATCGAGATCGGCGTGACCTACGGGTACAGGGAGTGCCTGCGCAAGGGCCGGGTCAGGCGAAAAGCTGCGACGCAGGTTCACAAGTCCTCAAGCTTGCTGAACTTGCGGCGGGCTTACGCTGCTTAGTTCCCTCCTCATACCGCTCATAGCCGAGAATTTCCTTTCTGCCTGCACTTAACCATTACTTGGTGTGTGCGAGCGACCATCTATCGAGAAAGTTTTGCCTTCGCTATAGGACATTTCTGACACGACACCTATGAATTTCCAGGCATTTTTGCCAATGGCCTAAAGTCGTCCTGAATCTCTGAGCGAGCCTGAATTGGCCGGTTCACGGCATGTTCACCTGCCAAAATGTCGCATTTGAACTGACCGATCAGACAGTTATTATGAAAAAAAGCCATGCCGATTCGGCATAGGGTAGGCGTTTACGGCATTAGACGTCGCCCCCTTGCATCGGAATAGTTGCGCCTTTTTTCGCCTGCCAGTAAGCCATTTCGGCCACGCTGCGGTGACCTTCCATGGAGGCAGATGCACACACTTTTTCGCTCTCGAGCGTTCCAGCTGGCGCATTTGCCTTAAGTCCACTTGAAGTAAGGGTAATGACATGAAGAAGGCAAAGCTAAGCCTCGCCTGGCAGATCCTCATCGGTTTGGTGCTGGGGATTGCAATCGGTGCAGTGCTCAACCATTTCAGTGCTGAAAAGGCCTGGTGGATCAGCAATGTGTTGCAGCCAGCGGGCGATATCTTTATCCGCCTGATCAAGATGATCGTGATCCCGATTGTGATTTCTTCGCTGATCGTCGGCATTGCCGGGGTCGGTGACGCGAAAAAGCTCGGGCGTATCGGTGTCAAAACCATCCTTTACTTTGAAGTGGTCACCACCATCGCCATCGTGGTCGGCCTGTTGCTGGCCAACCTGTTCCACCCCGGTGCCGGTATCGACATGAGTACCCTGGGCACCGTCGATATCTCCAAGTACACCGCCACCGCTGCCGAAGTGCAGCATGAGCATGCGTTTATCCAGACCATCCTCAACCTGATCCCGTCGAACATCTTCGCCGCCGTCGCCCGTGGCGAAATGCTGCCGATCATCTTCTTCTCCGTGCTGTTCGGCCTCGGTTTGTCGAGCCTCAAGCCGGAGCTGCGCGAGCCGCTGGTGACCATGTTCCAGGGCGTGTCCGAGAGCATGTTCAAAGTCACCCACATGATCATGAAATACGCCCCTATCGGTGTATTCGCGCTGATCGCGGTGACTGTCGCCAACTTCGGCTTCGCCTCCCTGCTGCCGCTTGCCAAGCTGGTGATCCTGGTTTACGTGGCCATCCTGTTCTTCGCCTTCGCGGTGCTGGGCTTGATCGCACGCCTGTTCGGCTTTTCGATCCTCAAGCTGATGCGTATCTTCAAGGATGAGCTGGTGCTGGCCTACTCCACCGCCAGCTCCGAAACCGTGCTGCCACGGGTGATCGAGAAGATGGAAGCCTACGGCGCGCCGAAGGCTATCTGCAGCTTCGTAGTACCGACCGGCTACTCGTTCAACCTGGATGGCTCGACCCTGTACCAGAGCATCGCGGCGATCTTTATCGCCCAGCTGTATGGCATCGACCTGTCGATCGGCCAGCAACTGATGCTGGTGCTGACCCTGATGGTCACTTCCAAAGGCATCGCCGGCGTGCCGGGCGTGTCCTTCGTGGTGCTGCTGGCCACTCTGGGCAGCGTGGGTATTCCGCTGGAAGGCTTGGCGTTCATCGCCGGTGTCGACCGCATCATGGACATGGCGCGCACCGCGCTCAACGTGATCGGCAACGCGCTGGCCGTGCTGGTGATCTCGCGTTGGGAAGGCATGTACGACGACGCCAAGGGCGAGCGCTACTGGAACTCCCTGCCGCACTGGCGCAGCAAGCAGGCGCTGCCGGCCGGCGAGACCAGCCGCGGCTGATGCAGGCGTGATCTGAACAAACCCCGGGAAATCCGGGGTTTGTCGTTTCTGCCAGCCCCGCTATCATTCGCCCCATCTTTCGGGGGATTCAACTGATGCTCAATGGCCTGTGGCTTGGCTTCTTTGTCGTGGCAATGGTGTCAGCACTGGTGCAATGGCTGGTCGGCGGTAACGCCGGGATTTTTGCAGCGATGGTGGAAAGTATTTTCGCCATGGCCAAATTGTCGGTGGAAGTGATGGTGCTGCTGTTTGGCACGCTCACGTTGTGGCTGGGCTTTCTGCGCATCGCCGAAAAAGCCGGGATCGTCGACTGGCTGGCCAAGGCCCTCGGCCCACTGTTTCGTCGCCTGATGCCGGAGGTGCCCGCCGGTCACCCTGCCATCGGCCTGATCACGCTCAACTTCGCCGCCAATGGCCTGGGCCTGGACAACGCTGCGACGCCTATCGGCCTCAAGGCCATGAAGGCGCTGCAGGAACTCAATCCCATCCCAAACACCGCGAGCAACGCGCAGATCCTGTTCCTGGTGCTCAACGCGTCCTCGCTGACGCTGTTGCCGGTGACGATCTTCATGTACCGCGCCCAGCAAGGCGCCGCGGACCCGACGCTGGTGTTCCTGCCGATCCTGCTGGCGACCAGCGCGTCGACCCTGGTGGGCCTGCTGTCGGTGGCGGTGATGCAGCGGCTGCGGCTGTGGGACCCGGTGGTGCTGGCGTACCTGATTCCGGGCGCGCTGGTGCTGGGCGGTTTCATGGCATTGCTGGCGACATTGTCTGCCACCGCGTTGGCGGGGTTGTCGTCGATCCTCGGTAACCTCACGTTGTTCGGCCTGATCATGCTGTTCCTGGTGATTGGCGCGTTGCGCAAGGTCAAGGTGTACGAGGCGTTTGTCGAAGGTGCCAAAGAAGGCTTCGACGTCGCCAAGAACCTGCTGCCGTATTTGGTGGCGATGCTGTGCGCCGTGGGCGTGCTGCGTGCTTCCGGGGCGTTGGATTTCGGCCTGGAAGGCATTCGCCATCTGGTCGCCTGGACCGGGATGGACACACGCTTTGTCGACGCGTTGCCGACGGCGATGGTCAAGCCGTTCTCAGGCAGCGCCGCTCGGGCGATGCTGATCGAGACCATGCAGACACAGGGCGTGGACAGCTTCCCGGCGTTGGTGGCGGCGACGATTCAGGGCAGTACCGAGACCACCTTCTATGTGCTGGCGGTGTACTTCGGCTCGGTCGGCATCCAGCGCGCGCGGCATGCGGTGGGGTGTGCGTTGCTGGCGGAGTTGGCCGGCGTGGTGGCGGCGATTGCGGTGTGCTACTGGTTCTTTGGCTAATACCGCTATTGCAGGCCGGCTCCCACTCAGAATGTATTCACCGTTCAAATGTGGGAGCGGGCTTGCCCGCGAAGAGGCTCTCAGCGTTTAGGAGCTGCATTGCCCTGCTGCACCACCCAATCCACCACCTGCTTGTTCAACTGATCCCCCGCTTGCCCAAACCCGGCCACCACCGCCGACACCTTGGTGTCGCTTACCGGCTGGTGAATCTCAAAGCGGCGGCTGGCAATAATGCGCTGGTCACTGCCGCGTACCAGGCGTGCGTCGAGGCGTATCACCACCTCCACCGCACTGCCGCGATATTCACTCTGGAACGCCAGCAATTGCCCGCCCAACTCATAGTCGGACTGCAAGTTGGTGTCGTCGGTACTCAGCAGCGTCACTCGGCCATCGCGCTGGAAACCATCCATGAAGCGATTGCGCAGCAGCACCGGCGACGGATCGCTCCAGCGTGAGTTGGCGTAGCTGCTGATCAGGTCGCCATTGGGCACCACGGCAATGCGTGGGCTGTCGAGGAATTCGCTGGTCTGCGGCTTGTTCACGCGCAGCGACCAGCTCACCGGAGTGCCCTGGCTCGCGGTCTGGCTCGAGGCCAGGCGGTACACGTCCGAAGGGTCGGCCTTGGGCAATATCGAGCATGCGCTGACCAGCGCCAGGGCCACGGGAATGATCAGTTGGTAAGCACGCTTCATGGCGTGAACTCCTTGTTCTTGTCGCTGCCCAGCAGGTAGCCGCTGGGGTTGGCTTCCAGGCGGCGAGAGATGGCACGCAGCGAGCCGAGGGTCTCACGCAGTTCGCGCACGGCCGGCGCCAGTTCGTTGAGGCCCTGCATGCCGCTGTTCACCGAGTCCTTGTTGTTGGTCAGCAAGGTGTTGATGGTCGCGGTGCTTTGCTCCAGGGATTTCATCGCCTGCTCGGCGCTGCCGAAGGCCTGTTTGCCTTGGTCGTTGAGCAGGCCGTTGGCGTTGCGCATCAGCGTGGTGGTTTGCTCGAGCGCGGCGCTGGCCTGCTTGCTCACCTGCATCAGTTGCTGCATCACCACCTTGATATCGCCGCGCTGGTCGGCGATGGCGCCGGTGGTTTGCTGCAGATTGTCCAGGGTGTTGCTCAGGCGTTCGACGTTTTCCCGCGAGAACATGTGGTTGGCGTTGTGCAGCAGCAGGTTGATGCTGGTCATCAGGTCGTTGCTGTTATTCAGCAGGCGGGCAATCGGCGAGGGCGAAGCGATAATCTCCGGCAGGTTGCCGTCCTTGCCCTTGAGTTCCGGGCTTTGTGGCGTGCCCCCGCTGAGCTGGATGATCGAGGTACCGGTGATGCCGGTCAGGGCGAGCTTGGCCTGCGTGTCTTCCTTGATCGGCGTCTGGCCGGCCAGGCGGATGCGCGCCAGCACCCGGCGCGGGTCGTTGGGGTCCAGGCGCAGGCTGATCACATCGCCGACCTTGATTCCGCTGTATTGCACCGAACTGCCCTGGGACAGGCCGCTGACCGCCTCGTTGAAGATCACTTCGTAATCCTGGAAGGCCGTATCGACGCTGGACTTGGCCAGCCACAGGCCGAACAGCATCGCGCCGACCACCACGATCACGCTGAACAGACCGATCATCACATGATGGGCTCGGGTTTCCATGTCATACCTCGTTGAGCGGTTGAGCGGCATCCAATGCCGCGCGGCCCCGGGGGCCGTGGAAGTATTCGTGAATCCAGGCGTCGTCCGTTTCCGAGACGACATCGATGGCATCGGCCACCAGCACTTTCTTCTGCGCCAGCACCGCCACGCGGTCGGTGATGGTGTAAAGCGTGTCGAGGTCATGGGTGACCAGGAACACGCTCAGGCCCAGCGCATCGCGCAGGGTCAGGATCAGTTGGTCGAATTGCGCCGCGCCGATCGGATCGAGGCCGGCGGTGGGTTCGTCGAGAAACAGGATGTCCGGGTCCAGCGCCAGCGCGCGGGCCAGGGCGGCGCGCTTGATCATGCCGCCGGACAGCGACGCCGGGTATTTGTCGGCCGCCGACAGCGGCAGCCCGGCCAGGGCCAGCTTGACGGCAGCCAGGTGCTCGGCGTCGGCACGGCTGAGGCCGGCGTGTTCGATCAACGGCAGCGCGACGTTCTCGGTCACGGTCAGCGAGGAAAACAGCGCGCCCTTCTGGAACAGCACACCGAAGCGCCGTTCCACCTGCGAGCGCTCGTGTTCCGACAAGCTCGGCAGGTTCTTGCCGAATACCCGCACCTCGCCCGCGCTGGGGCGCCGCAGGCCGACGATGCTGCGCAAGAGCACCGACTTGCCGCTGCCGGAGCCGCCGACCACCGCGAGGATCTCGCCCTTGTACAAATCCAGGTCGAGGTTCTCGTGCACGCTCTGTTTGCCAAAGCGATTGCACAGGCCACGCACCTCAATCACCGCCTCGGCGGGCGCACGGTGTAGACGACTCACCAGCCCATCTCCATGAAGAACAGCGCGGCGACCGCATCCAGCACGATCACCACAAAGATCGATTGCACCACGCTGGAGGTGGTGTGGGCGCCGACCGATTCGGCGCTGCCGCTGACCTTGAAGCCTTCCAGGCAACCGATGGCGGCAATCAGGAAGGCGAAGATCGGCGCCTTGACCATACCCACCAGGAAGTGCTGCACGCCAATGTCCGATTGCAGCAGCGAGAGGAACATCGCCGGCGAAATATCCAGGGCCACCGCGCACACCACGCCGCCGCCGACGATGCCCGAGAGCATTGCCAGGAACGTGAGCATCGGCAGCGCCACCAGCAGCGCCAGTACCCGTGGCAACACCAGCAGCTCCATTGGGTCGAGGCCGAGGGTGCGGATCGCATCGATTTCCTCGTTGGCCTTCATCGAGCCGATTTGTGCGGTAAAGGCACTGGCGGTGCGGCCGGCAATCAGGATCGCGGTGAGCAGCACGCCGAATTCGCGCAGGAACGAGAACGCCACCAGGTCCACGGTGAAAATCGTCGCGCCAAAACTCTTGAGGACCGTGGCCCCAAGGAACGCCACCACGGCGCCGACCAGAAAGGTGAGCAAGGCGACGATGGGGGCGGCGTCGAGGCCGACCTGTTCGAGGTGCGCAACCATCGGCGTCAGGCGCCAGCGCTTGGGCCGGAAGATGCCGCGAGCGAAGGTTTCGAGGATCAGGCCGATGAAGCCCAGCAGTTTCTTGCTGTCCTGCCAGACCGTGTCCACCGCGCGCCCGATACGCGCCAGCACCTGGATGCCGGCGGTTTCTTCCGGGGCTTTGTCTGGCACACAAAAGTCATTGAGGGAGCGGTAGACGGTCTTGAGCAGTGCGCGGTCGGCAGCGCTGAGGCTGCAGTCGGTCTGCTCGGCGGATTGCTCGATGCGGTCGGGCCCCAGCAGCTCCACCAGCAGCGAGGCACCGGCAGTATCCAGGGCGCCGAGGCCGTTGAGGTCAATGCGCGCGCCGGCGTCGTATTGGCCGTCGAGTTTGTCGGAAAGCTTTTTCAGGCTGGCGTAGTGGGCAAGCGTCCAGTCCCCCGTAATCCTGAGTAACGGAGGGGCGGTAGACGTATCGAGATGGGCGGCGCCGGCCGTTGTGCTGCTGGTCATAAGCTCCGAGCTTGTCTGGCTATCCACAATTGCTACGTAATAGCACGAACCGGCCTACTTTGGGTTGTCCGTTTGTGCTGCGTCCGCCACTTTGAAGCGCAGGACGCCGATCACTTGCCCGTCCTCGGTCAGCACCTGCACTTGCCAGCGGCCTACCGCGTCAGCCGGGAAATTCTGCTTATGGGTCCAGGCGCGATAGCCTTCCTTGCGCCCGCCGTGGATATCCAGGGCGATGCGGTCGACTTCTTTGCCATTGAATTTCCACACATGGTAGATGCGCTCATCCAGCCCGCGCGGCGCATTGATCGCCGTGTAGGCGTACAGCCCGCCGCTGCGCAGCTGGGCGGCAGTGACTTCTTTGAGATCGTCACCCGGCGTGCGGTCTTGCAATTGTGTGCTGATGGCCACTTCGGTCATCCACAGGGTGGCCGGCGGCACCCAACTGCGCAGGAACCAACCGGCGCAGCCGATAGCGGCGGTGACCCCCAGCAGCATCGCCCAGCCCTTGAGGCTGCGCAGCGGCAGGCTTACCGCCAGGCTTGGAATCGACAACGCCATGGCCACGCCGAGGGCGAGCTTGTAACTTTCGGCGGTGGTCAGGTGCAGGATGATCGGCAGCGCGGTGAGCAGCGCGGCGAACAGGGTCAGGGTGTGCAACGCCAGGAACAGCGAGCGCTTGGGCGCCAGCCACTTGTAGTAGAGCGGGTCGGTGATCGACACCAGCGCTGCAGCGCCGAGCAGGCCAGTGAACACCGACTGCCCGCTGTTCCAGGCGGTGGTGACGAAAAAGAACGGCAGCACAAAAAACAGACTTTCCTGGTGGATCATCTGTGTCGCGTAGCGCAGCAAGGGTTCGGGGATTTCGCGCTTGAAGACTTTGGTGAACAGCTGGGTAAAGCTGTTTTCGAGCATCAGCCACAGCCAGCTCACCAGCATGATCACTGCGATCCAGCTGGCCATGCCCTGCTGGCGATCCACCAGGATGAAGCTGCACACACCCGAGATAAACCCGCCGAGTGCAATCACCCCTGGGTAGCGCTTCATCAGTTCGAGGACGCGCTGGATAAGACGGGTCAGGTTTGGCATTCGGCAGTTCGCAGTCTTTGTAGGAAAAAATCCCAGACAGAATAACGTCTTAGCCCTGGGTTCGGTGCCTCATTACGCGACTCGTTTGCGATAAACCCGCACGCCGATCAACACAATGGCGATCAGCCCGAGCAGGCCGGCACCGATCCAGCTGAGCATGTCGTAGCTCAGCAGCGGCTTCTCGATGCGCCAGTAGCCCGGTTGCTTGAAGACCTCGCGCATCGCCTGGTTGGTCTGGTCCAGGCTCACGGCCTTGATCCGTTTGACCGGGTCGCTGAAGTGCCCATTGTGGTAATCGCCCGAGGCGCTCCAGTAATAATCGGCCAGGGCGCTGTTGCCCTGCACGGCCCAGGCCTGGCGGGCGACGGCGGCCTGCTGGAGGCGACTGAACACGGCAGGGTCGAGGCCGTCCTTGAGCAGTTGCGCCTTGAGCGCTTGCAACACGTGTTCGGCTTCGGGGAGATTTTCTCGCTCGAGGTCGGCATTCAGGCTGAGGAAACCGACGCCGCCGAGCACTTCGCGCTCGCTCCATGGGCCGTAGGACAAGGCGTGCTTGAGCCGTAGTTGGCGGTACAGCGCCCAGTCGAGGTAGTCCTTGAGCAGGTCGTAGGTTTCATCATGCTGGTCATCCAGCACCGGCTCGGGGAACAGCCAGTGCAGCTTGGCGCTGTCGCCGACCCAACCGTGGATCAGCTCGCGATGGCTGGCGGCGGCGTGCTGGATGTCCGGCAGCGCCAAATGCTCGCTGGGCTCCACCGGCTCAAGTTGGCCGTAAGTGCGCTCCAGGTAGGCGGGCAGCAGTTTGTCGAGGTCGCCGACGATGATCAGCGTCATGTTGTTGGGCGCGTACCAGTTTTTGCGCAGGCTCTCCAACTGGTCGCGAGTCAGCTGATTGACCTCGGCGCGTTCGGCACATTTGAGCCCCAGTTCGACGGCCAGTTGATTGCTGGCGGTGTGGCCCAGGTCCTGGCGGTCGAGCAGGCGTTGCAGGTGTGAGTAATGACCACCATCCTCGCGCTCCACCACCTGCTTGGCTGCCTGGATGTTGGCGTCGGTCAGTTCGGTGCGGGTGATGATCGCCAGCAGCAGGTCGAGCACCTTGCGCTGGTTTTGCGCGGGGGCTTCGATCACGAAGGTGGTGTCGGCATTGCTGGTGTAGGCGTTCCACTCGCCGCCCAGGGCCTGCATGCGGTCTTCCAGTTCGCCTTCGCCGCCGCCGTCGAGGCCGCTGAACAGCAAGTGTTCGAGCAGGTGCGGCAGCTCCTTGTCTTCGCAACTGAAGTCATCCAGGCCTACACCGACCACCAGTCGGATCGCCACGTGCCCGCGCTCGGTGCCCGGCTTGAGCAGCAATTGCAGGCCATTGGGCAAGGTGTAGCCCTCGACTTGCAGGCGGTCAAAGGCAAAGGCATGGGCGGAACCCATGAGCAGGCAAGCGAATAACAGGCGACGCATAACAAGCTTCCTGGCGTGTGAGGTCAGTTTTAACTGACTTCACGCGCCATCATCCGTTCAGGGTGAATGCGTGATGTCGGCAATATCTTCGGCGGAGAGCGCGCCGGTGTCGGACGTTTCCAACACTACATAAGCACTGCTGCAAAACAACGAGTTCAGACGCTTCATGTCGGCAATCAGCTCCAGGTGCAGGGAACTGGTCTCCAGGCTTTGTACGACTTTGCGTTGCAGGCGGCTGACATGGGCGTGGGCCAGGCGCCGTTCCTGGGCGCGGAAACGGCGCTTTTCGCGCAGCAGTTGGCGGGCGCTTTCCGGGTCGGCGCTGAGGAACACCGACAGGCCCAGGCGCAGGTTGGCGATCAACTGGCTGTGCAGGCCGCTGAGTTCTTCCAGGCCGACCTCCGAAAACTGCCGGCGTTGCGAGGTTTTCTGCTGCTGGACTTTGCGCAGCATGCGTTCGATCAGGTCGCCGGCCAGTTTCAGGTTGATCGACAGCTCGATGATCTCGGCCCAGCGGCGGCTGTCCTGCTCACTGAGGTCCTCGCGCGGCATTTGCGCCAGGTAGAGCTTGATCGCGCTGTAGAGTGACTCGACGTCGTCGCTGAGGCTGCGCATCTCCTGGGTGATGGCGGTCTGCTTGCCGCGCAGCACTTCCTGCATGGCGGTGAGCATGTTGTCGATCAGGTCGCCCAGGCGCAGGGTTTCCCGTGCGGCGTTGGCCAGTGCCAGGCTGGGGGTGGTGAGCGCGGCGAGGTCGAGGTGACGCGGCTTGGCCGTGCCATTGACCTCCTCGCGCTCCGGCAGCAGCCAGGCGCACAAGCGCGACATCGGGCCGATGCTCGGCAGCAGGATCAGGCAGCGGCTGACGTTGTAGAGCAGGTGGAAGGTGATAACCATGCCCTGGGCGCTGTAGTCCAGGCCGTCCATCCACAGTACGAGCGGGTCGAGTACCGGGATGATCAGCAGCAGGCCGATCAATTTGTACAACAGGCTGCCCAGCGCCACCTGGCGACCGGCGGCGTTCTGCATGCTGGTACTGAGGAAAGCCAGCACACCACTGCCGATGTTGGCGCCGATCACCAGGCCGATGGCCACGTGCAGGCCGATCACGCCGGCGCCGGCGAGGGTCGCGGTCAGCAACACGGCCGCCAGGCTGGAGTAGGAAATCATCGCGAACAAGGCACCGACCAGGGCATCGAGCAGGATGTCGCCGGTCAGCGAGGCGAACAGCACTTTCACACCCTGGGCATGCGTAATCGGCCCGGCGGCCTCAACGATCAGCTGCAGCGCGAGAATGATCAGCCCGAGGCCAATGCCTACACGGCCCAACTGCCCTGCCCGCGTCTGTTTGCGTGACAGGAAGAAGATCACCCCGAGAAAGATCAGCAGCGGCGACAGCCATGACAGGTCAAACGTCAGCACCCGCGCCATCAGCGCGGTACCGACATCGGCGCCGAGCATGGTCGCGAGCGCGGGCATCAAGCCCATCAGGCCCTGGCCCACGAAGGAGGTCACCAGCATCGCGGTGGCGTTGCTGCTCTGCACCATGGCGGTCACCAGGATGCCGGCGACAAACGCCAGCCAGCGCTTGGACATGTTCTGCCCGATGACTTGGCGCAAGTTAGAGCCGTAGACCCGGAGGATGCCGGTACGGACGATATGCGTGCCCCAGATAAGCAGGGTCACGGCGGAAAGCAGATTGAGCAAGGTCAGCATGCTCGGCCCCCCGTGTGGGTTAGCTCAAAAAGAGCAAATGAGAATTGCCGCGTGCCGCTCTACGTCTTGTACTTAAGCTGTAGTTGGCGAATGGGCTGTACGCCAGCATCGCATAGCTAAAGTCGTGATTGAAATAAAACTGTCATGAAATCAGCTTTTTGCAGAGGGAAAAAAGGGGCTCGAAAGCCCCTTTTCAGCAGCGGGTCAGGTTTATTGACCCGGAATGTCCTTGCGCAGTTTCACAGGATCCTGCTGTTTCTTCTTTTTCGCGATGGCAGTGCGCATCTTGATATTCACCGCTTCCACCGCCAGCGAGAACGCCATGGCGAAGTAGACGTAGCCTTTTGGCACGTGCACGTCGAAGGATTCGGCGATCAGCACGGTACCCACTACCAGCAGGAACGACAGCGCGAGCATTTTCAGCGACGGGTGCTTGTCGATGAATTCGCTGATGGTGCCGGCCGCCAGCATCATCACCAGCACCGCGACCACGATCGCCGCCACCATCACCGGAACGTGCGAGACCATGCCCACGGCGGTGATCACCGAGTCCAGGGAGAACACGATGTCGATGATGGCGATCTGGATGATGGTGTAGATGAACTTGCCACCCGCGCCTTTCGGCTCGTCGTGGGTTTCGTCTTCACCTTCCAGGGCGTGGTACATCTCCTGGGAGCTTTTCCACAGCAGGAACAGGCCACCGAAGAACAGGATCAGGTCGCGCCCGGAAATGCCCTGGCCGAATACCACGAACAGGTCGGCGGTAAGTTGCATGACCCAGGTGATCGACAGCAACAACAGGATGCGCGTGACCATGGCCAGGGCCAGGCCGAAAATCCGGGTGCGCGCCTGCATATGCTTGGGCATGCGGCTGACCAGGATCGAAATCATGATGATGTTATCGATGCCCAGGACGATCTCGAGGGCCGTCAGGGTGAAGAAGGCAATCCAGATTTCCGGATTGGTCAGCCATTCCATGTGTATTCCTTTGAGCAAGTGTTAAACCGCGCAAGCTGCAGCGCCGCGCGGTGAGTCGGTACGATTATAGAGTGCTGAACAGCGGAAAAATCCCCATCAGCAACGCGGCGAACATTATGCACAGGCATACCAGTACTGCCCACTTGAGGGTGAAGCGCTGGTGATCGCCAAATTCGATACCGGCCAACGCCACCAACAGATAGGTCGACGGTACGAGCGGGCTGAGCAAGTGCACGGGTTGGCCAACGATGGAGGCACGCGCCATCTCCACGGCGGTGATGCCGTAATGACTGGCGGCTTCGGCCAGCACCGGCAGTACGCCGTAGTAGAACGCATCGTTGGACATGAAGAAGGTAAACGGCATGCTCACCAGTGCGGTGATCACCGCCAGGTAAGGGCCCATGGCATCGGGGATGACGGCCAGCAGGCTCTTGGACATCGCATCGACCATGCCGGTGCCGGAGAGGATGCCGGTGAAGATACCCGCGGCGAAGATCAGCCCGACCACTGCCAATACGCTGCCGGCGTGGGCGGCGACGCGGTCTTTCTGCATTTGCAGGCACGGGTAGTTGACGATCATCGCGATACTGAACGCCACCATGAACAGGACCGGCAATGGCAGCAGCCCGGCGATCAGGGTGCACATCAGGGCAAAAGTCAGCGCGCCGTTGAACCAGATCAGCTTCGGACGGCGGGCGTCAGGGTATTGCGACACGCTAATTTCGCTGTGGTCGATCTCGTCCCCTTGCAGGTGCAGTTCGCCCAGGCGTGCACGCTCGCGCTTGCCGTACATATAGGCGATCACCAGGATCGCGATCACACCGGCGGCCATGGCCGGGATCATCGGAACGAAAATATCCGAAGGGTCCACATGCAGCGCACTGGCGGCGCGGGCGGTCGGGCCACCCCAGGGCGTCATGTTCATCACGCCACCGGCGAGGATGATCAGGCCGGCCATGATCCGCGGGCTCATGCCGATGCGCTGGTACAGCGGCAGCATGGCGGCCACGCAGATCATGTAAGTGGTGGCGCCGTCACCGTCCAGCGACACGACCAGGGCCAGCACGGCGGTGCCCACGGAAACTTTCAACGGGTCGCCCTTGACCATCTGGAGGATCTTGCGCACGGCCGGGTCGAACAGGCCGGAGTCGATCATCAGGGCAAAGTAGAGAATGGCGAACATCAGCATCACGCCGGTCGGCGCGAGTTTGGTGATGCCCGCAAGCATCATCGGGCCGATCTCCGGCGCAAAGCCGCCGAACAGCGCGAACAGGATAGGCACGATGATCAAGGCGATCAGCGCGGACAGGCGCTTGGTCATGATCAGGAACATGAACGTGATGACCATGGCAAAGCCAAGGAAAGTCAGCATAGGAATACTCCAGGCGTAGCGCGGCTAGGGAATGGCGAACCGGGTGGGGTCAGCGCAGAACGAAAGGCACGTGGCTTACGGGTGGAGTTGGGGCGAACAGGCGGGTACGAGCGGACATCGGGAATCACCATTGTTGTTGTTAACAGCCGGTCTGTTGCCGGCAGTGGGGGCGATCCTAGACGGGGAAGCTTTCAGCCAGCTTTCGCTGGGCAAACAGTTGATGGAGGGTAGATACACGGTCGTCAGATTTACACAGCGCCAATGTGGGAGCTGGCAAGCCAGCTGCCACATTTGAGGGTGTTTGCCGTGAAGCTGTCAGGGCAGTTCCAGGCCGCCCGCTGCTTTATGCAGCGCTCGCAAATGTTCGCCGACCTGCTTGAGGTTGGCTTCACAGGCGGCAATTTCAGCTGCGCGGGAAGGCTCCAACAGCGCCCTCACCTCTTTATCCAGTTCGCCGGTGAGCGATTGCAGTTGTTTCTGGCGCTCGGCGCTTTCCGACTCCAGGCGCTTGGACTCCGACGGTTGCGGCAGGCCGTAGCCGCCACTGCCGAGCAGTTCTGCCGGGCGGCTGAGGAAGCCACTGTTGGCGAGAATCTGTTGCAGCGTGGCGTTGGCTTTCTCCATGCCGCCATTCTTGAGTTCGCGGGCGCCGAGATAACGTTGTTTGACTTCGTCCTGGGCCAGCATCAACTGTTTGCGAAAGCTCGCTTGCTCCAGCAGCAACAGGGCGGCGCTGGTACGCAGGTCAGCCTGGGCAAACCACTGGCGGCGCTCCTCGGCACTCAGGGACAGCCAGTCTTCGACCTGGGTCTGCTTGATCGGCAGGTGCTTGCGCAGCACGTCGAACATCGCCTGGTAGCGTTCGCGGAAGGAGTCGAAGTGATACCCAAGGCGCATGGCCTCGCGTTTGTCATTCAACACGCTGGTATCGGCCAGGCCACGCGCCTGCAGCACTTCCAGCAGGCCGTTGGGCGTGATGTTGTCCAGGCCGGTCAGCTGCGGGTTGGCACTGCCACTGCGCAACAGTTTCAGGCTTTCGACCGCGCAGTTGTTGGACAGGAAATAGTAGTTGCCGTCATAACTCCAGTGCATTTCAGCGGCATGCTCGACGGTGTCGTTGATCTCTTGGCGGCTGAGTTTCAACGGCACGGAGGCCAGGCCACGCAGCTCGGTCTTGGTGTATTCGTCAATCACCTGGGCCAGCGGCAACACAAACAGGCGAGACGGATACTTGCCCACCAGGCCGTCCCAGCTCGACAGCTGTACGTCACCCACGAAGGCCCGGTAGGACAGCACCAAATGCTGGTCCAGGTCGAGCCGGCAATCCGGACCACGCGGGCGGCCGGGCGCGCAGATCACCAGGCGCAGCATGCTGTGCCCCCAGCGGCTCACCAAGTTCTGGTTGGCTTCGGCCAGCAGGTAGTCGATTTCGTAGACCCGTTCCGGATCAACCTGGCCCAGCGGGGTCTTGGCAAAATCGTTGCCGGCGTTGAGAAAAGCGTAGGTCTTGGCGCAGGTGTCCTGTTCGGGTGGCGCCCAGCCGAAGTGTTCCTTGTAATAGCGGAACAGCGCGGGGCGCCGGCAGGCGTAGCTTGGGTCGAGGAGGAAGTACTCCATGTTGACCGCGACGAATTCCAGCGGGCTGGTGGTTTCGTAGATGTCCGGGCTGCGCGCGACCTGGCGGTTGTGCTGTTCGCGTTCGCCGCGACGGCCGACGTATTGCGGCCAGCCGGCGAGATCCAGCAGGCGCGGGTCATCGCTGAGGGTGAAGCGCCGGTCATTCTGACCCCGGCATTGATCCGGCAGGCCGATCAGGCCGGTGATGTTGTTCTGGCGGCTGCAACGCTGGATCAGCGCGCGCTCGTCCTTGGACCACAGGCGCGCACGGTCATAGATGTGGGTCAGTTCATGCAGCACGGTGGCGAGCATTTCCCGGCGCACAGTGCCGTGGGGGCGGTTGGTTTTCTGGGTAGCGGCGCTGCCGTCGGTCAGGCTGGCGAGCAGGTTGCGGTTGAGGTCCAGCTCGGACACCAGGGAGGCCTGGCCGTAGGCGTTTTCGGGCATCTTGTCGGTCCAGCCGACATCGATGCGCCGGTCCAGCTGCTCGATAAAACGTGGCGGCAAGGAGCGCATCGCTTCATCGAGCAATGCCTGGCTGGCCTGCTGTTCGGCTGGGCTCAAGCCATCGGTCTTGAGCTGCAGTTGCAGGCTGGCCTGGGCTGCGCTGGCACACAGCAGCACAGCCCCGGCCAGGAGCCAGGCGGCGAGTCGCCTCACAGTGCGAGGATAGCTTCGGCGAGGGTCTGGTCACTGGCATCGCGGGCTTCCGGCACGCGGGTTCGCAGGGTGTCGAACGCCGCTTCCAGCTGCGCGCCGCGAATCTCGCCGTTGGTGGCGACGAAACTTGCCGCGTCATCGTGGGCTTCACGCACGACTTTGGAGTCGCGGATGGAGGTGGTGGTGTCCGACGTGAAATCAATGGTGCGGCCAGAGGCGCGAACAATGATGTTACTGGTGGCCACCAAGGTATGCGCCTGGGCAACGTCGGCCAACAACAGCAGGCCAAGGGTGGCGGCGATCAGCGGGCTACGCATGGAATGACTCCGAAATACAAAGATGATTATTGGACGAGAATTGCTTGCGCCAGTTCAAGGTCGCTGGCGTTAAGTTTTGGCTGGGCGCGGCGCAGATAATTCAGCGCTGATTCCAGGCGTGCCCCCCGCCATTGGCCGTCAGTGGCGATGAAAGCGGCTGCATCATCCTGGGCGGCCATGACTACTTTTCTGTCGAAGGGCGCAGAGGTCACCTTGCTGGTGGCGTAGGCGCTCGCGACGGTGCTCTGGGTGGTCAGGTCAAAGGCCGAGGCCATTGGCGACCAACCGATGGAAAACAACACAGGGACTATTAACAGGCGGTATGAAAAAGCCATGGGACTCGACAACTGAAAACGAGCGCCAAGGCTAGCGCAATGCCCGGGCGAGAGCCAGTACGGCGGCACCAAGGAGCGGCGGGCGCTCCCTGTGTCAGCTTAATCAGATAGCCAGGATGGCCTGGGCCAGTTGTGCGTCAGTCGCGGAATTCAATTGCGGGGCCTGTTGGCGGATCTGGGCCAGGGCGCTCTCCAGCTTCACGCCACGGATGGCGCCTTCACTGGCAACAAAGCTGGCGGCGTCGTCGCGGGCGGCGCGCACGACCTTGTTGTCGCGCAGGGACGAAGTGGCATCGGAGCTGGCATCCGAGGTGGCTTTCAGTGCACCGACGATGGAGTCGGTGGTCACGATGAAGCTGGTCGCGTGGGCGTTGGCAGCCAGGGCCAACAGGGCAGCAGCACTCAGCAGGCGAAGACGGGACATGGGGTGACTCCTGTAGATGAACGAATAAAGTGGCACAGGACAGCTGTTGGGATCAGACGCCCGTCCTAAAAGGTTCGCCACGTGGTGAGCGGATATTAAGCCGCCGTTTATCCGTTCGGGTAGCGTCTTGACTGCCTAGTCACGCCAGAACGGCTTGGAGAGCTCGGCCATTCGGTCTCCATGGCTGATGCCGGAGTCGGACAGTTCACGAGGATCGAGTTGGGCCAGTTGGCGTCTTTCATATGCGTGACGCGCCCACTTGGTCAGTACGCAGGCGGTACGGCGTAATAGATACTTACAAAGAGAGGTGCGCGTAGCCATGGTGGGTGCCTTTGATGAGGTCCTGGAACACCATGTTGGGCGAGAGGCTGTGACCGATACAGATACACCCAGGCTAAATTGTACTGCTTAATTGTTATAATTATTAAACTGTACCTGTCCCCGCAAAGGTCTTCTGTTTTTAGCGCCGCAAACGTGAATCCCGGAAACAACAAAGCCCGCCTCCGGTGACCCGGGGCGGGCTTTGTTTTGACAAATCAGAGTGCTGGCAGTGGACCCGTCGGGTCAGGGCCAGCGGGCGCCAATCAGCGCCAGAACGGCTTGCTCAGCTCTTCGTAGCGTTGAGCTTCGCTGATACCGGCGTCAGCCAGCAGACGCGAATCCAGACGAGCCAGTTGGTGGCGGCTGGAGATGCGGCGCTGCCACAACATCAGGTTGGCGAGAACGCGCAAAGGCAGGGAGGCCTGGGTGTTTACAGCTTTTTCTTCGAAGAACAGTTCGGAACTGAGTGTACGTTCCATGATGACATCCTTCCGCTTGTGGCGGGATTAGGTAGTGGTTTAACTGATGCCCATGATCCTCCTCCGGCGCAAGACTCTCTAGATACAGTTCACCTGTATTGTGAGGGGCCAGTTAACTGTTTAAGGGTGCTGTACTGTACGTAAATGGGGCAACTGTACCTGTCTGCACTGAAACAGTGCGAAAATGGCAGTTTGGTAGATGATCGTAGGAATTTTCGGTAGGAAATGACCGGTACAGCAGTACAGTTTTTTCAAAAAAGGTCGGTCGGTTCATCGAGCTGATGAAACTGTGTTTGCATCAGCTCGAATCTGTATCAATCAAGCCTTGAGCATATGTCCGGTTTCTTCGAGGTTGATGTGCCAACTCAGTGCTTCGCGCAGGATGTGCGGAGTGTGGCCACCGATGGCGCAAGCGGATTCGAAGTAACTGTTCAGTGCATCGCGATAGGCCGGGTGCACGCAATTGTCGATGATCACCCGCGCGCGCTCGCGGGGTGCGAGGCCGCGCAGGTCGGCCAGCCCGACCTCGGTTACCAGGATATCGACGTCGTGCTCGGTGTGGTCCACGTGACTGACCATCGGCACCACGCTGGAAATCGCGCCGCCCTTGGCAATCGACTTGGTGACGAAAATCGCCAGGTGCGCGTTGCGCGCGAAATCCCCGGAGCCGCCAATGCCGTTCATCATCCGCGTGCCGCAGACGTGGGTGGAGTTGACGTTGCCGTAGATATCGAACTCCAGCGCCGTGTTGATGCCGATGATGCCCAGGCGCCGTACCACTTCCGGGTGGTTGGAGATTTCCTGCGGGCGCAGCACCAGTTTGTCCTTGTAGTGTTCCAGGTTGCCGAACACGTCGGCATTGCGCCGCTCCGACAGCGTGATCGAACTGCCCGAGGCGAAACTCAGCTTGCCGGCGTCGATCAGGTCGAACGTCGAGTCCTGCAACACTTCCGAATACATGGTCAGGTCTTCGAATGGCGACTCGATCAGGCCGCACATCACCGCGTTGGCGATGTTGCCGATCCCGGCCTGCAGCGGGCCAAGCTTGTTGGTCATGCGACCGGCGTCCACTTCCTGCTTCAGGAAGTTGATCAGGTGATTGGCGATACCCTGGGTGTCGGCATCAGGCGGCGTTACCGTTGAGGCGGAGTCGGCCTGGTTGGTGATCACAATCGCGACGATCTTTTCCGGCGGGATCGGGATCGCCGTGCTACCGATGCGGTCGTCGACCTTGACCAATGGAATCGGGGTGCGGGTAGGCCGGTACGTCGGGATATAAATGTCGTGCAACCCTTCCAGGTTCGGGTTGTGTGCCAGGTTGATCTCGACAATCACTTGCTTGGCGAAAATCGCGAAGCTGGCCGAGTTGCCGACCGACGTGGTGGGCACGATATGCCCTTGTTCGGTGATCGCGACGGCTTCGATCACGGCGATGTCCGGCAGCTTGAGCTGGTTGTTGCGCAGTTGCTCGACGGTTTCTGACAGATGCTGGTCGATAAACATCACCTGGCCGGCGTTGATCGCCTTGCGCAGGGTGCTGTCGACCTGGAACGGCATGCGTCGCGACAGCACGCCGGCCTCGGTCAGTTGCTTGTCCAGGTCATTGCCCAGGCTGGCGCCGGTCATCAGGGTGATTTTCAGCGGCGAAGTCTTGGCGCGTTCGGCCAGGGCGTGGGGGACGGCCTTGGCTTCACCGGCGCGGGTGAAGCCGCTCATGCCGACGGTCATGCCGTCCTCGATCAGTGCGGCGGCGTCTGCCGCGCTCATGACCTTGTTCAACAACGAAGGCAAGCGGATACGATCACGGTACATGAATTGTTATCTCAGGCTACGGAAGCAAGGTGGGCAGTGTAGTGATTTCAAAAAATTTCGGCCCGCTACCATGGTCGAATGCCAGGCGGCGATTTAGAGCCTTTGGTCGGGTTTCATGTGAGTGCGCGAAGCGGGACGCAGAGCATCCCTGACTGCATTCCCACGCAGGGCATTGGAACGAAAAAACCCCAGCCTACGGGAGGCCAGGGTTTCGGGTATTGCGCTGGCGCAGTGTTATTCGACGGCTTTGACCATGTCTTCGATGACCTTCTTGGCATCGCCAAAGACCATCATGGTCTTGTCCAGATAGAACAACTCGTTGTCCAGGCCGGCGTAACCACTGGCCATCGAGCGCTTGTTGACGATGATGGTCTTGGCCTTGAACGCTTCCAGGATCGGCATGCCAGCAATGGGCGAGTTCGGATCGTTCTTGGCGGCCGGGTTGACCACGTCGTTCGCGCCGAGCACCAGCACCACGTCGGCCTGGCCGAACTCGGAGTTGATGTCTTCCATTTCGAACACCTGGTCGTAAGGCACTTCGGCCTCGGCGAGCAGTACGTTCATGTGGCCAGGCATGCGGCCTGCTACCGGGTGGATCGCGTACTTCACGGTCACGCCATGGTGGGTGAGCTTCTCGGTCAGCTCCTTGAGCGCGTGTTGTGCCCGGGCCACCGCCAGGCCGTAGCCTGGAACGATGATCACCGTGTCGGCGTTGGTCAGCAGGAAAGTCGCGTCATCAGCCGAGCCGGACTTCACTGGGCGCGCTTCTTTAGTACCGGCTGCAGCACCGGCATCCGGCGCATTGCCGAAACCACCGAGCAGTACATTAAAGAAGGAGCGGTTCATCGCCTTGCACATGATGTACGACAGGATCGCGCCGGACGAACCTACCAGCGAGCCGGCGATGATCAGCATCGAGTTGTTCAGCGAGAAGCCGATCCCCGCCGCTGCCCAGCCGGAATAGCTGTTGAGCATCGACACCACGACCGGCATGTCCGCGCCGCCGATCGGGATGATGATCAGCACGCCGAGCACAAAGGCCAGGGCCAGCATCAACGCGAAGGCCGTGAGGTTGCCGGTGAACATGAACGCCAGGCCCAGGCCGAGGGTCAGCAGGCCGAGCACCAGGTTCAGCTTGTGCTGGCCACCAAACTGTACCGGTGCGCCCTGGAAGAGGCGGAACTTGTACTTGCCCGAGAGCTTGCCGAACGCAATCACCGAACCGGAAAAGGTGATTGCACCGATGGCTGCGCCGAGGAACAGCTCCAGACGGTTACCCGTCGGGATCGAGTCGCCCAGGTGTTTGACGATGCCCAGGGACTGCGGTTCGACCACGGCAGCAATCGCGATAAACACCGCGGCCAGGCCGATCATGCTGTGCATGAACGCCACCAGCTCCGGCATCTTGGTCATTTCCACGCGTTTGGCCATGATCGAGCCAGCGGTGCCGCCGACCAGCAGGCCAACGATCACGTAGCCGATACCGGCAGTGGCCAGCTCGGCACCGAGCTTATAGATGAGGCCCACGGTGGTGAGTACCGCCAGCGCCATGCCGAGCATGCCGAACAGGTTGCCCCGCCGAGAGGTGGTTGGGTGTGACAAGCCCTTGAGGGCCTGGATAAAGCAGATCGACGCGATCAGGTAGAGCGTCGTGACCAGATTCATGCTCATTACTTCGGCGCCTCTTCTTTTACTTTCGGGGCTTTCTTCTTGAACATCTCCAGCATCCTGCGCGTCACGAGGAAACCCCCGAACACGTTAACGGCTGCCAAGGCCACGGCCAATGTGCCCATGGTCTTGCCCAGCGGGGTTACGGTCAGCGCGGCAGCAAGCATGGCGCCGACGATCACGATCGCCGAAATCGCGTTAGTCACCGCCATCAACGGCGTGTGCAGCGCGGGCGTGACGTTCCAGACCACGTGGTAACCGACATAAATCGCCAGCACAAAGATGATCAGGTTGTAGATACCGGGGGAGATAAGCTCTTCCATCGTCTGAATCCCTGTTAGGCGTTTTTGCGGATGACTTGGCCGTCGCGGCACATCAGGCACGCGGCGACGATGTCGTCTTCGAGGTTGATTTCAAACTGCCCTTCCTTAGTGAAGACCAGCTTCAGGAAGTCCAGCAGGTTGCGTGCGTACAAGGCAGACGCATCGGCGGCGACGGCACCGGCGAGGTTGGTCGGGCCACAGATGATCACGCCGTTCTCGACCACGACCTGATCGGCGACCGTCAGCGGGCAGTTGCCGCCCTGGGCCGCCGCGAGGTCGATGACCACTGAGCCGGGTTTCATCTGCGCGACGGTTTCGGCGCTGAGCAAGGTCGGCGCCTTGCGGCCGGGGATCAGCGCGGTGGTAATGACGATGTCGGCCTGCTTGGCGCGCTCGTGCACGGCCAAGGCTTGGCGCTGCATCCAGCTGGTGGGCATGGGGCGAGCGTAACCGCCGACACCGACGGCGCATTCGCGTTCTTCATCGGTTTCGTAAGGCACGTCGACGAACTTGGCACCGAGGGATTCGATCTGCTCTTTCACCGCCGGACGTACGTCGGATGCTTCGATCACCGCACCCAGGCGTTTCGCCGTGGCGATGGCCTGCAGGCCAGCGACACCAGCGCCGAGGATCAACACGCGTGCGGCTTTTACCGTACCGGCGGCCGTCATCAGCATTGGCATGAAGCGCGGGTAGTGATGGGCGGCGAGCAAGACGGCCTTGTAACCGGCAATGTTGGCCTGGGACGACAGCACGTCGAGGCTCTGAGCCCGTGAGGTACGCGGCGCGGCTTCCAGTGCAAAGGCAGTGATGCCCTGCCCGGCCAGCTTGGCGATGGTTTCGTTGCTGAACGGATTGAGCATGCCCACCAACACGGTGCCGCTTTTGATCAGCGCCAGTTCGCTATCGCTGGGAGCCACTACCTTGAGAATCAGCTCGGCGCCAAACGCATCGCCGGCGCTGCCAATGGTTGCGCCTGCCGTTTCATAGGCACTGTCGACGATGCTGGCGTTGAGGCCTGCACCGCTTTGAACAGTGACCTTATGGCCCTGGCCGATCAGCTTCTTGATGGTTTCCGGGGTGGCAGCCACCCGCGTTTCACCGGTCTGGGTTTCGAGAGGAACACCAATGTGCACGTCAAATCTCCTGCATGATCTTTTTGCTTTTGATCTTTTTGTAAAAAGGCCAGTGCACCGTGAGTGGCGCAGCTGGGGCGGCCGATCAGCACGATCCCGCTGAAATGACAGCGGGGCGCGGCATTTTGCAGGCGAACTTTACGGCCTTCAAGGGATTATGACGGGTGACGAAAAATTAACTACAAGTCACCCTGTGACTGATTGTCGCAATGCGCCTGAATAACCTCTTTAAATACAGGTGTTTAAAGGCTTGTAGGTATTTGTTGGGACTTTTTCGATGGCCGGTGTGAATAGTCAGGTATGAGCCTGCGATAGTCGCCACAAGCCATGAAAATCATGGCTTTGAGCCTTGTTTTTGACAGAACCGTACAGTCTGCTTAAAAGCGACATATACGTATATCTGTAGGTCTTCAAATTAATTGACTACAAAGTCAGCTATGAGCTTTAGGCCTTTAAAGGCTTGGGCTGTAGCGTTGTGACTGATCGACTAACCAGTCCCTGAACGCATGCAATGATGCGGATTCGACTTTTCTCTCCGGAATCATCAAGTAATAAGCCTTCGAGCTACTCAGGGCCTCAGGACTCGCAATCACTAGATGCTGCTCTTTCAGCTCGCGCTGGATAAGGAAAGGCGGGATCAGCGCGATACCCATGTCATGCATGGCTGCCTGCGACAACATCGAGAATAGCTCGTAACGCGGTCCTGTCATGTCGCGGGGTATGTTCAGTTGTTGCGCGTTGAACCACTGCCGCCAGGCATAGGGCCTAGTGGTCTGCTGCAGCAATGGCAGTTCTGCGATCTCCTGGGGGCTGAAATGTGTGCGATGGCCCATCAGGCGCGGGCTGCATACGGGGACAGGGTTTTCTCCCATCAGTCTGTGGGATTCGGTACCCGACCAGTCAGCATCTCCAAAGTAGATCGCAGCGTCGAATTCGGTGTCGGCAAACAGAAAGGGGCGCGTGCGGTTGGTCAGGTTAACCGTGACTTCCGGGTGTTGGCGTTGGAAATCCTTGAGGCGCGGTATCAGCCATTGAGTGCCAAAGGTGGGCACCACGGCCAGCTCGATGACATTGGCGCCCTGCTGGCCCATCACGGACAAGGTGTCGCGCTCCACGGCATCCAGCTGCGTGGCGACACGGCGGCTGTACGAAAGCCCTGCCTCCGTCAGTTTTACTCCGCGTCGAGAGCGTCGAAACAGCTCGACACTTAAAAACTCCTCGAGGCTGGCAATCTGTCGGCAGATGGCGCCTTGGGTGATGGAAAGTTCGTGCGCCGCCTTGGTGAAGCTCTCGTGCCGGGCTGCGGCCTCAAAACTGACCAGTGCGGTGGTGCTGGGTATTTTTCTGCGCATGTACCTAGTCCTCACTTATAAAGTGCCTCTGCGCCCTTCTTGGCTGCTTCGGAGTGAGAAATTAGCACAACCCTATGCAGAAACCTCGTTTGCCCTAAGCGTTCGCTCGGCCTAGGCTCCATGCACGACTTCTGATTTTCCCTGCGAGGACTCATTCATGGCTGGTAAGGCAAGCTTCAACTGGATCGATCCACTGCTGCTGGATCAACAGCTCACCGAAGAAGAGCGCATGGTGCGTGACAGTGCTGAGCAATTCGCCCAGGACAAGTTGGCGCCCCGCGTACTCGAAGCCTTCCGCCATGAAAAGACCGACCCTGCGATCTTCCGCGAGATGGGCGAAACCGGCCTGTTGGGCGCGATGATTCCCGAGCAGTACGGTGGCAGTGGCTTGAACTACGTCAGCTACGGGTTGATTGCTCGCG
Source organism: Pseudomonas aylmerensis (assembly GCF_001702265.1). Classification (GTDB taxonomy): domain Bacteria; phylum Pseudomonadota; class Gammaproteobacteria; order Pseudomonadales; family Pseudomonadaceae; genus Aquipseudomonas; species Aquipseudomonas aylmerensis. Next base: position 541,153 of record NZ_MAUE01000012.1, read on the forward strand.
AAGTCGAGCGGGTCGACTCCGGGTATCGCTCGATGATGAGTGTGCAATCCTCCCTGGTCATGGTGCCGATCAATGAGTTCGGTACCGAGGCACAAAAACAGAAGTATCTGCCGAAGCTGGCCTCCGGCGAATGGATCGGCTGCTTTGGTCTGACAGAGCCTAACCACGGTTCTGACCCAGGCGCGATGATTACCCGTGCACGCAAAGTGGACGGCGGCTACAGCCTGACCGGCGCCAAGATGTGGATCACCAATAGCCCGATCGCCGATGTGTTTGTGGTGTGGGGCAAGGACGACGCCGGCGATATTCGTGGGTTCGTCCTGGAAAAGGGCTGGAAAGGTCTCAGCGCTCCTGCGATTCACGGCAAGGTCGGGCTGCGGGCATCCATCACCGGCGAGATCGTCATGGACAACGTGTTTGTGCCGGAAGAGAACATCTTCCCGGATGTGCGCGGATTGAAGGGGCCTTTCACGTGCCTGAATTCTGCACGCTATGGCATCTCGTGGGGCGCGCTGGGGGCTGCCGAATTCTGCTGGCACACCGCGCGCCAATACACCCTGGATCGTCAGCAGTTCGGCCGTCCGTTGGCGGCCACGCAATTGATCCAGAAGAAGCTGGCCGACATGCAGACCGAAATCACGCTGGCCCTGCAAGGGTGCCTGCGGCTGGGGCGGATGAAGGATGAAGGCACTGCGGCGGTCGAGATCACTTCGATCATGAAGCGCAATTCGTGTGGCAAGTCCCTGGACATCGCCCGCATGGCGCGGGACATGTTGGGCGGTAACGGCATCTCCGATGAATTTGGTGTGGCGCGGCACCTGGTCAACCTGGAGGTGGTGAACACCTACGAAGGTACCCATGATGTGCACGCCTTGATTCTGGGGCGCGCGCAAACCGGTCTCCAGGCTTTCTATTAATAGGAGCATGGGCATGGGCGCGCTTTCGCATTTGCGGGTACTGGATTTATCACGAGTACTGGCAGGCCCCTGGGCCGGGCAGATCCTTGCGGACCTTGGGGCCGAGGTGATCAAGGTCGAGCGGCCGGGTAATGGGGACGACACGCGCGCATGGGGGCCGCCCTTCCTTAAGGATGCCTATGGTCAAAACACCAGTGAGGCGGCGTACTACCTGGCTGCCAATCGCAACAAGGAGTCGGTGACCATCGACTTCACGCAGCCGGATGGGCAGAAGCTGGTGCGTGACCTGGCTGCCAAGTCCGACATCCTGATCGAGAATTTCAAGGTCGGCGGGCTGGCGGCGTACGGGCTGGACTATGCGTCGCTCAAGGAGATCAATCCGGAGCTGATCTATTGCTCGATTACGGGCTTTGGCCAGACGGGCCCCTATGCGTCTCGCGCCGGTTATGACTTCATGATCCAGGGCCTGGGTGGGCTGATGAGCCTGACGGGTCGGCCTGAAGGTGATGAAGGCGCTGGGCCGGTAAAGGTGGGTGTGGCGTTGACCGACATTCTCACGGGGCTCTACTCCACGGTGGCGATCCTCGCAGCGCTGGCTCACCGGGATCATGACGGCGGCGGCCAGCATATCGATATGGCGTTGCTGGATGTGCAGGTGGCTTGCCTGGCTAACCAGGCCATGAATTACCTGACGACGGGTGTGTCGCCCAAGCGCCTTGGCAATGCTCATCCGAATATCGTGCCTTACCAGGATTTTCCTACGGCTGATGGGGACTTCATCCTGACGGTAGGTAATGACGGCCAGTTTCGTAAGTTTGCGGACGTGGCAGGGCAGCCGCAGTGGGCGGACGATCCGCGTTTCGCGACTAACACGATGCGAGTGGCTAATCGCGCAGGGCTGATTCCATTGATTCGCCAGGTTACGGTCTTCAAGACCACGGCCGAGTGGGTGTCATTGTTAGAACAGGTAGGTGTGCCTTGTGGGCCTATCAATGATTTGGCCCAGGTGTTTGCCGACCCTCAGGTCCAGGCGCGTGGATTGGCGATTGCCCTGCCCCATGCCTTGGCGGGGATGGTGCCTCAGGTTGCCAGTCCAATCCGGTTATCCAAGACGCCTGTCGAATACCGAAGCGCGCCTCCTCTATTAGGAGAGCATACGGCGCAGGTGTTGAGGGATGTATTGGGATTGGGGGTGGTGAATATCGCGGCGTTGAAGGAGGCAGGCGTTATCTAGGGGGCGTCCCTTCTATATAGAGGCCGAGTGTTGCTTTATTGATGGTTTTTTAACCAATCATAACTAATTGATAGAAAAGCAAAATTAAGGGTTGACGGCAGATTCTGGAAGTCTATAATTCGCCCCACTTCCGGCGCAGTCGAAACGGAAAACTCCTTGGTAAACAAAGGGTTACGCGAGATTCGACAGCGACTTGCTTCAGTTCATCGAAGCCCAGAAGGAGTTGGTAGGGCAGGGTTGTTTGGCTCTATTAACGTTTCGATCTTCTCGGTCGAAAGCGGAGAAAAAGAGGTGTTGACAGCAGCGTATAACGCTGTAGAATTCGCCTCCCGCTAACGAGAGATCGGAAGCGCAAGTGGTTGAAGTTGTTGAAGAAATCTTCGAAAACTTCTGAAAATAATCACTTGACAGCAAATGAGGCTGCTGTAGAATGCGCGCCTCGGTTGAGACGAAAGATCTTAACCAACCGCTCTTTAACAACTGAATCAAGCAATTCGTGTGGGTGCTTGTGGAGTCAGACTGATAGTCAACAAGATTATCAGCATCACAAGTTACTCCGCGAGAAATCAAAGATGTAACCAACGATTGCTGAGCCAAGTTTAGGGTTTCTTAAAAACCCAAAGATGTTTGAACTGAAGAGTTTGATCATGGCTCAGATTGAACGCTGGCGGCAGGCCTAACACATGCAAGTCGAGCGGTAGAGAGAAGCTTGCTTCTCTTGAGAGCGGCGGACGGGTGAGTAATGCCTAGGAATCTGCCTGGTAGTGGGGGATAACGTTCGGAAACGGACGCTAATACCGCATACGTCCTACGGGAGAAAGCAGGGGACCTTCGGGCCTTGCGCTATCAGATGAGCCTAGGTCGGATTAGCTAGTTGGTGGGGTAATGGCTCACCAAGGCGACGATCCGTAACTGGTCTGAGAGGATGATCAGTCACACTGGAACTGAGACACGGTCCAGACTCCTACGGGAGGCAGCAGTGGGGAATATTGGACAATGGGCGAAAGCCTGATCCAGCCATGCCGCGTGTGTGAAGAAGGTCTTCGGATTGTAAAGCACTTTAAGTTGGGAGGAAGGGCAGTTGCCTAATACGTAACTGTTTTGACGTTACCGACAGAATAAGCACCGGCTAACTCTGTGCCAGCAGCCGCGGTAATACAGAGGGTGCAAGCGTTAATCGGAATTACTGGGCGTAAAGCGCGCGTAGGTGGTTTGTTAAGTTGGATGTGAAATCCCCGGGCTCAACCTGGGAACTGCATTCAAAACTGACTGACTAGAGTATGGTAGAGGGTGGTGGAATTTCCTGTGTAGCGGTGAAATGCGTAGATATAGGAAGGAACACCAGTGGCGAAGGCGACCACCTGGACTGATACTGACACTGAGGTGCGAAAGCGTGGGGAGCAAACAGGATTAGATACCCTGGTAGTCCACGCCGTAAACGATGTCAACTAGCCGTTGGGAGCCTTGAGCTCTTAGTGGCGCAGCTAACGCATTAAGTTGACCGCCTGGGGAGTACGGCCGCAAGGTTAAAACTCAAATGAATTGACGGGGGCCCGCACAAGCGGTGGAGCATGTGGTTTAATTCGAAGCAACGCGAAGAACCTTACCAGGCCTTGACATCCAATGAACTTTCTAGAGATAGATTGGTGCCTTCGGGAACATTGAGACAGGTGCTGCATGGCTGTCGTCAGCTCGTGTCGTGAGATGTTGGGTTAAGTCCCGTAACGAGCGCAACCCTTGTCCTTAGTTACCAGCACGTAATGGTGGGCACTCTAAGGAGACTGCCGGTGACAAACCGGAGGAAGGTGGGGATGACGTCAAGTCATCATGGCCCTTACGGCCTGGGCTACACACGTGCTACAATGGTCGGTACAGAGGGTTGCCAAGCCGCGAGGTGGAGCTAATCCCATAAAACCGATCGTAGTCCGGATCGCAGTCTGCAACTCGACTGCGTGAAGTCGGAATCGCTAGTAATCGCGAATCAGAATGTCGCGGTGAATACGTTCCCGGGCCTTGTACACACCGCCCGTCACACCATGGGAGTGGGTTGCACCAGAAGTAGCTAGTCTAACCTTCGGGAGGACGGTTACCACGGTGTGATTCATGACTGGGGTGAAGTCGTAACAAGGTAGCCGTAGGGGAACCTGCGGCTGGATCACCTCCTTAATCGACGACATCAGCTGCTCCATAAGTTCCCACACGAATTGCTTGATTCATTGAAGAAGACGATA